>NZ_JAJUWU010000006.1 GCF_021390325.1 Jiella avicenniae | reverse complement strand
TAGCAGCGGCTCGATCACCGCCCATTCCTGATCCGTGAGTTCATGACGACGCATGGCATTCTCCTTTCAAGGAGAATGAATCAGATCGTGCCGCTCAGATGAACCCGTTTATGGAGACGCTCTCTAGGGCGCCAGAAAGATCAGGGAGCTGCTCGTCAGGAAGCTCGCCGGCGATGTGCGCATCCCCGCCACCTCGACAGTCCACGCGGTGCTCGACCGGCACGGCCTGGTGAAGCGCGCCCGTCAAAGGCGGCGCTTCACCGCCACGGGCACCGCGCTGTCACAGGCGCTCCAGCCCAACGACCTGTGGTGCACGGATTTCAAAGGCGAGTTCAAGACCGGCAATGGCCGATACTGTTACCCTTTGACGGTCACCGATCAGGCTTCCCGTTCGATTCTGTGTTGCGAAGCCTTGGAAGCGACGAAGGAAGATCCCGTCATCGAGGCCTTCGTGCGCCTGTTCAAGGAACGCGGCCTGCCGCAGGCGATGCGATCCGACAACGGTCTGCCCTTCGCCTCACCCAACGGGCTCTACAATCTGTCCAGGCTTTCCGTCTTCTGGCTGCGCCTCGGCATCGCGATCGAACGGATCAAACCCGGCCATCCGCAACAGAACGGCCGCCACGAACGCATGCACCTGACATTGAAGAAGGAGACGACACGGCCGCCCGGTGCAAATAGCCTGCAACAGCAGGCCCGCTTCGACGAATTCGTCAGAGAGTTCAACACCGAACGCCCGCACGAGGCTCTCGCAATGAAGACGCCGAGCGACGTCTACGCCCCTTCTTCAAGGGCCTATCGGGGCCTGCCCGAAATCGACTACCCGTTCCATGACAGGGATGTTCTCGTCACCGCCTGTGGCCGCATCTGCATGCACAGAAAGAAGATCAACGTCTCGACCGTCATGGCCGGTCAGAGGCTCGGAATAAAGGAGATCGAGGAAGGCATTTGGATCGTCAGCTTCATGAGCTACGATCTGGGATATATCGACCTGGAACAGAGAACCTTGCAAACTATCGACAATCCGTTCGGCACGAGATTGTCACCCTTGTCTTAGGAACGTTCTGTTACCCATGTGTCCGGGTCGGACAGAAAAAGGAATGGCGCACCCGACAGGATTCGAACCTGTGACCTTCGCCTTCGGAGGGCGACACTCTATCCAGCTGAGCTACGGGTGCGGATCGGCGCAGGGCGACGACGTGTATGGGGAGGTTCCCTATCGCATCTGGCCGGCGGCGGCAAGAGCGGGATTTGGGCGAGGTCGGCGCCATGGGAGAGGAACCCGGTCGACGCGCTGCCGTTCAGGGTCGGCGATGGCAAGACGACGGAGGGTTCCATGGGCCGGCTCAAGACGACGCGAAAGGGTCATGCGACCCGCCGGATCCTGATCGGCGTCGCCGCCGCGGCGGGCGTCGCGATAGCCGGGTTCTTCGCCATCGGGCCGCGGCGGATCTGGCGGTGGGCGGCAGGCCCGGCCGATCAGGGGCCGGTCGATTTCGCCCGCCTGCGTCGCCGCGACGCGCCGAACGACGCCCTCGCCTGTTCGAAAGGCGCATGCACCCAGCCCGTCGACCTGATCCTGCCGACCTATCGGACGTCCCCTGCGGCCCTGATCGAGGCGCTGGACGATGCCGCCCGATCGAGCGGACGGGCCGAACGCGTCGACGACGGCCGCGATCCGGCCTATCGCCGCTACGTCTTCCGCAGCCAGGTGTTCGAATTTCCCGATACGCTCGACGCGAGAGCCGTCACCGTCGCCGGCGGCCAGACCGCGCTGATGCTCTACTCCCGGTCCCTCGTCGGCCGCGGCGATTTCGGTGCCAACCGCGCCCGGCTGGAGGCGATCGTGCGGGCGCTGGGCCGCATCCCGGCGGTGGAGGCGATCACCGCGGAATGATGCCCTGGGCTCCGACGGCGCAGCCGCTTCCCCGCGTGTCGACGCTTGTAAGGGCGTCCGGTTCGAGGTCCGGCGGATCGGGATCCGCCGCGCGGCGCGCATGCATCGGGGGCCTGCGGCGGCCGGCGAATTGCGACGCCGCCAGCGCCTTCCGCCGGCCGGACCGGCATTGAACCCTCGCGGCGGCGGGACCTCGACCTCGACCTCGACCTCGAAGAAGATCAGGCCGCAGCCTCGATCCTCGCGAGCCCCCCCATGACGGCGAGGAAATCGACGATTTCGGCAAGGCCCTTTGCTCGCGACAGGTCGGTGAACACCGTCGGCAGGACGCCCCTGCCCGCTTCGGCGTCGCGTCGCATCCGCTCCAGATCGGCGCCGACGTAAGGGGCGAGATCGGTCTTGTTGACCACGAGAAGGTCCGACCGGGTGATCGCCGGCCCGCCCTTGCGCGGAATGTCGTCGCCCTGGCAGACCGAGATGACGTAGATCGACAGGTCGACGAGGTCGGGCGAGAAGGTCGCGGCGAGATTGTCGCCGCCTGATTCGACCAGGACGAGATCGAGGTCGGCGTGGCGCCGCTTGAGTTCGGCGATCGCGGCGAGATTGATCGAGGCGTCCTCGCGGATCGCCGTGTGCGGGCAGCCGCCGGTCTCGACGCCGATGATCCGGTCGGCGGCGAGCGCCTGCAGCCGGACGAGCGCCTCGGCGTCCTCGCGGGTGTAGATGTCGTTGGTGACGACGCCGATCGACCAGTTTTCCCGCGCCGCCTTGCAGAGCTTTTCGGTGAGGGTCGTCTTGCCCGAGCCGACCGGGCCGCCGATGCCCACGCGCAGGGGGCCGTTGGTGGAAATCATGACCGAAAGAGCCTCGTTGGGAGCGTTTCGTGCCGCATCGCGGCGATCTCGGAAACTAATGCGGACGAGCCCAGATCGTCCAGCGTCGCGGTGCGGGCGCGCCCGGCATTTCCGACGATCGCCGGCGCCAGGGCATGGATCACCCCGACCCATTCGCCCTGTCCGAGCGGCACCAGACGCACGGCGGCCGAAACCAGCGAATGCGCGAAGTTCTGGGCATGGGCGGTGAGCGTGTCGCCCTTGCCGAGACCGGCCAGCGCCGCGACGGCGCCGGCCGCGACGGGCATCGGCATCGCGTCGATCTCTTCGAGGACCGCCAGCCGATGGCCAGCCGCTGCGATCCAGGGCCGCGCGGCGGTGAGGAAGGCGCTGCCGAGGCCGACGGTTTCCGCCCGCCGCTCGGCGCTGCCGGACAGGGCGCTCGCGAGTTCGGCGAGGTCGGCGAGCGCCGCGTCGTCGCCGGTGGTGACCGCGCCATGGGCGAGAGCCACGAAGACGAGGTCGTTCCAGCCGCTGCCGCGCGACATCAGCACCTCGACCCAGCGCTCGACGTCCCGCGCGCGCTTGACGCGGCACTCGCGGACGGCCGTTTCGAGACCGTGGGAATAGGCGAAGCCGCCGATCGGAAAGGCCGGCGAGAACAGCGTCAGCAGCGTCGCGAGGTCACCCGGCGAGGCCCCGGCCGCGGCCCGGCTGCGGTGCGCGCCGTCTTCCGCCTTGCAAATTTCGCCCGGCATTCCCGGCGCACCCTTTCTCTCAATCGTGGTGATGGGCCTGATACGCCCCGCCTTCCGGATCGAAGGGTGCCTCGATCTCCTCGACCTCTGCGCCGAGACCGAGCAGCATGTCGCGGATGACGGGATCGCGGCGGATCGTCAGCCGGTCGGCGAAGATCTGCGCCGCCAGATGGCGGTTGCCGATCTGCCAGGCCAGCGCGACGAGATGGGCCGTGTCCCGGCCGCGCACCTCGTGGAGCGGCTCCGGCTTGGCCCGCACCGCAATCACCGCGCCGTTGTCGAGAAGGATGCCGTCGCCGTCGCGCAGCAGCGTCGTTTCCGGCAGATCGAGAAGAAAGGCGATGCCGCCATCGGAGACCATCGCCATGCGGCGGCGATGCCTGAGGCTCTCGTCGAGGGTGATGGTGTCCGCCGCCTCGGTCCAGTCCCCACGCCGCAGAACGGTGTTTCCGACGATCATGGGAAGCCCTTTCGATCCTGAAATCCCGGCAAGCCGGATGGAGCGCTTGCGGGCGGAAGATAATGCGCAAAACCGACCGGCGGTAGTCGGCACCCGCCGGTCGCCCGCCCGGTAAGCCGACATTTCGCACGGATTGCAATGCGCGGCTTCACGAAAATTTAGCTCCGAAACGCCAAGCTCTCCGTAACGTCAACTGCGGAAAGAAGCATCGTCGTGAGAAGCATGAGCCGCCGTTCCGTTCTCCTGGCAATCTCTGCGGCAGCGGCCCATCCGTTCTCTTTCGTGTCGGCGCATGCCGCCGGCGACTTCGACGATCCCGCCGAAAAGCTCGTTTCCGTCACCGCCGGCCGTGGCAGGACGACGCGCTTCAGTCGCGACGATCTGGCGGCGCTGCCGCAGACCCGCTTCGAGACGAAAGCCCCGTGGATCGCGACGCCCGCCGTCTTCGAAGGGCCGTCGGTCGCGCAATTGCTGCGGGCTTTCGCGCCCGAAGCGGCGTTCGAACGGGCCGAGATCGCCGCACTCGACGAATACGCGGCGACCGCAGACGTATCCCGGCTCGTCGCCGACGACGCGATCTTCGCCATCAGGCAGAATGGGGCGTTCATGTCGGTGGCTGACAAAGGCCCGGCCTTGCTCATCTTTCCCTTCGACGACAGGCCCGAGCTCAAGGACAAGCCGCATTTCGGCCTCTGCATCTGGCAGATATCGCGGATCAGGCTGTCATGATCAGGCGGTGGTGGACGACGATCCGCAACTTCGATCGCTTCACGGGCGCGTTGCTGCTCGCGACCTGCGCGCTTGCCGGGTTCGCCGCCGTGACGAGCGTGCAGATTCAGCGCTATCAGGGTCAGATCGTCGAACTCTCGAACTACAATCTCTCCTACGTCTATGCGCGAACGCAGATCGAGATCCTGAGGCTGCATGCAGCGATCAGCGACGCGATCCTCGACGACGAGGGCACCGGCGCGGCGAAGCTCAGATGGGCGATCGTCAAGGGCCGGATTTCCACGATACCGATCGCCTACGGGCCGATCGACGTGCCCGAGGCGGCGACGGCGCGCGACAACCTGGAAAAAACGCTCTTCGCGATCCGGCCGCTCATCGCCGCGCTCGACTCGACGGAGAGCGGCATCGAGGCGCTCAACGCCCTCGATCGAGCGGCCAACGAATTCACCCGGCTGACCGCCCTCGCCAACGTCCGTCAATCGGAAGTCGCGCAACACGAGCAGGAGCTTCTCGCCGCGACGATGGTCCGCCTGAGCTCGGCCATCTTCCTGACGTGCTGCATCGGTCTCGCTCTCCTCGTCGTCGTCTTCCGCCAGAAGCAGCGGCTGCGGCAGGCAGCCGTCACCGACGTCCTGACCGGTCTGCCGAACCGGGCGGCGATCTACGATTGGAAGCCGGCGGGCGGCAAGCCCGTGACGATCGCGCTTGCCGTGATCGACGTCGATCGCTTCAAGGACGTCAACGACGAACTCGGCCATGCGGAGGGCGACGCTCTCCTGCGCTGCCTCGCGGACGTCCTGCGCGACCAGGCCGGCGACGACGCGCTGGCGGCGCGGCTGGGCGGTGACGAATTCGTCGTGATCTTCACCGGCAAGGACGCCTGGAAGCGGGCGGAGAGTCGCTGTGCGGCAATCGAAGACGCCTTTCGCTCGGGTTGCCAGACGACCGACTTCGCCGGCGCGACGCTCTCGATCGGCATTTCCGTCGGAACGGTCGCATCGAGCGCCGACATCGAACTGCTGATGACCCAGGCCGACGGCGCGATGTACGGCGCCAAGCGCGACCATCGAAATGCCGTTCCGGATCTTTCGGGCCGCTTCCATCGGCCCCCGCAACTCGCCTGCGGCTGATGCCGTTCATGGCTGGCAGGCAGGGGCGCCGAAGCGCTCTCCGGACGGTCGCGCCGCGATGGCCGCCGCCTGCCCTCAGAAGAGGAAATAACGCTGCGCCATCGCCAGTTCCTTGGCCGGCTCGCAGGTGAGCAGGACGCCGTCGGCCCGCACCTCGTAGGTTTCCGGATGCACGTCGATCCTGGGCGTCGCGGCATTGTGGATCATCGCCGACTTGCCGATGCCGCCGCGGGTGTTCTTCACCGGAAGGAAGGTCTTCTCGCAGCCGAGCGCGTCCCGGAGGCCCCGGCCCATCGCCGCCTGTGAGACGAAGGTGACCCCCGTCGCGCCCACCGCCTTGCCGAAGGCGCCGAACATCGGCCGGTAGTGCACCGGCTGCGGCGTCGGGATCGAGGCGTTCGGGTCGCCCATCGGGGCGGCGGCGATCATGCCGCCGAGAAGCACCATCATCGGTTTCACGCCGAAGAAGGCCGGGTCCCACAAAACCAGGTCGGCGCGCTTGCCGACCTCGATCGAGCCGATCTCGGCCGACATGCCCTGCGCGATCGCCGGGTTGATCGTGTATTTCGCGACGTAGCGCCTGGCCCGGAAATTGTCGTTGTCGCCCGTCTCCTCCGGCAGCCGCCCGCGCTGGCGCTTCATCTTGTCGGCCGTCTGCCAGGTGCGGATGATCACCTCGCCGACGCGGCCCATGGCCTGGCTGTCCGAGGCGATGATCGAGAAGGCGCCCATGTCGTGGAGGATGTCCTCGGCGGCGATCGTCTCCTTGCGGATGCGCGATTCGGCAAAGGCGATGTCCTCGGGGATCGACGCGTCGAGATGGTGGCACACCATCAGCATGTCGAGATGCTCTTCCAGGGTGTTCACCGTGTAGGGCCGGGTCGGGTTGGTCGAGGACGGCAGGACGTTTTGAAGCCCGCACACCTTGATGATGTCCGGCGCATGGCCGCCCCCGGCGCCCTCGGTGTGGAAGGCGTGGATGGTGCGGCCCTTGAAGGCGTCGACGGTGTTCTCGACGAAGCCCGATTCGTTCAGCGTGTCGGTGTGGATCATCACCTGGACGTCGTGGTCGTCGGCCACGGACAGGCAGTTGTCGATCGCCGCCGGCGTCGTGCCCCAGTCCTCGTGGAGCTTCAGCGCGCAGGCGCCGCCCTCGATCATCTCGACGAGCGGTGCCGGCAGCGAGGCGTTGCCCTTGCCGGAAAAACCGAGATTCATCGGAAAGGCGTCGGTCGCCTGGAGCATTCGGGCAAGATGCCAGGGGCCGGGCGTGCAGGTGGTGGCCAGCGTCCCGTGGGCCGGGCCGGTGCCGCCCCCGAGCATGGTGGTGACGCCGGAAAACAGCGCCTCGTCGATCTGCTGCGGGCAGATGAAGTGGATGTGGCTGTCGAAGCCGCCTGCGGTGACGATCTTGCCCTCGCCGGCGATCGCCTCCGTCCCCGGCCCGACGACGATGGTGACGCCGGGCTGCGTGTCCGGATTGCCGGCCTTGCCGATCGCCGCGATGCGCCCGTCCTTCAGGCCGATGTCGGCCTTGTAGATGCCGGTATGGTCGAGGATCAGCGCGTTGGTGATCACCGTGTCGACCGCCCCGTCGGCGCGCGAATGCTGGGACTGGCCCATGCCGTCGCGGATCACCTTGCCGCCGCCGAACTTCACCTCCTCGCCATAGGTCGTCAGATCCTTCTCGACCTCGACGAAGAGTTCGGTATCGGCGAGCCGCACCTTGTCCCCGGTGGTCGGGCCGAACATGGCCGCGTAGGATGCGCGCGTGATCTTGGCTGGCATGGCGTGTCTCTCGTGCGAGCGGGACTGTCGATCGGGTCGTGAAGACGCAGCGCGGTGACGCCACGTGATCGGATCACCATATGTCGGTCGAGAAAGCTTGTCTTCACTCGAACCGGAGGATGCGCGCGGCTTTTCCATCCGACCGCGAGCCGGAGCCCCGCAGCGCCCTCGAAGGAAATCCGATGCGACGCCCGATCCCCCTCCTCGCCGTGGCGGCAGCCGTCCTCGCCGCCGCGCCCGCGGCAGCCCAGCCCTTCGATCCCGGTCCGGGAATCAGCGTGCCGGGCTCTTCCATGGCCGGCGCCAAGATCGGCGGCGCACCGCCGCGGCCGAACGTCGGCATCGAGAACGCGCCGGTCTTCGGCGATACGGTCGAGGAGCGCTATTACGGCCGCGACTACGACAACAGCTATCTGCGCCCGAAGATTCCGAACGGCGCAAGCGGCGCCGGCGAGACCGAGCGGCGGGCGACCGAGGGCAATTCGCGGCTGGACGGCATCAATTCCGGCACCTTCGCGCGGGAAGGGCCCGGCGCCATCGGCTCGAGTTCGGTGACCCGCGGCCGTTCGAACGGCTCGCACCGGGCGATCATCCGGCGCGCTCCGCCCCGCTGACGGGCGCTGGCGTCCAGCGTCCGCCTTTTTTCGCCGCCTAGCTGGCTCCAATCGATCCGGCAGCGCCGCGAAGCGGCTGGCGGGGGATGGAAATTTCCCTGCCGAAGGCCAGTTAGTTCGAAGGAACGACCGGAGCGTTCCGGCTGCTCCGATCGATCAGCTCCAATGGAGAACCGTCATGCGTATCTCAAGCTCCGCCCGCCTCTCGGCCGCGCTCGTTCCAGTGGCGCTCGGTGCCGCCATGGCGCTCGCGGCGCCGGCTTCGGCACAGTCGATTCGGACCAGTCAGCTCTCGGGGACGACGTCCACGACGGGCGGCATCGCCGGCACACCGACCGGCACCTCCTCGGGCGGCACCTCCTCGAGCGGCACGCAGCTTCGGGCGACGGAGGGGTCGTCCTCGATCGGCAGCACCAATGTCGATGCGCTCGCCCGATCGGGAGATATCGGGACGTCCCCCGTCGACACGCTCGGCACGTCCGGCGACCCGATGAACTCGAACTATTCGGCGCAGCTCGCGCCCGTGCAGACCCCGGCGCCCGAACTGCCCACCCCTCGGGTCGGCATCGACCTCGAGGCGATCCAGCGCGGTCTCGCCTCGGCACCGAGCGCGACGCCGGACGCGGCCGGGAACTGAGCGCCCCGGCGAGGCCTCAGAGGCTTCCCATCACCTGACCGTTGAAGCCGAACACCTTGCGGCTGCCCCCGAGCGGCACGAGTGTGACCTCGCGGGTCTGACCCGGTTCGAACCGCACGGCGGTTCCCGCGGCGATGTCGAGCCGCATGCCCCGCGCAGCCTCCCGGTCGAAGGACAGGGCCGGGTTGGTCTCGGCGAAATGATAGTGGCTGCCGACCTGCACCGGCCGGTCGCCGCCGTTGCTGACGACCAGCGTCAATGCGTCCTGGCCGGCATTCAGCGTCAGTTCGCCGTCCATGGTGATGATTTCGCCGGGAATCATGGGCGATAGGCCTTTCGCAAGATGGAGGCGTCCGCCCCGCGGCGAACCTCGAACCCGGACACCATCAAATCACGGGCGAGGCCGCAAGGCCACCTGCCCCCGCGCCGGCCTGCGGCACGGGGACGTCGTTCGGCCTTGGCCGCTCAGGCGGCGAACAGCGCGAGGCCGGCCACGGCACCGAAGAGGCCGGCGGCGCGGATCGCCATCGGCTGGGCATGACGGACTGCCGCCGAGCCGAGCCAGAGCCCCGCGCCGTGAAGGGCCGCGGTCGCCACCGCAAAGCCGCAGGCATAGGAGACGGCGCCGGCCGCGCCCAGTTCCGAGCCGTGCGCATGGCCGTGGAACACCGCGAAGACGCCGACGATCGCAGCGGCCGCCAGCGCCGGGACACGGACGGCGAGCGCGATCAGAAGACCGACGGCGACGAGCGAGGCGATGATGGCCGGCTCGACGAAGGGCAGCGCGACGCCGGCCATGGCGAGCCCGAAGCCGACGAGCATCATGCCGACGAAGGCGGCGGGGATGGCGAAGCGGGCCGGGCCCTTGAAGGTCGCCGCCCAGATGCCGACGAGCAGCATGACGACGATGTGGTCGACACCGGTGAGAGGATGCGACACGCCGGCGAGCAACGAGCCGTGTTCGGCCGGGTTGAGATGGGCAAAGGCCGGCAGCGGCGTTGCCAGGATGGCAGCGGCTGCCAGGAGAGTGCGTTTCGGCATGTTGTCCCTCGATGTTGGTCGACCGGCGCCCCGACTTGGGTCGCGCCCCAGCCGTCGAACGTATTGGAAATGACCCGGCCGTGCCGGCGGAGCCGACCACGGGCCCGGGCGGCGCGATGATGTTTCCGTGAGCTGCCGCTGTCAAAGGCTTTTTCGCAAATGCACAAGCCACGCCGCTCCGGGCGACGCGAGGCCCGTGATGGCACGACCGACGGCTGATCGCCGCCGACGTCGGCCCGACGCCGCCGCATGCGGACGTTGCGGGTGAAACCACTTCCTCACATTTTCGTTTTATTGCCATTGAGCCGCCATGACGGCAAAATGACGTATCGGAAGGTCAAGCACCGGCGGAACGGATCGGGGCAGCCTTCCACGACAGGTTGGAGCAATTCGATGACGCGACCAATCCTTTTCGGGATGCTCGCAGCGATCGCCGTCGCGGCCTTTGCAGTCCCGGCCGGCAACGATCAGCCGCTGATCGTCCGCGTGGTGACGATCGGCGACCGGACGGGACCGGCATTCTATTCCATGATCGAACAGGGCTATCGGTTCATCGGCTCGCCGGAACTCTTCGCCGCCGACCAGGTCATGGCCGGCGGATTCGCCGGGACCGGCAGGGCCGCCGGGTCTGCCGAGACGTCCATGGTCACGGCCGAGGTCGAGAACCGCCCGGCGCGATAGAATCGCGCCGACGGACGGGGCGACCGGCGAGGTTTCCCAACCGTGTGCATCTGCCGACCGCGGCAGCCGCCGCTCCGCCCGGGACGATCCCGAAACGGAGCGCGACACGTCCTCTACAGAGACGCCTGAAGCTCGTCGAGGCCGGCGCGGGTCGCCTCGACGATGGTGTCGACGTCGTTCCTCTGGACGATCAGCGGCGGGCAGAAGGCGAGCGCGTCGCCGATCGCCCGCGAGATCACGCCGTTCTTCTGCACCATTGCGAAGGCGGCGCCGGCCATCGAGCCCGGCGGCTGCATGGCGACCTTCGCCTGCTTGTCGGTGACGAGCTCGACGGCGGCGATCAGCCCGACGCCCCGCACCTCGCCGACCAGCGGGTGCTCGCCGAGAGACGCCAGTTGCTCCTGGAAATAGGGTGCGATCTCCGCCGCATGCTCGATCAGGCGCTTCTCCTCGATGATGGCGAGGTTTTCGAGCGCGACGGCGGCGGCGACCGGATGGCCCGAAGCGGTGTAGCCGTGGCCGAAGGTGCCGATCTCGGAGGATTGGTCGGCGACCGGCTGATAGACGCGATCGTTGATCAGAAGCGCCGAAATCGGCAGGTAGGACGAAGACAGCGCCTTCGACACCGTCATGATGTCCGGCTCGATCCCGTAGGTTTCGCAGCCGAAGGCCCGCCCGGTCCGGCCGAAACCGCAGATCACCTCGTCGGCGACGAGCAGGATGTCGTATTTCTTCAGGACCGCCTGGATCTTCTGCCAATAGGTCTTCGGCGGCACGATGACGCCGCCCGCCCCCATCACCGGCTCGCCGATGAAGGCGGCGATCGTCTCGGGACCTTCCGCCTGGATCATCGCCTCCAGATCGGCCGCGCAGCGGCTGGCGAACGCCTCCTCGCTCTCGCCGTCGCGGCCCTCCCGCCAGTAATGCGGGCAGGTCGTGTGGAGAATCCCCTCCATCGGCAGGTCGAAGGCGCGATGGTTGTTCGGCAGGCCGGTCAGGCTGGCGGAGGCCAGCGTCACCCCGTGATAGCCCTTGATCCGGCTGATGATCTTCTTCTTTTCCGGCTGGCCGAGGGCGTTGGAGCGATAGCGTACCAGCTTGATCATCGTGTCGTTGGCTTCGGAGCCGGAATTGGTGAAATAGACCTTCGACATCTTCACCGGCGCCATGGCGATCAGCTTCTCGGCGAGTTCGATCGCCGGGACGTGCGACTTGTGGGTGAAGGTGTGGTAGTAGTTCAGCTTCTCCATCTGGCGCGCCGCCGCAGCCACCAGCCGCTTCTCGCCGAAGCCGACGGCGACCGACCAGAGACCGGCCATCGCCTCGACATAGCGCTTGCCGTCCGTATCGGTGACGTACATCCCCTCGCCGCTCTCGATGACGATCGGCCCGATTTCCTCGTGCCGGCGGGCATTGGTGTAGCTGTGCAGGTGATAGGCGACGTCGCGCGCCTCGATCGAGTTGGGGTTGAGCGTCATCGACAGGCCTCCGGAAACAAAAACACCTACGACATTGAACGTCGTCGGACCAAGCAATCGACTGCGGCGACAACGCTGCTAGCAAAGCCGGCAAATCACCTTATAGGCCGCCCCGACGGGCTTCGCCACGGCCGAACCTCAAGCGACTTGCACGCTTCTCGTGGGTACCCACGTTTCCGAACCGCAGTCGATTAAAAATTTTGGCGGGTCAAAGCACCTGCGGCGGGAGACCTTGCGGGCGGGCCCCTGCCAACTCTTTCCGCATTGCTAGGATCGAGCGCTCGGTGATCGGCCTATTGATATGTTTCCCAAGGGAATTTTCTAATTTTACAACTCTGATGTATAATCATACGTTCAATAAATTCAAGCTGATGATCAGAGGCATATGCCATGGAACCATCGTTGCTAAACGCGGCGTCTGCGTCTTTGAACAAGACGGTGCCAACACTCGCTCGCGCCATGCAATCTTGGCTTGAGTCTGAAAATGGCGGTAAAATTACAGTCAATTCCGAAGATAAAGTACAAATTTCAGAAATTACACCTGATAATGTGTCCGACGTTATAAACATCATAAAGAATGGCATTCTGAGCGGCGTTTTTCAACCACAAGCAGACAACAAAGAACCTGGCAGGACATTCGATCACGATACTGAAATATTGAAGATTGCTCTGATTGAAGCGACTCTCAATCGGATGCAGAGTCGACTGACCGTGGAACTCCCTCGTGCTCGGTCCCGTGTAAAAACGGCCAAACGACTGAAATTGTCTGCTTCTCTTGTGGCCCTAGTCAGCAACGTGAGTGTGCTCGGGGCTCTCGGACTTGGAAACTCATCCGCATCGGTTGTGGCGGCAATCATTGCGCTTCTCGTTTCCGGCTTCAAAATCGTGGAGGATCACTTGATCGCTGGGTTTACGGGCAACGAGCCACATAAGTTACAGGAATTTCTTATCGAAACGAATCGCTTGCTCTTAGAGTGCGATAATGTCTCCCGGATTTTCGCCACCTTGAATCAAGCAAATGCATCCCCGAACGCATACCCCATCCAAGACGCAGAGAGAATCTGCAAAGATCTCATGAGAATAATTCCAGAAATTGAGTTGAAAGGAGATTGATTTACATTAGATTTCTACAAAGGCGAAATATTTAAAAAATCACGATTTTCTTAGATACATTAATTCACAGAAAAAATATCGGAGCCGATAGCACAAGCTGTTAATCACGGCGTCTGCAGCAGCCGCTCCAGATACTCCCGCTCCTGCTGCGGCGAGAGCTGGTTGCCGAGCCGCTTGCGGATCTGGTCGAGGATCCGGCGGGCGCGCTGGGTGTCGATCTCGTCGGGAATGCCGACGTCCTCGCCGAAATCGGGACCTTGCGAATTGCGCTGTCGGCCGAGCGGATCGCGGCTCGACTGGTTCATCTGCCGTCCGCCGAAACCCTGGCCCATCTGGCCCTGGCCGGGCTGCTGGCCCTGCTGCATCGCCTGCTGCATCTGCTGCATCATCGACTGCGCGCCGCGCCGCAGCGCTTCGAGGGCCTTGCCCTGATGCCCGAAGGCCTCGCCGTCGCGGCCTTCGCCGAGCGAGCCCTCGGCATTGCCCATCTCCTCGCCGGCCTCGCCGAAGTCCTCGGAGGGCTGCATGCCCATGCCTTCGAGTTCCTGGCGCATCGCTTCCAGCTGCTGCTGCAGTTCGCCCTGCTGCTGCTGCAGCTGCTTCATCATCTCCTGCATCTGTTCGGCGGTCATCTCGCCGCCCGGCTGCTGGCCCTGCTGCCCTTGCTGGCCCTCCTGGTTCTCGCCCTGCTGCTGCTCGCCCTGCTGCTGCTGGCCCTGCTGCTGCTGGCCTTGCCGACCCTGCTGTTGCTGCTGGCGATACATCTGGCGGCCGAGATCGTAGGTCTGGTCCCGCAGCTGCTGCTGGCGCTGCAGCATCTCGCCGAGCTTGTTCATCTGCTCCTGCATCGGGTTCTGCTGGCCCTGCCCCTGCCGCTGCTGGCCGGGCCGCATGGCCTGCAGGTTGTCCATCATCTGCTGCAGTTCCGACAGCAGCTGCTGGGCGGCGTCCTTGGAGCCGGATTTCGCCAGATCCTCGATCCGGTCGAGCATCTTCTGCAGGTCCTGGGGACGGATCTCCTGGAAGTTCTGCGACTGCATCTCCTCCTGGCTCATCGGCGGCATGTTCTTCATCTGCTCGGCGAGCGCCTGCATGTATTCCTGCATCGCCTCGCGCAGTTCCTGCATCAGCTTGTCGATCTCCTCGCCAGACGCGCCGTTTTCCAGCGCCTCGGCGAGCCGTTCGCGCGCGTCCCGGAGCCGGCGCTCGGCGAGCGACAGGTCGCCGTCCTCGATGCCGAGCGCGATCTCCCACATGAAGTCGACCGCCGAGCGCAGCGTCTCGTCGTCAGGGGCGGTCGCGATGCGCGTCCTGACGGCCTTCAGCGCGAGATAGTCGGTCGGATTGGCGATGAATTCGTCGCCGCGCAGCGTCACCGCGTCGAGCATGTCGACGACGCGGTCGGCCCTGTTGGCATCGAGGGCGAGGATCCGGCGCTGCTCGACCACGGCCTTCGCCAGCGGATTGAGGAAGCGGCGCTCGGGCAGGGTGATCGCCTTGGTCTTGGAGCGTCCGGTCTGGCCCGCATCGTCTTCCGCGACGAGGGTCAGATCGACCTTCGCGCCGGCATAGGGGCTCTCGGTGAGGTCGACGCTGGATTTTCCTTCCGAAACGCCCTGGCCGCGCCGCGGCACCGCGAGCCGCATCTCCGGCGCCGGATAGAGCGGCCGGGCGCCGGCCGCCTGCGCGCCCTCGACCTCGATCTCGCCGCGTGCCTTGCGCACCCCGTAGTCGTCGCCGACCTCGTAGGCGAGCTGCAGCGCGCCGTTGCGGGACTCGGAGGGTTCGTCCTTGAAGGCGATGGTCGGATCGGCGTCGGGCGTCACCGAAAATCGCCATTGCCCGAGTGAGGAGAAGCCGGTCTCGACGTCGATCGAACCGCTTTCGGCGACGGTATATTCGTAGTCGCGGGGCCCGTCGGCCGGCGCGGCCGTTTCGGCTCCGCCGCCGGTTTCCGCGGCCGGCTTCGTCTCGTCCGCGGCCGTCTCGTTCGCGTCGCCCGTCGCGGGAGCGGCGCCGTCTCCGGCAGCGGCCTCGGCCGCCTTCGCCTCCGCGGTCGAGAGAATCGCGACCGCATCGGCGCCCTCGCGCGCCGGATCGAACGTCACGTCGACGCTTTCGCCGTTGCTGACGCGAAGCGAGAACTTGCTGCCTTCCGGCACGGTGATCGGCTGGGTGTCCGCCGCCGTCAGGAAGATCGGCGCCCGCCGCGTATAGGCCGGCGGCGTCACCCAGGCGTCGACCCGCCGGCCTGCGGCCTCGACGCTCGCCGGCCGCAGGAAGGCGTCGGCGATGCGCCCGCCGTCCGGGCCGAAGGAAAAGGCGAAGGACGTGACGAGGAGAAGCGCGAGGACGGCGCGCAGGCCGATCGGGTCGAGCCGCTCGCTACGCGTCGCCGGCGCTCCGCCGGTGAGATGGCGCAGATTGGCCGACATCCGCCGCTGGTGCTCGCGCCACAGGGCGGCGGCGAAGGGATCGTCGCTGGACGGGCGCTCGCCCTGGGCCCGCAGCGGCTGATGGGTGAGCCGGCTGGTCGCCTCGATCCGCCGATCGACGTCGCCGGTCGAGGGAAACCGCAGCCGCCTCGATCCGACCGCCAGAAGGGCGATGGAGGCGAGCGCGCAAAGGGCGATGACGGCCAGAACGACGATGCGCAGCACGTCCGGCATCAGCCGGAACAGGCCGAACCAGGCGAAGACGAGAAACAGCGCGGCGCTGGCGGCAAGGCCGAGAATCGCCGGCCAGGAGCGCTCCAGCAGCATGGCGGCGAAGGTCGTCCGGCGCGTCCAGCCGAGCCGCCGGGTCGGCCGCCATGTCCTCGACGCGTCGTTGTCCGCCATGCCCTGCCCCAGTTCGCGCTCGTCGATCCCGACCCTAACAGGATTTGAGGCGAAGTGGAGGCGCTTGACGGGACTGTGAAGACGCTGCGAGGTCAGAGGCATGGCAGCACCACCCGGCGCCCGGGCAGCGGCCTGCCGTCAATCCTCGCCGCCGAGCCAGCCCGGCAGTCGGTCGAGGCCGATCAGCTCGTCGATCGTCTGGCGCGGCCGCACGATGGCGAAGTCGCCACCCTTGACCAGCACCTCTGCGATCAGCGGACGGGTATTGTAGGTCGAGGACTGCACTGCCCCGTAAGCGCCCGCCGAGGCGACCTGGACGAGGTCCCCCGCCTTCACCACCGGCATGTCGCGGTCTTTGGCGAGGAAGTCGCCGCTCTCGCAGACCGGGCCGACGACGTCGACGAGGAAGCGCTCCCCCCCGGCCGATTCGTGGACGGGTGCGATGTCGTGCCAGGCGTCGTAGAGGGTCGGACGGATCAGATCGTTCATCGCCGCGTCGAGGACGAGGAAGGTCTTGCCCTCGGTCTTCTTCACGTAGACGACGCGCGAAACGAGAATGCCGGCATTGGCGGCGATCAGCCGGCCCGGCTCGAACACCACCTTGCAGCCGAGATCGCGCACGTGGCGCTTGACGATCTCGGCATAGGCCGGCGGCTCCGGCGGCGGCTGGTTGTCGCGGCGATAGGGAACGCCGAGCCCGCCGCCGAGATCGACGTGGTCGATCCGGTGGCCCATGCCGCGCAGGTGCCTGACGAGGCCCGCCAGCCGGTCGAAGGCGCGGTCGAAGGGCTCCAGCGCCTCGATCTGGCTGCCGATATGCATGTCGATGCCGGTGACGGCGATGCCGGGCAGTTCGCGGGCGCGCTCGTAGACGGCGTCGGCGCGGTCGAAGGCGATGCCGAACTTGTCGTGCTTCTTGCCGGTCGAGATCTTGGCGTGGCCGCCCGCATCGACGTCCGGATTGATCCGGAAGGACACGTTGGCGGTGACGCCGGCGCCGACGGCGCGGGCCGAAATCGCCTCGAGTTCGGGCTCCGATTCGACGTTGAAGCAGAAGATCCCCGAAGCGAGCGCGACGTCGATCTCCGCGACGGTCTTGCCGACGCCGGAAAACATGATCTTTTCGGCGGGAATGCCCGCCCGCAGCGCCCGGATCAGTTCGCCGCCCGAAACCACGTCGGCGCCGGCGCCGAGCCCGGCGAGGGTGGCGAGCACCGCTTGGTTGGAGTTCGCCTTCACCGCATAGCAGACGAGCGCGTCGATGTCGGAGAATGCCCGGGCGAAGACCTGGTAGTGCCGCGTCAGCGTCGCCGTCGAATAGCAGTAGAACGGCGTGCCGACTTCCGCGGCGATCGTCTCGATCGCAACGTCTTCGGCATGGAGGCTGCCGTCCTTGTATCCGAAATGATTCATGGCGATGCCGGCACCGGATTTCAGGGTCAGTTCAACAGCGGATCGAGGATGAAGCCGCGATCGGCGGTCTCGTTCTTCGAGACTTCGGCGCCGCTGATGGCGACGTTGCGGCTCGACTGGGTGAGGGACGTCGGCCGGAGCGACGTTGCCGTGTCGCCGCTTCGGTTCGACTTCGCGTCACCATCGACGACCGGAGGAACCTCCCCGGTGGTCGGGCCCACCGGCAGGTTCTTGACGCCGCAGCCCGCCAGAAGACTCATGACGACGACGACGGCCGTCCATACCAGCTTCACCGCTCGATCTCCCATCTCGACTGTCCCGCGACTCCGATTGCCGCGATGGTGATAAACGGTTCCCACGGCAAAAGCACCCGCCCTCGCCGTCAAAGCCCCTCAGGAGCCAGCCGATGTCGCCAGTATGCCACTTGCTGGCGGACGTTGTCGGGCGCGGTGCCACCGAAACTCGTGCGGCTGCGCACCGAGGCGTCGACGCCGAGCACCGAATAGATCCCCTCGCCGATGCGTCCGTCGAGGGACTTCAGGACGTCGAGCGGCAGGTCCTCGAGCTTGAGCCCCGCCCCTTCGGCGAGCGAGACCGCCCGACCGGTGACGTGATGGGCCTCGCGGAAGGGCAGGCCGAGTTCGCGCACCAGATAGTCGGCGAGATCGGTGGCGGTCGAATAGCCGTGGCCGGCGGCCTTGCGCATCGCCTCGGCATTGACCGTGAGATCGCGGATCATCCCCGTCGCCGCCGCCAGAGCCAGGGCGAGCGAATCGATCGCGTCGAAGACCTGCTCCTTGTCCTCCTGCATGTCCTTGGAATAGGTCAGCGGCAGGCCCTTCATCACCGTCAGCAGCGAGATGAGCGCGCCGTTGATCCGGCCGGGCTTGGCGCGCACCAGCTCCGCCGCATCCGGGTTGCGTTTCTGCGGCATGATCGAGGAGCCCGTCGAAAAGGCATCCGACAGCCTGACGAAGCCGAACTGCGGCGTCGACCAGATGACGACCTCTTCGGCGAGCCGCGACAGATGGGTGGCGCAGATCGCCGCCACGGACAGGAACTCCAGCGCGAAATCGCGGTCCGAGACCGAATCGAGGGAGTTGCGCGTCGGCGTCGCGAAGCCGAGCGCGGTCGCCGTCGCATGCCGGTCGATGGCAAAGCCCGTGCCGGCGAGCGCCGCCGCGCCGAGCGGGCACTCGTCGAGGCGCTTCAGCGCGTCGCGGCAGCGCGAGCGGTCGCGCGCCGCCATCTCGACATAGGCGAGGCAGTGATGGCCGAAGGTGACCGGCTGGGCGACCTGCAGATGGGTGAAGCCCGGCATCACCGTTTCCGCATGAGCTTCGGCCTTGTCGAGCAGGGCTTCGATGAAGGCCGTCAGCCTCGCCTCCAACGCCTCGAAGGCGGTGCGCACATGCATGCGGAAATCGATCGCCACCTGATCGTTGCGCGAGCGCGCCGTATGGAGCCGCCCCGCGGCGGGGCCGATCAGCTCGGCGAGGCGCGACTCGACGTTCATGTGGATGTCTTCGAGCCGTCGCGAGAAGTTGAACGTCCCCGCCTCGATCTCGGCCTCGATCTGGGCGAGACCCTCGACGATCTTCTCGGCATCTTCGGCCGAGACGATGCCCTGCCGCCCCAGCATCTCGGCATGGGCCTTGGAACCGCGGATGTCTTCGCGATAGAGCCGCTTGTCGAAATCGATCGAGGCGTTGATCTCCTCCATGATCGCGTCGGGGCCGGAGGCGAAACGGCCGCCCCACATCTCGTTGCTGGTTTTCTGGCTCATCGGTACCGTAGGACGAAGGATTGGGAGTGAAATGACGGTGGAGAATTCGCTGCGCTTCGACAAGCGTCTCCTCGCCATTGCGGGTCTGGCGCTGGTCTTCGGCATCGTGGCCGGTGTCGGGGTGCTATACGTGACGGAAAGCGGGTCTGGCAACGCGGTCGCTTCCGCCTGCCCGCTCGACGAGAGTTTCGCTGCCGCCGTCAACGACAATGCCACCGGCGAAGTGGCGGCCGTGCGCGCCCTCGACGAGCCCTTCGATGCGAAGACCATCGCCTTCAAGGACGAGAGCGGCAAGGAGGTCTCGATCGCCGACTTCGCCGGCAAGAATTTGCTGGTCAACGTCTGGGCGACGTGGTGCGTCCCCTGCCGGGCGGAGATGCCGGCTCTCGACGCGCTGGAGCGCCAGGAAGGCGGCGCGGATTTCGCCGTGGTGCCGATCAATGTCGACATGGGCGATCTCGCCAAGCCGAAGACATTCTACACCGAGACCAACCTCGAGAGCCTGCCGCTCTATCACGACGGCTCGCTGGCGACGTTCAACGACCTCAAGTCCAAGGGCGTCACCCTCGGCCTGCCGGTCTCGCTCATCGTCGACCCGGACGGCTGTGCGAAAGGCGTCATCACCGGTCCGGCCGAATGGGCGAGCCCGGACGCCATCCGGCTGATCGAGGCGGTGAAGCGGGAGGGCTCCGCCGGCGCCTGAGGGCTATCGTTCCGGCGGCCGTTCCGTAGCGGCCGCGACGGCGTCCCGCAGCGCCCGGACCTCGGCGTTGAGGGCGCGAAACCGGTCGGGCGACATCGCGGAGGCAGCAAGGATCCGCTCGCCGAGCCGGCGTGTGACGGCGCGCATCGCCCGCCCCGCCTCGGTCATCGTGACCAGCACCTGCCGCTCGTCCTCGGCATTGCGCCGGCGGGCGACGAAGCCGTTCGCCTCCAGCCGCTTGACCAGCGGGGTGATCGTGCTCGATTCCAGCGCCAGCCGCTCGGCGATCGCGCCGATGGTCAGGCCGTCCCGCTCCCACAGCGTGCTCAACACCAGATATTGCGGATAGGTGATGCCCGCCTCGTCCAGCACCGGCTTGTAGAGCCGCCCGATCGCCATCGAGGCGCCGTAGAGCGCGAAGCAGAGGTGCTGGTCGAGTGCGAAAGTTTCGTCGTTCATCAGTCGGCATCGTCGCATTGGGGAACCGCGGGATACGGCCGGTGCCGCAAGAACCCATGTGGGAAACGCGTCGCAGCACCTCTACGCCGCAAGATCTATTATCACGATAATGTTTATGGCCGAAATTACCTCGCGCGGCCAGATATTACTTATCGCGATAATCAATATCGCCACACCGAAGGAGACGCATGCCATGCCCGTGGACGTCATCTACAAGACCAGCGCCACCTCCACTGGAGGCCGCGACGGCACCGCCCGCTCAGACGACGGCTCGGTGGACGTCAAGCTCGTCGTACCCAAGGAAATGGGCGGCCCCGGCGGTGTCGGCGCCAATCCCGAAAAGCTCTTTGCCGCCGGCTACTCCGCCTGCTTCCTCGGCGCCATGAAGGCGGTGTCGGGCAAGGTCGGCGTCAAGGTACCGGCCAACGCGACGGTCACCGCCGAAATCGGCTTCGGCCCGCGCTCGGAAGGCGGCTACGGCATCACTGCCCACCTCACCGCGACGCTTCCGGGCCTCGACCGCGAAGCCGGGGAAAAACTTCTTGCCGCCGCACACGAGGTCTGCCCCTATTCCAACGCCACCCGCGGCAATGTCGACGTCGGGTTGACGCTGGCGTAAAGGCGACCGCGCATCTCGATACCGCCCGGAGACGATCGGGCGAGACGATGAGGCGCGGCGGCTGGCGAGGCGCCGCGCCTTCCCGTGTCCGACACGTTGCCGCACGGCGGATCACCGCATATCTTTGCAAAGACATTCGGAGATTGCGTCATGAGCATCACACTGACGGTGACGAAGGACGGCGCGGTGGCACTCGGCCCTGAGCTGCTCGAGCATCTCGGCGTCGAGCCGGGCGAGGCTCTCGATGTAGACCTTGATCCGTGTGGAAAGATCAGCCTCAGCGCCGCCCGGCCCGAGGGCAGCCGGAACGACGAACGGCCGCGCGGTCGCATCGAAGATACGTTCGGGATGCTCCATCATCTCGCCAATGGACCGGCGCCGACGATCGAGGAGCTGAACGACGTCATTGCCGACGGCTGGGCCGGCAGGCGGTGAAGATCGTTGCCGATACCAACGTCATCATCCGAAGCTTGATCGGAGACGATCCGGGTCAGGCAAAAGCGGCCTCGGATCTTCTTCGGCGCGCGACGTCGATCGCAATCGCGCTCCCAACCTTCTGCGAGATCGCCTGGACCTTGAGCAGACGCTACAAGGCGACCTCCGATGAACTCAAGGCGGCGATCATCTCGCTGAGATCCGACCCCAAGGTCGTGTGCGACCGCGACGCCGTCGATGCCGGCCTCGCCATGATCGATCGTGGCGGCGACTTCGCCGATGGCGTCATCGCCTTCGAAGGCCGAAATCTCGGCGGCGAGGTCTTCGCGACATTCGACCGGAAGGCCGCGTCGCTCCTCGCGGCGCAGGGATACGCCGTCGATCTCCTGGCCGCTCCGTAAAACGTCGGCCGCTAACGCGTCGGCACCGGCTCCTCGCCGCGATAGTCGTAGAAGCCCCGGCCGGCCTTGCGGCCGAGCCAGCCGGCCTCGACATATTTCACCAGCAGCGGGCACGGGCGATATTTGGAATCGGCCAGCCCGTCATGCAGCACCTGCATGATCGACAGGCAGGTGTCGAGGCCGATGAAGTCGGCGAGCTGCAGCGGACCCATGGGATGGTTGGCGCCGAGCTTCATTGCCGTGTCGATCGAGGTCACCGAGCCGACGCCTTCGTAGAGCGTGTAGATCGCCTCGTTGATCATCGGCAGGAGGATGCGGTTGACGATGAAGGCCGGAAAATCCTCCGAGATGGTGATCGTCTTGTCGAGCGCGCCGACGAAGACCTTGGCCGCCTCGAAGGTTTCTTCTTCCGTGGCGATGCCGCGGACCAGCTCGACCAGCTTCATCACCGGCACCGGGTTCATGAAGTGGATGCCCATGAAGCGTTCCGGCCGGTCGGTGGCGGCGGCGAGCCTGGTGATCGAGATCGACGAGGTGTTCGTCGCCAGCATCGCCTCGGGCTTCAGATGCGGGCAGACCTCCCGATAGATCTTGCGCTTGACCGCCTCGTCCTCGGTCGCCGCCTCGATGACGAGGTCGCGGTCGCCGAGATCCTTCACCTCGACCGTGCCGGAAATGCGCGACAGCGCGTCGGCCTGGTCCGCCTCGGTGATCTTCTCCGAGGCGAGCTGCCGGCCCATCGACTTCTCGATGCGCTGCCTGCCCGCGGCGACCCGGTCCTCGGCGATGTCGTAGAGCTTGACGTCGAAGCCGGCGAGCGCCGCGACATGGGCGATGCCCGCCCCCATCTGGCCGGCCCCGATCACACCGACCGTCCTGATCTCACCCGTCATCGCGCGCTCTCCCATCGCCGATTATTGCTGCACTGCAGCATAAGCCTTCGGAGACTGCGGATCAAGCGATCCGTCGTCTCAGAGCTTGTCCTTCATCTCCGGCAGGATCTGGAACAGGTCGCCGACGAGGCCGTAGTCGGCGACCTGGAAGATCGGCGCCTCCTCGTCCTTGTTGATGGCGACGATGACCTTGGAATCCTTCATGCCGGCGAGATGCTGGATCGCGCCGGAAATGCCGGCGGCGATGTAGAGTTCGGGCGCCACCACCTTGCCGGTCTGGCCGACCTGCCAGTCGTTCGGCGCATAGCCGGCATCGACGGCGGCGCGCGAGGCACCGACCGCGGCGCCCAGCTTGTCGGCGAGCGGCAGGATGAACTCGTCGAACTTTTCCTTGGAGCCGAGCGCCCGGCCGCCCGACAGGATGATCTTCGCCGCCGAAAGCTCCGGTCGCTCCGAATGGGCGAGCTTTTCCTCGACGAATGCGGACAGGCCCGGATCGCCGACACCGGCCACGCTCTCCACCGCGGCCGCGCCGCCCTCGCCCACCGCCTGGAAAGCCGAGGTGCGGACGGTGACGACCTTCTTGGCGTCCTTCGACTTCACCGTCTGCACGGCATTGCCGGCATAGATCGGCCGCTCGAAGGTGTCGGGAGCGACGACGGCGGTGACGTCGGAGATCTGCATGACGTCGAGAAGCGCCGCGACGCGCGGGGCGACGTTCTTGCCGGTGGTCGTGGCGGCGAAGACGATCGCCTCGTAGTCGCCCGCGAGCTCGACGACGAGATCGGCGAGCGGCTCGGCGAGTTGGTGGGCATAGGCCGCGTCGTCGGCGGCGAGCACCTTGGCGACGCCGTCCAGCTTGCCGGCCGCCTCGGCGGCCGTGCCGACGCCCTGCCCGGCGACCAGCACATGCACCTCGCCGCCGAGCCTGGCGGCGGCGGCGAGCGCCTTGGCGGTCTGCTCGGACAGGCTGGCATTGTCGTGTTCGGCGATCAGGAGGGTGGTCATCTGGGTTTCCTCGGCTGGCCCGGTCTCTCCATCCCTTCGGGAGTTCGTCGGGCGCTCCATTGAGTTCGGCTTCGTCCGCTTCGGAGAAAGCCTCCGCCCGGGACGCGGGCGATCCTGCTGACGGGCGGGCCGCCCGGTCGTCTGGTCAGAGAATGCCGGCTTCGTTCTTCAGCTTGTCGAGGAGTTCGTCGACGGACGCGACCTTGACGCCGGCCTGGCGGCCCTTCGGCTCCTCGGTCTTGACGATCTCGAGGCGGGGCGAGACGTCGACGCCGAAATCGTCCGGGCTCTTCTCGTCGATCGGCTTCTTCTTCGCCTTCATGATGTTCGGCAGCGAGGCGTAGCGCGGCTCGTTGAGCCTGAGATCGGTGGTCACCACCGCCGGCATCTTCAGGTCGATCGTCTCGAGGCCACCGTCCACCTCGCGCGTCACCTTGGCGCGGCCGTCCGAAAGCGCGACCTCGTTGGCGAAGGTGCCCTGGCTCCAGCCGAGCAGCGCGGCGAGCATCTGGCCGGTCTGGTTGCAGTCGTCGTCGATGGCCTGCTTGCCGAGGATGACGAGGTCCGGGCTTTCCGCCTCGACGACGCCCTTCAGGATCTTGGCGACGGCGAGCGGCTCCGTCGGCTGGTCGGTCTTCACTAGGATGCCGCGGTCGGCGCCCATGGCGAGCGCGGTGCGGATCGTCTCCTGGGCCTGCTGCGGGCCGACCGAGACGGCGATCACCTCGCTCGCCGTTCCCGCTTCCTTCAGACGGATCGCCTCCTCGACGGCGATCTCGTCGAACGGGTTCATCGACATCTTGACGTTGGCGAGTTCGACGCCCGAACCATCCGACTTGACCCGGATCTTCACGTTGTAGTCGACCACCCGCTTCACGGCGACGAGAACTTTCATGGGCGGTTACTCTCCTTCGAGCTGTCATTCATGCGACGATTTTGTAGCGGCACTCTTCGCGCAAAGGGGTACCGCTTGGCAAGCGCCTGGAGTGGCGTGCCGGGAAGGTTTGAATCGGTCCAGTTAGGGCGATCGGGGAAGAAATCGCGCAAAAGGGATCGGTGGAAAGAGGGCGTCCGTCAACCGGGACAGCAGAGACCTGGCATGTCGCCTGCCTGCTTTGGTCGGCCTTCCATGGCGAGCGGCTTCTGCGAAGCGGCGTTCACTCGGCGACGCGGGCGATCATCTCGCCAAGGCCATCGGTTGCGACGTCATAGAGACCTTCGGCAACGGCGCCGCCGGCAATGCTGCCAGCGACGATCCCCAGGCCCATCACCACGAACCCGACGCCTCCCGTCCCGACGCCGACGAGAAGAGCGGCCGCCAGTGCTGAACCGGCACGCGCGCCCAGGAAGCCGGCCGCAGACTTGCCACCTGCCGCGACCGCCCCGCCGACGCCATCCTTCTCGTAGCCGGCATTGACCGCGCCGACGATTGCACCGGCGTCAAGAATCTTTCCGACAGTTCCAATGGGCTTGAGCTTCGACGCGAATGCCGCGCTTCGCTCCACGGCTTCGTCGATCGCCTTGTTGCGGGCCTGATCGCCATGGAGGCGATAGGACTTGGCGATGCTCTTGTGGCTGATGCCGAGCCCCTTCTTGATCGTCGTCGCCCCGCTGTTCCTGAGGATGTGCCTGCGCGAAAACCCGTTGATCTGTCGCTGCAGCGCTTCCTCGACTGGCCGGCGCAGCGCCTTTGCCTCGGCCGAATTGAGAGGCAGCCCGCGCTTCAGTGCTGCCCGGTATCCGTCGTCGAGCTTCTTCAGATCGCCTTCGATCAGCTTGACGCGCTTTTCGAGATAGTCGTGGAGCCCGCCGATCTCCGTTCCGGTGATGCCGATCGCCTCGCGATTCGAGGTCAGAAAATCGATAAAATCGAACTCTTCGTTAAATCGCTTCGCCTGGATCGGCGAGGCTGTGGCAGGCGACGCGCGACGGGCACCCTCGGCGAGGGAACGAAGGCTGGTTTCCTCCGCGGCGGAAGCGGTGACGTCGTGGGGAACGACCAGCAGCTGCCCGGGGCGAAGGATCTCGCTTCCGCGCCCGAAGGCGTTCAGGCTGCGGAAGGCGTCGATGCGCCGATCGCCGGGATCGGTGAAGAAGCACCGATGCGCGTCCTCCGCCCGTATGGGCGTTTCGAGCATGCCGAAGGACACGTCCTGAGCCATCTGCCTGTCGCCATCACGAGAGATCCTTGGCGATGATCGAAGAAGCTCCCTGGCGAGTCAATCTATAATTGTATCGAAGCGTCACGACGGATAACCACAGATAGCAGAGACATACCTACCGACTGCCACCCGGCACCCACAGAACGTCCCCCCTGCCCTCGTCATTGGCGATGCGCGCGGCGACGAAGAGGTGGTCGGACAGCCGATTGACGTAGCGGATGGCGGTGTCGGCGACCGGCTCGCCCTCTTTGGCGGCCAGCGCGATCATCAGCCGTTCGGCGCGCCGCGCCACCGTGCGCGCGAGGTGGAGATGGGCGGCAGCGGGCGAGCCGGCCGGCAGGACGAAGGACTTCAGCGGCGACAGCCGGGCGTTCATCGCGTCGATCTCGGCCTCGATCCGCTCGACCTGCGTATCGACGACCTTCAGCGGCTCGAATTCAAGCTTCCTGCCGGTGTCGGGCGTTGCGAGTTCGGCGCCGAGATCGAAGAGTTCGTTCTGGATGCGCGCCAGCATCGCGTCCAGGGCCGGGTCCGCATGCAGCCGGGCAAGCCCGATGACGGCGTTCAGCTCGTCGACGGTGCCGTAAGTCTCGACCCGAAGATCGGCCTTCGACCGACGCTCGCCGTTGCCGAGCGAGGTTTCGCCCCTGTCGCCGGTGCGCGTGTAGATCCTGTTCAGCCGGACCATGGACCCGCCTCCCTCGATAGCGTGGAAATGCCCGACGGCATCAGTGTTTGGCGAGCAGCAACACGCCGACGATGAGGATCACCGCCAGACCCTGGAGCATGACGCGGGCGCGCATCAGCTTCTGCGAGGTGTTGCCCGAGCCGCCGCGCATCATGTTGATCAGCCCCGCCAGCAGGACCCCGGCGGTGACGATCATCACCACGAGGGCGAGATAGGTCAAGAAACTGGACATGCCGTCCCTTCGGCTTGGAGGTGCGTGGTCGTTCGCGGCTCATATAAGGACCCGGGCGATTTCATCGAACCCCGGCGACGTCTCGACGCGTCAGCGCCGCGCTTCGGTCCGGGACCGGCCGGGACCGACCCGGCCCATCGCGGCAGCGACGCCGACGCCGGCGAGAACGAGCCCGCCGAGTTGGACCGGCGTCAGCGTCTCGCCGAACAGGAGATAGGCCATCACGGCGGTGACGCCCGGCGTCAGATACATCAGCGAGGCGACCTTCGACACGGCCCCTTCCCGGATCAGGATCATCATCAGGAAGATCGCGCCGATCGACAGGACGACGGTCAGCCAGACCAGCGCGAAAACCACCTCGCCGTTCCACGCGACCACCATCGTCTCGGTGAAGGCGGCGAGCGCGAATGTCGGAACGAGGGCGCCGAGATACTGGAAGAACGTCCCGGTCCTGACGTCGATGCCGGTGGCGAAACGCTTCTGCCAGATCGTGCCGATGGAGATGCCCAGCGCCGAGAGGCAGGCCGGCGCGACGTTGACGAAGTGATAGTCGCCACCGGCGCCGAGCTTCGGCAGGATGACCAGCGCGACGCCGACGAGGCCGAGGAAAAGCCCCAGCGCATGACGCGGGCGGATCGTCTCGCCGAGTGCCGGCGCGGCGATCAGCGCGGTGACGATCGGCTGCAGCCCGACGATCAGCGCGGCGACGCCGGCATTCAGCCCATGCCGGACGGCGAAGAAGACGCCGCCGAGATAGACCCCGTGAATGAGGCTGCCGGCGATCATCGCATGCATGGCGAGCCGCGGCTGCGGCCACAGGGCCCGCGCCGCGAGGGCCATCCCTCCGAGCAGCAGCAGCGCCAGGCCGTAGCGCATCGACAGGAAGGTGAACGGCTCGGCATAGGGCATGGCGTAGCGCGCGCCGATGAAACCGGTCGACCAGAGCAGTACGAAGACCGCAGGGAAGAAGGGAAGGAAACGCTGCACGGCGCACGCGAAAGCTGGGCGAATGGCGGAGCGCGGCGATGACGCCGGCTCGGAAGGCGCGCCTCTATAGGCCGTTTCGGTCCCGATGTCACACGCCATTGCAGGTCCGAAGACCTTTCGACGGACATCTCCGACGGACATCGGCGCTTCACGGCGGGACCGACGTCGCCGAAGGAAAGGTCAGTTCGTCCCTAACCAATTCTTGACCGTTCGCCGCTAGCCTCGAAATTCTACGAATTTGGGAGAAACTATGCTCTTCGATCGCTTCCGCCCCGCGTCTTCTTACGGCCAGCAAGTTGCCGATGCCGTCTATCGGCTCTCGCCCGACGCCTATTTCGTCGTCGAAAACGGGGTGATGACGGAATGCAATGCGGCGACGGAACGCATGTTGAAGGGCACGCGCAGCCAGTTGCTCGGACTGACCCCCGATCGCATCGCTCCCGAGAAGCAGCCCTGCGGCACCCCGTCGGCGGAAAAGGCCGCAAAGATCATGGAAGACGTCCTGCGCGACGGCATCGCCCGTTTCGAATGGGAGATGAAGCGCCTCGACGGATCGACCTTTCCGGGCTTCTCCACGCTGATCCGCGCCGAGGTCGACGGCCGCCCGGTGCTGGTGACCTTTCTGGTCGACATGTCGATCATGGTCGAGATGCGCGAGCAGCAGGAAAAGGCGCGCCTTGCCGAGGAAGCTGCGGCGAAGAAGCAATCCGATGCCTTCGCCCTCCTGGCGAGCAGCCTGACGAAGGTCGCCGACGGCGATCTGTCGGTCCGCGTCGGCGCGGCGATGCCCGCCGGCTTCGAGCGGATCGGCAGGGATTTCGACGCGGCGATCGGCTCGCTCGGCACGGCGATCAGCGAAGTCACCGATTCGGTGCGATCCGTCGCCGCCACCTCCAACGAAATCGCCGCGACGTCCGACGATCTCTCGCGCCGCACCGAGCAGCAGGCGGCGACGCTCGAAGAGACCGTCGCGGCACTGAACGAGATCTCGCGAGCCGTCGATGCGACGGCGCAGAATGCCAACGCGGCCCAGAAGACCGCCGCGACGGCTCGCGAAAAGGCGACGCGCGGCGGCAGTGTCGTCGCCTCCGCCATCGAGGCGATGAACCGCATCGAGGGTTCGTCCCAGCAGATCAACCAGATCATTTCGGTGATCGACGAGATCGCCTTCCAGACCAACCTCCTCGCCCTCAACGCCGGCGTCGAGGCGGCACGCGCCGGCGAGGCCGGCAAGGGCTTTGCCGTGGTGGCTCAGGAAGTCCGCGCCCTCGCCCAGCGCTCGGCGGAAGCGGCCAAGGAGATCAAGAACCTGATCTCCACCTCGTCCGAACAGGTGGAAAGCGGCGTCGAGCTGGTGACGGCTTCGGGCAAGAGCCTCGAGGAGATCGTCGCCGAAGTGTCCTCGATGAGCGAGACCATCAACCAGATCGCCAGCGCCGCCGGCAACCAGGCGACCAGCCTGCGCGAGCTCTCCAGCGCCGCCGACGCGATGGACAAGGCGACGCAGCAGAATGCCGCCATCGTCGAGGAAGCGACGGCCGCGGCGAGGTCTCTGGCGAGCGAAGCCGACAGGCTGGACTCGATCGTCCAGAAGTTCGAGGTGGACCAGAGGTCGGCGGCCGAATCGTCGCACCACCGCATGGCGGCGTGACACGGCGACGATCCCGCCCCCGCTATCGTACACCGCCATCTGATGGCGTAATCTCCGCGTCCGGCGGCCAAGAAGCCCCGAAGACGTCCGGACCGTTCCGGCATTATCGCACCAGCCATCCTCCCGGATTGGCTGGTGTTCTTTTGTGTCGCGACAGATTGAATAAGATCTTCCGAACGCCGAAAGGCTCGCCGCAACACCTTGCGGTTCAAATATGCCCGAAAGCAAGAATTCGGGAATCATCGACGTGACCATGACGAACGCACTGGCCTCCTTGGAGCCGACCGCGCTTGCCAGGACATCGGCCGCGACGCCGAGGATCGCGGATTCACCTGCCACGCCGGCGGCCAGGACTTTGCGGCAGATCCCGGAAGAACTGCGCGCGTCCCTCGCCGGCTCTCTCAGGTCTCCGACGATCAACGAGGCCTTCATCGAGCAGTTGATGGCAAAGGCTGCGGAGCGGGCCGAGCACTCCCGCGCCCTGCGCAGCCGCACCACGATCGACGCCTATGCCGCGCAGGCGGCGATCTCTTCCATGGCAGCATCGGACGGAAGCGGCGAAGCCATGTCGGCCACCGTCTCGCAAGCCCCTCCGGCGAGCGCCGCGTTGTCGGCGGTAAGGGAGGCCTATCGCAGCGACGGCGGATGAGATTCGCGGGCCGATGACCGATCGTTGATTAAAATTGTGCTATCGATCGATAATCCGCACAAAGAAATGGAAGAGCAGGATCACGGCAAGTCTCGCCCCGCCCCCGGAGGCCTTGCCCGATGTCCGTCACAACAGCCGCCCTGCCGCCTCGTCCCGAGCCGCCCGCGAGACTTCCCGGCGCCATGCCGGATCGGCCCGGCGCCGCCCCGCCGCAGAGCGCCGATCCCGCGATGAGCGGCGGCGACCGGATCACCGGGGGGCTCGTCGACCGGACCGCCGCCACCGTCGGCGCGGCCCCCGCCACCGCCTTTCCGGGGGCGGCGAACGGCGTCACCGGAAAGATCGACGAGGACTACATCGAGGGCCTGCGCGCGACGGTACAGGAGACGCTGGCCGACTATCTGGCGATCCGCAATTTCATTGCCCTCGAAACCCTCGCCTCGCAGACCTCGCTGCTCATCGTCGAGGGCTTCGGCGGGGTGCCCGTGACGAGCGTGCCCACACCATCCGCAGGCACGCCTGCGCAGGCGGTGACGGCAGCTTATCTCGACAAGGCCGGGTGACGCCGCCTGCGCCCAGGCGGGACTTGCACGGAAAGGCCGCCGCCGCCGCAAGGCATCGCGGTCTCCCCGATACGATGGCGAGGCCCTCGGCGCCCTCCCTCAGGCCGCCTGTTTCTGCCCCTCGTCGACGAACCGCGCGAGATTGGTCGCCACCGTCGCAGCGCCGTTCAGCCGCTTTTCCGGCGTCGGCCAGTCGCGGATGAGGACGATCGACTGGTCCGGCCGGATCTTCGCCGAGGCCCCCTGCTCGCCGATGTAGCGCACCAGCGCCGCCGGGTTGGCGAAGTTCTTGTCGCGGAAGGTGATGACGACGCCCTTCGGACCGGCGTCGAGCTTCTCGATGTTGGCCTTGCGGCAGAGCGCCTTGATGAAGACGACCTTCAACAGATGCTCGACCTCGGGGGGCAGCGGGCCGAAGCGGTCGATCAACTCGGCGCCGAAGCCGTCGATCTCGCGGGCATCGCCGAGATCGGCGAGCCGGCGATAGAGCGTCATCCGAAGCTGCAGGTCGGGGACGTAGTGCTCCGGGATCATCACCGCGGTGCCGAGGCTGATTTGCGGCGACCACTGGCCGTTGCTCTCGGATTCGGTGCCCTTCATCTCCGCCACGGCCTCTTCCAGCATCTGCTGGTAGAGCTCGAAGCCGACCTCCTTGATGTGGCCGGACTGCTCGTCGCCGAGGAGATTGCCGGCGCCGCGCTGGTCGAGATCGTGGGAGGCGAGCTGGAAGCCGGCGCCGAGCGTATCCAGCGACTGCAGCACCTTCAGCCGCCGGTCGGCGCCCTTGGTCGGCGTCTTGTTGGCCGGCAGGGTGAGCAGCGCATAGGCGCGCTGCTTCGACCGGCCGACGCGGCCGCGGATCTGGTAGAGCTGCGCGAGGCCGAACATGTCGGCGCGGTGAACGATCAGCGTGTTGGCCGTCGGGATGTCGAGGCCGGATTCGACGATGGTCGTCGCGAGCAGCACGTCGTACTGGCCCTCGTAGAAGGCGTTCATGATGTCGTCGAGTTCGCCCGCCGCCATCTGGCCGTGGGCGACGGCGACCTTCAGCTCCGGCACGTGGGTGTCGAGGAACTCCTTGACCGAGGCGAGGTCCGACACGCGCGGGCAGACGTAGAAGCTCTGGCCGCCACGGTAGCGCTCGCGCAGCAGCGTCTCGCGCACCACCATGGCATCGAAGGGCGAGACGAAGGTGCGCACGGCCATGCGGTCGACCGGCGGCGTGGTGATCAGCGAGAGTTCGCGCACGCCGGTGAGCGCCAGCTGCAGCGTCCGCGGGATCGGCGTGGCCGACAGCGTCAGGACGTGGACGTCCGACTTCAGCTCCTTCAGCCGTTCCTTGTGCTTGACGCCGAAATGCTGCTCCTCGTCGATGATGAGAAGCCCGAGCGACTTGAAGTTCACCGCCTTGCCGAGCAGCGCGTGGGTGCCGACGACGATGTCGAGCGTCCCGTCGGCGATGCCCTTCTTGACGCCGGCCAACTCCTTCGCCGTCACCAGCCGCGAGGCCTGGCCGACCTGGATCGGCAGGCCCCGGAAACGCTCCGCAAAGGTCTTGTAGTGCTGGCGGGCGAGCAGCGTCGTCGGCACGACGACGGCCACCTGCAGCCCGTTCATCGCCGCGACGAAGGCGGCGCGCAGCGCCACCTCCGTCTTGCCGAAGCCGACGTCGCCGCAGACCAGGCGGTCCATCGGCTTGCCGGCGGCGAGATCGTCGGTGACCGAATCGATCGCGCCGAGCTGATCCTCGGTCTCCTCGTAGGGGAAGCGCGCGGCGAATTCGTCCCACAGGCCCTCGGGCGGCAGCAGCCGCGGCGCGCCGCGCATCTCACGCTCGGCGGCGATCTTGATGAGGCCGCCCGCCATGTCGAGCAGCTTCTTCTTCAGCTTGGCCTTGCGCGCCTGCCAGGCGCCCCCGCCCAGCCGATCGAGGGTCGCCTCCGTCCCCTCGCCGCCATAGCGCGACAGGAGCTCGATGTTTTCCACCGGCAGGAACAGCCGGTCGTCGCCTTGATATCTGAGTTCCAGACAGTCGTGCGGCGCGCCCGCCGCCTCGATGGTCTTCAGCCCGACGAAGCGGCCGATGCCGTGATCGACATGGACGACGATGTCGCCCTCGTCGAGACCGGAGACTTCCGAGATGAAATCGGAGTTCTTGCGCCGCCGACGCCCGCGCCGGACCAGCCGGTCGCCGAGAATGTCCTGCTCGGCGACGACGACGAGATCGTCGCTCTCGAAGCCCGCCTCGAGCCCGAGCACCGCCGTGACGACGAAGTTCTTCGGCGCCTCGCGGACCTGTTTCAGATTCTCGACCGTCTTGATCGAGCCGAGGCCGTGTTCCTCCATCACTTGGGTCAGCCGCTCGCGCGAGCCTTCCGTCCAGCCGGCGAGCAGCACCCGCCGGCCGTCCGCGCGGAGCTTGGCCACGTGGTTCACCGCCTCGGCAAAGACGTTGACGCCCTCGGCGGTGCGCTCGGTGGAGAAGTTGCGGCCGCGCCTGTAGTCGAGATTGAAGGCCTTCCGCCCGATCACGTCCGACACGCCATAGGCCGACAGCCGCACCGGCTCGACGCTGGCGAGGCCGCCCGAAAGCTCGTCCTCGCTGAGATAGAGCGCGTCCGGCTCGACCGGATGATAGGGCACGCCCCCTTCGCCGAAGGATTCCGTGCCGCCGCGCTTCCTCGCCTCGTAGTGGTCGACGATCAGCGTGCGCCGTTCGGCGACGGATTCCATCGTCAGATGGTCGAGCACGAAGGCAAAGCCCCGGGCATAGTCGAACAGCGTGTCGAGCCGCTCGTAGAACAGCGGCAGCCAGTGCTCCATGCCGGCAAAGCGCTTGCCCTCGGAGATGGATTCGTACAGCGCATCGCCTCTTTGGGCGGCGCCGAAACGCTTGATGTAGTTCGTGCGGAAGCGGCTGATCGTCTCCTCGCGCAGCGTCACCTCGGACACCGGCGACAGCTCGAAGCGCTTCAGCTGCTTCGTCGTGCGCTGGCTCGCCGGATCGAAGGCGCGCACCGTCTCCAGCGTGTCGCCGAAGAAGTCGAGCCGCACCGGCTCCTCGGCGCCCGGCGCGAAGACCTCGAGAATGCCGCCGCGCACCGCATATTCGCCGCGCTCGCGCACCGTCGAGACCCGCTCGAAGCCGCCATGGGTGAGCGCCGTGACGATCTTTTCCATCGGCATCTGGCCGCCGGCCCCGACCGAGATCGCCTCCATTCCGAGAACCTCGGCCGGCGGCATCTTCTGGAGAAGCGCATTGGCCGTCGTCAGGATCACCGCCCGGTGCGGATCTTCGCGCAGCGAGGTCAGCGCCGCCATCGCCGCCAGCCGCCGCGCGGCCGCCTCGGAGGACGGGCCGACGCGGTCGTAGGGCAGGCAGTCCCAGGCCGGCAGCGTCAGGACGGGCAGCTCCGGCGCGACGAATTTCAGCGCCTCCTCGACCTCCGCCATCCGGCTGCCGTCGCGCATGACGAAGACCAGCGGCCGCTTCTTCGCCCGGTGGCGCGCGACGTCGGCGAGGACGAAGGCTTCGGAGCCCTCCACCACGCCGCCGACGTCGAGCGCGCCGTCCTTTTCCAGCGCCTTCTTCAGGGTCTCCGGCAGGCTCACTTCGACGCCTCCGGAATGCGCTCCGCGCCCACCGCCAACTCGCCCGGCTTGTCGCCGCCCACATGGAATTCGCGGATCTGCCGGAACACCGGCGTGTCGAAATTCTCCGGCGTTTCCGCCTCCCCCGTCAGCCACGAAAAGATGTCGCGATCCTGCGCTTCCATCAAAAGCTCGTAGTCGCCCAGCTCTTGCTCGCTCAGCGACGCGATCTTCGCATCGGCGAACTGTCCGAGCACCAGATCCATCTCCCTTATCCCGCGATGCCACGAGCGGAACAGCGCCTTGCGGCGGCGAATGTCGAGATCGCTCGATGAGCGCTGCATGCCTGTCATGATTGTCGAATGCCGAAAAGAGATGTGTGGACGGGTCGAAGTCGAGCCTTCGATATAGGCTCGGAGCTTCCGGCTGTCAGCCTCGCGATCGCAAGACGAGCCCGAGGAAACCCGCTTCCGGGCTGTCCGGGCCGCCACTCGCTGTCATGCGAGCTGATGCGATGCCCGTGACGACGGCCACCGCGGCATCCCGCCTCATACCGCAGAGTCAGATCGACGAATTATTGGACGACGCGAACGACGACTATGGAAAATTTGCGGTCTTCAGAAAAACATTCACATGACCCCGCCATATTGCCTCTTCTACGCGCGACATGACTTGCCGAAAACTCGAGCTTGCTCTAGTCTGAAAATTGCATGCAATGCTGCATGGTGGGGTGAAGACGCGCTAGAGGCTTGGGCCGATGACTGAAGGCATCAGCAATCTGAGTGACGTGACGAAGATCAACGAGGCGCTACTCGAGACGAAATACTCCGCCACGATCGGCGGCGACGGCGGTCGTGACTGGAGCGATCCGAATTCGACGATCGTGATGGGGCCGATCACGCGGATCGAGCTGCACTACGGGGCGCAGATCGACAGCATAAAAGTCTATTACGGCTGGATTCCCGGCGAGCCGCATGGCGGTACCGGCGGCGAGGAAGGCGTTTTCGAACTCGATCCCGGCAACGTGATCGATCGGGTTCAGGCGCGCGTCAGCGGCGTCATCGACCAGATCCAGTTCTTCGCCCGCATGCCCGACTCCGAGGGCAACGTGCAGCGATCCGAACTCTTCGGGCGCAAGAACGGCGTCACGCGGGAAGTCGTCGCGCCGCCGGGCCTGATGCTCCGATCGATCTCCGGCAAGGCGGACAAACGCGTCGACAAGCTGCGTTTCAACTTCGGCCGCGTCGCCACCATCGAAAACGTCCAGATCGATCCCTCCGCCTTTGCCGCAAGCGTCAAGGACCCGGAGCTGCGCGTCCTCGATCAGATGATCTTCGACAATCCCTCCCAGACCGAGGTCCTGCAGAGCTTCAAGCATTCGGCGACCGTGACGAACCGGACGGCCACCAATTGGGGCGGGACGACGCGGCTCCTCTACGGTCTGAGCGCGACGGCCAAGGCGACGGTCGGCGTCGGGGAATTCTCGGCCACCTCGAAGTTCGAATTCGAGCAGACCTTCACCTACGGGCGGAGCTCCGAAAAATCCGAAGCCGTCACCCTGGAATGGGCGATCAATTTCGCCTGCCCGGCCAACAAGAGGTCGATCTGCACGGTCTCCGTCTACACCAAACGGATCGAGCGGATCCCCTTCACCTATGACGTCGTCCTTCACGATCCGACGGCAGAAGACGAATCGAAGCGGCGGGAGGTCTTCACTCTGAAAGCGGAATTTTCCGGCGACGTCATCGCGCGAAACATCGTCGCGACCCAGTCGATCGAGGATATTCCGGAACGGGAGCTTCGGAAGCTGGCCGTCGCCAACACCGGCCGCAGTTGAACGGCACCGCATCCGAGGAGACGGGCGAGGCATCCCTCGCTCGCCCGTCGGCCGGCTTCGAGACGCGCATCGGACTTGCCGGGAACGAGGTCCGCCTTCCGCCGGACGCCTTGGAGAACGGCGGCCGCAGCCTTGCCATCCGGCATCGTTCGGACCAAACCTTCGGCCCATGCGCCCGTCCCTCCTCGACCCCCTGTTTGCATCCGTCACCACCCTCGACGGCGTCGGGCCGAAGCTCGCCGGCCTGTTGCAGACGCTGCTGGTGCGCCCCGGCGAGACGCTGCGCATCCGCGACCTCGTCTTCCACCTCCCCACCGGCCTCGTCGACCGGAGGAAGCGCGCCGAGATCGCCACCGCGCCAGAGGGCGCGATCGTCACTCTCACCGTGCGCATCGACCGGCACCAGCCGCCCGGCCGGGAGCAGCGGTCCCAGCCCTACCGGGTGTTCGCGCAGGACGAGACCGGCGAGATCGCGCTCACCTATTTTCGCGCGCAGCCGGCCTGGATGGACAAGCTGCTGCCCGTCGGCGAGACGATGATCGTCTCCGGCAAGGTCGAGTGGTTCAACGGCCGGCCCTCCATGGTCCATCCCGATTTCGTCGCCAGCCTCGAGCGGGCCGAGACCATGAGCCTCGTCGAGCCGGTCTATCCGATGACGGCCGGCCTCTCGGGCAAGGTGCTGCGCAAGGCGATCGGCCAGGCGCTGGAGCGCGTGCCCGCCTTTGCCGAATGGATCGAGCCGACGGTCGTCAGGCAGCAGGGCTTTCCGGCTTTCGGCGAGGCCCTGACGCGCCTGCACGACCCGGCGGACACCGCCGACATCTCCCCCGAAAGCCCCGCCTGGCGCCGCATCGCCTATGACGAATATCTGGCGAGCCAGCTCGCCCTCGCCCTCTCCCGCCAGAACCAGAAGGCGGTGCCCGGCCGGGCGATGACCGATCCCGCCGGCCGGCTCGCAAAAGTCCGCGCCGCCCTGCCCTTTGCCCTCACGAATGGCCAGGACCAGGCCTTCGCCGAGATCGCCGCCGACATGGCCGAGCCGGAGCGCATGCTGCGCCTCCTTCAGGGCGACGTCGGCGCCGGCAAGACGGTCGTGGCGCTGATGGCGATGGCGGTGGCGGCCGGCTCCGGCTGCCAGTCGGCGCTGCTCGCCCCGACCGAGATCCTCGCCCGCCAGCATTTCGCCGGGCTCTCCAAACTCGCCGAGGTCGCCGGCCTTTCGATGACCCTCCTCACCGGCCGCGACAACGGCCGCGCCCGCACCGCCAAGCTCGACGCCATTGCCAAGGGCGAGACCGACATCGTCATCGGCACCCACGCCCTCTTTCAGGAGGACGTCGCCTATGGCGATCTCGGCCTGGTCATCGTCGACGAGCAGCACCGTTTCGGCGTCCATCAGCGCCTCTCCCTGACCAGAAAGGGCCGCGGCGCCGATCTCCTCGTCATGACCGCGACGCCCATCCCGCGCACCCTCGTCCTCTCGGCCTTCGGTGACATGGAAGTCTCGCGCCTTGCCGAAAAGCCGAAGGGCCGCAAACCCATCGCCACCGTGGCGCTGCCCACCGACCGCATCGAGGAGGTGGTCGAGCGGATCGGCAACGCCATTGCCGGCGGCCAAAGGGTCTACTGGGTCTGCCCGCTGGTCGAGGAAAGCGACAAGAGCGACCTGATGGCCGCCGAGGAGCGCGGCCGCCAGCTTGCCGAGGTGTTCGGCCCGGAGACCGTCGGCGTCGTCCATGGCCGGATGAACGCCGAGGAGAAGGACGCCGTCATGGGCGCCTTCAAGCGCGGCGAAAAGCGCCTCGTCGTCGCAACCACCGTCATCGAGGTCGGCGTCGACGTGCCGGAGGCGACGATCATCGTCATCGAACACGCCGAACGCTTCGGCCTCTCCCAGCTCCATCAATTGCGGGGAAGGGTCGGCCGCGGCGACAAGCCCTCCTCCTGCGTCCTCCTCTATCGCGGCCCGCTCGGCGAAACCGCCGCCGCGCGCCTCAAAGTCATGCGCGAGACCGAAGACGGCTTCCGCATCGCCGAGGAAGACCTGAAACTCAGGGGCGAAGGCGACCTCCTAGGCACCCAGCAATCGGGCCTGCCCTTCTTCCGCATCGCCCGCACGGAGCACCACGCCGACCTGATGGAGGTCGCGCGGGACGACGCCCGGCTGGTGCTGGCGAAGGACCCGGCGCTGAAAGGCGAACGAGGCGAGGCGCTCAGGGCGCTGCTCTATCTGTTCGGGAAGGACGAGGCGGTTCGGTTGCTGCGGTCGGGGTGAGATAATCCTTCCCGCACTTTTACTGCTTTGGAGTAGGCAACACCCCAACTGCGATTAATCGAATTAGCTCGTCGGACCGGTCCCGGACAAAATATGTCTGTAGATACACTAAATCTTTTTTCATATTTTCGATTATGGTTGATTTTATTGCAGGCAGTATATCATACGGAATACTAAAACTCACCGCCTTAGCTACGTTTGCGATCTTTAGCTTTCCCCAACCGTTATCTTTATTAAATTGCGTAATATCACCCAGAAGCGGCGTTATATCCTTATCAACAGAAGCGGTCTCAATCTCCTGCGCCATCTGACGGTTCAAAAAAAGTACGGAATTATTTTCCGCTCCAACTGACGAAGTGACCTCAAGGGTATTAGCACTTTTGCGAAGCGCTGTAGCCATTTCACTCATCAAAGGGGCAGACATCGCGATTAGCTTTTGACTTCTGGCGAAGTCAATCTTAGAAATCGCTGCCTTGCTCTCTGATAACCTTCGTTCGCGATACGTTTCTGCAACTCGGCGCTTAACCAGCTCACGGACTTGTTCAGGAAGATCAGACAAGGAGGTCCGCCCTTCATCAACCTCTTGTATTAGCCTTGTAAGGATAGTACTAGAGTCACCATGATCAGAATCTGTTATATCACCAAGCTTCGCCAATGCCGAACTCGATACACTTGATTCGTCAATTTTTTCGATGACTCTCTCACTCACATAAGCCACTAAATCTGCAAGAGAAACATCGACAAATTTCTCTTCTTTTTGAGACTGCCCCTCATCCTCAATATTTATATTAAACGATCCATCTTCTTGGCTTTTCAGGTTAATGTTGAAGTTTGAATTATTTGTAATTTTCTGTACAAATTTTCCAGCCCGCCGGAATTGGGCTAACTTTACCATTAGGCGTGCAGCGGCATACTGAAATCGAGCGGCTTCATAAAAATTCATTTGATGGGTTTCAGCTAGCGCCCCCTCGAAATGGAACGTCAAATTTTCCGCCATATACCCATACCCCCCCTAACTCGGCACTATGTCAATGCGATTCTACCTAGCTCATACGCCTATTTGTGGACTGCAGCCCAAGCCTGTATCAAGGGTATTCAATCCGAAAATTCAACGTCGGCGAATTGATTTATGAGCGAGATAAGCATCGGGGCGGTCGGAGCCGCGATAATTGCAGGCCTTGTATCATTGCTAGGCTTGATCATAAGCAAAGAACAAAAAGTCTCTGAGTTTCGACAGATATGGATTGATGAATTAAGGAAATGTCTCGTCTCGTATTTAGCGAATATAAACGCCATCTCAGATGCAATCCGTTTGATGAAATCTAGAAAAGAGAACAATATTGATCTTATTCCGATTTATAAACTACTCAACGAAGCCAGCCATGGCATCATTTTGCGGATCAACATCGATGAAAAACCCGCAAAGCGATTGTTAAATTCTATGAAGAAATTTGAGGCTCTATCGACGTCCAACAACTCGCTTACGCCCGAGAACGTATCTCTTATCGAGGCCGAATTTTTGCAATCATCGAAAGATCTTCTGAAATTTGAGTGGAAGCGCGTGAAGAGAGGTGAGCCAATTTTTCGTTTCACGAAATACTTATCAATTTTTGCAGTGCTATGCATGCTAGCTCTTCTAACTTTCGTTCTCATCGCTCAAGATGCGAGCCATACAGTAAATAAAGGTAAAGAATATCCATCGGAATTGCAATTCATAAAAAAAATACACGTAATACCGATAGATTTCGCAAATATGGTAACGCTGCCTCACAAGTAAAGAAGGTCCGGAGGATGGCTCCCCGGCTCGCAATCTTCGTCCTGGCCAATTCAGGTCCATGGCTCAGCACTTCGTGATTATTCTGGATGCCGAATGAGCCTCTTTCATTATGCCGCTACGAGATGAGTTCCGTACCATGATGAACTTCATTCTTGCGCGAGAGTATGACGAAGGAGTGAGGACGGCGCTCGTCCCTTTTGACAACGCCGAACAGTATAATTGAGTTGGGTGCCGTATCTGATTAGTGAGCCCCTCACGCAACCCTCTTCCCTCGCAATCGCTCCGCCATCCCCTCCGGATCATCATAAACGAGATCGATCATCGCCAGCCCCAAAGCGTCCGGCTTCGTCCGGCGCTGCTCCCAGTTTCGGAGCGTCGCGGTCGGAACCTGAAGGAGGGCGGCAAAGTCGGCTTGGCTGGCAGCAAGCCGGGCGCGCGTCGCCTTCAGCTTGGCGGCATGGTCGAGCGGCGCGGCGGGAAAGTCGCTCCAGTCCGGGTTGTCGTCGTCGATATCATCCATAGCTCTTCACCTCGCCTTCGTTCGCCTTGCGAATCGAGATCACGCGAAGACCGTCCTCGCGCACGGTACAAACGCAGACGGTGAGCCGACCTCCCCGGCTCCGAGAGGACGCCACAGGCATGACAAATTGGCAAGGAGTTACCCAAGGTGGCGGTGTCGCATGGCTCGCATCAACTGTCCCGTGGAAGGACAGGCGCCGTCAACACCGCGTCGTCATTCTCGGGCCCCGTCCCGAGAATCCAGGGGCAACCGCCGCAAGGTCGGGGGCGTCCGCCCTTTGCGGTTGAAACGGAAGCAGCCCCACGATCTCTGGATTCTCGGGACGGGGCCCGAGAATGACGAAGCGGAGAGGGTCGCGGCCATCCTGCCCCGATGAAGCGCTTCGTCATCCTCGGCCCGCAGGGTCGGGGATCCTGTGCCGCTTTCCGAGCAGTTTAATTCCGGACAAAGCCCTCTTCAATGCGCCGCACCGGCCCGGTAACCGTTCCGGCATGGATCCCCGTGCTGGCGCACGAGGATGACGAAGCGGGGGAAGCCTGTGGTCTGTTCTGCCCTGCTCCTTCCAACAAGACACTGTCCTGCGAGGCCTTCGCGCCAGATCACATTCTCTTGACCGCCCAACTTATCCCCGCCCCCTCCCACCCCGCGCACAATCCCCTCGCCGTCTTCCCGGAGGGACACGGACGATCGCCGGGATCGTTCGGGAAGGCGGGCGGTGTCCGCGGTGCTACGTCCTTCCGGAGGATCGTCGCATCCCGGACGGGCTCTGGCTCCGCCGACCCCTCGCGTAATACGGCGCGGGTGCGGATCGGTCCGCTTGAGGTCGCCGTGCTGAAAAGGCGCGGCGGGTGAAGCGTCGGCAGCCGGTCGGACGCGTTCGAGGTCGGCGCTCTCGTGAGAGCGAAGCGCCGGACAGGATGCGCGAGGTTGAAGGGCCCGCAAAGACATCGCGCGGAACGCCGGAGGCGGGCCGTAACAATCGAATATTCGGAGGGCTCGCCTCCGGCGTTCCGCTGTCCGCCCGCCGGGTGGGCGGCGACAGGATCGGTCCCCTCCTTCGGGACGGGGCGCATCGCATGGGCGAAACCGGGGCGCATCGCGCCGCCGGGGGTTTTGGCACGGGATGCGCCGCTGGTCGCGGGCCGCGCCAAGGCACCCCCTCTGCCTCCTGAGCCTGTCGAAGGGCGGCATCTTCCCCGCAAGGGGGGAGATCAGGCGGCGTCGATGGCGGCGAGCCGGCGACCGTACGCCGGGATCGAGACGGGTGCGATTGGCCGCGGCGGCGACGCTCGGTCGATCTCCCCCCTTGTGGGGGAGATGCCCGGCAGGGCAGAGGGGGGTGAGCGGCGGGTCTCCTCCCAGGACGAGCAAACAGGGAGCTCGACGCCCGCCCCCGAAACGCCCCGAAGGGACACCGCCATGCCCCAGCTCGAAACCGTCGTCGCCGAGATCGCCGCGGAGATGGCCGCGCGGCCCGATCGCGGCACTGTGGCGACCTACATCCCGGAGCTCGGGCGGGTCGATCCGAACCAGTTCGCCATCGCCGTGGCGCTCGAGGACGGCAGCACCGTCTGCGGCGGCGATTGCGGGACGTCGTTTTCGATCCAGAGCGTCTCGAAGGTCTTCACCCTGACCCTCGCTCTGGGTCTGGCAGGCGACCGCCTGTGGAACCGGGTGGGCCGCGAACCCTCGGGCTCACGGTTCAACTCGATCGTCCAGCTCGAGCAGGAGCGCGGCATTCCGCGCAATCCCTTCATCAATGCCGGGGCGATCGCCGTCACCGACACGATCCTGTCCGGCCACCAGCCGCGCGAGGCGCTGGGCGAGATCCTGCGCTTCCTGCAGTTCCTCGCCGACGACGACGGCGTCCACATCGACCGGGCGGTGGCCGCCTCGGAGGAGCGCAGCGGCTTCAACAACCGGGCGCTGGCGAACTTCATGAAGGGTTTCGGCGTCATCGAGAACACCGTGGACTACGTGCTCGGGGTCTATTTCCACCACTGCGCCATCGCCATGACCGCCCGCCAGTTGGCGAAAGCCGGCAGCTTCCTCGCCCATCAGGGCAGGAACCCCGCCACCGGCCATTCGGTGGTGACGGCCGAGCGCGCCCGGCGCATCAACGCCATCATGCTGACCTGCGGCCATTACGACGGCTCGGGCGAGTTCGCCTACCGCGTCGGTCTGCCGGGCAAGAGCGGCGTCGGCGGCGCGATCCTCGCCATCGTCCCCGGCAAGGCCTCGGTGGCGGTCTGGTCGCCGGGGCTCGACGCTTCGGGCAACTCCCATCTCGGCCGCATCGCGCTCGAAAAGCTCACCGCCCGCATGGGCTGGTCGGTGTTCGGGGCGCCGACGATGGCGGACGGCTGAGGCCTATTCCGCCGGCTCGATCTCGCGCTCCCGGCGGTGGCGCGCGGCGACGATCTTCGCCGCCTCGTCGATCGAGACCTTGGCGGCCGGATCGTCCGGGCTGACGAGGCCGGAGGAGACGACGAGCTTCAGGGCGTTCTCGATGCTCATGTCGAGGATGCGCAAGTCCTTGCGCGGCACGAACAGGAGGAAGCCCGATGTCGGGTTGGGCGCCGGCGGCAGGAAGACGGCGATCATCTCGTCGGATTCGTCGGCCAGGACCTTGGCGATTTCGCCGCGCGCATCGGTCGCGACGAGGACGACGCACCAGACCCCCTTGCGCGGATATTCCATCAGCGCGGCGGTCTTGAAGGAGGTGGAGCGATCGGCGAGCACCGTCTCGAAGATCTGCTTCAGCGCCATGTAGACCGTGCGCACCAGCGGCGTGCGCGACAGGAGCCGCTCGCCCCACGAGATGATGGTGCGTCCGATGATGTTGGCGGTCAGAAAGCCGATCAGCGTGATCAGGATCAGCGCGACGACGAGGCCGAAGCCCGGAATGGCGAAAGGAAGGTAGGCATCCGGCCAGTAGCGCGCCGGGATGTAGGGCTTCACCCAGGAATCCACCCAGCCCATGAAGGACCAGGTGATCCAAGCGGTGATCGCCAGCGGCGCACAGACGATGAATCCCGTCAGGAAGTAGTTTCTCAGCCGCATCATGCCGTGATCGCCACCCTTCGGCCTGCATCCCATGCGGCCGCGCCGCACATCAACCGCCGGCCGGAATCATCGTTCCCCGACGAAGGGAATGCAAGCCGACTTTCGCAGCCGCAGCATAGGCCGGCAGCGATGACGACTATTCGACGGTGACCGACTTGGCGAGGTTGCGCGGCTGGTCGACGTCGGTGCCCATCTGGATCGCCGTGTGATAGGCGAGAAGCTGCAGCGGGATGGCGTAGACGATCGGCGTCAGGATCTCCGGCATGTCCGGCAGGACGATCAGCTCGGCCCCGTCGACGATGCCGCTCGCAGCGCCCTTGGCGTCTGTGAAGAGGACGATCTCGCCGCCTCTGGCCGCCACTTCCTGGACGTTCGAGGCGGTCTTTTCGAAGCTGCGGTCGTGGGGCGCGATGACGACGACGGGCATGGTCTCGTCGATCAGCGCGATCGGCCCGTGCTTCAATTCGCCGGCCGCATAGCCCTCGGCGTGGATGTAGCTGATCTCCTTCAGCTTCAGCGCGCCTTCCAGCGCCAGCGGATAGGAAAAGCCGCGGCCGAGGAACAAAGCGTGCTTCTTCGTCGCCATTCTGCGGGACAGGGCCTCGATCGCCCCTTCCAGCCGGATCGCCTCGTTGGCGAGGCGCGGCGCCTCGGCGAGGATGCGGGTCAGCTCGGTCTCCCGCTCCGGCGCGATGACGCCCCGGTCGACGCCGGCCTTGATGGCGAGCGCCGCCAGCGCCATCAGCTGGCAGGTGAAGGCCTTGGTGGAGGCGACGCCGATTTCCGGGCCGGCGAGCGTCGGAAAGACGTGATCGGCCTCGCGGGCGATGGTCGATTCCTCGACATTGACGATCGCCGCCGTCTCGAGCCCCTCGCCCTTGGCATAGCGCAGCGAGGCGAGCGTATCGGCGGTCTCGCCCGACTGGGAGACGAAGAGCGCGAGGTCGACGTCGGCGAGCGGGCTCTCGCGGTAGCGGAACTCCGAGGCGACGTCGAGATCGCAGGGGATGCGGGCGTAGCGCTCGAAATAGTAGCGGCCGACGAGGGCTGCGTAGAAGCCGGTGCCGCAGGCCGACAGCGCGATGCGCCGGACCTTGGAGAAGTCGACCGCCTGGTCCTTGGGCAGCCGCGTGCGGCCGGTGGTGAAGTCGACGAAAGCGCCGAGCGTGTGGGAGAGAACCTCCGGCTGCTCGTAGATCTCCTTCTGCATGAAGTGGCGATAGTTGCCCTTGTCGACGTAGAAGGCCTTGCCGCCGGCCCGCTTGACCGGCCGGGTCACTTCGGTGCCGTGCTCGTCGAAGATGGTGATGCGGCCGTGTTCGAGGACGGCGAGGTCGCCCTCCTCGAGATAGCGCACCGTGTCGGTGAAGGGCGACAAGGCAATGCCGTCGGAGCCGAGGAACATCTCCCCCTCGCCCTCGCCGACGGCAAGCGGGCTGCCGCGCCTTGCGCCGATCAGAAGCTCTTCTTCGCCGTCGAACAGGAAGGCGAGCGAGAAGGCCCCTTCGAGGCGCGCCAGCACCGCCTGCACGGCCTCCTTCGGCGGCAGGCCCCGGTCGAGTTCGCGGCTGACGAGATGACCGACGATCTCGGTGTCGGTCTGGCTCTCGAAGACGGCGCCGTCTGCTTCGAGTTCGGCCTTCAGTTCGCGGTAGTTCTCGATGATGCCGTTGTGGACGAGCGCCAGGCGCTTGGTCGCATGGGGATGGGCGTTGGCGACGCTCGGCACGCCGTGGGTCGCCCAGCGGGTGTGGCCGATGCCGATGGTTCCGTCCAGCGGCTGTTCGCCGACCAGCGTTGCGAGGTTCGACAGCTTGCCTTCGGCGCGGCGGCGGGTCAGCCGGCCGTTCTCCAGGGTCGCGACGCCGGCGGAATCATAGCCGCGATACTCCAGCCGCTTCAAGGCGTCGACCAGCCGGTCCGCGACCGGCTTCCGGCTGATGATCCCGACGATGCCGCACATGGAAAGACCCCGCTCGACCGGCCGACCGCATCGGCCTCGTGAAAACCCGAAAACCCGTTTCCTGCGCGGTCCGGATGGCGCTCCCCGACGCCACCCCCGCCGGCGCCCGCTCAACGTCGCCGCCTGCCTTGCGTGTATCCGAAGATAGACCTGCGCGGGATAACGATTGGTGACGGCGTGTTACGCCTGCCTGGCCTTTTCTGCCTTTTCGGCCTTCGCTGCCTTTGCGGCGCGGTTGCGCTCGGCGATCGCCGTGCCGCGCCCTTCCTTGTTGACCTGCCGCTCGCGGGCGATGGCGAGCGCTCCGGCAGGCACGTCCTCGGTGATGACGCTCCCCGTTCCGACATAGGCGCCGTCGCCGACGCTGACCGGCGCGACGAGGGCGGTGTCCGAACCGATGAAGGCGTCGGCGCCGATCACCGTGCGATGCTTCAGCGCGCCGTCGTAGTTGCAGGTAATGGTGCCGGCGCCGACATTGGTGCGCGCGCCGATCTCGGCATCGCCGACGTAGCTCAGATGATTGAGCTTGGCGTCCTCGCCGAGCCGGGCGTTCTTGACCTCGCAGAAATTGCCGACCTTCGATCCGGCGTCGAGTTCCGTGCCCTCGCGAAGCCGCGCGAAGGGGCCGACCGAGACTTCCGGTGAAATCTTTGCCCCGACGATGTGCGAGAAGGCGTGGATGACGGCGCCCTCGCCGACGGTGACGCCGGGCCCGAAGACGACCTGCGGCTCGACGACGACGTCCCGGCCGAGCACCGTGTCGTGCGCGAAGGTCACCGAGGCCGGGTCGATCAGCGTCACCCCTTCCTCGATCATCGCGTGGCGCCGCCGCAGCTTTTGCCACGTCGCCTCGACGGCGGCGAGCTCGGCGCGGTTGTTGACGCCGGCGACCTCGAAGGCCTCGGCCTCGATGGCGCGGACCTTCAGGCCCTCGCGACGGGCGATCTCGACGGCGTCGGTCAAATAGTATTCGCCCTTGGCGTTGTCGTTGCCGATCCGGTCGAGGATCGCCAGCGCCTTTTCGCCGGAAAGCGCCATGACGCCGGCATTGCAGAAGTCGATGGCCTTTTCCGTCTCGCTGGCGTCCTTGTCCTCGCGGATCGCCATCAGTTCGCCGTCGCGTTCGAGCAGCCGGCCGTAGCCGCTGGGGTTCTCGGGCCGGAAGCCGATGACGCAGATGTCGGTTCCAGCGATGAGCGAAGCCCGGGCGCGGGCGAGCGTTTCCGGCCGGATCAGCGGCGTGTCGGCGAAGAGGACGAGGACGTCGTCGGTCCCGGCTTCGATCGCGGCGCGCGCGGCGAGGACGGCGTGGGCGGTGCCGAGCCGCTCCTCCTGGACGAAATGCTCGGCGTCCTCCCGGTCCTGGCGGACCGCGGCGATCACCGTCTCGCTGTCCCTGCCGGAGACGACGGCGATCCGGTCGGATCCCGCCTTCGCGGCAGCCGCGACGACGTGGCGGACCATCGCGAGCCCCGCCACCTCGTGCAACACCTTGGCGCGGGTGGATTTCATCCGCGTCCCCTCGCCCGCGGCGAGAACGATCGACAGGCAGCGTCTAGCCATGGACAGCCTCTGAGCACTTCAGCGAAGATTGTCGGCGGCGCTTAGACCGAGATCGCATTTCTTCGAATCGCCATCCCACTCTAACTCTTTGCTCCGCATGATCTTTTTCCGAGAGCCGGCAACCACCTCTCGGGATCATGCTCTAGCATGGAAACCGGCGAAAACGCGAGCAAAGCCGCTCTTTATGGTTTCAGCCGATGGTCTGAAGCGCCGGGAAGGTCTCGAGCAACCAGAAGGACATGTCCTGCATGCCGCCGGTGAGAAACAGGACGCCGGTGACGACGAGGAGGCCGCCCATCGCCTTTTCGACCATGCCGAGATGACGGCGAAATCCGCTCAGCCAGCGCAGAAAGACGCCCGAAAAGGCGGCGGCGAGGATGAAGGGAATGCCGAGGCCGGCGGAATAGAAAGCCAGCATGACCGCGCCTTCCCCGACGGTTCCGCTGGCGCCGGCAAGACCGAGGATGGCGCCGAGGACGGGGCCGATGCAGGGCGTCCAGCCGAAGGCGAAGGCGAGGCCCATCAGATAGGCCCCGAGAAGGCTGCGCGGTTTGTCCGGCGCTTGCAGCCGCGCCTCGCGCGACAGGAAGGACAGGCGGAAGACGCCGAGGAAGTTCAGCCCCATGACGATGATGGCGATGCCGGCGAGGATGCCGAGCCAGTCGAGGTTCTGCCTGAGGAACAGACCGATCGAACTCGCTCCGGCGCCGAGCGCGACGAAGACGGTGGAAAAGCCGAGGACGAAGATCACCGAGGAGCCGATGAGCCGGGCATAGCCGGTCGTAGCGACGGCCGGGCCGGACTTCAGGTCGTCGGCCGAGACGCCCGCCATATAGCAGAGATAGGGCGGCACCAGCGGCAGGACGCAGGGCGACAGGAAGGACAGCGCCCCGCCCAGCACCGCCGTCGGATAGGATAGATCTGCGACCAAGGTTTCGCGCCTTCTTTCGATCGGCCAGCATCGCTGACATCGCAGTTGATGGCAGAGGGCCGCGCCGAGGCACCCCCCTCTGCCCTGCCGGGCATCTCCCCCTCAAGGGGGGAGATCAAGCCTTCATCACCCGCTGCGACAATTCATGCCCGCCCCCGCCCGTCGGATGCGACGGCGACGAACTGCCGCTTGCCGTGGCGTCTTACGCCAGACGATCTGCCCCCTTGAGGGGGAGATGCCCGAAGGGCAGAGGGGGGTGCCCCGGTTCCACATATGCTTCTTCGCAGATCCGGCCGCCGCCGTTACCTCGTGCAGATCGCCCCGACGACCCCTGCCTCCCCCGCGAAGGCGGCCTCACTCGTCACGGCCAGCCGACGATCACCCCAAACTCGCCAGTGCCGCGCCCAGCTTGTCGGCCTCCTGCCGGTAGCCCTCGCGCTTTTCGCGCTCCTGCTCGACGATTTCGGCCGGGGCGTTGGCGACGAAGCGCTCGTTGGAGAGCTTCTTGTCGATCCGGGCGATCTCGTCCTCGGCCTTCTTCTTCGCCTTGGTCAGCCGGGCGCGCTCGGCCTCGACGTCGATCATGCCGGCCAGTGGAAGCGCGAAGGTGACGCCCGCGACGATCACCTGCGCGGCCTGGGCCGGCGCCGAAGGAGCGGCCGAGACGTCGCCGAGCCGGGCCAACCGGCGGAGCTGCAGGTCGTTTCGCTGCAGCCGCGCGGCAGTCTCGGGGTCCGGATCGACGGCGACGAGCGCGGCTTCCGCGCCGGGCGGAACGTTCATTTCGGCCCGCACCGAGCGGATCTCGGAGACCAGCGCGACCAGCCAGTTGATGTCGCTCGCCGCTTCCGGATCGGCAAAGTCGAGCCGCGGCCAAGCGGTGTGGCAGAGGAGCTTGCCCCGCGCCGTCTCCCCGGCCGTCACCTGCCAGAGTTCCTCGGTGATGAACGGCATGAACGGGTGAAGCAGCGCGAAGACCTGATCGAGAACGAAGCCGGTGACGTGGCGAACCTCGTCGGCAGCATCCTCGTTCTCGCCGGACAGGGTCGGCTTGGAAAGCTCCAGGTACCAGTCGCAGAAGAGGTTCCAGACGAAGCGGTAGATGGCGCTCGCCGCGTCGTTGAAGCGATAGCCGGCCAGCGCCTCGTCGGTCTCGGCGATGGTGCGCGACAGTTCGGTGACGATCCAGCGATTGAGCGGGAGCTGGAGGCTCTGCGGGCTGAGCGCCGCACCATGCACGGCGCCGTTCATCTCGGCGAAACGCGTGGCGTTCCACAGCTTGGTGCCGAAGTTGCGGTAGCCGGCGATGCGCTGCGGGTCGAGCTTCACGTCGCGGCCCTGGGCCGCCATGATGGCGAGCGTGAAGCGCAGGGCGTCGGCGCCGTATTCGTCGATCAGGTCGAGCGGATCGATGACGTTGCCCTTCGACTTCGACATCTTGGCGCCGTCCTTGTCGCGGACGAGGGCGTGGACATAGACGGTCTCGAAGGGCTCCTTCTCCATGAATTCGAGCCCCATCATCATCATCCGGGCGACCCAGAAAAAGATGATGTCGAAACCGGTGACGAGAGCCGACGTCGGATAGTAGGTTTCGAGTTCCTTCGTCTCGTCCGGCCAGCCGAGCGTCGAGAACGGCCAGAGCGCCGAGGAGAACCAGGTGTCGAGAACGTCCTCGTCCCGCCTCAGGAAGCCGTCGCGCTTCTGCGGATCGGCCGCCATCTCGCGGGCTTCCTCGTCGGTGATCGTCTCGTTGACGACGTAGTGCGACAGCGCGGCGGCGACCGCCGCCTCTTCGGTCTTTTCGACGAAGATCGAGCCATCCGGCCCGTACCAGGCCGGGATCCGGTGGCCCCACCAGAGCTGGCGCGAGATGCACCAGGGCTCGATGTTCTCCATCCACTGGTAATAGGTCTTCGACCAATTCTCGGGCACGAACTTCGTCCGCCCCTCGCGCACCGCGGCGATCGCCGGCTCGGCCAGCGTCTTGGCGTCGGCGAACCACTGGTCGGTCAGCATCGGCTCGACGACGACGCCGGAGCGGTCGCCGAACGGCTGCATGATCGTCTTGTCCTCGACCTTGATCATCAGGCCTTCGGCATCGATCTCGGCGACGACCTTTTCGCGCGCGGCGAAGCGGTCGAGGCCGCGATACTCGTCCGGCACGAGGTTGATCTCGTCGACCGTCCCGGCATCCGGCGTCTCTCCCGACCGGACGATCTCGCCCGCCCTCGCGGCCGCCTCGGCATAGGGCTCGCCGTCGGCCCGCATCGCCGCCCTCTCGTCCATCAGCCGGTAGCAGGGAATGCCATTGCGCCTTGCGACCTGATAGTCGTTGAAGTCGTGGGCGCCGGTGATCTTCACCGCGCCGGAGCCGAAATTCCTGTCGGGATATTCGTCGGTGACGATCGGGATCAGCCGGCGGTGCTCCTTCGGACCGACCGGGATTTCGCAGAGCTTGCCGACGATCGGGGCATAGCGCTCGTCGTCCGGATGGACGGCGACGGCGCCATCGCCGAGCATCGTTTCCGGCCGGGTCGTCGCGATCGAGATGTAGTCCCGCGTCTCGCGCAGGATCTCGTTCCCGTCTTCGTCCTTCTCGACGTATTCGTAGGTCTCGCCGCCGGCGAGCGGGTATTTGAAGTGCCACATATGGCCGGCGGTCTCGCGGTTCTCGACCTCCAGGTCGGAGATCGCGGTCTCGAACTTGGGGTCCCAATTGACCAGCCGCTTGTCCTTGTAGATCAGGCCCTTGCGGTAGAGTTCGACGAAGACGTGGAGGACCGCCTTCGACAAGCCCTCGTCCATGGTGAAGCGCTCTCTGGACCAGTCGCAGGAGGCGCCGAGGCGCCGCAGCTGGCCGAGGATCGTGCCACCCGACTCGCCCTTCCACTGCCAGACCCGGTCGATGAAGGCCTCGCGGCCGAGCTCGCGGCGGGTGACGTTCTCGCCCGACGCGGCCATCTGCCGCTCCACGACCATCTGCGTCGCGATGCCGGCATGGTCGAGACCGGGCTGCCAGAGGACGTTCTTCCCGCGCATCCTCTGGACACGGATCAAGATGTCTTGAAGCGTGTTGTTGAGCGCATGCCCCATGTGGAGCGAGCCGGTGACGTTCGGCGGCGGGATGACGATCGAATAGGGCTCCGCCCCTTCCTTGGCTCCGGCGCCGGCCCTGAAGGCATCGGCGTCTTCCCAGCGGGCGGCGATCCGCGGCTCGATCGCGGCCGCGTCATAGGTCTTGTCGATCATCGGATGTCCAGAAAGCGTTTCTCGCGTCGCTCTCCGGTTAGCCACCGGACCTCGTGCCTGTCAACGCGAAGCGGGGCGCTACGCCCCGAGACGCCGCCCCGCCATCCGGACGATTTCGATCCCGTCGGGCGTCAGCGCACGTTGCCGCGGGCGATCCGTTCGATCTCTTCGCGCACGAGGCTTTCGACCAGCCGCGGCAGGTTCTCGTCCAGCCATTCCTGCAGCATCGGCCGAACCACCTCGCGCACGACCTGATCGGCATCGCGCAGATGCTCGTCGCGGATCGCCGCGGCGAGTTCGGAGAAGGAGGCGGCGACGCGCTCGCCGGATTCGCGGGAAATCAGGGCGTGAGCGGCCTCGATCTCCCGATCGAGCGGCGCGGCGGCTTTGGGCGCTTGCAGCTCGGGCTCCTCGTCGAGGTTCGCCAGGAGTTGTGCCGGCGGCGCTTCGGCATCGAGATCCTCTGCGTCGATCGGGGCGGCGGCTTCGACGCTCTCGTCGGGGAATTCCTCACCGACGACCGCGCCGCGCAGAAGCTCGTCGGCAAAGCCCTTCTCGTCGAATTCCTCGACGAACATCTCGGCGGCGACTTCGACATAGCGATCGTTGGCGGCGATCGCCTGGGGCCATTCCGGCATCTCGGCTTCCATTCCGGTCGCCTGGCGACGGATGGCGCGGGGCGCGTTGGCGGAAACCCGCGAGGCCTCGGTGACGGCACTGGAGGCGGACGCATCGTCATGGACCGGCTGTTCGCCGACGGTCGCGAGCTGCTCGGCCCGCCGCCGCGCCTGGGCGATGTCGTCGGCCTTGGCGTCGCGCTGCGGCCGGGCGTCGGCCTCGTCCTCGAAACCCGATTCCACCGGCGCCGCCGCGACGGCACGCACGGCGTTTCCGACGGCGGCGGAATTGCGCCCCAGGCGCTCGTCTCCGGTTTCGATGATCCGGCGGATCGAGGCGAGGATCTCGTCCATCGACTGGTCTCGGGCCGGCAGCGCGTTGCTCATGAAAGGCTCCCGCAGGTTTGGCGACGATCCGTTGGTATCGCCCGAATCATGCGCGAAGCCTATGTGCTTCGATCCCTGGCGTGAATCCCGCAAATCGCCGACACCGGCGCTTTCACCAGATTTTCAGATTTTTCAGCTCTTCGGCGGCGACTCGGCAGGCCCGCCGAGAGAACGCGGGAGGCTTTCCGAAGCGATCGCCCCTTTTGCCGTCATCGCCGGGCGCGCAGGTCTGCCATATTCGCGCGGAGGAAAATGGGACACGGGATGCATCACCGCCGCGTCTCGTCGTCGCCACGAGCGGGCCGAGCCCTCGATGCGACGACGACGGGCCGGCCGAGGCCGGCTGCCCTCAGCGGCCGTCAGGCGTGCGCAGGCCGAACCACTTGTCCTCGACCTCGATGTAATGGTCGTTCGGCTCGTATTTCGTCGCCGCGAGCTTCAGCGTGTCGAGCGACAGCAGGCCGACCGAGGACAAAAGGGTATAGGCCGCGACCACCTCGTCGCGTTGCGAGCCGACGAGCAGGATCTGCGCCGAGATGAGGTCGGCCTGGGAATCCAGAACGTCGAGGGTCGTGCGCTGGCCGACGTTGCGCTCTTCGATCACGCCCTCGAGCGCCAGGCGGGCGGCGCGGACCTGCGCTTCGTAACCGGTGATGTTGGCCTTGGCCGCCTCGAGCTGCGCCCAGGAGGAGGCCACCGCGGCCCGGACCTGGTCGCGGGTTCCGTCGACCTCGATGCGCCGCTGCCCGAGCGTTTCCTTGTACTGCCGGACGAGGGAACTCGCCGCGCCGCCCTGATAGATCGGGATGGTGATCTGGGCGCCGACCGTCGCCGAAATGTCGTTCGAAGTCCGCACATCGATGTCGACGCCCGGCAGGCCGCTCCCCGAGCTGGTGTTCGGATCGGTATCGCTTGCCGCGTAGCTGTTGGTGACGTCGCCGGAGAGCGTGACCTGCGGGAGAAACGCTCCTTCGGCCGACTTCACCTGATAGGCCGCCGCGTCGACGGACGAGAGAGTCGCGAGAATCGCCGGGTGCTGGCGCTGGGACAGGGTGTAGGCGGCGGCCACCGAGCGCGGCAGCAGACGCGAGGGCGCATTCGCCGGCGCGAGGTTTTGCGGGGCGTCGCCGATGTCCTGGAAATAGGAGGCCTCGCTCTGGGCCACCGCGGACAGCGCGCTGTTGAGAAGCGCGGTCGCCAGGGCCTGCTGCGATTCGGCCTGGGCGACGTCGGTCCGCGTCCCCTCGCCGACGTCGAACCGCGCCCGCGCGGCCCGCACCTGCTCGCTGAGGAAGTTGAGGTTCTGGCGCCTCAGATCGGCGATCTTCCGATCCCGAATGACGTTCATGTAGTCGGTGACGGCGCTGAGCAGGGTGTTCTGCGTCGTATTGGACAGGTTGTACTGGGAGGCCTTCACCTGGGCCTTGGCCGACCGGATGTTGTTGGGCGTCTGGAAGCCGTCGAAGATCGTCTGGTTGATCTGGATGCCGGTGCTCCAGGAATAGGTCGTGTTGCGCTGGCGGGGCAGATTGTCGCCGAAGGTCGTCTTGCTGGTCGTGGCACCGAGCGTGCCGACGCCGGACACGCGCGGCCGCAATCCGGCCTTCGCCTGGGGAACGGTCTCGTCCGTCGCCCGCAGCTGGGCGCGGGCCGCATTCAGGTCCTGATTGTTCGAATAGGCCTTGGCGAGAGCTCCCGACAAGGTTTCGGCGCTAGCTTGCGGCAAAGCTGCGAGCGTCACGGACGCCGACAGGAGCGCGAGGAGGGTAAACTTCTTCAGCACCAATCTGTACTCCGGGCTGGAACGCGATCCGGTCCGGGCCGCGACATCGTCAGAGCGATGAGTGGGCGCAGAACCGCGAAGCCAAGCTAATAGCCCAACCCGTGAATGAACTCGTCTCACTTTGACGCAACAGCGCCGGTTTTCCGCCGACCGGGGCAAATCTGCAACGCACCGTCTCAAATGTTCAGAAAACGAACTCGGCCTTCCGGCGGAAGCTCGGCAAAGGCTTGATCGAGCAGTTGAAGGCGAAGCGCTCCGAGACGACTCCTTCGTGGTCCTTGACGTAGAGCAGCGCCTCGGCGGAGTTGCCCGAGCCGCGAACGACGACCATCCGCCCGCCGGCCTTCATCTGGTCGAAGAAGGTGGACGGCAGGGTCTCGACGGAGCCCTGGAAGAGGATGACGTCGTAGGGTGCTTCGGCGCGGCAGCCGTCGAGAAGGTCGTTCTCGACGACGGCGCAGGTGACGTAGTCGAGCCGGGCGAGATTGTCCGTCGCCGCGGCAGCGAGCGCCGCATCCTCTTCCAGCGCGACGACGGAGCCGGCGAGATGGGAGATGATCGCGGAGGAATAGCCGGTGTTGCATCCGACATCGAGAACCACGTCGTCCTTGTCGATGGCGGCAAGCTGCAAGAGCTTGGCCAGCGGCGAGGGCTCCATCACGTAGCGCCCGTCGCCGAGCGGCACGTCGTCATCGACATAGGCGAGCGGTCGGCGCGAGGCCGGCAGGAATTCCTCGCGCGGCACTTCGAGAAAGGCCCGCAGGATCGCGTGGCTGGTGACGTCCGTCGTCCTGATCTGATTGTCGACCATCCTAATGCGGGCCGCTTCGAAATCCATCGCCGACATCCTGCTCTCGTCCATCCGCTGGCGCCTTCGGGGCGCCAACGTTCCTTAGTCGCGTGGCCGAATGGGCGCAAGCTTGGAAGGCGGCGGCAGTCACCGTTCCGAAAACGAGCGTTGCAGCCGCGGCATCCGGTCTCGATCGGCCCCGACCGCCGTGAACTATCCTCTCGAGCGAAGGGTACGACGACCCGAGCGGTGGGCGCCCCGATGCGGGGACGGCCCAGCCGGGGCCGGCTTCGGGCCCCGGCGCCGCGCTTTTCTCACTCGGCCGGTTGCGGACGGGCATGCGGCCGGGCCGCGCCGGCGAGACGCTCTTCCGCCGCAGGGTCGATGTCGAGATCGTGCCCGGTCTCGATACCGGCATTCGGATCGGCGAACACGGCCGGATCGAACTCGCCCTCCAGCTTGGCGACGATCGTCGAGACCACCGCGTCGCCGGTGATGTTCACTGCGGTGCGGATCATGTCCATCAGCCGGTCGACGCCGAGAATGAGAGCGATGCCCTCGATCGGCAGGCCGACCTGGTTGAGCACCATCGTCAGCATGACGAGACCGACGCCCGGAACGCCCGCCGTGCCGATCGACGCCAGCACCGCCATGGCGATGACCGTCAGATAGCCTGCGACGCCGAGCTCGATCCCGTAGACATTGGCCAGGAAGACGGTGGCGACGCCCTGCATGATCGCCGTGCCGTCCATGTTGATGGTCGCACCGAAGGGGATGGTGAAGGAGGCGACGGAGTTCTTCACGCCGATGCGCTCGGTGATGCATTGCAGCGTGACGGGGATCGTCGCGTTGGAGCTTGCGGTCGAGAAGGCGAAGATCTGCGCCGAACGCATCTTCTTCATGAAGGTCAGCGGGCTGAGACCCGTCGTCAGCTTCAGGAGGAGCATCAGCGTCACGAAGAGATGCAGGAACAGGGCGCCGACGAGGGTTCCGACATAGGCCAGCACTGGGACGAAGAGGTCGATCCCCTGTTCGGCGAAGGTCTTGGCGATCAGGCAGAAGACGCCGTAGGGCGCGAAGGCCATGACGATCGAGACGATCTTCATCATCACTTCGTTCATGTATTCGCAGGCCCGGACGAAGGCGGCCGACTGGTCCCCGAGCATCACGACCGCGACGCCGAGAATGATCGTATAGAAGATGATCTGCAGCATCTCGCCGGACGCGAACGCCTGGATCGGATTGGTCGGGACGATGTTGGCGAACACCTCCCACACCGACGGCGCCTCCTTGGCGGTGATGCCGCTGGCGTCGACGCCCTGCATGTCGAAGCCCTGCCCCGGGCCGATCAACAGCGCCAGAAGAATCGCCGTGGCGATCGCGACCGCGGTGGTGAAGATGTAGAGCCCGAACGACTTGGTGCCGACGCGGCCGAGGACGCGGATGTCGCCGATGCCTGCGACGCCGCAGACCAGCGAGAAGAAGACGAGCGGCACGACCAGCATCTTCAACGCGTTGACGAACATCGTGCCGATCATGGCGAAGAAGCCGCCGACCACGACGTCGTTGATGAACGCATTGTCGAGCGTGTTGATCGCAGCGCCGACAACGACGCCGGCGAGCATTCCGATCAAGATCTTCATGGTGAGAGACATGCGGGGGCGTCCTTTCCGCGATGAGGCGACCGATGTTTCACGGTCGCTCGGACAATCGCAGCGGAACGCCGAAATCTCGAAAGAAAGTCCCATCCGCCCAAAGATGGACGAACGGGACCACCTGCCCCGCTGCACAAACGAAAGGCATGCGTTTCATTTGAGCTATCGTGCTAGGCTTTTGTTTTCACGTCAACTCGATTTGGAGTTCGGGTGAAATTGCCGAAAGCTGCAATGGTCCGGTCGATGCCGCCTTGGCGGAACGGCCACGGCCCTCGACCCGGATTGCCGCGACGACCTCGCCGCCCTGCTCAGGCGGCTTCGACCTTTTTCGCTCTGGCATCGCGGATCAGCGTTTCGTGCCGGCGCATGCGGGCGATTTCCGCCGAGGTCCCGCGGGTCTCGGAATAGAGCGCCAGATTGAGTTCGTCGGCGTCCGGCGGGGTGATGGCGAGATCGCGATACTCCGTTGCGGCGGGATCGGACCAGATCTTGTCGGCCATCCGCTTCATCCGCAGATAGTCCCGGAACATCAGGACGACCGCCCGCGCCTCGGTGAAGGCATAGCGGGCATAGAAGGTCAGCGGGTTCTCGGGTTTCATGCCGTGCCGGCGGTCGCGCCGCGACTTGATCCGCATGTAGCCGCCCTCCAGCGGGTGGCAGCCATAGACCATGTAGTAGTTGCGGTAGCCGAGGATGCGGAAGAGCAGCATCATCTTGCGGGTCGAGCCCATCGCCCGCATGCGCTTCATGATCGTCGCGATGTGATCCCAGGAATAGAACCGGCCCCAGACCTCCGAATAGACCCGGTCCCATTCCGCATCCGACATCTTCTCGTGGTGGGTGACGCGGTGGTTGAGGTCGTATTTGTTGAGGTCGGGATCCATCCAGACGCCCTTCCTGAAGAGCCTCTGATGGTCCTCGCTGCCGGGCAGCGGCGTCAGGTTGGTGAAGTAGATGAGATCGATCGGCAGTTCGCGCTTGATGACGTCGACGTCGTGCAGGATCGATTCGCGCGTGTCGTTCGGAAAGCCGATGATGTAGCCGACGGTGATCATCACCGAGCGTTTCTTCCATTCCAGAAACATCTCGCGATATTCGATGATCTTGTTCTGGTTCTTCTTCACCGCGATGAGGTTGTCGGGATTGATGTTTTCCATCCCCACGAAGACCTGGTCGACGCCGGCGCGCACCGCCTTGTCGATGAAGCCCGGGATCTTGTGGCAGCGCGTATCCACCTGGATCTGCATGCGGATCTTGATCCCGTCCTTCTCCTGAAGGTGGATCAGCCGGTCGAAGAAGGCTTCCCAGTTGCGGTTGCGGGCGAGATTGTCGTCGGTGACGAAGAACAGGTCGACGCCGATCGCCCAGTTGGCCCGGACGATCTTTTCCAGATCGTCGGCCGAGCGGAAGCGGCTGACGCGGCCCTGGACGTTGATGATCGTGCAGAAGGAGCACTGGAACGGGCAGCCGCGACCGATGTCGAAGCTCGAATAGAGGCCGAAGGTCTTTTCCACCTGCGCCCGATCGAGGAAGGGAATTTCCGAGCCTTCGAGGTTCGGCAGGTCGGCGTCGTGGCGGTAGTAGGGCTCGAGCTTGCCGGCATGAGCGTCGCGCAGCACCTGATCCAGCCGCCCGCCCTCGGCCTCGCCGACGAACATCGAGATGCCCATGCGGCTCGCCTGCTCGATCTCCGGCGGGATGCCGTCGAGCATGGCGAGGGAACCGGCGACGTGGAAGCCGCCGAGACAGACCGGGATGCCGGCGTCAAGGAACGGCCGCGCGAGATCGACGGCGCGGGGAAACTGGTTGGACTGGACGCCGACGAGGGCGAGCATGCCCTTGCCGCCGTCGGCGGCGATCATCTCGATGATCTTCTTCGGTCTGATCCGTGTATTCGTCTCGTCGATCGTGTGGATTACAACATTCACGTCGCCGAGGACTTTCCTGCGGATGCAGTCCTGGGCGATGCCGTTGAGACAGGCGAGCGAATTGGCCGGGATGGTGGAGCGCCGCCACTGCAGCGGATAGCCCTCGTCGTCGTAATGCGTCGGCTTTACGAAAAAGAGATGGAACGTCTCCGCCTCGGCCATCTGTTCTCCCTAACGGCTGCAAGCCAAACCCCGGTCGATGACCTTTCGCTTGTGCGAAGATCATGTTGGAATTTGGGAGATTCCGCAAGAGACGGGGATTTTCCTCCGAGTTCTGCGCGTCAGAATTCGAAGTTCGACTTACGGACGCTCGGGCTTCGCAGCTATATCCGGTCGACCCTGTCGACGAAAAGCCGGATGCCGTTCTCCGAACGCACCGTCAGCCGCGAAACCGGCTGCGGCTCGTGGCCGGGAACCGGCCGCAATTCGAATCGCCGCATGATCTCGGCGAGCACCAGCGTCGCCTCCTGCATGGCGAAGGCGGCACCGACGCAGACCCGGGCGCCCATCGAGAACGGCATGTAGGCCAAGCGCTGGGCCTCGCGCGTCTCCGGCCGGGCGAAGCGCTCCGGCTGGAAATCGTTCGGATTGTGCCAGTACTGCGTATGCCGGTGCATCAGCCAGATCGGCACGACCACCGGCGAGCCGGTCGGCACGTCGTGCTCCAGCAGCTTTTCGGGTTTTTGCGTATCGCGCGACAGATAGGCGATCGGCGGGTAGAGGCGCAGCACTTCCCGGAAGATGTCGCGGGTCTTTTCCAGCCGCTTCATGTCGGAGAATACTGGCTGCCGATCGCCCAGGACCGTGGTGGCTTCGGTGTGAAGCTCCGTCTGCACGTCCTTGCGGTGGGCGAGGCAATAGAGCGCCCAGGCAAGGCCCGCCGCGGAGGTTTCATGGCCGGCGAGGAACAGCATGGCGATCTGATCGAGCAGTTCCTCGCCCTCGAACTTCGTCCTCGTGACCGGATCCTCCGCGGTCATCAGCACCGAGAGGATGTCGTTCGTCGGCACCGCCCGCCCCTCGCGCACCGCCTTCAGCCGGCGCTGCAACGGGCCGTTGAGGACGTCGCGGATCTCCTTGGCCATCTTCCGCGCCCGGCGGTTCGACCATAGCCAGTGGATCGGCACGCCGACGAGGCCGATCATGCCCTGCGCGAAGGCGATCGCCTGGAACTCGTCGAAGGCCGCGAAGATGCGCCTCGCGTCCTCCGCCGACATCGGCTCGGAGAAGATCGTGCGGAAGATCACGTCGCCGGCGAAATGCGTCATCTCGGCGTCGATCGCCACGTCCTGCCCCGTCCCCGCCTGCGCATCGAGGCGGGCGATGCTGGCGTCCGAGGCGTCGCGCATCAGCGGGAAGACGTTCTTGATGCCGGCGTGGTTGAAGGCCTGGTCGACGATGCGCCGGTGGCGCTCCCATTCCTTGCCGTTGGAGACGAAGATCGAATAGCCGGAGAGCTTCTTCATCATCCGTTCCATGAGCTTGCCCTTGGGAAACTCGCGGAACCGCTTGATCAGGATGTCGCGGATCACCTCCGGATCGCGGACGTTGTAGAGGGTGCGCCGCTTCATCAGCGGGATCTTCGGGATCGGATGGCGGCTGACGCCGATGAAGCCGTAGCTGCCCTTCAGAAACAGGCCGAGGCTCGAGCGAAGGTGGCCCCTGATGCGTTCGAGCGGCTTGGCCGGATGGGCGTCCTGGGCCTGGGGCAGGACGGGGCGAAACTCTTCGCTCATGGGACTGCGACACTCGTTTCGATCGGGCGCGGCCGGGTGACGAGTTCGAAATAGTCGAAGCCGTGGCCGCGCTCGGAAGGTTTCAGATACTGGAAATGGAATTCGAGCGGCCGCATGCGGATACGGCGGAAGGTCTCGGGTTCCAGGATGTCGTGGAAATCCGGCTCGCGGGAGATCACCCGCGACGGCCTCTCGCCGAGATCGATCCCCTCGACGAGCGGAATGCGGCAGCTCGATCCGGGATCGGAACCGGAGGTCACGTCGAGGAGGCGCAGCCGGTCGGTGGTGGCGATCACGGCGAGGTCGCGGCGAAACTCCGCGTCGCCGCCGAGGAGCGTATAGAGCGGCACCGTATGGCCGAGGGTCAGGAGCACGATGGTCGGCCCGCCCTCGCCTTCGGGCAGAAGCCGCAACAGGCGCGCGCCGGCCCGTACCAGGAATATCGCGCCGAGGCTGTGGCCGACGACGAGGATCTCGTCCACCTTTCCCGCCCTCCAGACCTCGAACATGCGCTCGGCAAACGCGTCCGCCCTTTCTTCCGACCGATCGAAGCGCCCGTCGGCGCAGCCGCGAAGATAGCCGAGAAAGCGGGTCACCCACCAGACGTTCAGCCACGCCTTCAGACGATTCCACCCCATCGACAGCCCCGCGAGGACGAGGAGCGCGACGGCGAGCGCCGCAGCGATCGCGGCCCATGGCGGGGCGCCGAAGGCCGTGCCGAGAGCCATGGCGAGCGCCGCGCCCGCAGCGATCGCCACGACAGTGACGAGGCCCCAGAGGACCAGCAGGGCCGGCGTCATCAGGATCGCCACGAACAGCGCCCAGGCCGGCCGGTAGAACCGCCTCAGGATGCCGCGACGCCACGTCGTCCAGGCGAAGCGGAAGGATTCGGCTGCCAGTCGCAGCTGCTTTCGGGGAAACCAGTATCGCCCGACGATGTCCGTCCAGGCGAGCATCTCGTAGCGGGTCTCGACGCGGGTGCCGGCTTTTGCGCCGCGCGAGGTCACGGTCCAGGCCCCGGCGGCCAGCGCCTCCGCCTCGCTCTCGACCACCGCGATGTCGCGCGACCACCGTGCCGACGCCGCCTTCAGCCCGGCGCGAAAGTGGCCGTGATAGACCGGCGCGCCGCGCGGATCGAAACCATGGATGTAGAAGACGTGCCTGCGGAAGTTGGCGCCTTGCGCTTCAACGCCTCGCGCCGTCTCCGACGTCTCGGTCATGTCAGGCGATACTCCCCTCGAAAGCCGGACTGCGGAGGGCCCGGCCCGGCGATGCCCCCCTCTGCACGCACGCGCAGGAGGAATCCGCCCCGGACCCCGCGATCCGTTCCCCGTCGGATCGCCGCCGGACTATGAACGAGGAGAGCCGATAATCAAGGCCGGGACCGGCCGCAGGTGCATGGGCCGGCGGCGGTGCGGCGCCCAGACGTCATTCGCCCGGAACCTTGCCGTCTGCAAGCCCTTCGGCACCCCGGGTGTCCGCGACCCGCGTGGCGCGCCGGCGCCGGTAGGCGCGGCGGAGCGCCCTACCCCGCACCTTCAGCCAGAAGCCGAAATCCTCGACGTTCTCCACCTGCCCCTCGTAGATTTCGGCCAAAGCCTCGCGGAATTCGCGATAGCCGAAACGCGCCTCACCCTCGATCTGGCGGGTCATCACCATCCAGGCCGGCGAGACGAGAAGCGTGATCGCCGTCACCGCCAAAGCGAGACGATAGACGTCGCTGCCGATCGCCTGCGAGGCGTAGGCAGCCGCGGCGAGGACGAAGGAGAATTCGCCGATCTGCGCCATCGACAGCCCGGCCTCCACCGCGGTCTTGTGCGGCAGGCCGGCGAGCCGGATCAGAACGACGTTGAGGATGGTCTTGGCGAGGATGACGAACACCGCGGCGATGGCGACGAGCTGCCAGTTGGCGACGATGTAGTCGAGATCGATCAGAAGGCCGATCGACAGGAAGAAGACCACGAGCAGGATCGACTGGATCGGCTCGACCACGTGGATCACCGGCGAGCGCAGTGTCGAGGCGCCGACGACGAGACCGGCGATGAAGGCGCCGTAGGCCGGTGACAGACCGATCCAGCCGGACATCGAGGCGGCGGCGAAACAGAACGCGAGGGAGCCGAGGGCGAGGATCTCGACATTGCCCTCCACGGCGGCGGCGAAGCGCGGCTTCAGCTTGGGCCTCCGCCCGAGCCACCACAGGAGGCCGGCGAGAACGGCGACGGCGACGGCGATCTTCACGATCAGGCCCGTCCAGGCGATCTCCTCGCTGCCGCCGAGCGACGTCGAGATCAGGAGCATCGGCACCACCGCGATGTCCTGGGCGATGAGGACGCCGACGGCGATCCGGCCGGGTTCGCCGCGCAGCTCGCCGATGTCCTCCAGCATCTTCATGGCGACGACGGTGGAGGACAAGGCGATGATGAAGCCGAGGATCAGCGCTTCGGCGAATGTCGCGTCGGAGATCGCCTTCAAGGTGAAGGTGATCGCCATGGCCGCTGCAAGCTGGCCGCCGGCGATCAGGAGGGCCGGCCGCAGCGTCGCGACGAAAGCCTTCAGCGAGAGTTCCATGCCGATGAAGAACAGCAGCATCAGGACGCCCATCTCCGCCAGCACCGTGACGTTCTCGTCGGAGGTCGAGACGAAGCCGAGGGCGTCCGGCCCGAGCAGCACGCCGGCGAGGATGAAACCGACCAGCGGCGGCTGCTTCAGCCGCATCAGCCCGAGGCCGGCCAGGACGGCGACGAGGATGACGAAGGCGATGACGGTGAGGTCGACGTGATGGGCGGCAGCCGTTTCTTCCAAGCGGGTCTCCAGTTGGACGCGGGTGGCTGTCCATCAGGGGCCAGAACATTGGTCGTGATTTGGCGAAAGGCGCGGCGCTCGAAATTTTTCCGGCATCGAAACCGGCGTCCGAAGTCTCGCTGGCAGCCCATCCGCGTCCGGAATGCATCATGGCAAGGAAACTCGGAGGCTTTTTCGAAGTCGTGCGGGATCTTTTTCCCCGGATCGCGCTTCACCATATCAGGTTCGGGTGGATCAGCCGCAGTCGTTGCGGCACACTTCGGGAGATTGACGAAAGATGAGCGCGACTTACGCCGAGGCGGACGTTTTCGACCGGGCGGACCACGTTCGCCGCCTGCGCCGGGTGGCGAAGGTCGCCCGGCTCATGGATACGGCCATCCGCATCCCCGGCACCGGCATCAGCTTCGGCGGCGATTCGATCGTCGGGCTGGTTCCCGGGGTGGGCGACGCGGCCACGGCCGCCGTCTCGCTGTGGATCGTCAACGAGGCGCGCCGCCTCGGCATGCCGCCCCACAAGCTGGCGAAGATGCTGGCCAATGTCGGCCTCGACTTCGGTCTCGGCGCCGTGCCGCTGGTCGGCGACGCCTTCGACCTGTTCTTCAAGGCCAACCGCAAGAACCTCGCGATCATCCTCGATCACTTCGGCGAGGACGGCCTGATCGACGAGCGCGGCGATGTGCGCCCGATGAAGGACATCACGCCGAAACGCTGATCTTCCTCCCGTCGGCGGAGCGACGAACGGCCGTCAGGGACCGACGTCTCCCCGACGGCACCACCCGGTTGCGGCGCTGCCCATCATAGGCGTCAAACCCGCTCGCCGCCCTTCACCCGGTAGCTCGGCGTATACATGGTGACGAGTTCCTCGGCGGCGGTGGGGTGGACGGCCATGGTCGCGTCGAAGGCGTCCTTGGTCAGCCCCGCCTTGACGGTGACGGCGAGGATCTGGGCGAGTTCGCCGGCGTCATGGCCGAGGACGTGGGCACCGAGGACGCGGCGGCTCTTCGCATCGACGACCAGTTTCATCAGCATCCGTCCCTCGCGGCCGGAGAGCGTGTTCTTCATCGGCCGGAAGGCGGCGCGGTAGACCTCGATCTCGTCGAAAATCTCCGCAGCGAGGCATTCGGTGAGGCCGACCGCGCCGATCTCCGGCTGCGAGAAGACCGCCGTCGCGATGGTGTCGTAGTCGGGCTTCGTCGGGCGGTCGCGATAGATCGTGTCGATCAGGCACATCGCCTCGTGGATCGCCACCGGCGTCAGTTGAACCCTGTGGGTGACGTCTCCGATGGCGTAGATATTCTCGGCGCTGGTGCGCGAATAGTCGTCGACCTTGATCGCGCCGCGTCCGTCGAGCTCGACGCCGGCCGCCTCGCAGCCGAGATTCTCGGTGTTGGCCGCCCGGCCGATGGCCAGCATCACCTGGTCGACGACCATGATCTCGCCGCTCTTGCAGGTCGCCGCGAGCGTTCCGTCGCTGCGCATGTCCACCCGCTCGAAGGTGTCGCAGCAGTGGACGCGCAGGCCCTTCTTGTCCATCGCCTGATGGAGTTCGTGACGCAGGTCGTCGTCGAATCCCTGGAGGATCTCCTTGCCGCGATAGACGAGCGTCGTGTCGACGCCGAGACCGTGGAAGATGTTGGCGAACTCCACCGCGATGTAGCCGCCGCCGAGAACGGCGATTCGCTTCGGCAATTCCTTTAGATGGAAGGCCTCTTCGGAGGTGATGCAGTGCTCGGCGCCGGGCATCGCCGGATGACGGTTCGGCCGCCCGCCGGTGGCGATGAGGATCTTGTCCGCGGTGACTCGCCGGTCCTCGGCAACGAGGCGGATCTCGTGGGGGCCCTCGAGAACGGCGCGGTCGGCGAAGATCTCCGCGCCCGCCTTGCCGACATTGGTCTGGTAGATGCCTTCCAGCCGCTCGATCTCCTTGTCCTTCGCGGCGATCAGCGAGGGCCAGTCGAAGCGGGTTTCGCCGATGGTCCAGCCATAGCCCTTGGCATCCTCGAAGGCTTCGTGGAACTGCGAGGCGTAGACGAAGAGCTTCTTCGGGACGCAGCCGCGAATGACGCAGGTGCCGCCGAAGCGATATTCCTCGGCGATCGCGACGCGCTTGCCCAGCGATGCGGCGACCCGGGCGGCCCTGACGCCGCCGGAACCACCGCCGATGACGAAGAGGTCGTAATCGTATGAACTCATGGCACAGTCTCGCTCGACGATCCGGCGGACATTCGCCCCCCGCGAAAAGCCCGCGCCCCAGGAAAAGGCCGACCCGCAACGGCAGGGTCGGCACAGAGTGATGCGACGCTTCGCCGCCGATCCGTGCGAGGGCGGCACTTGCGGGCTGACGACGGCGCGGCGCGGGAGCCTGCGCCGCATACTGACCCGTCCTCACCGTCGGAACGTGTCGTTCGCTTTCCGTCCGCGTCGCTCGCCGGCGCTCCGACCGTCTACCCGCAGGCCCCGACTTTCGGCGAATTGGCCGGAAGCCTCAAGCCTGCCCGGGACATTTCGAGGAGAACCGGTCAGTTCTGCCCGGTGGCGCCCCCGGCCGCGGGGGCCTGCCCGCCGTTCATCTGCCGGAAGCCGTCGAAGGCGGCCTGGCGAAGGTCGCGGACGATCCCGCGGCTCCAGACCTCGGCGGCTCGCAGCATGTTGCGCGTCGCCTCCGGTCCCTGCGCGAGCAGCTTCTTGCCCGCTTCCGAACCGTAGAAGCCGGCGACCTGGTTCAACTCGTCCTCGCTGAACAGCCGCGCGTAGATTCGCGCCACTTCCGTCTCGAGGTCGGCGCGACGCGGCGCCAACTCGACGGCCGCGTCGTCGACCAGATCGGAGATCTTCGATTCCATGTCGGGTCGATTGGCGATCAGCTCGGACTTGATCTGGGTGGCGGCGTTGAGAAGAATGTCGTCGAACTGGTCGGTGGCATGGATCGCCGCCACGGCGGCGCGAGCCGCATTCAGGTGGCTCTCGCCGATGTCCTCGTTGCCGGCCTGGGCGGCGGGCTGCTGGTCCCCCGACTGTTGGGCCATGACGGCGGCCGGGCAAAGAAGGATCGCGGCGGCGGCGGCAAACGCGCTGCGGCGCATCGACTGGCTGAAGGTCATCGGTTGATTGACTCCATTGGTTGATCTGCGCCCGGAGCAAACGTTTCGTCGGGCATGGCCCACGCACCGCTCGCCTCGCGAAGCACCGACGAAACGTCGTCCGAGCCCTCGCCAGCGCGACCTAGCGGCTTCGGCCACGTCACGCAAGCCGCCGCATCGGCAGGGATCGCGGCCCGCTCCGCGCGAGGCGCCCGCCGTCTCAGGCCTCGAGATGACGGACACCGCCCGCCGTCGCCACCAGGGCATCGTTCGACAGGCCGAGAAACAGGCCGTGTTCGACGACGCCCGGGACGTCGTGGAGCGCGCGCGACAGCGCTTCTGGATCGGGAATGCGGCCAAAGGATGCATCGAGGATGAGATGGCCGCTGTCGGTGATGAAAGGCGCATCGCCGCTTCGCCGCAGCGTGAGGTCGCAGGAAAGGTCGAGGCCCTTCGCCTTTTCCTGGATCGCCAGATAGGTGGCGATCATGCCGAAACCGTTGATCTCGATCGGCAGCGGAAAGGCTCCCAGCGTCTCCACCAGCTTCGTCTCGTCGGCGATCACGATCATCCGCTTCGACGCCGCCGCGACGATCTTTTCGCGCAACAGCGCCCCGCCGCCGCCCTTGATGAGCCGAAGCTGGGGGTCGATCTCGTCGGCGCCGTCGATGGCGAGATCGAGTTTCGGCACGGTCTCGAGCGTCGCTGTCGGGATCGCCAGTTCCTGGCACAGCCGCAGGGTCCGCTCGGATGTCGGAACGCCCGTCACCTTCATTCCGGCGCGAACCTTCGGGGCCAGCGCCCGGACGAACGCCTCGGCCGTCGTTCCCGTCCCGATACCGAGTAGCATGCCGTCCTCGACGAAGGCGAGCGCCGCCTCTCCCGCCGCGCGCTTCAGGTGTTCGATGTCCGCCATGCCGCAAGTTCCTCTGCCGTTCGATGTCCTCGTCTATCAGCCGCACCGCCGCACCGATAGGTCGACGGACGTTCGACGGGAAGTCCGGCAAGCAAAAAGGCCGCCCGTCGGGCGACCTCTCGCGAGTCTGGCGAGGCACTCCCTCGCAAGGAAAAGCTTCGCGCCGAGCCGTCGTTCTCAGCCGGCCACCTTGGCGGCGATCTCGGCGATGTGCCTGCCCTGGAAACGGGCGCCGCCGAGTTCGTTCTCGTTCGGCTGGCGCGAACCGTCGCTGCCGGCGATCGTCGAGGCGCCATAGGGCGTGCCGCCGACGATCTCGCCGAGTTCGACGAGGCCCGGATAGGCGTATGGCAGGCCGACGATCATCAGGCCGTGATGCAGCAGGACCTTGATCGCAGAGATCAGCGTCGTCTCGTTGCCGCCGTGCTGCGTGGCCGTGGAGGTGAAGGCGCCGCCGACCTTGCCGACGAGAGCGCCCTTCGCCCAGATCGGCCCCGTTTTGTCCCAGAAGGACTGCATCTGCGAGGACATGTTGCCGTAGCGGGTGGGCACGCCGATGATGATGGCGTCGTAGTTCGGCAGATCCTCGACCTCGCAGACCGGGTAGGGATGATCGGTCTTGAAGTGCGCAGCCTGGACGACCTCGGCCGGCGCCGTTTCGGGAACGCGCTTGATGTCGACGCTCGCGCCGGCGCTCTCGGCGCCCTCGGCGACGGCCTTCGCCATCGTCTCGATGTGGCCGTAGCTGGAATAGTAGAGAACGAGAACCTTCGCCATACCGTCAACTCCTTCGGTTTTGCGTCGTCCCCCCGTCGATGCGGAAGGCGTTTTCACGACATATCCGAGCAGGCCGCCGATGGCTCGTCTCTTTGCCGCGACGCACCGTTGCCCGTTGTGGAACGGTCGCGGATGCCGGAGCGCCGTCGTCCACTCTTGCTTTCCCAATGCGCCTCGCGCTTATTCGATGCAGATTCTGCCGGAGAAACCGAATGCCGCGCGAGACCCCCACGGCCGCCATGCTCGCCATTGGAGACGAGCTTCTGTCCGGCCGGACGAAGGACAAGAACATCGGCCATCTCGCCGACGTCATGACGCTGGCCGGCATCGACCTGAAGGAAGTGCGCATCGTCGGCGACGAACCGCACATGATCGCCGACACGCTGAACACGCTGAGGCGCAGCTACGATCTGGTGTTCACCTCCGGCGGCATCGGGCCGACCCATGACGACATCACCGCCGACGCGGTCGCGGCGGCCTTCGGGCTCGCCGTCGTCGAGCACCCCGAGGCCGTGGCGCGGCTCGAGGCGAACTATGCCGCCCGCGCGATGGAATTCACCCCGGCGCGCCGGCGGATGAGCCGCACGCCGCAGGGCGCCGGCCTGATCGACAATCCGGTGTCCGTCGCGCCCGGCTTTCGCATCGACAACGTCTTCGTCATGGCCGGCGTGCCGTCGGTCTTCCAGGCGATGCTGGCGTCGCTTCTGCCGACACTCCCCCTCGGCGAGCCGCTGAAGAGCCGCGCCATCGCCTGCCCCTTCGGCGAAGGCGACATCGGCGATCCCCTGAGACTGATCGCCAAGGAGCATCCGAACGTCGTGATCGGCTCCTATCCGAAATTCGACGGCACGCGCTATTCGACCGAGATCGTCATCCGCTCGCGCGACGACGCGGCGATCGCCGCCGCATCCGAGGCGGTGGAAGCCATGCTGGTCGAGACCGAGCGAGCCAAGACCGGCTGAAGCACTCGACCGGAGCCCCGGCCCGAACGGTCCTGCCGATGCACGCGTTCGAGGATGTCGATCACGCGGCGGGCTGCGCATGCCGAATGCGCTGGAGCGATGGCCCGTCCGGTCGGCCCGGAGGCGGCGGCCGTCGTCGGAGCGACGGGTAGGATCGACGGCGGCTTCGACGCCCAGCACCGCCGTAAGCTGCCGAGACGGCGCCGGCGCACCGACATGAATGGTCGAACCGGCACCACACCGGATCCCGCATGCGTCCGGAGGCCTCCCATGCCTCCAGCCGCGAAACGGCCGACGCCGCTCTATCCCCTTCGCGCGCCGTCGACGCTGAGCGTGCCTGCGCCGGCGAAGACGAGGAACAGGAAGACGAAGCAGTAGAGGATGGCCGAATCGCCGCCGTTGTTGACCGGGAAGAAATTCTGCGGCGCATGCGCCATCCAATAGGCGACGGCCATCTCGCCGGAGGCGATGAAGGCGGCGATGCGGGTGAACAGGCCGAGGACGATGAGAAGGCCGGCGACGAGTTCGATCAGTCCCGCAGCACCGGAGAGCGACATCAGCTCCGCGCCCGCCATGGCGCCGTCCGGAAAGCCGAGCAGCTTCTGGGTGCCGTGTTCCATGAAGATGAGCCCGGCGACGATGCGCAGCAGCGCGAGGGCGTGGGGCTGGTAGCGGTCGAGTGTCATTGGCCTGGCGTTCCTGAGGGTTTCGGATCCTTCAACCCATAGTCGGCCAACTGCCGCGATTCCAGTCGGGCCATGGTGACGAACCGTCGCCGTACCATCCCGTTGCACAGCCCTAAGGGTGTCCGACCGCGGCCTTGAGCGGCTGGGTTGAAGCTTGCGCTCACAGGCGAATCCGATCTATCGGAGCCTCTGTTTCGAGCAGGATGGAAAGAGCCGAGCAATGTCGATGGTGGAAAAGTCGTTTCCGGTTTCTTGGGATCAGTTCCACCGCGACGCGCGGGCGCTGGCGTGGCGGCTCGCCGGCCTTCGCCAGGAGGAGTGGCGGGCGATCGTCTGCATCACACGCGGCGGGCTGGTGCCGGCGGCGATCGTCTCCCGCGAACTCGGCATCCGGCTGATCGAGACGGTCTGCGTCGCCTCCTATCACGAGTACAGCGAACAGGGGGAGTTGAAGGTGCTGAAGGAGATCAGCCCGGACCTTCTCGCCGACGACGGCGACGGCGTCCTGATCGTCGACGACCTCACCGATACCGGCAAGACCGCCGGCGTGGTCCGGGCGATGCTGCCGAAAGCCCACTTCGCCGCCGTCTACGCCAAGCCGAAGGGCCGGCCGATGGTCGACACCTTCGTCACCGAGGTCAGCCAGGACACCTGGATCTTCTTTCCCTGGGATCTCGGACTGAGCTTCCAGGCGCCGATCGGTCGCGGAACGGAAGGCTGAGGCAAGGCGGGGCGAGGACCGGCCTTCGGAAGCGAGGACGAGCGGAACGCCGCCGGAAAACGCCGCCGTCCGTTCGACTAGGCCGGCACCTCCGCCAGCCTGACGGTGGCGGTGAACACGAAACCGCCGGGGGTGAGTTCGCGCGCCATTTCGCCGCGCATCTGCCGCAGAACGAGGGTTTCGAGCAGCTCCGTGCCGAAACCGAGGTGCCCCGCCGTCTGCACGACCTCCGGAGGCGCGCCGCCGCCGAACCACTCCTCCCAGCGGAACGTCATCGCCGCACGGCCGTCCCGCCGGGCCTTCTGCCAGCGAACGGCGACGCCGCCCTTGACCTGCGGCGCCAGCGCGCCGTGCTTGGTGGCGTTGGTGGCCAGTTCGTGGATCACCATCGCCACGGAGACGGCATCGTCCTTGCCGATGACGACTTCGGGGCCGTCGATCCAGACATTGGTGCCGATACCGAAATGCTGCAGTTCGGCGGTGACCATGTCGGCGAACAGCGCCCCCTTGCCGTCCCGGTCGGCCAGAAGCGACTGCGTCTTGGCGAGCGAGGCCACGCGTTCGAGGAGATCGTTGCGGATCTCCGAGGCGTTCTGGCCCTCGCGCACGGACAGAAGGATGAGCGCCTGGACCGAGGAGAGCGAATTCTTGATCCGATGCTCCATCTCTCGGGACATCAGAAACGTCCGCTGCTCCAGGTGCTTTCGCTGCTTGACCTCCTGGCGGAACGCCAGTTCCCCGGCGAGAACCGCCCGAAGCTCTTCGAGCAGCCGCCGGTCGGCTTCCGTCCATCGGCGAGGCCGCCGGTCGACGACGCAGAAGGCCCCGGCCGTCGAGCCGTCGGGCAGGCCGACGGGCAGGCCGAGGAAGGCGCCGATCTCCAGCGATCGCGACAGAGCGTCTCCGGCGAATCGCGGATCGGCTGCGACGTCGTCGACCGCAAGTGCCAGCCCGGTCTCGAAGACGTGCCGGAAGACCGATCCGCCGGTGACGCTCCGCAGGTCGTCGGGGCCGGCCGTATCCGCGAGCGGCGGAAATCCGGTCTCGCTCTTGAAGATCTGTCGATCCCCGTCGACGATCACGACGCAGCTGCCGGAAACGTCGAGCATGCGCGCCGCCAGCCGCGTCACGCGATCGAACCCTTCTTCCGGCCCGGACGCCGCCAGATCGGCGACGGACAGTCTCCACGTCGAATGCTCAGGCAGAGACAAACACGGTCCTTCCACAGATTTGGCAATCGATGAGCGGGCACCGGTTCTCGACGAGTGTGCTTCGCCATCCCGTTCCGGCGTTCGCTACACGAATTGCCTAAATTTCAACGTATGACGCCGAGGCGCTGGTTTACAAGGGCCTGCGCGGGTCCGGCTGGGGTTTGTACACACTTTGTCCGGGGTCTTCCTGCGAAGGTGTCACCGCAACGACATTGACCGCCGCAACAGACTCGCCCTACCCTTCGCAGTCGAAACGGGGACTGGCAGGTGCCGTTTTCACCGCGGCCCGACGGCGGCCCGGTGAATCCCGTTGATAACTCACGCAAATCGATAAAACCGCGCATATTAAGCTTCGCGAAACCCTTCGAAGCCACTATATATGGGGCTACGCGACACCGGCACCACAAGATGCTGACGGTGGCGCGAATCCTGAGAACAGCGCGCGAATCGTCCCTCCGGGATGCGAAAGGCGCGCGACAGTCGACGACAGCCAATCGAGGACGGGTTTCCATGGGCATGAAGTTCGAGCGCCGCTATACCAAGGCCGGCGAGACCCCCTACGCCGCGATCGCCTTTCGCAAGGCGACCAGCGAGATCAAGAACCCCGACGGCTCGATCGTCTTCCGGCTGGAGGGAATCGACGTTCCCGAACAGTTCAGCCAGGTGGCATCGGACATCCTCGCCCAGAAGTACTTCCGCAAGGCGGGCGTTCCGGCGAAGCTGAAGAAGGTCGAGGAACACGACGTCCCGTCCTTCCTGTGGCGTTCGGTCGCAGACGAGGAGGCCCTCGCCGCGATTCCCGAGGCCGAGCGCCATGGCTCGGAGATGGACGGCCGGCAGGTCTTCGACCGGCTCGCCGGCACCTGGACCTATTGGGGCTGGAAGGGCGGCTATTTCGAAACGGAGGAGGACGCCTCCGCCTTCCGCGACGAACTCGTCTACATGCTCGCCACCCAGAAGGTCGCGCCGAACTCGCCGCAATGGTTCAACACCGGCCTGCACTGGGCCTATGGCATCGACGGCCCGAGCCAGGGCCACTATTACGTCGACTACCGCTCCGGGACGCTGACCCGCTCGGCGACGTCCTACGAGCACCCGCAGCCCCACGCCTGCTTCATCCAGTCCGTCGCCGACGATCTCGTCAACGAGGGCGGCATCATGGATCTGTGGGTGCGCGAGGCGCGCCTGTTCAAATACGGCTCGGGCACCGGTTCGAACTTCTCGTTCCTGCGCGGCGAGGGCGAAAAGCTCGCCGGCGGCGGCAAGTCCTCCGGCCTGATGAGCTTCCTGAAGATCGGCGACCGGGCGGCGGGCGCCATCAAGTCCGGCGGCACCACGCGCCGCGCGGCGAAGATGGTCGTCGTCGACATCGACCATCCGGACATCGAAGCCTACATCAACTGGAAGGTCCGCGAGGAGGAGAAGGTCGCCGCCCTCGTCACCGGGTCGAAGACCGTGGCGAAGCACCTGAAGGCGATCCTGTCGGCCTGCGTGAACTGCGAAGGGCCGGGTGACGACTGCTTCGACCCGATGAAGAACCCGGCTCTGAAGCGCGCCGTCAAGGACGCCAAGAAGGCACAGGTTCCGGAGAACTACGCCAAGCGCGTCATCCAGTTCGCGCGCCAGGGCTACACCCAGATCGAATTCCCGGTCTACGACACCGACTGGGATTCGGAGGCCTATCTCACCGTCTCCGGCCAGAACTCCAACAACTCCGTCTCCCTCACCGACGACTTCCTGCGCGCCGTCGAGAACGACGAGGAGTGGCAGCTCATCCGCCGCACCGACGGCAAGGTCCACAAGACCGTCAAGGCCCGCGAATTGTGGGAGCAGATCGGCTATGCCGCCTGGGCCTCCGCCGATCCGGGCCTCCACTTCAACACCACGATGAACGACTGGCACACCTGCCCTGAGGCCGGGTCGATCCGGGCGTCGAACCCGTGCTCGGAATACATGTTCCTCGACGACACGGCCTGCAATCTCGCCTCCCTGAACCTCATCCAGTTCCAGGAGAGCGTGAAGGCCGAGGGCGGCAAGGACGTCAGGCGCTTCGACACGGCGGCCTTCGAACATGCCGTGCGCATCTGGACCGTCGTCCTCGAAATCTCCGTCCTGATGGCGCAGTTCCCGTCGAAGGAGATCGCCCAGCGCTCCTACGACTACCGGACCCTCGGCCTCGGCTTCGCCAATATCGGCGGCCTGTTGATGACCTCCGGCATCCCCTATGATTCCAAGGAAGGCCGGGCGATCTGCGGCGCCATCTCGGCGCTGATGACCGGTGTCGCCTACAAGACCTCGGCCGAGATGGCCGGCGTCCTTGCGCCATTCCCGGACTACGAGCGGAACGCCGAGGCGATGCTGCGCGTCATGCGCAACCACGCCCGCGCAGCCCACGGCATCGCCAATGGCTACGAGGCGCTCGCCGTCGATCCGGTGCCGCTCGATCACGCCTCGCTGAAGGACAAGCGCCTGTCCGGCCGCGCCAAGGTCGCCTGGACCGAGGCCGTCGAGCTCGGCTCCAAAAACGGCTTCCGCAACGCCCAGGTCTCCGTCATCGCGCCCACCGGCACGATCGGCCTCGTCATGGACTGCGACACCACCGGCATCGAGCCCGACTTCGCCTTGGTGAAGTTCAAGAAGCTCGCCGGCGGCGGCTATTTCAAGATCATCAACCGCGCCGTCCCGGACGCGCTGCGCACCCTCGGCTATTCGGAAAGCCAGATCGCCGAGATCGAGGCCTATGCGGTCGGCCACGGCAATCTCAACCAGGCGCCGGCGATCAACCCCTCCTCGCTGAAGGCCAAGGGCTTCACCGACGAGCTGATCGCGACGCTCAATGCCGCGATGGTCTCGGCCTTCGACATCAAGTTCGTCTTCAACAAGTTCACGCTCGGGGAACAGTTCTGCAAGGACGTCCTCGGCCTCACCGACGAGCAGTTGAACGACTTCAGCTTCGAGATGCTCCCGGCCCTCGGCTTCTCCCGCAAGGACATCGACGCCGCCAACATCCACGTCTGCGGCGCGATGACCCTCGAAGGGGCTCCGTTCCTGAAGGACGAGCACCTCGCCGTCTTCGACTGCGCCAATCCGTGCGGGCGGATCGGCAAGCGCTACCTCTCGGTCGACAGCCACATCCGCATGATGGCGGCGGCGCAGCCCTTCATCTCGGGGGCGATCTCCAAGACCATCAACATGCCGAACGACGCGACCGTCGAGGACTGCACGGCAGCCTACATGCTGTCCTGGAAGCTGGCGCTCAAGGCCAACGCCCTCTACCGCGACGGCTCGAAACTTTCCCAGCCGCTCAACGCCTCGCTGATCGCCGACGACGAGGACGAGGACGAGACCGTCGAGGAGGTCGCCGCCGCGCTGATCGCCTCGCCGCCCGCGGCCCAGGCGACCGAGGTCGCCGAGCGGATCGTCGAGCGCATCGTCGAGAAGGTCGTCCGCGACCGCGAGAAGCTGCCGAACCGGCGCAAGGGCTATACCCAGAAGGCCATCGTCGGCGGCCACAAGGTGTATCTGCGCACGGGCGAGTTCGACGACGGCCGCCTCGGCGAGATCTTCATCGACATGCACAAGGAGGGCGCCGCCTTCCGCGCGATGATGAACAACTTCGCCATCGCCATCTCGCTCGGCCTGCAGTTCGGCGTGCCGCTGGAGGAATATGTCGACGCCTTCACCTTCACCCGGTTCGAGCCGGCGGGCATGGTGCAGGGCAACGAGGCGATCAAGAACGCCACCTCGATCCTCGACTACGTCTTCCGCGAGCTCGCCGTCTCCTATCTCGGCCGGCACGACCTCGCCCACGTCCAGCCGGAGGACTTCGGCGGATCGACGATCGGCCGCGGGGTCGAGGGCGACAAGCCGGCACCGCTGCCGATCTCGTCGGGCATGGTGCGCGGCCAGACGGCGAAGTTCCGCCTCGTCTCCTCGGCCGAGCCGCAGGGCTCCGCCAAGACCGAGGCGCCGGCCAAACCGGCACCGGTGACGGCGGCCTCCCGCTCCCTCGCCACCGCGGCCAACTCCTCGGTGAAGAGCGGCGCGACGCCCGCCCCGGCCGCAACCGCCCAGGCGACCGGCACCCCCGCCACCGCCCAGCGCTCCGGCGCCACGGTGACGGCGCTCGGCGGCGCCCAGGCGACGGCCTTCAAGCGCGACTACGAGGCGGCGCCCCTCGACATCGAGCCCGTCGACGCCCCCGCCCCCGTCGCCGACACCTCGCCGGCGCAAGGACTCTTCGACCAGCCGCTGGCCTACGAGGCCACGGCCAAGGACAACGCCAACGTCTCGGAGGCCCCCAAAGCCACCAGCGCCGAACGCCGGTCGATCGCGATGATGAAGGGCTACACGGGCGAAAGCTGCTCGGAATGCGGCAACTTCACCATGGTGCGCAACGGCACGTGCTTGAAGTGCGACACCTGCGGGTCGACGAGCGGGTGTAGCTGAGGGCTGCGAATCTCTCTTGTCTCTGCGCGCTAAGTTGTAGCAGGAGGCGCTAAGTTCTGCGCGGCGGGGTCATCCCCGCCGCGTTTTCGTTTGCGGGCCGGCCAGAGAGATCCGTCATCGACCTGGAACCATGCCGCTTGCCTTCTCCACGACAGTGAGCCGGGGACGTGTTCGGGGTTCGAGAGTGTCGTAGATGTCCCTGAGTGCCAAGGAAGCGCCGATTTCATTGAGATCGATGATGTCGCTCAAATCCTCGTACTTTTCACTGTGCCAAGCACCATCATCGTCCCGCCTGTAGAGCTTCACCAAAACGACATCCGGATCGGCCAGCATGATGAGCTTGGTGCCATCGAGCCTTTGGTACTCTTCAAGTTTATCCGTTCGGTCGATCTCCCCGGTTCCGGGCGACAGAACTTCGACCAGCATAGTAGGTGTTCTCGCCTTGGTGGCGGACGTATCCGGCGGACTGCAATCTACCACAACGTCCGGAAAGCGGATGGAGTTCTCTCCAGTGCTGACGGCCGTGTCGCTTGAAGTGGTACGACATCCCTCCCGCTTTGCCTGTGGGCCGATAGTCATCACAATATTGCTGGTGACGACATTATGTCCTTCCCTGGCGCCAGCCATCATTTCGTAGACGAAACCATCCACAAGCTCGAAACGTCCCTCTTGCTCGAAAACCCATTCGAGGAATTCCTCGGAAGTGACAGGGGATGGGTTAAGGACGGCCATGGCGTTGTATCCGGAATTACCGCGAGGGGATCATTAACCCTTCATAGCACGCGGCGAGATGCACACGCTAACATATCTGGATCTGACTGATTGTGTCGTGATGACTGTCATCGCCGGTTAGCAACTCAAGCCATCAAGCGTCTTCGATTACGCGACGATACCTCCGGGTCCGCTTGCCATCCCACCCCCTACATCCGACGTTGTCGAAGTCCCAATGGTCGAATACCAATGAGACGATCCTCAAGTGCGCCATGCCCGAGACGACCGTCGATCTGACCTTTCTTGCCAAGCAGGTCCAGCCCCTGATCGAGGAGACGCGTCATCTGCGCAAGGACGTCGCGGATGGACGGCGGTTACGCTACAGACCTTCGAGTTCACGCGCCGCGTCGAGCGGTGGCAGGCGGAACTGCGCGACGATCTGGAAGTCACCATCAAGATGGAATTCGGCGGCGGCTTCGCCAATTTAAAGACCGCGGTCGAGACATCGGTCGAACGGATCGAAGGTCGGTTCGATGCACTCGCCGAACGGGTCGAAAGTCTTGAGGAGAAGGCCTGAACCTTTTGGATCCAGGCTTTTTCTCCCCGCTTCCGAAAGCAATTCGCGCCCCGGCCGGAAGGCTGCACCGTCGACCGCCTCCGAGAGCATGACTGCCGTGGCGAGCCTGGGGTCTGGCATTACGATGCTTCGCAGCCCCGCGTCGCTCACTCGAGCACCCTCCAGTCCGATGCGTTGCGCCCGAGGAAGAGCTTTTGGGGTAGCTGTGTTCGTGCTTCGAGGCAGCCGGCATTCGCCGACGCCGGGGCACGAAACTCCTGCCCTCACCCCGCCGACGCAACGCAGGCCTTTTGCCGAACCCACTCTCCCGCTACCATCCTCGACACATCAGGGAGGAGCCTTCGCCATGACCGACCACGACCACAACCACGCGGACGAACCCCGCTGGAAGCACGACGGCGTGCGCGTCATCAAGGGCGACAGGCTGGATTCCAACACCGCCCAGACCCCCGGCATGTTCCGTCAGGCGGCGATCAACCATGCACGTGTGGGCGCGCAAAAGATCTGGGCGGGGACGGTGACGATCGAGCCCGACGCCAAGACCGGCGTCCATCATCACGGCGAACTCGAAAGCGTCATCTTCGTCCTCCGCGGCAAGGCGCGCATGCGCTGGGGCGAGCGGCTGGAATTCGTCGCCGAGGCCGAGCCCGGCGACTTCATCTTCGTGCCGCCCTTCGTGCCGCATCAGGAGATCAACGCCGATCCCTCAGCGCCGCTCGAATGCGTGCTGGTGCGCTCCGACAACGAGGCGGTGGTGGTCAACATCACCGACGTCGATCCGGTCGAAAAGCCGGAGGCGGTCTATTGGGTCGATCCGATCCACAAGCAGCCGGAGTGAGGCTTCGGCCGCCCTTGGAGCCGTCTTCCGTACCCGTTCGTGACCCGAGTCATGCTGGGTCGATCCGATCGCGAAACGTCTCGATTTCGTTCTCCAGCCGATCCGCCAGCCTGCGGCCTGCAGCCACCGCGTTGCCGGCATCCAAAACCCTGAAATTGTTGTAGTTCTTGCGGGCGACATGGCGAAACCTCCGCGTTTCGTCGATGGCCTCGGCGAGATCTGCCGTGATGATCGCCGGCCGCCGGCCGGGGAACTCCCGAGCCACCCGCCTGATGAGATCGGCATGATAGCTCGACCCCGAAGGCTTCTCCTCGCTCAGAATATCGAGGATGCGCTCCAAAGCGCCTTCCAGCGAGGTGCAGCCGGACTGCATGGCCTGCAAGAAGGCCATGCGGTTGCGATAAGGGTCGAAGCCGTTTCCCTCGAGGTCCCCGGCGTCGTAGAGCCTGCCTGCCATGTTGAAATGATGCGCCGCGCTGCGGATATCGTCTGCGACGTCGAGCCAGCGCGCATCCTTCACGAGAGCACCACGCCTTCCGCCTCGAGGCGGGCGCGGAACCGGCCCTCCGTCATCGCCAGAGGAAGGATGTCGCAGGGAAGCCGATGGCGGTGGCAAGCCTTTTCGGCGAAACGCCACGCCTCCCCCTCCGCCGCAGACGGGAAATCGAGGACGAGATCGACGTCGCTGTCGTATCGCATCGCCCCCCGCGCCGCCGAGCCGTGCAGAATGTAGCGGCCGCCGAGCCGCCGCGCATGGTCGCGCAGTTCGGCGACAACAGCGGCGACCGCGGCCGAGCGGCGCGCCGCTTCCTCGCTCTTTCGCTCCGCAACGGTGACGATCATCCGCGACCTCTCCTGCCGTCGATCTCAGGGCAGCTGCCGTAGATAAACCCCGCGCGGCGAAAGCGCCACCATCCCCTACCGCCAGCCCATCGCCGGCGCCACATGGGTGAGGATCGCCTCGATCACATGGGCGTTGTAGGCGACGCCGAGCTGGCTCGGCACGGTGAGAAGCAGCGTGTCGGCCTCGGCGATCGCCTCGTCCCGCCTCAGTTCCTCCACCAGCCTGTCCGGTTCCGCCGCATAGGACCGGCCGAAGATGGCCCGCATGTTGTCGATGACGCCGACCTGGTCGCCATCCCGGTCGCGGCCGAAATAGGCCCGGTCCTGGTCGTTCACCAGCGCGAAGATCGAGCGCGAAACCGACACCCGGGGCTCGCGCCCGTGCCCGGCAATTTTCCAGGCTTCGCGATAGGCGCGGATCTGCTTGGCCTGCTGCACGTGGAACGGCTCGCCGCTCTCGTCTTCCTTCAGCGTGGAACTCTGGAGGTGCATGCCGCGCTCGGCCGCCCAGACGGCGGTCGCGTTCGAGGCCGAGCCCCACCAGATCCGCTCGCGCAGGCCCTCCGAGTGCGGTTCGAGGCGCAGCAGCCCCGGCGGGTTCGGGAACATCGGACGCGGGCTCGGCTCGGCGAAGCCCTCGCCCTTCAGAACCTGCAGGAACACCTCGGTATGGCGGCGCGCCATGTCGGCCTCGCTCTGGCCTTCCGCCGGCTGGTAGCCGAAATGGCGCCAGCCGTCGACCACCTGTTCCGGCGAGCCGCGCGAAATGCCGAGCTGCAGCCGCCCGCCAGAGATCAGGTCCGCGGCGCCGGCGTCTTCGGCCATGTAGAGCGGGTTCTCGTAGCGCATGTCGATGACGCCGGTGCCGATCTCGATGCGGCTGGTCTTCGCGCCGATGGCGGCCAGCAGCGGGAAGGGCGAAGCGAGCTGGCGGGCGAAGTGGTGCACGCGGAAATAGGCGCCGTCGGCGCCGAGTTCTTCGGCCGCGACCGCGAGATCGATCGACTGCAGCAGCGTGTCGGCGGCCGAACGGACGGGAGACCGCGACGACGGCGACCAATGGCCGAAGGAAAGAAACCCGATCTTCTTCATGGTGGTGGTCCTCGCTGCGTCTACGCCAAAGGGTGTGTATCGGAGCAGGACTTCGGATTGCCGGGCGCCGGCGTCAAGCAGGTCTCGCCGAGCCGGATGGTGACGGCCCGTTCGCCGATTGCGACGCAACGCGCGAAGGAGGCCTGCGCGCCCTTGATCTCGCAGCTGCGAAATGGCATCAGCATGGTACGCAAGGACCCATTCGATTGGGTGGCTACGCCGGGCGCCCATCCCCCGGCCAACTCCAGACCGCCTCGTCCCATCCGATGGGCGATCCGATTTTCCCCGCGTGACCATAAAAAGATGAATCTTGAAACGCTCCGCCGCGAGTGGTTCGGCAACGTGCGCGGCGACCTGCTCTCCGGCCTCGTCGTCGCTCTCGCGCTGATTCCCGAAGCCATCGCCTTTTCCATCATCGCCGGCGTCGATCCGAAGATCGGCCTTTATGCCTCCTTCTCGATCGCCGTCCTGATCGCCTTCGTCGGCGGCCGGCCCGGCATGATTTCGGCGGCGACCGCAGCGACCGCCGTCCTGATGGTCACGCTGGTGCGCGATCACGGGCTGCAATATCTCCTCGCCGCGACCGTGCTCGCCGGGCTTCTGCAGATCGGCGCCGGGCTTTCGAAGCTCGGCAACGCCATGCAGTTCGTCTCGCGCTCGGTGATGACCGGCTTCGTCAACGCGCTGGCGATCCTCATCTTCATGGCGCAGGTGCCCGAACTGATCGGCGTCCCGGCGATGACCTACGTGATGGTCGCCCTCGGCCTTGCCATCATCTACCTCTTTCCGCGCCTCACCACGGCGGTCCCCTCGCCGCTGATCGCCATCCTCGTCGTCACGGCCATCTCGCTCGCCTTCGGCATGGACCTTCGGGTCGTCGGCGACATGGGCGAACTGCCGTCGGAACTGCCCGTGTTCCTGCTGCCGGACGTGCCGCTGAACCTCGAGACGCTTGTGATCATCCTGCCCTATTCGGCAGGCGTCGCCGCCGTCGGCCTGCTCGAATCCCTGATGACCGCCCAGATCGTCGACGATCTGACCGACACCGGTTCCGACAAGAACCGCGAATGCGTCGGCCAGGGCATCGCCAACACCGTCACCGGCTTCTTCGGCGGCATGGCGGGCTGCGCGATGATCGGCCAGTCGATGATCAACGTGAAGTCCGGCGGGCGCGGCCGGCTGTCGACCTTCTGCGCCGGCATCTTCCTGTTGTTCCTGATCCTCGTCCTCGGCGACTTCGTCGCCATCATCCCGATGGCGGCCCTCGTCGCGGTGATGATCATGGTCTCGATCGGCACCTTTTCCTGGTCGTCGATCGTCAATCTGCGCAGCAATCCCCGGCGGTCCTCGGTGGTGATGCTGGCGACGGTGGTGACGGTCGTGTGGACGCACAATCTGGCGATCGGGGTGATCATCGGCGTCATGCTGTCGGGCGTGTTCTTCGCCTGGAAGGTCGCGCAGATCTTCCGCGTCACCTCGACGCTCTCCGAGGACGGTCTCACCCGGACCTACCGCGTCGAAGGTCAGGTGTTCTTCGCTTCCTCGGAGCGCTTCGCCTCGGCCTTCGACTTCAAGGAATCGCTGGAAAAGGTCGTCATCGACGTCGGTGCGGCACATATCTGGGACCTGTCCGGCGTCGCCGCCCTCGACCGGGCCGTCTTGAAATTCCGCCGCGAGGGCGCCGAAGTCGAGCTGCGCGGCCTCAACGAGGCGAGCGCCACCATCGTCGACCGGCTGGCGGTCCACGACAAGCCGGGCGCGCTCGATCAGCTCTCGGCGCATTAGGGAGGCGACAATGACCAGGATCCTGGCCTGCGTGGACGGATCGACCTATGCCGAGAGCGTCTGCGATCATGCCGCCTTCGCGGCGGAGCGGCTCGGCGTTCCCGTCGATCTCCTCCACGCGCTCGGGCGTCGAGAGACTTCGAGCCGAGCGATCGATTTTTCCGGCAATCTGGAATTCGGCGAGCGCGAGGCGCTTCTCGCCGAATTGTCGGAACTCGACGAGAAGAAATCGAAGATGGCGGTCCGACGCGGCCGGTTGCTGCTCGAACAGGCGGGTGCCCGGGTGAAGGAACGCGGCGTCGAGGTCGAGAAGCACCTTCGAAACGGCGACGTCGCCGACGCGATCGGCGACATGGAGGCCGACGCGCGCCTCGTCGTCATCGGCAAGCGCGGCGAGGCCGCCGACTTCGCCAAGGGCCATCTCGGCTCCAATCTGGAGCGGGTGATCCGGGCAAGCCACAAGCCGGTCCTCGTCGCCGCGCGCGCCTTCCGGCCGATCCAGCGCTTCCTGGTCGCCTTCGACGGCGGCCGCAGCTCGGGCACGATCGTCGAGAAGCTCGTCGCGAGCCCGCTGATGGCGGGCGTCGCCTGCGAGCTGTTCATGGTCGGCCAGCCCACCGGCGACGCCGGCGAACGGCTCCGCAGCGCCGAAACCCGGCTGAAGGACGCCGGCTATCCGGTCAGCGTCCGCACGGCAAGCGGCGAAGCCGACGAGGTCATCGCCGAGCGAGTGAAGGACGGCGGCATCGATCTTCTGGTGATGGGGGCCTACGGCCACTCGCGCATCCGCCGCCTGATCGTCGGCAGCACGACGACCAGTCTCATCCAGTCCTGCACGATCCCGGTCCTGGTCATCCGCTGACGCAACGGCGAGGGCCGCTGCTGCCGCGACAACCGGGCGGCAGATCCGGAGGCCGCGCGACGAACCGCCGCCCCCGCGCCCGGGCAATCGCCCGAAGCCGGGTTCGGGCTGGCGGTTGGCCTGATCTCCCCTCTTGCGGGGGAGATGCCGGCAGGCAGAGGGGGGTGACCTCGCTCCGGACTGCTCGAAGGTGGCGCGAGGCCCCCCTCTGGGTTGCCACCCATCTCCCCCGCAAGGGGGGAGATCGAGGCGTCACCGATGGCACTTGCCTTCAAGTGATCGCCTTGGGCCCCGCGCGGCTCGCTTGGAGGTCGCCGCGGCGCGTGCTAGGGGCGGCTTCCCTTCGAAGCGGCCTTCATGACAATCGACATCATCCTCTTTCTCGTCGCCGCGGCCTTTCTCGCCGGCTATGTCGACGCCGTCGCCGGCGGCGGCGGGCTGATCACCATCCCTGCCCTGCTTCTCGCCGGCCTCGACCCTTTGACGGCGCTCGGCACCAACAAGGTGCAGTCGCTCTTCGGCTCGGGCTCGGCGACCATCGCCTATGCCGCCAAGGGCCACATGAACCTCAGGGAACAGGCGCCGGTGGCCGTCCTGTCCTTCGCCGGCGCCTGCGTCGGCGCGCTCGGCGCGCGCGTGCTGCCGACGGAAATCCTTCAGACCGGCCTGCCCTTCCTTCTGATCGCCGTGGCGCTGTTCTTCGCGCTGAAGCCCGGCCTTTCCGACATCGACGCCGAGCGGCGCATCTCGCCGGCGGTCTTCGGCTTCACGCTGGTGCCGCTGATCGGCGCCTATGACGGGCTGTTCGGGCCCGGCACCGGCTCGTTCTTCATGCTGGCCTTCGTCGCTCTCGCCGGTTACGGCGTCCTCAAGGCGACCGCGCATACGAAGCTCCTCAACTTCGCCTCCAATCTCGGCGGCTTCGCCGTCTTCGCGCTGGCCGGGTCGGTGATCTGGCAGCTCGGGCTGATGATGGGGGTCGCGCAGTTCGTCGGGGCAAGGCTCGGCGCGATGACGGCGATGCGCTTCGGGGCGAAGTTCATCCGCCCGCTGCTCGTCGTCGTCTGCATGGCGCTGGCCATCAAGCTGCTCTGGCAGTAGGTCGAAGGTTCGCGGAAGGGGAGCCGCCGATGGGCAGGACGCCGGCGATCATGCTGCAGGGGACGGGCTCGGACGTCGGCAAGTCCGTCCTCGTCGCCGGCCTTTGCCGGCTGTTCGCCAATCGCGGCCTGACCGTCCGTCCGTTCAAGCCGCAGAACATGTCGAACAACGCCGCCGTCGCCGCGATCCCCGGCACCGGGGCGTTCGGCGAGATCGGCCGGGCACAGTGGCTGCAGGCGCTCGCCTGCCGGACGCCGCCGACGACGGACATGAACCCGGTGCTGCTCAAGCCGCAGTCGGAGACCGGCAGCCAGATCGTCTTGGCCGGCAAGGTGGCGGGCGCAGCCAGGGGCCGGGAATATCAGGCGCTGAAGGCGCGTTTCCTCGAGACGGTGATCGGCAGCTTCGAACGGCTGTCGGCCGAGGCCGATCTCGTCCTCGTCGAGGGCGCCGGCTCGGCCGCCGAGATCAATCTGCGGAAGAACGACATCGCCAACATGGGCTTTGCGACCGCCGCCGCCGTGCCCGTCGTCCTCGTCGGCGACATCGACCGCGGCGGCGTCATCGCTTCCCTCGTCGGCACCCATGCGATCCTGCCCGATGGCGACCGGGCGATGGTGAAGGCCTATCTGATCAACCGCTTTCGCGGCGACCCGTCGCTGTTCGACGACGGCCTGAGCGCGATCACCCGCTTCACCGGCTGGGAAAGCCTCGGCGTGGTGCCGCATCTTGCCGCCGCGGCACGCCTGCCGGCGGAGGACTCCGTCGCGCTGGAGCGCCCTGGCCTCACCGCCTCGAAGTCGGCGCGGCTGACGGTCGCCGTGCCGATCATCGGCCGGATCGCCAATTTCGACGATCTCGACCCGCTGAAGGCCGAGCCCGACGTCGCGGTCGTCTTCGTGCGGCCCGGCGAACCGCTGCCGGCGGATGCCGGGCTCGTCGTCCTGCCGGGTTCGAAATCGACCATCGGCGACCTCGCGACCCTGCGGGCCAACGGCTGGGACCGCGACATTGCCGCTCACGTCGCCCGCGGCGGCCATGTCGTCGGCCTTTGCGGCGGCTACCAGATGCTCGGCCGCACGGTGCGGGACCCGGACGGCATCGAGGGCGAGGAACGCGAGGCGCCGGGCCTCGACCTCCTCGACGTCGAGACCGTCATGCAGCCGGAAAAGACCGTGCGCCCTGCCAGAGCCGCGACGCCGGACGGGCTGCCGCTCGACGGCTACGAGATCCATCTCGGAAAGACGACGGGGCCCGACTGCGCGCGTCCCGTCGCGATCCTCGACGGCATCCCCGATGGGGCGACGTCGCATGACGGCCGCATCTCGGGCACATATCTTCACGGGATTTTCGGGGCGGACGAATTTCGCCGGGAATTTCTGGCGCGCTTCGGTCTCGACGGTTCGGCCGCGGGATACCGGCAATCGGTCGAAGCGGCGCTCGACGAGATCGCGGACGCTCTGGAGCTGGTGGTCGACGTCACGAAGCTGATGGCGATCGCGGAAGGGCGCTGAGCGCTGCACGCATCCACATCGAAACGACACGACGAGGGGACGAAGTCGGAGGAGAGGCGTACCCCGGACTACCGCCCATGGCGGTTCCGTCATTTTGCCTGAGAGCTTCGACGATGGCGCCGGTCCGGTCGCCGAGGGCCTGAACGCGTCGACATGGCGGGCTTGACCTGGGACCAATCTGCGACGGACGAGCCGATCGGATCCAGATGTGCTTCTGTGACCTCAATAATTCCAACGGTTTGGAATGGATCCCGGGTCAAGCCCGGGATGACGACACCGCGATGATGCGATCCGCCGTGACACGCCGACGGTGCCGAAAAGCGTCGTGCGCCGAAGCCTCAATAAGACATTAAACCCGCTGCCTCATGGCCGCGGCGGTCCGCCCCCGGCCGCACATACGGAGCTTGCGCGCCCCTCAGCCGTGGAACGCCGTCTTCAAAAGGTCGATCTGCTGGCCGACCGGGTTGTTTGCCTCGGTTCCGGGCTCTTCCAGGCCGCGGTTTCCGTAGATCTCGCGGTCGAGCATGGCGATGCGCCGTTCGAGCTTGATCGCCCGTTCGACCAGGTCGCGGAAGCGCTCCGGCAACTGGCCGTATTGCGGCGTGTCCTTGGCCGAGCCGAGACCTTCGAGGCGCACCTTGACCTTTTCGGCCTCGACCTGGCTGCGCGACATGTCGCCCTGATTGGCCGCGCGCTGCAGGAGCAGCCACGAGGCGACCTGCATCAGACGCGTGGTCAATCGCATCGATTCGGCGGCATAGAGGGTCGCGCCGGCCCGATCGAGACGCTTGGCCTCGGTCCGGCCCTCGCCGTCGAGATAGCCGGCCGTCTCGTCGACCATGGCCATGCCCTCGTTGAAGAGCGGCTGAAACGACCGCGAAAACGCCAGGTGCTCGGCGAGCTTGACGGTCCGGTCGTCTTCACGCGAATCTGTCATCTGAGGTGCCATCGCCTAGCGCCAACTCCCGACTGCCTGCCCGAAGAAATCGCAACGAACGCAATGTGTAAAGCCTCGTCGCCGGGCCAAAGTGCTGCGACTTGGCCGCCGTGGCAAGCCTTGCCGGTAGGTTTTTCTTAACCTCGGTTAATACCCACAGCCCCGAAGCCGGGCAAAAAAAAGAGCCGTCGGAAACGGCTCTCAGGAGTTTCAACAGGGAGGCGTCAGACGGTGCGGAGAGCCGCGCCGCCTATCCAGCGAACTGGACTGAATTCAGTGATACCTTCGAAACCTTACCCGATCCTTAACGCCGGGTTCTCATCGCAAGAATTCCTCTACCTTTGGATCGAACGCCCGAAGTTTCGGGCCTGACGGCAAGAGAACGCGAGGGATCGGACATGGCGGCGGACCGCGAAATGCGCGTGGTGGAAATCGGCGAGCCCGGCGGACCGGACGCGTTGCGCGTCGCCAGCCGCGACGTGCCGGCACCGGGCAAGGGCGAGATCCTGATCGAGGTCGGCGCGGCGGGCGTCAACCGGCCCGACGTCATGCAGCGCCAGGGCCTCTATCCCCCGCCCCCCGGCGCCCCCGAATGGCCCGGCCTCGAAGTGGCGGGGCGCGTCGCCGCGCTCGGCGAGGGAGCGTCACGGTTTTCCATGGGCGACCGTATCATGGCTCTCGTCGCCGGCGGCGGCTATGCCGACTTCGTCACGGTGGCCGAGGCGAACGCCCTGATGGTGCCCGCGGCGTTGAGCCTCGTCGAAGCGGCCGGCTTTCCGGAAACGTTCTTCACCGTCTGGCACAACGTTTTCCAGCGCGGCGGCCTGAAGTCCGGCGAAACCTTTCTCGTCCATGGCGGGACCTCCGGCATCGGCACGACGGCCATCCAGCTCGCCCATGCCTTCGGCGCGCGGGTGTTCGCGACGGCCGGCAGCGACGAGAAGTGCCGCGCCGCCGAAAGGCTCGGTGCCGATGCCTGCATCAACTACAAGGACGCCGACTTCGTCGCCGCGCTGAAGGAGGCGACCGGCGGGCGCGGCATCGACCTCGTCCTCGACATGATCGGCGGCGACTACGCCGCCCGCAACGTCGAGGTGGCGGCAGAGGAGGGCCGGATCGTCCAGATCGCCGTCCAGAAGGGTGCGAAGGCCGAGATCGACCTGTTCAAGATCATGCGCAAGCGCCTGACGCTCACCGGCTCGACGCTCCGCAACCGGTCCGTCGAGTTCAAGGCGACCATCGCCGAGGAACTTTCCACCCACGTCCTGCCTTTGATCGAGAGCGGCAAGGTCAAGCCGCTGCTCGACCGGACCTATCCGCTGGAAGCCGCGAGCGACGCCCACCGGCACATGGACGACGACCACATCGGCAAGATCGTCCTGACGACCGGGCGCGGCGAGACATAGCCGTTTTGCCCGGCATCGGAACCGGTCGACCGACATCCCGACGCGCCGCCGCTCGTGGCGCAGAAATCCAAAGTTGCCGCGAGCCGATGTCCGAATGATCGATTTCGAAAGCCTGGGATTTTCCTTCAACATCGTGCTCTTCGTCGCGGCTGCCGCGATGATCACCTATGCCGGCGTCAAGGTCTCGACGCTCGCCGACGAACTCGCCGACCGCACCGGCCTCGGCGAGGTCGTCGCCGGCGCGCTGTTCGTCGGCGCTTCGACGTCGCTGCCCGGCGCGATCACCTCGGTCGCGACGGCCTGGCAAGGCTTTCCGTCGCTGTCGATCGGCAATGCGCTCGGCGGCCTGACGGCGCAGACGCTGTTCATCGCCGTCGCCGACATCTTCTATCGCCGCGCCAATCTGGAGCATGCCGCCGCGACGCCGGTGGCGCTGGCCCAGGGCATGCTCCTGGTCGCGCTGCTGTCGACGGCGCTGCTCGCCTCGACGCAGCCGGGCGTCTCGTTCTTCGGCATCCACCCGGCATCCTACCTGCTGCCGGTCGGCTACGTTTTCGGCCTTCTTCTTCTTCGCAACGTCCATCAGAGCGAGATGTGGAAGGCGACGGTGACGGACGAGACCCGCGAGGAAATCTCCGACAGCAGCGAAAGCGACGATCCGCGAAGCGACGGCAAGCTGTGGTCGCTCTTCGCGGTCTATGCGGGGCTCACCGCCATCGCCGGCTACGTCGTCGGCGAGAGCAGCATCGCCCTCGTCTCCGCGACCGGGGTCTCCCAAACGCTCTTCGGCACGACCTTCACGGCGATCGCCAACTCCCTGCCGGAACTCGTGACCGCGATCGCGGCGGTGCGGATCGGAGCCGTCGGCCTTGCGGTCGGCGACATCATCGGCGGCAATGCCTTCGAGATCCTGTTCCTCAGCCTCGCGGATTTCGTCACGCCCCGGTCGATCTATCTGGAGATGTCGCCGGACGATCAGTCGACCGGCCTCTTCGCCATGCTGATGGTCATCATCGTGCTGCTCGGCATGATGAAGCGCGAAAAAAGCGGGCCGTTCAACATCGGTTTCGAAAGCGTGTCGGTGTTTGCGCTCTATGCGCTGTCGGTTCTCGTCCTGTTCGTGTGACCCGGAGCGGGCAGGACGATCCGACGCGACGGTCCGGCTTTTCCTTGCGCTGACATCGCGAACGATTTATATCGAACGCGATTTCCCGGACATCCTGAGATGATCCACGGCCTGCCCTCCCCCGGACAGGCGAACAGGAGGATTTTATCCATGGCCCAACAATTGTTGATGCCGAAGGCCACCGCGGTCTGGCTGGTCGACAACACCTCGCTCTCCTTCGAGCAGATCGCCGATTTCTGCACGATGCATCCGCTCGAGGTGAAGGCGATCGCCGACGGGGAATCCGCCCAGGGCATCAAGGGCCTCGACCCGATCATGACCGGCCAGCTCAACCGCGACGAGATCGAGCGCGGCGAGAAGGACGGCAAGTACAAGCTCAAGCTCGCCGCGCCGAAGGTCCGCGTGCCCGAAACGAAGCGCAAGGGCCCCCGCTACACGCCGGTTTCCAAGCGCCAGGACAGGCCGAACGCCATCTTGTGGCTGGTCCGCAACCATCCCGAGCTGAAGGACGCGCAGATCTCCCGGCTGGTCGGCACCACCAAGAACACCATCGAGCAGATCCGCGAGCGCACCCACTGGAACTCGGCGAATCTGACGCCGATGGATCCGGTCACGCTCGGCCTCTGCTCGCAGATCGATCTCGATCTCGAAGTCGAGAAGGCGACCCGGGACATGCCGCCGCGCGCCGAGGACCTGGCAGAGGAAGAGCGCCTGCTCTCCGCCGCCCAGACCCAGAACTGGGCGCCGCAGGAGCGCTCGTCGGCAAATGACGAGGACGAGATCGACGAGGCCGCGGTCTTCGCCAAGCTCTCCTCCATGCGGCGCGAGGAGCCGGAAGAGGACGAAGACGACGGACGCTGAGGCGTCCGCTACACCCCTCAAACGATCGCGACAGACGGTTCGGCGCCGCGTCCATGCCAATGGGCGCGGCGTCGGCGTTTACGGGCCGACACGACTTGCGCCGTCGCCGCAACGGCGCCACGGCTCCTTCGTCCGGCAGCGGCGATGCTACTGCGCCACGTCGCCGCCCTGCGGCGGGATCGCCTTCAGATAGGCGGCGATCGCCTCGCGGTCGCTCGCGGGCAGTCTGGCGATGTTTTCCTGCACCTCCACCATCGCGCCGCCGACGGAGTCGAAGTCCGGGGTGAATCCGCTTTCGAGATAGTAGGCGATGTCCTCGGCCGACCAGGAGCCGATCCCGGATTCCGACGGCGTGACGTTCGGGACGTTGCCCCTGCCCTCGGGGTTGGGCGCACCGGCGAGCCAACTTGCCGTTTCGAGCCCGCCCGCGCCCCAGAAGCTGCGGGGGGTGTGGCACTCGCCGCAATGGCCGGGCCCTTCGACGAGATACTGGCCGGCATGGGCCGGGTCTGAGGCATCGCTCGGCAGTGTGATCACCGGCTCGCCGTCGCCGAGGAAGACGAGCTTCCACAGGCCGACGGCCGGGCGGATGTTGAAAGGAAAGTCGAGGTCGTTGGCCGGTGCAGCGCCCTTTTCGGCCGGCAGCGTCTTCAGGAAGGCCCAGAGATCGGCGACGTCCTCTTTCTTCATGCGGACATAGGATGTGTAGGGAAAGGCCGGATAAAGGTGCCGGCCCTCGGGATCGACCCCACGCTGCAGGGCATTGGCGAAGTCGGCGAGGCTCCAGCCGCCGATGCCGTCCTCCCGATCGGGCGAAATGTTCGGCGCGTGGAACGTGCCGAAGCGGGTGGTCAACGGATCGCCGCCGACGAGCTTCAACCGCTCTTCGCCCTTCGACTTCGATGGCGCATGGCAGGAGACGCAGCCGCCGGCCCAGAAGAGGCGTTCGCCGCGCGTCGCATCGCCGCTGCCCTCGGCGGCGATCTCGTCCGGGTCGAGCCGGTCGGGGCGGGCCAGAAAGAACAGCCCGCCGGCCACGACCAGCGCCAGGACCATCAAAGCGATCAGGAGTTTCTTCAGCATCCCCGCCTCTCACCATGCCGGCCCGAGCCGGAAGCGGAGAGGTTTGCGGGGCGGGACGCGAGGCGTCAAGCCGGCGGCCGGTCGTCTCGGCGCCGCGAGCAGCCGGTCGCGACCGACCGGAGGGCCGGCCGCCACCGAGACCGGCGGCGGCCGGATGCCCTGACGTCAGATGCGGCCGAGCAGGAGAAGGATCAGCACCACCACCAGCACGAGACCGAGAATTCCGGACGGTCCGTAGCCCCAGCTGCCGGAATATCCCCATGTCGGCAGGGCGCCGACGAGAAGCAGGATGACGATGATGAGGAGGATCGTACCGAGGCTCATGGGGCGTTTCCTTCGCCGTTGTTTGATGCCTCACAAACCGTTGAACGGAGATTGCGTTCCCATCGCCTCGGTCCGTTCGGTTAACATTTTGCCACGACTTGGACTCAGGCCGGCCCGAATCCCCCGATCGCGACGAACACCGCGATCAGCACGAAGATGATTCCGAGGACCAGCGTCGGCCGATAGCCCCACTGCCTGGAATAGGGCCATGTCGGCATCGCGGCGATCAGCGCCAGAAAGACGATGACGACGACGATCGGGCCGTATCCGACGTCCATGGGCATTCTCCCTTCGCTTCGGCTCGGCCTCGGGCGGCCCGCTCACTCGGGCTGCCGGAGGACCACGCTTCAAGAGACCGGCCATGCGGTGGCTTCGGTCCCTTCGTCAACGATCCAGGGCACAGTCCGTTCGCAACCAATCGGACAGCTTACCAGTTGAATCCTACTAGATAGGATACTATCAATATGCTCATGACACAGACGGCATCGCTCCAGTTCGATCTGACGACCAATCTTCTGCGGATCGGCAGGATCTGGCGCAAGAACGTGCGCGGCCGTATCGACGCTCACGGACTCTCGGAAGCCTGCGCCCACCCGCTGGTGGCGATCGGCCGCCTCGGCGACGGCGTTCGCCAGGGTCAGGTGGCCGAGGAAGTCGGCATGGAGGGGCCGTCCCTCGTGCGACTTCTCGACCAGCTGTGCGAATGCGGCTTCGTGGAGCGACGCGAGGACCCGGCCGATCGGCGCGCCAAGACGCTGTGGCTGACCGAGCGTGGCCGCAGCGTGATGGCGAGCATCGAGGCCGATCTCGTCGCCCTGCGCGCCGAGGTTCTGGATGGGGTTCCCAGGGAAGACATCGAGGCGACGCTTCGCGTCTTCGCCGCCTTCAGGGCCTATCAGCCCTCGCCGGACCATGGCGCCGCGAGAACGCCGGAAAAGCTCGAAGAGACGTCGTGATGTCCGCCCTTCCCCTGCCCAACGGGCGGGAATGGATCTTTGCGGCGAAGACCTTCGCCGCGTCCATGCTCGCCCTCTACATCGCGCTCGCCGCCGGTCTGCCGCGGCCCTACTGGGCCATGGCGACGGCGTTCATCGTCGCCAATCCGCTTGCCGGCGCGACCCGCTCGAAGGCGCTTTACCGGGCGCTCGGCACGGTGATCGGCGCCGCCGCGGCGGTGTTCTTCACACCACTCTTCGTCGGCGAGCCGATCGTGCTCAGCGCCGTCGTCGCCATCTGGACGGGCGGCATGCTGTTCGTCTCCTTCCTCGACCGCTCGCCGCGCTCCTACATGCTGATGCTGGCGGGCTATACGCTGCCACTGATCGCCCTGCCGACGGTGGGCGACCCGTCGACGGTCTTCGACGTCGCCCTGGCGCGGTCCGAGGAAATCATCCTCGGCATCACCTGCACCAGCCTCGTCAGCGCCCTCGTCCTGCCCCAGAGCCTCGGGGCGGTCGTCGCGGGCCGCGTCGACGGCTGGCTCGGCGACGCCGGCTCGTGGATCCGCGACGTGCTCGGCGGAAATGGCGATGCGCGCCTCGGCGAGACGATGAAGCTCGCGCCCGACCTCAGGGCCGTCGACCAGCTGATCGGACAATTGCGCTACGATCCGGAGATGGCCGCCGTCGTCCGCAGCGCCCGCGAACTGCGCGGCCGGCTGGTGATGCTGCCGGCGCTCCTTTCCTCTCTCGCCGACCGGCTGACGGCGATCCGCAACCAGTCGGGAAGGCTGCCGGCCGACGTCGAAGTCCTGTGCTGGGAACTCGACGCCTGGGTGGCGAGCAGCGGCGAGGCACATCGCAACGGTAGTCGACGGCTCACGAGCCGGATTGCGGACCTTCGCAACCCGCCCGCTCCGGCCGGCGACTGGAGCGCGCTGCTGCGCGACAGCACCCTGGCGCGGCTTTCCGAGATCGTCGATCTGTGGAGCGACTGCGTCACGTTGAGGACCGAGATCCTCGCCGGGCGGAATGCCAGGCGGCGGCCGTCCCTGCGGCTTTCCGACGTCGCGGCCGAGGTGCCGCACTACGACTACGGCATGATGGCCTTTGCCGCCGGCTCGGCGATCCTCGGCCTGTTCTGCGCTTCGCTGATCTGGATCTTTTCGGGGTGGGACCAGGGCGCCAGCTTCGTGCTCATCGCCGCGGTCGCGGGGGCGTTCTTCGCCTCACTCGACAACCCGCTGCCGCAACTGAAGCAGATGGCCATCCTGACGACGCTCGGCTGCATCGTCGCCGGCATCTACGTCTTCGGGGTCCTGCCGCAGGTGAGCACCTTCGCCGGCCTCGTCGTCGTCTTCGCCCCCGTCTATCTCGCACTGCCGATCCTGATCGCCCGGCCGAAGACGATGTTCATCGGGCTGCTCCTCGCCGTCAACAGCGCGACGCTGATGACGCTCCAGGAGGTCTATGCGGCGGATTTCACCGTGTTCGTCAACGGCGCGATCGCCGCCGTGCTCGGCGTCGTCTTCGTCGTCGTCTGGACGATCCTGACGCGGCCTTTCGGGGCGGCGCTGGCGGCCCGGCGCCTGGAGAGCCAGGGCTGGGGCGAGATCGCTTCGCTCGCCGACGGGCGAAGCCCGGCTGCCGCTCCGGTCTTCGCCGGCCGGTTCTTCGACCGCCTCGGCCAACTCGTGCCGCGTCTCGGGCCCGATGCGGCGGAAAAGAGCGCGGAAGCCTTCGCGGAGATGCGCGTCGGTCTCAACGTCCTCGACCTGAGGGAGGCCGGCATCCGGCTGCAAGGGCCGCAAAAGGCCGGCGCGGCAGCAGTGCTTTCCGGTGTCGCCCGGCTCTTCCGGCAAAAGGCCGCGGGTGCATCGACGGCTTCGGCCGGGCCCGATCTCCTCACGCATATCGACGCGGCGCTCGGCCAATTCGGCGAGGCCGACGCCGGGCGGGCGGATGCTCGGCGGGCGCCGCAGGCGCTGATCGGTCTCAGACGGGCCCTCTTCGCGGACGCGCCACCGCCCTCTCTGCCCGACCGGACGGCTTCCGCCCCGCCGCCCGCCGAGACCGCCTTCGCCATGGCGGCGGAATAGGAGTGTTCCATGATCGGTGACCTGTCGCTCTTCGGGGTCTTCGTGCCGAAGCTCCTCGTCCTCCTTCTGGCATCCTACGGGATGCTGCTCGTTCTCAAGAAGGTCCTCGCCCGCCTCGGGGTCTATCGCCTCGTCTGGCATCCGGCGCTGTTCGACCTCTCGATCTTCGTCATCCTCGCCGCCACGGCGGCGAACGTCGCTGAATGGTATCTGTCATGATCGCCCGCTTTTCCCGGCTGCTCAAAACCGCCCTTACCCTCACCCTCTTCGCCATCGCGCTCGCCGTCGGCTGGAACTCCTGGCAGAGCTACATGCAGACGCCCTGGACACGGGACGGGCACGTGCGCGCCGACGTCGTCTCCATCGCCCCGGACGTCCCGGGCCCGGTCGCGGCGGTGCTCGTTTCCGACAACCAGACGGTGGAGAAAGGCGACGTGCTGGTGCGCATCGATCCGGAACGGTTCCAGATCGCCCTCGATCTCTCCGACGCCACGCTGAAGGACAAGACCGCCGCTCTTCGCCAGGCCAGGCGGGACGCAGAGCGCTATCATCGGCTGAAGAATGGCCCGGCGATTTCGGAGCAGAACGTCGAGCAGGCGGATCTCGCCGTCGAGCAGGCGTCGGCGGCCTATGACGAAGCGAAGGCGAACCGGGACCTCGCCGCCCTCAATCTAACCCGGACCGAGGTTCGCGCGCCGGTCAACGGCGTCGTCAGCAATCTGTCGCTCAATCCCGGCGACTACGTCTCCAGCGGCTCCGGCGTGCTGGCGCTGATCGACACCGACACGCTGCGGGTGGAGGGCTATTTCGAGGAGAACCAACTGCCGAGCATCGCCGTCGGCGACGCCGTTTCCGTCGATCTGATGGGGCATCCGCAAGAGCTGCGCGGCCATGTCGAAAGCATCGCCGCCGGCATCGAGGATCGCGAGCGCACCAATGGCTCGAACCTTCTCGCCGACGTCACGCCGACCTTCTCCTGGGTGCGGCTGGCCCAGCGCGTGCCGGTTCGCATCGCTCTCGACGAGGTTCCGGCGGACACACGGCTGGTCGCCGGCATGACCGCCACCGTCAGCGTCCATCCGCGGCGCGACGGCGGCGCTCCCGCCGAGGCCTCCGCCGCGGAGTCCGCGACGATGCGGCCGGCATCCGCCGAACCGGCCCGCTGAGTGCACGGAGACGGAAACGGCTCGCGTCCCTTCCCGTCGCCCGCTGCAGCGGGCACGCGTCGTCACGGTTCCGTCACGCCCGGCGGCGAGAATTGACAAGCGGCGGTGAACGCGCCACCTCCGAGGCCGATGCTTTTGAATTTCCTCCGACGAGGACCGTTGCGATGACCATCCAGACGCCGATCGACACGATCGAGGCAGACCCGGCGCCGAGGCGGGCGACCGTCGGCGTCGACGTCGGCGGGGTGCTGGTCGGCGGGGGCGCGCCGGTGGTCGTACAGTCGATGACCAACACCGACACCGCCGACGTCGATGCGACCGTCGCCCAGGTCGCCGCCCTGTCGCGCGCCGGCTCGGAAATCGTCCGCATCACCGTCGACCGGGACGAATCCGCCGCCGCCGTGCCGAAGGTCCGCGAGCGGCTGGAGCGGCTGGGCATGAACGTGCCGCTGGTCGGCGACTTCCACTATATCGGCCACAAGCTTCTCGCCGATCATCCCGCCTGCGCCGAGGCCCTGGCGAAGTATCGCATCAACCCCGGAAACGTCGGCTTCAGGGACAAGCGGGACAAGCAGTTTTCCGACATCGTCGAGATGGCGATCCGCTACGACAAGCCGGTGCGGATCGGCGTCAACTGGGGCTCGCTCGATCAGGAACTCCTGACCCGGCTGATGGACGCCAACAACGCTTCGCCCAAGCCGCGTTCGGCGCGCGCCGTGACGCGCGAGGCGATCATCCAGTCGGCGCTGCTCTCGGCCAGCCTCGCGGAGGAGATCGGCCTGCCGAAGACGAAGATCATCCTGTCGGCGAAGGTCAGCCAGGTGCAGGACCTCATCGCCGTCTATCGCGACCTGTCGCGGCGCACCGACCATGCCCTGCATCTCGGCCTCACCGAGGCGGGCATGGGATCGAAGGGCATCGTCGCCTCCTCCGCCGCCATGGGGATCCTGCTCCAGGACGGCATCGGCGACACCATCCGCGTCTCGCTGACGCCCGAGCCCGGCGGCGATCGCACCAAGGAGGTGCAGGTCGCCCAGGAACTGCTCCAGACCATGGGCTTTCGCCAGTTCATCCCGGTCGTCGCCGCCTGCCCCGGCTGCGGGCGGACCACCTCGACGGTGTTCCAGGAACTCGCCGAGAAGATCCAGAGCGACATCCGCGCGAACATGCCGCTCTGGCGCGAGAAATATCCCGGCGTCGAGGCCCTCAACGTCGCGGTGATGGGCTGCATCGTCAACGGCCCCGGCGAATCCAAGCACGCCGACATCGGCATTTCGCTGCCCGGCACCGGCGAAACGCCCGCCGCTCCCGTCTTCGTCGACGGCAAGAAGTCTGTGACGCTGCGTGGGCCGGCGATCGCCGAAGAATTCCAGGCGATGGTCGCCGACTACATCGAGCGCCGGTTCGGCCAGGGGCGCACCGCTGCCGAATGAGGGAACCGCGAGCCGCCCCCGTTCCAGCTCTCGCCCCCGAAGGCGACGCGGCATCGCCTTCGGGGGCGGCACGGGGCGCCCTGGTGCTCCTTCTCTCGCTCGCCCTCCTCCATGCGGTGGCTCCCATCGCCAGGGCGGATCCGCCGCGCCCGGCAGACGGCGCCGCGATCGCCATGCCGGCCCTCGCCTATCCGCCCTCGCCGCCGCGTTTCCGCGCCACCGGCGACATCCCCGGGGCGGCCGAGGCAAGGGCTGCAGACGAGCCGCCGGTCCGGCGCATCTGCCGGCTGATCGCCGAAAACGCCGACGCCGTCGGCATGCCGCGCTCTTTCTTCGCCCGGCTGATCTGGAAGGAGAGCCGCTTCGATGCGGAGGCGCGGTCTCCGGTGGGCGCGCAGGGCATTGCCCAGTTCATGCCCTATACGGCGGCCGAGCGTGGCCTTTCCGATCCCTACGACACCGCCGAGGCGATCCGCCACTCGGCGCTCTATCTCGCCGATCTCAGATCCGAACTCGGCAATTGGGGCCTCGCCGCCGCCGCATACAACGGCGGGATCAACCGGGTGAAACGCTGGATCGCCAGTGGCGGGCGGCTGCCCTCGGAGACGGAAAACTACGTCGCCGCGATCACCTTCCGCCCGGCCGACTGGTTCCAGGAGGACGGCCGCGAGATCGAGCCGCGCCCGCTCGAGGACGACAGGGAATTCGACGAATCCTGCGAGCGATTGCCGATCATCGAAAGCCGGTCGGTCTTTGCCTCGCTCGACACGGGCGCGCCGATGAAGCCATGGGGCGTGCAGATCGCCGGCAATCCGAGCCAATCGGTGGCGATGGCGATGTTCCGGCGGGTGCAGTCGCAGGTGCCGTCGCTTCTCGGCGGCAAGGCGCCGCTGGTCCTGCGCGAACGGGCGCCCGGCCGCGGCCGCATCTGGGCCGTGCGCATCGGCGCCGACAGCCGGGCCGAGGCGAACCAGTTCTGCATCAAGCTCAAAGGCGCCGGGGCGTCCTGCATCGTGATGAAGAACCGCTGACACCGACGAGCGAAAATGCCGAGGCCTCCGCCCGCGGAGCAGCGACGATCGGCGCCATGCCGCTGCCGAACGGGACCGAGACGACGTCCTTGCGCAGAGAGAGTTCCCGCTGGCCGGGGCTCGCCCGAAAATCGCGGTGCAGGCGGGAACGTCTTGCGACGCCTCTCGTGATCAGTCCGACAGGACTTCCCGCAACCGGTTCGCGTCGGTGCTGGAAACATGGGACGCCGGCTCCGGATCGGCCTTCATCTGCTGCTCGAGATCGCCGGATGCGATTTTGCCCCGTGCAGCCAGAATTTCGCCGTAGATCCCGATCAGGTCTTCCGCCTGGTCCGAGGCCTTGCGCATGGTCACGCTGCCTGCGGGAGACATCAGGTAACGCTGCGGATCGCGGTCGATCTCCCGCAGCGCCCTGATCAGGCCTTCCGGACTCGACACGTCGACCTTGAAGCCGTTCTGGCCCTCGATCACGTCCTCGCCGACGGCGCCGCGGTCCGAAGCGATCACCCAGCAGCCGCACATCAGCGCCTCTCGGGTCACCAGGCCATAGGCCTCCGGCCAGACCGACGGCGCGACGAGCACGTCGACCTCGGCATAGAGTTCGGCCACCTTGCTCTGCGGCACCTTCGGCCTGATGTCGAGTTCGGTCGTTCCGAGCCTGCCTCGGCGGCGGGTGCCGAGGGACATGGCGTGATCGATGAAGACGAAGCGGAGATTCTCGAACTCGCCGCTGAGGAGCGCCTGCTGGATCAGGTGGTATCCCTTGTGGCGCGCCAGGCCGCCGATGAACGCGAGCCGCACCTTGCCGTCGGGCGAGGGAATGCGCGGAACCGGCACGATGTCCGAGCCGCCGTTCGGCACCGCGACGACATTGTGGACGCCGGCGCCGCGATACACCTCGGCGAAGGCCTCCGAAACGGCCATCACCTTCTCCGCCCCGAGCAGGCATTCGCGCAACTGCATGCGCGTGGCGAACTGGTCGGGCGGGACCCGGCCGAGTTGCGACGCCGGATTGGCGTGATCGTAGAGGACGATCCGGTCGTCCTTGCCGATCAGGAACTGTTCGTCGGAAATCCACCAGCCGTCATGGGCCGTCAGCACGTAGGGGATGCCGCGGCGCCGCGCTTCGAGCACCACTGCGGCCGTCAGCCGCTGAATGCAGTGGAAGTGGATGATGTCGGGCTGGCAGACGTCGAGATAGTCGCTGAAGACCTTCGCCATCTTCTCGTCGTAGACGATCCGGTCGATGTCCGGCAGATCCGGCGTGGTGACGCCGACGACACGAACCCCGTCCACCGCATGGCTCGAGACCTTGTAGCCCTCGCTGGCGCCTTCGATGGAGCAGAACACCTCGAAGGCGAATTCGTCCCGATGGTTGGCGGCGAAATGCCGGACGTTGTCGTGGACGACCCGCGTCGCGCCGCCGAGCGCCTGCGGCGGATAGAAGACGTTGACGACGAGAACGCGTTTGCGACGGTCCGGTGCCGGCAGGCTCGCCGAACGGATGATCTCGGTGATGTTCTTCGCCATCGCCGGGATGCTGTATTGCTTCAGCGCCTTTTCGCGCGCCTTCGCACCGATGGAAGCCCGCAACTCCGGCTGCCGGATCAGCCGGTCGAGCGCATCGGTCCAATCCTTCGGCGTGCGGGCGATGATCCCGTCGACTCCGTCCTCGATCAGATCCTCGTAGAGCGCCGTGTCGCTGACGATCGACGGAATGCCGAGCATCGCCGCTTCAAGCCACTTGATCTCGCTCTTCACGTCGGTCGTCGGCGCCGGTTTCAAGACGGCGAGGTTGATGTCGGCGGCAGAAAGCGCCGACCAGAACTGGTGGACGTCCCAGACCGGCGGCAACATCACCAGGTTATTCAGGTATTCGCCCAGCTTCTTGCCGGGGCTCATGTAACCGGCAAGGACGATGGAGACCTGGTCGCGGTATTTCTCGGCCATGGCGACGAGCGCCGGCTCGACCAGTTCCTGGAAGTCCTGCTTGTGCGCCTTCGTCCCCGATCCGTAGAAGATCGTGACCTGCTCCTTGGCCTGCACCGAAACATGGCCGACATGCTGGGCGTGCGGGCTGTGCAACGCATTGGCGTGGACGAAGACGGGCGTGTCCGGGCCGGCGATCCTGTGAACGTGTTGGATCAGCGGCTTGGTGGAGACCAGCGCGTTCTCGCAATATCTGAGCGCCGAGCGGAACAGCGGCACGCCGAGCGCCAGGCCATCGTGTTCCTTCTGAGTGAACTGGGCGTCGTAGGTTTCGAGCGGAGGCGGAAAGAACTCCGTGTCGAAGATGAGGTCGTCGACCTCGTAGAACGTCGCGCATCCCACTTCGCGCGCCTTGTCGATCGCGCGGATCATCTCGTAATAGGCCGGCACCCGGAAAAAGACGACCGCGTCGAAGCAATGGACCTTTTCGAGGAACCGTTCGACGTTGTCCTTGAAATCGAAGGCCTCGACGACGAAGCCGGCCGCCTTCAACTGCTCGATCTTCTGGTCGATCCTGTAGAACCGGCACTGGGGCAGATCGAAATTGCCCACCAATGCAACCGAGCGGACGTAGCGCTTGTCCGCCGTGCTCTCGGTCCGCAAGAGCGCGTACACGGCATCGCACTCTCTTTCGATCCGGGCCTGTGCCTCGGCGAGGCGTCCGTCGCTCGCCTCGGCATTGGCGAGCAGCCAGGTCGAGGTCAGATACCGCGGCGCGAGGTCGTGGAAACGACGCTTCAGGCCGAGATCGGCCGGAAAGCGGTCGATGCCATCCCTCAATGCCTTCAGGGCGGCAAATTGATCGCCGACCTGTTCGGCGCAGTGCGACAGGTTGATGTAGCTCCAGATGCTCGCGTCGGAGGTTGCGGTCAGCCTCTCGTAGATTTCCGCCGCTTCGAGGTAGCATTTGCGGCGCAACAGGCAGTCCGCATAGTGGCGGAGCGCCGGCGGGAAGTCCGGCACCCGCTGCAGGATCTTCTGGTAGGCGGTCAGCGCCTGATCGTCCTTGCCTTCCAGGACGAGGCGATCGGCGATCAGAACGAGCAGCGGCGCGTGCCGTGCCTCGATCAAGACCGGCGTGGCGTTGCTGACCATCACCTCGTTCATGAGCAGACCGAAGCGATCGACGTATCTGGTGGTGGCGTCCGAACCTGCGAAGGAGGGAAGTTCGAGCGACGACAGCCCCCGCACCCCCGGCCCGAGAAGACTTTCCAGCCACAGCCGCCGGTTCGGCCAGTGGTTTGCCGCAATCCCTTCCTTCAGATAGTGGCGGTAGATATCGGAGGGTGCCGGCGAGGTGACCTCTCTCGCATAGGTCTCGACGTAGAAACCGGGCTCGAACTCATAGCCTTCGCGGATGGTCGCCAACTCGTCGATGCCGACCGACACGAAGTGCCACAGCGCGGCCTCCTTGTCGAAGCTCTTCTGCCGAGATCTCAACGACTTGCTTGAATAGTAATAGTATTCCGCGTCGAACTTGCTCAAGAGGATCGGGCTGACGTCGTTGGACAGAAGCCGCTGCTCCACCGGACCGTTCGGCCCCGTCTTCGCCGGCGGCGCCAGCAGCGCCATCTCTCTGGACGGCGCACTCCGCCCGTAGCGCTCCCGGTGATACCGGGTGATTTCCTCGTCGGTCGGGATCGGCGCGGCCATCCCCCGCAGCTCCTCCGCCACGTGAGACGAGGAGGGTTCGATCATGTAGGCTTCGCGGTAGGCCGCGATCGCTTCGGTGCGCTTGCCCTGGATCTTCAGGGCGTGGCCGAGTTGCAGATGCGTGTCGGCCTTGTCGCCGCGCAGTTTCAGCGCCTGCCGATAGGCATCCTCTGCACGGGACGCGAAACCTTGCTCCTTCAAAGCGTGACCGTACTGGACCCACACCGAATCCAGCTTCGGATTGCGACGCAGGGCTTCCCCATAAGCCTTCTGGGCATCGTGCCAGCGGCGCTCGGCATTCGCCTTGTCGCCGGCCTTGACCAGCGGGCGCGCGCCGCTCAGCAGCGTCGCGGTCTTCGACAATGCGCTCCATTCGCCATTGGGTCGCCGCTCTCCGGATCCGTCTTGCCGCGTGATGAAAGGGCGGAGCAGACGATCGAACGAGGAAGAAGAACCCTTGGTCATGAATCCACTACTCACAGGCTGCGGTCGATCTGGCGCTCTCTGTTTCGGCTCGGCTTGCACGGGAGGTCAGCCGAACGAAATCGAGGGCACGTTGCGGGGCAGGAAACGAAATCAATCTATAAGGTAACGTAGCGTCAATCCATATCGGACTGATGGTCGGATCGCGAGAGAATACTTCGGCTCCCCAACGACTTTCGATGAGGGCTCGCTCGCGGCGGCTGCGCTCGGCGCGTTCGGTATCGAGGTGATCGAGACCGCGCGATTTCGATTCGTAATGCAGAAGCGTCACGTCGGGTGTCCAGAGGATGTCTCGACCCGACGCATGCAGCCGCAGGCACAGATCGATGTCGCTGTAGCCGATCGGAAGCCCGGCCGCATCGAACCCGCCCAGTGCGAGGAAATCGTCCCGGCGCACCGCCATGAAAGCTCCCGTCACCGCGCTTGCGCGTCGCGTCTTGATCCAGCGTCCGGACGGACCTGCGGCGTCGCGAGCCTCGAACAGGCCATCATGGATCACCGACCCCTTCCAGCCGAACAGAACACCGGCGTGCTGCACCGTCTCGTCCGGATAAAGCAGCTTCGCCCCGACCGCACCGACGTTCTCGCGCGCCAGGAGGCCGCGAAGCCGCTCGTCCCAGCCGGAGCTTAGCATCCGCATGTCGTCGTTGGCGAACACTAAGATCGGCGTATCGCTCGTCGCCGCGGCCAGATTGTTGATGTGCGACCAGTTGAACGGGCCATCGTCTCTCGAGACGCGGACGCCTTTGCGCGCGGCCAGAGCGTCGAGACCGACGAGGTCCGATCGCGCCGTCGTGGCGTTGTCGACGATCAGGATTTGCAGGCCATCGGGGTCGGACGCCTTGACGAACAGGCTGTCGACGAAGACGGCGCAGTCTTCCGCATTGTCGCGGGTTGGAACGATGACGGTGATCGCCGCGTGCGGCGAGCCGGCCCGCCATTCGAGATGCAGCGGCCCGCCGTCTGCCCCCTCCGAAAGGATGACTTGCCGGCCAAGGTCACAAAGCCGCAGATGCCGCTCGACCGCCTGGCGATGCTCCGCCAGCGCCTTGCGCCTCACCGCATCTCGGGCGTTCCCGTCACCCTCGTAGACCACGAGCGGATAGGGTGTATGGCCGAAGGAAGCACCGGCCCGCAGCGCCGAGAGCAGAAGATCCGAAGGTTCGGGCAAGCGCCGCCCCTCGCGTCGGGCGAGGTCGAACGCGCCCAAGGTCGTCTTGCGAACGGCAATCGCTTCGCCCCAGCCGTTCTCCTGGAGCAGCATTTCCGGATCGAGCCCGCCCCGGGCCTCGAAGCTGGAAGGCTCCGTCTCGCCCGGCACCACCCATTCCTCGTCGAAGGTCAGGACGTCGGCCGCGCTCCCGGCAAAGGCGGCGGCCAGCCAGGCGAGGCAGTGCCGATGCATCGCAGCGCTGCGTGGGAGAAAGAGGACGGCATCCGTCCCGGTCTCTTGCACGAGGTCGAGGACCGCAGTTCCGCCGGCTCCCTCGCTCGCGGCCGGAGCCGCCTCGAGCCGGTCATCGGCCCGCGCGAGCCTTTCGACCGCGACGAGAAGCGACGGCTCGACGTCGAACAGGACGGCGCGCCAGCGCATCGCCGACTGGCCGACGACGGAGGCGAGGAGCCGGTGCAAGGCGGCCGCGTCGAGGCCAGCGGCATCGGCGACGACGGTGAGGTGCGGCAGATCCGCCGGACGTTCGAGCGATGCCGGCGACGGGACGTCGAAGATCTCGCGAAAATGGCGATAGGCCTTGGCCGGAAAGGCGGCGAGACTGGCGACGTCGGGAAGCGCGGCGGCGATCTCGTCCAGCTTGCGCCGCATCGCCGCGACCTCTGCCGAAAGGGAGAGCATCGTCTCGAGGCCGTGCCCGGTCATCTGTGCGGCGATGCCGCGCATCTGCTCGCCCTCGTCGCCGGCCTGCACGAGTTCCCAGCTGGCGTTGCGGTTTGCCGGATCCAGGGCCAGTACCCGTCGATAGGCCGCCAGAGCCTCGGTCCGGCGACCGGCCAGCTTCAGCGCGTGCCCGGCCTGCAGGTGGATGTCGGCATCGTCCGGACGATCGGCCAGCGCGCTCTCGTACCAATGCAGCGCCGCGTCGATGGCGCCGGCGTCCTTGTGCATGTTGCCGCATTGGACCTTGAGGTTCGTCCGGCCGGGATCGACCTTCAACGCGGCCTCGTAGGCGCGCGCCGCCGCAGCCGGATTGCCGGCATCCCGGAGCTTGTCGGCGCGCAGGACATGGGGCGTCGACCGCCCCCTTGCCGCCAGCCAGCGCACGGGATTGGTGCGGAACCGGGTGCCTGCGGCACTCATGGCGCGCCCACCCGTTCGCCCCCGACGATCGCTCCCGCGGGGGCCGGACGGATGACGGAGTCCGGGCGAACGATCCGGTGCGGGGGCAGCAGGAGACGTCCGATCATCAGGTCGGAATTCCTTCATACATGCTCACATGACCAACCGGTACGCCCCGCCCCGGTCGGGAATACGGCAGACCGCCACGAAATCTCAGACGGAACCGTCCAGAACCGCCAGGCAGCGATCGATGCCGCTTCGCCAGGATGGCAGGCTGTGTCGGAACGTCGCCTGGAACTTCGAGGTGTCGAGCCTGGAATTGGGCGGTCTTCTGGCCGGCGTCGGATAGTCGGCGGTGGTGATCGGCTCGACGGCGGCGGACGGACCGCCCCGGGCCCGGGAACGCTCGAAGATCGCCTCGGCGAAGCCCGCCCAGGTCGTCTCTCCCTCTGCCACCATGTGATAGACGCCCGGCCACGCCCCCTCCGGATCGGCGACGGCGTGCTCGCAGACGGCCAGGATCCCGGCCGCGATGTCCGGCCCGTAGGTCGGCGTGCCGTGCTGGTCCGCGACCACCGTCAGGACGTCGCGGTCCTTGCCGACCCGCAGCATCGTCTTCAGAAAGTTGTTGCCGTAGGGGCTGAAGACCCATGCGGTGCGAAGCACCACGGCCCTCGGATTGGCCGCCAGAACGCGCCGCTCCCCCTCCAGCTTGCTGGCGCCATAGACGCCCGTCGGCCCGGTCTCGTCGGTCTCGGCATAGGGCGCGTCCTTGTCGCCCGAAAAGACGTAGTCGGTGGAAATGTGGACGATCGGAATGGCGGCCGCGGCCGCGGCGGAGGCGACGTTCTCGGCCCCCCCCGCATTCACGGCAAAGGCCGCCTCACTCTCGCTTTCGGCCTTGTCGACCGCCGTATAGGCGGCCGGATTGACGACGACGTCCGGCCGAACCTTCGCGATCGCGGCGTCGATCGAAGCCCGATCCGTCAGATCGAGTTCCGGCCGGCCGAGGCAGACGATTTCCCGCCCATTGACGGCAAGATCCGCCAAACAGCGGGCGATCTGGCCGTCGCGGCCGGTCACGAGGATACGCATCTTCACACCTCTCCGCTCATCGAGCCTCAGGCCTTGCCGAGACGTTGGCCCGAATAGCGCTCGCGCAAGGGGCGCCACCAGGTCTCGTTGTCGAGGAACCAGGCGATCGTCTTTTCGAGGCCCGTGTCGAACGTCTCCTCGGCCTTCCAGCCGAGTTCGGATTCCAGTCGCGTCGCGTCGATGGCATAGCGCAGGTCGTGGCCGGGACGGTCGGTGACGAAGGCGATCTGCTCACGACGGCTACGCCCGTCCTCGCGCGGCGCCAGGCGATCGAGCGTGTCGCAGATGGTGTGGACGACCTCCAGATTGGACCGCTCGTTGCGCCCGCCGACATTGTAGGATCGGCCCGGCTCGCCGCGGGTGGCGACCATTTCCAGCGCTTTTGCATGGTCTTCCACATACAGCCAGTCGCGGACGTTCTCGCCACGCCCGTAGACCGGCAGGTCGTTGCCATGCAGCCCGTTGAGGATCATCAGCGGAATGAGCTTCTCCGGAAAATGGTACGGGCCGTAATTGTTGGAGCAGTTGGAAAGGACGACCGGCAGCTTGTAGGTATGGTGCCAGGCCATGGCGAGGTGATCGGACGCAGCTTTCGACGCCGAATACGGCGAAGACGGGGCGTAGGGCGTCTCCTCGGTGAACAGTCCGCCGTCGAGCGGCAGATCGCCATAGACCTCGTCGGTCGAGACGTGATGGAAGCGGAACGCGTCGCGCCGCTCGCCGGCAAGCTCGGACCAGTAGCTGCGGACTGCCTCCAGGAGATCGAAGGTGCCGACCACGTTGGTCTGGATGAACTCGCCCGGCCCGTCGATCGAACGGTCGACATGGCTCTCGGCGGCCAGATGCATGACCACGTCGATCTCGTTGTCGCGCAGGAGCTGGCCGATCGCCTCGCGATCCCGGATGTCGACCTTGGCGAACTGGTAGCGCGGATCGTTGGAGATCGGTTCCAGCGAGGCGAGGTTCGCCGCATAGGTCAGCTTGTCGACGTTGACGACGCTGTGGCCGGTATTGCGGATGAGATGGCGGCAGACCGCCGACCCGATGAAGCCGGCACCGCCGGTGACGAGAAACCTCATGAGCGCGTTCTCAAGTTTCGGACGTGAAAATGACGGGCGTCTCGGACAGGGTCGGGGCCACCTTGTCCTTGTCCGACAGGATCGGCGCCTCGCCTCCCAGCGGCCATTCGACGCCGATCTCCGGGTCGTCCCAGCGGATGCCGCGATCGTGGTCGCCGGAATAGGGCGCCGAGACCTTGTAGAACACCTCCGTATCCGGCTCGAGCGTGAGAAAACCGTGGGCAAAGCCCTTCGGCACGAGGATCTGGTTGAAGGCCTTCGCCGAAACCTCGAGGGCCACCCACTGGCCGAAGGTCGGCGAGCCGTGACGAATGTCGACGGCGACGTCGAGGATCGCCCCCTTGAGCACGCGCACGAGCTTGTCCTGGGCGAAGGGCGGCGTCTGGTAGTGCAAGCCGCGCAGGGTGAACTTCGCGGCCGAGAAGGACTGGTTGTCCTGAACGAAAGGCATCGAAACGCCGGCATCGGCGAAACGCTGGGCGTTGTACGTTTCGCTGAAGAATCCGCGATCGTCCCCGAACTTTCGCGGCTTGATCTCCAGAACCTCGGGAATGGCGAGAGGCGTGACTTCCAGCATGACGATCCTTCTCGGGACGGCTTGAAGCTTTTGCCCGGCGTCACCGGGCATGGCGAACGCTACGCCATGGTAGCGCTCGCGGTCGGGATATATTAAGCAGACCCCATCGGCAATCACGAATGGAGATCATCGTGAAAGGCATCATCCTGGCCGGCGGCAGCGGCACACGCCTCCATCCCATGACGCTGACGGCATCGAAGCAGCTGCTTCCGGTCTATGACAAGCCGATGATCTACTATCCCCTCTCCACGCTGATGCTCGCCGGCATCCGCGAGGTCCTCCTGATCTCGACGCCGCACGACCTGCCGCGCTTCAAGGCCCTGCTCGGCGACGGCAGCCGCATCGGTCTGAAGCTCGACTATGCCGAACAGCCGAGCCCCGACGGCCTCGCCCAGGCCTATCTCATCGGCGAGGAATTCGTCGCCGGCGAACCCTCGGCCCTCATCCTCGGCGACAACCTGTTCTACGGCCATGGCATGCCCTCGCTGATGCAGCGCAGCATCAAGCGCGAGAACGGCGCCACGGTCTTCGCCTACCACGTCCAGGATCCGGAGCGTTACGGCGTCGTCTCCTTCGACGGCGCCTTCCGCGCCACCTCGATCGAGGAAAAGCCGCAACAGCCGAAATCCAACTGGGCCGTCACCGGCCTTTATTTCTACGATGGTCGGGCGTCGCAATTTGCCCGCGCCCTGAAGCCATCGCCCCGCGGCGAACTGGAAATCACCGACCTCAACCGTGTCTATCTGGAGGAAGGCACGCTCGAGGTCTCGCGCATGGGCCGCGGCTATGCCTGGCTCGACACCGGCACGCCGGATTCCCTCCTCGAGGCGGCCGAGTTCGTCCGCACGCTGGAACATCGCCAGGGCTTCAAGATCGCCTGCATCGAGGAAGTCGCCTTCGAGATGGGCCTGATCGACAGCGACCAGTTGATGTCGCTCGGCAAGGAACTCGGCAAGAGTTCCTACGGTCAGTACATCCAGCGGATGGCCCGGACCGAACGCTGAACCTTCCCGTTCTCGCCGGATCGAGCCGCGCCCGCACGACGGATGGCGAGACGGTGCCGTCCCCCTTTGCGTCCTTCCGGGACGTGAGGGAGCGCCATCACGTCTCAGTCATGGAGCCCATATTCTCGCCGCCCGGGGGAGATCGCGGCGGATCGGCCTTTATATGTCGTCGGCCGGGCACGGATTTCGCGGCGTAAAATTCGGCCCGCCCCATTTCCAGACGACAGGGCCAGGCGCATGGACGCACCGAATACCGATCTCGAAAAGCACCCCGACGGCAACCCGCGCCGCCACTCGAACGACGTCACCGAACGGCGCATCGAAGAAGAAGGCTCGACGCTGACGGCGACGGAACTGCGCGAGATCGAGCGCCGGCTCAGTCTTCGGCCCCTGGCGATCTACGAGCTGGTCCGCCAGGAAGGCGAGGACGAGCTGACCCGGCCGACGTCGAGCCTGTGGTGGTCGGGTCTTGCGGCCGGCCTCTCCATCGGCTTCTCGGTGTTCACCCAGGCGGTCCTGCGCGCCTATCTCCCAGACACGCCGTGGCGCCCGTTGATCGAGTGCTGGGGCTATTCGGTCGGCTTTCTCATCGTCATCCTCGGCCGGCAGCAGCTGTTTACCGAGATCACGCTGACGGCGACCCTGCCGGTGCTCGCCCGGCCGAGATGGGTCGGGGCGAAGGCGCTGATCCGGCTCTGGTCTGTCGTCTTCATCGCCAATATGGTGGGCACGGCGGTCTATGGCGCGGGAATCGCCTTCGACGTCCTCGGCACGCCCGACATCACCGCCGCGGCTCTGGCGGTTTCCCGCAAAGCCATGGAAGCGGGACCGTGGTCGACGCTTCTGCGCGGCATCGTCGCCGGCTGGCTGATCGCCACCGTCGTCTGGGTGCTCCCTTCGGCCCAGAATGCCGGCTTCTTCGTCATCGCGCTTCTGACCTACCTGATCGCGCTGTTCCACCTGTCGCACGTCGTGGCGGGATCGGTGGAGGCGATGACGCTGATGTTTGCCGGCGAACTCATGCCGCATCACGCGATCTGGGGCTTCTATCTGCCGGCCCTCATCGGCAACATCCTCGGCGGCTCGGCGCTGTTCGCGCTCATCAGCTACGGTCAGGTGGCGCCGGAACTCGACCAGAAAGGAAACTGAGCAAGGCCCACGGATCGGGCGGGCAGAGCGACCGCGCAAGCGCGCGGCAGGCTTCGCGCCCTTCGAAGCCCGGCCGGCTCGAAGAACCGGTCGAGCACTTCGGCACGAGGGGAGCGGAAAGGCTTGCGCCGTCAGCCCCTGAGGATCGAGCGGCCGGCATAGACCGCCTGGTCGCCGAGCTCTTCCTCGATGCGGAGCAGCTGGTTGTACTTGGCGAGCCGATCCGAGCGGGCGAGCGAGCCGGTCTTGATCTGCCCGCAATTGGTCGCGACCGCGAGGTCGGCGATGGTGGAATCTTCCGTCTCGCCCGAGCGATGCGACATCACCGCGGTATAGCCGGCACGGTGGGCAACGGAGACGGCGTCGAGGGTCTCCGACAGGGTGCCGATCTGGTTGACCTTGACGAGGATCGAGTTTGCGACGCCCTTCGCGATGCCTTCGCGCAGGCGCTCGGAATTCGTCACGAAGAGATCGTCGCCGACGAGCTGCACCTTGCCGCCGATCTGGTCGGTCAGCGCCTTCCAGCCGTCCCAGTCGTCCTCGGCCATGCCGTCCTCGATCGAGATGATCGGATAGGCGGAGGCGAGCTCGCCGTAATAGGCCGCCATGTCGGCGGGCGAGAGCTTCCGCCCCTCGCCTTCGAGATCGTAGACGCCGCCCTTGAAGAACTCGGTCGAGGCCGGATCGAGGGCGATGGCGATGTCCTCGCCGGGCTTGTAGCCGGCCTTCTCGATGGCCTTCATCACGAAGTCGAGGGCTTCCTTGGCCGAGCCGAGATTGGGAGCGAAGCCGCCCTCGTCGCCGACATTGGTGTTGTGGCCGGCGTCCTTCAGCATCTTCTTCAGCGTATGGAAGGTCTCGGCGCCCCAGCGCAGCGCTTCGGCGAAGCGATCGGCGCCGAGCGGCATGATCATGAATTCCTGGAAGTCGATCGGATTGTCGGCATGGGCGCCGCCATTGATGATGTTCATCATCGGCACCGGCAGGACATGGGCCGAGGCGCCGCCGACGTAGCGATAGAGCGGCAGCCCCGAGGCGTCGGCCGCCGCCTTGGCGATGGCGAGCGACACGCCGAGAATGGCATTGGCGCCGAGGCGGGACTTGTTCTTCGTCCCGTCGATCTCGCGCAGCGCCGCGTCGATGCGGATCTGGTCCTCCGCCTCGAAGCCGGCGATCTCCTCCAGGATCTCGCCATTGACGAAGTCCACGGCCTTCTGGACGCCCTTGCCCATGTAGCGCGACCCGCCGTCGCGCAACTCCACCGCCTCGTGCGCGCCGGTCGACGCGCCCGACGGCACCGCCGCCCGGCCCATCGAGCCGTCTTCGAGAACGACGTCGACCTCGACGGTCGGATTGCCCCGGCTGTCGAGAATCTCGCGGCCGATGATGTCGATGATGGCGGTCATGGGGTGCCCCTGTCGAAATGGACGAACGGTTCGACGGGCGTTCTAGACCATGAGGCGGGGGTTGGGTAGCGGGTGCAGGCAGGGACCATGAGTCTTGTAATAGTGTACACTTTTGGTGTACGCCCGAATGAGGGGATGGCTGACCGCAGCCATCGTCTGGGACATGTACCTCGCCGAGGTTCCGCCCGTTCGAAAGGATCGGATTTGGATTTCGAATGGGATGAAAGGAAGAGGCAGAACGTGATCGCCAAGCGAGGCGTCGACCTCCTCTATGCAGCGGGCATTTTCGAAGGCGAGTATCTGACCGGTGTCGATAATCGGACCGATTATGGCGAAGAAAGACTGATTTCCTTGGGCATGGTCGGCGATGAATGCTTCGTCGTCGTGCACACCGAACGAAACGGAGTGACGCGGTTGATCACCGCGTGGAAAGGGGGCCGAGATGAGCGACGAGACTATCAAGCGGGCATCGCTCGCAGAGATCAGGCAGATGAGGGAGAAGGGTGACCTTCATCACGATCCCAAAGCTCCTGTCGGAGAAAGCCTCGGTCCGGTTTTCTGGGCGAAGGCGAGACTCAATCGCCCAAAGCCGGCTCCAAAGTCAGTTCATCTGAAGCTCGACCCGGAGGTGTTCGAGTTCTTCAAATCACAGGGCAAAGGCCATCTGACGAAGATGCAAGAGGTACTGAAGGCCTATGTCGAGGCGCATCGCTAGGCTCTCCGTCATCCTCGCCCTCGTGGCGAGGATGAGGGCGGTCGGGAATGCGCCGCCTCTCCTCCCCCGGCTCAGCCCTTCGTCACCTCATCCAGCGCCTTGAGCCGCTTCAGCATTTCCGCCATCTGATCCAGCGGCACCATGTTCGGCAAAGGCTCCAGAAACCGGCGCTCACCCGCAAGCCGTAGATCCTCGCCCTCGTGGCGAGGATCTACGGCCATTGAAGCGATGGATCGGCGCAGTCGGCGCGCTTCCGCTGACGGACCGTCGATGGCAAACGACGGTGGATCCTCGCCACAAGGGCGAGGATGACGGCGGTACAGAGGATGACGCCGCACCAGAAACTCCGGCGACCGCGGCTAGCCAAAGACGACAGATCTGGAAGCGACGCTCACCCCTTCGTCAGAGCATCCAGCGCTTTGAGACGCTTCAGCGTCTCCGCCATCCGGTCCAGCGGCACCATGTTCGGACCGTCGGAGGGCGCGTTGTCGGGGTCCTCGTGGGTCTCGACGAACAGCCCGGCGACGCCGACGGCGACCGCCGCGCGGGCCAGCGTCTCGACGAAGCGGCGTTCGCCGCCGGACGAGCCGCCCTGCCCGCCCGGCTGCTGAACCGAGTGGGTGGCGTCGAAGACAATGGGCAATCCTGTCTCGGCCATGATCGGCAGGGCGCGGAAATCGGAGACCAGCGTGTTGTAGCCGAAGGAGACGCCGCGCTCCGTCAGGAGCACGTTCGGATTGCCGCTCTCGGTGACCTTTGCGGCGACGTTCTTCATGTCCCAGGGGGCGAGGAACTGGCCTTTCTTGATGTTGATCACCCGACCGGTCTTGGCCGCGGCGATCAGGAGGTCGGTCTGGCGGCAGAGGAAGGCCGGAATCTGCAGGATGTCGCAGACGGCACCGACTTCGCGGCACTGCTCCTCGGTGTGGATGTCCGTCAGCACCGGCAGATCGAAGGTTTCGGCGACCTCCTGAAACACCGGCAGGGCGCCGGACAGGCCGATGCCGCGCTTGCCGGTGAGGCTGGTGCGGTTGGCCTTGTCGAAGCTCGCCTTGAAGACGTAGGGGATGCCGAGATCGTCGGTGATCCGCTTCATCTTCTCGGCGATCATCATCGCATGATCGCGGCTCTCCATCTGGCAGGGGCCGGCGATCAGCGCGAAGGGCGCGGCGTTGGAGAAGCTGGCCGACTTGGCGGAGACGGTGGTGGCGGTCATGATCTCTCCTCGATGAAGCGGATGGCGCCGCGGCCGTTCGGGCAGGCGATGGCGACGCCGTCGCCCGCCTCGGAATAGGCGATGCCCTGCCCTTGCCAGAACTTCTTCGCGAAAGCGAGGTCGGCGACCGTGACTGTCAGGCTGTCGATCGCAAGCGGGCTCGGGCCGCCGGCAACGACGTCGAGCCGGCCGCCGTCGAGCGGGACGGTGTCGGCGCCATCGTCATTCCCCTGCACCTCACTGTCCGCGACGGAGGCAAGATAGTCGCGAAACATCTGCGGATCCCGCGCCTCAACTGTGACACCAGCGATACCGGTCGCACCGTTCGGATGGGTCGTCAGCGCGGAACGATCCGGCTTCGCCGTGTGCCGCGCCTCGCAATAAAAGAAGCTCGGCGCATCGGCGGCGTGGATCGCGGCGAAGGCAAGGCGGAAGGAGAGTTCGACCGTTCTGCCGTCCGGCAGGCGCATGGTCCGCCCGAACTCGACGAGGCCCTCCTCGCCGGCCTCTTCCTCGAGAAGCTGCTCGCGGTCGGCGAGCGCATCGCTCGAGCGGAAGGCCAACCCTGAAATCGCCGGCCGTTCCGGCAGATCGCGCATGGCCGCGTCGCGTTCGATGAAGAGATGCCCTTCGTCCTTCGCGGCGTCATAGGCGGCCGGATCGACGATCGCGAGCGGCTCGATGTAGCACCCGTCCGCCAGGAAGACGCAGGCATTGCCCGTGCCGAAGGGATGGGCGGCCTCGGGCGCCACGAGGAAGCCGAGGCTCATGAACCACTGCCGCGCGGCGCCGAGCGCATCGAACGGCATCACCAGATGATCGATCGAACGCATCGGCCTCTCCAGTCAGTGCGCGCGGCGTCGAACGACGCCCCGTTCTGTCGCCTTCAGACGAGCCGCGACTGCTCCAGCGCCGCCGCGACAAAGCTGGCGAACAGCGGATGCGGCTCGAAGGGGCGGGACTTCAGCTCCGGGTGATACTGGACGCCGATGAACCAGGGATGGTCGGCGAGTTCGACCGTCTCCGGCAGCAGCCCGTCCGGCGACATGCCGGCGAAGATCAGGCCGGCCTCTTCCAGCACCGGCCGGTAGTCGCGGTTGACCTCGTAGCGGTGGCGGTGGCGCTCCTCGATCTCGGTCGAGCCGTAGATGTCGGCGATCTTCGAGCCGGCCTTCAGTGCAGCCTTGTAGGCGCCGAGGCGCATGGTGCCGCCGAGGTCGCCCTCGGAGGCGCGGCGCTCCAGCTCGTTGCCCTTCAGCCATTCGGTCATCAGGCCGACGACGGGCTCGGGCGTCGCGCCGAACTCCGTCGAGCCGGCCTTTGCGATGCCGGCCAGCGAGCGGGCCGCCTCGATCACCGCCATCTGCATGCCGAAGCAGATGCCGAAATAGGGAACGTTGCGCTCGCGGGCGAAACGGGCCGCGTGGATCTTGCCCTCCGAGCCGCGCTCGCCGAAACCGCCGGGGACGAGGATGCCGTTGACCCGTTCGAGATAGGGGGACGGATCCTCCTGTTCGAAGACCTCCGACTCGATCCAGTCGAGCCGCACCCGCACCCTGTTGGCGATGCCGCCGTGATAGAGCGCCTCCATCAGCGACTTGTAGGCGTCCTTCAGCCCGGTATATTTGCCGACGATGGCGATGGTCACCTCGCCCTCCGGGTTGCGGATGCCGTCCACCACCTGGTGCCAGCGCTGCAATTGCGGCTTCGGCGCCGGGTCGATGCCGAAGGCTGCCAGAACCTCCGTATCGAGGCCTTCGTGGTGATAGGCGATCGGCACGTCGTAGATCGTCGCGACGTCGAGGGCCTGGATCACCGCCGTCTCGCGGACGTTGCAGAAGAGGGAAAGCTTGCGCCGCTCCTCGGCCGGGATCGGCCGGTCGGCGCGCACGAGCAGGATGTCCGGCTGGATGCCGATGGCCCTGAGCTCTCGGACGGAATGCTGGGTCGGCTTGGTCTTCAGTTCCCCGGCCGTCGGAATGTAGGGCATCAGCGTCAGATGGACGTAGATCGCGCCGCCTCGGGGAAGATCGTTGCCGAGCTGGCGGATCGCCTCGAAGAAGGGCAACCCCTCGATGTCGCCGACCGTGCCGCCGATCTCGCAGAGGACGAAGTCGTAATCCTCGTTGCCGTCGAGGACGAATTCCTTGATCGCGTCGGTGACGTGCGGGATCACCTGGACGGTGGCGCCGAGATAGTCGCCCCGCCGCTCCTTGGCGATGATCTGCTGATAGATCCGCCCGGTGGTGATGTTGTCCATCTTGTTCGCCGAACGCCCGGTGAAGCGCTCGTAATGGCCGAGATCGAGATCGGCCTCGGCGCCGTCGTCGGTGACGAAGACCTCGCCGTGCTGGGTCGGGCTCATCGTGCCCGGATCGACGTTGAGATAGGGATCGAGCTTTCTCAGCCGGACCCGGTAGCCGCGGGCCTGCAGGAGAGCACCCAGAGCCGACGAAGCGACGCCTTTCCCCAGAGAGGAAACCACGCCGCCGGTGATGAAGATGTATCGCGCCATGGGCCTTCCCGATAACCCCGCCAGGGCGATTCTGCCAGTCACAATTCGCGTGGAAAAGCGATTGGCGCTTCGCGCCACGTTGCAAGACGTCGAAGATTCGGCCGGCCTTTGCCCAGCGAGCGCGCGCCCGAGAGGGTGTCGCGATCATGCCGGAGAAGTGCCGAAAATCGAAAATGGGGCGCCGGCGGGCGCCCCATCGTCACGTTCGATCCCGAGCGATCGCCGCAGCCGTCGCTACTGCGTCGTCGACGTTCCCGAGGCGGGCGGCTGCTCGCCGGCCGGAGCAGCCGCCTCGCCGGTGCCGGTGGATGCGGCGCCGTCCGTGCCCGTGCCGGCCGGCGCGGCGGGCGTCGTCTCGGCGGGAGCGATTTCGGCCGGCGCGTCGGGCGCGGTGCCGGCCGCAGGCGCGGCCGGGTCGTTCGCCGGTGCGGAGGCGTCATCCGGGCCGACGTTGCCGTCGTCGGTGCGCGTCGTGCCAGCGGGCGGCGCCTCGACGGGGGGAACCGTCGTCTCATCGGCCCCCTGCGGCGTATCGCCGGCCGGATTGGCGGGGACTGGCTCGACGGCGGGCGCCGCCGTGTCTGCGGCTCCGTCGGACGGCGCCGCGGCAGGCGCTGGCGAACCGCTCGCTGCCGGAGCCGCGGGCTGCGCCGCACCTTCGGCCGCCGGCGTCTCGCTGTTCGGCTCGCTCGCCCCGTCGATCAGCGACGGGCTCGGCTCCTGCGCGCCGCTTGCGGGCGCAGTCGTCGATCCGGCAGCGGCAGGCGCCTCGCCGGCCGCACCGTTCTCCGAACCCGGCAGACCGCCGAGCTGATCGAGCAGGCTGCGGTCGTCGCCCCCGGGCTGGCCATTCTCGGCAGGCAGGGTGTTGAGGATGTCCGTCGGCTGGGTCCCGTAGCGGGCCAGAAGGCCGAGGGACAGCGAGGTGACGAAGAAGCCCGCCGCGAGGATCGCGGTCGTGCGTGTGAGGGCATTGGCCGCGCCGCGCGCCGACATGAGGCCGCCACCGCCGCCGATGCCGAGGGCTCCACCTTCCGACCGCTGCAGAAGCACCACGATGACGAGCGCAACGACGATCATCAAGTGGATGATGATGAGAATGGTTTCCATCGAACTTTCGTTGAGGGTGTTCTTAGAGGAATTTTGCGCCTTCTACAGAAGGAAGCGCCGTATTCCAACCGGATTCCGCGTCAAGCCTCGGACGGCGGACACGCCCGGCATATCGCCACGAAGTCCTCGCCCTTCAAGCTCGCCCCGCCGACCAGCGCGCCGTCGACATTGGCGACGGCGAGAAGTTCGGCCGCGTTGCCGGGTTTCACCGAGCCGCCATAGAGCAGGCGGATACCGTCGGCGATGCTCGCGCCGAACCGGTCCGTCAGTTGCCGCCGCAGAAAGTGGTGGACCTCCGTCACGTCGCCGGTCGTCGCCGTTCGGCCCGTGCCGATCGCCCAGACGGGCTCGTAGGCGACGACGGTGTTCGTGGCCGTGACGCCGTCGGGCAGCGAGCCGGCGAGCTGACGGGAGAGGACGTCCAGCGTCTCGCCCGCCTCGCGTTCCGCCTCGGTCTCGCCGATGCAGACGATCGCGGTGAGCCCGGCACGCCAGGCCGCCAGCGCCTTCGCCCGCACGTCCGCGTCGCTTTCGCCGTGGTTCGCACGGCGCTCGGAATGGCCGACGATGACGTAGGTCGCCCCGAGATCGGCCAGCATCTCGGCCGCGACGTCGCCGGTATGGGCGCCGGAGGCCTCGGCGTGACAGTCCTGGCCGCCGATCGCCACCTTGCCGAACAAAAGGCCGGCGCTCGCCGAAACGAGGGTGGCCGGCGGGCAGATCAACAGGTCCTTGCCCTTCCCCGCCTCGCCGGCGGCTCCGGCAACGACCTCGAGTTCGGTCAGGTGGCGCAGGAGGCCGTTCATCTTCCAGTTGCCGGCGATGAGTGGTCTGGGCGTCATGGCGTTGGAATTTCCTCCCGCGGTCGCGTTTCTCAGGTTTCGCCCGCACGATCTCGCGCGCCGATCGCGGGCGGCGCGACCATCGGGGATCGATCGGCGAAAATCAATCGCGGCGGATCGCTTGCGCCCCTTGCCGCCTCTTCACTAATAAGGCGATGCGCGCGACGCTCGCCGCCATGAGGTCTGCCAACGATGCGAAGCGGCCGGAACAGGCCCGCCGCCAGGGAGGAAAGACGACGATGCTCGAAACCATGCGCAGGAGCGTTTCCGGCTGGACGGCGAAGATTCTCCTCGGCCTCCTGGTCCTCAGCTTCGCGATCTGGGGCATCGGCTCGTCCTTCACCGGCGGCCTGTCCCGGACGGTGATTTCGGCCGGCGAAACCGAGGTGACGCCGAGCGAATACGCCTTTGCCTATTCGCAGGCGATGAACCGCATCTCCCAGCAGATCGGTCGCCGGATCACCACCCAGGAGGCCGCGACCTTCGGCGTCGACCAGGGCGTCACGAGCCAGCTGATCGCCGGCGCCGTCCTCGACGAAGAGAGCCGCGAGCTCGGCCTCGGCGTGTCGGACGAAAGGCTGGCGCGCGTGATCGCCGAGGATCCCGCCTTCCATGACGGGAACGGCAGCTTTTCGCGTTCGACCTTCCAGGCGATCCTTCGCAATGCCGGGATCAACGAGAACGATTACATCGCCCGCCAGATGAACGTCGCCCGTCGCGGCCAGCTCGTCGACGCCGTCGCGAAGGATGCGACGACGCCTGAGACCTTCCTCACCGCGCTCGGGCTCTACAACGGCGAGCGGCGGACGATCGACTATCTGGTTCTGACGGCGCCCGAGGCGTCGAGCATCGACGATCCGTCGGCAGACCAGCTTTCCGGCTATTTCGACGAGAACAAGGCGCGCTATGCCGCGCCGGAATACCGCTCGATCGCCTATGCCGAGGTGACGTCGCAGGCGCTGGCCGATCCGAAGACCGTCACCGACGCCGAAGTGAAGGCCGATTACGAAGCCCGCAAGGCGAACTACACCACCCCGGAACGGCGCGGCGTCCAGCAGATCGTCTTCGCCGACAAGGCCGCGGCCGACGCCGCCGAGGAAAAGCTCGGCGCGGGAGCGAGCTTCGAGGAGGTCGCGAGGGACGCCGGGCGCACGCCCGCCGACATCGATCTCGGCACCGTGACCAAGGCGGCGATTCCCGACCAGAAGGTCGCCGATGCGGCCTTTGCGCTTTCGGAAGGTGGCGTCTCCGACGTCGTCGAGGGCCGGTTCGGTCCGGTGCTCCTGAGAGTGACGAAGATCGAACCCTCAGGCGTCGAGCCGCTCGCCGAGGTCCAGGATCAGATTCGCAAGGACCTCGCTCTGGCAAGGGCCGCCGATGCCGTCGATGCGGCCTACACCGCCTATGAGGACGCCCGCGGCGGCGGCGCCACCTTCCAGGAAGCGGCGCAGCAGGCGGCAATTCCGGTCAAGACCGTCGCCGCCGTCGATCGCAACGGCAACGGCCCCGACGGCGAGGCGGTCGACATGCCGCAAAAGTCCGACCTTCTCGCTGCCGCCTTCGACAGCGAGCCGGGCATCGACGCGCTTCCGGTCAACGTCGATCCGAGCGGCTACGTCTTCTACGACGTCGCCAGCGTCGATCCCGCCCACGACCGGACGCTCGACGAAGTGCGCGAGAAGGTGGTCGCCGACTGGAAGCGCGAACGGGCGAACGAGCAGCTCGACGAACGGGCGGCCTCGCTCGAAAAGGCGGTCGAGGGCGGCAAGTCCATCGCCGACGTCGCCAGGGAGGAAGGCATTGAGGCGCGGACCGCCTATGGGATCACCCGCCAGTCGGGCGTCGCCGAACTCGGGCGGTCCGGCGCCGAGGCGGCCTTCTCCGGCCCGTCGGGCGACGTCGTCACCGCGTCCGGCCGCGAGCCTTCGACGCGCCTGCTGATGAAGGTCGCGGAGGTCTCGCCGCCCGCCGATCCGGCGAGCAACGTCAGTTCCTCGCAGCGCCAGCAGATGGCCGGCATGCTGGAGAACGATCTCTACCAGTCCTACGTGACCCTGCTGCAGAACGAATATCCGGTGCGCGTCAATCCGAACACGCTCGAACAGGCAAAGGCGCTGGCGCGATGAGCCAGACCCTGAAGCCCTTCATCGCCAAGGCCGCCGACGGCCACGCGCTGACCCGGGAGGAAGCGACGACCGCCTTCCAGGTGATGATGAGCGGCGAGGCGACGCCCTCGCAGATCGGCGGCCTCCTGATGGCCCTGAGGGTGCGCGGCGAGACCGTCGACGAGCTGACCGGCGCCGTGACGGTGATGCGGGCGAACATGGCCCGCGTCCTTGCCCCGGAAGGGGCGATCGACATCGTCGGCACCGGCGGCGACCATGCCGGCACCTTGAACATCTCGACCTGCTCGGCCTTCGTCCTGGCCGGCTGCGGCCTCGTCGTCGCCAAGCACGGCAACCGGGCGCTGTCGTCGAAATCCGGCGCGGCCGACGTGCTTTCGGCGCTCGGCATCGACGTCGACCTGAAGCCCGACCAGATCGGCCGCGCGATTGCGGAGGCCGGGCTCGGCTTCATGTTCGCCCCGACCCACCATGCCGCGATGCGCTTCGTCGGCCCCTCGCGCGTCGAGCTCGGCACCCGGACGATCTTCAATCTCCTCGGCCCGCTCGGCAATCCGGCCAGCGTCAAGAAGCTTCTCGTCGGGGTGTTCTCGCCGCATTGGCTGCGGCCGATCGCCGAGACGCTGTTGGCGCTGGGCACGGAGGCCGCCTGGGTGGTCCATGGCGACGGCCTCGACGAGATGACGCCGACCGGCACGACCCATGTCGTCCAGTTGAAGGACGGCGTCATCAGCGAGTTCACCGTCGACGCCGAGGAGGCCGGCGTCGGCCGCTGGACGCTGGCCGATCTGAAGGGCGGCGACGGCAGCTACAATGCCGCAGCCCTCCAGTCGGTCCTGAAGGGCGAGCCCGGCGCCTATCGCGACACCGTGCTCCTCAACGCCGCCGGCGCGCTGGTGATGGCCGGAGCCGCCCCGGATCTTCGCGCCGGCGTCGCCACTGCGGCCGAGGCGATCGACACCGGCAAGGCGCTGGACGCGCTGCAGCGGCTCGTCAAGGCGACCCAGGCCCTCGGCAAGGACAACCGATGACCGACATTCTCGCCAAGATCCGCGACTACAAGCTGGAAGAAATCGCCGCAGCCAAGGCGAAGATCCCGCTCGCCGAACTGGACGCGCGGATCGCCGACGTGGAGCCGCCGCGCGGCTTTCTTCCTGCGATCGCCCGGACGATCGAGGCCGGGGATCTGGCGCTGATCGCCGAGATCAAGAAGGCCAGCCCCTCCAAGGGCCTGATCCGCGAGGACTTCGATCCGCCCGCCCTCGCGGCGGCCTACGCCGCTGGCGGCGCCACCTGTCTTTCGGTCCTCACCGACGAGCCGTCCTTCAAGGGCCGGCCCGAATATATCGGGCAGGCGAAGGCGGCGACCGGCCTGCCCGTGCTGCGCAAGGACTTCCTCTACGATCCCTACCAGGTCGCCGAAGCGCGCGCCTGGGGCGCCGACGCGATCCTGATCATCATGGCGGCGGTGTCCGACGACGTCGCCCTCGCTCTCGAAGCAACGGCCGAGCGCTACGGCCTCGACGTCTTGGTCGAAGTCCACGACGAGGCCGAGACCGAGCGGGCGCTCCGCCTGTCCTCGCCGCTGATCGGCATCAACAACCGCAATCTCAAGACCTTCGAGACCACCCTCGAAACCGCCGAGCGGCTCGCCAGTCTCGTTCCGGACGATCGCATCGTCGTCGGCGAGAGCGGCATCTTCACCCATGCCGACTGTCTGAGGCTCGCCGAGCACGGCATCCGCAGCTTCCTCGTCGGCGAGAGCCTGATGCGCCAGGACGACGTCGCCGACGCCACCCGCGTTCTCCTCGGCGCCCCCCGCCGGGCCCTCGTCGAGCGGACCGCACGATGAGCGAGGGCACCGCCGAAGACGGACCGCGTCTCACCCATCTCGACCCATCCGGCAAGGCGGCGATGGTCGACGTCGGAGACAAGGCCGAGACCGAGCGCATCGCCGAGGCCGAGGGCCTCGTCGTGATGCAGCCGGAGACGCTCGCTTTGATCGAAGGCGGCGAGACGAAGAAGGGCGACGTCGTCGGGGTCGCCCGGATCGCCGGCATCATGGCGGCCAAGCGGACGCACGAGCTGATCCCGCTCTGCCATGCCCTGATGCTTTCCAAGATCGCCGTCGAGATCACGCCGGAGCCGGCCCTTCCCGGGCTCAGGGTCACCGCCACGGCAAAGCTCACCGGCCGCACCGGCGTCGAGATGGAGGCGCTCACCGCCGTCTCCGTCGCCTGCCTGACCATCTACGACATGGCAAAGGCCGTCGACCGGACGATGGAGATCACCGCCATCCGGCTCGTCTCCAAATCCGGCGGTCGCTCGGGGGATTTCCGCAGGGAGGCAGGCACGCCATGAGCCTGATTGCGGTCGAGGAGGCCCATCGACGGCTGATGGCGGCGACCGAGCCGGTCCGCCGCACGACGCTCGTGCCACTGCGCGAAGCGGCCGGCCGCATCCTTGCCGAGGATGTGCTCGCGAAAAGGACGCAGCCCGGCTTCGACGCCTCGGCGATGGACGGCTACGCGCTGCGCGCCGAGGACACGCGGGCGCCATTCCGGGCTCTCGCCGTCGTCGGCGAATCGGCGGCTGGGCGGGCCTTCGATGGCCGGATCGGCCCCGGCGAGGCCGTCCGCATCTTCACCGGCGCCCCGGTGCCGGAGGGCGCCGACGCCATCCTCATCCAGGAGGATGCCGAACGCAGCGAAGACGGCGCGCTGATCCCGCAGGAAGGGGTCTCTCCCGGCCAGCATATCCGCCCGGCCGGGGTCGATTTTTCCGCCGGCACGGTGCTTCTTGCCAGGGGAACGCTGCTGTCCCCCGGCGCCGTCGCGCTCGCGGCCAGCGGCGGCCATCCAGAGATCCTCGTCCTCGACCGACCGAAGGTCGCGGTGCTCGCGACCGGCGACGAGCTGGTGCCCCCCGGCGCCGACGTCGGCCCGTCCCAGATCGTCGCCTCGAACGGCTACGGGGTCGCCGCCCTCGTCGAGGCGGCCGGCGGAACCGTGGTCGACTGCGGCATCGCCCCGGACGACGACGCGGAAATCGCCGGCCATCTCGACCGCGCGCTCGCCGAGGGCTGCGACTGCTTCGTCACCATCGGCGGCGCCTCGGTCGGCGACCACGACCTCATCGGCAAGGTCTTCGAAGCAAAACGGGCGGAGATGGCGTTTCTCAAGGTCGCCATGCGACCCGGCAAGCCGCTGATGGCCGGCCGGATCGGCGACATGCGCCTCGTCGGGCTGCCCGGCAATCCGGCCTCCTCGATGGTGGCGGCGACGCTGTTCCTCGCCCCCCTCGTCGAGCGCCTCGCCGGCCGCCCGGAGAGGCCTATGACCCGCGCCGCCATCCTCGGATCGGACGTCCCGGAAAACGGCCTGCGAACCGATTTCATGCGCGCGAGGGCCGTCGTCGACGCAGACGGAACGATCGTCGCCACGCCGCTGCCGCGCCAGGACTCCTCGCTCCTGTCCATCTACGCCGCCGCCGACGTGCTGCTCATGCGCCCGCCGCACGCGCCGGCCGCGCGCGCCGGCGAAAGCTGCCGCATCGTCGATCTCTCCTGACGGCACGCCCCGACGGTCGAAGCGGCGAAGCTCTCCGAAAAGGGACTTGCGGAACACAACTAGAACAGATAGGTTTGTTCAGGTTTTGTTTTTAGAGGTCCCCCATGCTCACGCGCAAACAGCACGACCTTTTGTTGTTCATCCATGAACGGCTGAAGGAGAGCGGGGTGCCTCCCTCCTTCGACGAGATGAAGGACGCGCTGGATCTGCGGTCGAAATCCGGCATCCACCGTCTGATCACAGCCCTCGAGGAACGCGGCTTCATCCGCCGGTTGCCGAACCGCGCCCGGGCTCTCGAGGTCCTGAAGCTGCCGGATTCGATCCGCAATCCGCGGACGGCCGGGACCGCCAAACCCGGCTTCACGCCGAGCGTCATCGACGGCGGCATGCGGCCGGAGGCGGAGGAAAGACCCGTCGCGGCGGCCGCTCCGCGCCGTCCGGCGGCCGTCGCCGCGCCGCGGCAAAATCACGTTTCCGGCGAACGCGCGGTGGCGGTGCCGGTGATGGGGCGAATCGCCGCCGGCGTCCCGATCTCGGCGATCCAGACCAACACCCATTCCATCCAGGTGCCGCCGGAAATGCTCGGCTCCGGCGAGCACTTCGCCCTCGACGTCAAGGGCGACTCGATGGTCGAGGCCGGCATTCTCGACGGCGACACGGTGGTCATTCGCCGGATCGACACCGCCTCGCCGGGCGACATCGTCGTGGCTCTCGTCGACGACGAGGAAGCCACGCTGAAGCGCTTTCGCCGCCGGGGCGACACGATCGCGCTGGAGGCGGCCAACCCCGCCTACGAGACCCGCATCTTCGGCGCCGACCGGGTCAAGGTACAGGGCCGGCTGGTCGGGCTGATCAGGCGGTACTGAGACGTCCGTCCCGATCACCGGGCGGAAGCAGAGTTCGAGTTCGGCTCCTCGTCGGGTGCGGCCGGCTTCTTCCAGTATTCCGGCCACGGCGCGAGGCGGTGTCGGTTCCAGGGTTGCGGATCGGCGGGGACGGATCTCAGCGGGACGGCGCGGCCCGTCTGCACATCGCGGGAAAAGGCCAGCGAGCCGGTTCGACGCAGCGTCCGCAAGGTGACGAGAGCAGCGCCGGAGCGGCATGTCTCCAGACGGATCGCCCGGGCGACGATGGCGATGTCGCCCCCGTCGCAGGCCTCGCCCGTCCGCCGGTAGTCGCTCGTCCAGACGACACGTAGGCCGTCGCGGGTCTGAAAGCGGCAAAAATCGCGGTCGCAGGGGGGCTCGATCCGCGCGGGTGCGGGCGCCGCGGCATCGCCCTCGCCTGGCGGCGGTTCGCTCCCGAAGCTGCGCTCCCACTGGTCGGCGACGAAGCCGTTCCGGCGGGCTTGGAGATAGCCGATGGCGCCGTCGGCTGCGAAGGTCGCGACGGTCTTGCCGTCCTCATGGACGAGGAGCTGCGGCAACGGGCTCGTGTCGCGGATGGTCAGAAGGCCGACGACCGCCAGTGGAAACGCGACGAGGCGCAGGCGGCTGGCAAACAGCGCTGCGGCGAACAGCGCCGCTGTGAGGAAGACGACGCCCGCACCCGCGATGGGCCCGGTGCTCCGATCCGGCAGGACGCCGTAGAGCCATTCGGAGATGGCGAGCACGAGGTCGACGCCCCGGCCCATCAGGTAGAACGCCCACGCGTCGAGGCCGAAGGGCATCAGCAGCGAGCCGACGAGGCCGAGCGGCATGATCAGAAAGGTGAAGAGCGGCAGGGTGAGGACGTTGGCGACGAGGCCGAAGGGAGCGACGCGGTGGAAGTGGTACGCGGCGTAAGGGGCCGTCGCCGCCCCGGCGATGATCGAACTGGCGACGATGCCGAGGACGGTGCCGCCGGCGAGCCGCAGGAGCCTCATGGCGAGCGGACGCGGCACGGACGGAGCTTTTCTCTCCTGCCAGCGCGCCAACGCGCGGTATCCCGCGACGAGGGCGAGCGTCGCGGCGAAGCTCATCTGGAAACTCGCCGTCGTCACCATGTGCGGCGCGACGACGACGACGATGAGGGCGGCAAGCGAGACGTTGCGGATGGTCAGCGCCGGCCGATCGGCGATGACGGCGACGAGCATCACCGCCAGCATGACGAAGGCGCGCTGGGTGGCGACGTTGGCCCCGGACAAGAGGAGATAGAGGGCGGCGACGACGAGAGCCGCGACGGCCGCCGCCTTCTTCACCGGATAGCGGAGCGCGAGCCCCGGAACGAGTGCCAGCGCCGAGCGGACGACCAGCAATGCGGAGCCGGCGACGATGGCGAGATGCAGGCCGGAGATCGACAGGACGTGGGCGAGCCCGACGCCCCGCAGCCAGGTCTCGGCGTCCTCGGAGATGCCGGCGCGCTCGCCGGTGACGAGTGCGGCGGCGATGGCGCCCGCCTCGCCGCCGCCGGCTGCTTCGGAAATCCGGGCGGTCATCGTGCCGCGCAGCCGTTCGAGGCCGAGGGAAAGAGCCTCGACGACGCCAGCTGGCGGTGGCGGCGACAGCCCGTCCGTCGGGGCGTCGTCCGGCCGTCCGAGGGAAAAGCCGATCGCCCCGACCCCGTCGAAGAAGGGCTGGTAGGCGAAATCGTGGCGACCGGGGGCAGCCGGCCCCGAGGGCGGACCGATCCGCACCAGGCCGTAATAGGGATCGCCGGGCGATTTTGGGGCATGCTTCGCGCCGACCAGGATCCGCGCGCGCCGTGGCGGCCGGGACAGGACGGGACGCACCGTGCCGGTGATCGCGACGACGTAGCGCATTCGGCCCTTCTCGTCGCGGGAAACGGACAGCACCCGGCCGGCGATGCGCGTCGTCGCGGTGCCGGATATGATCGTCGTCTCCGATCGTTCCGCAAAGCCGATGGAGACGAGGACGCCGGCGAGGAGACCGACGAGCGCCAGGAGGATGGCCCTTCGCACCGGCAGGGCGGCGGCGCGAAGGGCGAGAGCGGCGAACAGGGCCGCCACGGCGATCGTCGCCCAGACGTTGGGGCGCCAGTCGATGGCGAAGACCGCCGCCGCGCCGGCGATCAGCGCGACGGGCAGGATATGAAAGCCGGAGCGATGCGCCGCCTCGACCGCGAACTGGCGGGCGAACCATGCCGTGACCGCGTCGCGCCAAGTCGACCCGCCCTGCCACGCGCCGCCGCCGTCGCCCGCTTCGTCGCCGTCGCTCGCCCCGCCCGGTCCGCGCAGCAGACGCAACAGCCGGCCGGCGGCGTCCGCAACCTCCCCCGGGCGCTGCCGCCCTTGCCTCAATGGCGCCTGCGGCAACGGCCGTTCCGCCTCTTCTTGCACCTCGACGCGCCTATGCTACACAGCCGGCGCACGAAAGCGACGCTCACGACGCGGCGCCTCGCGAATTTCTGAAGGAATGGAGCCACAATGGCGGACGCCGTCGTCACCCGCTTTGCCCCCTCCCCGACCGGTTTCCTCCACATCGGCGGCGCCCGCACGGCGCTGTTCAACTGGCTCTATGCCCGTGCCAAGGGCGGCAGGATGCTGCTCAGGATCGAGGATACGGACCGCGCCCGCTCCACCGAGGCCGCCGTCCGGGCGATCATCGAGGGGCTCGACTGGCTCGGGCTTTCGGCGGACGAGCCGCCGGTGTCGCAGTTCGAGCGGTCCCCCCGCCACCGCGAAGTGGTCGAGGAGATGATCGCGCGGGGCTCCGCCTACCGCTGCTACACCACCCAGGCCGAGCTCGAAGCGCTGCGGGAGAAGGCGCGCGCCGAGAAGCAGCCGCCATCCGTCGCGACGCGGCTGTGGCGCGATCGCGATCCCGCCGAGGCGCCCGAGGGCGTCCCCTCCGTCGTGCGTCTGCGCGCGCCGCTCGAGGGCGAGACGATCGTCCGCGACGAGGTGCAGGGCGACGTGCGCTTCGCCAACAAGGACCTCGACGATCTCGTCCTTCTGCGCTCGGACGGCTCACCGACCTACATGCTCGCCGTCGTCGTCGACGATCACGACATGGGCGTCACCCACATCATCCGCGGCGACGACCACCTGACGAATGCCGGCCGCCAGACGCTGATCTACCGGGCGATGGGCTGGGACGTGCCGGTGATGGCGCACATTCCGCTGATTCACGGGCCGGACGGGGCGAAGCTGTCGAAGCGCCACGGCGCGCTCGGCGTCGAGGCCTATCGCGAGATGGGCTACCTGCCGGTGGCGCTGCGCAACTATCTGGTCAAGCTCGGCTGGGCCCATGGCGACGACGAGATCATCTCGCCCGAGCAGATGGTCGCATGGTTCGATCTGCCGCAGATCAACAAGGGCGCGGCGCGCTTCGACTTCAAGAAGCTCGAGGCGATCAACGGCCACTGGATCCGGGCGAGCAGCGACGGCGACCTCGTCGACATGCTGATGGAAAGCCGCGACGTCCTGCCGAACGGCTCGATCCTTCGGAGCGCCGACGAGGAAACCACCCGAGCCAAGCTGGCCGAGGCGATGCCGGGGCTGAAGGAGCGGGCCAAGACGCTGATCGAACTCGCCGACGGCGCCGCCTTTCTCTTCGCGGAGCGCCCGCTTTCGCTCGAAGAAAAGGCCGAGACGATCCTCGCGGACGGTGGCCGCAAGGTCGTCGCCGATCTCCTGCCGCTTTTCGAGGCAGCCGGGTCGTGGAGCGCGGAGACCCTGGAGACGATCGTCCGCGACTATGCGGAGCACGCCGGAATCAAGCTCGGCAAGGCGGCGCAACCGCTTCGTGCGGCGCTCACCGGACGCACGACGTCGCCCGGCGTCTTCGATGTTCTCGCCGTTCTCGGGCGGGACGAAAGTCTTGCCCGGCTGAAGGATCAGGCCGGCTGACCGGCCGCCCCTCATATTGCGCCGCACCAAGCTTCGGCGCATAACTTGTCGTACTCCAGCCTTTGGAGTAGGCAGGACGTGGCTGAAACGTGTGCGCTGCGAAAAACGCATTCGTGGTCGCGATTCATGAAAGGACTACGCATGACAGAACAGTCGGCGAAACTCAATTTCGGATCGACGGAAGCCGGTCTGGCGATGCGTAGCGGCACCCTCGGTCCGGACGTGATCGACGTCACCACCCTGTACAAGCAGGGCGGCGTGTTTACCTACGATCCCGGGTTTTCCTCGACGGCGTCCTGCGAATCCAAGATCACCTACATCGACGGCGACGAGGGGATCCTGCTCCATCGCGGCTATCCGATCGACCAGCTGGCCGAGCGCGGCGACTATCTCGAGACCTGCTATCTGCTGCTCTACGGCGAACTGCCGACCCAGCGGGAGAAGGACGACTTCGTCTACCGCGTGACGCGGCACACGATGATCCACGAGCAGATGAGCCGCTTCTTCACCGGCTTCCGGCGCGACGCCCATCCGATGGCCGTGATGTGCGGCTCGGTCGGTGCGCTCTCGGCCTTCTATCACGATTCGACCGACATCGCCGATCCGCATCAGCGGATGGTGGCGAGCCTGCGCATGGTCGCCAAGATGCCGACGATCGCGGCGATGGCCTACAAGTACCACATCGGCCAGCCCTTCGTTTATCCGCGCAACGACCTGTCCTACGCGGAGAACTTCCTGCACATGTGCTTCGCCGTCCCCTGCGAGCCCTACCGGATCAATCCGGTTCTCGCCCGGGCGATGGACAGGATCTTCATTCTGCATGCGGACCACGAGCAGAACGCCTCGACCTCGACGGTGCGGCTCGCCGGCTCCTCGGGCGCCAACCCGTTCGCCTGCGTCGCCGCCGGCATCGCCTGCCTCTGGGGCCCCGCCCATGGCGGCGCCAACGAAGCGGCGCTCAACATGCTGATGGAGATCGGCTCGAAGGACCGCATCCCCGAATTCATCGCGAGAGCCAAGGACAAGAACGATCCGTTCCGCCTGATGGGCTTCGGCCACCGGGTCTACAAGAACTACGATCCGCGCGCCAAGATCATGCAGCAGACCTGCCACGAGGTGCTCGACGAACTCGGCATCAAGGACGATCCGCTGCTCGAGGTGGCAATGGAGCTCGAACGCATCGCCCTGACGGACGAATACTTCGTCGAGAAGAAGCTCTATCCGAACGTCGACTTCTACTCCGGCATCACGCTGAAGGCGCTGGGCTTCCCGACGACGATGTTCACGGTGCTCTTCGCCGTGGCGCGCACCGTCGGCTGGATCGCCCAGTGGAAGGAGATGATCGAGGATCCGCATCAGCGGATCGGCCGGCCGCGCCAGCTCTACACCGGCGCGCCGATGCGCGACTACGTCTCGCCCGAAGAGCGCGACTGATCGCCTTTCCCGCCGGCGCACCTATCTTGCGATCGCATGATGACGGGCCTCGCCGACCAGCGGGGCCCGATCGTTCGAGTGGCGGTCCGATCGGTGCGATCGGCGAAGAAAGACGCGCAGATGATGAAGATCTGGGGCCGGAACAACTCCTCCAACGTCCGCAAGGTGCTCTGGTGCGCCGAGGAACTCGGGCTCGCCTATGAGCGGGTCGAGGCGGGCGGCACCTTCGGCGTCGTCGATACGGCCGAATACGAGGCTCTCAATCCCAACGGCCGCGTTCCGACGCTGCAGGACGGCGATCTGACGCTGTGGGAATCGAATGCCATCGTCCGCTATCTCGCGCGCGCCTATGGCCAGCCGCCCTTCGCGCCCGCCGATGCCGCGGCCTGGGCGTCCGCCGACAAATGGATGGACTGGACCTCGACGACGCTCGGCGGCCCGTTCCGCGACGTCTTCTGGAACGTCGTGCGGATGACGCCGGAGACCCGCGACGAGGCGGCCCTTGCCAGCGGCCTCGAAGCCTGCGGAAAGCTCCTCGCCATTCCCGAGGCCGAACTCGGCAAGGCGCCGTTCCTGTCCGGCGACGCGTTCGGCTTCGGCGACATCCCCCTCGGCAGCGTCGCCTATGGCTGGTTCGAGATGCCGATCATCCGCCCGGAGCTTCCGAACCTCTCCGCATGGTACGAGCGACTGAAGCAGCGGCCGGCCTATCGCAAGGGCGTGATGACGCCGCTGACCTGAGATTGCGGCGTTTGGAGGGGGTTTGCGACAGTCAGCCCGCTCAAGACGCGATCGGTCGAGCCGGGCGCGTTGCAGATGGCCCGGGATCGGCCGCGACGAGAGCCGAATCCGGTGGACGGCGGCATTCGCCGATTCGCGCGCCCGATTGGAATTACTCAAAACTACTTCTCAGTCACTGGCCCTACCGAAGCAGCTCGGCGCCGATTTCTTGCCGGACCGGCGACTTTGTGACCCCGAATCAGCCGACATAAGTTGACGCGTGTCGTCATGTTTCCATAAAGGAGGCCTGAGGGACGAGGACGATCGGCGCGATGGAACGCTGGTGGTCCGTGTTCGCCAACATCCAGGGACGGTCGGTCCACATGCGTTTCAGTTCAGCCAATCTCCTGCGGCCAGCGGCGAGGCTTTTTCTTGCCCTGTCCCTGGCGGCCCCCATCGGCCTGGCCGCGGCACAGGAGCCGGCATCTCCCCCGCCTGGCGGCGAAGCCCCGTCGCAGACGCAGGGGCGCGTGATCCCGGGCGATTCGAATGGTTCGGAGGCGCGTGCCCCGCAGGCGACGCCCTCGCAGAGCCCGGCGCCTGCAGACGCAGCGCCAACCGGAGCCAGCCCGGCGGCTCCGGCTGCAGCGGACGATCGTCCCGCAGGAGCGCCCCCGGCCGATGATGCCGCCCCCTCCGCAGGCAGCGCCGCGTCCACAGGAACGGCCGCTCCGGCCGGGGACGCATCGTCCGCAGATGCTGTCGCCCGGCCGGAGGCCACACCGGCTTCGGGCGAGGAAGCGGTTGCAGACGGCGCCGCTTCGACGGAAGGCGAGCCGGTGCTTTTCGAGGAGCCGCGGGACACCAAACTGCCGCACGACCTCTCCCCGCTCGGCATGTTCCTCGCCGCCGACTGGGTGGTGAAGGGCGTGATGGTCGCGCTCGCGCTCGCCTCGCTGGCGACCTGGACGATCCTCCTGGTCAAGGGCTTCGAGGTGTCCGGCGCCAAGTGGCGGGCACGTTCGGGCGTCAAGCGCCTGGCCGGGGCAGAGTCGCTGCAGGCTGCGATCGGCGACGAGAGAAACGCCGCGCGCTGGCGCGGCCCCGTCGGCACCCTCGCCCGCGCTGCCGCCCAAGAGTGGCGGCGTTCCGGAAAACTTTCGGCCGAAGGCGTCAAGGAGCGCGTCGCCATGGCCCTCGGCCGGATCGAGGCGAACGCGGCCCGCTCGCTCAACCGCGGCACCGGTATCCTCGCCACGGTCGGCTCGATCGCCCCCTTCGTCGGGCTGTTCGGCACGGTCTGGGGCATCATGAATTCCTTCATCGGCATCAGCGAGGCGAACACCACCAATCTCGCCGTCGTCGCGCCCGGCATCGCCGAAGCGCTGCTCGCCACCGCCATCGGCCTCGTCGCCGCGATCCCGGCGGTGGTCGTCTACAACGTCTTCGCCCGCGCGATCGCCGGCTACCGGGCGATCCTGTCGGACGCCTCGGCGCTGGTGATGCAGCATCTGTCGCGCGATCTCGAGCGGCAGGAAGCGTCGCGCCGCGGCGCCATGCCGCTCGCAGAGGCTGCGGAGTAGACGCGATGGCCGTGAAACTCGGTGGCGAAGACGACGACGGCGGCGAGGTCTCCGAGATCAACGTCACGCCCTTCATCGACGTGATGCTGGTTCTTTTGATCATCTTCATGGTGGCCGCACCGCTCTCGACGGTCGACGTGCCGGTCGACCTGCCGACCTCGAACGCGCCGCCGCAGGAGCGGCCGGACGAGCCGGTCTATCTGACCATCCAGGAAGACCTGTCGCTGAGCCTCGGCGAAGCCGAGGTGGCGCGCGAGCAACTCGCAAGCCGTCTCGACGCGTTGACGGAACGAAACCGCGACGAGCGCATCTTCCTGCGCGCCGACGGCTCCGTCCCCTATTCCGACATCATGGAGGTGATGAACGCGCTGAGAAGCGCCGGCTACCTCAAGATCGGTCTCGTGGGCCTCGAGGATCCGGCGCGGTCGGAGGCGGCCGCCGCCGGTCCCGCCGCCCGACCCGCACCGAGCGGAACCGAGCAGTAGGCCGACATGGCGCGCCGCACGAAGGAACCATCGACTGCGAACCCGTTCGCCGGCCATAGCCGCCGGCGGAGCGGCGAACGCTGGCTGATCGCCGGCCTCGCGGTGCTCGTCGCCCACGGTGGGGCAGCCTACGCACTGATGAACACCGTGCCCGAGGCACCACCGCAGGGTGCCCAGGAGGCCGTGCTGATCGACCTCGCGCCGCCTGCCGAATCGCAGGATTCGCAGTCCGTCGAGGATGCCGCTCCGGCGCCGGAAACCGTCGAGACGCCGGACCCGGCACCTTCGGAGCCGGAAGCCGAAGCGCCGGAAACCGCCGCACCTCCGGAGCCCGAGCCGGAGCCGGTTCAGCCACCCGAGCCGGAATTGCCCGAGCCCGAGCCCGTCCAACCGCCGGAGCCGGTGCAGCCGCCCGTCGAGGAACCGCAAGCGGTTCAGCCTGAGGAGGCGGTGGCACCGCCGGAGCCCCAGCCGGAGCCCGTGCCCGAGGTGGAGGAAACCGTCCCTCCCCCGGCCGATGCGGTGCCGCTTCCCGAGCCTTCGCCGGAGGTCGAGGAGCCGGCGGAGCCGGAGCCGGACACGGCCGCACTTCCGCTGAACGTTCCGCTGCCGACCGCCCGGCCGACGCCGCCGCCGGTGCGCGAGGCCTTGCGGGAAAAGCCCAGGGAGACGAAACGGACGGCGCCTCGCCGGGCCGAAGCCAAGAAGCCGGCGCCGAAGCGCGAGCAGGCCCGCCAGCGGCGCTCCGCGCAACCCTCGGTCGCCTCGCGCGGCCAGAGCCGCCGGCAGGCCTCGCAGGGCGCCAGCGTTTCGCGCGCGGCGCTGGCGCGCTGGCAATCGCAGGTGCAGGCCCGGCTGAATCGCTACAGCCGCAGCTTCTCGGGCCGTGGTTCGGGAACGACGCGGATCGCCTTTGCGATGGACGGCAACGGCCGCGTGACGAGCGTTCGCGTCGCCGGATCGAGCGGCAATTCGACCCTCGACGGCCTGGCGGTGCAACTGGTGCGGCGGGCGAGCCCCTTCCCCGCCCCGCCATCGGGCAACCGGGTCTCGCTGACCGTTCCGGTGCGGATCCGCTGAGGGCGGTCGAACTTCCCCGGGCGACGGGCCGTCGGACCGGCAGAAGGCCGACGGGCGAAACGGCGGGCACGCCCCCCCCCCCCCCCCAGAGGCGCGTCTACCCGGCGATTGCCTTGGGAGCGTCGTGGGCCAGCAGCTTCAGCGCGTACTGCTCCTCGAAGGCACTGGCGGTCATCGGTCTGCCATAGAGGTAGCCTTGCCCTTCGGCCGCATAGTCTCGCATCAGGTCGGCCTGCTCCTCCGTCTCGATGCCTTCGGCGATGACCGTGAGATCGCAGCCCTTCGCCATCCTCGCAATGGCATCGACGATCGCCTGGTCCTTGCGGCTCCACTCGATTTCGCGCACGAAGGAACGATCGACCTTGAGGCGGGTGATGGCGATTTCCTTCAGCATCGTCAGCGAGGCGTATCCCGTCCCGAAATCGTCGAAGGCGATGCCGACCCCCATCGACCGCAGCTTGTCGAGATGCGAGATGGTGGCACCCTCGTTGCGCAGGATGATGTTCTCCGTCACCTCGAGCTCCAGAGCTTCGGGCGGCAGGCCGCATTGGGCGAGCGTCTCCTTTACCGTCTCGACGAAATTCGGGGATCGCAACTGCGCGGCGAACAGGTTGACGCCGATCCGGAAATCGCTCAGGCCCGCAGCCCGCCACCGCGCAGCCTGGCCGCACGCCGTGGACAGGATCCAGTTTCCGACCGGAATGGCCATGGGCCCGGCTTCGAGAACGGGCAGGAAGGCCGCGGGGCTCAAGACGCCGCGATAGGGATAGTTCCAGCGGATCAACGCCTCGGCGCCGACGAGGGAGCCATCCCGGAGCTTGACCTGGGGCTGGTAGTACAGCTCCAGATCTCCGTCCTCGAAGGCGTCCTGCAACTCCATCGCGGTGGTGGCCCGGTCGTTCGCCGCCCGTCTGAGATCATGGGTGAAGAGGCGTGCGCGGCCGCGACCGCTCGCCTTCGCGGCGTAAAGCGCCAGATCCGCGTTTCGCAGCAACTGCTCGACGGATGAGTTCCCATCGGACAGTTTGACGCCGGCGCTGGCCGAGATGTGCGTCACCTGATCGCGCAGGAGGATCGGTTCCTCGATGGCCCGGATGGCTCGTTCGGCGATGGCGGTCGCCCGCAGCGGGTCGGCGCAATCGGGCAAGAGCACGGCGAATTCGTCGCCGCTCAGCCGCGCCGACTCCCAGCCCTCGTCGAGGCAGTTCGAGAGCCTCTCGGCGACGACTTTCAGAACCTCGTCGCCGCCTGAATGGCCGAGGCTGTCGTTCACCGCCTTGAACCCGTCGAGATCGAACAACAGGAGCGCAAAGTGCGCCTGCGTAGCCCGATGACGGGCGACGCGGTCTTCGAGGACACCGTGAAAGCGCTCCCGGTTGGCGAGTCCGGTCAGCGTATCCGTAAAGGCGAGCCTCCTGATCTTCGCTTCGCTGCGCAACCGTTCGCGCTGGTCGCGGAAGGCAACGACCGTCTGCGTCTGCCGGCCGAGGACGAATTCGCGGCGCAACACCCGAACGGGCACGGACTGGCCGCCGGGCGCTGCGAGGACGCCGTCGATCTCCTCGCCCTCGGGAATATCTTCCAGCGCCACACCGGGCAGGATGTCCGTGAAATTCCTGCCCTCGAGATCCTGACGCCTTCGGCCCGCCAGTCGCGCCAGCCCTTCGTTGACGGAAAGTGCAATGCCGTTTTCGCAAATCGCCAGCCCCTCGAGCGCGAGATTGGCGAGTTCGCCGAGCCGCAGCCGATCTTCCCGCAGTTTCGCCTTCGCCCGCAGGGTGAGGCTCAAGGCGAAGAGCGCGACGCCGAACAGTCCGATGCTCATAGCCGCCACGAGCGGCGCGATGAACTCCGGTTCCAGCGTCCTCGGCGGGAGGGTGACGCGCGGGTCGTAGGAGAGCTGGAGGGCGGCCATCCCGCAAATGTGGAGAGCCGCGATCGCCAGGATCAGCAGCGGGGCGGCTGCCGGGCGTATTTTCCGGTTCCGTTCGCCGGCACACATCAGGGAGAGGCTGAACAGCGGAAGCGAGGCGAGGATCGAGAATGCGACGAGGCCGGCATCCCAACTGACGTGCCCCCTGACGACATAGGCGGTCTGGCCGACATAGTGCAGACCGACGACGCCCAGTCCGAGAACGAAACCGCCCGTGAGACGGCGCAGTCTCGATTGGCGGCCAATCGCGATCAGCATGCCGGCGGAGATACCGAGGGTGCCCAGAACGAGCGACAGGCCGCTCAAAATCGGCTCGAATCCGGCCGGCATTCCTGGCCGGAAGGCCAGGAGGGCGATCATATGCGTCGCCCAGGCCGTGCAGCCGGCCGCCACGAGGCCGGTGATCGCCAACCGCATGCGGGTCTTGCCCAAGGCACGCCCGGCGTGACGTGCGACCGAGAACGCGCCGTAGACGCCGATCGAGCAGACCAGCGCGGACAGCAGCAGCAGCCACGTTTCGTGGCCCGTCGTCAGACAAGTGATTATCGGCCGCATCGTCACCTCCAGCGAGGCAACATTAAGCGTTAGAGATTAAGTGCCTGTTATGCGGGGGGCTTCATTTTCCCGGAATGGGCGCGCGCGATAACCCCTGCAGGAAGGCCCCGGTCGGTCGCGCCGTGTCGTGTCGTGTCGTGGGCCTGGCATACGCATCGCCGACGCGGAACTGGGAGGTCGCCGCGCCTGTCGACGGATGCTTGCGACGCTCGGACCCCTCGGCGCGGCTCACGCCGGGATCGCGCGTCTCGCAAGGAGCCTGTCCGGCGGGCGGCCCCCGCCCGACGGCCGGGCGGCGATCCACGGCTTTCGACGCTCGTGTCGAAGCAGGTCCGCGATACGGCGGAAAGGACGGACGGCACCGTTCGACCCATGAGGCCGATGCCGAGCAGCCGGTGTCATCGCACCTGATCGAGCAGCCGCTTGCATTCGAGGAGATCGAGCAGCACCTGATCGAGGGTTTCGATGCTGTCGCGCGGCAGGCGCTGTTCCTCGCCGCCGTCGCGATCACGCCGCAGGAAGCCGCCGAGGGCGCGTGGCCGCGGCCGGGCGGCCGGTCTCGCATCCTCCGCCTGGACGGCCGGCCCGACCGCCGCCACCGTCTCCGGTTCGGGATGGATGAGATCGAGATCGTCGACCTCGGCCGGCGGCGCTTCGGCAGGCATGTCCGGTCCGTCCTGCCCCGTCGATGCGGCGAGATCGTCGAGCCCGGCGAGATCGCCGGAGCCGATCGCCATGACGAAGCGGCTGCCGTTTTCCTTGAGCAGCCGCTGGACGCCCTTGATGGTGAAACCCTTGACGTAAAGCAGGTAACGGATGCCGCGCAAAAGCTCGACGTCGTCCGGCCGATAATAGCGCCGCCCCCCGCCGCGTTTGAGCGGCCGGATCTGAGCGAAACGCGATTCCCAGAAGCGCAGCACGTGCTGCGGCAAATCGAGTTCTTCTGCGACTTCGGAGATCGTCCGAAACGCGTCCTCACCCTTGTCGGACATCAACCCAGCACCGGAACTTCAGACCTTCTTCGCGCTCATTCGGCGGCGCGCATGAGCTCCAGCCCGGTGCCGGACTCCGCACGCTTGCTGTGGGCTTCGAGGATGCGGTCCTTGAGGACGTTGGACGGCTTGAAGACGGCGACGCGGCGCGGCGAGATCGGCACTTCCTCGCCGGTCTTCGGATTGCGGCCGACGCGTTCGTTCTTGTCGCGCACGAGAAACGAGCCGAAGGATGAAACCTTCACCGACTCGCCCTTGGCGATCGTCGAGCAGATCTCCTCGAGCACCATCTCGACGAGTTGCGCGGACTCGGTTCGGGACAAGCCGATTTTCCGGAAGACCGCTTCGGCGAGATCGGCCCTGGTGAGTGTCCTGTCCCCCATCCTCGTCCCCTGGTCTTCTGGTGAAGAGCCTCGCGGCCGAATGGCCCCGATTTACCGCTTACTTTTTCGTTACTCTACTGAAACCGCCATATGAATCAAGCGCTATCTACCAGCGGACGAGCACCGCCCCCCAGGTGAAACCACCGCCCATCGCCTCCAGGAGCACGAGATCGCCGGGCTTGATGCGGCCGTCCCTGACGGCGGCGTCGATGGCGAGCGGGATCGACGCGGCCGAGGTGTTGCCGTGACGGTCGACGGTGACGACCACCTTGTCGATGTCGATGCCGAGTTTCTTCGCCGATGCGTCGATGATCCGGCGGTTCGCCTGATGCGGGACGAACCAGTCGATGTCGGCCGGGCCGACGTCGGCCGCCTCGAAACAGGCCTCGATCACGTCGGTGATCATGCCGACCGCGTGCTTGAACACCTCGCGGCCCTGCATGCGCAGATGCCCCACGGTGCCGGTCGTCGAGGGCCCGCCGTCGACATAGAGCTTTTCCTTGTGGGAGCCGTCCGAGCGCAACTTGGCGACGATGATGCCCCGGCCCGACGGCTCTCCCTCCGGCACACCCTCCAGAACCACGGCGCCGGCACCGTCGCCGAAGAGCACGCAGGTCGAGCGGTCTTCCCAGTCGAGGATGCGCGAGAAGGTCTCGGCACCGATGACGAGGGCGCGCCTCGCCTGACCGCACTTCAGATACATGTCGGCGGTCGTCAGCGCGTAGAGAAAGCCGCTGCACACCGCATGGACGTCGAAGGCGAAGCCCGACGAGATCCCGAGCCGGTTCTGCACGTGGACGGCGGAAGCCGGGAAGGTGTTGTCCGGCGTCGCCGTCGCCAGAATGATGAGATCGATGTCGGTCGCGGCAAGGTTCGCGGCCTCCAGCGCCCGGCGCGCGGCCGCCTCGGCGAGCGAGACGGTCGTCTCGCCCTCGCCGGCGATGTGGCGCTGCTCGATGCCGGTGCGCTGCCGGATCCACTCGTCCGAGGTCTCGACGACGCCGGCGAAATCCTGGTTGCGCATGATTCGCGTCGGCAGCGCCGAGCCGGTGCCGCGCACGACGGAGACGATTTTCTCACTCATGGAACGATGCTTTCGGAAACGCTCGCCGCCTCCTCGGAAATGCGGCGATGATAGCTGGCGAGGTCGGCCTCGATCTTTTCGCGAAGCCCCGTGCGCGCCATGGTGTGGGCGAGGTCGAGAGCCGCGGCAATTCCCTCGGCGTCGGCGCCGCCGTGGCTCTTGATGACGATGCCGTTGAGCCCGAGGAAGACGCCGCCATTGACCTTGCGCGGGTCCATCTTGTCGCGCAGCCGGTCGAAGGCGCTCTTGGCCAGGACGTAACCGGCGCGGGCGAGCCATGTCCGCGACATGGCGGCGCGAAGATAGGCGGCGATCTGCCGGGCGGTGCCCTCGGCTGTCTTCAGAGCGATGTTGCCGGTGAAGCCTTCGGTGACGACGACGTCCACGGTGCCCTGGCCGAGATCGTCGCCCTCGACGAAGCCGTGATAGTCGATGCCCGGCAGCGGCGTCTCCTTCAGGAGCCGGCCCGCCTCGCGGATCTCGTCCTGGCCCTTCACCTCCTCGACGCCGATGTTGAGGAGGCCGACGGTCGGGCGCTCGAGGCCGAACAGCGTCCGCGCCATGGCACCGCCCATCATCGAGAAGTCGATGAGCTGCTGGGCGTCGGCTCCGATCGTCGCGCCGACGTCGAGGACGATGCTCTCGCCCTTGAGGGTGGGCCAGATCGCCGCGATCGCCGGCCGCTCGATATTGGCCATGGTGCGCAGGCAGAACTTCGCCATCGCCATCAGAGCGCCGGTGTTGCCGGCCGAGACGGCGACGTCGGCCTCGCCGGTCTTCACGGCATCGATCGTTCGCCACATCGACGACTTGTAGCGGCCCTGCCGCAGCGCCTGGGACGGCTTGTCGTCCATGCGGACGGAAAAATCGCAGTGGTGGAAGGTCGAGGCCGCGCGGAGCTGGGGGAAGCGCTCCAGCACCGGCTCGACCGCCGCCTGTTCGCCATAGAGGATGAAGCGCGTGTCCGGCCGGCGTTCGAGCGCCAGGGCCGCGCCCGCCACCACCACCTCTGGCCCGTGATCGCCACCCATGGCGTCGAGCGAAATCGTAATGCCGGATGTTGAGGTCAACGCGTTCTCGCTTCTTTTCGCCGGCGCCCCAGAGCCTGCCGGCGCGGCGCGAAAATATCGAATTCGCGCCCACTTACAACCGGCCATGTGGCCTCAATCCTCGCCATCGCCCCTGCTCGGCGTGAATTTCGCCAGCGCCGCGAAGGGCGAGACCACGGTGTCCTCGTCTTCGTCCGGCGCCTCTTCGGCGGTCTGCCCGCCATAACCTTCCCCTGGGCGGCGGGGATAGGGATCGAGCGCCAGCGTCAGCGTTTCGAACAGGCGCTCGCCGAGATCGATCCGATCGCCCGAAAAGGTCTCCGGCGGATCGTCGGCCTCGGGATCGACGAAGATCTCGCCGGCCGCGTCGATCGACGGATCGACCGTGCGGCGGCCGCCCCTGACGTAGGTGGCCTCGAACTCCTCGTCGATCGTCTGCTCCACCGGCTCCAGCGACACGACGCTCTTCTGGACGACGACGGCACGCAGCCGTCCGGAAACGCGCGCGCCGTCCTTGCGGAAGGGCCGAGCCACGAGGTCGGCGCGGATGGAAGCGACGCTGTCGATGCCCAGCGCCTCGGCGGCCTTCGCGCACTCGATCTCGCTCGCCGCATAGGCGATTTGCCCGCCGTCCCGCGAAAGGGACGCGACCTGCAGCGACAGACGAAGCGGCGACGTCTGGTCCCCGTCCATGATTCAATCTCCGAAATTCAAGCGCCGAAGCTGAGGGTGCCCGACAGGATGTCGTCGGCCGAAACCGCTTCCAGCCGATCGGCCGTCTCCTGCATGTAGGTCGCGAGCACCGCCGCCGCATCGGCATCGTCCCCCACGGCACGGCCTTTCAGCGCGGCTGCGAGGGCCGCGGCAGGATCCGCGGCGGCGAAGGCCGCGTCATAGACCCGCACCCGCTCGTAGAAGACACCCGCCAGCTTGCGCATGCGTTTGGGCACCGACTGATCGCCGACCCCGAGTTCGCGGATCGAGGTGTCGACGTCGGTGACGAAGCGGTCGACCACCTCCTGGGCGACCGGCTCCAGCCGCGCCTCGCCGCGGCAACGGCGCAGGAACAGGAAGACGTGGATCGCCAGCGCCTCGAACCGCCCCGAAAACGTATCGGCGATGCCGCAGTGCTCGTAGAGCTTCGGCTGGCGGGTCTCTGCCACCAGGCTCTGATACAAATCCTCGACGATCGCGCGATTGCGGCGTGCGATCCTCCAACGATGAAACATTGTCGATCCGCAGTTGGTCGCCCGGGCCGAGGCGGTGCCACAGCTTCGGCGCGATTGCAACGGCGCGCGAGGTGGATTACCAACGCCTCGAAGGCGTGTGGCGCGGCTGCCGCCTCGATATGGCCGCGGAAGACGGGCATTCAAGGAAACGATCGTTCGGCTGGACCGGGAGAAGACAAAGCGTGCCCAAGAAGACTCGCCTGACGCTGGCTTTCGCCCTCGGGGCGGCGGTGCTTTCCGTTTCGACCCTGTCGGCCTGCACGACCCAGGAAGTCCTCAATCAGGGCTACATCGTCGATCCGAAGTCGCTCGAGCTCGTGCCGCCCGGCTCGTCCAAGGAACAGGTGCTGCTCGCCCTCGGCTCGCCCTCCACCAAGGCGACCTTCGACAACGAGGTGTTCTACTACATCTCGCAGAAGCGCGTGCGGCCCGTCGCCTTCCTGCAGCCCCGGCTCGTCGATCAGCGCATCCTCGCCGTCTATTTCGACAAGGACAGCCGCGTCGAGCGCATCGCCGACTACGGCCTGAAGGACGGCAGGGTCTTCGACTTCATCTCCCGCACCACGCCCACCGGCGGTAAGGACGCGAACTTCCTCGGCCAGGTCCTCAGCGACACCGTGTCGGACAACGGCGGGCCCACGAGCCTGTTCTGATCGGCAGGGGGTCGTCACCGGGTGGGGGCCTCCCCCTTTCCTGATCGTTAGCCGCCCTGCGGCCTCACCCCCCTCTGCCCTGCCGCGCCGATTCCGGCTCTTCAAGAACGATTGACGACACCGCCGGTCATCGGCCGCGGCACGCCCGTCGTCAGCGGAAAGCTGATCGGCAGATCGGCGAGCCGGCGCATCGCCAGATGGGCGAAACACTCGGCCTCGACGGCATCGCCCCTCAGGCCGACGGCGTCGGCATCGACCACGGCGGCGCCGGCGCGCGCTTCGATCGCCGCCATGATCGCGGGATTGTGCCGGCCGCCGCCACAGACGACCAGCCGCTCGGGCCGCGACGGCAGGAGGTCGAGCGCCCGGCCGACCGCCCCGGCGGTGAACGCCGTCAGGGTCGCGGCCCCGTCCTCTAGCGACAGCCCCTCGGCCATCGCCATCTTGAAGCTGAAGCGATCGAGCGACTTCGGATAGGGCCTCGCCAGCCAGGGATGGTCGAGCAGCCGCGCCAGCCGGACCTCGTCGACCGTGCCGGCGAAAGCCAGCCGCCCGTCCCGGTCCATCGCGCCGGCCCCATGGGCCTTGATCCAGTCGTTGATCGGCGCGTTGGCCGGCCCGGTGTCGAAGGCGATCAGCGTCTCGCCGTCGCAATAAGTGAGATTGGCGACGCCGCCGAGATTGAGGATCGCCGTCTCGGTCCCGGCCCCGATCCGCTCCAGCATCGCCCGGTGATAGATCGGCGAGAGCGGTGCCCCCTGCCCGCCGGCCGCAACGTCCGCCGAGCGGAAGTCGTGGACGACGGTGATCCCGAGCATCCGCGCCATCAGCGCCCCGTCGCCGAGCTGGCGCGTGCGGCCCGGAACGCCCGGCTCGGGCGGGCGGTGCAGGACCGTCTGGCCGTGGAAGCCGACGGCCGCGACGTCGCGGCGGGATAGCCCGTGGCGCTCGCAGAAGCCGGCGACCGCTTCGGCCTGCGCCTCGCTCAGGCGCCTTTCGGCGGCCGCGAAACTCGCCGGCTCGTCGCCCTCGAACTGCCAGTCGAGCGCGTCCTTCACCGCCGCCTCGATCAGCGGCGTGACGGCCGCCTCGTAGGCGACGAGCTCATAGGGCCCGAACTCTTCGATCGTCTCGCCGTCGGTGCGGATCGCGGCGACGTCGATGTGGCCGTCGAGCACCGTTCCGGTCATCAGGCCGATGGCCCATCGGCTGTCGGTCGTCATTGGCTTTCCTTCACAACGGGCCTTCGCGCGGGGCGAGCCCGGCGCGGTCGAACGCGAACTTTCCGTTCCCTTGATACCATCCCCGAGCTTAAAGCGGCGACGGCAGCAGGCAAACCGTCAGGCCGAGGCCGCCGAGAACGACACGCTTCGCCGGCCCGGCGGTCGAGACCAGGCCGTAGGACAGCAGCCACAGGCCGACGGCGATCTGAACGAAGGCCGCGCCGGCCGCGGCCGGGCGGTCGGCGAGGTGGATGATCGCCGGATTGAAGATCATCGCCAGCGGGATGACGTAGAGACCGACGCCGAGCCGCATCGCCGAGCCGGCGACCTTCAGCCAGTTCTCGCCGGCCATGCCGGCGGCGATGAACACCGCCCCGCAGACCGGCGGCGTGATCGTCGACAAAAGCGCGAACCAGAAGACGAAGAGATGGGCGAGCAGCGGCTCGATGCCGAGGCGTTGCAGCGCCGGCCCGGCGACCGTCACGCAGATGACGTAGGCGGCCGTCGTCGGCACCTCCATGCCGAGCAGGATGCAGGCGAGCGCGGTCAGGAGCAGCGCCGGCACGAGCGATTCGCCGGCGAGCGCCAGGATCGCCGAGGTGACTTTCACCCCGAGCCCGGTCATGCCGAGAACGCCGACGACGATCGAAGCGCAGATGATGATGGCGGCGATCACCGCGATCTGGCGCCCGGCCTCCAACGCCGCCGTGCCGGCGCGATCGACGAAGCGCCGAACCGAAAAGCTGAAGGCGGCATCGAAGAACAGGAGCAGCGCCGCCGCAAGGATGGCGAGGCAGGCGGCATATTGCGGCGTCAGCGCCGCGACGAACATCGCATAGAGAAGGACGCTGAAAGGGACGAGAAAGAACAGCGTGGTGATCAGGACGAGGCGCGGCTTCGGCCGGTCCGCCTCGGCGATGGAGGCGAGATCGTAGCGCCGGGCGAAGAGGTCGATGCCGATCCACACCGTCAGGAAGTAGAGGATCGCCGCCGGCAGCGCCGCGACGATGATGTCGCCGTAGGGCGTGCCGGTGAGTTCCACCATGACGAAGGCGCCGGCCCCCATCAGCGGCGGCATGATCTGCCCGCCCGACGAGGCGACCGCTTCCACCGCCCCCGCCAGCGCCTTCGGATAGCCGAGACGCTTCATCGCCGGGATGGTCACCGCGCCGGTCGAGGCGACGTTGGCCGAGGCCGAGCCCGAGATCGAGCCGAACATCGCAGAGGACAGCACCGAGACCTTGCCGGCCCCGCCTCTCAGTCGGCCGGCTGCCGCCGCGGCGAGGTTCATGAAACCCTGTCCGGCCTCGCCGGCATTCAGAACGGCGCCTAAAATGACGAAGATCGCGACGATGCCGACAGAGACCCCCGTCAGCGAGCCCCAGAGCCCGCCCTCGGTGATCGTCATCGTGCCGAGGAAGCTTTCGAGCGGAAAGCCGGGATGGCCGTATTCGCCGGGCACGTATTGGCCGAACAGCCCGTAGGCGAGGCAGAGGGCGGCGACGAGCGGCAGCGGCCAGCCGATCGCCCGGCGCGCCGCCTCCAGCGCGACGACGATCAGCGAAACCGCGACGGCGATCTGGAACGGCGTGTCGAGATAGCCGTACTGATCCGACAGGGCGTCGGCATCGAGCGCGACGTAGAGGCAGCCGAACTCGCCGACGAGGAGAAACACCCAGCCCGTCAGCGCCTGGAGCCGCGACCGGCAAGCGAAGACGAACAGCCAGGGCAGCGCCAGCGCCATGTGCAGCGGCCGCGCGAAGAGCGCCGGAACGAGGCCGGAAAAGACCAGCGCGAGATGAAAGCCGATGGAGACGAGCCCGAGGCCCTGCCAGAGGAGCGGCCGGCGCGCCGGCGCCGCGGCTGCTGTGGTCGAAAGGCTCATGGGATCGTCCGGGAAGGAAAGGGTCGGCAGCGGGCGGCTCGACCGCAGCGCGATGTCGGGGCCGGCTGCCGAACGGTGGGAAAGAGGAGGTCGTCCCCTCCCCTTCGGCCGGCCTCGGCGTCTTGCGGCGGAACGTTTCGCCCCGCCGCTCACGACGTCACTTCAGGGCGTCGGGGACCTTCACGCCGGCTTCCTCGTAATAGCGCAGGGCGCCGGGATGGAGCTTCACCTCGCCCTCGCCGAGAAGAGCGGGATCGACGGCCTTCCACCAGCGCGATTCGCCGGACAGCTCGGCCTTTTCCTCCCAGAAGGTCTTGGTGAGGAGATAGGCGGTGTCATCGCTCATCGCCGTCGTGGAAAAGGCGAAGACCGGCAGCGAGGTCGTCACCGTATCGGCGTCGACCCCGGCATAGGTGCCGGCGGGAATCACCTGGCGGCTGCGGCCGGTCTTTTCCACCTGACCGTCGTCGAGGGAAAGGAGCGCGATCGACCCGCCTGCCGCCGCCTCGATGACGTTCGGCGCCGGGAACGAGCCGGCTGTGACGAAGCCGTCGATCTGGCCGTTCTTCAGGGCGTCGGCGGCGTTGCCGAGTTCGGCGTCGGCGACGGTCACCGCGTCCTTCAGGCCGAAGAGATCGAGATATTTCTCGCCCTCCGTCGCCCCGAAGCTGCCCTTGCCGAGGAGGATGGTCTTTCCCTCGAGATCGGCGAGGGTCTTGGCATCGCCGCCGCCGGCGACGACGAAATGCATGGTCAGCGACGGGATCGGAAACAGCGCCCGGATCTCGGCAAAGCGCGGATTCGGCCGCTTTTCGAAGGGCCCGGTTCCGGCCGCGGCCGAGGAGACCAGCCCGGGCGGCGCGGTGAAGACGTAGTTGCCCGGCCGGGCCGCCGCTTCCATGACGTTCTGCACCGAGCCCTGGCTTTCCTCGACGGTGAGGATCGCGGCGCCGTCCGTCCCGGCCTTCACCGCATTGGCGAGCTCGACGCCCATCTGGTAGTAGGACGTGCCGCTCTTGGCCGACTTGTAGGCGATGCGTTCCTCGGCATCGGCGCCGGACGCCGCCCCGGCGACGATGGCGAAGACGCCCGCCAGCGCGGTGATCATGGCCTTGTTCATCAATTTCCTCCCTTTGGGCACGGTCCGGCGCTCGTTCGATCGGCCCGGCGTCGTTTTTCTCAGCGTCACCTGTCTCGGCGGCGAGGAGGACCATGTCAATCCTTCGCGTTCCGGGTCTGTGCACCGACCGCCCACGCCGCAGCGCCTCTGAGAGGACATCGGGCCGGCACCCGGACCCCGAGAGGTCCGCTTCGGGCGCCGACGAGAAAGATTGCAGATCGATGACGAAAGGGTGCTTGCAATCGGCGCCGCGAGCGGCTACCTAGCCCGCCAACGAGGAAAGCCGTTCGGCTCGTTTCTCGCTTCAAGGGCGCCCGTAGCTCAGCTGGATAGAGCACCAGACTACGAATCTGGGGGTCAGAGGTTCGAATCCTTTCGGGCGCGCCATTTCATGCTTTGTCCCAGCGAACCAATGTCTAACACTTTGGACGTGTTGGGTGTTTTCACGGTCCTACGATCCGCGCTCCGGTGATGGGGCGCTTGCCCGAAAACACCGGTTTCAGGACGACCTGCCGATCTTCGGGACGGGTCGAAATCCCGAGATCTAGAAGCGTCGCCGGGTATAATCGCGCGAGAGTGAAAGGCAGACGCTCCAGCGCTGCCATCTCCTCCTGAAACTCGGCAGACCGAGAAGCTCCCGCTCGCGGCTTTCGCACCAGATCCGTCGAAAGTCGGATCGTGTCCACGAAACCGGGGAGAACCGAAAGCAAGAGTTCGCCTCCTCGTGGCCATCGCGGGCCGGGCGGCGGTCTGCCGATCCGCGACGGGGTCGGGCGTCCGACGCAAACGACAGGCGGCGTGGTCGAGGCCGTCTTCTCTCGTCTCGAGTCACGTCGCTCGCACCGAACGGCGATGCGGGCTCGACCGTCCCAGCGGCGCGGGACGGTCGGCATTCGTGCCGGCGATCAGATCTTGCCGGCGAAGACCGGGAAGGCGCCCGCGTCGCCATAGTCGACGTGCTCGATCCCTTTCAGGGTCGCCATGTCGGCGTCGGAGATCTCGAAGTCCACGTCGGCATTGTCGCGCATGTGGTCCGGATTGGCCGTCTTCGGCAGCGGCAGCAGGCCGAGCTGAAGGCAGTAGCGGATGCACAATTGCGGAATGCTGACGCCGTACTTCTCCGCCAGCTCGGCGACGTCGCCATTGTTGAGGATCTTGCCGTGCGCGACCGGCGAATAGGCCTCGACCAGCAGGCCCTTGCTCTTGGCATAGTCGATCAGGTCGAACGGCGTGTTGCCGACATGAGCGAGGACCTGATCGAGCATCGGCTTCACCGAGGCGGCGTCGAGGAGATTGTCGAGATCGGCCTTCTGGAAGTTGGAGACGCCGATGGCACGCAGCTTGCCCGCTTCGTAAGCCTCTTCCAAGGCGCGCCAGGCCTGGCGATTGCCCTCGAAGAAGCGGTCCTCGTCGCCGAAATTCTGCCAGGGCTGCGGGCTGTGGATGATCATCAGGTCGATCTGATCGAGCCCGAGGGTCTGCAGCGAGCCGTCGATCGCCCGTTTCGCGCCGTCATAGGTCTTGATGCCGGCGTCGAGCTTGGTGGTGACGAAAAGCTCGTCGCGGGCAACGCCGCAGCTGCGGATCCCTTCACCGACGCCGCGTTCGTTCGCATAGGCCTGCGCGGTATCGATGTGCCGGTAGCCCAGCTTCACGGCGTCCTTGACGGCCTGACCCACCTTGTCGTCGTCGATCATCCAGGTGCCGAGGCCGAGCTTGGGGATCTCAACGCCGTTCGGCAGAACAAAGGTTTCTTGCAGGATCATGTCGTCGTTCCTTTCGTCCATGGCTCCGGAGAGCCGCTCGTCATATCGGATGGGGCGCGACTGCCGCGGGCAGTTGACGGGAACGACCCCGCCCCGACGCCGCCGCATCCAAATCTCGTCGGCGCCCTCTCCGGCTTTCTTCGCCTCGAATGTAGGTCGCCGACACCGCGGTGATTATCGGCGTCCGATCGCTTGCACTCATGAGTGCAGCACATGAATGATCGGACATGGCGTTCGCGCTCCGACCGACAGACCAGTGCAGGACTGCGGCCGTCGCTTCGGCCGATACCAACGGCTCCGAAACGACGGTTGACAGATCAATCCGGAAAAACGCCCGCGTTGCTCGGCAAAGCGGTTCGAGCAACAACGTCACCGCACCGGCAGTCATGGGGCTGGTCCCTCCGGGCGAGATAGCGAGCAACGGATCGATCCGTCTCGACGACCGGGAAATGCCGGGCGCGCCGGATTCCGTCCTTCGGAAGAGGCGCGGCTTTCATCCTTGCGCACGGCCTCCGCCTCTTCGGGGGAGAGGGACGAGACGACCGCGTCGGCCTCGCCGGAGGCTCCACGCAGCCCTCGCCATGGCCTACCGTCCCATCGCGTAGAATTCGGCGTTCGGGCGCATGCTGGTCACGTTGGCCAGCCGGTTCGACATGCCGAAGAACGCCGAAATCGCCGCGATGTCCCAGACGTCCTCTTCGCTGAAGCCGTGGCTCTTCAGCGTCTCCAAGTCCGCGTCCCCGACCTCGTGGGCGCGCTGTGAGACCTTCATGGCGAAGTCCAGCATCGCCTTCTGGCGGTCGCTGATGTCGGCCTTGCGGTAGTTGATCGCGACCTGATCGGCAATCAGCGGATCCCTGGCGCGGATGCGCAGGATCGCCCCGTGGGCGATCACGCAATACTGGCACTGGTTCACACTGGACGTCGCAACGACGATCATCTCGCGCTCGGCCTTGGTGATCGGCCCGGGCTTGTCCATCAGCGCGTCGTGATAGACGAAGAAGGCGCGGAACTCGTCCGGCCGGTGGGCGAGCGTCAGGAAGACGTTGGGCACGAAGCCGGACTTTTCCTGCACCGCGAGGATACGCTCGCGAATGTCTTCCGGCAGGTCCTCGATCTTCGGCACTTTAAAGCGGCTGATCGGCTGATCGGTCATGATGGAGTCACTCCCTCGTTCGGCCGCGGTGGCGGCGATGGTCTTGCAACGAGCTTCGAACGCCTCCGGTGCCTCTGCAACACGGGGGGCGTTCCCGAAGCGGCGGCTCGGCCAGCGGACGTCGATCAGGCTTTCCCCGCATCGGGCACGACCTGTAGCCGGGGCCTCTTCGCCCCGGCGCCACGTCGCGGATCAGGTGCCGGACTCGGCTCAGGTTTTCTTCGGCGCGGCCTCCCGATCGTCTTTCGGAGGCCCTTTGATCGACGCCTTCCAGTCGTGCAGGAACTTCGCCTTCTTCCTTTCGTCGAGCCAGGTCAGAAGGCTCGGCCGCAGGCGGATCGGCAGGAGCGAGGTGCTTCCCTCGAAGCGGGTCTCGAAGAAGGACTGGCCTTCGCGAAAGCTGGCGACCAGCGGGAACAGCGACGAGCTTTCGTCGATCAGCGCCTGGCCGGCATCGGAAAGGAGAAACCGGACGAAGTCGCCGGCCGCCGCCTTGTCGTCCGAATCCTTCGTCACCAGGACGGATCGGGTGAAGACGAGGGCGTAGTCGCTGAGGAGGAGGATGCCGAGCCGCGGATCCCTTCGCACCCGTTCGAGCGCGTAGGAGCCGATGACGTTGTAGGCGAGGACGAGGCGGCCGGAGGCGACGTCTTCCACCATGTCGTTGGTGCAGCAATAGGTCTTCGCCTTCGCCCGGCCGAAGGATTCGACGAGGCGGGGAGCCTGGAATCCGCGCTGGGCGTCCTGGGTCGCGAACATGTAGCCGACGCCCGATAGGGCGACGTCGTAGGTGCCGACGCGGCCGTCGAAGAAGGACGGCTCGTCGCGGATCATGCCGGCGAGTTCGGAGCGCGTGCTGGGAAGCGGCCGTTTCGAGAACGCCTCGCGATTGTAGACGAGCGCCACCGGCTCCTGGGTGAAGCCGAAGAGTTCCTCGCGCCAGCGCGACCATTCCGGCGTCTCGGGCACGTCGGCGACGGGGCTCGCCAGGCCGCGATTGACCAATTCGACCTGCAGATCCATCGCCGAGGAGACGACGACGTCGGGCTTCTGCCTCGCCGCCAGCACGGCCTCCCGGAGTTCGGAGGTGTTGTATTCCGTGTAACGGATCGCAATGCCGGGATGAGCGGCCTCGAAGCCGGCGAGGATCTCCGCCATGGCCGACCTGTCGGTGGCGCTCCAGACGTCGATGACGGTGCGCTGCGGCGCGTCCGGGCGGTGACCGAAGACGAGCACCGGGACGACCGCGACGGCGAAGAGAGCGGCGATGGCGCCGAAGACGACGATGCGGGATCGGGCGGTCATGGCATGCTGACCGGGCCGGGCGGCGGCGTTTCGGGCAATGTGATGGTGGCGCTCAACCCATTCGGCTGACGGTCCGACAGGTCGAAGCGGCCCTTGTGACTTTCGGCGACGGCCGCGACGATGGCAAGACCGACGCCGGAGCCGCCGCCCGGCCCGCTCGAATAGAACCGCTCGACGACCTTCGGCTTGTCGGCCGGGGCGATGCCGGGGCCGCAATCCTCGACCCCGATCGCATAGGCCGGCCGGCCCGCGAGCGTCGTCGCGGTCACGCGCAGGGTGATCTGGTTGTCGGGTGGTCCGTGGCGCACGGCGTTGTCGACGAGGTTGCGCAACGCCTCGCGGATCGCGATGGGATCGCCCGTGACGCGGGGCGCGATCGGCGGCGGCGGCATTTCGACCGCGAAGTCGATGCCGCCAGCCGCATCGTCCCGGACGATCTCCTCCATCAGCCGCCGGACCAGTTCGCCGAGATCCGTCGTCTGGAACATCTCCTTGTCGGCACGGTGGATCACCATCGCGTGGCTGAGAAGCTGGTTGGTCAGCCGGACGGTCCGCCGCGCCTGGTCGCGGGCCCGCGCGACGGCGCGTGAGCCGGCCTCGCCCGGCCTGTCGGCGGCTTCGAGATGGCCGTAGAGCGCCGCGAGCGAGGTCCGCATCTGATGGGCGACGTCGGCGATGAAGGATTCGGCCTGGCCGCGCGACACGTCGAGGCGGCGCATGAAGCCGTTGATGGCGGTGATCAGGCTTTCCACCTCGCGGGGTGGCGCCGTGCCCAGCGGCTCGAGATCGTTGGGCTGGCGTTCGCGGATGTCGCGCTCGATCCCGGCGAGCGGACGCATGGCAAAGCCGATGCCGGCCCTGGCCATCGCGACGCCGGCGATCGACAGGGCCGCGAGCGGCACGAGGCCCTTGAGGATCAGGTCCGCTTCCATGGCGTTGCGGGCGATGCGCGTCTGGCCGATCTGGACACCGATCCATTGCGGCCTGTCGGCACTCAGCAGCGTCCGTCCGTTGACGACGAAGCGCACCGTCTCGCCGCTGTAGAGACTGTCGAAGAAAATCGGCTCCTGCAGCGGCAGGGACCGTTCGAAGAAGCCTTCCGTCGGCAGGTCCGGCGTCCCGGTCAGCGTCGTGCCCCGGGCGTCGACGACGCGGTAGAACACCCGGTCCTCCTGGTCGAGCGCCAGGATCTCCAGGGCCGAGGGCGGCAGGTCGATGTCGATCCCCTCGGGCGTCACCGCGATGCGCTCCAGGATCGCGATCGCCGCCCCGCGCAGGAGGAGATCGTAGGTCTGGTTCGCGGAACTGCGGGCATAGGTCCACAGCCCCGCAGAAAGCAGCGCGATCAGGACCGCAAAGGCCGCCATCGATGCGGCCATCAGCCGGCGGCGCAGCGAATAGGGGCGGCGCTCGCTCCCAACCGCCGACGTCCCCGCCAAGACCCGCGCCCGGCTCATCTCGGCGGCCCCGGCACATGGCTCTTCATCGTTCGCTCGGTCGTTCCGGGTGGCAGCTTCGCATTCTGGTGACGCATGGATCAGGCGTCGCGGATGCTGGCGATGTAGCCGAGACCGCGGATCGTGCGGATCGCGATCGGTGACCCGTCGAGCTTCTTGCGCAGCCGCGTCATCGTCTGCTCGACGGCATTGAGGCTCGGCGCTTCGTCGAAACTGTAGATCCGGTCGGCGACCTCGTCCTTGGTCAGGACCCGTCCGAGATGGCTGAGGAACAGCTCCAGCACCTGCACCTCGCGATGGCGCAGTTCGAGATCGATGCCGCCGAGCGACGCGCGCCTGGCCCCGCGATCGAACTGGAAGGTCCCTTGCACGAAAACGTTGCTGGCTTCGCCCGAGCGCCGTCTCACCAGGGCCCGGCATCGCGCCGATATTTCGCGGAAGTCGAAGGGCTTCACCATGTAGTCGTCGGCGCCGATGTCGAGGCCGACGATCCGATCGTCGATTTCGGATCGCGCCGTCAGCACCAGCACGGGCGTCCGGTCGCCGCGCGCGCGCATCGCCCGCAACACGTCGTAGCCGTTCATCGACGGCAGGTTGATGTCGAGGATCACCACGTCGAAGCTGGCGTGGCGCAACAGCGATTCCGCCTCGGCCCCGTCGGTTTCGAGGTCGATCGCATGGCCCTCGCCGCGAAACCGTTCGAGAAGACCTTCGGACAGGTCGCGGCTGTCTTCGACGAGTAAAATCCGCATTGTGATCGAGGCTTAGCCCGCCCCGACCGGTTTGAGAAGCGCGCGGATGTGACGCGCTGCAGCATCTTTCGGCCGGCAGCCGGTGTCAGCCTCCTGTCAGTTTCGGGTCAAGCCGCGGTCAGGCTCGGCTTCTAAGTCCAGCATGGGAGAGAGGAACGTGCCGTGCCCGCGAAAGGGCTCGCACGGCTGTACGGACGGCACGGTGGAGGAAACCAGCGGCGGACATTCGGCAGGCCTCTCTCACCGGTCAAAATCCGATGGGAGGACCCAAACGTGACATTCGTCAGAACCGCATCCGCCTTGCTGCTTGCCAGCGTCGTCATCACCCCGGCTTTCGCCCAGGAGATCGACCGGCCGGAATGCGTCGCCCCGGCCAAGCCCGGCGGCGGCTTCGATCTCACCTGCCGCATCGCCCAGCAGGGCCTGGAAAAGCAGTTCGACGGCCCGATGCAGGTGACCTTCATGCCCGGCGGCATCGGCGCCGTGGCGATCAATCTGTTCAACACCACCCGCACCGACGATCCGAACGCCATCGTCGCCTTCTCGTCGGGCTCGCTGCTCAACATGGCGACCGGCAAATACGGCCAGTGGGGCGCCAACGACGTGCGCTTCCTCGCGACGGCCGGGACGGACTACGGCGCGGTGATCGTGCGTGCCGACAGCCCCTATCAGAGCCTCGAGGATCTGATGGCCGACCTGAAGAAGAACCCCGGCGGCGTGGTCATGGGCGCCGGCGGCTCGGTCGGCTCGCAGGACTGGATGAAGGCCGCCATCCTGATGAAGTCGGAGGAGCTCGATCCGCGCCAGATGCGCTACGTCGCCTTCGACGGCGGCGGTGACGCGATCGCCGGCCTGCTCGGCGGTTCGATCCAGGTCTATACCGGCGACGTCGGCGAAATGGTCTCGCATCTCGACACCGGCGAAATGCGCATCCTCGCCGTGATGAGCGACGAACGGCTGCCCGCCCCCTTCGCCGAGATCACGACCGCCAAGGAAGCCGGCTACGACGCCGTCTGGCCGATCGTGCGCGGCTACTACATGGGCAAGGACGTGCCGGACGAGGCCTACGACAAGTGGGTCGAGGCGTTCGAGGCCGCCTACGCGACGGACGAATGGGCCGCTCTCGTCAAGGACAAGGGTCTTCTGCCGCTCGACCTTTCCGGCAAGGAAATGGACGCCGACATGAAGCAGCGCGTCGAGCGCATGACCGGCATCGCCAAGGAAGCCGGCCTGATCGAATAGTCCTCCCGGACTGGCGCGGGGGCTGCGGCGGGTTCTCGGACGGAACCGCCGCGGCCCGTGCGTATACCCGATTGCACAAAGGCGAGTGGCCGCCGAACGACGCGGCGCAACGAACTCGCGCTCTCGATTTCGGAGCATTTCATGGCCGACCGGATCTTTGCCGGCGTGCTTCTGCTGGTGGCGATCGGCTACACGGTCATCGCCTTCACCGTGATCCACGCCCCGTTCCAATACGACCCGCTGGGGCCCGAAAGCTGGCCGCGCATCCTCGGGGTCGTCGCGATTCCCTGCATCCTGTTCGTTCTCGCCAAGCCGGACGTCGCGCGCCTCGGCCTGCCGGGCAAGACCTGGCGGCGGCTGGCGGCGCTGATCGTCATGCTCTTCGCCTATGCCTATCTGTTCCAGCCGCTCGGCTTCATCCTCGCGACCTTCGCCTTCTGCATGGCGCTGTCGCTGATGCTCGGAGCCAGACTGGTGCCGGCTCTCGCCTTCAGCGCGGGCATCGGCATCGTCGGCTACTTCCTCTGCACCAAGCTGCTCGACCTCAACCTGCCGGCCGGCGTCCTGACGATTTTTAGGTGAACCGAACCATGGACGCTGTCCTTTCCGGTCTTGCATCCGGCTTCGAAGTCGCGCTCGACCCCTTCAATCTCTTCCTCGTGCTGGCCGGCTGCTTCGCCGGCACGCTGATCGGCGCCCTGCCCGGCATCGGCCCGATCAACGGCGTCGCCATCCTTTTGCCGATCGCCTACGGCCTCGGCTTCAAGCCGGAATCGGCCATCATCCTTCTCGCCGGCATCTATTACGGCGCCGAATATGGCGGTCGCATCTCGTCGATCCTCCTCAACGTCCCCGGCGACGCAGGCGCGGTGATGACGACGCTGGACGGCAACCCGATGGCGCGCAACGGCGAGGCGGGCAAGGCGCTCTCCTTGTCGGCGGTCGCCTCCTTCATCGGCGGCTCCTTCTCCGTCATCCTGATGAGCTTCTTCGGCCCGGCGCTCGCCTCCTACGCGATCCACTTCTCGCCGTCGGACTACGTGGCGCTGATGGTCTTCGCCTTCGCCTCGCTCGCCTCGCTGGTCGGCTCGAATCCGGTGAAGACGCTGCTCGCGGCGATCATCGGCCTGATGCTCGCCTCGATCGGCATCGACGCCAATACCGGCGTCGCGCGCTATACTTTCGGCATTCCCGACATCCTCGCCGGCATCGACTTCCTCGTCGTCGTCATCGGCCTGTTCGGCATGGCCGAGTTGATCCACCTCGTCGAGCAGCAGGCCGCCGGAACGCTGAAGACGCTGAAGATCGACAAGAGCTTCGTGACGCTGAAGGATCTCGCCTTCGTCAAATGGACGATCCTGCGCGGCTCGGTGATCGGCTTCTTCATCGGCATCCTGCCGGGCACCGGCGCCTCCGTCGCCTCGGCGGTCGCCTACGGCACGGAGAAGCGGGCGGCGCGCGATTCCTCGAAGTTCGGCGAGGGCGACATGCGCGGCCTCGCGGCGCCGGAAGCGGCCAACAACGCCTCGGCCGGCGGTGCCATGGTGCCGATGCTGACGCTCGGCATTCCCGGCTCCGGCACCACGGCGATCCTCCTCGGCGCGTTGCTCCTCTTCAACGTCACGCCCGGCCCGCTGATGTTCCAGCAACGGCCGGAGATCGCCTGGGGCCTCATCGCCTCGATGTATATCGGCAACGTGGCGCTGCTCATCATCAACCTGCCGCTGGTCGGGCTGTTCGCCCGGATGCTGACCATCCCGCAGCAGTTCCTGACGCCGCTGATCGCCGTTCTCGCCTTCATCGGCGTCTATTCGGTCGTCTCGAACCCGCACGATCTCTACATGATCACCGCGCTCGGCGTCTTCGGCTGGTTCCTGCGCAAACTGCAGTTCAGCCTCGCTCCGGTCATCCTCGGCTTCGTGCTCGGCGGCCTGTTCGAGGACAATCTGCGCCGCGCCCTGTCGATCTCCGGCGGCGACTGGACGATCCTCGTGACCTCGATGAACAGCATCATCCTCTACGTCCTGGCGCTGCTCGTCGTCGCGGTGCCGATCGTCGTCGGACGGATGCGGCGGAACCGGGCGGAAGACCAGTCTCCGGAAGCGCCTGCATGATGTCCGCCTATCGGCCGGTTCTCCTCGCCATCGGCGCCGCACTTTGCGGCGCCGCGCTGTTTCAGGCCCTCGGCGTTCCGGCCGGACCGCTCGTCGGCTCCACCGTCGCCGTGACGGCCCTCGCGGCCACCGGCCTCTCCCCGAGGGTTCCTCCGACGCTGCGCAATCTCGGCTTCACCGCGATCGGCGTGACGCTCGGGGCCGGCGTCACCACGCATTTCCTGACCGACGTCCTGCGCTTTCCGGCGAGCCTCGTCGCTCTGACCCTCACCATGGTCGCGGTGATGCTGATCTCGTCCAACGTCCTCAAGCGCTTCTTCGGCGTCGCGGGCGGCACGGCGGTTCTCGCCACCTCCCCGGGCGCGCTCTCCTACAGCCTGTCGCTCGCCGCCGACCGGCCGGCGGCGAAGATCGACATTCCCTTCGTCATGGTCCTGCAGAGCCTGCGGCTGCTGATCATCACGATCGCCCTGCCGCCTCTCGTGGCGCTCGTCGAGCGGGGCGCCGGTGGCGGCGGCGCAGTCATCGTCCTGCATACGCTCGGCATTCCCGCCAGCCTCGTCCTGATCGCCATCGCGGCGCTGGGCGGATACCTGTTCGAGCGGCTGCGCATTCCCGCCGCCTTCCTGCTCGCCGGGGTCGCCATCAGCGGAATTGGCCACGGCGTCGGCTGGCTGGAAGGACGCCCCTCGCCGATCCTGACCTTCATCGGCTTCTCGCTGGCCGGCGCCGTCATCGGCGCGCGCTTCGCCTCGGTCACCCGAACGCAGCTGCGCGACCTCCTCCTCGCCGGTCTCGTCGTCACGACGATTGCGGTGGTCTTTTCCGGTCTCGCCAGCTTCGTCGTGGCGGAGTTTCTCGCTCTGCCCTTCGGCCAGGTCTGGGTCTCTTTCGCGCCCGGCGGCGTCGAGGGCATGAGCGCCATGGCGCTGTCGCTCGGCTACGACCCGGCCTATGTCGCGACCCATCACATCTTCCGGCTGCTGCTCCTCATCGCCATCCTGCCGATGTTCATGCGCGCGCCCCGCTCGGACGAGCTTTAGCGTCTTTCGGCATCCTGTTCCGGCGGCCCGATTTCGGGTTTCGGTGCGAACTTCATCGACGGAGCCGCAAACATGAAGGCCGACTGGATCGAGGCGATCAGCGGCAAGCCCGCCGCTCCCGGCTCCCTGGTGGTCGGCAGGGACCTCGCAGCGACGCGGGGAATGGTAGTCTTCCGCAACCGGCTGATCTAACTGAAGCCGGCCCGTGATCGAGAACCGCATCTTCGACGAGATCGCGGTCGGCGATGCGGCACGCGGGATCACCAGCAGGGTGATCCCGGTCGACAGCGGCGAGCACGTTCTCGCCCGAATGCCGCCGGCGGGCGGGCCGCAGGCCGGCAGCCCCGGCCCGCATCGGGCGGTCTGCGGGAAAGCCGAAGGAGGAAGACTGGGACATGAACATCAAGGCGAACAAATTTCGCGTCGCCGAGGGGACGCTGGTCGATCTCGATCGATGGCCGACCGACGTCGATCCGGTCTACAAATCCAAGCACGACTACAAGGCGATCCTCGACGAGCATGTGTCGCGGCTGTCTGCCCTGCAGCAGATGCTCTACTCGTCGGGTCGCCATGCGGTACTCCTGATCTTTCAGGCGATGGACGCAGCCGGAAAGGACGGTGCCATCAAGCACGTCATGTCCGGCGTCAATCCGCAGGGCTGCCAGGTCTTCAGCTTCAAGCATCCGAGCGCACGGGAACTCGAACACGACTTTCTCTGGCGCACGACGCGCAACCTTCCCGAACGGGGGAAGATCGGCATCTTCAACCGCTCCTACTACGAGGAAGTGCTGATCGTACGCGTCCATCCGGAGATCCTGTTGAGCGAGGGCTTCTCGAATGCCGAACTCGCCAACGACGCGGTCTGGTCCGAGCGCTACCGCTCGATCAACAATCTGGAGCGGCATCTGAGCGCCAACGGCACGCGGATCGTGAAGTTCTTCCTGCATCTGTCCAAGGAGGAACAGCGCAAGCGATTCCTGGCGCGGATCGACGAACCCCAGAAGAACTGGAAGTTCAGCCTCGCCGACATCGAGGAACGCCGGTTCTGGGACAGCTACATGAACGCCTATTCGGCATGTCTCAGTGCCACCAGCAAGACCGCCGCGCCCTGGTATGTCGTGCCCGCCGACGACAAGAAGAACGCGCGTCTGATCATCTCCAAGATCATTCTGGAGACCCTCGACGGCCTCGGCCTCAGCTATCCGGCGACATCGGACGAACGGAGGCAGGAGCTTCTGGCGATCCGCAAGCAACTCGCCGCGCCGGACGAGCCCTGAAGGCGCGATACCATTCATCCTGCGGCCGCGTGGAAGCGACGGCTCCGAGCGCCCGCCGCTCTCGTGCTCGCCTCGGCCTCATCTCGGTGATCCGCCGGCCGCAGCCGCCGAGCCGGCGGCGAGCTCGACGATCTCGGCCGTGATCGCCTCCTGGCGGACGCGGCGGAAGACGGCTTCGAGTTCGCCCAGCCGGCGGTCGATGTCGCGGCGCGCGCCGGCCATGGCATTCATGCGTGCCTGGTTTTCGGCCGCGAAGGCGTGGAGCGCCGCCCGTGTCAGTCGCGCCGTCAGGAACTCCGCCGTGATCTCGGCGACGAGGGCGTCGGGCCGAAGGTTGAGAAGCGGCGGCACCGGCTCCTGCGCGGCAGGAATCGCATTCGGGTCGAGCGGCAGCAGCTGTCGCCGGCGGATGGTCAACTCGCCCGAAAGCGACGCCTCGGCATAGATCGTCTCGACGCGGTCGACCGCCCCCAGGGCGATCCGCTCATAAAGCGCGTCGACGAGGTCGCTCGCGAGCTTCGGAATGCCGGTGGACTGGGCGGGCAGCGGCCGCTGCCAGGAAGGGGCGATGCCCCGCTCGGCCGCGAGAACGGCGCCGCGCGTGCCGACGAGAAAGACCGGGCTGGTCTCGTCGGCGATGTCTGCCAGCACCTTTTCCGAAAACGCCCCGGCAAAACCCTGTTCGCCGGCAAAGACGACGAGAGCCGTCGCGCCCTCGCCCGCGGCCGGATCGGGAGACGAGGGCGGCAACAGCGCCAGAGCCCGGCCGAGTGCTTGCTCGATGGTGGCCGAATAGGCGTCGACGGCCTTCAACTCCGCCCGGGCCTTCTGCATGCGCGCGCCGGCAATGCCGCGCATGGCGTTCACCACGCTGCCGAGCTGGTGGATGCCCTCGATCCGGGCGGAGACGTCGGAGAGGCGTTCGCTCATCGTCCCTGGCCGGCGCCCTCCGGCGCATTTGCGGAAAACTCCCGAACGAGCCGTCCGAGCCAATTCCTCAGCGCAGTCTCTCCCGCCTCGTCCAGAGTTCCCTCCCCTTCCACCTGACGGACGACCTCCTGAGCTTCGGCCCCCATCCGTTCACGGACCGCCTCGGCAAAGGCGGAGATCGCCTCGATCGGCACGTCGTCGGCGAGGCCCGACTGCACCGCCGAGACCAGCGCCACCTCCTCGGCCAACCGGTAGGGACGAGATGGCCGCTGACCGAGGATCGCGCGGATGCGGGATCCGCGCGCGAGACGCCCGCGCACGCGGGCGTCGGAGAGACCGCCGAAGCGGGTGAACATTTCGAGTTCGAGGAACTGCGCGTAGTCGAGGCGCATGGTGGAGGCCGCCTCGCGCAAGGCCTTGGCCTGCGTCTTGCCGCCGACGCGGCTGACGGAGGTGCCGACGTCCACCGCCGGCTTCTGCCCCTGGTTGAAGAGCTTCGCGTCGAGCACGATCTGTCCGTCGGTGATCGAAATCAGATTGGTCGGGATATAGGCCGACAGGTTGCCGGCGTCGGTCTCGGCGATGGGAAGCGCCGTCAGGGAGCCCCCGCCCCGCTCCTTCGACAGCATGGCGGCGCGCTCCAGAAGCCGTGCATGGACGTAGAAGACGTCGCCCGGATAGGCCTCGCGTCCCGGCGACTGGCGGGTCAGCAACGCGATCTCGCGGTGGGTCGCCGCGTGCTTGGTCAAATCATCGATCACGATCAGCGCATGTCCGCCTCGGTCGCGGAAATATTCGGCCATGGTCATGGCGGCGAAGGGCGCGATCCATTGCAGGCCCGGCGCATCCGAGGGGCCGGCGACGACGACGATCGTGCGCTCCGGTGCGCCATGGGCCGCGATCGCCTCGATCGCCCGGCGCACGTTGCTGCTCTTCTGGCCGATGGCGACATAGACCGAGACGATGTCGCTCTGCTTCTGGCTGATGATCGCATCGAGCGCGACCGTGGTCTTGCCGGTGGCACGATCGCCGATGATGAGTTCGCGCTGGCCGCGCCCCAGCGCGAACAGCGCGTCGAGGACCAGCGTTCCGGTCTGCACCGGCCGAGTGACCGCGTCGCGGGCGACGATCTCCGGCGCCGGCGGCTCGATCGGCTCGAGCCTGGCACCGGCGATCTCGCCCTTGCCGTCGAGGGGGCGTCCGAGCGGATCGACGATCCGGCCGAGAAGCCCCTCGCCCACGGGGACACGCAGCACGTCGCCGGTGCCCGAAACCCGATCGCCGGCCTCGATGCCCTCGCCCGTATCGAGCAGCACGCAGCCGACGTGGTCCTCCTCCAGCACCTGGGCGAAACCGAAGCGCCCGCCACCGAAATCGAGGAGTTCGTCGAGCCGGGCCTCGGCGAGGCCGGAGACCAGGGCGATCCCGTCGCCCACCTCCTCCACCCGGCCGATCTGCCGGGCCTTCGGCCCGACCGCGGCGGCGTCGACCCGTTGCCGGATGCGATCCAGCCACGGGGTGGCGCGAAGATCGCCTTGCGTTTCGCTTGCCATATCAGTGAACTCCTCGATCGAGTTCCGCGCGGACGGCTTCGAGATCGGCCCGCCAGCTATTGGCGACCGACAGATGCTCGCCCTTCAGTTCGAAGCCGGCGATCAGCGACGCGTCGGTCTCGAAGGTAAGGTCCGGTGCCCGACCGAGCGCCTCTGCGAGACGGTCGCGGCAGAGAGCCCGGTCGTCCTCGCTCAACGGGGCGGCGCTGACCGCGGTGAAACGGACGCCATCGGCGGTCAGCGTCCGGCGTTCGGCCTCCGGCAGGCGGCGGATCTCCCTCACGAGATCGTCGAGAAAAACCCGGGTGAGCGCCTCGCCCTCCAGGCGGCGGAGAAGCCGCTCGGCGATCGAGACGGCGAGATGGCCGGCATCGGCTTCGAGAGCCGTGCGCTCGGCTTGCCGCTTGGCCAGGATGTCAGCCTTCGCCACCTCCAGATGCCGGGCGGCCTCCGCTTTCGCTGCCTCGATCATCCCCGCCCGCACCGCCTCGGCCTCGCTTCGGGCCTTTTCGACGAGCGCCGAATGCTCCGCGGCGAAGCCGGCCCTCGTTTCCTCGATGGCCCGAAGTTCTCGTCTGGCGTCGGTTCGGGCCGCCTCGGCCTCGTCGAGGATGCCAGCCGCCGCGGCCTTGCGTGCCGTGATCATGTCGGACAGCGGCTGGAAGAAGAAGTGGCCGAGCAGCCAGATCAGGATCAGGACGTTGACGGTCTGAAACCCGAGCGTCCACCAATCGATGGTCATGTTTCCGACGTCAGACGAAGGGGTTGGCGAAAAGAAGAAGCAGCGCGACGACGAGGCAGTAGATCGCGGTCGTCTCGATCATGGCGAGACCGACGAAGAGCGTCCTCGAAATGGTCGAGGCCGTTTCCGGCTGGCGGGCGATCGCATCGAGCGCCGCGGCGACGGCGCGGCCTTCGGCGAGCGCCGGGCCGATCGCTCCGAAGGCGACGGCGAGCGCCGCCCCGATGATGCTGGCAAAGGCGAGCCAGTTCATGGTGTTTTCCTTTCAGGACTTTTCGGAAGACGAGGCGGCGTGGGGCCGCCCCTCGGAAACCGTGCCGGCGATGAAGACGGCCGCGAGAACCGCGAAGATGTAGGCCTGGACCGCACCGGTCAGCAGATCGAGCGCCATCAGCGGGATCGGAACGAACAGGCCGGCGAGCGACAGGACGATGCCGACGATGAAGACACCGCTCATCACGTTGCCGAAGAGGCGGACGAGGAGCGAGAGCGAGCGGGTGATCGTCTCGACGAGGTTGAGCGGGATCATCAGAAAGGTCGGCGCGGCGAAGCTCCTCAGATAGCCGAGGACGCCATTCGCCCTGATGCCGAAGACGATCACCGCGCAGAAGACGAGAAACGCCAGTGCCGCGTCGGTTTCGAGATGGGCCGTCGGCGGCTCGACACCCGGCACCAGCGACGACCAGTTGGCGAAGAGGATGAAGACGAAGAGCGTGCCGACGAACGCGCGATAGGGGTCGGGCTCGGCCTCCATGATGTCGCGCATCTGCCCGTCGATCGTCTCGACGACCATTTCCAGCGCGGCCTGCAGGGTCGATGGTTTCATGGAGAGCCTGCGCGTGGCGAGGATCGAGCCGAGAACGAGCAGCGCCATCAGCGCCCATGTGACGACCACCGGCGCGGAGATCGCAACGGGTCCGAGCATGAAGAGCGGCTCGGTCGTCAGCGGCGCGTTCATGGGTCGGCCCTCTCCACCCGGCGCATCACCAGCCAGCGTCCGATCATGACGCCGAGCGCGAGCGCGAGAAGCGGTCCTGCCCCGAGAAGACTTGCCGCGACGAAGCCGGCGACGAGCACGGCGAAACGAGCCAGAACCTCCGCCGCCGCGCGGCTCGGCCGGACTTTGCCCGCAAGCGCCTGCGCCTGCCGCCAGAGCGCGCCGAAATGCGCGAGGCCGAGCGCCACGCCGGCGAGAAGACAGAGCGGGAGTCCCGCCACGACCGTCCATTCGGGAAGAGCGACGTCGAAGGCCATGTCCGTTTCATCCCTCGCTTCGGTTCATCCATTTCCAGGCAGACCATGCGCCCAGGCCGGTCCCGGCCATCAGCAGCGCGCCGGTGAACGTCAGACGAGAGCCCAGCGCCTGATCCATCCAGCGTCCGACGAACAGCCCGATCAGCATCGGCGTCACGACCATCCAGCCGAGGACGCCGATCTGTGCGAGGCGATGAGCGATCGGCGGCTCGCCCTCTCGCCGCCAGCGCCGGTGGCGCTCGGCGCGCAGCTCGACGGAGTCGGCCAGGCCGTCCTTCGGCCTCGGCGCGAGGGGCTTTTCGCCCCCTTCTTCGCCGATCTCCTCGGGCGTCTCGCTCATCCGCGCGCTCCGTCGCGGAACCCATCCCCCAGATGCCGCATGATCTGGCGTATGGCGGCGAGCTCCAGCCGCTTTGCTTCGACCCGCTCGCGGCGTTCGTCCTCCAGATCGGCCTCGAAGCGGGCGAGCACCGTTTCATGAAGGCTCGAAAGGTCGTCGCCGAGAATGGCCTCGCGGGTCGCCACCGTCACGCGCCCGCCTTTTCCGCCGTCGCCCCGCTCGGCCGTCAGGACGCCGCGACGCACGGCGCAGTGATGCCGCCCGCCGTCCCGGCTCGTCCAACTGACGACCGAAAGACCAAGTGCGGTCAGGAAATCCGCGTGGCCCGGCAGGATGCCGAAGGAACCGGAAGCGTCTTCCGCACGAATGGCCGCGACGTCCTCCTCGTCGAGGATCACCGCGAGCGGTGCGACGATCATCAGCTTCATGCCGGCGCGTCCTTCGTGCCGCCGGGGGTTTTCGAGGCAGCGTCCTTCCTGGCGGCATCGTCCAGCGTGCCGACCATGTAGAGGGAATCCTCCGCCCAATCGTCGGCCTCGCCATCGAGAATGGCCTTGACGCCCGCCAGCGTGTCGGACCGCGCGACGGTTCGTCCCGCCATGCCGGTGAAAGCCTCCGTCACCACGAAGGGCTGGCTGAAGAAGCGCTGCAGGCGGCGCGCGCGACGCACGGTCGTCCGGTCTTCGGGCCCCAGTTCCTCGACGCCGAGAAGCGCGATGATGTCCTGCAGCTCCTTGAACCGCGCGAGCGCCTGGCGCGCGCGCTCGGCAAGGGCGTAATGCTCGTCGCCGACGATCTCGGGATCGAGCAGCGCCGAGGAAGAGGCGAGCGGATCGACCGCCGGATAGAAGCCTTCCGCCGCCAGGGCGCGCGACAAGACGATGACGCTGTCCATGTGGCTCGAAATCGCCGTGACGGCGGGATCGGTGAAGTCGTCGGCCGGCACGTACACCGCCTGGATCGCCGTGACCGCGGCGCCCGAAGCCGAGGCGATCCGCTCCTCCAGGGCCGCCACCTCGCTCGCGAGCGTCGGCTGATAGCCGACGCGGGAGGGCAGCCGCCCGAGAAGGCTCGATATTTCCGACCCCGCCTGAAGGAAGCGGAAGACGTTGTCCATGAGCAGGAGCACGTTCTGGTGCTTCTCGTCGCGGAAATGCTCGGCGATCGCGAGTGCCGTCATCGGCACGCGCCAGCGCGCCCCCGGCGGCTCGTTCATCTGACCGTAAGTGAGAACGGTCCTGGCCAACACGCCGGAGCGGTCCATCTCGGTGAGCAGTTCCTGGCCCTCGCGGGAGCGCTCGCCGATGCCGGCGAAGACCGAGATGCCGCGATACTTTTCGACCATGGCGTGGATCAGCTCCATCACCAGAACCGTCTTGCCGACGCCCGCACCGCCGAACATCGCGGCCTTGCCGCCCTGCGAGAGCGGGGCGAAGAAGTCGATCACCTTGATGCCGGTCTCGAACAGGCCGCCGCCCGCGCTCTCCCCGGCCTGGATCAGCGGCGGCGGCCGATTGTGGATGGCGCGCCTCGGCGTATCGGCGGCAAGCGCCGGGCCCGTGTCGCGGATCGCCCCGCGCACGTCGAGAAGCCGCCCGAGCACGGCCTCGCCCACCGGCACCGTGATCGGCGCACCGGTTGCGCGAACGGCGACATGGCGCCTCAGCCCCGCCGTCGCCTGCAGCGCGACCGCCCGGACGGTGCGCGGGTCGAGATGGCTGTGAACCTCGAGAACCATCGGCTCGGCACCCGGCTTTTCCGCCGCGACGACGAGAGCGCTTTCGATCGGCGGCAGCCTCTCGTCAAAGCGAACGTCGACCACCGCGCCCCTGACGGCGACGACTTCGCCCGTTTCCATCTCTTCCGGCATCGTGACGCGACCCGGCCCTTCAAAAAACGCGGCCGTCCCTGTGATCGAATGTTGCGCCGCATCCTAAGAGGGGAAAACCGACCGACCTTGATCCGGATCAATCGCTCCGGACCGGCGGCGGATCCGCCGAAAACGCAGGGGCGGACGATCAGCCACCGCGTTGCTCGAAAGCGCGGAGGCGGGCGAAAAGAACGACGACACAGATCGGCCCGATCCGTCTCGCGATGATCCCGGAGAGCGTCACCGGCATGACGAGAGGGTGCTCGATCGTCCCGCGCTCGCGGGTCGGGGCGGCGGCAGGTCACGCCGAGGATCAATTCGCCGACAGGACGAAGACTTTACGTGCCTCAACGGCAGGCATCGGTCGCCGCAAGTCGTCGTCGGCCAACCTCCCTTTCCGACCCAACCGGCACGGCTCGAACCGGGTATGGCCGGCAGCTTCCGATCAGGCGACAGGACGAAAGCTGTCCTCTCAAGTCTCTGAATTTTCAGAGAGTTCGACAGACTCGAAAGCATCGAGGGCCGCACGACCGTTTTCTTGTGGACGGAAGGGCACGCCAGCCACGCGTCGGAAAGACGACGCCGGAGGATCTCCGCCCGATCGAATGAACGCGATTTTCCGCGTCATATCGCAGCAAACGATGCCCCAATTCTCGGCAGCTTCGCTTGACAAGACAACCTGCCATAGAGAAACTCATATTCCCTTGCGGGAGAAAACGCCGATGGTTGCAGCATCCTCGACCAGGCATGCGGGAGCGCTGTTCGTCCTCGCCCTCTGCCTTGCTCCGATCACACCGGCTTCGGCGGAAGAAGCCCCGCAAGCGACATCATCGCAGTTTTCCTGTGAGAGCCTGTCGGGCGCCGGGTCCGGACGGCGCATCGTTTGTGCCGATGTCGCGGCGCTCGACCATATGCTGGTCTACAATCGCTTCGGCTCCTTCAATCCGTTCGGCATGATCTTCGCGCTCAGCCGCGACGTCGTCAAAATCGACGATCGTGGCAGCGAACCCCAGCCAGATGCGCAACTGTGCGACATGCGCGTCAATGACGAGACGGCAGAAAGTGGGCGGCTCCTGCCCAATTTGAACCCGGATGGGCTGGAGGCCGGAAAAGTTCGTCTGCGCGACTGCAAGCGGCCCCGGCCGCTCGTCTTGCGAGCCAATGCCGGAGACGTGCTCGTTCTGCGCGTGCGCAATCTTCTGCGCGACATGCAACCGGGTTTGTCGAAGACCTTCTGCCAAAACGGCGAATGGACGCGCGACGGGCTGCGGAGCGCGGTCCGGCCTGCAGTGTCCGAAGGCGATGAAGAGCTCCTGCGCCACGGCGAGGCCCTCTGCCGGGAAAACTCGGCCGAGACCGGGATGAAGGATGCCGACAAAACGGATCTGAATTGGCCCAGAACCCGAGGAGTGGCGTTCTCGATCGACGGGCTGGTTGCCGTGGCCGGTCGCTTCCCCGGAGCCGGCCCGTCGATCGAGGCCTTGCGCGCCTGTCGCGGCCTTCAGGCCATCGCGCCGGGCAAGGCGGTCGACTGCCAGTTCGAGGTGGACCGTGAAGGCACCTACTTCATGGCCTCCGATGCCGCGCCCGCCGGCGGCGAGGGGAATGGCGGCTCGATCACCCACGGCCTGTTCGGCGCCGTCGTCGCCGAGCAGCGCCACACCCGCTGGTATCGTAGCCAGGTGCCGGCCGGCGTCTTCGATGCGGCCTGGGCTCCGGCCGGTCCGGAGCCGATCCGCCACGCCCGCAACGGTGCGATCGACTACGAGGCGGTCGACCGCAACGGCGATCCGCTGCTGAACCTCGCCAAGCCGACCCGGCCGCTCGTTGGTGCGAATTCGTCCGAGCAGCTCGTCTCTCAATCCGACTTCGATCGCGCGAGATGGATCGAAATCGTCCACTCCGATCTCAACGCCGTCGTCTTTCGCCCGGCCGGAACCTACTCGCCGGATCGGGGGTTCGCGGCAGGCCCGCAAGGCCTGAGCGTTCACACCGCAACGATGAGCGAGGAGGGGCGCGCGGCTTGCGCCGCCGGCGGAAATCCAAGACATCAGGCGGAGTTCTGCGAGGTCAAGTTCCGCGAGTTCTCGGTCTTCTTCCACGACGAACTCAAGACCTTCTATACCCGCAATTTCGAGGAACTCGGCCAGTTCGGCCAACTCGCCGGCGTCCGCGACGGTTTCGCGATCAACTACGGCTCGTCGGGGCTCGGCGCGATGATCCTCGCCAACCGCAAGAATATCGGGCCGGCGGCCGACTGCGCCGAATGTCTCTACGAGGAGTTCTTTCTGACCTCCTGGGCGAACGGCGATCCGGCGCTGCTCGAACAGTTCTCGGACGATCCGTCGAACGTCCATCACTCCTATCTCAACGATCCCGTCAGCTTCCGCAATTTCCACGCCGGGCCGAAGGAGACGCACGTCTTCCACCTGCATGCCCACCAGTGGTTCGCCGGCAACGACCAGGGCCGCGGCACCTATCTCGACAGCCAGACGGTCGCCCCACGCCAGGGCTTCACCTACGACATCTATCACGGCGGCCTGATGGCCTATGCGCCGGGCCAGCAGCCTTCGGGCAAGGGGTGGTGGGAGACGATGGGCTCCGGCAACCGCAACCGGACCATCGGCGACTCGATCTTCCACTGCCATCTCTACCCGCATTTCGCCCAAGGCATGTGGGAGCTGTGGCGGGTCCACGACGTCCTGGAAGACGGCACCCGCAAGCTGCCGGACGGTCAGGCGGAAAAAGGGCTTTCGTTGGCGGAGCGCGCGCTCGACGGCCTCAAGCGCCGTCCGGGCAGCGTCGATCCATGGACCGGCGCATGGGTCGCTCCCGACGCCGGCGGCAAGGCGGGCGACACCGTCGGGACTCCGATCCCGGCCATCGTGCCCCTGCCGAACCAGCCACTGCCGCTGCTGCCGACATACGAAGGCGAGGAGACGGTCTCGGCGGTGGTGGATAAGGCGAAGAATCCGCCTGCGGAGATCGTTCCGGCTGCGGCATCCCCTGGCACCACGGCGGAGACGAAAGCTGCGGCCATGCCCGGCTATCCATTCACCCTGGCCGGGCGTCCCGGCCACCGCCCGCCCCAGGCGCCGATGGACATTGCCCGCAAACGCAACGGGGCGGACGAAGTTACCGGGGCCTATGCCGATGCCGGCCTGCCGCGCCATGTGGTGCAGGACGGGGCGACACGGAAACTGGGGATCGGTGAGCTTCCGCCCCAACTCTCGCAAGAGAATGCAGAACCAGCGAAGCTTCCACTGCCGACGACGGAAGACGGCTCAACGCCAAGAAACGCCGAAGAACGCAAGCGCGAACGCGTCTGGTCGCAACTTGTCGCCAAGATGCTCGCTCTCGGCGACTTCTCAGCCCATCTTGAAAAGGCGAAACTGGAACTCCTGCCCTATGATGGAACGCCGCTCGAACGCGCGGCGATGGGGTTTCATTTCAACGGCGAGGCATGGCCCTCGCGCGACACGGACGGCAAGCACAAGGCCGGCACGGCGCTCGAGCTGAGGAAGGCCGACGGTTCGCCGTCCGGCCGCCCGCTGGTCGGATCCTACGAATCCCTTCGCTCGCCCTCCCTCGGCTCGCTCACCCAGTCGACGGACCTCTTTGCCGTCAACGGCGCGCCGCCGAAGCCGGGGGCCCCCTTCGCCGATCCCTGCGGCGGCACCGCCGGCAGCGGCAAGCGCCCCCAGGCAGATCCCCTGGTCGCCGGCGCTCCCTACCGGGCCGGATTGACCGAATTTCCCTTCGATGTCGGCCTCGCGGGTTTCCGGCGCTTCGAGGTCTCGGCCGTCCAGCTCGACCTCGTGACCAACCGGGCCGGCTGGCACGACCCGCAGGCGCGCATCGCCGTGCTGACCGAAGCGTCCGACCGGTTCAAGGACGACGAAGAGGCAGGCTTTCCCGGCGCCTCGATCTCGCCGCTCGTCTCGGCGCGCGAGGAGCCGTTCTTCTTCCGTGCGCTGTCGGGTGAATGCGTGGAGTTCCGCCACACCAACGAACTGCCGAAGGAACTCGAACTCGACGACTTCCAGGTCAAGACGCCGACCGACACGATCGGCCAGCATATTCATCTGGTGAAGTTCGACGTCACCTCTTCGGACGGCTCCGGCAACGGCTTCAATTACGAGGACGGCACCTTCGCCCCCGACGAGGTGGCGAGCCGCATCTGCGCGGCGGAATCGGTATCAGGCGGCGACATCGTCACGACCCGCAACCCTGGCGCACTTGATCTGCTTCGACCATCCGATCTTTGCAAAAGCGACGAGGGGCCGAGCGAACCCGCCAATAAGAACTGGTGGCGCATGAAGCGCTCCACCAACGAGGATCGCTTCCAGACCACCGTCCAGCGCTGGTTCGCCGATCCGATCCTTTCCGACGACGGGGAAGGCGGCGTGGTCGACCGCACCATGCGCACAGTCTTCAGCCACGACCATTTCGGCCCCTCGTCGATCCAGCAGCACGGCTACTACACCGCTCTGGTGATCGAACCCCGCGGGTCGCAATGGACGAAGCCGGACGGGACGAGCGAAAGCCCGCAGCGGGTCGCTGGCGATCTCGGCCTCGTCAACGGCTCGGAGATCGACATCGGCACGCGGAAGCGCGTGGTGAACGCGGCCGACCAGAAGGTGCATCCCGACTTCCGCGAATTCATGCTCGCGATCGCCGACTTCGCGCTGCTCTATGACCCGCGGGACAGTGAAACAAAGAAGGATCTCTTCCCCCAGAAGCGGCCGGGTTACGCTTCGGAGTGGGAGGAGTTCAGCGGCGCAGGCATGGCGACGCTGACCTGCGAACTGATGTTCAAAGACCAGCCAAAACTCCTCGACGACGTTTGCGGCTCGGCGATGAAACAGTCCGGCGGGGAATGGTTCGCCGACGAAAACGTCCCGCCGTCCTGGCACGCGGGCGGTCGAATCAAGGACACGCATCAGGGCTCCTATCGTCCCGGTCTGCTGACCGCCGAGGATCAGTCCAGACTGTCCGAGCATCTGCTGGCCTATAGGCGCGGCGCCGCCGGCGAGAAGCCGGATTCGGATGCGGACGAATTCGCGTCTCCCGTGGCGCCGCCCGAACGGCCGGAGTCGATCTCCGTCGATCATCACGACCCCTATCTCGTCAACTATCGCGGCGAGCCGATTCCGCTGAGGGTCGGCACCAAACTAGCGAACAATGGAGGTCTGACGGACTGCCGTCTTCAGCCGCTCGCCCAGCCAGACATGGCGCTGGCGCCTGTACCGACTGACGCTGTCCCGATAGGGGACGGCCTTTACGAACGAACGCTTGCCGACGGCACCGTCGTTCGCTTCGACCCGAGGAAGGCATCAATCGGAGCACCTCGGCTCGAAGGAAATTTGACCGTCGGTGGAGCCGATTTCGGCAACAAGGCAGGCGTCGAGGATATCGCCGCATTCCGAGATTGTTCGGTGGAGTACCAGCGAACCGACGAGCAAGGCGACATGGCGAACGTCTTCTCGTCGCTCCAGCATTTCGATCCCGCGACGCCGATCCTCGAGACCTATTCCGGCGAGCGCAACGTCATTCGCCTGATCCAGGGTGCGCAGGAGGTGCAGCACACCTTCAATCTCGAAGGCGTCGTCTGGCGGCGCAACATCGACCAGGCCTTCCCCTCGATGATGCGGCTGTGGGACTCGATCTGGCGGGGCGACTGGCCGCAGGGCGTGAAGGCCTATGCGACCATGCACCAGACCTGCCAGGAATTCGGGGCCGCCCGCGAGGGGCGTCCGCGCGAATATGCGCAATGGTCGTCGCGCGGCTGGCAGTCCTTCCCCGACAATTCGCCCGAGCAGAATTTCTGGCGCGCCTACACGCACCGGATCGCCGAATGCGACAATCAGGAAGGCGTCGTCACGGCCCAGGAAGTCGGGATCTCGGAGCATTTCGAGTTCGGCGGATCCTCGCGAGGAGGAGTGAATTCGGGTCTCCAACCCGATCTCTCCAATCCATCGCGCGATGGCGACGGCATGAGCGAAGGACAGGCGACGAGCCCCGGCGGACGTCTGGCGAGCGGCGATTATCTTTATGATTTTGGATCGCAAGATGCGCTGTGGAACGGTGCCTGGGGTCTGCTGAGGGTGTACGGAGCCCCTGAACGCGACGAGTACGATCCGAATGGCAATTCCAGGTTTCCTGATCCGGACACGACCGCTTGTCTTCTAGCCAAGGATAACCTGTCTTCCGTCGACCCGGTCGGCTATGCCAAAGCATGTGACCGTGGAATGGGCAACCGCCGCAAGATCAGCGACCGCCTCGCAGCACTACCCAAGAAGCCTGACGACACACTCGAGAACGGTGTTTTCGGACTACAACCCTCGGCAAATTCAGCCAACTCCGTCAGCTGTCCAGCCGACGCGCGCCACGTCTACGCGCTGGCCGTGGCGCAAAACGATGCTGATCGCGCCTACTCCCGCGATTTGCGGGATCCGGACGGGCTCCAGTTTACCTTGATCAAGCCTGCCGACGTTTTCAGAAACTACGACGACCCGAACAAGAAGCCGATCGACCAAGCCAAGCTCGGCGACTTCATGATGAAGTTCGGGGAAGGTGGCCGCAGGCAGCTGGGAGCGCCCATTCGGATTTCCGCACGAAAGCCAGCCCACACCCCCTTTGTGTTGCGCGTTCGCGCCGGCGATTGCGTCCATCTGGCGGTCGTTAACGCGCTTGAGGACGCCCGGCAGGAGGGCGCCCCTCTAGCAGAGGAACAGCAAAATACATCGTCCACACATTCCCAGTCGCCAGACTATGGGTTTCCTGTCCTTGCGGATGAAATGGGCGACGCACGCATGCCGCCGATCGTTCCACTGAATGTCGATCCGCGGTGGAACGAGGACGACAGACAGAGCTGCCCAGTCGGCGATGCATCCTGCCAGAATCGGTCCGTTACCTGGATTGCCGACCTGACGAATGCCGAGATCGACGAGCACAAACGTCTACTGAGCCCTTCGGCGAGTTTGGCGCTTCGGCTGCCCATTCTGACACTGACGCCGATTGATCGCCTCGCCGCACCCCATGGCAGCAACAGGATGCCACCTCTCCGACCACAGTCGGAGACCGCACTCACAGGTGAGGGTGGCCCGGAGGCCGAATTCATCACGTTCTACGCGGGTCGCGGGGCCGTCCCGGAACTGAGTGAGAGGGAGAAGCGAGAGATTGCCGAGCAGTATCTGGCGGGCATTGGAGGCGGCTCTGGCGGCCGGCAACTTCGGAAGACCTTAGCTCCACAACCCATAGTCGTAGTTGCCGGAACCGGGTTTGAGGAACTTCCGCCGGCATTGTCCGACCCGCAAGAGGCGATCGCTTTCGTCGAAGAGGAGGTTCGTTCTCTTCCGGTTACCGGCGAACCCGTTCCAGTCGGTCGAAACCGGGCCTTGGCAATCGAGGGCGCGCTCAACACTCTCGCCGATGCGAGCCGCGCGACCGACTCGCAGCTTCCGGAACCACTTCGTCAACCCGATAAGAAATTCATAGCTGATATGTTTGCGGAAGGCGTGATCAGCAGAGAGAAATTGCTGATGGCGACACGCGCGGCCGATCGAGTGACTGCGTTCGTCCTCGAAAATCGCGAACAGCCGCAGGTGGCGCGATCCATGCCGCCATCCATTCGGGACTTCACTGGAGGGACCGGTTTTGGGGCTCCGGGAGCAGCGCCCCCGTCTGCCCCCGAATCGAGGGGCGCTCCCGGCGACGCCGATTCTCCGCCAACCATCGTCATAAATCTCGCGCGAAGGGGCTGCGCACTGTCCGATCCGCGCGACTCCGATGGTTCGACCGACAACGTCGATTCCGTCGCAACCTGCGTTCCCTATGCGTTCGGGGCCTTGCCGATCAAGTCCTTTGGCGACGTGATCGGCCATGGGTCCCATGGGCTTCTGGGAGCGCTGGTGATCGAGCCGGCCAATTGGCATCCGCAGTCTGGGGATCACGCATTTTCCGCGATCGGAACCAACGCGATCCGCGGCGCGGTCAGAGCCCGCATGCTCGAATTGGGGGCAGCTCTCGATAGCGAGCCCACAGCAGGCGCGGAAGCTGACACTTGGGCACAAGCCAAAGCCCGGGCCGAAGCCGAAATCGGTGCAGCGCCGGTCCTGCTCGGTCCGGGCGATCCGCCGGCCGGCGATCCTCCGACCGGCATCTATTCTGGCGCCTCCTTTTCCGCCGTTTTCGAAGGCGGAACGCATCGGGTGCGCGAGCACGTCGTCTTCTGGCGCGACGGCATGAACCTTTGGGACCGTGCCTCGAAGGATCAGTGGCGTACCAAGGGCTCGGAGTCCGAAACGAACGGGCTTCCGGCGCAAGGCGGTCCCGTCGCCGACTGCCCGGTCTGCGACGACAGCTACGATTTCGGCGAACAAGGCGTGAACTACCAGTCGGCGCCGTTCCACATCAGGCTGCGCGGCGACACAACGGGCAAACGCGACGACGACGGCGCCCCGGCGCGGAACCCGGAGACGATCGAATCGCACTACGATCTCAATGCGCTTGAATTCGATCCGGAGTTCTACCGGACGAAGCAGGGGACCAGGGAGGAAGGCAGTGGCGGCGCCTCCGCCATGCCGATCCTCAGAGCCGAGGTCGGCGAGGAGGTGGTGATCCGGGTTCTGCATCCCTCGGGCCGCGCACGGCAGCGGGCGTTCGTCACGACCGCGCTCGACTACGACGATCTGTTTCCGGGGTTCGGTTTTCCCCATGCGGCGCTCCTCGCGCCGGGCAAGGGGATAACCGCCTCCATAGCGCGGCCGGTGCGCGAAGGCTGCTATCTCTGGCAGGACGGGCCCGCCCCGCTTCGCGCCGGCGGCACCTGGGGGCTGCTCGACGTCGTGGAGAAGGGGAGGATCGACGATCCTGACGCCACCAAATGCCGGCGCAGCGACGCCGCTTCTCTGACGACGGGCACGGAACCCGCGGCAGAATGAGGCGCGAGATCGGAATGCCCATCTTGCGCCTCGCCGCCGCCATCGTCCTGGCGGCGACGCCCGGCGTGGTGCACGGGGAAGATGGCGGTTCCCGGCCCGGGGCGTCAGCTTTGCCCGCCCGTGCCGACGACCTGAAGGCCGGGCTCGACGTCAAACTTCACCTCATGAAGCCTGACGGGACGGCGGTCGAACGGCCCGCTTCGGGCGAGGCTTTCCGTATCGGGTTGGATCTGACCGATGCGGCAACCCGACGGCCCGCCGGCGAGCTGCATCCGGCGGCCTGGCTGCGGCCGATCGAGAGGTCGAACCTCGCCTGCAACCGCGCCGCCGAAACCTTCAACCGCACCGGCCGCTTGCCGATCGGCGCCATCGACCTCAACGGCGCCCTCGTCGCCGTCCTCCATGACGACGCCCATGTGTCCATGGTCGATCCGCGGCTCGATCTCGCCACCAGCAACATCGTCTCGATCGCCGATCTCGGCGCGGTGCCGACGCGTTTCCTCGCCGATCAGGCGGCGATGCAGGTAATCGCCGACGATGGCCGGCGAATGCGCACCGTCCTCACCGACGGCAGAACGGATCCATCGGGGATCGGCGGCGAGGCCGCGCGGCATCTGGTGGCGACCGATCTCGCCACATGGGCGGGAGCCGGCGGCACGATCAGGCGCATTTCACCGGCAGGCGACGCGATGCCGATCGAAACGGGCTCGACGATCGCCCGCATGCGGGCCGCGGCGCTGCCCCCCGACCCCGAGGACGGTCGACCTCAGCCCGGCGAGCCGGACATCCTGGCGATCGGCGAGGACGGGACGGTCTCTTCGATCGCCGTCGACGGGACGACGCGCCGCTTTCCAGGTGGAGCAAGGGTGGACGACGCGGTCTTCGCACCCAAGGCTTCAGGCGTCCTTGCGCTGCGGGACCGGGAGGCCGTCGAATTGCGTCGCGCCGACGGCGGCGTCAGCAGGCCGCTGGCGCTCCCCGCGCCCGCCACGCGGCTTGCGATCGGCTCGCTGGAGCGCGTTGCCGTCGCCTGGATGCCCGGCACCGGCGCCATGAGCTTCGTCGAGATCGCCAGCATGATGCTTGCCGGGGCGGTTTCCTTCGAGCGGCCGATCCGCGAACTCGAAGTCGCCGGCACGACGGCCTACGCCCTTCTCGACGATCTTTCCGCGGTGATGGTGATCGATCTTGCAGCCGTCGCACCGGGCGAGGCGCCCAGCGTCGAGAACGTGCGTCTGGGTCCGGGCGCCGAACTGCCGCCGGACAGCGGCCCCTATCTCCTGCCGCTCTCCCATGGTGGCGGGGTTCTCGCCCTGCAGCGTCCGACCCAGACCGTGTTCGTGGTTCAGGCCGGACAGGGGGAAGGCATGCCGCCGATGACGGCCTTTCGCATCAAGGGCGGCATGCCCCGAGCCATGGCGCTGTTCGACCGCAGCCTGCGCGAGGTCACGCTCGGCCGCTATGAAACCACGGTCTCGGCGCCGGCGGGCGGCGCGTGGGAGCTGGTGGTCACGACGGGTCTCGCGGCGCTCTCGGCTTGTTTCCGCATCGACGTCGAGGGCCCGACCACCGCATCGAACCAGCGAACCCTGACGATCCTTGCCGAGCCGGTCCGGCTCGGCAAGGATCGGACGGCCGATCTCGTCATTCGGCTCGATTTCGACGAAACCGGCGGGAGACTGCGCGACGAACTCCCTTTCACGGTGATGGCGCTGGACCGGCCATGGCAGATGCCGGTCGTCGCGGTGCGCGAGGCACGGAGCAACCGCTACACGGCGCGGCTGACGCTGCCGGGGCCCGGTCAGTATCCCGTCATGCCCGGCTTTGCGCTGCAAGCCGGCGACCGCATCGTGCCCGGTCTCGTCCGCGTCGAGAACAAGGGAGAAGACCCATGACTGCGCGGCTCGAAGCTCTCGTCGTCGTCGCGGCGGCCCTTGCTGCCGCGATCCCGGCAGCCCGTGCCCATGATGCCCACCGACGCGACACGGGCACCGAGGTGCAAAGCCAGCGGCTGTCGCAGGTGCCGATCCCGTCACTGGAGGCGCGATTGGTGGACACGTCCGGCAAGGCGACCGGACTGAGCGAGCTTCTGGGGGAGCGGTCGTTCATCCTCTCCTTCTCCTACCTCGACTGCCCGGAGCAATGCCCGGTCTCCGATCTCGTGATGCACAAGCTCGCCCTCGACCTCGGGGGAAGTCCCGCCATGCCGAGCCTCGTCACCCTGACGCTGGATCCCGAGAACGACAGCCACGATCGTCTCGCGGCGCATCATGCCGATTTCGGATCGCCTGCGAACTGGCACTGGGCGACGGGGAGACCGGCGGAGGTGCACGGATTGCTGCGCCGGCTCGGCGTCGAGACCGGCGCACCGCTGGCCGAGCATGACGTCATGTTCTTCGTCGGCAGCCTCGGCTCCGGGAAGATGACCCCGATCACGGGTCTCGCCATGCCGGAGACGCTCGTTGAAATCGCCCGGCAGTACGAACCGACCGGCGATGCCGACACGCCATGAGGCGACGATTTCAGCATCCCGTCGGCAGGACGGTGGCCTGCACATTGCGGCTCTGCGTCGTCTCGCTGCTGATGCTCTCCTGCCTCAGAACGATTGCGCGCGCCGAAGACGAGGCAGCCCTCGGCCGTTCGATCTATCGCGGTGAGGTGGCCTCGGCCGGCGAAGCATCCATCCTGGGCATGGCGGCGCCCCTCGAGCGCCTGGCCTGCGCCGGCTGTCACGGCGCAGATGCGGAAGGCGGGCGCGAGGGCAGCCGCCCGGCCCCTGCCCTGCGGCTCGATCGGCTCGCCGGGCGAGACGCTGCCTATGCCGCTCCGACGGCGCTGGCCGAGACGCTGCGGTCCGGGATCGCGCCGGACGGGCGAACCCTGTCGCCAACCATGCCGCGATTTCATTTCGGACCTCGGGCCGTCACGGCGCTCCACCAGTGGCTCGCAGTGGTGGCGACCGACGAGAGGCGGGGATTCGGTCCGAATGCCATTCACGTGAAAATTCGTGGCGGCGACGAACTCGTCGAGGCATTGCGGGCCGAACTCGACCGCGTCCTCCCGAACGGCCTCTGGGGCCTACCCTTCAGGCTTACGCTTGCAGAAGAGGTGGCGCCGCCGACAAAGACGGCTGCCGTGGGGGGGAAGCGGGAAAGGACAGCCGACGCACCTTGCTTCGTTGCGATCGGCGGGCCGGTTTCCGGCTGTCCGATCACGCTCTTTCCCGCCGGCGGCCTCGTGGGCGACGAGCCGCCTGACATTCGCGGTCTTTGGGCGAGCCTGGCAGACCAGGCGCGTGCGTTGATCCGATCGACCTCTGGCGGCGCCGTACTGACCGACGGGACGGAGACGGCAAAGCGACTCGCTCGCATCGTCGCCGCGGAGATTCCGCGCCCGGCCCGGAAGGGCGAAACGGGCTGGCGGATGGTTTCGCCCATGGAGATGCGGCCGATCAAAGCCGTGAGCGTGCTTCTTCTCTGCAGTCCCGAGGAGATACCCCGGCTGTTGTCACAGATCGACGGCCGGCCGGCTCTGCTCGCGCCGCGCCGCACCCTGGAGCCTTGGGTGCGGCCCTTGCTCGATCGGGGCTACGCAATCACCCTTGCCGATCCGATGCCGCCCTCGGCCTCGCCCGAGGCATCGCCCAACAGGATCGTGACGGTCGCGGTCGCCGTTCTCGTGTCCGCCCTGCGCGCCTGCGGCGGCGACTGCACCCGCACACGCCTCATCTCGGCATTCGACGCGCTGACGCTGCACCCGGCCGGATGGTATGCTCTGGATTATTCGCGGCAGGGCAAAACCGGCACCGATCAGGTCACGATCGAAGACTTGCCGTGACGCCACGAGGTCGCACTCGCACGGCGACGGGCTACGGACCGGGCCTGCGCGCTGACCATCGGATCGGGGCCCGGGGGCGGCCGTTCACGGAGACGATCCTTCGGCCCTCTGTTACGAGGAACGGTTCGTCGAGGCAGCAGCCGATCTTTTGTCCGGATCGCCAGACGGGGGCGCGGTAACCGCTTCCGCACGACCAGGGACCTCGGGGCTCGCCGTCGCCGATCAGCAGGACGGTCTCGATCGCGCCCATGTCGGAAAGGACGATCCCGGCCTCCTCGCCGAAGACGACGGGCGTGCCCGCTCGAAGATCGAGCGCGCCGGCGATCGGCGCTGGCGGGATCATCGCCCCGAGGATGAGTTCGGCAAGAAGCGGCGCGAGGCTTTCGCTCGGCCATATCCCGTTGTGCAGGATGGCGACGCGCGCGGTCTCGTCGTCGGATTCGCGGGTGATGCCGCCCCGATCGCCGAAGCGCGCGAGGAAAGCGGTGTCGGCGGCAAAGACGCTGCCGTCGGCCGAAAGCGCGATCAGCCCGGCATCGGCGCCGGGATTGGCTTTCACTACCGCTTCCGCGGCGTCGCGCGGCGAGGCGCCTGCGATCATCGCCGCGAGAACCGCCTCGCCGAGCGACCGTCCGTCCGGCCCCCCGTTGTTCGGAAAGCGATGGCCGGTGACGAGCCCCGTGCCGGTGGCGGCGGGCGTGAACTGCGACAGTGGCTCCGGCCGGTTCGGTCCGCTGGACATCAGGACGACGGACGGCGCTTCCAGCACGGCCTGCGCAACCCGATCACGTTCCAGAAGCGCCGTTGCGCCGCCATCCTGAATTTCGGCCCGGTGGATCTGACCGTCGGAAGCGAGCGCCGCGACGCTGACGAAGCCGCCGATCGCGCCGGAGGCAAAGCCTTCGACCGCGCGAAGGGAGGACAGGATGGCCCGGCCCGCGGCCGGACCGTGTGCGGCTATGCCGATGGTCACGCAAGAATCCAATGCTCGTCGCCGACGGCGCGCCATTCCCCCGCCGTCTCCAGGGCCGGCACTTCGATCTCAGCCGCCGCGTGACGGCGCTCGCCGCGCCGTGCCGGATCCGGGACGGGGGCGGCGGCGATCAGCGAGCGGGTGTAGGGATGTCTCGGCCGCTCCAGGACGTCGGCCGCAGCGCCGAGTTCGACGATGCGCCCCTTGCGCATGACCGCGACGCGATGGGCGATGCGCCGGACCACCGCGAGATCGTGGGTGATGAAGAGATAGGCCAGAGCCTCCGCCTCCTGCAGTTCGATCATCAGGTCGAGAATCTTCGCCTGGACCGAAACGTCGAGGGCCGAGGTCGGCTCGTCGGCGACGATGATCCGGGGATTGACGGCGAGTGCACGGGCGATCGCCACCCGCTGGCGCTGCCCGCCGGAGAGTTCGTGCGGCATGCGACCGGCCATCGCGGCGGCGAGGCCGGCCCGTTCGAGCAGGGCCCCCACCCGCTCGCGGATCTTCCGGCGGTCGGCACCGCCCGCGACGATCATCGGCTCGGCGATGGTCCGGCCGATGGAAAAGCGCGGATCGAGGGACGCGTAGGGATCCTGGAAGATCATCTGGATCGCCCGGCGCACCCGGCGCAGACCTCGGCCGGAAAGACGCGTGATGTCTTCGCCGGCGACGACGACGCGGCCCTCGTCCACCGTTTCGAGGCGCATCGCCAAACGTCCGAGGGTGGATTTGCCCGAGCCGCTCTCCCCGACGAGTGCCAGGGTCTCGCCCGCCCGCACGGTGAGACTCACGCCGTCCACCGCCTTCAGCGGCGCCTTGGCAAAGAAGAAGCCGCCGCCGCCGAAACTGCGGCTGACCGTTTCCAGCCGCAGCACCGACGAGCCGAACGCCCCGGCACCGACCCGGCGCGGCGGATCGTCGAGGGTCGGCACCGCCGCGAGGAGCCTGCGGGTGTAGTCCGCCTGCGGAGCGGCGAAAATCGCAGTGCAATCGCCCTCCTCCACCACTTTGCCGCCGCGCATCACCACGACGCGGTCGGCCATCTCGGCGACGACGCCCATGTCGTGGGTGATCAGGAGGAGGCTGGTATCGAGGTCGCGCACCATGTCGCGCAAGAGGTCGAGGATCTGCGCCTGGATGGTGACGTCGAGTGCCGTCGTCGGCTCGTCGGCGATGAGCAATGCGGGTTTCAGCGCCATCATCATCGCGATCATCACGCGCTGGCGCATGCCGCCGGAGAACTCGTGCGGATATTGGCGAAGCCGCCGGGCCGCATCGTCGATGCCGGTTCGCTCGAGCATGGCGATCGCGCGCTTGCGGCTTTCGGCTTGCGACAGCTTCTCGTGGACGATCAGCGCCTCGACGAGCTGCTCGCCGATGGTCAGGACCGGATTGAGCGAGGTCATCGGTTCCTGGAAGATCATGCCGATGCGCGCGCCCCGGACCGAGCGCAATTGCGCGTCGCCGCACTTCAGGAGATCTTCGCCCTCGAACAGGATCCGCCCCGATCGCACCTTGCCGCGCTCCGGCAGAAGGCCGACGATCGACAGCGCGGTCATGCTCTTTCCCGAACCGCTCTCACCGACGAGGGCGACGATCTCGCCCTTGCCGATGGCGAGATCGACCCCGTCGACCACCGGCGGCAACGTCTCCTCGGCACCAAAGCCGATCGTCAGGCCAGAAATATCGACGAGCGCCATCAGGAACGGTCCTTCGAGCGGGGATCCAGCGCCTCGCGCAGGGCATCGCCGAGGATGTTGAAGGCCAGGACGGTGAGCGCGATGGCGAGCCCCGGATAGAGCATCAGCCAGGGCGCGCGGTTGAAGAAGTCGCGGCCAGCCGAAAGCATCGCGCCCCATTCGGGCGTCGGCGGCTGGGCGCCGAGGCCGAGAAAGCTGAGGGCCGCCGCGGCAAGGATCGCATTGGAAAGCCCGAGCGTCGCAATGACGATCATCGTCGGCACGACATTCGGCAGAAGATGCAGGAACAGAAGCCGGGCATGGCCCGCGCCGGCGGCGATCGAGGCCTCGAAATAGGGCTTGCCCTCCTCGCCGAGGGCACTCGCGTAACAGGTGCGGGCGTAGAACGGCACGCCGGCGATCCCGACGGCGATCATCGCGTTTTCGAGGCTCGGCCCCAGCACCGCCACGAAGGCGAGCGCGATCAGCGTCTCGGTGAAGGAGAAGACGACGTCGGTCGAGCGCATCAGAAGCTTTTCGACGAAGCCGCCGGCATAGGCTGCGACGAGGCCGATCAGGGTCCCGACGGTCAGCGAGATCCCGACCGCGATGAGGCCGATCTGCAGTGTCAGCCGCGCGCCGTGGACGATGCGCGAGAACATGTCGCGACCGAATTCGTCGGTTCCGAGAAGATGCTCGAAGGACGGGCTGGTGAGCGGGCGCCCGGCGGCCATCTTGATCGGCGAATAGGGCGCGATCTGATCGGCAAGGAGCGCTATGGCGACGAGGGCGACGACGATGGCAAGACCGATCGCGCCGGCAGGCTGGCGCACCAGCCGCACGACGAACGGCGTCCGCCCCTTCCTCTCCTCGCGGCCGGGTGCATCGGCCGTATCGGTCACGTCGGTCATGGCTCAGCTTCTCCGGATGCGCGGATCGAGAAGCGCATAGACGGCGTCGAGGGCCAGCATCACGACGACGACGGTCGTGGCGAAGACGAGGATGAAGCCCTGGATCACCGGGTAGTCGCGCTGGAAGATCGCCTCGAGGGCGAGGCGGCCGATGCCGTTCCAGGCGAAGATGTTCTCGACCACGATCGCCCCGCCCATCATGAAGGCGAACTGCAGCCCCATGACCGTCACCACCGGGACGAGGCCGGCGCGCAGGACATGGCGACGCAGCACCCGGCTCTTGGGCAGGCCCTTGGCATGGGCCGTGCGGATGAAGTCCTGGCTCATCACGTCGATCATCGCCGAGCGCGTCATGCGCGCGACGATGGCGGCGTTGGAGAGGCCGAGCGTCAACGCCGGCAGGACGATGTTGAGCGGACCGCTGCCGGCCACCGGCAGAATGCCGAGATCGACGGCGAGCCAAAAGAGCAGCAGAAGGCCGAGCCAGAAATGCGGGATAGAGATCCCGGCGATCGCCGTCACCATCAGCACGCCGTCGAGCAGCGTACCGCGCTTGTAGGCCGCGAGGAAGCCGAGCGGCATGCCGATCAGGGTCGCGATCGCCATGGCGAGGGCGGCGAGCGCCAGCGTGTTCGGCAGGCGCTGGAGGAGCAGCTGGGCGACGGACTGCTGCCCGCGGATGGTGACGCCGAGATCACCCTGCAGAAGCCGACCGACGAAGTGGAGATACTGGACCGGGATCGGCTGGTCGAGGCCGAGGCTGGAGCGCATCGCCTCGATCTGCTCGGGGGTCGTCCCCTGGCTCTGGGCGTACATGATCTCGACCGGATCTCCGGGCACGAGATGGATCAGGAGCGTGACGGCAATGGTGGTGACGAAGATCGTCAGGAGCCCCATCGCCGCTCTCTGGCCGAGAAACCGCAGCATCGTTCGAGCCTCTTGCTGAGCGGCGAGACCGGGGCGAAGCGCCGCCCCGGCCTTTCGGTCGGTGACCGATACGCAGGATCAGTCCTTGTCGGCGATCTTCACGTCGCTGAAGATCGGATAGACGAAGGGAGCGACCTTGAAGCCCTCGACCTCGGGCCGGACCGCGAAGACCCATTCCCAGCCGGGCGTGTAGAGCGGCACGTGGATTGCCTTTTCCAGGAGATGGGCCATGACGTCCTCGACCGCCTTCCTGCGCTCGTCCTGATCGGTGAGGACGCGGGTCTTTTCCAGCATCGCGTCGAGTTCCGGCGAGGTGTAGCCGCGATAGGCGCCGGGCGAATGCCACAGGGCGTAGAGGATGTCCGGGTCGTACCAGGACCAGGTCATCATATCCATGGAGCCCTTGCCCTCGGGGTTCTCGTTCTCCTGGCGCACGCGGGCATTCATCGTGCCGATGTCCATCATCTGGATGTCGGCCTTGATCCCGACCGCGGCGAGCTGCGCCTGGAAGACCTCGGCGAGCTTGTCGCGCTTGCCGCCGGTCCAGACCAGGAGATTGACTTCGAGCGGCTTGTCCGGTGCGTAGCCCATCTCGCCCAGAAGCTCGGTGGCCTTTTCGGGATCGTATTGCGGCCGGTGTTTCGCACAGAACTCCTGGTCGTTGCCGAAGACGCCGCGCGAGATCGGGCACTGTTCGGGCATCGACAGATCGCCGTAGATCAGGCTGATCGCGGCTTCCGGATCGGTGGCGTAGGCGACCGCCTGGCGCGCCCGCACGTCGTCGAAGGGCGGCCGGTGCACGGCGAATTCGAAGAACACGTTCTGGCCGGTGTTCTCGGCCGTGACGACGTCGAGGTCGCCAGACTCCTTCAGCATCGCCACGTCGTCGAGCGGCGGCTCGGCGACGTCGATCGCCCCGGTCTTGAGGCCGGCCAGCCGCGCCTGCGGCTCGGGCACCGTCGTGATCAGCAGGCGATCCTCGTAGGGCGCGCCGGGATTGTCGGCGAGCTTGCCGAAGTTCTTGTAGTCCGGGTTCTTTTCGAGAACGATCTGGTCGCCCTTGGTCCAGCTGGCGAATTTCCAGGGGCCGGAGCCGATGGCGACGCTGGTGCCAAAGCCGTCCTTGCCCTCGTTGGAATTGCAGATGATCGAGGAGAAGCTGTCGGCTAGGAAGGGGATCAGCGCGACGAAAGGCTTTTCGAGAGTGAACTTCACCGTCGTCGGATCGACGACCTCGACCTTTTCGATCGGACCCCAGCTCGCCTTGGTGACGCTCGGGTTCGTCTCGTCGAAGGCCCGATCGACGGTGTATTTCACGTCGTTCGCATCGAGCGGCGTTCCGTCGTGGCAGACGGCCCCTTCATGCAGCTTGAAGGTATATTCGGTGCCGTCCGGGCTGGCTTCCCAGGATTCGGCGAGGTTGGGCACCGGCTTGCCGTCCTTGTCCGTCGCGAGCAGCGTGTCGTAGATCAGGCTCCAGACCTGGAGCGACAGCGTGCTGGTCGCACGGTGCGGATCGAGCGTGTCGATGTCGCCGTAGCGGGCCCAGACGATGTCTCCGGCCGAAGCCGTGGCGGGAATGGCGGTGCCTGCCACGAGAGCGAGCAGAGCGGAACCGAGGCGCGTTCGCATGGGCATGGGACGTGATCTCCTCAAGGAAGGCAGATACCGGGTGAAAGGGCACGAAGGATGGACGACAGAGCGCGGCGCGCCTGCCCCGGACGAAGTGGACGAACTTGACGAAGTGAAACGCGAGGACGAATGGCCCGGCCATCACGCCGTGCCCGGCGATCAGTGCCATGCGGTCATCCGCCATGGGAGGGATAGTATCGATCGCGCTTGGCGGGTCAATAAAGTTTCAGAAAAGGCGTTATTATTTTCATTTTTGATGGCATTTTCGCAGGAACGGCCATGAAAGGAGTCATATCCTGACGGCATCTCCTCCGGAGACGGCAGCAGGGCAAGGCTTCAAAGATCTTCCGTCAGGACCTCCCCCCATTCCTCGTGGATCCGATCGATGAACTGCAGTCGGTCGATCGCGTCCTGGCCGATGCGCAACGCCAGCGACGAGCAGAGGAAGCTCAGCAGCGAGACCGGGGCGACCACGCTGTCGAAGACGCTGGCCCCTTGCGTCCTGCACCGCAGAGTGATGGTGGCGGCGTCGTTGGCGGCGGGCGTCGCCTGATCGGTGATCAGGATCACCCCCGCCCCGGCGGCCCTGGCCGAGCGCATGATCGAGCGCAGCCCGCGCGACTTGCGGCCGACGCCGAGCGCGACGACGACGTCGGTATCCCGGATCGACGCGAACTCCTCGGGCACGGAAAAGCCGCCGATCGGGATCATCCGGATGTCCGGCTTGACCCGGATCAGCAGCGAGCGCGCGAAATGGGCGAGCGGATAGTTGTCCCCGAAACCGACGATCCAGAGCTTTTCGCCCCGGGCCAGCAAGGTGGTGGCGGCGCTGAGATCGTCCGAGCGCATCTGCTCCACGGAGCGCACGAGGTTCTGCATCTCCGTGGCGAGGTGCTGGCTGATATTCGTCGCGACGAAGCGCCTGTCGTCCAGCTTCGGACGACGGTGAGGCGCGTCGATCGCCTGGCGGGCCTCTTTCTGGGCCGTCTTCGAACTCGGATATCCGAGCCGCCTGAAGAACCTCGCCGTCGTCGCCTTCGAAACATTGGCCTTGGCGGAGAGCTCGGAGGCGGTGAGCAGCACCAGCGTATCGGGATCCTGCAGAAGGAGCTCCGCCAGACGGCGCTCGCTGCGGGTGAGATCGTCGATCACGTCGAGAATGCGTTGGGACAGAGTTTTCATGGACCATCGCATAAGTTTCAAAACTGAAACTGACAAGACGTGTCGCGAGGAAACTCTGCGCCGCCGGCGCCGCAACGGGCCGGCCGATCCCGCTCGGAGCAGGGCTCGCCCCGGTCGCTTCACTGCCGGACGATCTGTCCGGCACCTCTTCCATCTCACCATGGGCGTCGCGGGCACTCCCGAGGGCATGGACCGAAAGGCAGAGGCAGCGACTCGTATTGCTTGTCAGTATACCAATCATCAGTATAATGAAAAACTGGCATGACGGCCGATGGTCCGAACCGCGAGGGGCCGTCGGTTCCGTCGATGTCGATGCTGTGCCCGGCGACGGCGGCGGTCTACATGCACTCCCGCCGGGCCCGCCGAGCCAGGGGCAAGCGACGTCGCCGACGCGGTTTCCACCACGATTGTCCGAGGTCGATGCGGATGGATGACAGCTTGAACGACGCGCGGGCGAAATCGGCGCAGGGAGTCGGGGCCTCCGCCCTGCGGCTCGAGGACGAGCGCTACCTGTCCGGCCGGGGACGCTTCGTCGCCGACATCAAGCTCCCCGGAATGCTGGACGTCGCCTTCGTCCGCAGCCCCCTCGCCCATGCCCGCATCGGCGCGATCACCAAGCCGGAGGACGGCCGGGAAGACGTCTTCGTCGCCGCCGACCTCGCCGGCGTGAAGGGCATTCGGGCCGATTCCGGCCTCCCCGGCTTTCGCTCCTCGGTGCAGCCGATCCTCGCCGAAACCAAGGTCCGCCATGTCGGCGAAGCCATCGCCGCCTGCCTCGCGACCTCCCGTGCGAAGGCCGAGGATCTCGCCGACGCGGTGATCGTCGATCTGGAAGAACTTCCCGCCATCCATGAGATGACCACGGCGCGCGACGCCGAGATGCCCCTCGTCCACGAGCACTGGGACGAGAACGTCTTTCTGGAAACCGCCGTCGACTATGGCTTCGACGCCGCCATCGCCGGCGCAGCGGCGATTGTGAAGCGGACCTACCGCACCTCGCGCCAGTGCATGGCGCCGATGGAAGGGCGGGGCGTCGTCGCCACTTGGGACAATCAGGCCGAGCAACTCGTCGTCTACACCGCGACGCAGATGCCGCATATCGTGCGCACCGGGCTTTGCGAATGCCTCGGCCTCGCCCATGAGAAGGTGCGGGTGATCCCGCCGGATGTCGGCGGCGGCTTCGGATACAAGGGCATCCTGTCCAGCGAGGAGGTGTTCGTCGCCTTCGCGGCGATGACGCTGCGCCGGCCGGTGCGCTGGATCGAGGATCGCCGCGAGCATCTGACCGGCAACGCCAACTGCCGCGAGCACCACTACGAGATCACCGGCTATGCGGCCGCCGACGGCACGTTGCTCGCCGTCGACTGCGAGGCGATCGTCGATTCCGGCGCCTATTCGATCTATCCGTTCTCCGCCTGCCTCGAGGCGGCGCAGGTCGCCAGCATCCTGCCCGGCCCCTACCGCATGGCCGGCTATCGCTGCCGCACCTGGTCTGTGGCGACCAACAAGCCGGCCATCCTGCCCTATCGGGGCGTGGCGCGCACCGGCGTCTGCTTCGCCATGGAGCTGATGATGGACGCGCTCGCCCGTGAACTCGGCATCGAGCCGCATGCGATCCGGGCGAAGAACCTCGTGCCGCCCGAGGCCATGCCCTTCACCAACATCACGGGCAAATATTTCGACAGCGGCGATTATCCCGAGGCCCTCAGGCGCGCCGTCGAAGCGATCGACGTTCCTGCCGTCAGAGCGCGGCAGAAGGCCGGCGAGCGCGTCGGCGTCGGCTTTTCGATCTTCTGCGAACAGGGCGCCCACGGCACGTCCGTCTATGCCGGCTGGGGCATCCCGATGGTGCCGGGCGCCGAACAGGCGAGCGCCCGACTCACCCCCGATGGTGGGCTGGAACTCCGCGTCGGCGTCCAGAGCCATGGTCAGAGCCTCGAGACGACGCTCGCCCAGATCGCCCACGAGCAGCTCGGCGTGCCGATCGCCCGGGTGCGCCTCGTTCACGGCGACACGGCGCTGACGCCCTATTCCACCGGAACCTGGGGTTCGCGCTGCGCGGTCATGGCCGGCGGTGCGGTGGCCGCCGCGACCGCCAGGCTCGGCGAACGCATCAAGACGATCGCCGGCCATCTCCTGCAGGTGCCGGCCGGCGAGATCGTCTTTGCCGGCGGCATGGCCCGCACCGTCAACGGCCAGGGCGAAGTCTCCCTCGCCGAGATCGGCCGCCTCTGGTATCTCGGCCCGCAGCATCTGCCCGCAGGCGCCGAGCTCGCCGGCCTCGAAGTCACCGAGGCCTACAAGCCGGCCCGCGACACCGGCACCTTCTCCTATGCCTGCCACGCGGTCGTCGTCTCGCTCGATGCGGAGACCGGCTCGGTGCGGCTGCTCGACTACGTGATCGTCGAGGATGCCGGCGTGATGATCAATCCGATGGTCGTCGACGGCCAGGTTTTCGGCGGGGCGGCACAGGGGATCGGGACGGCGCTCTACGAGGAGATGGCCTTCGACGCCTCCGGCCAGCCCATGGCCGCGACGTTCGCCGACTACCACCTGCCGGGGGCCGCCGAGATCCCGGCGATCCGCATCCAACACATGGAATCGCCGTCGCCGCTGACCCGCTTCGGCCAGAAGGGCATCGGCGAATCCGGCGCCATCGGCCCGCCCGCCGCCATCGCCAATGCCGTGAACGACGCGCTCGCCGATCTCGGCGTCAGCATCGGCGAAGTGCCGATCAAGCCGGAACGGGTGTTGCGCGCCATTGCCGAGCGGAAGGGACAGGGAACATGAAGCCGGCGCCCTTCGACTATTCTGCGGCCACCTCCTCCGCGGATGCACGGCAGCAGCTCGTCGCGGGTGGCGGGGCGGCGAAGATCCTCGCCGGCGGCCAGTCGCTCGGGCCGATGCTCAACCTCCGGCTCGCCCGGCCGGGCCAGCTCGTCGACCTGTCGCGCGCCGGCGATCTGCGAAGCGTCACCGACGAGGGCGACACGCTGCTTTACGGTGCGGCTTTGCGCCACGCCGAATTCGAGGACGGCGACGTCGCCGACGCGACGCCGGGCTGGTTGCCGGCCATCGCGCGCGGCATCGCCTATCGCGCCGTGCGCAATCGCGGCACGATCGGCGGAAGCCTCGCTCATGCCGATCCGGCCGCCGACTGGGTGGTGACGCTGACCGCGCTCGGCGCCGAGGTGGTGATCGCCGGCCCGGATGGTGCGAAAACGCTGCCGATGACCGACTTCATCCGGGGGCCGCTGTCGACGGCGCTCGAACCCGCCGACGTCCTCACCGGCATCCGCTTGCGCAAACGACTCCCCGGCGCCCGCTGGGGCTATTGGAAATTCGCCCAGAAGGCCGGCGAGTTCGCCAAGGCCAGCGCCGCCGTGCTGATCGACGCCGAGCGTGGCGAGACCCGCATCGTCGTCGGCGCGATCGAGCGGGCGCCGATCGTCCTCGACGATCCGCAGGCGGCTCTCGCCGATCCCGAGACCGTCCTGCCGCTGCTAAAGCGCCTCACCGCGCCGAACCCGCCGGCGACCCTGGCGCTGCACGCAGCCGCGGTCCGCCGCGCCTGCCTCGCGGCGACGGCACCGAAAGACGAGGACATGCCGTCGTGACCGCCATTTCCCTGACCGTCAATGGCCGACGCCATGCCGCCGAGGTCGAGCCGCGCACCCATCTCGCCGATTTCCTGCGCGAGGATCTTCTCCTGACGGGAACCCATCTCGGCTGCGAACACGGGGTGTGCGGCGCCTGCACGCTGATGGTCGACGGCCGGCCGGTGCGCTCCTGCCTGACCTTCGCGGCAACATGCGACGGCGCCGAGGTGCAGACGGTGGAAGGCTTCGGCGAGGATCCGCTGATGACGCGGCTGCGCGGCGCCTTCAGCCGCCACCACGCACTCCAGTGCGGCTTCTGCACGCCGGGGATGCTGACCACCGCCTACGACATCGTGTGCCGGCTGCCGGAGGCCGACGAGGCGCGCATCCGCGAGGAACTCGCCGGCAATCTCTGCCGCTGCACCGGCTATGCCGGCATCGTCGCGGCCATCGCGGACGTCCTCGCCGACCCGACGCCCGCCTCGCTGCAGCCGCGGGAACGGCCGGCACTTCGCTCCAAGGACGACGGGGAGCCATCGACCGCACCTGTCAAAGCGCCTGCCAGGACAGCGGAAACCTCCTTCGCCACGTCGCTGCCGATCCCCGAGCGGATCGACGGTGGGGTGTCCCTGGAGAGGCGGCTGGCTCTGGACATCGCGCCGGACCGGCTCTGGGCGCTGCTTCAGGATTTCGAGAGCGTGGTCGGCTGCCTGCCGGGCGCCGCACTGGAAACGCCGTCGGGCTCGCCCGACGCGCCGGTGACGGGAAGCTTCACCGTCGCGATCGGGCCCATGCGGGCCAACTTCCGGGGCCGCGCCCTCGTCGCCTACGACGACGCGCGCCGGTCCGGCCGTGTCCGCGGCGCCGGCGGCGACCCCGTCAGCCGTTCGCAGGGCGAAGGCGAGATGCGCTTTGCCGTCGAGGCCGGCCAGCAGCAGAAGAAGAGTGTCCTCGTCGTCGCCCTCGTCTACCGGCTGAAAGGGCCGCTGTCGCAATTCGGCCGCCCGGCCATCGTCGCCGACGTCGTCGACAGGCTGCTCGCCCGCTTCGCCGACAACCTGGCGGCCCTCGCCGAAGGCCGGGGCCTGGTTCACGCCGCGCCGATGTCCGGCTTCGGGCTCCTTTACCAAACGATGTCGAAGAGCATGCGGACCCTGTTGGCGAAGCTGCGCGGTTGATCCACGTTGCGGCCAACGGATTTTTTCCTGACGATCTCCGTTCAGATCTGCTTGATGACATCATGACACAGGTTTCTTCAGACGATTCCCCCGAAACGGCCATCGACGATCCGGCCTTTACGGGCGAAAGCGCCGAAAGCCCGGCACTGGCCGCCCTGCGCGAGCGCCCGGGCTTTCTCATCCGGCGGCTGCACCAGATCCATGTCGCGCTGTTTGCCGAGGAATGCGCCGGCGAGAACATCACGCCGGTCCAGTTCTCCATCCTCTCGGCGCTGGAAGAAACCGGAAGCTGCGAGCAGACCACCCTCGGCCAGGCGGTCGGCCTCGACCGCACCAACACGGCCGACGTCCTGGTCCGGCTGCAGAAGCGCGGGCTGATCCGCCGGCGCGTCGCGGCCAAGGACCGCCGTCGCAAGCTCGTCAGCCTGACGACCGTCGGCCAGGCGACGCTCGAGCGGATCAAGGCGGCCGCCGCCCGCGCCCATGACCGGACCGTGCAGTCGTTGCCGGCGGAGGAACGCCGGCGCTTCGTCGACAGTCTCGTCACACTGGTCGAAGCCAACAACGACGTCGGCCGCGCCCCCCTGCGGCTCACCTGACGGCGACGCGAGGGGGCCTCGGCACCGCCACGGCGAAAACGGAGTGCAGATCATGACGTTCGAAGTGAACCGGCCGGAGATCGTCGCCGAAGTCGAGGCCGCCTTTGCAAGATACGAGGCGGCACTGACCTCGAACGACGTCGCCGTCCTCGACGAACTGTTCTGGCAGAGCGGCCTGACGGTGCGCTACGGCGCGTCGGAAAATCTCTATGGTTATGCCGCGATCCAGGCATTCCGGGCCGCACGCCCGGCCAAGGGCCTCGAGCGCGAACTCTCGCAGACCGTCATCACCACCTTCGGCGCGGACTTCGCCACCGCCTCGACCCTGTTTCATCGCACCGCGACCAGCCGCATCGGCCGGCAAATGCAGACCTGGGCGCGCATGCCGCAAGGCTGGCGGATCGTCGCGGCGCATGTTTCGCTGACCGCGGATTGAGGCGACGGCCGCGACATCAATCGCGCCCGTCGCTTTTTGGTGAACGGCTTGCGCCCGGCTCGGTCAGAGGCCACCGCGCGATTTGCGGGCATGGAAGATCCGGCCGATCGCATTGAGCAGAACCTGCGCCGCGAGGATCGCGGTGACCTCCGCCGGATCATAGGGCGGCGCCACCTCGACGAGATCGATGCCGACGATCTCGCCCCGCGCCGCCAGCCCGGCGATCAACTCCAGCACCTCGTAATAGAGAAAGCCGCCATGGCTCGGCGTTCCGGTTCCCGGTGCGATCGAGGGATCGAACCCGTCGATGTCGAGGGTGAGATAATAGCGCTTGCCGGCGGGAATGCGCTCGAGCACGGCGGCGACGCCGAGCCGGCGGAGGTCGCGCACCGACAGGATGTCCGATCCCATGGCACGGGCCGCCTCGTAGCCTTCCCTGGCGGTGGAGGAGACGTTGCGGATGCCGATCTGCGTCAGCCCGGTGACATGGGATTGCTCCGCCGCCCGACGCATCGGATTGCCGTGGCCGTATCGGACGCCGTGGCGCTCGTCGACGAAGTCGAGATGGGCATCGATCTGGACCAGATGCACCGGCTCCTGATCGGAAAAGGCGGCGATGCAGGGGATGTTGATCGAGTGATCGCCCCCCAGCACGACGGGCAACGCCCCGGCGGCGAGGATCTTGCGCACCCCCGCCTCGATATTGGCGTGGCTCGTCGCGGTGTCGGTGTGCACCATGTCGGCATCGCCGAGATCGACGATCCGCACGTCGTCGAGATAGGTGACGTCGTCCTCGTGATCGTATGCGCCGGCATGGCCGAAGGAAAACAGCGTCGAGGCCTCGCGGATGCCGCGCGGCCCGAAGCGGGCGCCGGAGCGCCACTGCGTCCCCATGTCGAAGGGAGCGCCAAGGACGGCGACATCGGCCTCGATGGCGTCCCAGTCGCCGACATAGGGGCTTTTCGCGAAGGTGGAGATGCCGACGAAGGGAAGGTTGAGCCGGCCCGAGGCGTATCCGTGTTCAGCCATGACGGGATCTTTCAGAGCGAAGCGGCGCGGATGACCTCGACCTCGATCGGCGTCGGCTTACCGCCAGCCGCCGGATTGTGTTCCTGCGGACAGTTGGACAGAACCGCGAGCACCGGCCGCTCCGCCTTCAGCACCACGTGGTCGCCGGCTTTCGAGATGCCGTCGGCGATGACGACATGGCCGTCCTCTTTGAAGGGGACCCGCATGAAGAAGTTGATGTTCGAGACGATCTCCGAGGGACCGAGCCCCCATTTCGACAGCTCGGCGATGAAGTTGGCGCGGCAGCTCGCCGTGGTGTCGACGTCGTAGCGAAGCTTGTTGCTCTCGTTGCTGCAGCAGCCCGCCAGCGTGTCGTGATAGCCGCAGCTGTCCTCCTCGACCGTGAACAGGACGCGGGCGTGATCGGAATAGATCCGGCAGCCCCTGGTCACGTAGAGCGACTTGTTGAGCTTGATCGTGTTCGGAAGATTCATCCTGTCGAGCGGCATGTCGGCGCCGTAGCAGAGGAAATCCACCGCCTGCTGGCCCTCGATATCGGTGATGCGCAGCCGGTCGCCGGCTTCCAGCCGGCCGGACCAGCGCCCGCCGGGGGGAACGATCTCGGTCGATGCGGCGGCGGAGGCCGGTCGGGTGGGGGATGTCATGGCAAAGCTCCAGAATGGCTGATCGGATGGGTGCGACCGCGACGGCCGCGTCGTGCGGGACGCAAGCAAGCGGCGGGCCATACGCGGCAGCGAGGCAATTGTGCAGCACACTGAAAGTAACACCCTGCCGTCGGCATTTGGCGCGTATCGATCGCCGACCGTCATGGCGCCGACCCAAGAGCGCAGATACCATCAGCATACTGACGATTTGCGCCTGAAAGCTAGGCAGAGATCTCGCCTGTTGCCCAGTTAATGGGCGAAGCCGCCGCGACCGTGTCGGCCGGCGACAGCGGGCGCTTCCGGTCGCGATTGGAGGGATTCCAACGGAACAGCCGCGTCCGGCACCGTCCGGGCGGCTTGGCACGACACTTGCTCAGCATGCTTACGATTGGCCGTCCGTCACGCCCTCGACGCCAGCCCGGCTGGCGAAAGACGGCGCCTTTCGGCACGGCGTCGATCGTCACCCCAGCAGCCCCGCCGGCTGCGCCTTTTCAGCCTGATGAACAGGAGCCCCCAATGCGCCTCGACCGTGATCTTCTTCCGCGCTTCGCCTTGCGGCGTCTCGCGCTTGCAGCCGTCCTCCTGGCGCCTCTGGCCGGTGCCGGCGTCAGTGATGCGAAAGCCGCGGATCTGGAGGCGATCAAGTCGAGCGGCACGATGCATGTCGCCACCGAGGACGATTTCCATCCATTCGAATTCATCGAGGACGGCAAGCCGAGCGGTTACGACAACGCACTTCTCGATCTCGTCCGCGAGAAGGCGCCGTTCGAGATCGAGCAGGACATCATCCCCTGGGCGGGCATCCTGCCGGGCGTGACGACGGGCAAGTACGACATGGCCGTCACCGCCGTCCTCGTCAACGACGAGCGCAAGCAGACCCTCGCCTTCACCAGCCCGGTCGCCGAATCCACCAGCTTCTACGTGATGAAGAAGGGACAGGACGGCATCGCCTCGGCGAGCGATCTCAGCGGCAAGACCGTCGGCGTTCAGGCCGGCAGCGCCATGCTCAAGCACCTGCAGACCTTCGACGCGAAGCTGAAGGCGGACGGCGGCGCGGGCATTGCCAGGATCGTCGAATATCAGAGCTATCCGGAAGCCTATCAGGATCTCGCCATCGGCCGCACCGACGCCGTCGTCAACACGCTGATCAACGTCCAGGCGCTGGTCAACGAGAAGCCCGACGTCTTCGAACTCGGCGAAGCGGTTTCGGAACCGGTCTACATCGCCTGGGCGACGGCCAAGGGCAACGACGCGCTGGTCGAATACGTCAGTTCGGTCCTGCTCGAGGCCCGCAAGGACGGCACGATGTACGAGCTGCAGAAGAAGTGGTTCGGCGCGTCGTTCGAGGACATGCCGGAAGCCATCAAGTGATCCGAGCGGTGTGAGTTGAAAGGACGCCGGATCGCCGCATGACCTGGTACGACGTCTACGCCATATTTCAGGGCGCCGTGTTCACGGTGTCGATCTCGCTCGCGAGCATCGTCATCGGCCTGCCGCTCGGCCTCGGCTTCGCCCTCATTCGCTGGTCCAGCGTCCCCGTTCTCGACCGTTTCGTCGTCGTCTATGTCAGCGTCATCCGGGCCTCGCCCGCGGTGACGCTGGCGCTCCTGATCTTCTTTGCCCTGCCGGTGGTGGGGATCTCGCTCGGCGCCGTCACCGCCGCCGTCGTCACGCTCACTTTGTCGACGGCGGCGTTCAACACCGAGATCTGGCGCGGCGCCCTGATGAGCTTTCCGCGCGAGCAGCTCGAATCGGCCCGTGCCTTCGGCATGACGAGGGGCCTGCGCTTCCGCCGTATCGTCTTTCCCCAGCTCGTCCATTCGGCCCTGCCGGCGCTCGTCAACGAAATGACGCTGCAGGTGAAGTCGAGCCCGGCGATCGCCGTCCTCGGCCTCGTCGACATCACCCGCGCCGCCTCCCGCGTCGGCGCACGGACCTACGATCCGCTGCCGCCCTTCGTCGTCGCCCTCGTCCTCTACAGCCTGATCGTCGCGGTCTTCGTCATGACGCAGCGGCTGATCGAGCGCCGTCGCGCCGCCGAAATGGAGGCGCTGCGATGAACGGTTTCACCATCGTCTGGGACAATCGCGACGTCCTCCTGTCGGGCTTTGCCAACACCATCGCCCTGTCGGCCATCGCCGCCGTCGTCTCGCTCGTCCTCGGCGCGCTTCTCGCCATGGCGCTGATGGCGCGCAGCAAGGCGGCCCGCATCGGCGCGACCGTCTATGTCGACGCGATGCGCTGCGTGCCGTTCCTGCTGCTCGCCTATCTGATCTATTACGGCCTGCCGAGCTTCGGCATCAGGATGAGCAACTGGACCTCCGGCCTCATCGCGCTGATCGTCTACAACGTCGCCTACATGGCCGAATTGCTGCGCGCCGCCTGGGCGAATCTTCCCAAGGAATCGATCGAGGCGGGCCACGCCTTCGGCTTCCACGGGCTGAAGCTCGTGCGGCGGATCATCCTGCCGCCGGTGTTCTTCGCCGCCGTGCCGATGATCGGCAACCAGACGATCCAGATCATCAAGGACAGCGCCTTCCTGACGATCATCGCGGTGGCGGAACTGACCCAGGCGGCGATGGCCATCCAGACCACCTATTTCGTGCCCTTCGCCTCCTTCGTCGCGGCGATCGCCCTCTACTGGATCACCTGCATGGCGATCGAGACCGGCGTCGCCTTCGTCGGACGCGTCGCGAAGGCCCGGCAATGACGGAGCTGCAATGACCCCGCCCATGGATGACGCCGAAGCGCCGGTGGTGCTCGCCGCGCACGGCGTCTCGAAGTCTTTCGGCGCCAATACGGTTCTCACCGACATGGAGCTGACCGTCCGAAAGGGCGAGACCGTCTGCCTCCTCGGCCCCTCCGGGTCGGGAAAATCGACCTTCCTGCGCTGCCTCAACTGGCTCGAGGAGCCGGACGCCGGCTTCATCGTCCTGAAGGGCCAGAGGATCGGCATCCGCCCGTCCGGCAACATCGTCATGAACGACAGGGAACTCGCCGCGATCCGAACGCGCATCGGCATGGTGTTCCAGCATTTCGCCCTCTGGCCGCACCTGACCGTGCTCGAAAACGTCATGGAAGCGCCGATCCACGTGCAGCGCCGGGACAAGGCGGAGGTCCGGCGCGAGGCGGAGGCGCTGCTCCAGCGGGTCGGCATCGCCGACAAGGCGGGGCAGTATCCGGCGCGACTCTCCGGCGGCCAGAAGCAGCGGGTCGGCATCGCCCGGGCACTGGCCATGAAACCCGATCTGCTGCTGTTCGATGAGCCGACCAGTGCGCTCGACCCGGAACTCGTCGGCGAAGTGCTGGCTGTGATGAAGGATCTCGCCCGCGAGGGCATGACCATGGTCGTGGTGACCCACGAGATGGCCTTTGCGCGGGACGTGGCCAGCCGGGTGGTGTTTCTCGACCAGGGCCGGATCGTCGAAAGCGGGGCGCCCGAAGAGTTCTTCACCCGGCCGAAGACCGATCGTGCCCGGCAGTTCCTGCTGCGCTACTCGGCGCAATAGCGCCGGATCCGGCGAAGATCGAAGACGGCGCACGACCCGACCGGCGCGACCGAAGCCCATTTCCAACGGCTCTCGCCTGGAACGCCGGCCGTAGCTGGGCGCGCGCGACCCAAACGCCGGCCATCCGCGCCGGGTGAGCGAGGCCTTGCGGCGACCGACGTCGACGCCGCGCCGCGTGCCCCCTTCGATGCCCGAAGTTTCGCGCCATCGCACAGGAAACAGGCAGTGACCTTCGGGCGAAAATTCTCATCCCACTGAAAATCCTGCACTTTCGTCTTGGCACGATGATTGCATGCAATTTCACGACATAACCGACTCCGGCCCCCAAAGACCATCTCGTTCGCTCCAAGGCCTTTTCCATTTCCATCCCAAGCCAGCAAGGACAGATCATGGATCGCAGAACATTCTTCAAGGCCACCGCCGGCGGCCTCGCCGCGGCCAACCTTCCCTTTCTGCGCAACCTCGCCCATGCGCAGGGCCGCCAGCAGGCCGTCGTCGTCACCGGCGGATCGATCAACAGTCTCGACATCCATCGCACTGGCACCAACCGGCCGAGCTATCAGGTGGCGGTCAACGTCTACGACCGGCTGGTGAGCTTCGGGGTCAATCAGCGCGAGGACGGCTCCTATACCTTCGACTATTCGCAGGTCGTGCCGGAACTCGCCGAAAGCTGGGAGAGCGCCGAGGACGGCAAGTCGATCACCTTCAAGCTCAGGTCCGACGCGAAGTTCTGGGACGGCGCGAAGGTGACGGCCGAGGACGTGCGCTGGTCGTTCGAACGGGCGCTCGCCCTCGGCGGGTTTCCCAAATCGCAGATGGGCGCCGGCGGGTTCACCGATCCGGCTCAGTTCGTCGCCGTCGACGAGGCTACCTTCCGGGTCGACCTGAAGGAGCCGTCGAAACTGTCGCTGCCCGATCTCGGCGTGCCCGTCGCCATCGTCATCAATTCCAAGCTCGCCCTCGAAAACGCCACCGACGCCGACCCCTGGGCGAGCGACTATCTCCACCGCACACCCGCCGGTGGCGGCGCCTTCAAGGTGGAACGCTGGGATCCCGGCCAGCAGATCGTCTATGCGCGCAACGAAGCGTGGACCTGCGGCCCGGTCCCGGCGATGGAGCGGGTCATCGTCCGCGAGGTTCCGAGCCTGTCGACCCGGCGTGCCCTCGTCGAGCGCGGCGACGTGACCCTGTCCTTCGACATCCCCAACAAGGATGCCAAGGATCTCAAGGATTCCAAGACCGTGAAGGTCGTCGGCTCGCCGATCGCCAACTGCATCCACACGCTCTGCCCCAATCTGACCTTCGAGCCGTTCAAGGACAAAAGGGTGCGCCAGGCACTGGCCTGGGCGCTGCCCTATCAGCAGCTCTTCGATCAGGCCGCCTACGGGCTCGGCGTCCCGCTGTGGGGCGGCGAGAGCACGGCGCCGCAGGACATCAGCTGGCCGCAGCCCTTCCCCTACACGACCGACCTCGACAAGGCGCGCTCGCTGCTGGCCGAGACCGACTATGCCAAGGGTTTCGACGTTCCCCTGTCCTTCAGCCTCGACTTCGCCGACTGGGGCGAGCCGGCGGCGGCGCTGATCCAGGATTCGCTGCGCCAGATCGGCATCAACGTGACGCTGGAGAAGATTCCCGGGGCGAACTGGCGCACCATCGCGCTGGTCGAGAAGCGCCTGCCGCTCTTGCTCGAGAATTTCGGCGGCTGGCTCGATACCCCGGATTACTACTTCTACTTCTCCTATCTGAAGGGCAACCTCTTCAACGCCTCGAACTACGACAATCCGGAAATGCAGAAGCTCGTCGACGCGACGCTGCCGATGCCCGTCGACGCGCCGGACTATGCGCCGAACGTCAGGCGGATGATCGAGATCGCCATCGACGATCTGCCGCGCATCCCGCTGTGGCAGCCGACCCTGAACTCGGCGATGGCCGAAAATCTCGACGGCTACGAGTTCTGGTTCCACCGCCAGATCGACGCCCGGCCGCTGAAGTTCGAGGCCTGAGACGCCAGAGGGCGGGGGGGGGGGGGGGGCCGGGCCCGCCCCCCCCCCCCCCCCCCCCCCCCCCCCCCACACCCCCCCCCCCCCCCACAGGGGTGG
>NZ_JAJUWU010000005.1 GCF_021390325.1 Jiella avicenniae | reverse complement strand
ACCCCCCCCATTGCGCCGCCGGGCGGCTTATTTGCGGGGCCCCCCCCCCCCGGGGGGGGGGGGGGGGGGGCCCGGGCCCCCCCCCTCCCCCGCCCATCCAGCCTCGCCAGAAAACCGATCGGACACGACAGATGGGTCGCCTATCCCTCGCCGCGGGACGCATCGCGCTCTCCTTGCCGACGATCTTCGGCGTGATCGTCATCAGCTTCCTGTTGACGCGGGCGCTGCCCGGCGATCCCGCCGCCTATTTCGCCGGGCCGACGGCGACGCCGGAATCCATCTCCGAGATCCGCCGTTCGCTCGGTCTCGACCGGTCGCTGCCCGTGCAGTTCGTCGGCTATCTGCAGGATCTCGCCGCGGGCGATCTCGGCCGGTCGATCTCGACCGGGCAGAGCGTCCTGTCGGATCTCCTGACACGCCTGCCGGCCTCGCTCGAACTGACCTTTCTGGCGCTGTTCATGTCCCTCGTCGTCGCCATTCCCGCGGGCATCCTCGCGGCGACCCGCCCCGACGGGATCATCGATCAGGCGACGCGGTTCCTGGTGACGGCCGGCGTCAGCCTGCCGACCTTCTTCACCGGCCTGCTCCTTTTGTTCATCTTCTACTTCAAGCTCGGCTGGGCGCCCTCGCCGCTCGGTCGCCTCGACATCCTGTACCTTCCGCCGCCCGCCGTGACAGGCTTCTACCTCGTCGATTCCCTGATTGCCGGCGACATCGAGACGTTCCGCGCATCGCTGGCGCAGCTGCTCCTGCCGTCGATCACGCTGGCGCTCTTCACCATGGCGCCGATCGCCCGGATGACCCGCGCCTCGATGATCGCCGCGCTCGGCAGCGAATACATCCGCACCGCCCGCGCCGCCGGCCTGTCGCGCCGCACGGTGCTGTTCGTCTACGCGCTGCGCAATGCGCTCCTGCCGGTGGTGACGACCCTCGGCATGGTGTTCTCCTTCGCCCTCGGCGCCAACGTCCTGGTCGAGAAGGTCTTTGCCTGGCCAGGCATCGGCTCCTATGCCGTCGATGCGCTGATCTCCTCCGACTATGCCGCCGTCCAGGGCTTCGTCCTGACGATGGCGCTGCTGTTCGTGACGCTGAATCTCGTGATCGACATCCTCTACACCCTGCTCGATCCGCGGATCGCCCATGAGACCTGACCCGACGATGAGCAAGACCGTACCCAACGCGCTCCCCAGGTCGCCCGGCGGCCGGCTGAAGGGCGCGATCGGCGACCGCCTGCGCCTCGCCGCCTACATCGCCCGCGGCTCGACGACGACGATGCTGGCGATGGCGATGGCTGCCGTCTTCGTCCTCGCGGCGATCCTCGGGCCGGCAATTGTGCCTTACGATCCGCTGGCCTCCAATCCGCAGGCGGCGCTCCAGCCGCCCTCCTTCGACTTCTGGTTCGGCACCGACAATCTCGGCCGCGACGTCTTCTCCCGCGTCGTCGTCGCGACCCGGCTCGATCTCGGCATCGCCTTTGGCGCGGTCGCGCTCTCCTTCGTCGCCGGTTCGCTGATCGGCTCCCTGTCGGGCTATTTCGGCGGCTGGGTGGATGCGGTGTTCGGCCGCCTGATCGACGTGATCATGGCCTTTCCGCTGTTCGTGCTCGCGATGGGCATCGTCGCCGCCGCCGGCAACACGGTGGAAAACATCGTCTACGCCACGGCGATCATCAATCTGCCCTTCTACGCCCGGATCGTGCGCTCGGAGATCGCCGTGCGACGCGAATCCGGTTTCGTCCAGGCTGCCCGCCTGTCCGGCAACGGCGACCTGCGCATCATGGCGGTGCACCTCTTTCCGAACGTGCTGCCGCCCCTGATGGTGCAGATCTCGCTCAATCTCGGCTGGGCGATGCTGAACGCCGCGGGCCTGTCCTTCATCGGTCTCGGCGTGCGCCCGCCGACCCCCGAATGGGGGATCATGGTCGCGGAGGGCTCGAACTTCATCATCTCCGGCGAGTGGTGGCTGGCGCTGTTTCCCGGCGCGACGCTGATGCTCGCCGTCTTCACCTTCAACCTTCTCGGCGACGGCCTGCGCGATCTCGTCGATCCGCGCCAGCGAACGTGAGGCGGCAACGATGAACGACATTCCGCTGCTCCAGATCGACGATCTCGCCGTGACCTTCGAGACCCGTGGCGGCACGGTGGAGGCGGTGCGCGACGTCTCCTTCAGGCTGCAGAAGGGCGAGGCGCTCGGCATCGTCGGCGAATCCGGTTCGGGAAAGTCGGTGACCTCCTACGCCGCGATGAAGATCCTCGACCGCAACGGCACGGTGGCGAGCGGCAGCATCACCTTCGGCGGCATGGATCTCGGGACGGCGAGCGAAGCCGCGATGTCGGACCTGCGCGGCCGCGAAATGTCGATGATCTTCCAGGACCCGCGCTCGGCCCTCAATCCGATCCGCACCGTCGGCCGGCAAATCGAGGACGTGCTGTTGCGCCATTCCCAGGCGACGCGGCACGACGTCCGCGCCAAGGCGGTCGAGATGCTGCGCAAGGTGCGGATCGCCCGGCCGGAGGAGCGCTATCACGCCTATCCGTTCGAACTGTCCGGCGGCATGTGCCAGCGCGTCGTCATCGCCATCGCGCTCGCCTGCGATCCGCAGCTCCTCATCGCCGACGAGCCGACCACCGGGCTCGACGTGACGACCCAGAAGGCGGTGATGGACCTCGCAGACGAGCTGCGCCGGCAATCGAACCTCTCGATGTTGCTGATCACCCACGACCTCGGGCTGGCGGCGACCTATTGCGACCGGATCGTCGTCATGGAGAAGGGCCGGATCGTCGAGACGGCGCCCGCCCGCAGCCTGTTCGACGACCCGCAGCACCCCTATACCCGGCGCCTGATCGCCGCCATGCCCCGACGGACCGCCGGCCTGCGGGACCTGCTTCCCACCGGCGACGCCGAGCGCGGCACGGCGCCGGCCGCGTGGCCGGCGACCGCCGCCAGGCCGCTCCTCGAAATCTCCGGCCTCACCAAGACTTTCGCGAAGAAGCGCGGCCTGCCGGGCCGGCTCCTCGGCAAGGCCGAACCGCCGGCGCCGGCCGTCGACGACATATCCTTCACCCTCGATCGCGGCGAGAGCCTCGGACTCGTCGGCGAATCCGGCTGCGGAAAGTCGACGACCTCGTCGATGATCATGCGGCTTCTCGATCCCACCGCGGGCGAGATCGTCTTCGACGGCGAGCGCATCGACCAGATCCCCCGCGCGAGCTTTGCGAGGTCGCCGCTGAGGGCCCGCATGCAGATGGTCTTCCAGGACCACACTGCGAGCCTCAACCCGCGCTTCACCGCGCGCCGGTCCATCGCCGATCCGATCCTCAGGCTCGGGCGCCGCGGCGACGGACGCTCGGTCGACGACCGGGTGGCCGAGCTCGCCGACAGGGTCTCGCTGCCGCAAGCCCTGCTCGATCGCTTTCCGCACCAGCTCTCCGGCGGCCAGAAGGCGCGCGTCGGCATCGCCCGGGCGATCGCCCTGTCGCCGGACCTCCTGATCCTCGACGAGCCGACGGCGGCGCTCGACGTCTCGGTGCAGGCCGTCGTCCTCAACCTCCTCGCCGATCTGCGGGCCGAAATGGGGCTGAGCTATCTGTTCATCAGCCATGATCTCGAAGTCGTTCGCCTGCTCTGCGACCGGGTGATCGTCATGCGCGGCGGCGTCATCGTCGAAGAGGGAGCGACGACGGAGGTCCTGACCGACCCGAAGGACGCCTATACGCGCGAGCTGATCGACGCCATCCCCACGATCGAGCCGCGGGATCCCCGCCCCGGTGCGGCGCCCGCAGCCGCCGCGGCGGCCCTTGCGGCCCGATGAGCGGGAACACGCCTTCGCCGGCATCTTCCGTCGCGCCATCCGAGGTCTGGCAGACGCTGCATCCGCCCGGCAGCTTCGCCGATCCTCATCGCAGCGATCATCGCGAGACGTTTCCCGCCAGCCTTCCCGACGGCCGCCAGATCGTCCTGCCGATCCGTCCGCTACCCGACGAGGCGGGCTTCGCCGTCGCCTCGCTGATCGTCAATCAGGCGAGCTTCGCCGTCGAGGACGCGCTGATGGACGCGATGGCCGCGATCGTTGCGCGGGCCGGCGCCGAGATCGTCGTCGCCGTCCCGACGCTCGGCCTGACGCTGGCGAACGGCGTCGCCCGCCGGCTCGGCCATCCGCGAATGGTGGCGCTCGGGACCACCCGCAAGTTCTGGTACGACGACGCCCTCAGCGAGCCCTCCTCCTCGATCAGCAGCCGCAAAACGCCGAAGACGCTGTTCGTCGATCCGCGCCTCGTGCCGCTTCTGATCGGGCGCCGCGTCGCGGTGGTGGACGACGTCGTCTCGACCGGCTCCTCGCTCGTCGCCGTGCTCAGGCTGCTCGGAAAGCTCGGGGTCGAACCGGTGGTCGTCGCCGCCGCCATGCTGCAGACCGATCGCTGGCGCGTCGCGGTGGCGACGGCGCTGCCGGGCTTCACCGGCAAGATCGCGGGCGTCTTCGCGACGCCCCTGCTCAGGCGCACGGAAAACGGATGCTGGCGGCCGGTCGCATCGGTCGGGGACGACGGGCCGCCGACGATCGCGCCCGCCCGGTGACCGACGCCACGGCGACGCGGCGGCGCCGCAGTAGCCGTGGTCACCGCCGCGTCCGGGCGTTCCTGCGGTCAACCGTTCGGGCGACTTTCCTCGCGTCCGGCCGACGCGGGGCCTGCCCCGCCGAAACGGCGCATCGCGTCCTCTCCGTCCATCGGTTCTCCATCGGACGGGCCGTCATGGGCCGCCACCAGCTTCTGCATCAGAGCGATCAACTGCGCCTGCTCCGCCGGGTCGAGCCGCTCCACCGTCGCCTGGTGGGCCCTGCGAACCGCCGCCTCCATCGCCACCAGCAGCGCGTGCCCCGCCGGCGTCAGCCGGCAGGTCTGGGCGCGGCGGTCGCGCGTGCCGACCTGGCGCCGGACGAGATCGCGCCCTTCCAGCCGCTTCAAGGCGCCGGTCGTCGTCGTGCGGTCGAGCGCGACGGCGCGGGCAAGGCTCGTCTGGTCCGCCTCGCCGGTCTCTCCCAGGGTCGACAGAAGGCTGTATTGCACCGGCGTCACGGCGAACTCGGCGCACAGCGTGCTGAACAGGCTGACATGGATCTGATAGAGGCGCCGCGCCAGAAAGCCCGGCCGCTCGTCCAGCGGCCAATGCGTCAGTCCGCCCTGCGGCACCCCGGGATCTGCCATCTCGTCCTTCCTCTCGGGCCGCGCATGGGGCGACCGGTCGCTTGCACTGGAATGCGAAGTATGCTTCGCTTTTCCCATCACGTCCACATCGCCACGCCGCCGCGAAGGAAAACGCCATGGAAGTCAGCGGATACGATCTCGTTCTCAAGGGCGGGCGGGTGATCTGCCCGGCCTCGGGGATCGACGGCATCAACGACGTCGCCGTCAAGGACGGGCGAATCGCCGCCATCGCGCCGACCATCCTGCCGGCCAGCGCCAGGGAGGTCGTCGACGTCTCCGGCAAGCTGGTGCTGCCGGGGATGATCGACACGCACGGCCACGTCTACCAGTATGTCACCGGCCGTTTCGGACTGCCGGCGGACATGGTCGGCGTCCATTCCGGCGTCACCACCGTCGTCGATCAGGGCGGCCCGTCCTGCATGACGCTTCCCGGCTTTCGCAAATTCATCGCCGAGCCGGCGAAGACCCGCGTCATGGCGTTTCTCTCGGCCTATCTCGTCGGCGGCCTCGAGGGGCATTTCTATCCCAATCTCTACAGCCCGGACGGGGTCGACGTCGAAGCGACCGTCCGCTCGGCGCGGGCCAACAAGGACATCGTGCGCGGCATCAAGGGCCATGCCGAGATCGGCGGCTTCGCCCGCTGGGGCATCAAGGTGATGGAACTGGCGGCCGAGATCAGCCGGCGCTCGGACCTGCCGCTCTACGTCCATTTCGGCCAGCTCTGGGGCCTTCCCGAAAGCGGCGCCAACGGCGAGGACGCCGACACGATCATGGAGCGGGTGATCCCGCTTCTGCGCCCCGGCGACGTTCTGGCGCATCCGTTCACGCGCCATCCCGGCGGCTTCATCAACGAACAGGGCGAGGTGCATCACATCATCCAGACCGCCATGGATGCCGGTCTGAAGGTCGATGTCGGCCATGGCAGCCACTTCTCCTACCGGGTGGCCAAGGCGGCGCTCCCGGCGGGCGTGATCCCCTATACGCTGGGCGCCGACATGCACGGCTACAACACCGAGATCCCCGAGGTGCCGGCCCCCGCGGGAACGCCCGAGGAGCATCACGACGACGAGAACCATCCCTTCAAGGGCCAGGCGCGCTTCAGCCTCACCCAGGCGATGAGTTCGATGATGACCCTCGGCCTGTCGCTGGAGGAGGTCGTCCCCATGGTGACCAGCCATCCGGCCGAGATGCTGGGCATGAGCGAGGAGATCGGCAGCCTCGCCGTCGGACGCGTCGCCGACGTGTCGGTGCTTCACGACGATCGCGGCCGCTTCCTCCTGCGCGACAACGAGGACATGCGCATCATCGCCGAGCGTCTCCTGCGCCCCGCATTCTGCCTCAGGGCCGGCGAGCGTTTCGATGCCGACGCGCCGATCCTGCCGGTGGCGGTCGCGGCATGAGCGGGACCGAGCCGGCGCCCGCCCCCCAGGACGTCTGGGCAAAACTTTCCCAGGCCGAGCGGGACGCCGCCTACGACAACAACGCGGCGGTGAAGAACAGCGCCGATCTGGTGGCGGCGCGCGATCGCGCCTCCACCAAGCTGCGCGGGACCTATCCGGCCAAGCTCGATCTCTCCTATGGCGGCAAGGAGCGCATGCTCTTCGACCTCTACCCCGCCGCCGATCCGAACGCCCCCTGCCTGGTCTTCATCCATGGCGGCTACTGGCAGAAGAACTCGCGCGAGGTCTTCGCCGCCTATGCCGAGGGGCCGCTCGAGGCCGGCTGGTCGGTGGCGATGCCGAGCCACACCCTCGCCCCCCACGCCAGCCTGACGGACATCGTCGCGGAGATCGGCGACGCCCTCGACTGGATCGCCCGGGAAGGCCGCATGCACGGCATCGGCGGGCCGATCGTGCTGGCGGGCTGGTCGGCGGGCGCCCAGCTGACCGCGATGCTGCTCGGCCATTCCTCGGTCGTGGCGGGACTGGCGGTTTCCGGCGTCTACGAACTCGGCCCGATCCGGGACACCTATCTGAACGAGGCGCTGAAGCTCACCGATCGGGAAATCGAGACGCTCTCGCCGCTGCGCCTGCCGGTGACCCGGAAGCCGCTCGCCGTCGCCTACGGCTCCCGCGAGGTTCCGGCCCTCGTCCACGATGCGATGCGCCTGCACGCCAAGCGCGCCGCGGCGGGCGCTCCGGGGCCGCTGATCGCCATCGAGGGCGCCGACCATTTCACCATCCTCGACGAATTGCGGTCGCCCTCCGGCCGTCTCGTCGCGGCGGCGACGGAACTCTTGCCCGAAGGACGGCGCCCGCAGGGCCGGGCCTGACGGCAGCGCCTCAAGGGGCCGGCCGGGCCGAGGGAATCGCGATGAAGACGACGCCGCCGCGAACCTCGAGAGGATAGGTTTTCGGCGGGGCGAAGGACCAACCGGCCGCGACCGCCCCGCTCGACAGGTCGAAGGAGGCCTGATGACGCGGGCAATGCAACCGGCCGGCCGCGCACCATCCCTCCGACAGATCCGCTCCTTCATGCGGGCAGGCCCGCTGAAACGCATAGAACCGCGCGCCGTCCCGCACCACGACGACGACGTGGCCGGCGACGGCAGCGGGGCGCAGCGCGCCGTCTGCCAGCTCCGATGCCGGAAACAACGGATGCCAGCGCGGCGCCTCGCCCGGGCGCCCCTCCTCGCCGGTCAGTCCCATCGAAATTCCTTGGCCGGCCGCGCCGTCCGCGAGCCCCGATCGCGGAGCCTGTCGCGGCCATGCGATCGGATGCGTCCGGCGACGCGGCGCGACGTCATCAGAAGACCCCGACGCCGCGACGCTCGACGTCGCACGCGCTCGGCGGGGCGTGATCGAAGTAGTCCCGAACCCAGAGCCTGGGCTGCCGTCGCGGCCATCGCCTCGACATTGGCGCGATCGACGATGTGGATCGTGAACACCTCGGTCATGGGGATATTCTGGGTCGTGTCCTCATGGCTGCGGTCCGGCCGGTTCCCGACCCCGATCGCGACAGTCGTAGGGTCTGCGGAGAGGCAGTTGAAGAAGGAATAGGGGGCGGCGTTCACCACCCCGTCGGGCGAAATCGTCGTCACCCAGGCGATCGGCTCGATAGTGCAGATGTGGATCGGATACGATCTTGCCTCCCGAATTAATACGATCCGTCCTCCAGCGCACGCGACTTTTCGATCGTCGAGGGACGCGTCGCCTGTTTCGCGGCCGAAGGAGCCGACCTGCCGCGACGGACGTCCCCCGATCACCGCCGGCGGTCCAGCTCCGCCGTCCGTGGTGGGGCGCCGGCCGGCGATGGGCACGGGGCGAAGCCAGGGCAGCCGGGATGGCCTCGCCGCTTGCAGGCAAGGGCGGGGCTTTCGTCAGAAGACCTTGCCGCGCGCGGTCACCGGCCAGAGGGTCTCGACCGTTTCGCCGCGCAGCGCGACGAACCAGTCGTGGAGATTGCAGGTCGGGTCGCAATGGCCGGGCACGAGCCTGATCCGCTCGTCGATCGCGACGTCCCCACCGTCGATCGCGAGGACGCCGTGCTCGTCGGAAGCGCCGTCGTATCGCACTCCTTCCCTGCCGAACACCCGCGGCAGGCCGCTGTCGACGGCAAGGGCCTTCAGGCCCGCGTCGCAGACGGCGCGATCGGGCCTTGGACGGCTCATGACGGAGGTCAGGACGAAGAGGGCATTCTCGAAGCCGCCCACCCGCCCGCCGTCTTCGGCGCGGATCCGCTCGTAGTCGGCATCCATGAAGACGTAGGAGCCGCATTGCAGTTCGTTGTAGACGCCCGAACGCGCCTCGAAGGGAAAGCTCCCCGTGCCGGCGCCGCCGACGATGTCGCAGGCGAGGCCGGCGTCCCAAAGGAGCGAAACCGTCCGGGCCGTGACGTCGGCGGCCGCCGCGATGGTGGCGGCCCGTTCGGCGGGATCGGCGATGTGCTGGGCGGGACCGTGATAAGCCTGCAGACCGGCGAAACGCAGCCCCTCCGCCGCCGCGATCGCCTGCGCGAGGCCCACGGCGGGTGCGCCGGGACGGATGCCGCAGCGGCCGGCACCGCAGTCGATCTCGACCAGAGCCTCGACGGTGACGCCGTGGCGTCGCGCCGCCCGTGACAGCGGCCCGACATTCTCCGGATCGTCGACGCAGACGACGATCCGGGCCCGCTCGGCGAGCCGGGCCAAGCGGTCGAGCTTGACCGGATCGCGCACCTCGTTGGTGACCAGGATGTCGCCGATGCCGGCGCGCACCATGGCTTCGGCTTCCGAAACCTTCTGACAGCAGATCCCGCAGGCCCCGCCCCGACCGATCTGCAGCGCGGCAATGTCGGCCGACTTGTGGCTCTTGGCATGCGCCCGCAGGCGCATTCCCGCCGCCGCGGCATGGGTGCGCATCCGGTCGAGATTGCGTTCGAGGGCATCGAGGTCGACGACCAGGGCCGGCGTCTGCACGTCGCTGAGGGCCATGCCGGGCAGGGCCGGCACGTCGTAGCCGATTTCGAACGCCGACCAATCACGCATTTTGCCATTTTCCCTTTGCCGTGACATATGCTTCCTCCAATCGGATCATCACGCCACGATAATTCATAAAGCTTCATAACAAATGGGTTTCAGTCATTTGTCGAGACCGGGCGAGAGTTTTTCGGCGGCCGAACTGACGCCGAGCGCCAAGGCGGTTTTTCGCAGCCTCGTGGCGAGCGGCCCGGCAACCCGGCCGCAGATCGGCGAGCAACTGGCGCTGTCGCGGCCGACCATGTCGGCCTCGATCGGCGAACTGGAGCGGCTCGGCTATGTCGAAAAGGTCGGCGAATCGCAAGGCAGCCTCGGGCGCAAGGCGGCACTCTACCGCGTCGGCGCCGGTGCCGGCCGCGTGATGGCGATCGACGCCGGCTCGACCCATGTGCGGCTTCGGGTGGCGACGCTCGACCACCGCCTGCTGCACAGCCGCACCTACCGCCTGCCGGCCAGCCATCGGCTGATGAACGAGGAAATCAGCCGCGCCGTGGCCGAAGAGTTCGCGGCAGCCGCCGGCGAGGCGGAGACGGGCTGGGGGCCTTTGCGGGCCGTCGGCATCGCCCTGCCGTCGCGGGTGGTCGCCGACGGCGCCGAGCGGGCCGCCACCCGCCAGGACGAACTCTTCACCCACTTCGCGCCGCCAGCCGGCCCCGAACTCGTTTTGGAAAACAACGTCAACTGCGCTGCCGTCGCCGAGAGAGTCTACGGAGTCGCCAAGGGGCGGGACGACTTCGCCTATATCCAGATCGGCCTGAAGCTCGGCATGGGCCTGATGCTCTCCGGCCGGCTGATCCGCGGCCGCAACGGCGCGGCCGGCGAGATCGGCCACCTCGCCTACCCCTTTGCGCCCGGCCACACGCCCGTCGCCGGCGAGGCCGAGACCTATCTCGGCACGGAAATGCTGATGCGTCGCGTCCGCCAGGCGTGGCCCGAAAAGGCGGGGCCGCCCCCCGAAGACGCCGGCGCGCTTTTCCATCGCGCCGAAAACGGCGACGCTCCCGCCCGCGAGCACGTCGAGCGGCATGCCGCCGACATCGGGGCGCTGGTCGCGAGCTGCGTCGCCATCGTCGACCCCGGCCTCGTCGTCCTCGGCGGCGGGGTGGGAACCAGCCCGCTGATCCTTCCCGTCGTGCGGACGGTCGCAAACGCCCTCAGCTATCCGGTCGACGTCGAGACGAGTTCGCTCGGCCCCGACGCGACCGTGCTCGGCATCGAGAAGCTGGCCGTCGACCGCGCGCTCGACGTCGTGCTGGTGCAGACCTCGCCCTGACGAGAGGCGGCCCCACGGCCTCGCCGAACGGCCATGGGGCGTGAGCGCCACGGTCCTGCGCCGTCCCTCTTTTCCCTGCACCCGTTCGCCGTTCCGGCCGATCGGAGACATCGCTGAGACTGCCGCCGCGCGGCGCCTGAAGACTTGAAAACGGGCACGGCGCATTTTTCAGCTTGCGCGTCGTATTTTGTTTGTTAACATGCCTAACATAAGTCGCGCCCGGTCGAGCGGCTGAGAGTTTGATGCCCGTCGAGCAAATGGAGAGCCTCATGCGCAGTTCCGCCGTTGTGAAGTCAGCATCCGTCCTTTTGGCCATCGCGGCCAGCCCCGCCTTCGCCGACGAGCCGGTGACGCTCGAATACTGGGTCTATTCCGACTTCGCCCAGGGCGATGCGCTGGCGCTGCAGCAGACCTTCATTTCCGAGTTCAAGGAAAAGCACCCGAACGTCACCATCAACATCTCCGGGCGGGGCGACGACGACCTGACGGCCGGCCAGATCGCCGGCGCGGCGAGCGGCACCCTGCCCGACGTCTTCATGAACGGCCTGTCGGTTGGCGCACAGCTCGTCGAGGTCGGGGCGCTCTCCAATCTCTACCCGCTGTGGATGGAGATGCCCCAGTCCTACCGCGACCAGTTCGACGAGGACGCGCTGAAGAGCTGCATGCCGAAGCCGGAGGAACTCTACTGCCTGCCCTATACCGGCTTCGGCGAGATCATGTTCCGCAACCTGACCGTCCTGAAGGAAGCCGGCATCGACACCGCGAAGCCGCCCAAGGACTGGAACGAGTGGTACGCGCAGATGCAGGCCGTGCACGAGGCCGGCAAATACGCCGTTCCCGACCAGACCCAGGTCTTCAACTCGGTCGCCAGCACCTATGCGATCGTCGGCGGCATCGACGGCTGGGGCATCGATTTCGACGCGATGAAGACCAAGATCGATCCGGCGACCTATCAGAAGGTCCTGCAGCTCTTCGTCGACATGGCGCCGCTCAACAGCGGCACCAGCCGCAACGACCAGTCGACCAAGGACCTCTTCATCACCAACCAGCTGGCGTTCCACGTCGTCGGTCCGTGGGTCAATCCGACTTACGAGCAGGCGGCGAAGGAGTCCGGCCTGAAATACGACTTCGTACTGGTGCCAGGGATGAAGGAAGACCAGCACGGCGGCATCAAGAGCTACGAGATCGTCGGCGTGGCGCCGGGCGAGCACCAGAAGATCGCCTTCGAGTTCGCCGCCTACATCACCGAGAAGAACCAGATGGCCCGCTGGGCGAAGCTGCTGTCGCGCTACAACGCCAATGCCGAAGCCATGGCGGAGCCGGACGTCGCCGAACTGCCGCTGATCGAGAAGTCGGTTCAGGCGGTGAAATATGCCGTCGACGTCATGCCTCCCTATTTCGCCGGCGCCTATCCGAACTGCTACCGCTCGATCGTCACCGACAATGCCGCGATGGTCGCCGACGGCGATGCCACCCCTGAAGAGGGAGCGCAGGAACTGGTCGAGGAACTCAACGACTGCCTGGCGAACTGAGCGAAGAAAGCGCGTCCGGCCCTGCCGCCGGACGCCTGCCCGGAAAGCGTGCCATGAACTCCAGACATCTGCCGCACTACCTGATGGTTCTGCCCTTCGTGGCGCTGTTCGCGGCCTTCTTCCTCTATCCGATCGTCAGCGGCTTCTACTACAGCTTCCACGACTGGAACGCCGTGACCGAGCCGCACTTCGTCGGGCTCGCGAATTACGAGCGGATCGTCGGTTCGCGGGATTTCTCCCGCGCCATGTGGAACCTCGTCACCTACGTCGTCATCACCGTACCGCTCGGGATCGCGGTGGCCTTCGGCCTGGCGCTTCTCGTCGACAGCTTCAGCGGCTTCTGGTCGAACCTCTTCCGCAGCGTCTTCTTCCTGCCCGTCGTCCTTCCCGCCTTTCTCGCGGCGACGATCTGGCGGTGGATGTATGCGCCGAACTTCGGCCTGGTGAACATGGTGCTGGGCTGGTTCGGCTATCCGTCGGTCAACTTCCTCAACGACACCGACACGATGCTCTACTCGCTGATCGCGGTCGACATCTGGGTGTCGGCCGGCTTCAACATGGTCATCCTGCTCGCCGGCCTGAAGAACATTCCCGTCGACCTCTACGAGGCGGCGCGTCTCGACGGCGCGAGCCGGCTGCAGCAGGTGCGCCACGTGACCATCCCGATGCTGGCGCCGGTCCTCTTCTTCGTGATGACCTACGGCCTGATCTCGGCCCTCCAGGTCTTCGACGTCCCCTGGCTCCTCACCGGTTCGTCCTTCACCAACTACGGCGGCCGGCAGAACGCGCTGCTGTTTCCGGTGATGGACATGATGGGGCGCGCCTTCGGGTCGGTCCGCTTCGGCCAGGCCTCTGCCTACGGCTTCATTCTCACCGCGCTGATCATCGTCGTCACGGCCGGGATGTTCGGCCTCAGAGCCATGAGGAGAAAGGCATGACGATCGCGCTCGAAGCGACCGAGAGCCGCCGCAGGCGCTGGCCCACGATCACGGCCTGGGACCTGTGCCGCTGGGCCCTGGCGATCTCGGTGACGATCGTCGTGGTCTTCCCGATCTGGTGGATGATCAACGTCGTCTTCACCGAGCCCGGCACGCCCGTCTCGATCAATCCGCGGCTCTATCCGACCTCGTTTGCGGCCGGCTGGGACAAGGTCGCGATGATCCTGCGGGAGACCGGCTATCTCCACGCCTACTACATGTCGATGGCCTATGCGCTCCTGACCATCGCCGGCGTGCTCCTTCTCGGCTCGATGGCGGCCTTCGAATTCGCGCTGTTCGAGTTTCCCGGCAAGCGTCCGCTCTTCGGCCTGATCATGCTGTCCCTGATGGTGCCGACCGCCGTCACCATCATTCCGACCTATCTCCTCACCGCCGATCTCGGCTGGATCAACACGATGCAGGGCCTCGTCGCGCCCGGCCTCGCCTCGGCCTTCGGCCTGTTCCTCCTGGTCGAGTTCATGAAGGGCCTGCCGAAGGAGATGATCGAGGCGGCGCGGCTCGACGGGGCGCGGCATTTTCAGATCTACTGGCACGTCGTCCTTCCGCTGACGCGCAACGCCATGGTGACGCTGGCGATCCTCACCTTCATGAAGACCTGGGGCAATTTCATCTGGCCGCTCATCGTTCTGTCGAACGCCGAGAAATACACGGTCAGCCAGGTCGTCGGGCTCTTCAACGCGCCTTTCTCCCACCAGACGGTGGACGTGGTGATGACCGCCAATCTCCTCGCGGCCATCCCGCCGCTCCTCTTCTTCCTCATATTCCAGCGCAAGATCGTCGAGGGCATCGCGATGTCCGGATCGAAAGGCTGAGGCTTCACCGAGGCACAGATGGCACAACTCGATATCACAGGCGTCGCCAAGACGTTCGGCGCCGTCGACGTCCTGCGCGACATCAATCTCAACATCCGGTCGGGCGAGTTCGTCGTCTTCGTCGGCCCGTCCGGTTGCGGCAAGTCGACCCTGCTGCGCATCATCTCCGGTCTCGAAGAGGTCACCGCCGGCGAGCTTCGCCTCGACGGCGAGCGTCTCAACGACGTCGATCCGGCCCGCCGGGGCACGGCGATGGTGTTCCAGTCCTACGCCCTCTATCCGCACATGACGGCCGCCGAGAACATGGGCTTCAGCCTGAAGATGGCCGGCGCCAGGAAGTCGGAAATCCGCGAGAAGGTGGGCAAGGCCGCGGCGATCCTGCAGCTCGAACGGCACATGGACCGGCGACCGGGCCAGCTCTCCGGCGGCCAGAAGCAGCGCGTCGCCATCGGCCGGGCGATCGTGCGGGAGCCGAAGGTCTTCCTCTTCGACGAACCCCTGTCGAACCTCGACGCCGAGCTCAGGGTGCAGATGCGGGCCGAGCTGATCGATCTGCATCGCCGGCTGAAGACGACGATGATCTACGTCACCCACGATCAGGTCGAGGCGATGACGCTCGCCGACCGGATGGTCGTTCTCAATGGCGGCGTCATCCAGCAGTGCGGACGCCCGCTCGATCTCTACGACGATCCCGACAACCGCTTCGTCGCCGGCTTCATCGGCTCGCCGAAGATGAACTTCCTGTCGGCGACGGTGAGAGAGGTGCGCCCCGACGCGATCGTCCTCGACGACATCGGCGGTTCCTCGGCCTCCCTCGTCGTGCCGTTTCGCGGCTTCGACCCGTCCGGGCGGACCGTCGAGATCGGGATAAGGCCCGAACACGTGCGGCTCGCCCCTTCGAACGAACGGCTCGACGGCGACGTCGAGGTCGAGGTGACGCTGGTCGAAGAGCTCGGCGACGTGACTTACGTCCATGCGTCGATGCCCACGGGCGAGCGGGTCATCGCGCGCAGCGACGATGCCCGCCATCGCGCCGAGACGCCGAGCCGGATCCGGCTCGATCCGTCGCGCTTCCTTCTGTTCGATGCCGCCGGCCGGCGCATCCGTCAGTCCGGTGCCGCATGACCGTCGGAAAGGGCGACGAAGCCTCAGGCCCGATGGCGGTGGTCGGAATCGACATCGGCGGGACGAAGACGCATCTGCGGCTGCTTGGACCGGACCTTGCGAGGGACGAGATCGTCCCCACCGCCCGCTGGCGGTCGCGCGAATGGCACGCGGATGCCACCGCACTGCTCCGGCTGGTCCGCGAGCTTTGCGAAGGCACTCCCATCACGGCCATGGCCGTCGGCGCGCATGGCTGCGACGACGCGGCGGAATGCGAAGCCTTCGAGGCGGCCTTCGCCCCCATCAGCCCGTTTCCCGTCCGCGTCGTCAACGACGCCGAGCTGATGCCGGCGGCCCTCGGCCATCCGGGCGAGATCGGCCTCGTCGCCGGGACGGGATCGATCGCGGTCTGCCGCACGCCGTCCGGCGAGATGCTGGTCGCCGGCGGATGGGGCTGGATCATCGGCGACGAGGGCAGCGCCGCCAGCCTCGTCCGCGAGGCGGCGAAGGCGGTGGCACGCCATCTCGACGAAGGCGGCGCGCGGGACGAGCCGCTGGCGGCGGCGCTTTTCGAAGCCCTCGACATCCCCTCGCCGGCGCGGATCGGCAGCCGCCTCGGCCAGATCGGCGGGGCGGCCGTCGCCGGATCCTTCGCGCCCGTGGTCTTTGCCGCCGAAGCGGCGGGATCGGAACTCGCCGCGCGGGTGATCCGCGAAGGTGGAGGTTCGCTCGCCGAACTCGTCGCCCGGCTCGATCGCCGCGGCGCCGGTGCTTCGAGGGTCGTTGCCGGCGGCAGCGTGATCTCCTCGCAGCCGAGCCTCTGGCGTGCCTTCCGCGACGGCCTCGAGCAGAGCTGCGAGGGCCGGATCGAGCCACTTCTCTTCACCGGCGCGCCCGTCGAAGGCGCCTGCCGCCTCGCCGAGCACCTCGCCCGCAGCGAACCGGACGCGCTCTTCGTGCGACCCCGCACAGCCAACATGACAGCAAAGGCATCTTCATGAGCTATCGATCGACAGTCGCCCGGCAGACGCAATCGCTTGCCGACAGCCTCGCGGCGGCGCGAAGCGAACTCGCAGGCATGGACCTGTCCGGCTTCGGCAAAGGGCTGACGGCCGTGACCGGCATCGGTGCGAGCTTCGCCGCCGCGGTGATCGTGGCGAGCGAGATGCAGCGGCGGGGCAAGCGTGCCGTGCCGATCCGCGCGGTCGACATGGCCGAAGGCCGCGATCTCGCCGATTCGATCATCGCCCTGTCGCATCGCGGCCGCAGCGTCGAAACGGTCGACGCCCTGCGCAAGCTGCCGAACGCCGAGAGCCTGGCGATCACCAACAGTGCCGAAAGCCCGCTGGCCGAAGCCGCCGACCATCACGTGACGCAGGCGAACGGCGCCGACGCGACGCCGTCGAGCACCGGCTACACCGCGACGCTTCTCGTCGCCGGCCTCGTCCTCGACGCGATCACCGGCGCGCGCGGCGCCGACTGGGACTCGCTCCCCGAACAGGCCACGGCGATCTTCGAGACGGCGAATGCCAAGATGGACCGGCTCGGCCGCCTCTTCGCCAATCGTCGCGCCATCGACTGCGTCGGCGCGGGCGCGGCGCTCGGGACGGCGGACGAAGCCTCGCTGCTCATCCGCGAGGCCTCGCGCATCCCGGCCGCCGCCTACGACACCCGCCATTATCTGCACGGCCCGATGGAATCGATGGACGAGACGACCGGCGTCGTGATCTTCGGCAACGGCCGGGAACTGGAACTTGCCCGCCAACTCGACGAGATCGGCTGCCCGGCGCTGCTGATCACCGGCGAGACCGGAATTGCCGACGGCAAGACCCTGACGGTGATCGACGTGCCGAAATCGCAGGATCGTGTGCTGCAGGCGATCTACGACATCTTCGCGCCGCAGCTTCTCGCCGCCACCCTCTCCGATGCCGCCGGACTGACCGACACCAAGTTCCGCTACAAGCAGAGCGACACGAAGATCCTCGATCCCGCGGACTGATCCGCCAGAACCCGGAAGACGCCGACCGGACTCCAGTTCCGACACGCGAACCGATCCCTGCCAATCGACCCTGGCATCGTCCTCAAAAAGCGAGAGCCGGTCGGGCGTTTTCCATCGGACGGCCGGGGTAGCCCCACCGTCGACGAGCGGACATGAGGGCTGCGAACGGCAACCGACGGTCGATCTGCCGAATGGCGGCAAAGATGCAGCGTGCAGGCAATGGCCTCGGCATCATGCCGAAGAGGCTTCGAAACAGCGAAAAGGCCGGTGCAAGGACCGGCCTTTTTCATTTGTCCGCTTTCGGCGGGCGACTTTCCCTCCCGGCCACGTTTGGCGTCCATCGCCGGTTTGGCGCGGCCCGCCGCCCGTCGACGGACGTTATTCGAAGAGGCTGAAGATCGAACCGCCTCCGGCGCCGCCGACACGCTTGCCGTTCCGGTCGTAGCCTTCGCGGCGATGCTGCTCCTGGGCGTAGGCTTCCGCGGTGATCGGCTGGCCGGTGCGGTAGGAGAAGGTCGTCGAGGTGGCGAACTCGCTCGGGGCCATGCGGGCGGCAATTTCCTGCGCCTGGGCTTCGTCCGACTGATATTTCGCCGCGACGACCTGCGGCACCGCCACTTCGGGGCACGGACCCGCCGGCGACAGACCGGCAACCGTCTGGGCCGTCTGGTCGAAGATGTACTGACGCTCGCAGACGCCGACATTCGGCGGCAGATGCGTCGTCTCGAAATAATCCGAGCCCTTCTTCAGCATCTGCCAAAAGCCGTAGTGCTCGGAATTCTTGTGCCGCGCCATGTTCTTCGGCGTCATCCGGAAGGGATAGGCCTGGATCTGGAAGGCGCGCTGGCCGCCGTCGAAGGAATAGCGGGCGAGGGTGTAGATCTCCTGCACCTGCTCGTCGTCCATCGCATAGCAGCCCGACGAGTTGCAGGAGCCGTGGATCATCAGATGGGTGCCGGTCCGGCCGTTGGCCCGGTCATAGGCGTTGGGGTAGCCCATGTTGATGGCGAGGTGGTAGTTCGACTTCGGATTGAGCTGCGCCGGCGTCACCGTGTAGAAGCCCTCGGGTGCCTGGCGGTCGCCCTCCCTCTGCTTCGGCCCGAGCTTTCCGGACCAGGCGCAGATCTCGTAGGTCTTGAGCAGCGCGTAAGTGCCGTCGGTCTTCTGCTTCCAGACCTCCAGGTCCGACTCCTCCTTGAAGAGGCGGACGAGGATCGGCGAGTTGACCCCCATGTTGTTGGCCTGGATGGCCCGCGCCAGATCCGGCGGCAACGGCGCCTTTTCCGGCGCCAGATCCTCGTAATTGCAGGCGGAAACGGCCATCAGCGCGGCCATGGCCGCGGCCGTCAGGATACGTCGGACGAACATCCCCTCAAGTCCCCAATCGCCTGCGGCGAGCGCGTCATCGCCCACCGCCCCTCTCGAACGACCGCCGCGATCGACGGCCCCTCATCACGCCCTGGACACCCCTCGAAGAGCCCATCGCGACGCATGGTTGGCGGCAGTCTTTCACGATTGTCTTAAGCGGACGTAAACCGTGCCATCCCGACGCCGGGGCGCGACCCCTTTTTCGCACCCCATCGCTGCAGTCTGACCTGCGACGATGGCGACATTCTGGCAAATGACGATAGGGAATGGAAGTTGCGCCCTGTGGCCGGGCTGCAACTGTCGTCAGAGATTGCGACCGATGGCCAGGAACTTTTCCCGCCGCTGGCGCTTCAACTCCTCCCCCGAGAGGGGAGCGAGCGCGCCGAACGCCCGGCGAATCTGCTCTGCGGCGGCATCGACCGCCGTTTCCGGAGCCCGGTGGGCGCCGCCGAGCGGCTCCTCGACGATGGCGTCGATGATGCCGAATCCCATGAGATCCTGCGCCGTCATCTTCATCGCCTGGGCGACGTCGCGCGCCCGCGCCGCGTCCCGGTAGAGAATCGACGCGCCCGCCTCGGGCGCGATGACGTTGTAGATTGCGTGTTCCATCATCAGGACGCGGTTGGCCGCGGCGATCGCCATCGCCCCGCCCGAGCCGCCCTCGCCGATGACCAGCGAGACCAGCGGCACCTTCAGATTGAGGCAGGCCTCGATGGACCTTGCGATCGCCTCGGCCTGGCCACGCTCCTCGGCGCCGATGCCGGGATAGGCGCCGGCGGTGTCGACCAGCGTCAGGACGGGAATGCCGAAACGCTCGGCGAGATCCATGATCCGCACCGCCTTGCGGTAGCCCTCCGGCCGCGCCATGCCGAAATTGTGCTTCAGCCGCGTCTGCGTATCGGCGCCCTTTTCCTGGCCGATCACCGCGACCGAGGCGCCGTCGAAGCGGCCGAAGCCGGCGATGACCGCGTAGTCCTCGGCGTAGTAGCGGTCACCGGCGAGCGGCACGAAGTCGGTGATCAGCCGGCCGATGTAGTCGACGCAATGCGGCCGGTCCGGATGGCGGGCGACCTGGGTCTTCTGCCAGGGCGTGAGCTTCTTGTAGAGGTCCTCGAGCGCCTCTTTCGACCGCTTTTCCAGCCGGTCGATCTCGTCGGTCACCTTGACCGCGTCCTCGCCCGTCTCGATCTTCCTCAGCTCGATGATCTGGCCTTCCAGATCGGCGACCGGTTTTTCGAAATCCAGATAGTTGTGCATGCATCCTGCGGCTGCGGCCGTCCTGAGCGGATAAGCAAAAGAGCGCCGGGCGGCTGGGCGACCGCGGGGCGGCTGCGGCGATTCCGGCGCGTCGCCCCGCCTGCGGCGGGGAATTCATCGCGGCGGAAACTGGCGACGGGGCGCTGGAATGTCAAGGAAGCGCGTTTCGACGCTCCGTCGCCGAAGCCGACCCGGTAGCGTTTCCGCATTGTCGACCTGTACGCCGACGGCATCAATCCCGGCTCGCCGGTGACAACGGGTGATGATCGGTGACGAGCCGAATCAGCCGTTCTTCCAGGATGTGGGTGTAGATCTGCGTCGTCGAGATGTCGCTGTGGCCGAGAAGTTCCTGCACGGCGCGCAGGTCCGCCCCGTGCTTCAGGAGATGGCTGGCGAAGGCGTGGCGCAGGACGTGCGGCGAGATCTTCGCGGCGGGAATGCCGGCGCGGGCGGCGAGCGACTTCAGGTCGCGGGCGAAGGCCTGGCGGGTGAGATGGCCGGTCTCGGAGGCGGCGGGAAACAGAAAGCGCTCGTCGCCCTCCGGCTTTCGCCCCGGCGCCCTCGCCACCTCGACGTAACGGCGCATGGCGTCACCCGCAGCCTCGCCGATCGGCACCATGCGCTCCTTGCCGCCCTTGCCCCTGACGACGATCGCCTGACCCGTCGCCCGCAGCACCGCGCGCGGCAGGGCGACGAGTTCCGAGACGCGCAGCCCCGTCGCATAGAGAAGCTCGACCAGGGCACAGAGCCGCGCCGCCCGCAGCCTCGCCGATGGCGACAATGCCGGATTGCCGGCCTCTGCCGCGGCAAGATCGAGGAGCCGGTCGACCTCATCCTCGCCCATCACCTTGGGCAGCGGCCGCTTCTTCTTCGCCCCCGCGATCGGTCCCATCGGGTCGTCGGCCCGGTGCCCTTCGACATAGAGAAACCGGTAGAACTGGCGCAGTGCCGAAAGCCGGCGGGCCCGGCTCGAGTCGGCGAGGCCCTCGGCGGCGAGCGCCGCGACGTAGCCGCGGACGGCCTGCGTATCGGCGCTCTTCAGCGACAGGCCGCGGCCGGAAAAATGGCCGGCCGCATCCTCGAGGTCTCGCCGGTAGGCGTCGAGCGTGTTCTGCGCCGCGCCGCGCTCGACGGCCATCATCTCCAGAAAGGCTTCGGCTTCGAAGCCGGCGCCGCGCGCCGCCGCCGGAGCCGTCACGGCCGCAGCTCCGAGAGGCCGTCGGTCGCCGCCGGTTCGGCTTCCTCGCCCACCTCCGGCAGCGTCACGGGGACCGTCACCTCCGTCCGCGTCGGTTCGACGAAGTAGACGAGAGCGGCCATGATGCCGTAGATGGTGCCGCAAACGAGGGCAAGGATCGTCAAGAGGCGTACGAGTGTCGGCATCGGCGTCTGGCGAACTCAATTTCGAGCCACGGCTCGCGTCCCTGTGACCCGCTTCTAGTGGGAATATGGCGAGACGCAAGACGATAAGGGTGCCGACGCCCGATGCGGACGTCCCCGGCGTCGTCCGCGGAACGATATGCGCCGAGCGGAGGGACGGTCGAGCCGATGGATGGCGAGAGTGTTGAGGACAGGGGATCGACGATCCGGGAACGGCTCGGCGGACGGCCGATTGTCCTCGTCGGGCTGATGGGGGCCGGCAAGACCACGGTCGGACGCCGCGTCGCATCGCTGCTGTCGCTGCCCTTCGTCGACAGCGATGCCGAGATCGAGGCGGTCTCGACGATGACCGTTCCCGAGTTGTTCGAAGCCTACGGCGAACCGGAGTTCCGGGCGCTGGAGGCGCGGGTCATCGCCCGGCTGGTGCAGGATGGGCGGCGGGTGATCGCCACCGGCGGCGGCGCCTATATGAATGGCGAGACGCGGGCGCTTCTCGGCGACAAGGCGGTGACCGTCTGGCTGAAGGCCGATCTCGACACGCTGATGGAGCGGGTCGCCCGTCGGGCGGACCGGCCGCTCCTGAAGGCGTCGAACCCGCGAAAGGTGATGCAGGAACTCATGGACATGCGTTATCCCGTCTATGCCGGAGCCGATCTCACGGTGATGTCGCGGCCGGTCAAACGGGAGGTGATCGCAGACGAACTCGTCGCGGCACTCGGCAACCATTTGCATGGAGGGACGAGCCGTTGACCCCCTCCGGCGAAGCGCCCCTCGCCCCGCCCCGTTCGGTCCCCCATGCGCCGGCCCGCGTCGCCGACATGCGCCGTGTCGAGGTTTCGCTCGGCAGCCGCTCCTACGACATCGTCATCGGCGAAGGGCTGATCGACCGGGCCGGCGCGGAGATCGCCGCCGTCCTGCCCGGCATCCGCGCCGTCGTCCTCACCGACGAGACCGTGGCGAGGCTCCATCTGACGCGGCTCGAGATCGCCCTCCAAAGTGCCGGCATCGGATCGACGAGCGTGACGCTGCCGGCCGGCGAGACCACCAAGTCCTTCGCCCAGCTCGAACGGGCGGTGGACGCGATTCTCGAAGCGCGGCTGGAGCGTGGCGACGCCGTCATCGCACTCGGCGGCGGCGTCATCGGCGATCTCGCCGGCTTTGCCAGCGCGATCGTCAAGCGCGGTACCAATTTCGTCCAGATTCCGACGACGCTGCTCGCCCAGGTGGACTCCTCCGTCGGCGGCAAGACCGGGATCAACACCCCCCGCGGCAAGAACCTCGTCGGCGCCTTCCACCAGCCGTCTCTGGTCCTGTCCGACATCGCCCTCCTCGACACGCTCAGCCCGCGCGAATTCGCCGCGGGCTATGCCGAGGTGGTCAAATACGGGCTGATCGACCGGCCGGACTTCTTCGACTTTCTCGAACGACGGCGGGAGGCCATCTTCGCCGGCGGGCCCGAGCGTGCCGAAGCGATCGCGATCTCCTGCCAGGCGAAGGCCGCGGTGGTCGCCGCCGACGAGGCGGAACACGGCGACAGGGCGCTGCTCAATCTCGGCCATACCTTCGGCCATGCGCTGGAGCGCGCAGTGGGCTACGATCCCGCCCGCCTCGTCCACGGCGAAGGCGTTGCGATCGGCATGGCGCTGGCGCACCGCTTTTCGGTGAGGATGGGCCTTGCGACGGGGCAAGACGCCGGCCGCGTCGCGGCGCATCTCCAGGCTGCGGGGCTGCCGACCGAAATCGCGGCGATTCCCGGCCCGGCTCTCGACCGGCCGACCCTGATGGAAGCGATCGCCCAGGACAAGAAGGTCTCGCGCGGTCGCCTCACCTTCATCCTCACCCATGGCATCGGCCGGGCCTTCGTCGCCAGGGACGTCGACCGTGCCGATGTCGAGCGGTTCCTCGACGAAGAGCTCGCCAAATGACCACAGCGCTCTGGGTCTATCTCGGCATCGTCATCTGCCTCATCTGCGTCTCGGCCTTCTTCTCGGGGTCGGAAACGGCACTGACCGCGGTTTCCCGCGCCCGGATGATGAGCCACGAGAAGAACGGCGACGTGCGGGCGGGGATCGTCCAGCGGCTGATCGAGAAGAAGGACCGGCTGATCGGCGCGCTCCTGATCGGCAACAATCTCGTCAACATCCTCGCCTCTTCGCTCGCCACCAGTGCCTTTCTCGGCCTGTTCGGCGAAACGGGTGTCGTCTACGCGACGATCGCGATGACCATCATCGTCGTCATCTTCGCCGAGGTGCTGCCGAAGTCCGCCGCAATCGCACGACCGGACGGTTTCGCGCTCCACGTCGCGCGGCCGGTCGCCTTCGTGGTGGCCGCCTTCGGACCCGTGACGGCGACGGTCAACTTCGTCGTCCGCCGCATTCTCTCCCTGTTCGGAGTGGGGCTCGAATCGGGGGCCTCGCTGCTCACGGCCCACGAGGAACTGCGCGGCGCCGTCGAGGTGCTGCATCGCGAGGGCTCGCTGGTCAATGCCGACCGCAACCGGCTCGGCGGCCTTCTCGACCTGCACGAACTCGAAGTTTCCGACGTCATGGTCCACCGCACCTCGATGCGGCAGATCAACGCCGAGGATGCGCCGGCGGACATCGTCCGGCAGGTGCTCGAAAGCCCCTACACCCGCATGCCGGTCTGGCGCGGCCATTTCGACAACATCATCGGCGTCATCCACGCCAAGGACGTGTTGCGGGCTCTGCACGAGGTCGACAACGACCCGGCGAAGATCAACGTCCAGAAGATCTGCACCAGGCCGTGGTTCGTGCCGGAGACGACCACCCTGCAGGACCAGCTCAACGCCTTCCTGCGCCGGAAGGCGCATTTCGCCATCGTCGTCGACGAATATGGCGAGGTCGAAGGGATGATCACCCTCGAGGATATCCTCGAGGAGATCGTCGGCAACATCGCAGACGAGCACGACGTCGACATGCAGGGCGTCAAGCTGGAGGCCGACGGCTCGGTGGTGGTCGACGGCCAGGTGCCGATCCGCGACCTCAACCGGGCGCTCGACTGGAACCTGCCGGACGAGGAGGCGGTGACCATCGCCGGCCTCGTCATCCACGAGACCCAGACGATCCCCGAGGAACGCCAGGCTTTCACCTTCTTCAACAAGCGCTTCACCGTCCTGAAGCGCGAGAAGAACCGTATCTCGAAGCTCCGGATCCGTCCGGCGACGGTTCTCGTTCCGCCGAAGAAGTCGGCCTTCCACGCCGGCGGGCTCGCGGAGCCGGTCGCCGACGTGCAGGAGACCGATCCCGAGGTGCTCGACGCGGCAATGGAGGAGATGGAGGAGGTCGAGGCAGCGGCGCCGCCGTCACGGGGCGAGCGCGACGGCTGGCACGACGATGGTGTGAACGACGAAGGCTGGCTCGACGCCGAGGGCGGCGATACCGAACGCAATCGTCCGCCCACCTGGCCCCATCGCCCCGAAGACGACGAGCCGAGGTTCGACGGCGACGACAAGCACGGCGGCGGTCGGAACGGCGACGACGAGTTGCGGTAGAGCGTCCTTCCCTCTTCCCTCGGCCTTGCTTCCCCCTTGCTTCGGCCGCCGAAACGGTTACGTAACCGAAAAGCTCACACGGGGTGCCAAGCAGGCTGAGAGGCGAGAAGCCAACCCGTCGAACCTGATCCGGATCATGCCGGCGGAGGGATTGCGGGCGCCAGGCGGTGGCTTTCCGACACGCGGCGCAAGCCTTTCCCTTCCGGCAAGAGGAAAGCGCCGAAAATGCCCCAGCTTCTCAGACCCTTCCTCCGGTTTTCGCCCCTCATCGCGACCGCGCTCGCCGCCGTCGCGGCCCTGACCGGCGGGGCCGCCGCCCAGGCCGGCGACCGGCCGACGCTGACGGTCTACACCTATGACAGCTTCTCGGCCGAGTGGGGCCCGGGGCCGAAGCTGAAGCAGGCCTTCGAGGCGAACTGCGATTGCACCCTCGATTTCGTCGGCCTCGAGGACGGCGTCGCCATCCTCAACCGGCTGAAGCTGGAAGGCCCCTCGACCAAGGCCGACGTCGCCCTCGGTCTCACCTCCGACCTCATCCCCGAGGCCAAGGCCACCGGCATGTTCACGGACAGTCGGGTCGACCTATCGGAACTCGAGGTCCCGACCGGCTTTTCCGACCCGGTCTTCGTGCCCTACGACTATTCCTATCTCGCCTTCGTCTACGATTCCGAAAGCGTCGAGAACCCGCCGAAGAGCCTCGCCGATCTCGTCTCGGGCGATCCCGACCAGAAGATCGCCATCGAGGATCCGCGCACCTCGACGCCGGGCCTCGGTTTCCTGTTGTGGATGAAGGCGGTCTACGGCGACGAGGCGGCGGCCAGGTGGGAAGAGCTTCGCCCGCGCATCCTCACCGTCACCCCCGGCTGGAGCGAGGCCTATGGCCTGTTCACCAAGGGCGAGGTGCCGATCGTCCTGTCCTACACCACCTCGCCGGCCTATCACGCCATCGAGGAGGGGACGGATCGCTACAAGGCGGCCGGCTTTGCGGAAGGCCAGTACCTGCAGATCGAGGTCGCCGGCGTCCTGAAGGAAACGCCGCACGCCGAACTCGCCCGGACGTTCCTGTCGTTCCTCGTCGGCAAGGAAGCCCAGGCGATCCTGCCGACCACCAACTGGACGCTGCCGGTTCGCGACGACATCGATCTGCCGGAAGCGTTTTCGGACCTCGTGAGCGTCGACAGGCCGCTGCTGATCGATCCGGAGACGGTGGCGAAGAACCGCAGGGCCTGGACCGACGAGTGGCTGCAAGCGGTCGGAGCGCGATGATTTCTGTCGCGCGCGTGGTCGGAGCGATGCCTGTGCCGGTGCTGCTGGGCGCCCCCCTCTGCCTGCCGGCATCTCCCCCACCAGGGGGGAGATCAGGCAACGTCGGGCGCAGCTCCAACCCGTCAACGGTTGCGGCGGCAGAAACGCTGCCGAGGAGACGCGGCCGCTGCCGTTTCGATCTCCCCCCTTGTGGGGGAGATGCCGGCAGGCAGAGGGGGGTATGCCGTAGAGAGCCAACCTGCCCTACGAACCACCACCACCCATGAACACCCGCACCGACCGCCGCATCCGCATCGGCGCCGGGATCACCGCCGCACTCCTCGCCCTCGGCTTTCTGCTCGGCGGCATCCTCGTTCTCGTCGTCGCCACCGACAAGGCGCCGGACGTCGTGGCGCTTCTCGGCGATCCTTACGTCCGGTCGATCCTCGGTTTCACCCTCACGCAGGCCGGGCTTTCCACCCTCTTCTCGGTCATCCTGGCGATCCCCCTCGCCCTCGCCCTCCATCGGGCTCGCTTTCCGGGCAAGCGGCCGATCCTTCGGCTGTTCCTTCTGCCACAGGCGCTGCCGGTGCTCGTCGGAGCGCTGGCGGTCATCACCGTCTGGGGCCGCAACGGCGTCGTTTCGGAGGGGCTTGCCGCGATCGGCCTGCCGCGGCTCGACGTCTACGGCCTTTCCGGAATCCTCGTCGCCCACGTCTTCTTCAACATGCCGCTCGCGGCGAGGCTGTTCGTCGCCGCGCTCGACCGGGTCCCGGCGGAAGGCTGGAAGCTCGCCGGCCAGCTCGCCCTGCCGCCTTTCACGGTCTTTCGCACCGTCGAATGGCCGGCGCTGCGCGGCGCCCTTCCCGGCGCTGCGGCGCTGATCTTCATGCTCTGCGTGACGAGCTTCACCATCGTCCTCGTGCTCGGCGGCGGGCCGGCGGCGACGACCCTCGAAGTCGCCGTCTATCAGGCCCTGCGCTACGATTTCGATCCCGGCCGGGCGATCGGCCTGTCGATCGTCCAGATCGTCCTGACGGCCCTCGTCCTCGTCGCGACGCTGCTCCTCGGGCGCGATCCGGCCGGCGGCTTCGGCGCCGGCGGCAAGGCCCGACGGTTCGATGCTCCGAATCGCCTGAGAGACGCTGGCGACGGCCTCGTCGTGATACTCGGCACGCTCTTCGTCGTCAGCCCCTTCGCCGCGATCCTCGTCTCCGGCCTTGCCGCCGATCTTTGGCGCCTCGTCTCGGAAGCGGCCGTCCAGGAGGCGGCGGCGACGAGCCTTCTCGTCGCCGCCGCGGCCGCCTCGCTCTCGCTCCTCGTCTCCACCCTCGTCCTGATGGCGATCGAGGCGCTGCGCTTCGGCCCGCGGCCCGGGAACGCGCGCGACGGCGTCCGGATCGGCCTCGAAACCGCGACGAGCCTCGTCCTCGTCGTGTCGCCGGTGATCGTCGGCGCCGGCTGGTTCCTGGCGCTGCGCCAGGTGACGGAGGTCCTTGCCGCTGCGCCCTACGTCGTCGTCGCGACCAATGCCGTGATGGCGATGCCCTTCATCGTGCGGATCGTCGGACCGGCGCTCAGGCAGGCCAACGGCGAGACCGGCAAGCTCGCCGAAGGCCTCGGACTCACCGGGGCGGCCCGCTTCGCCTTCGTCGACTGGCCGGCGATGCGCCGGCCGCTGGCCCTCGCCTTCGCCTTTTCCCTGGCGCTCTCTTTCGGCGATCTCGGCGCCATCGCCCTGTTCGGATCGAGCGATTTCGTCACCCTGCCCTATCTGCTCCTCCAGCGCATGGGGAGCTACCGCACCGCCGACGCGGCGGGTCTCGCGCTGATCCTCGGCCTCGTCACGGTGATGCTGATGGGGCTGGTCGAGCGTGGTTTCGCCGGAAAAGAGGAGCCGGACCTTTGACGGCGGAAAGAGACGTGAGGAGCCCGTCCGATCGAGGCGACGTCGCCAGCGACGCACGGGCCGCGCTTCGCCTCGACGACGTCCGCTTCGCCCATGGCGGAGCGGCGTTCCGCTTCGACCTGACGGTTCGCTCCGGCGAGTGGCTGGCGCTGATCGGGCCGAGCGGGGCGGGCAAGTCGACGCTGCTCGACCTTGCCGCCGGCTTCCTGACGCCGAGCGCCGGGCAGATCCTGATGGCCGGCGCGAACGTCACCCGGCTCGCCCCGGCCGAACGCCCGCTTTCCATGCTGTTCCAGGAAAACAACCTGTTTCCCCAACTCGACGCCTTCCGCAACGTCGCGCTCGGCATCGCGCCGCGTCTCCGGGTCTCGAAGGACGAGCGGCGACAGATCGAGGCGGCCCTCTCGGCGGTCGGCCTCGAAGGCTACGGCCGGCGGCGGCCCGCCGAAATGTCCGGCGGCGAGCGCCAGCGGGTGGCGCTCGCGCGGGCCTTCCTGCGCAGGCGCCCGCTGATCCTTCTCGACGAGCCCTTCGCCGCACTCGGACCGGCCCTGAGGCGCGACATGCTGGGGCTTCTCGACGCGCTTCGGCGGCGCGATGGAGCGCCGCCCGCAGCAATCGTCATGGTGACCCATCATCCGGAGGACGCCGCCTCCCATGCCGATCGCGTCGCCTACCTCCAGGCCGGCGAGATCGCCGCGATCGGCCCGGCGGCGGCTATGCTCTCCGGAAGGACCGATCCGCGCGTTTCGGATTATCTCGGGCTTCGAAGCCGAAAGGCCTGACGCATTTCCGGCGGAATTCCTACATAAGTCATAAGGAGGGGGATCGGGGGATTCCTTTCCGTGAATTGATCGGCAATGTTGCCTTTCCACGCTTTCGGGCAGGCGGCCGATTCGATTAATTGCGATCTTCGAGGCGGCGGAAGCAGAATCGCGGTCGGGATGGACGAGGCGTCATTCGCGTCAATGACAGCACCATGGCATGAACTGAAGATCGGGCCGAGAATGCGGGCGCTCCTGAGCGCTGCCGCCATCGGTGCGCTCGCCATCGCCGCAGGCTGCACGACCATCGAGGCGGGCCTCGACGGTCTCGCCGCGACGCCGGGTTCCGACAGCCTGCAGGCGGGCTACACCTCGACCCGGCAGCCGATCACCTTCGAAACCGCGCAGCAGGGCGATCCCCAGTCGGTCATCGGCCGCAGCCAGCATCCGAAGATCCTCGCCGCCTATGGCGGCGCCTACTCCGATCCCAAGCTCGAGCAGGCGCTCGCCGGCATCGTCGGCAAGCTGGCGGCGGCGAGCGACGATCCCAGCCGGGCCTATCGGATCACCATCCTCAATTCGCCCAACATCAACGCCTTCGCGCTGCCCGGCGGCTACGTCTACATCACCCGCGGCCTCCTGGCGCTCGCCAACGATTCCTCCGAGGTCGCGGCGGTGATCGGCCACGAGATGGGCCACATCACGGCCAATCACGGCATCCAGCGCCAGCAGCGCGAACAGGCGGCGGAACTCGCCAGCCGCGTCGTCTCCGAGGTTTTGGAAAACGAATCGGCCGGGCAGATCGCGCTCGCCAAGGGCAAGCTCTCGCTCGCCCAGTTCTCCCGCCAACAGGAACTTCAGGCCGACGACCTCGGCATCCGCCACGTCGCCCGCGCCGGCTACGATCCCTTCGCGGCGGCGCGCTTCCTGAGGGCGATGGACGCCTACGCCAACATGCGCAACGCCTTCCAGGCGAAGGACCCGAATCTGGACTTCCTGGCCTCCCATCCCTCGGCACCCCAGCGCATCCAGCTGGCCGAGAGGCTGGCCGGCGAGGTCAACCCGGCGGCCAACGCCGCCAAGCGGGATCGCGACCGCTATCTCGACGGCGTCGACGGCATGCTGTTCGGCGACTCGGCGGCGGAAGGCTACGTTCGCGAGCGCACCTTCCTGCATCCCGGCCTCGGCATCAGCTTCACCGTGCCGAAGGGCTTCGTCCTCGACAACACCGCCGAGGCGGTGATGGCGACCGGCCCGGACGACACGGCGATCCGCTTCGACGGCGTGGCGCTGCCGCCCAATCGCAGTCTCGTCGACTACGTCAATTCCGGCTGGATCGGCGGACTGGAACCCGGCAGCGTGCGCCAGCGCCGGATCCACGGGCTCGAAGCGGTCTCGGCCAAGGCGCGCGGCGGCGAATACGATTTCGACGTCACGGTGGTGCGCCTCGGCGGGCAGGTCTACCGCTTCCTCACGGCGGTGCCTTCCAAGGCGAACGTCAATGCCGAGACGATCGCGGTCGAGACGGCCGATTCGTTCCACCAGCTGACGCCGCAGGAGCAGGCGGCGCTCAAGCCCCTGCGCATCCGCGTCGTCACCGCCAAGTCGGGCGATACGGCCGAGACGCTGTCGAACCGGATGGTCGGCGTCGACGGCCGGGAGCGGCTTTTCCGGCTGCTCAACGAGCTCGGACCGGACGATGCGGTGAAAAGCGACCAGCGATACAAGATCGTCGCGGAATAGATCGGGCGGCCGTGCGGCTTTTCGCACGGCCGCCCGATCTCATGCGGAGCGGCTTTCTGAACGCGTCCTGCGATCACGCCTGGTCCGGATCGGGCACTGATCCCCGTGGAGGGGGCGAGCCGACAGTGATCGAACGCCCTGCACCACTCACGGCGATCTTGAGCTTGGAGCGCAGGAGCACGATCAGGAGTTCCTCGTCGCCCAGCGGCTCGAGGCGTCCACGCCCTTCCCACTCCATCGCGACCTCGAGCAGGCACATGTCGAGAAGCCGCGACGCGAACCGCAGATCCGCCTTTTCCGCCAGTTCCTTGCAATGGGCGATCTCGTGTATGAGGTTTGCCATCTGTAGGTCCAGGTCCCCCCTTGCCGCTAGAGCCATGGACTGCGTCCGGATCGATCGAGGACACCGGGATAGTTCCATTGCCCCTCGGGACGGATGAGCTTGTAGGGGCCGTCGTCGATCGAGATCGCGTCGTCCGACGGCTCGACGTCGTCGACCATCTCCACGAAGGTGTGGCCCGAAAAGCCGAAGGGCGCGCCGTTGTGTTTCAGCTTGAAACCGAAGCGCTGCCAGAATGGCAGATAGTCCTCCCGCGCGTGGCCGTAGATCTTGCGGAACCCCTTGTCGCGGCAGAGGTCGACGCTCGCCCGCACCAGTTCGAAGGCGATGGTCGAGCGGCGGAACTCCTTGCGGACGGCAAGCCGCTCCATCTTGGCGAAGTCGCCGAAGAAGCGGATGCGCATGCAGCCGGCCGGCTCGCCCTTCACCGAATAGAGCAGATGGGTCGCCGCGAAGTCGTTGCCGTCGAATTCCTCGTCGTAGGGACAGGATTGCTCGCCGATATAGACGGCGCTCCGCACCGCGGCGACACGGAACAGCTCGTCGATGCCGTGGACCACGGTGATGCCCGTGCCGGGGGTCGAATCGACCGTCTGGTCGTAGCGCCGGCGCGGGAAGAGCCGGGAATTAGGTGCGCGGTGCTTGATGAAGAGGTTGGGCTTGAATGTTCCGCGCCATTCGAGCCCTTCGTCGAAGCCGAGCCGCAGCATCGCCCGGCGCCCGCGCTCGGTGGTGACGTTGGCGATCATGTCGGCGCTGGCATAGCGGGGCGAAGAGAAGTGATCGACGACGAGCGGTATGGCGTTCGCCAGGATCCCCGGCGTATAGGAGGCCCAACTATAGACGGCCGCCGGCGTCTCCGACTGCCGGACGAGATAGCGATCGTCCGGATCGGCGAGATCCATTCGGTCGTTCAAGAGCGCTTCGTACCCTTCCTCGTTGAGAAGCAGGACGGTGACGAAGCCTTCAGGCCGCGCAGCGCCGCGCCGCGCCACGAGCCAGATCGTGTCGGGATTGGTCTTCGTCAGCCGCTCGATCGTCGCGGCTTTGGCCAAAGGCCCCATGGCCCTTTCGGCCTTCGGAAGGAGAGATTCGATCGCTTCGGCGGTGACCGTGTTTCGTACTTCGATCAGACGGGCGGCGCGTGCAGCGCCAGTCTCTGCCTGATTTCCCATTTTCTTCCCCATGAAATAGCTTGCCGTGGGGTCAATCTACGCGACATCCTCGCGCCTAGGTTTTACCGAATTGAAAGGGGGGCGTTCCGCTGATGGAACACTCGTGGCGCGGGGTCGACTGGGATACCGTCCGCATCTTCATCATGGTCGATCGCCAGCGCAGCTTTCGCGGCGCCGCCGAGGAGCTCGGCGTCGGCGTGAACACGGTGCGCAACGCCGTCAGCCGGCTCGAAGACCAGCTCGGATACAAGCTGTTCTACCGCGAGGTCGGCGGCGTGACGCTGACGCCCGAGGGTCGACGGGTCATCACCTCGGCCCGGGAGGTCGAGCAGTCGATGTCCGACATGTGGCGGGTGGCGCAGACATCGGCCTCGACCCGCGGCGGGCCGGTCTACCTCGCCATCACCGAGGGCCTCGGCAGTTTCTGGCTGACCCCGCGCCTCGCCGAATTCATGGAGACGGAGGAAGGGCGCGACATCCAGATCAACCTGCAATGTGCCATGCGCTCGGTCGACGTCTTGCGGCTCGAGGCCGACGTCTCGATCCAGCTGACCGAACCCACCGCCCCCGAACTGGTCAAGCGGCGGCTCGGCCGCCTCCACACGATGCCGTTTGCCAGCCGCTCCTATCTCGAACGCTACGGAACGCCCCGCAACATCGCCGATCTCGCGCGCCATCGCGTCGTCGTGCAGCAGACCGAACAGCTTCAGCACATCGACTTCGCGGCGATCTTCGGCATCGATCTCGGCGAGCGGATCGTCAAGCTCAACACCAATTTCGCCAGCGCCCACTATTGGGCGATCGCCAAGGGCGCGGGGATCGGGCTGTTGCCGAACTATGCCATCGCCATCGGCGCCGACGTCGTGCCGGTGGATATCAATCTGGTCTTCTCGCTGGACATCTGGATGGCGTTGCATCCCGAGGTGAGAAACACCGTTCGCCACCGGGCCTTCATCGATTGGCTGGTCGACTCCTTCTCCGAACGGCAGTTCCCCTGGTTCGGCGAGGCATTCATGCGGCCCGAGGAAATTGCCGAGCGGTTTTCGCAGAAAGATCTCGCGACGTATTTTCAAGGGCTCACACCGCACTACGTTAGCCCAACCGAAATATGATATATGGATCGCAGTGGAGTTGGGGCGCGGATCGTGTCCTGGAGCGGGACCCCAGGCCGGATCGCGAATCGTGAAAACCTCACCTCACCAGCTTTTCGACGAGCGTCCGGTCAATTTCGAACTCGGTTGGCCGGCCCGCCCACACGGCGCCGGAATCCGCCACCAAGACTTCACCGCTGGAGTCGGTTTTGATTGGGAGTGCTTCGAGCGTGAATGACCCCGTTGATGCCCATGTCGGAGCACGGCTGCGTCACGCGAGGCTCACGGCCCAGCTGAGCCAGGAGGAACTGGCGCTTGCACTCGGCGTCAGTGCCGAGCGGGTCCATCAATATGAATGCGGCGCCGAGCGGGTCGGTGCGGGGCGCCTCTACCTCGCCTGCAGGCGCCTCAACGTTTCTCCGACGTATTTTTTCGAGGGCTACGAGGGCCCGGCCGCCGGCTCGGCTGCCGGTGAAGATCCTTCCCACGAGGGCGACACCCCCGCGCCGGAGACGGAGGAGCGCGCCAGCCGGCTCGCCGTGGACCGGCTGATCGATCAGATCATGCAGCGGATCAGGAGCGAGCGTTCCGGAACCTGACCTCGGCTCGCTCCGCCGTGCGGACGCCGCCTCACAGATCCTCCGTATGCCTGTGCGCCATCGGGGCTCTACGGGAGCACGCGGGAAGATGCGGCGGGAAGCCGTATTCGGCGCCGAGTTGCGGCGCCTTCACCTTGCGACCGAGCGATCGCCGCCAGGCGGAACCACCATATGAAAACGGGAAAGCATGGCGCTTCCCCGTTCCGTCCTCACGGCATCGCTTCGACCCGCGTCAGCTCACGTAAGCCGCGCGGTCGCCGTTGGTCTCGAGCAGCGCGGTCCGCAGCTTTTCGAGCGCCCGGGTCTCGATCTGACGGACGCGCTCCTTGGAGATGCCGAGCTTCGTGCCGAGCGCCTCCAGCGTCGCGCCGTCGTCCTGAAGCCGGCGCTCCCGGATGATCTTCAACTCGCGCTCGGACAGGACGTTGAGCGCGCTGTTCAGCCAGGTCACCCGGCGCTCGTCATCGATCGAGGTCGAGACCATTTCGTCGGGCAGCGGCGCGTCGGAAACGAGAAAGTCCTGCCGATCCGCCGAACCGGACTCGTCCTCGATCAAGGGCGCATTGAGCGAGGAGTCGGGGCCCGAGAGCCGCGAATCCATCAACGCCACGTCGCCCTCCGAAACCTTCAGGGCGGTGGCGATCTCACGATACATCGCCGTGCCGGAGAGGCTCTCCGAGCCTTGGCTGAGCCGGGCTCGCAGGCGCCGGAGATTGAAGAAGAGAGCCTTCTGGGCCGACGACGTGCCGCCGCGGACGATCGACCAGTTGCGCAGGATGTAGTCCTGGATGGAGGCGCGGATCCACCAGGTGGCGTAGGTCGAAAAGCGCACCTCGCGCTCCGGCTCGAAACGGGCCGCAGCTTCGAGGAGACCGACGTGCCCCTCCTGGATCAGATCGCTCATCGCCAGACCGAAATGCCGGAACTTCGATGCCATGGAGATGACCAGACGCATGTGCGCGGAGGTGATCTTGTGGAGGGCCTCCTGATCGCCCTGCTCCTTCCAGCGGACGGCCAGATCGTATTCCTCCTCCCGCTGGAGGTAGGGCGCGGCCATGGCGGCGCGGATCATGGTGCGGCGAGCGGACTGTGACTTCATGGGACCCTCCGGTCGGTCAGACGGCTTTTGATAGCTCTGGCGTGTGGGGGACACACGCTCCGGGTCCTGAGGAAATGCGCGAACGTTCCAAACGTTCCCAAAACGGCAAACTTTTTGGCGCGAAATAGAAAGAGAGAGGAAAAAGACAAGCGTTTCATGGCGGTAACGCTTTCTTCTGATTTTGTAACACCACTGGCCGACAAAAAAAAGGACCGGCCGCCCTTTCCAGGACGGCCGGTCCGATTTTTCGCACTTTCCGATCGCGTGTCCCGCGGAGGAAAGAGACGGCGGCAGTCGGCCGCCAGGACCGGCTCAGGCCGCTTCTTCCTGCTCCTCGGTCGCGTCGTCCGCGTCGGCCTCGCCTTCGCCCTCGGCTTCGGCGGCGCCCTTCGGCCCGCGCTTCGGCCCCTTGTTGAGGTTGAGTTCGATCAGCTGCACCGCCTCGGTCTCGGAAACCTCGTTGACGGCTGCGAGCTCGCGCGCCATGCGGCCGAGGGCCGCCTCGTAGAGCTGGCGCTCGGAATAGGACTGCTCGGGCTGGCTCTCGGCGCGGTAGAGATCGCGCACGACCTCGGCGATCTGGATGAGATCGCCCGAATTGATCTTGGCGTCGTATTCCTGCGCCCGTCGGCTCCACATCGTCTTCTTCACGCGCGCCCGGCCCTGGACCACCTTCAGCGCGCGCTCGACGAAATCGGTTTCCGACAGCTTGCGCATGCCGACGGATTTGGCCTTGGCAACCGGCACCTTGAGCCGCATCTTGTCCTTCTCGAAGTCGATGACGAACAGCTCGAGCGTCATGCCCGCGACCACCTGTTCCTCGATCGCGACGATCTGACCGACACCGTGCGCAGGGTAGACGATGCTCTCACCGGTCTTGAAACCCTGGCTTGCCGTTGCCTTCTTCTGACTGCTCATACGCTTTTTCTAACTCCCTATTGTGCCGGGCCGAAACAGCCGCTAGACACGGGCGGCAGCTTGAGAGCCACCGGTTGGCGACGATCCCTCCGGAAGGATCGACAGATCGCAGCCGCGCCAGGCAGAATGTCGCCGACCGAGGCGCGAGCCACATGTTCGACACCGGTTCTTCGGCAGAACCGTCGACTTGGCCGCGCTGGGGGAAACATCCTTTCGGAAAACCATCTCGTCCCGAACCTCGGGACTGGATGCTCAAGTGCCTTTGCACCCGACTGTGTATGGCAGCTTACAATATCCTGCCGGAAAATTCAAGGAATTCGGGGGGATGCCGCGATTGTGCAACGCAGCGGCGGAATCCGCCACGTCGCCGGACGAATCGCGAGGCCGACGCGCCCGCGCGCCGACCACCGGCATGCGGAACGCAATCGCTCATTGCCTTGAAATGACGGCTTGCGGGCCCGAGCCGAAGCGCTTCGCGCGCTGCCCGAAGGACGTCGGCGCCCTCGATGCGCGACTGCCTCAGTCGCCCTGGCCGGACTCGGCCGAGAAGTATTTCTCGAACTTGCCGTCCTCGCCGTCGTATTTCTCGGCATCCGCCGGCGCTTCACGCTTGATCGTGATGTTCGGCCATTTCTCGGCATATTCGGCGTTGACCGTCAGCCACTTGTCGAGGTCGGGCTCGGTGTCGGGCTTGATCGCCTCGGCCGGACATTCGGGTTCGCAGACGCCGCAGTCGATGCATTCGTCGGGATGGATGACGAGCATGTTCTCGCCTTCGTAGAAACAGTCGACCGGACACACTTCGACGCAGTCCATGTATTTGCAGCGAATGCAATTGTCGGTCACGACATAAGTCATCTGTCATCCTCTCGGGCGGCCTGAGACCGCCGTCTCGCCCGGGCCGCGTGGCGGCACACGGGGCCTATCCTTCGTCACAGGACCTAGCCACTCGCAAATTGCCTTGCAAGCGCAAAGCTTGTCGTCCCGGCGGCCGAATCCGCAAAGATATTTCCCGGCCGGACGATCGCCTTCGCACCGATCGTCCGAAGGCAGGGTGCGTTACGGATCGCCGCCCTTCAGACGGGCGAGCGCCCGCCGATCCTTCTTGGAAGGCCGCGGTGCATCCGCTTCCGGCGCCCTCGCCGCGGCAGCAGGCGTAGATCTCGGCGCCTCGTCACCATCTTCGCCGGACGCCGCCCGGATCGGCGCCGGCGACAGGTCCTCGTAGAGTCCGGCCGCCTCGCTCGCCGGGCCGCGCCTTGCGCCCGGCTGGCGGATTTTCAGCACGCGGACCGCGCGGGCATAGGAGATCGTCAGCGTATCGCCGACCCGCACCTGCCTCGCCGGATTGGTGATCTTGTCGCGATTGAGTCGCACGCCGCCGGAAAGGACGAGCTTCTGGGCGAGAGTGCGGGACTTCACGACGCGGGCGAAGAACAGCCACTTGTCGAGACGCTGGGCGCCCTTGCCCGCCGGGCCGTTCTCGTCCTCGTCAGCGTCCAAGCTTTTCCTTCAGGGCTGCCAGCTTGGCGAAGGGCGAATCCGGATCGATGCGCTGCGGCGCCTTGTCCCGTCGGCCGCCGCCGTCGTTCTTGTCGCGATGCGGGCCACGGTTGGAGCGATCCCCGAAATCCTGGCCCTTCTGGTCCGTGCCCTTACCGCCGCCCTTGCCGAAGCGCTGCGGCCGGCCTTCGCCGTCCTGGTTCTCGTGGCGACGGGCGAAACGCTGCCGCCCCTGGGAGGGGCCGGCCTCCGTCGCCGCCTCGCCCGGCTGACCCTGCCCCTGGCGTCCCTGTCCTGCGGCGCGTCCCCGGCGACCCTGGCGGTTCTGGCCGGGATTGCGGTCGCCGCGATGCGGCCGCCAGACCTGCACGATGCGCGGCTCTGCGGGCTCCTCGGGCTGGGCCGGCGCCTCTCCGCCCGCGGCCTGTTCCGGCGCAGCAGCCGGATCGGCAGCCGACGTCCCTTCCGGGGCGGGCCCGCTCGATGCCTCGGCGGCGACGTCGCCGCCTGCTGCCTCCGTCTCGTCGCCGGCCGAGACGGCATCCGTGGCGACCGGCGCCACGGCAGCCTCGACGACGGCTTCACCGGCGGCGCCGGCTCCATACTCGGCGGGGGTCGCGGCCGGCGTTTCGCTGGCCGGCTCCGGCTCTGACGCAGGCAGTTGCGCCGCATCCCCGGAAGTTGCCGGGGCTTCGCCATCCGTCGGATCGGCGCGGTCCGCAGCGGGGGCAGCCTCGTCATCATGCGCAGCGACGACGTCCGGCTGGCCCGCTTCGGGAGCTTCTGCGGCGACGGCTTCGCCCGCCTCACCCGCCGGCGCTTCCTCGCCAGACGCCTCGGGCGGCTGCGGCGCTGCGGCGCTGGCGGCGGCTTCGGCAGCCTTGCGCGCGGCCTCGGCCTTGTCGGCCGCGTCCTTGGCGGCGGCTTCCTCGTCGAGACGCGACAGCTCCGCCTCGACGGCGTCAGCCTGCATCGGCTGCGGCCGATAGCCGAGACCCTTGAGGATCTCGTCCATGTCGTCGGCGGTCGCGCCGAGGATCGACATCATCGCCGGAGTCACCAGGAACTGGGCGCCGTTGTAGCCGCCGTCCGGGCGCTTGCCGGTGCCGGGCTTCCAGCCGAGCGCCGGCCGGATGAGATCGGCGAGACGCTCCAGAATGTCGACGCGCACCGCCCTGCGGCCGAGCAGCCTGTAGCCGGCGAGCTTGTAGAAGATCGGATCGTAGGCCGTATCGGCGACGGCCGAGGTCCGTCCGGTCGAAAGCAGATGCGTCACGTCGCTGAAGCCCGGCCGGTCGCGGCCGTCGTTCTGGATCGCCCAGAGCAGCGTCAGGAGGCTGGCCGGGGCCGGCTTGATCAGCGTCGGCACGAAGATGTGGTAGGCGCCGAACCGGACGCCGCAGCGCCGCAGGGCGGCTCTCGCCGCCTGATCGAGCCCGCGCACTTCCTCCGAGACGTCGCGGCGCTGCAGGATGCCGTATTCCTCGACGAGGCGATAGGCGAGCCCGCGGGCGACGCCCTCGAGGCCCTCGCCCTGCTTCAGATCGGCGAGCGGCTTCAGGATGGTGGAGACCTGATAGGTGACGAATCGCTCGAGCCGGGCCGAGACCATGTCCCGCGCCGGGCCGGTCAGCTGCTCGTCGGCCAGCACGACGATTCGCGGCTTGAGCGGATCCTCGCCCCCCGTCAGCGTCGCGACCGGCGCACCGAGCCAGCGGATCAGCCCGTCGGAGCCGAGCGCCAGATCGCCGTTCGGAGCATTGGCGAAGCGCTCCGCCCGCTTTTCGAACTCGCCGGCCAGCGCCTTTTGCGCAGCCGTGCGGACGGCCCGCCCGTCCGCGCCCTCGGCTTTCGTGTCGGGCGAGAAACGGAAACCCTGCAGTTCGCCCACGGCGTGGCCCTCGACCGACACCGTACCGTCGCTGGCGATTTCTGCTTCCATGAACGCGTTCTCTCTCAGCCGCTTCATCAAGACGCTTGTCCTGCGGTCTACGAACCGTTTCGTCAACCTGTCGTGCAGGGCGTCGGACAGCCGGTCCTCGATGTCGCGAGTCTTTTCCTGCCAGTGTGTCGGATCGGCAAGCCAGTCCGGGCGGTGCGAAATATAAGTCCAGGTGCGGATTTCGGCGATGCGCTGGGACAGGGTGTCGAGATCGCCTTCGGTGCGGTCGGCCCGCCGCACCTGTGCGGCCATGTAGTCTTCGGACACATGGCCGTTGTCGGCGACGTCGGCGAAGATCGAGGCGATGATTTCGGCATGCTGGGCCGGCGCGATGCGCCGATAATCGGGAAGCTTGCAGGCCTCCCACAAGAGTTCGACGCGTTTTGCGCCCCGCGCCCGCCGGGTGATCTCCGGCAGGCGGGCGAGGAATTCCAGCGCCCGCTGGTCGACGGCCGGCAAAGCCTTCGCCAGGGCCTCGTTCGGCGGCGGGCGCTCCAGACTGTCCTTCAGCGCGTCGATGGACGCGAAATCGAGATCGCCGCTTCGCCACTGGACGACCTTCACCGGCGCGAAGCTGTGGGCTTCCAACGCCTCGACGAGTTCGTCCGGCAGCGGATTGACCTGGCCGGTCACGCCGAAGGTGCCGTCGCGCACGTGGCGGCCGGCCCGGCCGGCGATCTGACCGTATTCGGCCGCGGTCAGCTGGCGGTACTGGAAGCCGTCATATTTCCAGTCCTGGGCGAAGGCGACGTGATCGACGTCGAGATTGAGGCCCATGCCGATGGCGTCGGTGGCGACGAGATAGTCGACCTCGCCGGCCTGGTAGAGCTCGACCTGGGCGTTGCGGGTGCGGGGCGAGAGCGCCCCGAGGACGACCGCCGCGCCGCCGCGCTGGCGGCGGATCAGCTCGGCGATCGCATAGACCTCCTCCGCCGAGAAGGCGACGATGGCCGAGCGCCGCGGCAGCCGGGTGATCTTCTTCGAGCCGGCGTAGACGAGGTTCGACATGCGCGGCCGGGTCTGGGTGGACAGGCCGGGGATCAGCCGGGAGAGGACGCCCTGCATGGTGCCGGCGCCGAGCAGCAGCGTTTCCTGAAAGCCCCTGGCGGTGAGGATCCGGTCGGTGAAGGTATGGCCGCGTTCGAGATCACCGGCGAGTTGCACCTCGTCGACGGCGACGAAGGCGGTGCCGGGATTGCGCGGCATCGCTTCGACGGTGCAGACGAAATAGCGGGCGTTCGGCGGCCGGATCTTCTCCTCGCCGGTGATCAGCGCCACATGGCCGGCGCCGACCCGGTCGCAGACCTTCTGATAGACTTCCCGCGCCAAGAGCCTGAGCGGCAGGCCGATGGTGCCGGAGCCATGGGCGATCATCCGCTCGATGGCGAGATGGGTCTTGCCGGTGTTCGTCGGCCCGAGGACGGCCGTGACGTTGGCGTCGGCGGGGCGCGCCGTGGCTGAGGGCTGGGGAATTGTCAGTCGGTTCATGAGCCCGTCGATTGCGGAGCGCGTCGGCTGGCGAGAACACGGCTCTCGCTTGTGTGTCACCAACCTAGTGCGTTGGAAGCCAATGCAAAAGCCTCGACCGCGAAGCGAACCGAGAAGACGGCTTTCCGCGATCGCGGTTTAGACGCGTCAACGCTCCGTCAGGGCTTGCGCGTCACTTCGGTCGCGCGTCCCGCTTTCTCCGACGTTTTCCAAACCCCTTCTGAACCGCAATCGACAGCCACCTTCTACGCCTTCCATCCGGGCTCGGACGGGGCGACTTCCGCGGCTGGTTCGCTAGAGCGAGATAAAATGAGCTTCGCTCATCGTCCCGCTCCATCTTTCTGTTTGCGCATGATCTTTTCCGAAAACCGGTTCCCACTTTTCGGGATCATGCTCTATTGCGATCGAGACGTCCTACGATCTGAGCATCGAGAGCCTTTCCGCCGACGTTCCCCGGAAGGGCCCGTGCGCTACGGCCCATGGTACCCTTTCCCGACATCGCGAGCTCGGACGAAGATCAGCGGGACTTGCCCGTAACGCTGCCGGGCTCCAAGCTCCGGTGGCGCCACCGCGTGGGTCTGAGCTTCTTGACCAGCTCAATGTAGTAACCTATTTTTTCGTTACTACAAGGAGGCGGTCATGACCACGATCTCGTCGCGCGAACTCAATCAGGACATCGGAGCAGCAAAGCGCGCCGCCGCCGTGTCGCCGGTCGTCATCACAGATCGGGGCAAGCCCGCCTTCGTCTTGATGACCCACGAGGAATTTCGGCGGATGAGTGGCGAGAAGGCCGGCCCCACCATGCTCGATCTCCTCGCCAGCGAGGACGCCTCCGGCATCGACATCGACTTCGAGCGCCCTGCCCCGGCTGGCCGGCAGGTCACGTTTTGACGACATACCTCGTCGACACGAACGTCCTTTCGGAAGCGCGCAAGGGGCGTCGGGCCGCTCCGCTGGTGCAGCGGTGGTTCGTGGAGGTGCCACAGCGTGCCTTCTTCCTGTCGGCGTTCACCATCATGGAAATCCGGAGGGGCATCCTTCGGCTCAAGCGCCGCGCGCCCGACGAGGCGGCAGTCCTCGACCGCTGGCTCGCCGGCAACGTCCTGCCTGCCTATGACGGCCGAATACTGCCGTTCGGCGCGACGGAGGCGCTGCTCTGCGGCGCGATGCAGGCCGAGGCAGCCACCGAGAGCTATGACAGCCTGATTGCCGCGACGGCCGCAGTCCACGGCCTCGTGGTACTCACCAGGAACACGCGGGATTTCCGCTTTCCCGAGATCACGGTCATCGATCCGTTCGTGCAGGGTCCGGGCTAGGCGTCAGGCAGCACCCGGGCCAGGGCCTCAAGCCATTCCCGCGCTGGGCGGCAGGCGGCAAAATCCCGCGCGACGATCGTCGCAATGGACGATCAGCCCTTCCAGTTCGCCCCACCGGCATCCGTCAGCAAAAACGCCTCGCCGCAGGCCTTGGCGAGGTTCCGGACGCGCAGGATGTAGCTCTGGCGCTCGGTCACCGAGATGACGCCGCGGGCGTCGAGCAGGTTGAAGACGTGGGACGCCTTGATGCACTGGTCGTAGGCCGGCAGGACGCATTTGTGCAGGCCGCCGGCTTCCGCCGGGGCGCCGAAGGCCAGCACTGCCTTGCACTCGTTTTCCGCATCGATGAAGTGCTGATGCAGGATCTTCGTATCGGCGATCTCGAAGTTGAAGCGGGAATATTCCTGCTCGGCCTGCAGGAAGACGTCGCCATAGAAGACTTTCTCGGCCCCCTCGCGGCCGTTGAAATTGAGGTCGTAGACGTTGTCGACGTTCTGGACGTACATCGCCAGACGCTCAAGCCCGTAGGTCAGCTCGCCGGCGACGGGCGCGCATTCGATGCCGCAGACCTGCTGGAAGTAGGTGAACTGCGAGACCTCCATGCCGTCGCACCAGCACTCCCAGCCGAGGCCCCAGGCGCCGAGCGTCGGGCTCTCCCAGTCGTCCTCGACGAAACGGATGTCGTGCAGGCCGGTGTCGATGCCGATCGCCTTTAAAGAGCCGAGATAGAGCTCCTGCAGGTTCGCCGGGTTCGGCTTCAGGATCACCTGATACTGATAGTAGTGCTGCAGCCGGTTGGGGTTCTCGCCGTAGCGCCCGTCCTTCGGCCGCCGCGACGGCTGGACGTATGCGGCATTCCACGGCCGCGGACCCAAGGCCCGCAGCGTCGTCGCCGGATGGAAGGTGCCGGCGCCGACCTCCATGTCGTAGGGCTGGAGCACGACGCAGCCATAGTCGGCCCAGTAGCGATGCAGCGTCAGGATCAGCGCCTGAAACGAGCGGCGCGGGTCCATGTGGGGGGCGATGTCTGACATGATGGGGCGGTCCGGCATGAGCCCGCGCGGCTGGACGCGACGGGCGAAAAGGGGTCGGACGCGAGTTGCCACGGGGGCGGGAGGCCGGTCAAGGCTGAGGCGACGGCGGGCGGCCGCGGGGGTTCGATCGTTGCCGAGGAATCGTCCGGGCCGGAAGCATGATCAGGCTTTTGCCAGCCGTTGGTCCGGCAGTCCCCTGCCCTGCACCAGAACGACGAGCTCGTCGATCGGCAGTGGCTTGGCGAGCAGATAACCCTGAAAGAAGTCGCAGTCGATCGACTGCAGGAAGCGAAGCTGCGAGGCGTCTTCCACGCCTTCCGCGATGCATTGCATGCGCATCGACTTGCAGAAGGCGACGACGGCGGAGAGTAGCTCGCGCCCTTCGACATCGTCGGCGCCGGCGACGAAGCTTCTGTCGATCTTGACCTTGTCGATCGGCAGCCTGCGCAGATAGCTGAGGCTCGACTGCCCGGTGCCGAAATCGTCGAGAGCGATCTTGATCCCGAGCGAGCGAAGCAGCCGCATCGACGCCTCGGCGGCCTCGAAATCTCTGACGACAGCGGTTTCCGTCAGCTCCATGACGAGCCGGGACGGGTGAACGCCCGAGCGCCGCACGAGCGACATGATGGCGACCACCGTCTCGTGACAGGTGATGTCGTGCGCCGACAGATTGAAGGAGAGCATCACCTCCGCCGGAAGCCGTTCGAGGTGGGCAAGCGCCTTGCCGAGAAGCGTCAGGGTCAGGCGGTGCATGATGCCCGCCCGCTCGGCGAGCAGGATGAAGACGTCGGGCGCGACCGGGCCGAGTTCCGGGCTCGTCCAGCGCGCGAGCGCCTCTACGAACGCGACGGTCCCTCCGTCGATGCTGGCGATCGGCTGGAGATGGACCTCCATCTCTTCGTCGAGGTCGGCCACCTGAAGGGCCGCTTCCACGGCTCGTTCGGAGCGGATGCGCTGTTCGTGCTCGGGCGAGTAGAGTGTCGCAAAGCCGCGGCGCTCGCTCTTGGTCTTGTAAAGGGCGTAGTCGGCACAATCGTAGAGTTCGCGCGAGGTCCCCAAGACATCGTGCGTCGTCGCGATGCCGCAGGAGGCGCCGATCGAGACGGTGATGTCCTCCAGATGGAACGGTGCCGCGAGAGCCTGACAAACGTGTCCCGCGAGCGCCAGCGCCTTCGCATCGTCACCCTCGACCACGAAGGCGAACTCGTCACCGCCCAGACGCGCCACGAGCCCGTCGTGGTTTACGAAAATGTCCCGCAAGCGCTCTCCGACCGCACCGAGAATCTCGTCCCCGACCACGTGACCGAACGTGTCGTTCGCGGCCTTGAAGCGATCGAGATCGATGACGCCCAGGGCAAGCTCGCGTCCCGCCGTGCGACAGTGTCCAATTCTGCGGTCGGCTTCGGTGAAGAAGAGGCGCCGGTTCGGGAGCCCGGTCAGCATGTCGGTATGGGCGAGCTTGGTGATCTCCCGGTTCAATTTCTCGGTATGCACCTGGGTTCGGATCAACATCGCGAAGCCGTCGAAACTGTTGAGCAGGACGCGGATCATCACCAGCGTGACGAGGAGGATGTTGAAGCCGACGGCGGTATAGATCGCGTCGTCGGGCGAGACGTAGTAGGCAAGATAGGGGAGAGTGACGATGGCCGTGACCGACAAAGCGGCCTGGGGCAGATGCATCAGACAGAAGATGCAACCGATGACCGTGATCGCGATGAAGATCGCGACGTGACTTTGCTGATGCTCGTTCCCGTACCGGCTGAGCTGCAGCGACCACGAGATGTAGGCGACCGCGATCACGGATCCCAGGATCGTGGTGCGCTTCAAAGCCCGGATCGCCTCCTCTTCGCTGACCCTTGCCACAGGGGAAATCAGCCATTTCACCAGGCGAACGACGCTGACCGTCAGAAGCAAGGCCGGAACCCAGACCGTCATCCACTCGGGCGCGGTGCCGTGATGAGTATAGGCGACCGCCAAGGCATTCACGCTGAGCAAAGCGTAGAGGAGCGGAATCTGCCGCTGCAGCTCGCGGAACTGTGCCACGGCGAGCCCGGGCTGTACGGACCGAAAAGTGAGCCAGTCGACGGACTTCTTGAGAACGAGCACGTTTGCCTCCGCAACGAATATATCATTACGCAAGCAGCATTAAGCCGAAGTTAGCTCGGCGGATTTCGCGTGATTCTGGGTTCCCGGCGCGAAAACGCTCGTCCAATGCGAATGTCATTCCGTCGAGGCACAAAAAGCCGGGCGGCCCGAAAGGCCCGCCCGGCTTCGTCTCCAGATCATCCCATGCGTGGTCGTCGCCGCCTCGGTTACGGCCGCAGCACCACCTTGGTGCAACCGTCCTTCTTGTCACGGAAGGTCTTGTAGAGTTCCGGCCCGTCTTCCAGCGTGCCTCGGTGCGAGATGAAGGAGGTCGTGTCGAACTGGCCCTCCTGGATACGCACCAGAAGGTCGTCGGCCCATTTGTTCACATGGGTCTGGCCCATCTTGAAGCTCAGGGATTTGTTCATCGCCGCGCCGAAGGGGATCTTGTCGACGAGGCCGCCATAGACGCCCGGCACGGAGATCGTGCCGCCCGGCCTGCAGACATAGATCATCTCGCGCAAAACGTGCGGCCGGTCGGTCTCGGCCATCACCGTCTGCTTGGCGCGATCGTAGAGATGCTCGATCCCGTAGCCGGAATGGGCCTCCATGCCGACGCAGTCGATGCAGCATTCCGGCCCCTTGCCCTGGGTGAGGTCGTTCAGGCGCTCGACCGTGCTCTCTTCCTGAAAATTGATGGTGATCGCGCCCATCCGCTCGGCGATGGCCAGGCGCTCCGGCACCTCGTCGATGACGACGACCTGCTTGGCGCCCTGGATGATCGCGCTCTGCAGGGCGAAGAGGCCGACCGGACCGGCGCCCCAGATCGCCACCGTGTCCGTCGGCTGGATGTCGCAGTTCTTGGCGCCCTGCCAACCCGTCGGCAGGATGTCGCCGAGAAACAGCACCTCCTCGTCGGTCATGCCGTCGGGGACCTTCACGGGGCCGACGTCGGCGTAGGGAACACGCACATATTCCGCCTGCCCGCCGGAATAGCCCCCGGTCAGATGCGAATAGCCATAAAGGCCCGCCGTCGTGTGGCCGAACATCTTGGCGGCGGTGTCGGCATTGCGGTTGGAGCGCTCGCAGACGGAGAAGTTCCCGCGCCGGCACTGATCGCATTCGCCGCAGACGATGGTGAACGGCACGACGATGCGGTCGCCGACCTTCAGCTTCTTCGTGTCGCGGCCGACCTCCATCACCTCGCCCATGAATTCGTGGCCGACGATGTCGCCCGATTCCATGCCGGGCATGAAACCGTCGTAGAAATGGAGATCCGACCCGCAGATCGCGCAGGCCGTGGTCTTGATGATGACGTCGCGGCCGTCCTCGATCTCGGGATCGGGGACGCTTTCGCAGCGCATGTCGTGCTTGCCGTGCCAGGTGATGGCTTTCATCGCGGATACTCCGTGAGATTCGAGCGTGTGCCTCGCCAATCTCGCGGAGAGCGGTCTGTTCCAAGCTGTTAGCCGCCTGCTTGCGCAGGCAGCTAAGGGTTGCGCCCCTGTGGGCGGCCTGGTGCCCGTCGCATTCGCGGGACGTCAGTCCTTGCGGACGCGGTATACGCCGTCCGGCCCGCGCACGAGCGTGCCCTGGGCGCCGTTGCGCACCTCCGCCTCGGCCTGACGATTGCGCTCGGACACCTTCTCGGCATCCTTCGCCATCTGCTTGTAGCCGAGCCAGGCAGCGGCTCCGACGAGGCCCAGGAGTATGAGCTGGGGCATCGCTTCGATCATCTCCAAAACACACCTTCCGGCAGCATTATGCGCCTTCGCCGCCATGCCGGCAATTCACCATCTGCGGCATCTTCGCCTAACTGCCGCGGAGCCTCCGCGAGCGGAGGCAACGCTCCTCAGAGCCCGAATCGCGCCCAGATCGCCCGTTCCTCGAGTTGGGCGAAGATCCGGTCGGCCACGCCCTCGCCGATCGCGGCGAGGGCGCCATCGGTCCCGGCGCTGATACCCTTCGGCTTGCGGCCGAACAGCGATCGCCCTTGGCTGATCAGGTCCAGTTTCACGGTCTCGCCATAGCGCAGCCGCAGGGTCTCGCGGATGTCGCCGAGAGCGTCGACGAGGCCGAGGTCCAGCCCGCGCTTGCCGGACCAGAAGAGACCGGAGAACATCTGGTCGTCCTCGACGAGCTTTGCCCCGCGTCGCGACTTGACGAGATCGATGAAGGTGTCGTGCACCTCGAGCTGCAAGGCTTTCAGATGCGCCACGTCCTCGGGCTTTTCCGGCTGGAACGGGTCGAGCGTCGCCTTGTTCTGCCCGGCGGTGTGGACGCGCCGCTCGATGCCGAGCTTGGCGATCGCCTCGACGAAGCCGAAGGACCCGGAGACGACGCCGATCGAGCCGACGATCGAGGACGGGTCGGCGATGATCTCGTCGCCGGCGCAGGCGATCATGTAGCCACCAGAGGCCGCGACGTCCTCGACGAAGACGAGCACGGTCTTCTGCTTTTCTTCGGCCAGATCGCGGATCCGCTTGAAGATCAGCCGCGACTGCACCGGCGAACCGCCGGGCGAATTGACGACGATGGCGACGGCCGGGGCGGCCTTGTCGCCGAACGCCTTTTCGAGCAGCGGGGCGGCCGTCGCGATCGACAGACCCTGACGGAAGGGCGAACTGGAGGCCGCGATCATGCCCGAGAGCTTGACCACCGGAATGGTGACGCCCTCCCGGCGAAAGCGCTTCGGGAGGAGTTTCTTGAGCGGGTTGGCCAAGGGATGCCTTCGGGTGCGGTTCGTTTTCAGGTCCCGGTGCATTTAAGCACTCCCCGCCGCTTCGCAATCGCGCGCCTTCCCGACGCCCGCCGGCGCCGCGTCAGGGCGGCTTCACATCTCGGCGAGGGGCAGCGTCGCAATGCCGCGGGCGATCTTTCCGGACAGAGCCGTCGGCCCGCCGGCGCCGTCGTCGAGCGCGATCCCTTCGAGCAGCCGCAGCGGCGCGCGCGTTCCCTTCCTCGCGGCGACGACGACGCGCTCGGCCGGCGCACCGGCCCGGCCGTGGACCGGCAGGACGGTCGCCTCGCCGAAGCGGGGTTCGATCGCTTGCAGGACCTCGCCGAGGCGGTCGGTCCTCAACACGGCCACCAGCCGACCTTTCGGCGCCAACAGCGCGGCGGCGACGGCGAACCAGCGGCCGAGCGACATGCCGTCCGCGGGAAACAGCGCCCGCTCTCTCACCGGATCCGGCGGCCGGCGGTGGTTCGCCGGGTGAAAAGGCGGGTTGGTCAGAACGAGATCGAAGGCCGAATCGCCGAGGCCCGCCGCTTCGCGCGACGGGCGGCCGCTTCCGATGTCGATTTCGGCGACGGCGATCCGTCTCGCCAGATGCGCGTTTTGCGGCAGGGCGAGCGACTGTCGGCAGAGCGACGCCATGATCGGCTGGGCCTCGACGAGCGCCACCGAAGCCTCCGGTGCCCGAAGCGCCGCGCCGAAGCCGACGACGCCCGAGCCGGCGCCGAGATCGGCGATCCGGCCGGCGAAACCGGGGGCGACGCAGGCGCAGAGCAGCATCGCGTCGAGGCCGGAGCGATAACCCCAGCCCTTCGGCTGGAACACGGCGAAGCCGCCGTCATGAAAGGCGTCGAGGCGCACGGGACGCCCGTCGATCGTCGAATCGCCAGTGGGATCGGCCGCCATCACATGCAGGTTCTCCGTCGGGCCCGTATCAGTCGGCCACGGAAATCTCGTGGCCGAGATCGGCATCGCGCAGGAGCCGGCGCGCCTGTTCGAGGCGCTCGGGATCGACGAGGACGCGCCGTGGCAGGACGCCGATCGAGCCGTCTAGAATGCTCATGTGGGCGTCGGCGACGAAATGCAGGATCTCGGCATCGTTGAGCAGGGCGTCGACGAACGAGATCAGCACCGCGTCGTTCGATCGCATGAGTTCCTTCATGAAGCATCCTTTCGCCGGCGGCGTTCAGCCGCCCTGTGGATCGGCCGTCATCTTTTCGCTCACACAACGTGTTGTCGAGGCGAAAGTGCCGCAGCGCCGACCGCTCGGCCGGTGAGCGTCGCGAGAAGGCGGCGGCATGGCCGACCGGTGCGGCAATTTCGGTCCCGGGCCGCGCTTCGAATGGACGCGCGGCGCGAAGATGCCATCTTGGCGAACAGGGACGCCACGCGCCGCACGCCTGCGGTGGGCTTGGACGAAGCCGCCGGAACCGCCCTTGCGGGGCGCCGCGCCCTCGGCCTATTGCAGCGCAGAATTTGCTCTGCGGAGAGCTCGAACAACGGAGAAGCATGGTGAGCCTGGCCATCCGCGCCGCACAGCGGCAGACCCGCGGGTCGATCGATCCGATCCTGGCGCTGACCAAGGCCGACATGGCCCGGGTCAACGATCTCATCCTCGCCATGGCCGGCTCGAACGTGACGCTGATCCCCGAGATCGCCGAACATCTGATCTCCTCCGGCGGCAAGCGGCTGCGGCCGATGCTGACCATCGCCTCGGCGCTGGCGCACGGCTATGACGGCGCCGATCACGTCAAGCTCGCCGCCAGCGTCGAGTTCATGCACACGGCGACGCTGCTCCATGACGACGTCGTCGACGAGAGCGACATGCGACGCGGCAAGAGCACGGCGCGGACCATCTGGGGCAACCAGGCGAGCGTCCTCGTCGGCGACTTCCTGCTCGGCCAGGCCTTCAAGACGATGGTCGAGGTGGGCTCGCTGGATGCCCTGGCGATCCTGTCCGCGGCGTCTGCCGTGATCGCCGAGGGAGAGGTCTGGCAGCTCGCCGCGGCCAAACAGATGACCACCAGCGAGGCGGACTACCTCGCCGTGATCGACGCCAAGACCGCAGCCCTCTTCTCCGCGGCCACCGAGGTCGGGCCGGTGCTCGCCGACAAGGGAGAGGAGGAGCGCGCGGCGATGCGCGACTACGGCCGCTCGCTCGGGCTGGCGTTCCAGCTCGTCGACGACGTCCTCGACTATCGCGGCTCGCTCGCCGATCTCGGCAAGAACACCGGCGACGACTTCCGCGAAGGCAAGATCACCCTGCCCGTCATTCTCGCCTACGCCAAGGGCGACGTGGCGGAAAAGGCGTTCTGGCAGAGCGCGATGGAGAGCGGCGAGAACGACGACGCAGCGCTCGCCCGGGCCAAGGATCTCTTGCAGCGCCACGGCGCGCTCGAGGCGACGATCGAGCGGGCGCGAGGCTTCGGCGAGGAGGCCTTCCGCGCCGCCTCGACGCTGCCGCCTTCGCCGGCCCGCGAGGCGATGCTGGGCGTCGTCGACTTCTGCGTCGATCGGCTGAACTGAGGGGTTCGCAGACCGCGCGGGCTCGAAGGACAAGGGCCCGCGGCCACGTCGCCGTGATCGCCGGCCCTTGTCGCGGGGCCCGTCGCATTGCGGTCAAGGTCTTTGTGCAACACGCCGAAGAGACTTGCAAATTGCTGCGAGTTCGCGTCACTTCGCGAGCCATCCGGGCTGCCCCGACCGCGGCATCTTGCAAGGAAACCGCACCGGCTCTGCCGGAGGAAAGGATCCATCGTGACGCTTTCGCGCCTCTTCACCACCTTGATGGCGTCGGCCGTGATCGTTCTCGCAGGGAGCGGGGCGGGCCGTGCGGCCGGCCAGGACGGGATGCCGGACCTTCCGAAGGCGCCGGTCGAGACCGCCGGCTCGCTGTCGGGCGCCTATCTCGCCGCCAAGACCGCCCAGGCTTCCGGCGATCTCGACGCCGCGACCGATTATTACACCCAGGCCCTGTCGATCGATCCGACCGCCGAAGCGCTGCAGCAGGACGCGATGTTCGCCTATCTGGCGGACGGACGGTTCAAGGACGGCGTCGACCTCGCGGCCAAGCTTCGCGACGATGCGAACGTCGCCAAGGTGGCGCGAATCACCCTCGGCGTCGATGCCCTGACCAAGGGCGACTTCGAGGCCGCCATCGCCGAGTTCGACGTCGTCAATCCGACCGATCTCGACGCGCTTCTCCTCGCCCATCTGATGGCCTGGGCGGAGGTCGGCGCCGGCCGGGTCGACGAGGCGCTGTCGCGGATCGACCAGAGCACCGGCGCGCCCTGGTATGCGATCTTCAACGCCTATCAAAAAGGCCTGATCGCCTCGCTTGCCGGCCGGCCGCAGGTGGCACGCAAGGTGTTGTCGGACGTGGTGGCGGATCAGACCCTCGCCCGTACCTCCCCCGACGCCTATCTCGGCGCCGCCGACGCGCTCGCCCGCCTCGAGACGCGCGAAGGCGACAAGCAGGCTGCGCTGAAGGCGGTCGATGCCGGGCTCGCCGTCGCGCCGAACTATACGCCGCTGACCTTCCTGCGCGATCGGATCGATCGCGGCGAAACGATCGAGCCCGCCGCGGCCTCCGTACAGGAGGGCGCGGCCGAGAGCCTCTACGTGCTCGGCCAGGCGATCAACCGCGGCGACGGACGCGACGTCGCCCTCCTCTATTTCCAGCTCGCCAGGGCGCTGTCGCCGCGCAGCCCGGCCCTCCTGACGGCGCTCGCGGGGATTGCCGAGCAGGCGAACCAGCTCGACCTCGCCATCTCCTACTACAAGGAGATCCCGGAGAACTCTGCCTTCCGCCGGACCGCCGACCTGCAGATCGGCCTCGATCTCTGGTATGCCGAAAAGAAGGACGAGGCGAAGCGCCATCTCGAACGGGCCGTCCGCGACTATCCCGACGACGTGCGCGCCCATACCGCGCTCGCCGACGTCCTGTCCGCCGACAAGCAATATGCCGAGGCCGCCGGCGCGCTCGACAAGGCGGTCGAACTCGCCAAGGCGGACGACGCTGAGAACTGGAACCTCTACTACCAGCGCGGAATCGCCTACGAGCGGCAGAAGATGTGGGACAAGGCCGAGCCGGACTTCAAGAAGGCGCTGGAGCTTTCGCCCGACCAGCCGCAGGTCCTGAACTATCTCGGCTATTCCTGGGTCGACATGAACCGGCATCTCGACGAGGGGCTCGGCATGATCAAGCGGGCCGTCGACCTTCGTCCCAACGACGGCTACATCATCGACAGCCTCGGCTGGGCCTATTACCGCCTCGGCCGCTACGACGACGCCGTCGAGCAGCTCGAGCGTGCCGTCCTGATCACGCCGATGGATCCGACGATCAACGACCATCTCGGCGACGCCTATTGGCAGGTCGGCCGCAAGCGCGAGGCGAAGTTCCAGTGGGAGCGCGCCCTCGTCGGCAAGCCCGAACCCGAGGCGGAGCAGCGCCGCGAGATCGAGGCGAAGCTGAAAGACGGCCTGACCGGTGCCGCATCCAGCGAAAAGGCCGACACCGGCACCGCCGAGACCCCGAAGCGGGCCGAGGCGGAAGCGACGTCCCCGACGACCGACCTTCCCGCAAAGCCAGCAAATCCCGCCGCCACACCGGCGAGCCCCACGCCGCCCGAAGCGGCGCCGGGCGCAGCTCCGACGACCACGAACTGACGGGGCTGCCGAACGAGGCCGGATGGTGGGCCGCATGGATGCCGTGACCGTTCCGGCCGAATGCCGGCCCGCACCCGCCAAGGTCAATCTCGCGCTGCATGTCGTCGGTCGCCGGGACGACGGCTATCATCTCCTGGAAAGCCTCGTCGTCTTCGATGCCGGCGCGTGCGACGAGATTGCCGTCCTCCCGCGCGCGAACGACGCCGTCGGGGACCGCGAGAGAGAAGCGGGAATCGATCGCCTCGACGTTTCCGGCCGCTTCGCCTCGGCCGTTCCGGCCGGCAACGGCAACATCCTCCTGAAGGCGGCCGCCCTTGCCCGCGCCGAGTTGGCGACGTTGGGGCTGAAGCTGCCACCCCTCGACATCGCTTTGTCGAAGCATCTTCCGGTCGCCGCCGGCATCGGCGGTGGCTCGGCCGATGCCGCGGCGCTCCTCGCTCTCGTCTCGGCCGACGTGCCCGATGAGGCGCGGGCGGCGCTCGCCGCCGCCGCAATCCGCCTCGGAGCCGACGTTCCGATGTGTCTTGCCGGTCGGGCCGCCTTCGTCTCCGGCATCGGCGAGGCGATCCGGCCGGTCGAGGCGATGCCTCAGCTTGCAATGCTGCTGGTCAATCCGGGCATCGCCGTCGAGACGGCCGCCGTCTTTCGGATGCTCGCCCGCCGCGACAATCCGCCGATGCCGGCCTTGCCGGTTCAAGGTTTCAGGGCCACTGGCGAACTCGTCGCCTATCTCGCCGAGACCCGCAACGATCTGGCGCTCGCCGCCGGTTCGCTGGCGCCCGAGATCGAGAATGCGCGTGCGCGCCTCCTGGCGGCCGGCGCCCTTTTCGCTCGCATGTCGGGATCCGGCGCGACCGTCTTCGGGCTTTTCGCGGACACCGCCGCCCGCGACGAAGCGGCGCAGAGGATCGCCGGAGAAGAGCCGGGCTGGTGGCTTTCCCGCGACCCTCGCAGCGCTGCGCCGGACAACGAAAGGAGTTCGCCATGAGCGATACCGAACGCGCCTTCGTTCCCCTGTCGATCGCCGTCCTCACCGTTTCCGACACCCGACGGCTCGCCGACGACCGCTCCGGCGACCTCCTCGTCGACCGCCTCACCGGCGCCGGTCACCGCCTCGCCTACCGCAAGATCGTGCCGGACGACGTAACGCATATCCGCGACAGCGTCCGGGCCTGGTGCGAAGATCCCGAGGTCGACGTCGTCATCACCACCGGCGGCACCGGCTTCACCGGCCGCGACGTGACGCCGGAAGCCCTCGAGCCCTTGTTCGAAAAGCGCATGGACGGCTTCTCGGCGATCTTTCATCGGATCTCCTACGAGAAGATCGGCGTCTCGACGATCCAGTCCCGCGCCACCGGCGGCGTTCTCTACGCGACCTTCGTCTTCGTGCTGCCCGGCTCGCCCGGCGCCTGTCGCGACGCCTGGGACCACATCCTGAAAGACCAGCTCGACTACCGGCACCGCCCCTGCAATTTCGTCGAGATCATGCCGCGGCTCGACGAGCATCTTCGCCGCGGCGGCCTCAGCGCCTGAGGCGCGCCATCCCTCCTCGTCACGATGCGATGCCGGCGTCGGCGAGAAGCGCGAGGATCGCCTTGCGATAGGCGGCGAAGGCCGGTTCCGGCCCGCTCGGGGCCGCTGGCGGCGGGACGGCGGCAGAAGATTCGGCCGCGGCCGCGGGTTGCCGCCGGGCGCCACCCCGCGCGGACCGCATCTTCCGCTCGGCCCATTCGACGACGTAGCGCACCTTCTGTCCTGCCAGGAACGGGTTCGCCTTGATTACGCCCGGCCCGACGACCGCGACGACCGCCGCCTCGGGATCGGCGGAGAGCACCTGGGCGGCCCCGTCCATGCCGAGGAAATGGGCAAGATAGAGCCGCCCGGCCGTGATCCGGTGGCCGCGCCTGACGAGATAGGCCTCGCCCTCGCGGGCGAGATTGCGGATCATCTCCCGCGACAGCGTCGGATCGAATCGAAGATCGAGAATTTCGCGCTGGGAGAGGCTGCCCGCGAGGTCGGGTCGATAGGTCCTGATCATCCGCAGCCAGGTCGACGAGATGAACTGGCCGAGCCCGGTCGCGCTCGACAGCGGGTTCTTGGCCCGGGCATTGCCGCCGCTCTCGACCCTGACGATCCACGCGACCAGTTGATCGACGGCGCCCGCCGAGGCTGCCGGCACATCGTCGCCGGCAGCAACCGCAACGCTTGCAGGGAGCGTCGGCCCGCCGACTCCCAGCGGGTCGACCGCCTGGCCGTCGGCATAGAGTTCGAAATGCAGATGCGGCCCGGTGGACAGGCCGGTGGTGCCGACATAGCCGATCAACTCCCCCGCCGCGAGGGTCCGGCCGATCGCGAGGCCCGGTGCGAAGCGGCTGAGATGGGCATAGCGGGTCTCGCGCCCGCCGCCGTGAGCGATCCGCACGAGATTGCCGTAGCCCTTGCCGTCGCCTGCGTAAACGAGGGTGCCGGCGAAGGCCGCATGGACGGCCGTCCCGCGCGGCGCCGCCCAGTCGACGCCCTTGTGGATGCGCACGGTCTTCAGGATCGGATGGCGGCGCGGACCGAAGGTCGAGGTCAGGACGCCCTTCACCGGCACGACCATGCCGTTTGCCGAGGCCGCCCCGGCCGGCGCGCCGCTCCGGCCGACCGACCCGTTGCCGTCGTGGCAGACCGGCGTTTCGGCGGAGGGCCGGAAGACGTAACAGGTCATCGGCCCCTCGCCGCGACGGACGGCGGCATAGCGCACGCGCGCCGTCCCGGGCGAGACGTCGCCGGCAGGCTCGGCATCGTAGAGAAGGTCGAAGCGGTCGTCCGGCGCCGCGATGGCGTCGAGGTCGTGATCCCGCGACAGGAGCATGATGGCCTCGCCGACCACCTCCATCGGGACGCCGTTGCGGATGCCGGTGGAATAGATCGCATCGAGCAGTCGGTACTGGCGCTTACCAGGCGGCTCTTCGCCGGCCTTCTGCACCAGATCGGCCGCGGCGAAGGGATCGGCGCCGAGGGAAAAGCCGCCGCCCGCTTCGCGCGCCAGGGTCCCGAAATAGGTCTGGCCGGCATAGAGCGACAGTTGCGCGACGACGAACTTCGCATCGCGGCTTCGCCGCAGTCCACGCAGGCCGATCACCGTGTTCGGCACGAGCTCCTCGACCTTTAGGAGGTCGCGGGCAGCCGCGCCGGCGCGCTCGGCATCCTCGGCTTCGAAACCGCGCTCGCTCAGGAACCGGCCGAGCGACAACGGCGCGAGGATGCGCTCGCCGAAGGTCTCGGTCGCGGTGAAACGCTCGCTTTCGGGGCGCAACCGGGCGATGCTCGTCGTGTCGGCGATCGCAGTCTTCTCGAAGCTCGGCAGCGGCGCGCTGCCCCGATCGACGGTCTCGCCCCAACCGGCAGCCTCCGCATCGGCGATGGCCGCCCCGCCGCCTCCTTCGCCGGGCGCAGCGATCGCCATCTCACCGACGCCTGCCGCCGCGATCGCCCGGGCCTCGAAGTCCTCCATCGCAGCGGGCGCGGCATCGCGCTGGGCCTGGAAGAAGGCGAAGTCGGCCTGGCTGGAGGGGATCTGGACCATCAGCCGCTCCCCGGCGCTGACCAGCCGGTCGGACAGGAGCATCAGTTTCGGCGCCGGAACCGCTTCCGACAGGCTCTCCGGCCGATCGAGGCTCTTCAGCCGCGGGGCCGGGCCGGACGCGCCGCCGAGCGTCACGATCAGCGGATCGCCGGGAAGGTCGAGCATCGTCGGCGCGGCAATGCCCGCCTCGGCAAGGCCGGTCTCGATCTCGATCTGTGCGGCAGCGTCCTCCTCCGCTGCAAGGCTGAGTTCCGCGTCGATCGGTATGACGTCGCGCGCGGGCATGAAGACGTAAAGGACGGCTCCGAGGCACAGCGCCACACCGAAGACGCCGGCGAGCAGCCGCTTTCGAATGCGCCGCGCCGCGCGCCGGCGGCTTTGGTCGAGGCGCTCGCTGCGAAACGACGGATCGATGCGGTGGGTCTCGGCCTCGTCGCGAACCGCCATTGCCGCCTCAGCCTCGCGCGCGAGGGCTCGATCGGGCGCGCCACGGGGCAGATGCACCGGGCGCGAGGCCGGCCGCCGGCGTCGCACCGATCGGGATCTGCGGGCTCGGCGGCAAGTTCTGTATCCCTCGAAACGTCCGGAGTGGTCGCCGATGCTAGCTCAGCGCCAGACCGATTTCTACCGATGATTGAAGCGATCGATTTGATCCGCGGTCCGGGCCGAGGGCGGACGTGCCGAACGGCCGATCACGAGCGCGGCGAAAGGAACAGCGTCCAGCGCGACACCGCCTCCGTGTCGACCTCCAGGAACTTCGCCGGACGGTAGCCGCGCTGGAAGCACGCCTCGGTGCCGACGATCCGGAAGCTCTTCGCGCCGACGCACATTTCGGTCGAGCCATAGAGGACCGCGCGCCCGAAGACGTCGTCGGCATAGACGTAGACGTAGCGCGCCGACAATTCGTCCCGGATGGTGGTGGCGCAACGGTTCGCGCCGACGATCCACCAGCCCTCGGTCGAAAAGCCGTCGCCGGCGTCGCGGCCGATGGCGACGTTGACGACGTCGAGCGACTGGTTGCAGACGACGAACTGGGCTTCGGCCGCACCGCTCGCCGAGAGGCCCGCGGCCAGCGCCGCAACGCCCGCGAGGCCTCGCAGAGCGCCCCGACGCCGGCGGCCTCCGGCAGCCGGAAATGCCCTCGCGGTTGCGGTCCGATCCCTACGCGACAGGGCCATGGGAAATCTGTATCCTTGAAAGCCGGCATGATAGAGATTTCTATCAAAGGTTGATCAAAGGTTCCAGCATGGGGGTGAGCGTCAGGATGAAGAGCAGGGTCGATTCGAAGAGCCGTTCGAGCCGGCGTCCGGCCGCGCCGGAAAAACACCCGTCATCCGTCGGGGCGTTCGCGCGGACGGCGGGGCGTATCGGATCGGCCGCCCTCGTCGCCGCCGGCCTGGCGCTCGGCGGGGCGCCGGCCCTCGCCCAGGACGGCGGCACCCCGACCGGGGACGCTGCCACCGGCACGCAGCCGGCGGCGCAGAATCGGCTCGGCCTCGAACTCAACAACGCCGTCGACGACGCCGGGCTCTGCCGCCTCTCTTATGTGGCGGTGAACGGCACGGGCCAGCCGCTCGAAAAGGTTTCCTACGACGTCGTCGTCTTCGACACGAACGGCCAGGTCTCGCAATTCCTCGTCCTGCAGTTCGGGCAGCTTCCTGCCGGCAAGACGAAGGTCGTCCAGTTCGATCTCGCCGATCAGCCCTGCGCCGGGATCTCGCGCATCCTCGTCAACGACGTCGCCGAATGCGAGACGGCCCAAGGCAGCGCCGCGATCTGCATGGACGCGCTCGAGCCGACGTCGCGCACCGCCATCACCTTCGACACGTAAGGGAGCGGCGGCCGCGTCATGTGGGAGATCCTCGCCTCGCAGCTCAGCTCCAGTGCCGGCCCGATCCTCGTCGTGCTCGCGCTCCTGTCGATTGCCGGGCTGGCGGTATCGATCGTCAAGGCGGTCGAGTTCCGACGGGCAGGGGTCGGCCGATCCGGCAAGAGCCGATCCTTCGCCAGCGACGCCGGCCGGGCGACGCTGCTGCGCGCCCACGTTCTCGCCGCGGCGAAGACCGCACTGGCCGAGGCCCCGCCCGGGCCGGAAGGGCGCGAGCGGGCCGGCGCCCTCGCCGAAGAGGCGGCGATCGAGGGGCTGGCGCGGCTGGCGCGGCACCTCCCCTTTCTCGACGCGATCGTCCAGGCCGCACCGATGCTCGGCCTGCTCGGCACGGTCTTCGGCATGATCGAGGTGTTCTTCACCATGTCCGGCACGCAAGGGGCGATCGATCCGGCGCTTCTGTCGGCCGGCATCTTCGCCGCGCTCATCACCACGGCCGCCGGCCTCGTCGTCGCCATCCCGTTCTTCTTCGCCGCCGCCTATTTCGACGCCGCGCTCGACGCCGAGACGCGGGCGATCGAGGGGCTGATCCTGAGAGCGGTCCACGGCGATGCGCCGCGCAGCGTGGCCTATTCGCGCCGCCGCCTTTCGACGGTCCTGCCCGACGACGAGGCCGCGAGCAGCGACCTCGACCGGGCGCTCGCCCGGCCCCGCTGATCCATGCGCCGGGTTCGCGCCAGGACCAGGCGGCGCTTCGTCCTGACGCCGCTCGTCGACGTCATCTTCCTCCTCGTCATCTTCTTCGCTTTGTCCTCGCGCATCGCCCCCTTCGGCCTGATCCCCGTCAGCGGACAGGGGCGCGCGGTCGCCGGCGCCGAGGGGAGCGAGACCGCGTCCCGAACCGTCGCCCCGGCCGACGAGACCCTCGTCGTGCTGCGCGGCCGGGCGCGCCTCGGAGCGCAGGTCTACGCTCTCGACGCGCTCCGGCCGGCGGCCGTCCGGCTGCGCGAGGGAGGCGCCCGGTCGGTCCTCCTCCTGACCGCGCGGAGCGCCCGGACGGAAGACGTCGCCAAAGCCCTCGATGCCCTGCGGCGCGCGGGCGTCGCGAACGTCCGGCTGATCTCGGCGCCGGCTGATACGGCGGGGACCCGCGGCGGAGCGGGTCCGCGATGATCGCCCGACGCTTCGCCGCAAGAAAAAAGCTTCGGCCCGCCCGTCGCCGGCCGCGCACCGATCCGGCGATGCCGACGATCAACATCGTCTTCCTGCTGCTCCTGTTCTTCCTCCTCGCCGGCACCCTCACCGCGCCGGGCGAAAGCGAGATCGATCCGGCGAGGGTCGGTGCCGACGCCGGCGAGCGCCTGCCGCGACCGCTGCTGGCGATCACGGAAGACGGAACGCTGAGCCTCGACGGGCGGAGGATCGCCCGCGCCGAACTCGCCAAGGCGGTCGCTGATCTCGCCGCGCCGGACGGCGACGAGACTCCGGTCCTCTACGTCCTCGCGGCCCGCGACCTTTCGGGGAGCGTTCTCGTCCAGATCCTCGGCGAGGCCTCGGCCGCCGGCGCCGCGACGAGCCTCGTCGTCCTCAATGCCGACGGCGGACAGGCCTCGCCATGAGGACGCGGACGCGGCTCTGGACGACGGCCGGGGGGCTGTCGCTCGCCATTCACGCGGGTCTCGCGGCGCTGGCCCTCGCACTCCTACCTCAGACGGCGCGGCAGCCGGCCAGGGAGACCACGATCACCGTCGAAGAGATCGAGACCAGGACCACCAGCCTCGCGCCGACCCGCGCAAGCAGAGCCGAGCCCGCCCCGGCCGAAAGGGTGGATCCCACCCGGCCGGCAGTGAGGGAAGTTCCGCCCGCCGAGCCGTCGAGCCGCGCCGACAGCCGAACCCCGTCGCCGATCGGGCCGCGCGAGGACGGCGCGACCGAGCCGTTGGCGGCGGCCGAACCCCGGATGCGACTGGGCCCGGGCGATTCACGGCAGCAGCCGGTGGCGCTCGCTCCTTCGGCATCGGTCGCGCCAGAACGGGCCGAGCCGACGCAGCTTTCCGAAAGCCGGCCGCAGACGATGGAACTCGCAGCCGTTGAGCCGGATACGGCCATCACCAGCACGGCCAGCACGTCGCCACCGGTTCGCGAGCCGGCTTCGGTCGAGCCCGCCGCGCCGACGGCGATCGCTGCGGCCGAGATCGAGGCGCGTCCCGCTCGCCCCGCGGCACCTTTGCCAGCCGAAACGCCCGCGCCCCGGCCCCCCGTTGTATCCGAGCCCGAAGCCCTCGCCCCGACGCTCCGTCTCGCCGAAGTCGCGGCACCGTTTCGTCCGGGCGAAGCTGCCGCGACGGCGCCGGCCGTGGCGGCACCGCGGGCCACGCCCGAGCCGCTGTCGCCGCGCTCGACCGGCGAGGATCCTGCTTCCGAACCGGTGCGTCCGGCGCTCGCCGAACGCGCCATGGTCGAACCGCAAATGCCCGAGCCGAAGGCCGCCGTTGCTTCGACCGTCGCAGAGCCGGATCCTGCGATCGCCGCACGGGCCCGACCGGGCGCGGTCGATCCTGCCGCGACGGGCAGCGGCACCGTGGTCCAGCCGAAGTCTGCGGCACGAATCGGGGCCGTGGCGGCGCCTCGGCCGGCGCTTTCGCCGACGACTTCCGGACCGGCGCTTCGGGCGGCCCCGGCGCGTGCGCCTCGCGTCGCTTCAAAGGCGCCGGCGCCTCGAGGACCGCAACCGAGCAAGGCGGGTCCGGTGGTCCCCGTCGCCGCCGAGCCCGCGGAAACGGCGGCCCTTGCGCCGGTCTCGCCCATCCGTTTGCAGGACGCTCCGCCTCCCGTGCCGATCGTCGCCGCCCGGCCCGCCCACGCTCCGTCGGTGCCGCCGGACGAGACGAGGCTGGCCGGCGAGACACCGGCGGGAACGATGGCGGCGCGAACGGCTGCCGAAGTCCCGCCCGACGTGTCCGCCCCGCTGGTTCTCGACGGGTTCGCCGACCAGGCGGTGCGGGTGGCCGCCACAGCCGCCGTTCCCGGCCGTCTCGCCGAGACGAGGCGGGCGACGGCCGAAGCGGTCCCGGCCGTGCCGTTGACCGGCCAGGTTTCGGGCCGGGCGACTGCCCCCCGGGTGACGGCGAAAACCGCCACCGCTTCGGATACGCCCGAGGTCGCTCCGGCAGTTGGGGTCGATGTTGCCGCCTCTTCGAACCCGGCCCCGGCAAGCATCGCTCCCCAAGCCTCCACGGCTGCGTCACTGGAAGCCTCGACGCCGGCCGCCGACGTCGCTTCGGCCGTCCCGGTCGTCAGCCCCTCCGAACCGAAATCGGGCAAGGCGGCCGTTGCGGTCTCCCCCGTCGTGCCGAGCCGGATCGCTCCGAAAGGGCCCGAGCGGGTCATCGTGACGAGCATGGGCCGAGGCGAAGAAATCGCGCTTGCGGCCCCGTCTGCCCGCCGGCCGCAGACGATCGTCGGCTCGCCGGCAGAAACGCAAGAGCAGTTGGAAGGCTTCGACGACGAGCAATCGGCGACGCTGGCGGACCTCGTCGCCGCCTATCCGGGGGGCGACTGCTTCGCCGCGCTGACGGAAGCCGGCAAGGCCGCCGGCGAGTTCCGCATCACCGCGCTGTCGGACGACCAGAACCGGCTCGAGGACTTTGCCGACACGCTGATCGAACACTCGCCGAAAGAGGCCTTTCGCCGCGTCTACATCGATGGCGGCGAGGTTGCCGAGGCGCAGTGCCGTGCCCTCGCCTCGCTGCCGGAGATGCCGGGCTATCCGGCCTTCGGCCTGACCCTCGAACTCGAAAAGCGCCGGATCGTCAGCGGCGAGACGCTCGCCGGCACGATCTCGGGCGTGCCGGCATCGGACACGCTCGACCTCCTCCTCGTCGACGACGAGGGGCTCGTCCAGTCGCTCTCCGTCCACCTCACCCGAAAAGGCGCGACGGCGAGCTTCGACGTGCCGGTCAGCCTCTCGGGCCCCGAGACCCGGACTGCGCAGATCCTGATCGCGCTCGCCCTGCCGCAGGCGCTGATCCATGCCGACGGCGCAGGCGGCGAACCGGCGGGGCCGTTCTTCGAGGAACTGGCGGAGACATTGGCGGCAAAGGGCCTGAAGGGCGAATTCGCCGTCGGCCACTTCCTCGTCAAGTCGCGGTAGTCCCGACGGGCGGTGGCTCCCGCGCGTCCGTCGTCGAAGAGGTCCCGGCGACGGCGTCGCGGCCCCGCCAGTCAGTGGCGGTGTGTCCGCGCCTCGGCGAGACGGTCCGGCCGGCCCAAGGCGCCGCCGACGGCGCCGACGGCCATGCCGAGCAGCATCGCCACGAAGGCGGCGAGCGAGGCCCGAGCTAATGCATTCGCCGCGGCACGACGCCTCGTTTCCATCTCTGTGCGGGCACTGGCGAAACGCTCGGCGAATGCGTCGAAGCGCCGTTCGGCTTCGGCCCTGGCGACACCCGCCACCCGGGCGACGGCATCGACCGCCGAGCCGCGTGCCTGCTGGTCGCCGCTGGAGAGGGCCGCGACGGCCTCGGCATAGGCCGCGTCACGATCGGCGGGGGCAACCGATGCGGATGCCGGCGCGCCTTGGTCGGGCGCTGCGGTTCCGGCCTCGGGGGCGGCGTTCGGTCGGGGAGCCGGCGCGAACAGCGGCTCCGCGCTGCCCTTCAACGACTCGGCGAGCGCGGACGAGTCCAGGGCCAGCGCTTCGGCCGCCGTCGCCATGTCGCCGACCGACTGGCCGAGGACGCCGAAGGCGCCGCCGACGAGGCTCGCAGCGCCGCTGGTCAGCAGATAGAGGGCGAGAAGGGCGGTGACCGCCCAGGTGACGACGCCGTGCAGCGCCCCGTCGATCCGCGACGGGATGCCGGCGAAGCGGCCGGCCGCGAAGGCCCCGGCGAAGACGCCGACGAGCACCACCAGGACCGCCCAGAGCCCACCCACCGAGACGATGCCGGACGCCGTCCCCGTCGGCGACGAAAGGCCGACGCCGAGGCCGAACAGGCCGAGCATGAACTGGATCATGAGGGCGAGAATGGCCCCGGCGAGAATCGCGCCCCAGGAAAGACGGCGAAAGGTCGCCGCCGGGGGGGCCGCGCGTTCGCGCCCGAGATCGTTGAGGCGTGTTTCCGCATGGCGGGACCGATCGCGCCCCGTGCCCGACAAATCAGTGATGTCCGCCTCCCCTGACCGCTTCGACATGGCCGAACGCCCCCATCGCATTTTTACCCCGTTCCCCCGCCGCGGCCTCGAAAGATCCCGGCCCGGCGCCGTCCATGATCGCGGAGCGAAGGAGCGTCGCGCCATGGTCGTTCTTCCGGCTTAATGCCATCACGCGCCGAACTCCACCACCCGGTCCCGCGTCCGGCCGAGAACGCTGCCCAAGAGCGAAGCCAGCATGGCGGCGACGAGCGCCACGAAGGCGGAGAAACAGGCGCTGCTGACGGCGCCCGTGGCCGCAGCGGCGGAGCGGCGCGCGTTGCGCAACGCCCCGTCATGGGCCCGCTGCCAGTCGGTCAGCCGCCGCTCGGCCACCGGCTCCGTCACGCCGGCCGCAGCCTCGATCGCATCGACGGCCGCGGCAACGGCGGCTTCGTCGGCCGTCTCGGCAATACCCGCAAGGACCGTCGCGAGCGCCGCCCTGCTGTCGTCCCGGCTCGTTTCGGCGCGACCCGGCGTCCGGTCATCGGCGTCGGCGGGATCGAGAAACGCCAGAACCTCGCCTCGCAGTGCCGACAGATCGAGAGCAGCATCCGGCAAGGACGTCCTGTCGGCCGCCGCCATCGCCGCGACTGCATGGCCGACCGGTCCGAGACTGCGGTCGACCAGCGACGGCGGCCGCAGCGTCAGGACGACGACGGCGGCGATCAGCGCGCCCGAAAACGTCAGAAGGCCGCAGAACAGGGCATCGCGAAATCGATGTGCATCGGCGAGACGGGCGCCGGCAAAACCGGCGACCACGAAGGCAAACGCGCTCGCGGCCACCCAGAACGCGCTGGCGGTCGAGACGACGGGCAATCCCGGTCCGGCCTCGTAGAGGCCATCGACCAGGCCGAAGCCGGCGAGCGCCGCGGTCAACTGGATCAACGCGGCGACGACGACGCCGGCCGCGGCCGCCTGAAAGACGGCGTCGGTCGATGCGAATGCCGGCGCTTCTTGCTGACGCTGCAACCTTCGTCTTCGCCTCGTCTGAGGGGTTGGCCGGCAATCGCCGGTGTGCTGGCCCGGTGCCTAGCCATTCGACGCGAAAAACGCCAGCACCGTGTCCCTTTGCCGGCTTACGGTTCGTCTTTCCGACGATTACTTTGCATCTCGACAAAACCCGGCCGATTTGATAACGGAGCCCTTCTTGCGGCGGGCGAGGCCTCGCCAGAAGAAAATACGTTCTCGACCCAATTATCTGGCGCTATAGACGGAACACCCGGTGCAGATACTCGTCCGCGACAACAATGTGGATCAGGCGCTCCGCGCGCTGAAGAAGAAGATGCAGCGCGAAGGCATCTTCCGCGAAATGAAGATGCGCAACTTCTACGAAAAGCCTTCGGAGAAGCGTGCGCGTGAAAAGGCCGAGGCCGTCCGTCGGGCTCGCAAGCTCGCCCGCAAGCGCGCGCAGCGCGAAGGGCTCGCCGGCGGCGGCCGCGCCGCCTCGTGAGACGAAGCGTCGCGGACGGACCGTCGCGCGGCGCGGAGATCTCGCTCTCGGCCCGTCGAAACGCCTCATCGGGGCCGTTCCCTCGGATTTTCGTCGCAATGGATGCATCGCCGTGGGCAACACCCGCGGCGATTTTTCCGTGTTTGCAGCGCGAACGATTTCAAAATTCGGCCGCTTGTGCGAGATAGGGTCAAAAGCTCACCCGAAACAACCGGACGAACCATCATCGACATGCCGATCACCCATCGCCCATCGCCTGCCGCCATCCGGCGAGGCTACGCCACTTTCGCATCGATGGATGGCCGCAAAGGCATGTTCGCCGCACTGATCTGCGGCATTATGGTGATGGCAGGCTGCCAGACGGGTGGGGACATCGCCGCGATCCAGGCGATCTCCCTCGACAAGAACCAGGGCACCGAGCAGAACATCGCCTCCCTGACGGCGACGGTGAACGCCAATCCGTCCGATCCCGAAGGCTACAACGTGCGCGGCACGGCCTATGGCCGGGCCGGCGAGTATCAGAACGCCATCGCCGATTTCAACCGCGCCATCCAGCTCGATCCGAATTTCTACCAGGCCTATGCCAACCGCGCCCTGATCTATCGCCAGATCGACGATCCGGCCAAGGCCGCCGCCGACTACAACAAGGCGATCCAGATCAATCCGCGCTACGGCTCGGCCTATATCGGCCTCGGCAACGTCTACCGGGTGGCGGGGCGCAACCGCGAGGCCCTCGGCTATTTCCAGAAGGCGATCGACCTCGGCACGTCCGATCCGCGCGCCTACCACAATCGCGGCCTGCTCTATCAGATCGACGGCCAGCACAAGCTGGCGATCGAAGACTTCTCCCGGGCGATCTCGCTGCAGCCGAACGCCGCCGAGCCTTATTCGGCACGGGGCGTCTCCTATCTGGCCACCGGCGACGACGACAACGCCTTCGAGGACTTCAACACGGCGCTCCGGCTCGACGACACCAAGGCGGAATACTGGACCAACCAGGCCCTCGCCTACGAGCGCAAGGGCGACCGCAGCAAGGCGTTCCGCTCCTATGCCCGCGCCGCGCAGCTCAATCCCGACTATCGCCCGGCCAAGGACGGCATGGCGCGCACCAGGGTGTGACGGCCGGCAACGGTTCGGCCGCAAGCGGGGCGCTCGGGCGCGGGTCGCGCGGCGCGCACCGCTCGGCCGGGCCGGCTCGGTCCGGGCCGCGGTCTTCTGCTGCGCCCTTGCGACCCGCCGACCCGCCGGTCATATCCGTCAGATGTCCCGCGCCGCCCTCGCCTCTCTGAAAGACTTCGTCGGAGACGATGCCCGGCGGCTCGGATTCGAGGCAAGCGGCATCGCCGATGCGTCCGGCAACCTCCTCGCCGGAGAGCGGCTGGCGGAATTCGTCGCAGAGGGGCGCCACGGCACCATGGGCTGGATGCCCGAAACCCTCGATCGGCGCCGTTCGCCCAGGGATCTTTGGCCGGACGTCCGCTCGATCGTCGTTCTGGCGATGAATTACGGGCCAGACGAGGATCCGCTGGAGATCCTCGACCGGCCGGAGCGCGGCGCGATCTCGGTCTATGCCCGCCACCGGGACTATCACGACGTCGTCAAGGGCCGGCTGAAGGAACTGGCCGGCCGGCTGGTCGCCAGAGCCCGAACGAGCGGGCTTGGCGAACACGACGCCAAGGTCTTCGTCGACACCGCGCCGGTGATGGAAAAGCCGCTCGCCGAACTCGCAGGCCTCGGCTGGCAGGGCAAGCACACCAATCTCTTGTCGCGCGACTTCGGTTCCTGGCTGTTTCTCGGCTCGATCTTCACGACGCTCGACTTCCAGGCGGACGCGCCCGGCCGCGACCGCTGCGGCTCATGCCGCGCCTGTCTCGACGCCTGCCCGACGAACGCCTTTCCCGCGCCCTACCAGCTCGATGCCCGGCGCTGCATCTCCTACCTCACCATCGAGACCAAGGCCGTCATCCCCCGAGAATTCCGCGCGGCGATGGGCAACCGCATCTATGGCTGCGACGACTGCCTCGCCGTCTGTCCGTGGAACAAGTTCGCTCAGGATGCCCGCGAGGCCAAGCTGATCGCCCGCGAGGATCTCAAGGCGCCGCGGCTCGACGGCCTTCTGGCGCTCGACGACGGCGCGTTTCGGGCGTTCTTTTCCGGCTCGCCGATCAAGCGCATCGGTCGCGACAAGTTCGTCTCGAACTGCCTGATCGCCGCCGGAAACTCACGGCAGCGGAGGCTCCTTCCGCAGGTCGCAGCGCTGCTCGGCGATGCGGCGCCCCTCGTCAGGGCGATGGCCGTCTGGGCGCTTTGTCGCCTCGATCGCGGCGAGGCCTTGCGACTTCGTGCGGACGCGCTTGATAGAGAGACGGACGCGATGGTGCGGAGTGAGTGGCATGCTCTTCAAAAAGGCCGAGACTGAGCCGCCCCTGCCGGCGGGCGCCATGAGCGCACCGGGAAGCGCACTGCCCGATCGCGAGGCGGGACCGGAAGCACGGATGCGCCGGGCGATCACGCCGTTGCGGGATGGCGGCATGCTGCCGCGCACCGACGTCGCGGCGGGCTCGGCGGCGCTCGGCGCAGGTGCCGTCGGAGCCCTGGCGCTCGGCGCCTGCGCGCTCGGGGCCGTCGCCGTCGGGGCCCTCGCCATCGGCCGCCTCTCCGTCGGCCGGGCGAGAATCGGCGAAGCCGAAATCGGTCGCCTCAGGATCGGCCGGCTGGAAGTGGAGAGCTTCGCTCCGGCCCGCCAAAGGTTTGGATAGTCCATGCATCTCTTCGTCTTCGGCTACGGCTACTCGGCCGCCCACTTCGTCGACAGCCTCGACAAGCACGAGGTGACGGTCGAAGCCGTCACCGTCCGCTCGCGGGACAAGGCTTCCTCCATCGCCGCCCACGGCCTGAAACCGCTGGTCTTCGACGGCGAGCATCCGGCCGACGGCATTGCCGGGGCGCTGTATCGCGCGACCCACCTCCTCGTCTCGGCACCGCCGGGCCACGAGGCGCCGAAAGGCGCCAGCGTCGGCGGCGCCAATGCCCGATCCGGCGATCCGGTCCTGCGATGGTATTTCGACGAGATCGCCCATGGCAGCCCGAACCTCGAATGGATCGGCTATCTGTCGACCGTCGGCGTCTATGGCGACCACGAGGGCGGCTGGGTGGACGAAAAGAGCGAGCTGAAGCCGCGCTCGGAGCGCTCGAAGGCGCGCGTCGAGGCGGAAGAGGCCTGGATCAGCCTCGGCGAGACCCGCGGGGTCCCGGTCGCGATCATCCGCCTGTCGGGAATCTACGGGCCGGGTCGCAACGCCTTCGTCAATCTGAAAAACGGTACGGCGAAACGCCTGGTCAAGCCGGGACAGGTGTTCAACCGCATCCATGTGGACGACATCGCCGGGGCGACGAAGCTCCTCGCCGAAAAGCGCCTCGGCGGGATCTTCAACGTCACCGACGACGAACCGGCCCCGCCCCAGGACGTGGTGCTTCACGCCGCCGAAATGGTCGGTGCCGCGCCTCCGGCGGAGACCGACTTCGCCTCGGTCGACCTCTCGCCCATGGCCCGCAGCTTCTATGGCGAGAACAAGCGTGTCTCGAACGAGAAGATCAGGCAGGCGGGATACGGTTTTCGCTATCCGACCTATCGCGAGGGACTGGAGAGCGTGAAGGGCGATTTCGACACCGATTGAGGCGATCGGAGCCGGCTGCCGGGGCTCGCCACGGAGTGCTGGCGACCTGCCGATCTGAGGCGCGGCGGCAACAGTCGGCTCACCGAGTCTCACCGGCTCGGAATGTGTCGATTTGTTGCCCCAATCGGCGATCACGACTTCGTCATGATCTCGAAACACGCCGTTACCACCCTCCGCCGCGCCCTCGCCGCCCTCCTGATCCTGCCGCTCGCCGGCTGCATCGGGGCGCCCGGTGCCGACGAAGCCTTCGACGCCCTGGCTGCCAGGAAGGATTTCGGCCCCGCACAGGAATGTCTGGCGCGTGCCATGTATTTCGAATCGAACCGGTCCAGCGAGGACGGCATGCTGGCGGTCGGAACGGTCGTGATGAACCGGGTCGCGTCGTCGGATTATCCCGACGACGTCTGCCAGGTCGTCGGCCAGCCGAACCAGTTCGCTCCCGGCGTGATGACGCGCGAGATGCGGGCGGGCAAGGATCTCGCCATGAAGGTCGCCTATCGCGTCCTCGACGGCGAGCGGCACAAGGGCGTGGCCCAAGCGAAATACTTCCACACGGCCGGAATGAACTTTCCCTATCGCAACATGAGCTACCGGCTGATCGCCGGCGGCAACGCCTTCTACGAAAAGGTCTCCCGGCGCCTCAATCCGGAGGCGCGGATCGTCAGCCAGGCGGAGGTGCGGCAGGCCCAGAACGCCGGAAGCGCCATCGATCTGATGCGCACCGCCTCGACGCGCCCGCAAACCTCCGGCGGATCGTCGACGGCCATCGGCTACGCCGAGCCGCGAGGGGAAAGCGGCGCGCCGGTTCCGCACCAGCGGCCGGCGGAAGTGGCCGCGACGAAGAGCCCCTTCCTCGACATGTTCCGCACGCGCCAGCGCTCGCCGGCCGGCAGCGACGAGCGTCAGGGCCGTGCCGTCGAGACAGCGGCGGCCGGGGAGAGTTCTTCCTCCACAGATCTGCCCGGCGTCGACACCAGGCCCGGCCTTGCCGACGATCGCGGCTCGGCGGTGAGCGCCACCACCGCGAAGGAAACGGAGGACTGGCTGCGGCGCTGGTGAGGCGCCGACGCCCTTCCTTCGCGGCGGACATACTCTGGTCGTCGCGCCGCTGCTGGCAACGTCAGCCCGCCCCCTATATCTGCGACGAAGTCGAAGACGGGTCGAACGACCGGACGCGCGCTGGCGGGACGAAGAGTTGAGCGATGGCAGGCATGAATGGCGAAGCGCCGCCGGCGCCGACAGGAAGGCGCGCGGGCCCCGATCGGGTCGGTCCGGTGCTGTTTGCGCAGGGCGGCGACGCGCAGCGTGACCGGTTGCGGGCGCTGCTCGTGCTCCCGGCCGGAGAGCGGCCTCCGATGCTCGTCACGGACGAGGGCGAGATCGCGCCGCTGACGCTTGCCGAGGAATTCGGTCGTACCGTCCACGCCTACGACTTTTCACTCCCGAGCGGCACGGGCGGCTTTTACGGGATCGATGGCGTCCGTCATCCTGTCGCCTCGGCGGCAACGCCCGACCTGCGCATCGCCTATGTCTCCTGCAATGGCCAGGAGGAAGGCGATCTCGAGCGGCCCGTCGAGGAGCGGGACGCGGTGTGGCAGCGGCTCGCCGACGAGAACCTGGCGAACCCCTTCGCCCTTCTCCTCCAGGGTGGGGATCAGCTCTATGCCGACGACGTCCTCCACTGCCATCCGGAAGTGGAGCGCTGGGCGAGCCTGAAGAAGACCGATCGCGGCGCCGTCCCGCTGACACCCGAGATCACCGAAGCGCTGCGGCGCTTCTACTTCGAGCGATACCTCATCACCTATGCGCGCCCGGCCTTCGCGAGCCTCGCCGCCCGTGTCCCGTCGATCATGATGTGGGACGATCACGACATCATCGACGGCTGGGGAAGCCATCCGGCGGAAATGCTCGACAGCCCCGTGGGCGCGGAGATCTTCGCCGCTGCGCGGGAGATGTTCCTGATCTTCCAGTTGGCGGTTCGGCCGGGCGAAACGCCGGCGAACGGCTTCGACCGGACGGGAAGCAATCTCGGCACCGCGATCCGCTATCCCGGCCTGTCGATCATCTCGCCGGACCTGCGCAGCGAGCGCCGGCTCGAGCGGGTGATGGGGCCGATCGGCTGGAGCGTCCTCGAAACGGCCTTCGCCGAAACGCCGAAGGGCGATCGCATCCTCCTGATGTCCAGCGTGCCGGCGCTCGGCCCGCGGCTCAGCTGGGTGGAATTCGCCACCGACCTGATCCCCGGCAGCCACGAATACGAGGACGATCTGCGCGACCAGTGGCAAAGCCGCGCGCATCGCGGCGAGTGGAAGCGTCTTCTGGCGCTGCTGGCCGGCTGGGAGGAGAGCGGACGGGGCGAACTCACGGTCCTGTCCGGCGAAATCCATCTCGCCACGCGGGGCGAGATGCGACTGAAGGGCGGCGGGGTCATGCACCAGCTCGTCGCTTCGGGCATTTCCCATCCGGCACCCGCACCGGGATATCCGAGGATGCTCGGCCTCCTGGCGAAATTCGGCGAAAGCCCCCTCGCGGGGCGCAAGATCCGCATCCTTCCCCTGCCCGGCTATCGCACGACCTATGCCGGGGAACGCAACTTTCTCGTCCTCGATCGCCACGACAAAGCGTGGAAAGCGGCCTGGGAGCTGGAATTCACCGGGCGGACGGAGCCTGTCTCGGTGTGAGACCGCACGGAATGAACGCCGCCACATCGCCACGAGGAAGACGCGGCGCAGCAGTGCGTCGAAGCGGCGTTTCCCCAAGCGGTGCGCGAACGCCGTCCCCGAACGACTTGAGGCGGCAAGGGCCGGCGGCACGGGCAAAGCACCGCCCTTAAAAGCCCCCTTGTGACCCAACGTCAGATCGGCTTGATCGCGAGGAATTTCCAAAAAAGCTCGATCCGGTTGCGCGTCGAAGCAAAATTTCGGAAGATTGTTTCATTCAGGCTGAAATTAGCGGCGATATGCTTAATGTTGTTGCATTTTATTCTGTCGAATCCACATTGACTCCGGCTCCTCAGGGAGTCAGATTGTCGCAGCTGGGCATCGATCATCCGGCCGGCCGCATGGCATCGACGTCCGGTGACGGTAGCGAGGACAGTCGAGATCAGCTCCTGGATCCGACGAGCCCAGAACGAATACTCGTTGTCGACGTCCTTTACGGGGATGCCGAGCGGTCGCGGCGGAGTTCGAAGCGAGGCCGATCGCGGCATACGCGGGCTTGAGACAAGGTCCATCGTTAGGATGGGCGCATCGCTCGTTCAGCGATTCGGGCAAGGAAAATGGCCGATCAGGCGGCGGCACCTCGGATGGAGGCGCCGGTTCGGCATGAAATGTCGGGGCATGGATCGTGGCATCGGAATCGAGGCGTCTCATGCGGAAGCATTCGGTAGTGGCGGATCGCAAGATCAAGCTGGACCTGACCAAACTCTTCGGAATCCAGGCGATCCGGGGCGTTCCCGGCGGCTTCCGGCCGATCGCCATCCTCAAACGCGCCGCTTGAGTCTCTGCGCGCCCCTCCTCCCCATCATCGCCTCTCGGTAGCTCTTCGCCGCTGGCCCATGCGATGGGGCGTCGGCTGCCGGTGAGCTGGCGCTGCTTCGCCGGCCGTCTCACGTGGACGATGCCGGCGGGACCGGCGATGACCGGCAGGGAAGCGAGCGGATGAACGCTTCGGCGCCCGGGCTTTGGCGCATCATTCGAGCCAAGCCCGCGCTGTCCGGCCTGCATTCTCGCCAAGATACCACCCTCGGCTGCATGGCTACCACGCCCGAGGGCCGACAGGAGGCCGTTTCGTCTTCGTCGATGCTGCGCTATCAAGCGATCGTCGCATGTCTCGTCGAATACCGGAGCGAACCCCCATGACGATTCGCCTCTCCCGCGAGGAGTTCGTTGCGCGATTGCGGGAGCTCCCGCCTGGCGGCAGGCGACTGGTCGCCGTTGCCGGCCCGCCGGGAGCCGGCAAGAGCACCCTTGCCGACTGGCTGGCGAGCGAACTCGACCGCGCCTCGCCCGGCCGGGCCGCGGTTCTGCCGATGGACGGATTCCACTTCGACGACATGGTGCTGGAGGCGCGCGGCGACCGGCCGCGCAAGGGGGCACCGCACACCTTCGACACCGGCGGCCTCACCGCGACGCTGAAGCGCCTCGTCGAGAACCCGCGCGGCGAGATCGCCGTTCCGGTCTTCGACCGGGCAATCGAGATCGCCCGCGCCGGCGCGCGGATCATCGGGCCGGACGTCGAGACCATCGTCGTCGAAGGCAACTACCTGCTGCTCGACGACCCGGCCTGGTCGCCGATGCGCGCCTTCTTCGACGTCACCGCCTTCATCGACGTGCCGGAAGCGACGTTGCGCGAAAGGCTGGCTGCCCGCTGGGTCGGCTACGGGCTTGCCGAGGAAGCCCTCGACGCCAAGCTCGAAGGCAACGACTTTCCCAACATGCGCACCGTGATCGCCGACAGCGTGCCGGCGGACTTCGCCATCGTCGAAGAACTCCCGGCGAAGCACCGTCGCGAGCCGTGACGGCGAAGACGCTGCAAAGGAAGACGGCAAACCCCCGATCCGGCCGCGATTTTAGAGGCGGGCCCCACGCTCGAAGCCGCAGGGAACGGACCGTGGTCAGCTCCGCGGGCAGCCCCGCGCCTCGGCCAGCCGGCCGATGGCGATCAGCTCCGGCCGGTATTCGAAATGCATGGTGTCGTAGTGATACCACTTGCCGCCCCAGATGAAGCCGTGGCGCTCGAAGACGTCGACGATCCGTTTCGGAAACCTGTTGCGATGGCGGGGGACGTTGCCGGGCTTGCCGCCGCTCCACAGCCAGTAATCGGCAAATTCCGTATTGAGATCGATCGCCGCCCCGAAACTGTGCGCCGAAAGCCGCTTCGTCCCGGCGACCACCCGCCAGTTGAAGGTGCCGGCCGAGGGAACGAGATATTTCTTCAGCCCAGGCTCGGCGACAAGGTCCTTCGCCACCGCCCGCAGCGCGGCGTCTGCTCCGCCTCCTCGCGTGAAGGGAAGCTTCGATCCGAACCAGTCCACGGCGACGAGATCAGCCTCCGCCGCCTGCCGCGTGGCGCCGTAAAGTGCCCGGAAGACGGCGTCGTCGCGGATGCGGCCGGGATCGAAGTTGCGCTCCGGCGGCCGGCCGTCGTCGCAGGTGCCGATCGGATAGATCTGCGACAGCATGTCTTCGACGTCGGCGGCGGCGAGCTTGGCCTCGTGATCCTTCTGCCGCCCGTCGTCGACGGCAATCCGGTGGCCGTCGGCCATCACCAGAGCGCCGGGTTCGACCGCCGCCACCGCGCCCGGATAGGCGCTCTGCAGAGCCGCGAGCCGATCGAACAGCGGCACCGTCGAGGCCGCGCTTGCGGCAGGAGGAACGAGCGTCGCCGCCACCGCAACGCCGACGAAGAGGGCGGCGAAAAATCGCATCCTCCGGACGAGGCTGCAGCGGTGGGGGTTCTCAGCAGCCATTCTGCCGTTCCAGCGCCTGCAGCCGGCTGACCTCCGCGGCGTCGGAGCCGCGCGGGCTGGCACCGGTGCAGCCGGCATTCGAGAAGTAGCGCTGGGCCTTCGCCGACTTGAAGCAGTAGCCGGCGAGGTCGAAGAGGAGGTTGCGCGCGTACCAGAGCTGACCGCAGGTAGAGGCGGCGAGATCGGGCGGAATCGGATAGCCGCGATAGGTCGCGCCGGCACTTGCCGGGGGAACGTAGGCCGGTGGATTGGAGGCCGGCGGCTGATCGTAGCTCGGCGGCGCGCTGTAGTTCGGCACCATCACGGCCTGGCGGGAGTCGTCCTGCGCCTTCTGCCGTTCCGTCCCGGCTTTGGCGCGCTCTTCCTCCGCGACCTTCGCCCGTTCCGCCTCCTGGCGTTTCATGGTGAGGAATGCCGAGGCCGTATCGGCCTGCGGGCAGGCGCGGTTCTCGAGCATGAAGCGTTCGTAGGCCTCCAGCGTGTCGAGCCGCCGCGCGTCGCGATAGGCGGTTTCGCAGGCGGCGCCCTCGGCCGCCTGATCGCGCAGCGCCATGACGACGTCGCGCCCCGGACAGTCGATGTTCTCGTCGAGATAGGCCGAATAGGCCGCGACCGATCCCTCGGCCCGAGCCCGGGCGAAGTTCCGCTCGCAGCGCTCGCGATCGGCCTTCTGCGCCTCGCTCGCCCGCAGCGCCGTGACGAGGCCATCCGCCTCCGCGGCCTGCGGACATTGCGGAAAGAAGTCCCGAAACGCCTCCAGCCGCGCGGGATCGTTGTCGCGCCTCGACTTGGCGAAGGCCGCGGCACACGCCGGATCCTCCTTCTTGGTCGGGATCTCGACGGAAAACGACTGGACGCAGTTGAGCCCCGGATCGGCGCCCCCTGCCCCGCGCGCCCAGAGCCGGATCTCGGTGTCGACGCTGGCGCCGTTGTCGCGGAACGGCCGGACGAGGACGGTGATGTCGGCGCTGGAGGCGCTCTCCACCAGCTGGTCGATCTCGCGGGAAGCCGATTCCGAAAAGCCGCTGTAGCTCGTGGCGATCGACTGGAAATTGTCGGCCTTGGTGGTACGGGCGTTGGTGCGGGTCGAGATCAGTTCGGACAGGTCGGAGAGGATCGCCGTCTTCTCGACCGGGCTGAGCAACGTGTCGTCGGAGCTGACGCCGAGGATGTGGATGTGCTGCGCCCCGCCGTTCGGCACGCATTGCCGGTTGATCTGCAAGCCTTGAAGATTGGTCAGGATCTGCAGTTCCCAGAGCTCGTATTGCGGTGCGGCCAGCGCCGGCGAAGGCAACAGAAGCGAGCCGCAGAGGAAAGTGAGGAAAAGGATCCTGGCGATGAGTTCGGTCAAGGGGAAAAACCCGTCGTCTCATGACATCACCGCGTCGGAGCACAAATTTCCCGCAGCGATCCGCCCCAGCGGCACCGGCACGTTTAAGCACGAAGCCGACGCCGTGTCGACGGAATTGACGTAACGTCGCCCGAGCCACGAGCAAGCGCTTCCGGGTCACCGACGGACGCCGGCCCTTGCCGCGACGCGCGGCGAGTGCTTCTTGGCATGTCGCGATGCAAAATTATCAGACGCTCACCGCCGATTTCGCCTGGAACCTCCCGGCCCGCTACAACATCGCCGCCGCCTGCGCCGACGGCTGGGCGCGGAGCGAGCCGGACCGGATCTGCCTCGTCGAAGACCGCGGCGAGGCTCCGGCGAGGACGCTCGACTACGGCGGACTGGCCGATTCGTCCCGCAGGCTCGCCGCGGCGATGGCGGCGAAGGGCGTCGGCCGAGGCGACCGGGTGGCGATCGTCCTGCCGCAGAGCTTCCAGACGGTGATCGCCCATCTCGCCGTCTACCGGCTGGGGGCCATCGCCGTGCCGCTGGCGATGCGCTTCGGCCCCGAGGCGCTGGGCTTCCGATTGAAGGCCGCGGGCGCGAAGATGGCCGTGCTGCACCGCGAAGGGCTCGAGACCTTCGGCGCCGTCCGGGATTCGCTTCCGGCGCTCGAAAGCGTCGTCGTGGTCGAGGGCGAGGACGATCCCGGCGCTGGCTGGTTCGACTTCGAAAAGCTGATCGCCGAGCCCGGCGGTACGCTCGAAGACGCCGCGACCGTGCCGGACGATCCGGCGCTGATCATCTTCACCTCGGGGACGACCGGGCCGCCGAAGGGCGCGCTGCATGGCCATCGGGTCGTCCTCGGCCATCTGCCGGGCATACGCTTCCACCACGAGGATTACCCGCGGCCCGGCGACCGGATATGGACACCGTCCGACTGGGCGTGGGCGGGCGGTCTTCTCAACGTCCTCCTGCCGTCGCTGCAGCTCGGCGTCCCCGTGGTGTTTTCGGCCGAGCGGTTCCGGGCGGAAGAGGCCTACCGTCTGATGGCGCGGCAAGGCGTCAGGAACGCCTTCCTGCCGGCGACGGCCTTGCGCATGCTGGCCGCTGCGGGCGACGAGCCGGCGGTGAAGGATCTCGTCCTGCGCACCATCGCGTCGGCCGGCGAAAGCCTGCCGGCGGCGACCTACGAATGGGCGCGCCGGGCGCTGGCCATCACGGTCAACGAATTTTACGGGCAGACCGAGTGCAACATGGTCCTAGGTTCCGCGGCGGCGCATGGCGTCTCGCGCGCCGGGGCGATCGGCAAACCCGTACCGGGCCACCGCGTGGCGCTTCTCGGCGAGGACGGGCGGGAAGTGCCGGCGGGCACGCCCGGAACCATCGCGGTCAGGGCGCCGGACCCGGTGATGTTCCTGAACTACTGGCAGGATCCGGCAGCGACCGCGGCGAAGTTCTCCGGCGACTGGCTGATGACCGGCGATCAGGCGGTGATGGACGCGGACGGCTACGTCGCCTTCCTCGGCCGCGACGACGACATCATCACTTCGGCAGGTTACCGGATCGGCCCTGGCGAGGTGGAAAACTGCCTGCTCGCCCACGAGGCGGTGAAACTCGCCGCCGTCGTGGGAAAGCCGGACCCGCTGCGCACCGAGATCGTCAAGGCCTATGTCGTCCTCAGGGACGGGCAACCGGCATCACCGGCCCTCGCCGACGAGATCCAGGCATTCGTGCGCACGAGGCTGTCCGCCCACGAATATCCGCGCGAGATCGCCTTCGTCGACGAGATGCCGCTGACGACCAGCGGCAAGATCGTCCGCCGGATGTTTCGCGAGCGCGCCCGGGCCGAGGCGGCCGAGAGATCCGAAAGATGACCGTCCGGCGATCCGGCATGGTTAAGAAACACGGTTAACGGCCGATTAACCCTTCCCTGCGACAGTCCCGCTCAAGGTGGCCGCGGCAAGCTCGGCCGCAATTCAAGCCGCCATGGGCAGAGGACCTGAAGTCGATGAAAGTGTGGAACTGGTTCGGCGCACTCGCGTCTGTCGCGATCTGCTCGGCGAGCGGGACGGCCATCGCCGCCGATCTTTCACCGATCTACGAAATGCCGACCTATCAGAACGTGCCGGAGGTGCAGCCGGTCGAGATCGGCACCGGCTGGTACCTGCGCGGCGACGTCGGTTATCAGTTCAAGAGCGACCTCGACACCAGCTTCGATGCCAGCGTCAACGGCGCCACTGTGGCCAGCGGCACTTACGACGGCCTAGAACTCCCGGCCAGCGCCTCCTTCAGCGCCGGCATCGGCTACAAGTTCAACGAATTCCTTCGTGCCGACGCAACCTTCGGCTATTGGAGCCGCGACGTCGATGGTGCCAGCCTCGCCTCCGACGGCGTCTCCCTCGACACCGAGGCGACGGCCTACGAGCTGATGGCCAACGCCTATGTCGACCTCGGCACCTATGCCGGCTTCACGCCCTACCTCGGCGCCGGCGCGGGCGGCGTCCAGGTATCCTACGACCTGAAATGCAACTATGCCGGGATCGATTGCAGTTCCACCTACGACGAACTCGGCATCAAGGAAGGTTCCGACTGGCGTTTCGCCTATTCGCTGATGGCCGGCGTCTCCTACGACGTGTCGCAGAATCTGAAGTTCGATCTCGGCTATCGCTTCACCGACGTCGACGGCGGCGAAATGCTTTCGGTCTCAGGTGTCGACACCTCCACCGGCGACACCTTCAGCGCCAGCAGCAGCGACGACGGCTTCCAGCGTCATACGATCCAGGCGGGCATCCGCTATTCGCTCTGGTAGGCCGGGCGCCCGGGCTCGGGCGCACGGGACTTCCTTCTCTGCGGTGGACCGCCGCGGGAGCCGCAGGCCCATCATCGATCCGCGGATCGATGATGGGCCTTTTCCGGCACTACAGCATCGGCCCGAAATTCGGAGTCGATTTTCCAAAAGCACGATGCGGAGATTCAATGGCTTAGATCGTCCTTTGTGGGTCCGATTGGACGCACGGCGCTCTGTGCCCCCCGGATCGAAGCTGCACCGATCGGCCGTCGCCGCGCCACCTCTCTGCGCGGCAATCATCCTTGCTTTTGAGCGATCCCGTAAAGGCGGCTTTAAGTTGTAATCAGGCAGTATCAGTTGCGGAGGATGTCGCAACGCCATGCAGCTGGATCACGTCGACCGACTGATACTCGAACGCGGCTATCGCCTTGCCTTTCCGCAAAGCGTCGAGACCACCTATCACGCTTACCGCTCGCGCTTCCGGCGGCGCCTGTCGACCGCGATGCTCGGTCCGACACTGGTCTGCTACAACGTCTTTCTCGTCGTCGATTATGTCCTGTTGCCGGAGACCTTCCGGCTCAGCGTCGCCCTGCACTTCCTCCTCGTCTCGCCAATCATCATTCTCTCCTCGCTCTGCATGCAGAGCGATTGCGATCCCCGCACCCAGGACGTCTGCACGGCGCTCGGTCCGCTCGCGATGATCGGCCAGATCATGGTGATCTACTCGTACAGCGCCAGCGAGGCGGCGCAGCACTATCATTATCTGGCGATCTTCGTGTTGATTTACATGAACCTGTTGTTCCGGATGGAATACTGGCATGCCATCGTCGCCAGCGCCTTCGCCCTGATGGTGTATGTGGGAACGTTGATCGTCGCCGGAGCGCCTCTGCCCGTGCTGGTGATCGGCATGATGGCGTCGGCTGCGGCCGCCTATCTCTCGCTCTCGGGAAACCGCCAGATCCAGCGGGATGCGCGCCATGGCTTCCTGCGCCGCATGCAGGACAAGCTGCGCATCGAAGAGGCGAAGACGGAGGCCTCGCGCGATGCCTTGACGGGGCTGTTCAACCGCCGCCGCCTGGAAGCGGTGTTCGCGGAGCTGGCGCTGGGATCGTCATCGTCGACCATCGCCATCCTGATGATCGACGTCGATCACTTCAAGCAGTTCAACGATCAGAACGGCCATCTCGCCGGCGATCTGTGCCTGCGGGAGATCGCCGATCTCTTGGTCCGCCTCACCCGCCGGGATCGCGATCTCGTCGTTCGCTTCGGTGGCGAGGAATTTCTGGTTCTCCTGCGGTCGACGTCGCCGGACGACGCCTTGCGGATCGCCGAGCGCATCCGGATGGAGATCGAAGGCCTCGGGATGCGCCATGCGGATGGCGAGACGGCCATCACCGTCAGTATCGGCGCGATGGTCGACGACGTCCGAACCGTCTCGCCGGAAACCCTCATCGCCGCCGCGGACGCGGCGCTCTACGCCGCCAAGCAGGCCGGCCGCAACCGCGTCTGGCCGCCGCCACCGCCCGATCCCGCCGGAGACCTATCCGAAAGCCTTGAAGGCAACGAGCGTGAAGGTGTCGGACACCCCCTCCAGAACCTGAAGCCGTTCCGTAACGAAGTGGCCGATGTCGCGATCGTCTGACAGATAGAACTTGGCGATGAGATCGTAATGGCCGGAGGTCGAATAAACCTCCGAAATCTCCTCGACTTCCAGTGCGAGCGAATCCGCCACCTTGTAGGCCATGCCCGGCCGGCATTTGAACTGTACGAAAATCGTCTGCATCGTCTTTTCCCGCCGTCGCCGGTGCGCGATTGCCATGTCGGAACCGCCCATGATCGTCACGGCTTATAGGCCGGGCGTCAAGGCCGTGAAAGCGCTGCATGCGCGGCGCCTCGTCAGATCAGCCCCGCGACGCGGCGTCTGAGTTCGGGCAGGAGCTCATGCGCAAACCACGGATTGCGGCGCAGCCAGGCGTTGTTGCGCCAGGAGGGATGCGGCAGGGGCAGGACCGGCGCGAAGCGGCCACCACCGTCGAGGACCGCCCGCCAGTCGGCGACCGTCTCGGTCAGCGAACGTTTCTGGCCGGCTCGGACGTGAAAGCGCTGGGCATGCAGGCCGATCGCCAGGACCAGCTCGACCTGCGGCATCGCCGCCATCACCCGAGCATGCCACGTGGCGCGGCATTCGCGGCGCGGTGGCAGGTCGCCGCCCTTGCCGTCGTAGCCCGGAAAGCAGAACCCCATGGGCACGATGGCGATGCGGGACGAATCGTAGAAGATCTCCGGGCCGATCCCCATCCAGTCCCGCAGGCGGATGCCGGAAGGGTCGTTGAAGGGCTTCGTGGTCTTGTCGGCGAGGTTGCCCGGCGCCTGCCCGGCGACGACGATCCGCGCCGTGTGCGACAGCGCCAGGACCGGATTGGGCTCGATCGGCAACGGCGGACCGACCGGTCCGTCGCGGCAGATCCGGCAGGCCCGGATCGTCCGGTAGAGCGCCTGCGGATCCTCCGCGCCGCCGGTCGTCTTTCCGTCGGGCATGAAGTCCGCTCAGGCCCCGGCACTCGGACGGGCGGAGACCTCGTCGTACCAGCGCGCGACGTTCGAAAGCCCTTCCGGCATCGCGATCTTCGCCGGCTTCATGAAATCGACCGCGACGAGGCCGGTGATGTCGGCGACGGAAAAGCCGTCTCCCGCGGCGAAGCGGTTGGCCGCGAGATGGCCGTCGAAGAGATGCAGGAACTCCGCGGCCTTATCGCGATTCGCCTCGCCCCAGGCGGGGACCTGCGGCACCTCCCACTCGGCCATGGCCGGATGAATGTGACGGAAAGCCGCAGCGACGGATGCATAGAGCCCCAGTTCGAGCCGGCGGTTCCACATCTCGATCATGGCAATCTCGATCGGCGTCGTGCCGAACAGCGGCGGCTCGGGATGCAGTGCCTCGACATAGCGGCAGATGGCGATCGATTCGGTGATGACGGTGCCGTCGTCCAGTTCGAGCACCGGCAGCCGCTTGAAGGGATTGCGGCTGGCGATCTCGTCCGAGCGGTGCTCCAGCCTCGCCATGTCGACCGGCACGAGCGCGATCTCGACCTGCTTCTCGGCCAGGAAGATCCGCGTCCGCCGCGGATTGGGCGCGCGGCCACCATCGAACAGGCGCATCGGTTTTCCTCCCGTCTTTCGCTTCTGCGGAAAGCCTCCGCCGCCGGTTTGTTCCCGGCATTCCGGCGCAACGACGGGGCCTGCGAGAATTTCCGGTTCCTTAAGGCATTTTTTTAAGGTTGGGGAAACAGAATGGCGGTCGGACCGAAACGCGATCGAAGGCCTTTTGCCGTCAGTTCATGTCTTTTGCAGCACCGCCCACCGTCGACCATGGCTCCGCCCGCCGACCGGCCAATCGCAACGGCGATCTCGCGAAGACGCTGCGGGCCGCTCGCGAGCGTCTGGCGATGCGCGGCGAGATCGGGCCGCGTTTCACCCGCGAGCTTCTGGTCCAGCATGCGGCCGCGCTGAAGGCCGCGGCCTTCGTCCTGCCGCTGCCGGTCATGGCGACGGGATTCGGTCTGTCGGTGTTTCTCGGGCCCGTGCCGGCCGCGCTGTGGACGCTCGTCGCCCTCGGCTGTTACCTCGCTTTGGTGGCGACGGCGCGCCGCTTCGGCAGCGAGCCGATTCCGGACGAGGGGCTGGCGCGCTGGCGCGGCCTGTTCCTCACCGGCCATGCGATGACGGGCCTGTGCTGGGTCTATCTCGCCGCGCTCGATCCGGCCGGCTTCCCGGGCCGCGAATTCGGGATCTTCCAGTTCACCGTGCTGTTCGTCGTCATCGCCTCGACGGCGATGATCTCCTTCACCCTGAAGGCCGTGGTTCCGGTGACTTTCGCGCTCGCCGCGGTATTCCTCGGCCTCGGCCTCGCCGGCGAGCCCAATGCCGTCCACATCGCGATGACCGGCATCCTGATCGCCGCCGTCGCCTTCTTTTCCCTCGTCAGCGAGATCTTGCGGCGCTCGGCGCTGCGCGGCTTCGTCCACCGGGCCGAAAAGGACGAGTTGATCGCCGAGCTCGAGACCGCAAGGGTGATCTCCGACGAAGCGCGGCGGCGGGCAGAAGACGCCAACCTCGCCAAATCCCGTTTCCTCGCCACGATGAGCCACGAACTCAGAACCCCGCTCAACGCCATTCTCGGCTTTTCGGAGGTGATGAGCGGCGAGATGCTCGGTCCGCTCGGCTCCGATACCTATCGCTCATACGTTCGCGACATCCATTCCTCCGGCCAGCACCTGCTCGGGCTGATCAACGAGATCCTCGACCTGTCCCGCATCGAGGCCGGACAGTTCAACCTCAACGAGGAGGCGGTCGAGCTCGTCGCCATCGCCAAGGAGTGCCTGGGCGTCGTGCGGATCAAGGCGGAGGCGAAGGGACTGCGGGTCCGCGGCGCCTTCGAGCAGGATCTTCCGGCCCTTTGGGCCGATGAACGAGCGGTTCGCCAGATCATCCTCAATCTCCTGTCCAATGCGGTGAAGTTCACCCCGCGCGGCGGCGAGATCGTCGTCTCCGTCGGCTGGACGGCGGGAGCCGGTCAGTACGTTTCGGTGAAGGACGACGGCCCGGGCATCGCAGAGGCGGAAATTCCGATCGTCCTGTCCACCTTCGGCCAGGGCTCGGTGGCGATGAAGAGCGCCGAACAGGGAACCGGCCTCGGCCTGCCGATCGTCCAGGCGCTCGTCAGGCTCCACAATGGCGAGTTTCAGCTTCGTTCGAAGCTGCGCGAGGGCACCGAGAGCATCGCCATCTTCCCGCAATCGCGCGTTCTCGAAGTGATGCCGGCGCTCGACGATCCGCGGTGGGCCGCCGAGTGACCCGGCGCCCGGAAAGACGGCGCTCGGTTGCACCCCGGGCGGAACGCCGCCATATGGGCGGCAGTTGACCCGTTTATCCCCCAGCCGAGTTTCGATGGCGATCGAAAGCCCCTGCATCCGGATCTGCAGCATCGACCCTGCGACCGAGCTCTGCCTCGGCTGCGGGCGCACGATCGAGGAGATCGCCGGTTGGGCATCCTTCTCGCCGCAGACGCGGCGAACCATCATGGCAAGGCTCGGTGAGGCGAAGGCCGACCCGGACGGCGCGACGAACACCGGGACCGCGTCGGCGCGCGATCGAGACGCGCGATGGCAGAGGACTGTAGCGAGCGGCGATGCGTCGTGATCTGATCCTGTATTTCGTGCTGGGTGCCCTCGCCCTGACGCTGGTGCTGCTCGTGACCAACGGGGACGGCACGATCTTCGGTCTCGACGAGGGACGTTTCGCGCATGTGGCCCGGCTCGCCATTTTCGGGCTCGCGATCGGCGCCGTCGTGGTGATGTCGGCGCGGTTCCGCTTCGGGCAGATGCTGCGCAACGTCCTGATCTGGACGGCCGTCTTCGCCGTGGTGATCGGCGTCTACGCCTTCCAGCCGGAATTTCTGGCGCTGAAGAACCGGATTTCCGCAGTCCTGATGCCCGGCAGCGTGGTGCCTCTCGGCGAGGAAGGCGGACATCGCCGCTTCATGGCGACGCGAGCCGCCGACGGGCATTTCTACCTCGACGGCGCGATCGACGGCGAGCCGACGACCTTCATAGTCGATACCGGCGCTTCGGTGATCGCGATGGATGCCGCGACGGCTCGCTCGGTCGGCGTCGATCTCTCGCGGCTGAATTTTTCCAACGAGGTCATGACCGCCAACGGCATCGCCCGGGCCGCGCCGATCCGGCTCCAATCGGTCACCATCGGCGGGATCACGCGAACCAACGTCACGGCCGCAGTGACCGAAGGCCGAGGTCTCGACACCGTGCTTCTCGGCATGAGCTTCCTCGGCACGCTCACCTCCTACGACTTTCGCGGCGACCGGCTGGTGCTGACGGACTGAGCCCGGTCCGGGCCGAGCGTCAGATCAGGCTCCAGGCGAAGCGTGCCGCGACGATCAGCAGGAAGCAGCCGAAGCCGAGTTCCAGTTGCCGGCGCGACAGCCGGTGCGCCAGCGAGGCGCCGAGCGGCACGGCGAGGATCGAGGCGGGCGCGACGAGCGCGACGGCGAAGACGTTGACATAGCCGAGGCTGAAGGCGGGCAAGGCCGCCTCGCCCCAGCCGCCGGCGACGTAGGTCAGGAGCCCGGGCACGGCGATCAGCGCGCCGACGCCGGCGCTCGTCGCCACCGCCTGGTGGATCGGCCGGCCGTAGAGCGTCATGAAGGTGTTGTTGAGAACGCCGCCGCCGATCCCCATCAGCGCCGACAGGAGGCCGATCACGAAGCCGGCGACGAACCGGCCGAAGCCCCCCGGCAGATCCTCGCCGAGATGGAAGGAGAGCCGGCCGATCAGCATCTTCAGGCCGAGGAGGAAGGCGAGCGTCGCGAAGATCGCCCTCAACTCAGCCGAACTCGCCAGCGAGGCGGTGAGCGCGCCGACGACGGCGCCGAGCGGAATCGCCATCAGCCATTGCTTCAGGAGCGTCGTGTCGACGGCGCCTCGTTCCAGATGCGACGTCAGCGACCGGATCGACGTCGGCACGATGATGGCGATCGACGAGCCGACGGCGAGATGCATCGAGACGAGATGGCTGACGCCGAGGGTCTCGAAGGTCTGGTAGAGCACAGGGACGAAGATCGCCCCGCCGCCGATTCCGAACAGGCCGGCGAGAAACCCGGCCGCCGCCGCCGCGGCAAGGAGTGTCAGGACGATGGGGATGAGGCTGACGCCGTCGGGAATGGTCATTGCGACGGCCTAGCCGATCGGGGCGGCACGATGCAGCAACTTTCGTAAGGCGGCCGTCGCATTTTCCACCGACGGCGCGGGATCACGCCTGGACCGCCGCCGATTCCCGCCGCGCCGCCTTGCCGGAAAGCTTGATTTCAAAGCACGTGCCGGGCTGGTCGCGCTTCGCCAGCCTGATCTCGCCGCCATGCGCCTCGACGATTTCCGCTGCGATCGGCAGGCCGAGACCGGTCCCGCCCGCGCGGGCGGAGCCGCGAAAGGCCTTGAAGAGGTTCTCGCGGGCAACTTCGGGAAGTCCGGGGCCGCTGTCCTCGACGAACATCTGCAACTCGCCCCAGCCCCCCGGTCCGGCCATCTGCAGATCCGCGCCGATGCGGATCTGGCGCACCACGACGGAGGGATCTTCGGCGAGGCTCGACAAGGCCTCGACGGCATTGCGGCAGAGGTTGAGCATGACGCGGTGGAACTGGTCCGGATCGACCAGGACGAGCAGATCGGCCGGCACGGCGTTGACCAGCCTGATCCCCGACTTCGCGTCGAGGGCGAGGCTTTCGAAGACGTCGTCGGCGAGCGGTCTCAGGCGCACCTCGCGGCGCACCGGTTTGCTCTCCACCGCCCGACCATAGGCCAGCACCGACTGGGTGTAATGCAGCGCCCGGTCGAGGCTGCGCAGAAGCAAGGGGGCGAAGCGCTGCACCGTCGGATCCTCGACCGCCGCCAGCCGATCGGAGATCATCTGGCTGGAGGCGAGGATGTTGCGCAGATCGTGATTGATCTTGGAGACGGCGAGGCCGAGTTCGGCGAGGTGGCGCTGCTCGCGGAGGGTCTCGTTCAGCCGCCGCTGCATTTCGGCGAGTTCGCCCTCGGCGACGCCGATCTCGTCGGCCCGGCGGTTCGGCTTGATGATCCGGTCCGGATCGGTCGGGTTGGCGCCGAAGCTGACCATCGACCGGGTCATGTTGAGGATCGGCCGCACGAGGTAGCGGCTGATCGCGGTGTAGACGAGGAGCGCGGCGAAAAGCGCGATCGACAGCGACAACAGGAAGACGTTGCGGGAATAGACCAGCATCGCCCGCCGCAAGGGCTGCTCGGCCATCACCACTTCGGCCCGCAGTGCCCCGTCGCCGACCGTGCCCTGGACCCGCATCGTCCGATTGCTGCCGCCGAACAGCAGCGTATCGAACGCCCCGAGGATCGTCTCCATCGCCGACTGGTCGGACAGGGAGATCTGCACGTCCGGAATGCCGACGGTCTCGGCCCGCGCGAGAAGCCGCGAGGCATCCCGGTCGTTGATGGCGATGAGCTGGGCGTCGAGGGCCTTGAGCAGCGCCGATTCCTGGTTCGGCCCGAGCACCGAGCCGGGACCGGAGTCGACCTCTTCCGAAGCGAGACCGGCGACGGCGACGGTCTCGATCTTGGCGGTCAACCAGTCGTAGCGGAACTTGGCGATCGACGGGACGAAGATCAGCACCTCGGCCAGCATGACGGCGAGCGCAGTGATGACGAGGATGCGCGTCGACAGCCGCCGCCGCACCTTCGGCAAGGGCTGGGCACCGGATGGGCCCGCCACCGATCTCCCGGAATCGTCCAAGAATGTCCCCGCTCTCGTCCGGCCGCCCTCAGGCGGCATTCGCACTCGATCCCGGATCCCGCCCGAGCCGGACCCCGTTCGCACCGCCCGTCGGCCCCCCAGCCGAGATCAAAGCGGCGAAACCATCATCGGCCTTCAACCGAACCGGGCAAGCAAGCGCACCAGCCGACGCACGAAGGCCTTTTCGGTATAGGGGCGATAGTAGACCGTTGCGGCGCGCTTTCCAATTTCCGACAGGGTCGGATAGGGCGAAATGAAGTCGCGGAGATCGGAGACGGCCATCTTCTTGCCGACTGCCAGCGACAGCATGTTGGTCATTTCGCCGGCCGCCTGCCCGACGACGCCGGCGCCGATGATGCGCCCGCCTTTTCCCAACACCAGTTTCACCAGCCCCTCGGTCCGGCGTTCCGCCTGGGCCCGGTCGTTTTCGGCGTAGGGCCAGCGCAGCACGTCGGTCAGCGTCCCGGAAGCCTTCGCCTCGGCCTCCGTGGCCCCGACCTGGCCGAGTTCGGGATCGGTGAAGGTCACATGCGGCAAATGGTCGCGCAGCTCCCGGACGGGCAGGCGGAAAAGGATCGGGCGAAGGACGAGGCCGGCCTGATAGTTGGCGACATGGGTGAATTGCGGGCCACCGGCAATGTCGCCGACGGCATAGACGCGGCGGTTGGTGGTTCGCAGATCCGGGCGCACCTTGATGCCTTTCGCATCGTAGTCGATGCCTGCCGCCTTCAGGCCGAGCCCCTCGACGTTGGGCGCCCGACCGACGGCGACGAGGAGGTGGCTCGCCGTAATCTCCTCGCGGCCCTCGCCCGTCTCGATGGTGATTGAGGGGCCGGCATCCGCCTTCCCGACGGCGACGACCTTGGCGCCCTTGCGCAGACTCACCCCCTCATCCCGCAACCGGTCGAGGACGACGGCGGCGAGTTCCGGATCGTCGCGGCCGAGGAAGGTGCCCGCTTCCAGCACCGTCACCTTCGAGCCGAGCCGGCGATGCGCCTGTGCGAGTTCGAGACCGATCGGACCGCCGCCGATGACGACCAGATGATCGGGCCGCTCGCGGAGGTCGAAGATCGTCTCGTTGGTGAAGAAAGGCGTTTCCGCCAGCCCGTCGATCGGCGGCACGAAGGGCGAGGAGCCGGCGGCGACGACGTAGCGGCGGGCCTCGACGATCCGGCCTCCGGCCGAAACGGTCTTCTCGTCGACGAATTCGGCATTCGATTGCAGCACCGTGACGCCGAGGCCCTCGAAGCGCTCCACCGAATCGTTCGGCGCGATCGCTTCGATGACGCCGCGGACGTGATCCTTGACCGCGGCGAAATCGACTTCGGGCTCGCCGGCCGAAATGCCGAAACGCTTCGCCTCGCGGATCGCGGCGACGTGCTTGCCGGCCGCGATCAGCGCCTTGGACGGCACGCAGCCATAGTTCAGGCAGTCGCCGCCCATCTTGCCGCGCTCGATCAAGACGACCTTCACGCCGAAGGCCGCCGCCGCCGCGGCCGTCGTCAGGCCGCCGGAGCCGGCGCCGATGACGCAGAGATCCGGCTTCAGAACGGGCGCCATCGGCCACTCTCCTCTCTCATCCACCCCGCCTTTCGAAGACACGCGGATCAAGCGGTCCGCTTGCGCAGCACCGTCTTCTTCAGCACGACGCCGAGAATGGCCAGTACGGCGAGGCCGACAAGGGCGATGGTCATTTCCGGCGTCACGAGATCCTTGATCGACACGTCGTTTTCGCCGGCATTGACCAGCGCCTGATCGAGGCCGGAGCCGAGAAACGCATAGGCCATGGAGCCCGGGATGATGCCGAGAAAGGTGGTGGCGACGTAGGTTCCGAGCGTCACGTCGAAGAAGGCGGGCGCGACGTTGACGACGAAGAACGGCAGCACGGGCGTCAGCCGGAGGAGCAGAAGATAGGTGAAGGCGTCGTCGCGAAACCCTTCCGCGAACCGGGCGATGGCGCCGCCGGACTTTCTGCGCAGGACGTCGCCGAAAGCGGTGCGCGCGGCGAGGAAGAGGATGGTCGCCCCAAGGGTGGCGCCGATCACCGTCAACGTCCCGCCGACGAGCCAGCCGAAGAGGAACCCGGACGCCACCGTCACCAGCGAGGCGGCGGGAAAGGAGACGGCGACGAGCCCGGCATAGAGGAAGACGAAGCCGAGGCTGGCAAGGACGAGATTGTCACCGACGAAAGCCTTCAGCTGCTCCCGGCTGTCGAGAAAGGCCTGCAGCGAGATGTATCGATGGAGGCCGAAGGCATAGGCGAGGACCAGAACGGCGACGAGGACGAGGAGCGGCAGAAAACGCGAGAGGGTGGCGGGCGTCGCGGCCGAGCGCCCCTTTCCGGCAGGCGATGCGGCTTCGACCCCGCGATCCCGCTCGTCGGTCGACGAGGCGGTACACGGGTCGTTCGGCTTCGGCCTTGCGATCGGCATGGCAGGCTCACGTCTCCGGCTGTCGGACGCTGCTATTTCGCCCGAGCGATTGAACGGCGCCGCCCGGACGGTCCACCGGCGGTCGGCATCGACATGAGCGACTTCGCCGAGCGATGCGTCGACATTACTGCCCGGCGAGTGAAGGTGAGAACACGGTTGCGTCAACGGCGGAAGCGATGGGTTCCGCCGCCTCAGGCGGCCCGGCGCATCTGCGAGCGGATCGCCTGACCGCTCTCGTCGAAGAGGCGCATCGCCTCCGGCCTCGCGGTGAGGCCGATCCTCGTTCCGCGCTCCATGGCGACCTCGCCCGGCAGCTTGGCGACGAAGGGCTCGTCCGCCCGGCCGATGTCGATATAGACCAGCGTCACCTCGCCGAGCGATTCCGTCAGCACCACCGTGCCGCGGAACGGCGCGGCTCGATCGTCGGAGACGGAAAGGTCCTCCGGCCGGATGCCGAGATGGGCGGGCTTGCCCTGCAGCGAGCCCGGTGTCGCGACCGGCAGATCGACCGTCGAGCCGCCCTGCGGCACGACGCGGGTCGTCGCGCCGGCGCTCTCGATCGTCGCCGGCAGGATGTTCATCGAGGGCGAGCCGAGGAACTTCGCGACGAAGAGATTGTCGGGGGAATTGTAGAGCTCCATCGGCGAGCCGACCTGCTCGACATGGCCCTTGTTGAGGACGACGATCCGGTCGGCCAGCGTCATCGCCTCCACCTGGTCGTGGGTGACGTAGATCATCGTCGTGCCCTCCATCCGCTCGTGCAGACGGGCGATCTCGATGCGGGTCTGGACGCGCAGCGCCGCGTCGAGATTGGAGAGCGGCTCGTCGAACAGGAAGACCTGCGGATCCCGGGTGATCGCCCGGCCGATGGCGACGCGCTGGCGCTGGCCGCCGGAGAGCGCCTTGGGGAGCCGGTCGAGATAGGGCTCGATCTGCAGGATGCGCGCCGCTTCTCGCACCCGCCTGTCGATCTCCTCCTTGCCCGTCCCCTTCTCCAGCGTCAGGCCGAAGGCCATGTTGTCGTAGACGGTCATGTGCGGATAGAGCGCGTAGGACTGGAACACCATGGCGATGCCGCGCTGCTTCGGCGTCAGCGCGTTCACCACCCGCCCGCCGATCTCCAGTGTCCCGCCGGTGATGTCCTCCAGTCCGGCGATGACGCGCAGCAGCGTCGACTTTCCGCAGCCGGACGGGCCGACGAAGACGACGAACTCGCCGGCCCGGATGTCGAGATCGATGCCGTGCAGCACCTCGACCGAGCCATAGGCCTTCCTGACCTTGGTGAGCTTCAGATTGGCCATCAGATCCTCCCAAATCCGTGGGCGCCCGGTGAAAGCGCGCCGATGAAACCGTCGTGGTCGCCGAGATGGATGCCCGCCCCCTCGCGCCGGCCGGCAAAGCCGTGGCCGTCGAGAGCCTGCGGGTCGAGCCCCGCCGGCAGGTCGAAGCGCACCGGTTCTTCCCCGAGATTGAAGACGCAGAGGAGCCTTTCGCCGGGACCTTCCTCGCCCGATCCGACGTCCCGGACGAAGGCGAGGACGCCTTCGGGAGCGTCGAGAAAGGTGATCGCTCCCCTGCCGAGCGCCGGATGGCCCCGGCGGAAGCCGATCAGCCGGCGATAGAAGTGGAGCAGCGAGCCGGGATCGGTCTCCATCGCGTCGACGGCCCGGGCGGCATGCTCGGACGGCACCGGCAGCCACGGCCGCGCGGCGGAAAAGCCGGCATGATCCTCTCCCGCCTCCCACGCCATCGGCGTGCGGCAGCCGTCGCGGCCCTTCACCTCCGGCCAGAAATTGATGCCGTAGGGGTCGACGAGGTCCTCATAGGCGATGTCCGCCTCCGTGAGCCCCAGTTCCTCGCCCTGGTAGAGGCAAACCGAGCCGCGAAGCGTCATCAGGATGCCGGCGGCGAGGCGCAGCGTCTTCTCGGTGTCGCGGCCGCCGGCGGTCCAGCGGCTGGCGTGACGCTCGACGTCGTGGTTGGAGAACGCCCAGCAAGCCCAGCCGCCCGGCCCCGCCTCTTCGAAGCGCTCGATGGTCCGCCGGATCGCGGCCGGAGACGGCATGTTGCCGGAGAGGAAGTCGAAGGCGTAGCACATCTGCAGGCGATCGGAACCGGTGGTGTATTCGGCCATCAGCTCGACGCCGCGGATCCGCTCGCCGACCTCGCCGACGGCCATCGCGCCGTATTCGTCGAGCAGAGCCCGCAACTCGCCGAAGAAGGTCAGCACCTCCGGCCGGTTCTTGTCGTGGACGTGGTCCTGGAAATTGTAGGGCTGGTTGCGCGAGGCCATCACCTCGGACCGAAGCTCTTCGCCCAGCGGCGGATTGTCCCGCAGCGCGGCGTCGTGGAAGTAGAAATTCGCCGTATCGAGCCGGAAGCCGTCGACGCCGCGCTCGAGCCAGAAGCGCACGTCGTCGAGCAGCGCCCTGCGGACCGCCTCGTTGTGGAAATTGAGGTCCGGCTGCGAGGCGAGGAAGTTGTGGAGGTAATATTGCCTGCGCCGGGAGTCCCACTCCCAGGAGGTGCCGCCGAAGACCGAGAGCCAGTTGTTCGGCGGCGTCCCGTCGGGCCTCGGATCCGCCCAGACATACCAGTCGGCCTTGTCGTTGTCCCGGCAGGAGCGGCTCGTCACGAACCAGGGATGGAGGCTGGAGGTGTGGGACAGCACCTGGTCGATGATCACCTTCAGGCCCAGACGGTGGGCCTCGGCGACGAGGGCGTCGAAATCGTCGAGCGTGCCGAAGATCGGGTCGACGTCGCGGTAGTTCGCGATGTCGTAGCCGAAGTCCTTCATCGGCGAGGTCATGAAAGGCGAGATCCAGATCGCGTCGACGCCGAGCGAGGCGACGTGGGCGATGCGCCGGGTGATGCCGGCGAGATCGCCGATGCCGTCGCCGTTCGAGTCCTGAAACGAGCGCGGATAGATCTGGTAGAGGACGCAGCCGCGCCACCAGTCGGCCTCGCGCCGAAGGTCGGCGGCATTCGAAGAAGTGGGGAAGCCGTTGGTCCCGTCGTCCAAGTCGCGCTCCATCAGGCGGCGACCTCGAAGGCCGCATGGTAGGTAATCTCGCCGCGTGGCGCCGGCGGGATGAAGACGAGGCGCTGCACGTACTCGCTCGGCAGACCGCGATAGGTGAGCGCCGGGTCGCTCTCGAAGCCGAAGCGCGAGTAGAAGGCCGGGTCGCCGAGAAGAACGCAGCCCTTCGCTCCTCTCTCCTTCAGCCTGCGCAGACCATCGCTCACCAGCGCCGTGCCGATCCCCCGGCGCTGGAGCTGCGGCCAGACGGCAACCGGGCCGAGGCCATACCAGCCGCTCTCGCCGCTCGCGACCGAAACGGCCGAGAAGGCGATATGGCCGAGGATGCCGCCATCCTCGTCGACGGCGACCAGCGAAAGGGCCATGGCCGAGGCCTCCCGCAGTCCATCCACGATCGCCGCCTCGGTCTGGTCGCTGTGCGGGGCATCCCGGAAAGCCGCCTCGATCAGGGATCGTACCACCGCATGATCGGCGGGCGTCTCCGGCCGGACATGAGGATCGGTCTCCATCCTCACCCCTTCACGCCGCCGGCGGTGAGGCCGGAGATGATCTTGCGCTGGAATATGAGGACGAGGACGATCAGGGGAACCGTGACGATCACCGAGGCGGCCATGATCGTCCCCCATGGGATTTCCTGCTCGGACGCGCCGGAGAGCAGCGCGATCGCCACCGGGACCGTGCGGGTGGCATTGTTGGAGACGAAGGTCAGCGCGAACAGGAACTCGTTCCAGGCGGCGATGAAGGCAAGGAGCCCGGTCGTCACCAGCGCCGGCCACATCAGCGGCAGGAAGACCCGCATGACGATGGTGAACGGCGAAGCACCGTCGACGATCGCCGCCTCCTCGATCTCGATCGGCAGGTCGCGCATGAAGGTGGTCAGCACCCAGACGGTGAAGGGCAGGGTGAAGATCATATAGGCGAAGATCAGCGAGAACAGCGTGTTGTAGACGCCGGCCCAGCGGACCATTTCGAACAGGCCGGCCAAGACGGCGATCTGCGGGAACATCGACACGGCGAGGATGGTCAGAAGCAGAAGTCCCCGTCCGGCGAAGTTGATGCGCGACAGGGCATAGGCCGCCGTCACCGCCAGAAACAGCGAGATCGCCACGACCACCACGGCGAGGATCACCGAATTGAGGATGTTCGTCGGGAAGACGCCGTTGGTGAGGACCCCCTCGTAATTCGCCAGCGAGAAGTCGACCGGCAGATAGTTCACCCGGAACAGCGCCGTGCCGGATTTCAGGCTGGTGAGGATGGCGTAGTAGAACGGAAAGACCGAGAACAGGACGATGAACACGACGAGGGCATAAAAGCCTGTGCGCTTGACCGCGTAAGGCATCTCACTTCCCCCTGCCGCCGAGATCGAGCCGGGCGATCTTGATGTAGAACAAGGTGATGAAGGCGATCACCAGGAACAGCAGCGTCGAGGCTGCCGAGCCATAGGCGAATTTGTCGAACTGGAAGAGATTTTCCTGGGCGAAGACCGACATCGACTTCGTCTGGGTGTTGTTGGGCGTCAGCACGTAGATGAGGTCGAACACCCGCAGCGCGTCGAGGGCGCGAAAGATCACCGCGACGAGGATCGCCGGGCGGATCAGCGGCAGCGTCACCTTCCAGAACACCTTGACCGGATGAATGCCGTCGATCTTCGCCGCCTCGTAGACGTCGCCCGGCACCATCTGCAGACCGGCGAGGATCAGGAGCGCCATGAAGGGCGTCGTCTTCCACACGTCGACGATGATCACCGCCCACATCGCCGTGTCGGGGCTGGCCGTCCAGGCGACGGGGGTGGAGATGATGCCGATCGCCATCAGCATGTCGTTGAGGATGCCGAACTGGTCGTTCATCATCCAGGCCCACATCTTGGCCGAGACGATGGTCGGGATCGCCCAGGGGATCAGGACGGCGGCCCGGACGAAGGCGCGGCCCTTGAACTCGGCATTGAGGACGAGGGCGAAGACGAGCCCGAGCACCGTCTCGATCACCACGGAGATCACCGAATAATAGACGGTGTTGTAGACGGCGTTCCACCACTGCGGGTCGAACAGCAGGCCGAAATATTCGCCCTCCCCGTCGCCGTAGTCGACATATTCGTAATAGTTGCGGAGCCCGACGAACTCGGCACCTTCCAGATCGGAGAGGCTGGCATTGGTGAGCGAGAACCAGATGGTCTTCAACAGTGGCCAGCCGGCCACCAGGGCGAGCACCAGAAGCATCGGCGCGAGGAACATCCAGGCGGACCGAAGCCTCTGCCGGGAAAGATCGGAGCGCGGTCGGGCCCCTGCCCGCTCGGTTTCGAGAGACTTTTCTGTCGGCGGCACGCCCGCCTGAACGTCGGCCATGATCTCCTCCCCGTCGGATGCCGCGATCGCGCCCGCCCTGTCGGCCGTCTCCGGTCTCGAGCCCGTCGCGGTCGTTCCATGCGCCGTCGGCCGAACGCCCTGCGGCTGCCGAGGCCAAGTGGCGAGGCGCGGGACCTCTCGCGAGCCCCCGCAGCCTCAGGCGGGGATCACTCCCAAGCGCTGCGCTTCAGCCGGCGCAGTCGCTTTTCCAACTGGTCGAGATTGTCGGCGGCCGTGCCGCGCCCGGACAAAGTCTCGTTGACGGCGGTCCAGAACTCCTTGGAGACCTCGTTGTACTGCTTCTTCGTCGCCGCGGACGGCCGCGGCACGGCGTTTTCGACGACCTCGCCCCAGGAGGCGACGATCGGCTGCGCCTCGGCGATCTCCTTGTCGTCGTAGAGCGCGGGAATGGTCGGCAGACGCGAGGAATTCATCGCCCGCTGTTTCTGGGCCTTCTCCGAGCCGAGGAACTTGACGAGTTCGATCGCCGCGTCCTGGTGCTGGGAATATTTCGATACGGCGAGATTCCACCCGCCGAGGCAGGCGGCGGACTTGCCGCCCTCGCCCGCCGGCAGCGGCACGACGTCGAACTTGCCCTTGACGGCGGAGTCCTCGCCCGCCGAGAGGGCATAGGCATAGGGCCAGTTGCGCATGAAAACGGCGTTGCCCGTCTGCCAGACGCCGCGGGCCTCCTCCTCCTTGTAGGACAGGACGCCTTCCGGCGCGATCGTTCCGACCCAGCCCTTGGCCATGTCGATGGCCGCGGCGGCTTTCTCGTTGTTGATGGTGATCTCGCCTTCCGGCGAAACGATCTGGCCGCCGCCGTTGGAGGCCACCCATTCGAGCCCGTCGCAGGTGAGGCCCTCATAGGGCGCGCCCTGGAAGACGAAGCCGTTCAACTGGGAATTGCCGGCCTCGCGCTCCTTGTCCTGGATTTCCTTCGCCGTCTCGGTCAACTCGGCCCAGGTCTTCGGCGGCTCCTTGCCGTATTTCTCCAGAAGGTCGGTGCGATAATAGAGCGCCGGCGCGTCGGTATACATCGGGAAGGCGACGAGCTTGCCGTCCACCGTCTGGGACTGGATGATCGACGGGTTGTGCTTGGGGATCTCGTCCTTCATCGCCTCGGTGAGGTCGACGAAGCTCGCGGCGAGCTGCGGCGCCCAGATGACGTCGGTACGATAGACGTCGACGTCCTGATTGCCGGCCGACAGCCAGAGCCGATACTGGCCGAACTGGTCTGTCGTCGACGCCGGCATTTCGACGAGCTTGACGGTATGGCCCGTCTCCTTCTGGAACTCGTCGAGCTGCATCCTGAGTTCGGAGATGTCCTTGCCGATCGAGCCGGCGACGAGCGCCAGTTCCTCGGCCCGGGCGGCCCCACCGGAGATCAGCGCGATTGCGGCCACGGCAGCGGCCATGTTGCGGAATTTCATCCGACTTCCTCCCATCGTCGTCGTCGATGCGACATGCCGGTGCGTCTTTTCGACGTCTTCGAGCCAGCGGCTCCACCACTCCCATGGCCGGCGCCGCATCGCATCCCGTTCTGATGGAATGCTAGCCGAACAAGTCCGAAAGGCAAGTTTCGAAGAGGAAGTAAGTTGCCGGCAGCAGAAGCGACGCGGGCAAAATGCGCCGGGCCGCGCCCGGCCGCGAGCCGGCGATGGCGCAGCGGCGCCGTGCTTTTCGACGACGCCGGACCGTCGGCGGGAGCCGCGAAAGCCGGCCTGGCAACCGGCGGATCAGACCGTCAGGTGCTTGCGCACCTCCGGGTCGTCGAGGCCCTCGGCGGGGCCTTCGAAGACGATCTCGCCGCGATCCATGACATAGACCCTGTCGGCGAGTTCGCGGCAAAAATCGAGATACTGTTCGACGAGCAGGATGGCGATGCCGGAATTGTCCTTGAGGAAGCGGATCGCCCGGCCGATGTCCTTGATGATCGAGGGCTGGATGCCCTCAGTCGGCTCGTCCAGGACCAGCAGCCGCGGGCGGGTGACCAGCGCCCGGCCGATCGCCAGCTGCTGCTGCTGGCCGCCGGAGAGGTCGCCGCCGCGGCGCGAGAGCATGCCCTTGAGGACGGGAAAGAGTTCGAAGACGTGATCTGGGATCTGCCGGTCGGAGGCCTTCAGCGGCGCATAGCCGGTCTGGAGGTTCTCCTTCACCGTCAGAAGCGGAAAGATCTCGCGGCCCTGCGGCACGAAGCCGATGCCACGGCGCGCCCGCGCATAGGGCGCCTCGCGCCCCATGACCTCGCCGTCGACGGCGATCTCGCCGCGGCGGATCGGCTGCTGGCCGACGACGGCGCGCAGCAGCGAGGTCTTGCCGACGCCGTTCCGCCCGAGGACGCAGGTGATCTCGCCGCTTTTGGCGCCGATCGAGACGTTCCGGAGCGCCTGGGCGGCGCCGTAGTAGAGATCGACGTTGGAGACGGTCAGCATGGGGTCGGTCCTTCCGCAGTGCCGCCGGTTTTCGACCTCGGGTCACGCGATGCCTCGCCGGTCGTCATCCCGGCCTCGAGCCGGGATCCATTCCAAGTCCCGGCCGCGACCACTCCGGAACCGAATTTGATGCGCGACACGCCGAGGCATGGATCCCGGCTCGAGGCCGGGATGACGAAGCTGTGGCGAAGGCGCCCATCCGGCATCGTGGTAGGAGCAAGCGTCATCGTCCGAGATACACCTCGATCACCTTCGGGTCGTTCGATACCTTGTCGAGCGAGCCCTCGGACAGCACCGAGCCCTCGTGCAGACAGGTGACCTTCACGCCGAGCGCCCGCACGAAGCTCATGTCGTGCTCGACGACGACGACCGAGCGGGTCGCGGCGATCTCGCGCAGGAGCCGGGCGGTCTCCTCGGTCTCGGCGTCGGTCATGCCGGCGACCGGCTCGTCGACGAGAAGCAGCTCCGGGTCCTGGGCGAGCAGCATGCCGATTTCGAGCCACTGTTTCTGGCCGTGCGAGAGGTTGGCGGCGAAGGTCTTCCGCTTGTCGGTCAGCCGCGTCGTTTCGAGGATCGCCTCGATCCGCTCGCGCTCGGCCTCGTCCTTGCGGTGGACCAGCGCTTCGAGGACGGAGCGGGGGCCCGACAGCGACAGCCGGATGTTGTCTTCCACCGTGTGGCTCTCGAAGACGGTCGGCTTCTGGAACTTGCGGCCGATGCCCATCGAGGCGATCGCCGCCTCGTCGTGATGGGTGAGATCGACGTCGCCGTTGAAGAAGACCTCGCCCCTGTCCGGCCGCGTCTTGCCGGTGATGATGTCCATCATCGTCGTCTTGCCGGCGCCGTTCGGGCCGATGATCGCCCGCATCTCGCCCTTCTCGATCACCAGCGAGAGGTTGTTGATCGCCTTGAAGCCGTCGAAGCTCTTGGTGACGCCGCTCAGATAAAGCAGCGTGTCGCGCCGGGCCCTGCCCTCCGCTTCCGCGGCGAGACGCCGCTCGCGCATCAGCGCGGCGTAGGGATGCGGCGAGACGTCTGGCTCGCGATGGCTGCTTTCGGCCTGCGGGCCGGCGGGCCCCGGTTCGACCACGGCGCGTTCGCCGGGCCCACGCGATCGTTCCTCGACCGGCCGCGGGCCGGCCGCTTCCGCCGCATTCCGGACCGGTTTTCCAGGACCGCTCCCCTGCGGCGTCGTCAGTGTGTGCACGTCGCCCGCGACCTTGCCTGCCACTTTCGTCTCGACCATCCTCGCCTACTCCGCCGGATTGGGGACGGCGCCTGCCGCCTCGCCCTTTTCGGCGTCGCGCGCCCGGCGGGTCGCCCGGAAGGCGTCGAAGCCGTGATCGATGGTGCCGACGATGCCGCGGGGAAGGAGCAGCGTGACGAAGACGAACAGACCACCCAGCAGGAACAGCCAGGTTTCGGGCCATACCGTGGTGAAGATGGTCTTGCCGTAATTGACGAGCAGCGCGCCGAGGACGGGGCCGATCAGCGTGCCGCGCCCCCCGACCGCCGCCCAGATCACCACTTCGATCGAGTTCAGCGGCGAGAACTCGCCCGGATTGATGATACCGACCTGCGGCACGTAAAGCGCGCCGGCGACACCGGCCATCACACCCGAAACGGTAAAGGCAAAGAGCTTCACATATTCCGGTCGCCAGCCGATGAAGCGGGTGCGGCTTTCGGCGTCGCGAACCGCGATCATCAGCTTGCCGAGCTTCGACCGGGTAATCCAGCCAACCAGAAGCACGCCGATCGCGAGGGCGACGCAGCTTGCCGCGAACAGCGCCGCGCGCGTCGATACAGCCTGGATCGGAAAGCCGAGAATGTCCTTGAAGTCGGTCAGACCGTTATTGCCGCCAAAGCCCATGTCGTTTCGGAAGAAGGCGAGGAGCAGCGCATAGGTCATCGCCTGGGTGATGATCGAGAGATAGACGCCGGTGACCCGCGACCGGAAGGCGAAGAAGCCGAAGACGAAGGCGAGCAGGCCCGGGACCAAAACGACCATCAGACAGGCGAACCAGAACTGGTCGAAGCCATACCAGTACCAGGGGAGTTCCTTCCAGTTCAGGGAGACCATGAAATCCGGCAGGACAGGATTGCCGTAACCGCCCCGCGCGCCGATCTGGCGCATCAGATACATTCCCATGGCATAGCCGCCCAGCGCGAAAAAGGCGCCGTGGCCGAGCGACAGGATGCCGACATAGCCCCAGACGAGATCAAGTGCGAGCGCGAGGAGCGCATAGCAGACAAAGCGACCCCAGAGCTGCACGGCATAGGACGGGACATGCAGTGGATGGTCCCGCGGAAGGCCGAGATTGGCCATCGGAACGAGGACTGCGGCCGCGAGGATAACCGCAACCAGGATCCAGACGCGGGGGCCGAGGAAGCGGGCGAGGATCATCGCGCGGCCTCCGTCCACCAAGGCGAAACGGCAGGACGCCGAGTTCTGCGATTGGCCTGATCTCCCCCCTTGAGGGGGAGATGCCTGGCAAGGCAGAGGGGGGTGCGGCGTGCGCCTTGGTTCTCGAATGGGGAAACGCCTGCGCGTGGTATACCCCCCTCTGGGCTGCCGCCCATCTCCCCCTCAAGGGGGGAGATCAGCCAGTTTCCGCCGCGGCGGCCGATCGGAAGTGAACTCGAAAACAGGCCGATCATGCGTCGACGAACCTCCCCTTCTGGGCGAAGAGGCCCCGGGGGCGCTTCTGGATGAACAGGATGATGAGGACGAGGACGACGATCTTGCCGAGCACCGCCCCGGCATAGGGCTCGAGGAACTTGTTGACGACCCCGAGCGACATCGCCCCGACCAGCGTGCCCCAGAGATTGCCGACACCGCCGAAGACCACGACAAGGAAGGAGTCGATGATGTAGCTCTGCCCGAGGTTGGGCGAGACGTTGTCGATCTGGCTGAGGGCCACCCCGGCGATGCCGGCGATGCCGGAGCCGAGCGCAAACGTCATGGCGTCGACCCAGGGCGTCCGGATGCCCATCGCCGCCGCCATGCGGCGGTTCTGGGTGACGGCGCGCATCTGCAGGCCGAGCGGCGTCCGGTTGAGGACGGCGAGCAGCGCCAGGAAGACGACCAGCGCGAAGACGATGATCCACAGCCGGTTCCAGGTCACCGACATCAGCCCGACGTCGAAGGCGCCGGACATCCAGTCCGGATTGCCGACCTGCCGATTGGAGGGGCCGAAGATGGTGCGCACCGCCTGCTGCAGGATCAGCGAAACGCCGAAGGTCGCGAGCAGCGTCTCCAGCGGCCGGCCGTAGAGAAAGCGGATCAGCCCGCGTTCCATGACGAGACCGACGGCGCCCGACACGAGGAACGCCAGCGGCAGGGCGATCGCCAGCGACCATTCGAACAGTCCCGGCGCGTTGTTGCGGATGAATTCCTGGACGACGAAGGTCGTGTAGGCGCCGAGCATCACCATTTCGCCATGGGCCATGTTGATGACCCCCATGACGCCGAAGGTGATCGCCAGCCCGATCGCCGCCAGAAGCAGCACGGAACCCAGCGACAGGCCGTACCAGACGTTCTGCATCTGGTTCCAGAAGGCGATGTTGTTCTGGATGGCGACGATCGCCGCCTCGGCCGCCTGCCTGGCCACCGGATCGTCGGTCGCACCGGCGAAACGGATGAGCATGGTCAGGGATTCCCGGTCGGCGCGACCGGCCAGAACCTTCGCCGCCGCCGCCTTGTCCTCGGCCGGAAGATCCGAGGCGAGAACGGCGCTGGCGCGGGCTTCCTCCATGCGGGCCTTGACCGCCGCGTCCTCCTCCGCCGCGATGGCGGCATCGAGCGGTCCGATCATCTCGGGATCGGCCTCGGAGAAGAGCGTGCTGGCGGCGCGCATGCGCTGGGCCGGGTTGTCGGCCCGGAGCGTCAAGGTGCCGAGGGCCCCGGTCACGGCATTGCGGATCGAATTCTTCACCCGGACCTTCTGGAGATCGCCGCTCGGCACGGTGCCTGCGCTTGCGCCGGTGATCGGATCGAAGATCTCGTAGTCGCCCCCCTTGCGGGTCGCGACGAAGACCGCCTCGTCGCTCTCCCGCCAGTAGAGATCGCCGTCACGCAGCGCCCTCAGCGCCCGGGCGACGCGCTCGTCGCCGGTGGCGGCGAGTTCGGCGATGACCGCCTCGGTCGCGTCGAAGCTCTGCTTGCCGCCGAACTTCTGAACGATGGCGGCGGGATCCGCCTCCGCCTGCTGTGCCGCCGCCGGACCGGGGCCGAACAGCAACACGGCAAGACTGAGGAGCAGCCACGGTATCGCTCGGTTCATGTCGTCTCACACGATCCTTCGCGGCCGCGAAACGTCCGGCCACAGGCAATGAATGGGAAGGGCGGAGCGGCCGAGGGCCACCCCGCCGTCGCTGCTCGGGAGGCAGGCTTGATGCTTTGCGAGCGCAGCGTTCGATACGCCCTGGCTGCGGCGGACTGCGGCGGGAGAAAACCGCAATCCGCCCCACCGGGTGCCGGAGCACGATCCTTGCGGAGAGCCCGGTGCCAGAGCTCTCCGGATCGCGCTCGCGGCGCGTCTCAGTTGGACGTCGCGGCGTCGCCGAGGCACTTCTTCGCCTCGGTGTCGTAGTTGCCGCATTTCAGGTCGACCCAGTCGGCCTCGAGCTTCTTCGATTCCGGCAGGAAGTCGGACCAGGCGTCGCCCGGCACGAGATCGTCGGTCTCGGAGACGACGTCGAACTGGCCCTCGTCGTTGATCTCGCCGATCAGCACCGGCTTGGTGATGTGATGGTTCGGCAGCATCTTCGAGGTGCCGCCCGTGAGGTTGGCCTGCTCGATGCCCGGCAGGGCGTCGATCACGGCGTCGGCATCGGTGGTGCCGGCCTTCTCGACCGCCTTCACCCACATGTTGAAGCCGATGTAATGGGCCTCCATCGGGTCGTTGGTGACGCGCTCGTCATTGCCGATGAATTCATGCCACTTGGCGATGAACTCCTCGTTCTCCGGCGTGTCGACGGACTGGAAATAGTTCCAGGCGGCGAGATGGCCGACCAGCGGGCCGGTGTCGATGCCGGCGAGTTCTTCCTCGCCGACCGAGAAGGCGACCACGGGAATGTCGGTCGCCGCGACGCCCTGATTGGCGAGTTCCTTGTAGAAGGGAACGTTGGCGTCGCCGTTGACGGTGGAGACGACGGCGGTCTTCTTGCCGGCCGAACCGAATTCCTTGATGCGCGAGACTTCCGTTTGCCAGTCGGAGAAGCCGAAGGGCGTATAGTTGACGATGATGTCCTCGGCGGCGACGCCCTTGTCCTTGAGATACTGCTCGAGGATCTTGTTGGTGGTGCGCGGATAGACGTAGTCGGTGCCTTCCAGCACCCAGCGCTTCACGCCTTCGTCCATCAGATAGTCGACCGCCGGGATCGCCTGCTGGTTCGGGGCGGCGCCGGTGTAGAAGACGTTCCGCTCGGACTCCTCGCCCTCGTACTGGACGGGATAGAAGAGGATCGAGTTCAGCTCCTTGAACACCGGCAGCACGGACTTGCGCGACACCGAGGTCCAGCAGCCGAAGACCGCCGCGACGTCGTTCTGGCTGATCAGCTCACGAGCCTTTTCGGCAAAGAGCGGCCAGTCGGAAGCCGGGTCGACGACCACCGCTTCCAAGGGCCGGCCGAGCACGCCGCCCTTCTTGTTCTGCTCGTCGATGAGCATCAGCATGGCGTCCTTGAGGGTCGTCTCGGAGATCGCCATCGTGCCGGACAGCGAATGGAGGATGCCGACCTTGATCGGCTCGCCCGTCGGCGCCTGGGCGTAGCTTCCGGTGACGCCGAACGCGGCGATCGTCGCCGCCGCGGCCGTCTTCTGCATCCATCTCATGGCTGATTTCATCATGACCTCCAGTCGTCGCACGGGCCGTTCTCCGGCCTCGGGGAGGTCAATGAGCAAAGCCCGTGCCAGACTTGACTCGACGGGAGGTCAGAGCGGCAACTTCGCCCGAAAGGGTGCTATTGGCGCCGTGGAGCGAGGATGACGCCGCGACCCTTGCGCGAACGGGGGACGAAGGGATGCGTTGAAAGTCGGCACTGCGATGAAACTCTGTGCAATTCGCGCGCAAATGCACAAGAATTCCGCAGTTGATCACGCCGCGGCTGGCGCCGCGGCGACCCGGCGCCGCCCCGACATGCAACGGCCCGTCACGCAGGCTCGATCGCCTCCAGCGCCAGCTTCGCCAGCACCGGCACGTTGCGGCCGTAGACCTGTGCCTTTTCGGGGTTCGACGCATTGCCGTCGGCGTAGCGCTTGTAGACCCCCTGCAGAATCGCCGCGAGGCGGAAGAAGGAGAAGGCGAGGTAGAAGGTCCAGTCGTCGACCCCGTCGAGACCGCGGCGCTCGCAGTAGCGTGCGACGTAGTCCGCCTCGCTCGGAATGCCCCGCTCGGCCCGGTCGACGCCGCCGAGACCCTTGAAGGTGCCGCGATTGGGCAGGCGCCACTGCATGCACTGATAGGCGAGATCGGCGAGCGGGTGGCCGAGGGTGGAAAGCTCCCAGTCGAGAACGGCGAGGATTTCGGGCCGGTCCCTGGCGAAGATCAGATTGTCGAGGCGATAGTCGCCATGGACGAGGGTGGTGACGCCGTCGTCGGCGGGCAGATTGTCCTCCAGCCAGTCGATCAGCCGGTCCATCTCGGGAATGTCGTCGATCTTCGACTGACGCCACTGTTCGCTCCAACGCGACAGTTGCCGGTAGAAATAATTGCCGGGACGGCCGAAATCGGCGAGACCGGCCCGCTCGAGATCGACGGAATGGATCGCGGCGAGGGTTCCGTTCATGGCGTCGAAGATCGCGGCCCGCTCCGCAGGATCCTCGGCCTCCGGCAGTGCAGGATCCCAGAAGATCCGGCCGTCGACGTGCTCCATGACGAAGAAGGCCCGACCGATCGGCGACTCCTCGTCGCCGGCGAGGTGCAGCATCGCCGGAACCGGCACGTCGGAGCCGGCGAGCGCCGCCATCACGCGGAACTCGCGATCCACCTGATGGGCGGATTTCAAGAGCTTGCCCGGCGGCTTCGCCCTGAGCACGTAGGTGCCGCTCTCGGCGTCCAGCCGATAGGTCGGGTTCGACTGGCCGGACTGGAATTTCACGATCTTTTCGAGGCCGGCAAAGCCGTCGATCGCGCCCTCCAGATAGGCGGCGAGCGCGTCCTGATCGATCGGATCCGCTTCGCTGTCAGCCATGATCGCCCTTCTCCCTGCTCAGACGCCGTCCCGCCCGGCAATCCTCGGCTTTGCCGGACTCGTGATCAGTCTCCCGGCGGCGTGATCACAGTCAGGGTGATCCACTCGGCCGTCAGCGCCGGCTTCACGGCCCCTTCGATCTCAACGGCGGCGTCCCACGTGGTCTGCAGGCTGACGGCGCGCTCGGTGAGGCCGACCATCCGGAAGCGGCCGCGAACCCTCGATCCCGCCTTCACCGGGTTCAGGAAACGGATCCTGTCGAAGCCGTAGTTCATTCCCATGCGCATGCCCTCGACGCCGGGAATCGCCTCGTAGGCGAGGGTCGAAAGCAGCGAGAGCGTCAGGAAACCGTGGGCGATCGTCCCGCCGAAGGGCGTCTCGGCCCGTGCGCGCTCCGGATCGACATGGATGAACTGATGGTCGTGGGTGGCGACGGCGAACCGGTCGATCATCGTCTGGTCGACGGTGAGCCACGGCGAGAACGAGGGCTCCGCCTCCAGCAGCTCCCGATACCGCGCGAGCGGCACCATCCGCTCGGCGATCAGCGCCTCCGTTTCGGCCACCGAATTCAATGCCATCAATCTTCCCCGAACAGCTCCGGTCCCGTCATCGTGCCGATGCCGCCGTCGATGGGCAGGATGGCACCGGTGATATATGCGCCGGCCCGTCCGCAAAGGAACAGGGTCGCACCGGCGATGTCGTCCGGAAGGCCGATCCGGCCGAGAGGAACGCCGCGGCCGACCTTCTCGGCCTTTTCGTCGGTGCCGGTGGCGAAGGCGGTCATCTTCGACTGGAAGGGCCCGGGCGCGAAGGCGTTCACGGTGATGCGGCGCGCGGCGAGTTCCTTCGCCAGCGACCGGGTGAGATGATGCACCGCCGCCTTGGAGGCGGCGTAGGAATAGACGTTTTCCGCCAGCGGCTGGGCGCCCATCACCGAGCCGAGATTGACGATGCGGGCCGGATCGTCGTCGCTGGCCGAGGCTTCGAGCAGCGGCAGCAGCGCCTGGGTGAGCAAGAACAGCCCGACCACGTTGACCGACAGCACCCTGTTCCAGGCCGAATAGGGAAACTCGCCGAGCGGCGCGCCCCAGGAGACGCCGGCATTGTTGACGAGAACGTCCAGCCTGTCCGTCCGCTCGCCGATCGCCTTCGCCAACGCGGCGACGCCCTCCTCGCTGGAGACGTCGCCGGAAAGCGCCATGACCGTGCCCGGATGACCCTCGGCGCCGATTTCCTCCGCCGCCGCCTCGCAGGCTTCGAGCTTGCGCGAGGCGATGTGGACGGTCGCGCCGGCAGCGACGAGCGCCGTCGCGATCATCCGGCCGATGCCGGTCGCCCCGCCGGTGACGAGGGCGGTCTTGCCGCGAAGCGAGAACAGTCGTTCGAGGATGGGATCGGCCATGCGGACAGCCTTCCTTGCTGGCGTTCGTCCGGCATCTAGGGCCGGTGGGCCGCAGCCCAAGGCGCCGGCGCCCGGCTTTCGCCCCGATCGCTCGTTTGACACCGCGCGAAGTTGCATGTCCCATCCTCGACGACGCCGCCCGACGCAACGGGCGGCGCCGTCGAGGATCGGTCGATGCCGGAGCGCGAGAGACGAGACCAGGACCGGCCCCGCCGGCGACCGCCGCGGCGGGAGCGGGACTTCGCCGCGATCCGCGGCGGCGAGGACGCGGCGTTGCGCCGCCGCATCCTTGCGGCGGCGGCCGAGATCTTCGCGGCCCGCGGCTATGCCGCCGCCTCGATCGACGAGGTGGCGAAAAGCCTCGGAGCCACCAAGGGCCTCGTCTATCATCGCTATCGCTCGAAGGGCGAGCTTCTGGCCGATCTGTGCGAAGACGGCCTCGCGCGCCTTGCCGCCCGCACCGACGAGATCGCCGGCCGCCGCGAACGGGCGATCGCCCGTCTGACCGAAGCCGCGAACGTCCATTCCGCCGCGGTGCTGGCCGACATCGCCCTGCATCGCACGCTGGCGGGGGCGACGTCCGGCATGGCCATCGCCACCCTCGGTGCCGGCGAGGCCGAGGCGATCGCCGGCATTGCCGAGAGGCGCCGACGCTACGACGCGATCTTCACCCGGCTGATCGCCGAGGCGGTCGAGGAGCGCGACCTGCCGACCGGCCGCGACACGGCCATGCTTGGCCGGATCTTCGTGACGGCGCTCGACGCGCCGATCCTCTGGCCGCACGACACGATTGCCGAACTTGCCGACCGACGCGGTTTGATCGCCCGGCAGTTGGCCTATTTCGCGCTTCGGGGGATCGGAGCGTCCGACACGACGCTGAGGGAGGAGTTTTCACGATGACGGTTTCGCCACAGGCAATGGATCTCGGCCTTTCGGAGCGGCTGAAGCCAATTCACGCCGCGGTCCGCGACATGGTGCGCGACGAGATCGCTGCCGCGAGCGAGGAATTCCTCGCCGAGGTGCCGAAGGACGGCCGCTTCGTCTACACGCAGCGCCAGCGCGACATCCTGGAAGGTCTGAAGGCGGCGGCGAAGAGCCGCGGCCTGTGGAACTTCTGGCTCACCGCCTCGGCGCGCGGCTACGGCCTTTCGACGGTCGAATATGCCTATCTCGCCGAGGAGATGGGCAAGGCGCATCTCGGCGCCGAGACCTTCAACTGCTCGGCGCCCGACACCGGCAACATGGAGGTGCTGGAGCGCTTCTGCACCGAGGAGCAGAAGGCGCCCTGGCTGCCGCGCCTGCTCGAGGGCGAAATCCGCTCGGCCTATCTGATGACCGAGCCCGGCGTCGCCTCCTCCGACGCGACCAACATTTCCATACGCTGCGTCGCCGACGGCGACGACTACGTGCTCGACGGCGAGAAATGGTGGGCGTCCGGCGCCGGCGATCCGCGCTGCGCCGTCTACATCGTCATGGCGCGCACCGGGGGCGACGACCGTCCCAAGCATGGTCGCCATTCCATGCTGCTCGTTCCCGCCGACACGCCGGGGATCGAAGTGCTGCGCGCCATGCAGGTCTTCGGCGACGACGACGCGCCGCACGGCCACATGCACATCCGCTTTACCGGCGTCCGGGTGCCGAAATCGGCGATGATTCTCGGCGAGGGCCGCGGATTCGAGGTTGCCCAGGGGCGCCTCGGGCCGGGGCGCATCCATCATTGCATGCGGGCCATCGGCCAGGCGGAACTCGCCCTGGAGATCTTCTGCCGGCGGGCGCTTTCCCGCGAGGCCTTCGGCAAGAAGCTGGCCGAACTCGGCGAGAACTACGACGTCGTCGCCAAGGCCCGGATGGACATCGAGATGGCACGCCTCCTGTGCCTGAAGGCCGCCTGGATGATGGACCAGGGCGATCCCAAGGCCGCGGCGCCATGGATCTCGGCGATCAAGGTCGTCGCCCCGAGCGTCGCCATCGACGTGGTCGATCAGGCGATCCAGCTGCATGGGGCGACCGGCATTTCGCAGGACACGCCGCTCGCGCGGATGTGGACCCATGTGAGGACGCTCCGCCTCGTCGACGGGCCGGACGCGGTCCATCGTCGCCAGGTCGCCCGGTGGGAGTTGAGCAAATACTGAGGTCGCTTCGACGGCCTCCCCGCCCGGCGATCGGGCGTCCTCACGGGGAATTCATCGTCCCGCCGCGCAGGTCCGGTAACGGCCGGCTCGCGCGCCGCGAAGCCCGTCGCGAACGCCGATTTGCGCGTTCGCAACGGAGAACCAACCATGCGCAAGTTCATTCTCGCCGCCCTCGCCGCGACGGCGCTGTCCGCTCCCGCTTTCGCCCAGGACACCATGAAATCCGACACGATGAAATCCGATGCGATGTCCTCGGATTCGATGTCTTCGGACGCGATGCACTCGGATTCCATGTCGCCCGACGGCATGAAGTCCGACGCCATGGCGATGGAAGGCGACATGATGACGATGATGAAGTCGGGCCAGGTCATGGCCGTCATGCCGGACGGCCACATGGGCACGACGTCATCGTCGGACGACGCGATGATGGCCAACATGATGAAGCACGGCAAGCCGGTCGAGCACTGCATGCTGTTCATGACCGGCGAGGACGGCAAGACGATGATGATGGAGGCGACCGCCTCCGCCACCATGCAGGAATGCGAGAAGATCGCCAAATGAGCCATGGCGGAGCCGCCGCCCGCCGGCGGCTCCGCCATGAATTCGGGACGATGCGGCTCACGGGGCGCCGGCCTCCAGGCCCGATCGAAGCCCTGAACGGGATGGCCCGAGCAGCGCTAGAGCCGTCGTCTTGCGCTTTTTCGCGACGCAATATACGCCTCGCCCATGATCTTCGCATCCGACAACTGGTCCGGCGCCCACCCCGCCATCAACGAAGCCCTCGCCCGCCACGGCGAAGGCATGGCCAGCGCCTACGGCACCAGCGACCTCGACAAGGCGGTCGAAAAGCGCTTCGACGAGATCTTCGAGCGCGAGGTGGCGGTGTTCTTCGTCGGCACCGGAACGGCGGCGAACTCGCTGGCGCTCGCCTCGGTCAACCGGCCGGGCGGCGTCGTCCTCTGCCATCGCGAGGCGCATGTCGTCGAGGACGAGTGCGGCGCGCCGGAATTCTTCACCCATGGCGCCCGCATGGCCCCGGTCGACGGGCCGAACGGCCTGATCGACCCGGCGAACCTCAGGCGCGAGATCGCCCGCTTCAAGCCGGGGCACGTCCATGCCGGACAGCCGATGGCGGTCTCGATCTCGCAGCCGGGCGAGGCCGGTACGCTCTACGGCGCGGACGAGATCGAAGTGATCGCCGGCATCGCCCACGAGCGCGGCCTGACGCTGCACATGGACGGGGCACGCTTTGCCAACGGCCTCGTCGCGACCGGGCTCTCGCCGGCCGAAATGACGTGGAAACTCGGCGTCGACATCCTCTCCTTCGGCGCCACCAAGAACGGCTGCTGGTGCGCCGAGGCGATCGTCGTCTTCGATCCCGAAAAGGCGACCCAGTTTCCCTACATCCGCAAGCGCGGCGCGCAGCTCTTTTCCAAGACGCGCTTCGTCGCGGCGCAATTCATGGCCTATTTCGAGGCCGGCCTGTGGCTCGACATGGCCGGCCACGCCAACCGGATGGCCGACCGCCTGCGCGCAGCGCTTTCCGCGTCCAACGCGGCGCGCGAGGCCTGGCCGACCCGCAGCAACGAGGTCTTCGCCATCCTGCCGAAGGATCTGGCGACACGGATGCAGGCGGCGGGCGCCGTCTTCTACGAATGGAATCCGCCCCATTCGATGCCGGATCTCGTCGCCGAGGGCGAAACGCTCGTCCGCCTCGTCACCAGCTGGTCGACGCCGGAAGCGGACGTGGAGCGGTTCGCGAGCTTCCTTCGGTAGATCAGACGCCGTGAATTGGGACACGACCTGCTCCGCCTTCTTAAGGCTTCGTCGCTGATAAAAAAATTACGAGGTCGGCTGACTTTGCCGCCCGTCGAATATTGTTTTTGCACACCTCCACATAGAATTGCGACTATCTACATATTTCTAAATAAACCAATTATCGGAACAAAAAATTAAAACAAAATTTTTTTATTAATTTAATATATACCCCATTTATTTTCTATATTGCAATACGACATCAAATAAGATGCCTCAATAGGCTTCATGTAATATTCTTTAGAAACCTTTATAATCATTTGAGAGTAGTTATTCATAAAAGAGCGGTATCGATATTCATATAAGCTGCAATACGACACATCCCTACATCCACCCATTTCCATACATTTTGAAAGCATCGTGAAAGATGACGATGTCTCTATAATATTGTTGAATATATCTTTGTTCTCCTCCAAAAATAGTATTTCTGGTGTGTTGTTATGGATATCTTTTTTTCTTTTTCCAATATTTGAAATTGGTGAGACATTTTTCTCTAGAAAATCTAGCGTCTCCTTGCGATTTATGGTCCCCAACAGCAATCTTCTCCGAAAATCTGTTCTAATCAATTCTCTTGAGATTTCTTCTTTCAGATTTTTTTCGATGAATTCTATATAGTTTGAAATTGTAAAACGATTTGCGGTCGATATTGCCCCTAATATTACAACAATAATGCCTATGGTCGAAATTGTGGTTTGTATTATTTCTTTGTTATTTATTATAATGTGAATCCAAGATTTTTCCTTTTTTATGAACCCTCCCTTTCTGATACTTTTCAGGTCGGAATTTGTATTCACACACCCCCTCCTATCGGCAAGCGCCGTTGTCGAGACAGTCGTCCGGGCAACAAAATTGCGGGTCCGACATGTTCACGTAGTCGTACTTGCCGTCCTTCCACTCGTAGACGACGTAGCCGGGCAGCGTGACGTCGCCCTTGTCGTCGAAGGAGAGGTCGCCGATCACGGTGTCGAAGGTGCCTTCGTCGAGCGCCTTGACGA
>NZ_JAJUWU010000053.1 GCF_021390325.1 Jiella avicenniae | reverse complement strand
GGATGATACCGCTCGCCGCGAACATAGCCGCGAATGCCCTCGCTATCCAAGCGATTTGACCGATCGGGAGTGGGCGCTGATCGCGTCGATGCTGCCGCCTGCCAAGCCTGGCGGCCGACCGCGGACCACCTGCCTTCGCGAGGTGATGAACGCGATCCTCTACGTCGGATCGAGCGGTTGCCAGTGGCGCATGTTGCCGAAAGACTTCCCACCGCCCTCGACGGTGCGCGGCTATTTCTACGACTGGCGTGACAGCGATCTCTTGAGGGCGATCAACGGCGTTCTCGTCGTTGCGGCCCGCGAACTGGAGGGGCGGCAGGCGAGCCCGAGCGCCGGCGTGATCGACAGTCAAAGCGTCAGAACCACTGAAAGCGGCGGTGTTTCGGGATATGATGCCGGCAAGAAGGTCAAGGGTCGAAAGCGCCATATCGTGACCGATACGCTGGGGCTTCTGCTCGTGATCGTCGTCCACGCCGCCGACATCCAGGATCGCGACAGCGCGGTGGCCGTTTTGAAATCCCTGCGTCATCGCTTCCCCTGGCTGCGCCATGTATTCGCCGACGGCGGCTATGCAGGCGAAAAGCTGAGGCGCGCGCTGAGCGGCAACGGTGACTGGACCATCGAGATCATCAAGCGATCAGACACCGCGAAAGGCTTCGAAGTCCTGCCGCGCCGATGGGTGGTCGAGCGGACCTTCGCTTGGCTCGGCCGATGCCGACGTCTCGCCAAGGATTGGGAGAAATCCACCGAAAGCGCGACCGCTTGGGCCTTCATCGCCAACATCCGCCTCCTCACCCGACGCATCGCAAGGTATTGGAT
>NZ_JAJUWU010000052.1 GCF_021390325.1 Jiella avicenniae | reverse complement strand
TAGGGCGCGGACTCATTGTGCATTGATCCAGATGCGGATGGCAGCGAGCTTGAGCGCGGCCATGAAGTTGTCGGCCCGTCGGTCATAACGGGTGGCAAGGCCCCGCATCTGTTTGATGCGATTGAAGAAGCGCTCGACGAGGTTGCGCTGGCGGTAAACCCAGCGGCTGAAGGCGAAGGTGTCTTTGCGGATCGAGCGCGGCGGAATGTTCGCCCACGCCTTTCGACCGGCGACGAAGGAGCGGATGCCGTCGGTGTCGTAAGCCTTGTCGGCAATGACAGTCGCTCCGGGTGCGACCGCTTCCAGGAGGCGGTTGGCCATTGGCGCGTCGCCGGCTTGTCCGGCTGTGAGTTCGAGGCGCACCGGGCGCCCCTCGGCATCGACGAGGGCATGGATCTTGGTGGTCAGGCCGCCACGGGAATGTCCCATGCAAGGATCGGCGGATCCCCCTTTTTCGCGCCGGCACCATGCTGGTGAACGCGAACGCAAGATGAGTCGATCATCACGATGTCTCCGTCGTAAGCCTCGGAGACCGCTGCCAGAAGACGATCCCAGACACCGGCAGCCCGCCAGCGGGAGAAGCGGTTGTAGAGCGTGGTGCGGGGGCCGTAGCGCTCCGGCACGTCGCGCCAGGACGAGCCCGTGCGAAACCGCCACAGGATTCCGTTGATCACTCGGCGATCGTCGACCCGTGCAACGCCGCGGCTGTTTCGCGGTAGCAGCGGCTCGATCACCGCCCATTCCTGATCCGTGAGTTCATGACGACGCATGGCATTCTCCTTTCAAGGAGAATGAATCAGATCGTGCCGCTCAGATGAACCCGTTTATGGAGACGCTCTCTAG
>NZ_JAJUWU010000051.1 GCF_021390325.1 Jiella avicenniae | reverse complement strand
ATGGCAACTGTGTTCATGCAAAGGCCTTTTTGTCCCTCTGCATGGCATTGAGGACGGTGAGAAGCTTTCTGGCGACGGCGATGATCGCGACCTTCTTGGATCCCGATCTTTCGGTGACGGCGTTGAAGAAGCTCTTGAAGCGAGGGTTTGCGCGAATGGCACCGAGTGCGGCCATGTAGAGAGCGTTGCGGACGCGGCGTCGGCCGCCCTTGATGTGCTTGCGCCCCCGGCGATGCCCGCTGTCGTCGTTGAACGGTGCCAAGCCGGCAAGGGCGCCGATCTTCTTGGGCGTCAGGGAGCCGAGTTCGGGCATATGGGCAACGAGCGTCAGCGCCGTGACGTTGCCGACCCCCGGCGCCGAGGTCAGGCGTTTGAGCTCTGCGGTGAGATCGACGTCGCGTCGGGTCTGCCGGTCAATCTCGGCCTCGATGGCCGCGATCCGTTCGCCGAGACTTTCGATGACAATGTCGATGTCGGCGATGATGCAGGCGTCGAAGGCATCGGCTCGATGCCGCTTTTCCAAGGCGCGCAGCTCGACGAGCTGATCGCGCCGCCTGGCCAGCGCCGCCAGGCGTTCGCGATCCTTGGAAGGCGCCGGATCGGGCTTGGGCTGAACCATCTCGCCAAAATCCGACAGGCCGAGCGCGTCGATCCGGTCGGTCTTGGCCAGGCGCCCGCGCATCTCGGCAAAGCGGCGCGCCTGGACCGGATTGAGCCGGCGTGCGGGGATACCGCGTTCGCCGAGCGCATGACGCAAGAACCGGTCATGGACGCCGGTCGCTTCGAAGACGACGAGACAATCGGTGCCGGCAAGAGAGGCCGCGAAAGCCTCCACGGCGTCCTTGTCGTTGGCAATGCGCACGCACCGACGGATGCGGGGGTCGAAGATGTCGAGGAACGACTTGGAAATGTCGCAGCCGAGGACGGTTTGATGTATGGTCATGATGCCTGATCCTGTGATGCGAGGTCTGCGCCAACAGCCTCGTGCAACTGTTCAGGTTGAACGAGCGAAGCGGGAAGGGACCAGGCCATGCCACGATCTCCCGAAGGGCGATCCGGATCCCGTCGGTCTCCTTCCCGCACCCTTCATACACCAAGCCAAACACACAGGATCCC
>NZ_JAJUWU010000050.1 GCF_021390325.1 Jiella avicenniae | reverse complement strand
ATACCAATTCCCGCATTGACTGACTCGTATGGGATTCCCGACCCGTCCGGGATATGATTCAAGATGGCGAACAGGAGTTTGTTCGCCATGGCCCCGCCCATTCCGCTTCGCTCAGACTATGAAGCTCAAGTTGTTCGCCGTTTGGGCCGACAGTCGCGTGATGCCGCGCAGACGCGGCGTCTTCTGGCATTGGCGGCGATCTACGAGGGCGGTTCGCGCAGCGAGGCTGCGCGGATCGGCGGCGTGACATTGCAGATCGTGCGAGACTGGGTGATCCGGTTCAATGCCGAAGGCCCGGATGGTCTCGTGGACCGCAAGTCGTCGGGCGCACCGTCGCGGCTGAAGCCAGAGCAGCGCAAGGCGCTCGTGGGTAAGATCGAGGCTGGTCCGATCCCAGCAGTCGACGGCGTGGTGCGCTGGCGCCTCGTCGATCTGGCGCAATGGGTCTTCGAAGAGTTCCGTATTTCGATCAGCGTCCAGACGTTGTCGCGCGAGCTGCGGGCTTTGGGCTACCGCAAGCTCTCGGCTCGCCCGCGCCATCACGCCCAGAACGAGTTCGAACTCGACGCTTTTAAAAAGACTTCCCTGCCGCGCTGGCAGAAATCGCGGCGAACGAGGCCGCCGGCAAGCCCATAGAAGTCTGGTTTCAGGACGAGATGAGGGTGGGGCAGAAGAACCCGATCACCCGGCGGTGGGCCAAACGAGGGACCCGGCCGTCGGCACCGAAAGATCAACGCACCGCTTCAACCTACCTGTTCGGCGCGATCTGCCCGAAGCTCGGCAAAGGCGCCGCCCTCGTCATGCCTCGCTGCAACACCCACGCCATGGCCTGTCATCTCGGCGAGATCTCCCGCGCCGTTGCTCCCGGCGCGCATGCCGTGGTGCTGCTCGATCAGGCTGGTTGGCACATGACGCCCAAGCTCGTCATACCCGGCAACATCACCCTCATGCCGCTGCCGCCCCGCGCACCGGAATTGAACCCCGCCGAGAACCTGTGGCAGTTCATGCGCGACAACTGGCTTTCGAACAGGATCTTCAAATCCTACGACGATATTCTCGATCACACCTGCAGGGCTTGGCGAAAGATCGAAACACAGCCGTGGCGCATCATGTCCATCGGCCTGCGAGAGTGGGCGCATGGGTTCTGATCAATGAGAGTTGGTAT
>NZ_JAJUWU010000049.1 GCF_021390325.1 Jiella avicenniae | reverse complement strand
ATGGCCAAGAGCAAATTCGAGCGTAACAAGCCGCATGTGAACATCGGCACGATCGGACACGTCGACCACGGCAAGACGTCGCTGACGGCGGCGATCACCAAGTTCTTCGGCGAGTACCGCGCCTACGACCAGATCGACGCGGCGCCGGAAGAGAAGGCGCGCGGCATCACCATCTCGACCGCGCACGTGGAATACGAGACCGAGGCGCGGCACTACGCTCACGTCGACTGCCCGGGCCATGCCGACTACGTCAAGAACATGATCACCGGCGCGGCCCAGATGGACGGCGCGATTCTCGTCTGCTCGGCGGCCGACGGCCCGATGCCGCAGACCCGCGAGCACATCCTGCTCGCCCGCCAGGTCGGCGTGCCGGCGATCGTCGTCTTCCTCAACAAGGTCGACCAGGTCGACGACGCCGAGCTGCTCGAGCTCGTCGAGCTCGAGGTTCGCGAGCTTCTCTCGTCCTACGAGTTCCCGGGCGACGACATTCCGATCGTCAAGGGTTCGGCGCTGGCCGCCCTCGAGGACTCGAATAAGGAAATCGGCGAGGACGCCGTCCGCGAGCTGATGAAGGAAGTCGACGCTTACATCCCGACGCCGGAGCGCCCGATCGACCAGCCGTTCCTGATGCCGATCGAGGACGTCTTCTCGATCTCGGGTCGCGGCACGGTCGTCACCGGCCGCGTCGAGCGCGGGGTGATCAAGGTCGGCGAGGAAGTCGAGATCGTCGGCATCCGCGACACCAAGAAGACGACGGTGACCGGCGTCGAGATGTTCCGCAAGCTGCTCGACCAGGGCCAGGCGGGCGACAACATCGGCGCGCTGATCCGCGGCGTCGACCGCGAGGGCGTCGAGCGTGGGCAGGTGCTGTGCAAGCCGGGTTCGGTGAAGCCGCACACCAAGTTCAAGGCCGAGGCCTACATCCTGACCAAGGAAGAGGGTGGCCGCCACACGCCGTTCTTCACCAACTACCGGCCGCAGTTCTACTTCCGCACGACGGACGTGACCGGCGTCTGCACGCTGCCCGAGGGCACCGAGATGGTGATGCCGGGCGACAACGTGACGATGGACGTCACGCTGATCGTTCCGATCGCGATGGAAGAGCGCCTGCGCTTCGCCATCCGCGAAGGCGGCCGCACCGTCGGCGCCGGCATCGTCGCGGCGATCGTCGAGTAGCATCCGCGTCTTCGGCCGGCG
>NZ_JAJUWU010000048.1 GCF_021390325.1 Jiella avicenniae | reverse complement strand
GAGGTGGCTCGGCGAATTTGAACAGCGGGCTGAGTGGAATGTCTGCCTGAAGACGGCGAAGATGGCCGTGAACAGGAGAGACGATGAGCAAGAGACCGCGCCGGAACCATAGCCCGGCCTTCAAGGCAAAAGTCGCGCTGGCGGCAGTTGGCGGGGAGAAGACCCTGGCCGAGTTGGCGCAGCAATTCGACGTCCACCCGAACCAGATCACGCAATGGCGCTCGCAGCTTTTGGACGGCGCCGCCGGGGTTTTCGGATCACCGTCTCCGGCCGCGGCCGAGCCGGTTGATGTGAAGACGCTGCATGCGAAGATCGGCGAGTTGACGCTGGCGAACGATTTTTTAGAAATCGCGCTCGACAAGGCCGGACTGTTGGCGAGCGCAAAGCGATGATCGATCGCTCGCATGATCTGCCGATCGCAGTGCAAGCCCGGGAACTGGGGATCAGCCGCGGCAGCGTTTATTACGAGCCGCGCCCGGTGAGCGACGCCGATCTCGCGCTGATGCGCCGGATCGACGAACTGCATCTGAAATACCCTTTTGCCGGAAGCCGCATGCTGCGCGGGCTCCTGGCTGGAGAAGGAATTATCGTCGGCCGCCTGCATGTCGCGACGCTGATGAAGCGGATGGGGCTGGAGGCGATCTACCGCAGGCCGAACACATCGAAGCCGGCGCCGGGCCACAAGATCTATCCCTATCTCCTGCGCAAGCTGCCGGTGACGCGGGCGAACCAGGTCTGGGCGATGGACATCACCTACATCCCGATGGCCCAGGGCTTTGTCTATCTCGCCGCCGTCGTCGACTGGTTCAGCCGACGGGTGCTGAGCTGGCGGCTCTCGATCACGATGCAGGCCGACTTTTGCATCGAGGCCGTGGAGGAGGCGCTGGCACGCTTCGGCAAACCAGAGATCTTCAATACCGATCAGGGTTCGCAGTTCACCAGCATCGACTTCACGACGGTCCTGCTGGATAGGGACATCAAGATCAGCATGGACGGCAAGGGCGCCTGGCGCGACAATGTCTTCGTCGAGCGGCTCTGGAAATCGGTGAAATACGAGGAGGTGTATCTGCGGGCCTACGAGACCGTCAGCCATGCACGAGCGTCGATCGGCAGATACCTCGACTTTTACAACGAGCGTCGTCCGCATTCACGGCTGGGAGGAAAAACGCCCGACCAGACCTACTTCAACCAGCCGCTTCTCGCAGCAGCGTAAACCCGGCAGACGATCCACTTATCAAGCCGCCGAGGCTGTTCAGACAAACCAAGCCACTTCT
>NZ_JAJUWU010000047.1 GCF_021390325.1 Jiella avicenniae | reverse complement strand
CAGGGCTCCGAATTCATATGACAGCGGATGACGGGTTGCTTTTGATCTGATTCGATGAAGGGGTTTGATTCGCGGAGCGCTCTCATGTCCCTGTCCATTGCCGAACCAGCGTTGCCAAAGTCCAGGCTTCGGATTTTGCTGGATCATTTTGCCGAAATCGATGATCCGCGCGACGTGAGGCGCGCCGACTACCCGTTGCCGGAAATCCTGCTTTTGGTGGTCTGTGGGTCGATGGCCGACTGCGACGACTACGAGAACATCGCGCTTTGGGGAAAGGCGCATCTTTCGTTTTTACGCCGCTTTCTGCCCTATGAGCACGGCGTACCGGGCGAGCGTTGGCTGACCATTCTGATGAACCGGATCAATCCGGCGCTGTTTTCCAAGGCCTTCACCGACTGGGTGCGAGCGACATGGCCCGAGAAGATCGATCTCGTGGCCATCGATGGTAAGACATCCCGGCGCAGCCACGACAGAAGCGCCGGCGAAAAGGCCATCCACCTCGTCTCCGCCTTTGCCACCACACGGCGCCTCGTGCTCGGACAGGAAGCGGTGCCCGACAAGGCGAACGAGCTTGCGGCGATCCCGGTTCTTCTGGAGAGGCTCGGCACTGACGACGGGCTCAAGGGGGCGCTGGTCTCCATCGATGCCATTGCCACCAATGGCACCATCGCCAGCGCCATCCGGGCGGAGGGCGCCGACTACCTCCTGGCGGTCAAAGCCAACCAGCCGACGCTCAGGGCCGAAGTCGAAGCCTGCTTCAATGATGCCCCCACCGGCACGATCGAGATAGACGTTCAGTGCGACAAGGGCCATGGGCGCATTGAGGAGCGGACCGTCTCTGTCTTGCGCGAGATCGACTGGCTCAACGGCCACCGGCGCTTTCCCGGCGAACTGCGCCTGCCCGACGTCGCCTGCATCATCAAAGTCAAAAGCCGAGCCCAACTCGCCGAGAAAAGCCGCTTCGAGACCCGCTACTTCATCTCCTCGGCCCATCTTTCCGCCCAAAAGGCCGCCGGGGCCGTGCGCGGTCATTGGGGTATCGAGAACCAACTCCATTGGGTGCTCGACGTCCTCTTCAACGACGATCAGTCACGCCTGCGAAAAGGCCACGGCGCCAAGAACATGGCCGTCGTCCGACACTTCGCCCTCAACATCATCCGAAGCGCAAACGATAAACACTCCCTCAAATCACGACGAAAACTTGCTGGATGGTCACCGAATTACATCGCAGAACTGCTCCAACAAAGCCTATAAAAATTTGGATTCGGAGCCCTG
>NZ_JAJUWU010000046.1 GCF_021390325.1 Jiella avicenniae | reverse complement strand
TGTCGTAAGCACATGAGTTGTCCGGGTTAGGTAGCAGACGAGTTGTCCGGTTTGGATATCGCGCAGGAGGTGGCGCGACGATGAACCGGACGACCTGGCTGCAGGACCACAGGATGAGGAAGTTTCGCGATGTTTTGAGCCGCTGGGAGGCACGGGAGTTGTCCTGCCTGGAAGCCGGGGAGCTGTTGGGCTGCTCGGAGCGGCAGTTTCGGCGCCTGCGGCGGCGCTTTGAGGACGAGGGGCTTGCCGGCTTGGCGGACCGGCGGCTGGGCAAGGCCTCGGCGCGGCGGGTTCCGGCCGATGAGCTGGAATGGATGCTCGAAGAGTATCGAACGCGGCACCTTGGATGGAACGTGAAGCATTTTCACGAGCATCTGGTGACGCAGCACAACTTCGCCTGGGGCTACACCTGGACGAAGACGCAGCTTCACACGGCAGGTCTCGTCGAACGGGCCAAGCGGCGCGGCGCCCATCGCCGCAAACGGGAAAGGAAGCCGTGCGAGGGCATGATGCTGCATCAGGACGCAAGCCGCCATGCCTGGCTGTGCGGCCAGCCGCCGCTGGATCTGGTGGTGACCATGGACGACGCCACGAGCCGCATCTATTCGGCCTTCCTGATCGAGGAGGAAGGCACGGCGTCGAGCTTCTTCGGCCTCAACGAGACGTTCGCCGCCAAGGGCCTGCCGTCCAGCCTCTACACCGACCGGGGCAGCCATTACTTCGTGACTGTGAAGGCCGGCGAAGCGGTGGACAAGAGCCGGCTCACCCAGGTCGGCCGGGCGCTCGATCGGCTCGGCGTCGAGCACATCGCCGCCTATTCGCCGCAGGCCCGCGGCCGCTCGGAGCGCATGTTCTCGACGCTGCAGGACCGTCTACCCAAGGAACTGGTGCTGGCCGGGATCGCCGACATGCAAGCAGCCAACCGCTATCTCGCCGAAACCTATCTGCCGGTTCACAACGCTCGCTTCTCGCAAAACCCGGCGGTCGCCGAAAGCGCCTTCGTCGCCGTCGACCCGGCGGTTCTCAACGAGATCTTGTGCGTCGAGGTCGAGCGTGTCGTCGGCCATGACAACACGGTCGTCTTCGGCAAATTGCGGCTGCAACTGCCGGAAAGCCCAATCCGAAGGCACTTCGTCAAGGCACGGGTCAAGCTGCGGCAATATCCGGACGGTTCACTTGCCGTCTTCCATGGCCCGAGGCCCATTGCCCGCTATGCAAAGGACGGCCGCTTGCGCAAGCCGAACACCGCAATCAGGCAGGCGGCGTGAACCGCTTCGACGCCACCTGCCAGCCTGTGGACTTGTGGACAGCCGCTCACCGCGCCTGACCACAGGGTCCACAGGGCCAAACCAAAAACAGAAGCGGACATTTCGTGTGCTATCAAAAACGGACAACTTGAAACGCTAGCGACAG
>NZ_JAJUWU010000045.1 GCF_021390325.1 Jiella avicenniae | reverse complement strand
GTTGTCCGTGAAGAAGGCTCCCTAAGCGGCGGCGGCGGTTTGGCGGGTGCCGAATAGGCTGATGATCGCGGCCTGGATGAAGGCGACAAAAAGCTTCAGCCAGGCGAGGATGCGGCGGAAGTTGTAGCCGACGGCGGCGAGGACGGCGTTGGCGGCGTCGCCGATGGCGTGGGCGAGATGATTACGGCCCATGCGGTGGTCGGCCTTGAGATGTCCGATGACCGGTTCGACGGCCGCTCGCCTCTTCATCTCGCGCCGGATCGCGTCTGTCATGCCGCGCTTCTGGCCCGAGATGTAGACCTTGACGCGGTGGCTTTGAGGGGCGTTGTGACCCTTGTAGCCGGCGTCGGCGATGATCCGCGTGAGCGTCGCGCCGACCTGGCGCTCGATGGCGGGAATGACGGTGGCCAGTGTGTGCCCGTCATACGGCTTGCCCGGCAGCGCCGCGACATGGGTGACGAACTGGCCGCCCTTCGAGCGCTTCAGCGTGGTGGCGACGGAGACCTTGACGCCGAACTCATAGGGCCGATGGGCTTTTCCCTTGCCGATGCATTCGACCTCGGGCGCGTGCAGGCTGAAGACCCGGAGATCGGCGTCTTTCGGCTGGCCGCGGAGGGGAATGAGATTGCGGTTGCCGGCATGGACCCGGCGAGCGAGCATCAGTTCGTGCGCCACCGCCGCTTCCAGCTCGGCGTCGCCCTTGGTCTTGCGGACGATGTCGCGGATGACGCGGCCGAGATAGGTCCTGAGGGTTCTCAGCGCCTTGTTCGCCCGCTTGAACTGCTTGGCATGGGCATAGCGCTGCTGCTTGATCAGGGCATATTTTCCAACCCGCTCATAGGATTGGCGCAGATCGATCCCCAGCGTCTTGGCCAGCCGCACCAGCCGCTCGCGTGAACGCTGCATCAGCTTGGCATCGGTCGGATGGGCGACGGCCTTGGGCTGCACGGTGGTGTCGACGATAGCCGTGGTAAAGTCGGCGGGCTTGGCCGCGCCGGTTCGTGTCGCCGTGGCGAGGCTCTCCTGCAGCAGCGCGTTCAACCTCTCTTCGCCCATCCGCTGGCGCCAGCGCGTCATCGACGACCGGTCGAAGGGCAGCCTGTGACAGAAGAATTCCTCGCCGCAGAACAGTTGATAATAGGGGTTTTCCAGCCAGCGATCGCAGAGCGCCTCGTCGGACAGATCATGCATCGCCTTCAGGATGGCGAGCCCGGCCATCAGCCGCGTCGGCAGCGGCGGGTGGCCCGGCGCATCCGTGTAGACCGCGCCGAGCCGCTCCTCCAGAAACCGCCAGTCGATCGCCCGGCCGAGCCTGGCGAGCGCGTGGTTCGTGTCGACGATCTGATCGAGCCGGGCCCGGAACATGTCCGTCTGCCCGCTGTCCCGCCGCTCCTTCGGACGCATCCCGGCGCTCCCGATTCCTGGACCCGAAGGCCATGGAATCACGCTCAACGCCGCAACGCAATTTGCAAGTTTCTGCGGCCACAGACGGCTGAAACCGGCAAAAGTCAAATCTTTGCAGATGCCGATCAGTCAGCCATTTCAGTGGCTTCGAAATTCTTCACGGGAGAC
>NZ_JAJUWU010000004.1 GCF_021390325.1 Jiella avicenniae | reverse complement strand
CGCTCAACGCCGCAACGCAATTTGCAAGTTTCTGCGGCCACAGACGGCTGAAACCGGCAAAAGTCAAATCTTTGCAGATGCCGATCAGTCAGCCATTTCAGTGGCTTCGAAATTCTTCACGGGAGACTCAGGCCCTTCAGTTTCTTGATCACATTTGGCGCATTGCCAGCGACCATCTGGCTTCCGAAGATGTTTACCGTGCCGAGCGACCTTTTCTTCATCGTGTCGGGCGCTTCGGCGGGCCACGCCGTGACAAAGAATACATATTCCTGTCCGGCCAAGAGCGGTATTGCACAACCGCCGATAACTCCGGTCGTCGATGTGACCCAGCCGGACTTCGGCGGATTGCCCTTGATGCTGGTCTTGAGCTCGTAGCGCGCCTGGACAAGAACGCGGTCCTTCCGACCAGCAGGTTGGCCCGGCGTGATGTAGTCATCAAGCTTCGCCTCAACGACGAGCGCATGGAACACCATCGTCGCCGCAGCAAAATCACTCGCCTCGGTGCCGGACAGCCGGGAACATGCCAATGCAGGGTAAAAGCCGCCTGCAAACGACAGGACGATTGCCAAACCGAGCAAGATCTTGAGTTTCATAGAAGGTTTCCTGCCTGTTGGCGGCCGCTAGCAGTTCACGATTGATAGTTGAGCGCTACTCGCTTGCCCAGCCCCGTCAACAACTCATAAGCGATCGTCCCCGCCGCATCGGCCACATCGTCGATCGCGACGTTCGGCCCGAAGAACTCCGCCCGCGTCCCCGGCTCCACCAGCTCCGCCGGAACGTCGGTGACGTCGAGCAGCGTCAGGTCCATCGACACCCGGCCGAGCACCGGCGCCAGATGCCCGGCGACGAAGGCCACCGCGCCCGGCCGCGTTTCGCGGAGCGGCACACCGGCGCCGGAGGCGGCGCGGGGGTAGCCGTCGGCATAGCCGAGGCCGACGGTGGCGATGCGGGTGTCGCGGGAAAGCTTTGCCGCCGCGCCGTAGCCGGCGGCCTCGCCGGCCTTGGCGGTGCGGACCTGCAGGACGGCGGCGGTCAGCGTCGCGACGGGTTCCAGCTTGCCGTCGGAAGGCGCGCCGGCCCGGCCGCCATAGAGCGCGATGCCGGGACGAACGAGGTCGAAGGCGTAGTCGGGCCCGAGAAACGAGCCGGCGGAATTGGCGAGCGAACGTTCGACGCCTGGGAAATACTCGCAGATCGCCAGGAACTGCCGGCGCTGCGCCTCGCGCTGCTCGGTGCCCTCGTCGGCGCTGGCGAGATGGCTCATGACGAGGCGGACGTCGAGGGCACCGCCCGCCTGCGCCGCCTTGACGATGGGGATCTCGGCCGCGTCGAGGCCGAGGCGGTTCATGCCGGTCTCGAACTGCAGCGCCGCGGGCGCCTTCGCGCCGGCGCGTTCCAGTCCCTCGCACCAGGCGGCGATCTCGGCGAGGTTCGACAGGACCGGGATCAGCCGGGCTTCGAGACAGGCCGGCACATCGTCAAGCGCCACCCCCTGCAGCACGAAGATCCGCGCATCGCCGAGCCCGGCCGCATCGAGGCCGGCGCGCAGCGCCACACCCTCTTCCGCCCAGGCGACGAAGAAATCCCGGCAGCCGGCGTCGAACAGCGCTTGCGACACGCGCACCGCGCCGAGGCCGTAGCCGTCCGCCTTCACCGCCGCGCCGGTGCGGGCCGGGCCATTCAGGGCGTCGAGCGTCCGCCAGTTGGCCTTCAGCGCCTCGGTGTCGATGGTGACGCGCGGCATGCGCGAATGATGATGGGGAGATGCCGGAACGCCTGAACGCGATGCTGCCATGATATGCTCGCCAGATGGTTTTTTGCTCAAGACCTGGCGCCTCCCGCCGCCGGACCCCTGTGGGTGGAGCCTAGCAGAGAATGGGGCCCATGCGCCAAGACGAGGTCGGACGCCGGCACGGCCATTCATCGATTTTGCAATGGTGCTGAAATCGCGTGTGGTCGCGTCCCACGGGCGGACGCGGGCCCCTGCGCGGCGTCATCCTCGGGCTTGTCCCGAGGATCTACTGCGCGTTGATCATCGGACCGTCCGCGGGCGGAAGGGCATTCTGTGCGGATTCTGGTGCGGCGGCGGCAGTAGATCCTCGGGACAAGCCCGAGGATGACGCTGTGATCTGGTCGACGGGCAGCCAGGCGTTCGCGGCCTGCGGGTCGGGGATGGCGCCTTGGCGTTCAGCGGCACAAGTCGAAGGGGTGAGCGTCGGAGGCAGGAAAGCGCAAGCCCCCGCCTCCCCTACTCGAACCGCTCCGGCAGATAGGCCTCCTCGGCGAGGTCGGTGAAGCGGGTGTATTCGGCCTGGAAGGCGAGCTGCACGGTGGCGGTCGGGCCGTGGCGCTGCTTGGCGATGATCACCTCGGCCTTGCCTCTGGCGTCGTTCAGCGCCTGTTCCCACTTCAGATGCTCGTCGGTGCCGGGCTTCGGCTCGCGATTGGCGAGGTAGTATTCGTCGCGATAGACGAACATGACGACGTCGGCGTCCTGCTCGATCGAACCGGATTCGCGCAGGTCCGCGAGTTGCGGGCGCTTGTCGTCGCGCGCCTCGACCTGGCGCGACAGCTGCGACAGGGCGATGATCGGCACCTGCAGCTCTTTCGCCAGCGCCTTCAGGCCGGTGGTGATCTCGGTGATCTCCTGGACGCGGTTCTGCGCCGAGGCCTTGGACGAGCCCTGCATCAGCTGGACGTAGTCGATCACCATGACGTCGAGGCCGCGCTGGCGCTTCAGCCTTCGGGCGCGGGCGGAGAGCTGGGCGATCGAAATGCCGCCGGTCTGGTCGATGTAGAGCGGCAGACGCTGCATCATCTCCGAACAGGCGATCAGCTTGGTCAGCTCCTGATCGTTGATCTGACCGCGGCGGATCTTCGACGACGAGATCTCGGTCTGCTCGGAGATGATGCGGGTGGCGAGCTGCTCGGCCGACATTTCGAGGGAGAAGAAGCCGACGACGCCGCCGTTCTTCGCCTTGAACGAGCCGTCCGCCTGTTCGGCGGGTTCGTAGGCGGCGGCGATGTTGAAGGCGATGTTGGTGGCGAGCGAGGTCTTGCCCATGGCCGGGCGGCCGGCGAGGATGATCAGGTCCGAAGGCTGCAGCCCGCCCATCTTGCCGTCCATCGCCATGATGCCGGTGGACACACCGGAGAGCCCGCCGTCGCGGTCCTTGGCCGCCGTCGCCATCTGCACGGCGAGGGTGACGGCGTCGGTGAAGGACTGGAAGCCGCCGTCGTAGCGGCCGGTCTCGGCGAGCGAGAACAGCCGCCGCTCGGCTTCCTCGATCTGGTTCTTCGGCTCCATGTCGAGCGGCGCGTCATAGGCGAGATTGACCATCTCCTCGCCGATGCCGATCAGCGAGCGGCGCAGCGCCAGATCGTAGACTGCCCGGCCGTAGTCGAGCGTGTTGATGATCGTCGTCGCCTCGGCGGCGAGGCGCGCGAGATACTGCGCGACGGTCATCTCGCCGATCTTGTCGTTCGCCGGCAGGAAGGTCTTGATCGTCACCGGATTGGCGATCTTGCCCATCCGGATCATTTCGGAGGTCTTGGAAAAGATCTCCTTGTGGATCGGCTCGAAGAAGTGGTCGGGCTTGAGGAAGTCGTGGACGACGTAATAGGCGTCGTTGTTGACGAGGATCGCGCCGATCAGCGCCTGCTCGGCCTCGATGTTGGCCGGCGCCTCGCGATAGATCGCCACCTCTTCCTCGAATTTGCGCGCAGGCTCCGCCATCGCCGTCGCATCCCCTCGTGACATCCGAATGAAGGCGGAGACCTACACCAAGGCGCGATTCGTCACAAAGAAAAGACGCCGCTCACAGGGAACGGCGTCTTCGGCTTCGGTAATCATGGATCCCGGGGATAACTGCGGGGATAAGCCGTCAGCCTATTGCCCGCCGTTCGCCTCGGTCTCGGCGCTCTTGGCCTCGGCCGGCGCCGCCTTCGGCCCGCCCTTGGACACACCGACCATCGCCGGCCGCAGCACCCGCTCGCCGATGGCGTAGCCGGCCTGGACGACCTGCAGAACCGTGCCGTTCGGCACGTCGGTGTTGGGGATCTCGAACATCGCCTGGTGGAAGTTCGGATCGAAGCGCTGGCCGTGCGGGTCGAGCTTCTTGACGCCGTGCTTTTCCAGCGTGGCGAGAAGGCCCTTCTCGGTCATGTCGACGCCTTCGATCAGCGCCTTCAGGCCGGAGCTCTCGTCGGAGCGATGCTCCTCGGGCACCGCGTCGAGGGCGCGCGAAAGATTGTCGGCGACCGACAGCATCTCGCGGGCAAAGCCGGTGACGGCGTAGGTGCGCGCGTCCTTGACCTCGCGCTCGGTGCGGCGGCGCAGATTTTCCATGTCGGCGGCGAGGCGCAGCAGCCTGTCCTTGACGTCGGCGTTCTCCGTTTCCAGCGCGGCGATGCGCGCCCGCTGCTCGTCGCCGTCATGGGCGGCATCGTCGTCGCCCGCCGCCTCGCCATAGGCCGCGCCCCACTTCGAAGATTGCGGCGTCGCCGTGCCCGCAGCCGCGCTCTCGCCCGCGGCCGTCTCGGCGGCATCGGTCTCGTGGCTCTCGCCCTCGGGTTTGCCGGTCTCGCTCATCGTCCCTCTTTCATCCTGTTGTCGCGACGTTCCACCCCCGCCGTTGCGAAGCGCGGACCGCCGGACGTCCTCGTCATTGCGGCACGACCGCAGCGCCCGCAGTCCTCGACGACCACGGCCCCGTCCGGTGCACGAATGCGTTATCGCAGCGGCATATCGAATTGGCGGGCCGGAAAATCAAGCCTCGCCGTCGGCGGCTTTCTGCTGCAGCAGCCGCGAAACGATGCGGGCGGTGTAGTCGACCATCGGCACGACGCGCCGGTAGTTCAGCCGCGTCGGCCCGATCACGCCGACGGCGCCGACGACGCTCTCGGTGCCGCCCTTGTAGGGGGCGACGATCAGCGAGGAACCGGACAGCGAGAACAGCTTGTTCTCAGAGCCAATGAAGATCCGCACGCCGTTGCCGCCCTCGGCGAGGCCGAGCAGCTCGATCATGCCGTTCTTCGTCTCGAGATCGTCGAACAAGAGCCGCAGCCGCTCGATGTCGTCGGCGGCGGAGATGTTATCGAGAAGGTTCGCCCGGCCGCGAACGATCAGCTGCGCCGGCTGGCCGGCCGCCGCCCCCGACCAGATGGCGAGCCCCTGATCGACGAGCGTCTGGGACAGCATGTCGAGCGCGGTCGCCGTCTCGTCCTTCAGCGCGGCGATTCGCTCGCGCGCCTCGCCGAGGGTGCGGCCGACGACATGGGCGTTGAGGAAGTTGCCGGCCTCGACGAGCTGCGAGGCGGTCACCCCCGCCGGCAGGTCGAAGATGCGGTTCTCGACCTCGCCATTGGCGCCGACGAGGACGGCGAGCCCCTTGGTCGGCTCGAGACGGATGAACTCGATGTGCTTCAGCCGGAGGTCGGATTTGGTCGTCACCACGATGCCGGCGCCGCGCGACAGGCCGGAGAGCAGATTGCTCGCCTCGGTGAGGAGGTTTTCCATGCCGCGCCCGTCGCCGACGAGCCGCACCTTCTCCTCGATCTCGTCGCGCTCGGACGAAGCGAGATCGCCGACCTCCAGAAAGGCGTCGACGAAGAAGCGCAGGCCGATTTCCGTCGGCATCCGCCCGGCCGAAACATGCGGCGAATAGATCAGGCCGAGCGCTTCGAGGTCGCTCATCACGTTACGCACCGAAGCCGGCGACAGCGACGACGTCAGAAGCTTCGACAACATGCGCGAGCCGACGGGCTCGCCCTGGTCGAGATAGCTTTCGACGATCAGCCGGAAGATCTCCCGGGCGCGCGCGTCGAGCGGAACCTGAGGTCTGGCCAAGTCGCTGACGGACATCATGAAATGCGGAAATCGGAGTGAAGCATGCCCATACTATAGGTGCGCGTCCCGGCGGATGAAAGCCGGGCGCGGCGCCCTGCGCGGTGCAGCTGGCCGAGCGCAGGCGCGCCGCCGCTCTCGCCTCACGAAAGGCGGGCCGGCGAGAGAGCGTCGAGAACCGGATCCCGAGGGCGGGCCGTCGCCCCTTTTTCCATCATCTCGGCGATCAGCACGCCGGTGGTCGGGCCCAACGTGAGACCCTGGTGCCCGTGGCCGAAATCGAACCAGAGGCCGTCGTGCCGCGGCGCCTTGCCGACGACGGGCAGCATGTCGGGCATGCAGGGGCGCGTGCCGTGCCAGGGCCGGTTTTCGACCGGCCCGCCGAAATCGAGCACCTTGCGCGCTCCCGCCTCGGCCTCGTCGAGCTGGCGCAGCTTCTGGGTGGCGGTCATGGCGGTCAGTTCGGCGCCGGTGGTGATCCGCATGCCGAGCTTCATCGGCACGAAGACCGCGCCGACGGAGGCATCCATCAGCGGCTTGTCGAGCGGGTTGTTGCGGTAGTGCTGGTGATAGCCGCGCTTTTCGATCATCGGGATCTTGTAGCCGAACCGCTTCAGGAGCTTCGGCGACCAGGCGCCGAGACAGACGACGACGTCTCTGCCCGAAATCTTCCCGTCGGCACTGTCGACGCGCCAGCCGGCGCCCTCCTGCGTCAGCGTGTCGGCATCGCCCTCGACGAGCCGGCCGCCGCGCTTCAGGAAGAGTTCGCCATAGGCGCGGGTGAGATCGCCGGGGCTCGAACAGCACCAGGAATCGGTCCAGTGGATGGCACCGGCAAAGCCGGGCTTCAGTGCGGGTTCGGCAGCCATCAGGCCGTCGGCGTCCAGCGCCTCGTAGCCGACGCCGTATTCGCGGTTGAGCCGCTCGGCCTTGGCGACGGCCATCGCGAGCTTGCCCTCGTCGCGCCAGGCCTGGTTGAAGCCGTCCTTGCGGATCAGAGCCTCGGCCCCGGCATCGGGAATGTAGAGCGCATGGTCCTCCCGCGAGCGGCGGATGAGGACGCTGTAGGTGGCGGCGATGCGATGCAGGTTCTTCGGCTGGGAATAACGGAAATAGCTGAAGAGGTTCCTGACCTCCGAGGAGACCGCCTCGAAGCTCCATTCGACGTCGTTGGTGCGCTTCAGCGCGATGGCGATCAGCGAGGGAATGTCCGTCGGCATGGCATAGGGTTCGACGGCCTCGGCCTGGATGATGCCGGCATTGCCGTAGCTCGTCTCGCCGGCAAACTGCGGCTGCCGGTCGAGGATGACGACGTCGTGCCCCCTCGCCTGCAGCGCCAGCGCGGCGCCCACTCCTGCCATGCCGGCGCCGAGGACGATCACGTCGGTCATGGGCAGATGGTCCTTCTCTACGCCGAACTGTCGCGGAGGGTAGTGGGCTCGTCGCGGAGAGCAAGCGGCTTTTGCGCTGCAAGATGCGATGGCGACAGGGTTTCGACCGGCTCGTCGCTTGCCGTCCTTGCAGGACGACGGCTCGCACCGCCCAGCCGGAGAGCTGCCCGGGACAGATCGCGCGCCCGGAAGCGTGTCACCGGGAATTCGGCTCTTCCACCAGCCGCAGCCGTGGTCGGGGCGATGGATCGAGCGTCGCGTAGATGTCGCCGAGCGCCAGCGACGCACCGATCTCGGGAAGCCCGACGACCATGGCGCGATCGCCATATCTCTCGACGTCCCAGCGGCCATCGCCGCCGCGTCGGTAGAGCTTGACGGACATCACGTCGGGATCGACGAACAAAATGAGCCGGAGGTCGCCATGCGCCCGGTATTCGTCGAGCTTGTCGGTCGCATCGATGGCCGAGGTCTCGGGAGACGCCACTTCCACGACCAGCGTCGGAGGCGACGCTTCGAGCGCATCGGGATCGCTCGGCCCGCAATCGACCACGACATCGGGATAGCGGACTGTGGCGGGTCCGGTTCTGACGGCGGTGTCGCTCGAAGTGGTTCGGCAACCGCCACTTCTCGCCTGTGGCAGCAGCGTCGCGACGATGTTCGCCGTGACGACGTTGTGGCTCTGTTTGGCACCCGTCATCATCCGGAAGATCCGGCCATCGACGAGTTCAAACCGCTCCTGCTGGGTGGACATCCACCCGAGGAACTCGTCCGCCGTTAAAAAATCCTGCTCGGGAACGGCCACGTGAAACCCATCTGACGGCGTTCGGATTTCCAGCATACGCGCGGGAAAAGCGGGCATCAACCGGACCGCCCCCGGCGACGAGAGCCCACCATCCACGACGGCGCTTTGCCGAATGCCCGCAAGACGAGTCACGCCGACGGCAACCCGTCATCGCGCCCGGCAAGAAAGGCGAGATCGCCTCCCGAAACCTTTGCGCGATTCAGCCTTTCCCGATACAAGCCCGGCACAATAACACTCCGTTAACCATGACAATTCGAAGCAAAAGCGAGACATCCGCCATGCGCCCTTCCAAACGCCCCAACGACGCCATGCGCGACGTCTCGATGGACACCGGCGTCTCGCGCCATGCGGAAGGCTCCTGCCTCGTGCGTTTCGGCAACACCGAGGTCCTGTGCATGGCGAGCCTCGAAGAGCGGGTGCCGCCGTTCCTGAAGAATTCCGGCAAGGGCTGGGTGACGGCGGAATACGGCATGCTGCCGCGGGCGACCGGCGAGCGCATGCGCCGCGAAGCGGCCCAGGGCAAGCAGTCCGGCCGCACCCAGGAGATCCAGCGGCTGATCGGCCGCAGCTTGCGTTCGATCGTCGACCTGCAGGCGCTCGGCGAGCGCCAGATCACCGTCGACTGCGACGTCCTCCAGGCCGACGGCGGAACCCGCACCGCGGCGATCACCGGCGGTTTCGTCGCCCTGTCGGAATGCCTCAAATGGATGGAGGAGCGCTCCATGGTGAAGCGCCACGACGTCCTTCTCGGCCACGTCGCCGCGGTGTCCTGCGGCATCTACAAGAACGAGCCGGTGCTCGATCTCGACTATGCCGAGGATTCCACCGCCGAGACCGACGCCAATTTCGTCATGACCGGCGCCGGCGGCATCGTCGAGATCCAGGGCACGGCCGAGGGCGCGCCGTTCTCCGAAGAGGAGTTCCTCAACCTCCTGAAGCTCGCCCGCAAGGGCATCGGCGAGCTGGTCGAGACCCAGCGCCAGGTTCTCGGAGAGCACTGATGCCGCTTCTGACCCCGGAGGACGGGCCGCTCCTCGTCGCCAGTCACAACAAGGGCAAGATCTGGGAGATCCGCGAACTGATGGAGCCCTTCGGATTCGAGGTCACCTCGGCCGCCGAAAAGGGCCTCGACGAGCCGGAAGAGACCGGCACGACCTTCGAGGAAAATGCCGAGATCAAGGCGCTGGCGGCGATGAAGGCGACGGGGCTCGTATCCCTCTCCGACGATTCCGGCCTGGCGATCGAGGCCCTCGACGGCGCTCCTGGCGTCTATTCGGCCGACTGGGCCGGCGAGCCGCGCGACTTCGCCATGGCGATGCGGAACGTCGAGGAGAAGCTGCAGGCCGCCGGCGCGACGACGCCGGACAGGCGCCGCGCCACCTTCGTCGCCGTCCTCTGTCTCGCGCGGCCCGGCGAGGAGCCGATCTTCTTTCGCGGCGAGGTGGACGGGACGATCGTCTGGCCGCCGGTCGGCGACAAGGGCTTCGGCTACGACCCGATTTTCCTGCCGGACGGCGAGAGCCGCACCTTCGGCGAGATGATGTCGGCGGAAAAGCATGCCTGGGAGCCCGGCCAGAAGACGGCGCTGTCGCACCGGGCGCGGGCCTTCCAGAAATTCGCGAAGGTCGCCCTCGGGGTGGAATGAAAGGGGCCGCATGAACCTGATCGCGCCGCACAGGACCTCCGACGTCCTGCCCTTCGCCAAGACGCCCGCTGCGCCGGGCTTCGGCGTCTATGTCCATTGGCCGTTCTGCGCGGCCAAATGCCCCTATTGCGACTTCAACAGCCACGTCCGCCGCTCGCCCGTCGACCAGCCCCGCTACGTCGCGGCTTTCACGCGCGAGTTGAAGGAGGCGGCGCGGCGCTCCAAAGGCGAACTCGTCACCTCGATCTTCTTCGGCGGCGGCACGCCCTCCCTGATGGCGCCCGAGACCGTCGGCGCGATCCTCGACGCCATCGCGGCCAATTGGGCGATCGCCCCGGATGCCGAAATCACGCTGGAGGCCAACCCGTCCAGCGTCGAAGCCTCGCGCTTCCGTGGCTACCGCGCGGCGGGCGTCAACCGCGTCTCGCTCGGCGTCCAGGCGCTGAACGACCCGGACCTTCGCCGGCTCGGCCGGCTGCACGACGTTGCGGCTGCGCTGGAGGCGATCCGGCTCGCCCGCGAGATCTTTCCGCGGCTTTCCTTCGACCTCATCTATGCAAGGCCCAACCAGACGGTGGAAGCCTGGGAGGCGGAGCTGAACCAGGCGATCGATCTCGCCGCCGACCATCTGTCGCTCTACCAGCTCACCATCGAGATGGGCACGCCCTTCTTCGAGCTGCACAAGGCCGGCAAGCTGAAGGTGCCGGACGGCGAACTGTCGGCCGAACTCTACGAGGCGACCCAGGCGATCACCGCGGCGCGCGGCCTGCCGGCCTACGAGATCTCCAATCACGCCGTGCCGGGCGCCGAATCGCGGCACAACCTCACCTATTGGCGCTACGGCTACTATGCGGGCGTCGGCCCCGGCGCCCATGGCCGCCTCAGGGGCGAGAACGGCCAACGCCACGCCATCGCCAACGAGCCGCTGCCTGAGACCTGGCTGAAGATGGTGGAAAGCTGGGACTCCGGCGCGACCACCGACGAGGCGCTGAGCCTCGAAGAACAGGCCGACGAACTCCTGCTGATGGGCCTTCGCCTCACCGAGGGGATCGACCTCACCCGCTGGCGCAAGCTCGCCGGCCGCGACATCGACCGGGCGAGCGAACGCGACCTCGCCCATCACGGCATGATCGAGCGGCTCGGGCCGGACCGGATCCGCGCGACGCCGGCGGGCATGCTGGTGCTGGACGCGGTCGTCGCCGATCTCGCCTGACCGGCCGCAGCGAGGACGGACGCGTCGCTGCGGCGGCCGGTGACGCCTCCGCTGCGGCAGGCGGTTCCGCAGTTCCCCGACGGACGTGCGACGTCGGCGCAGGCCGGAACCGTCGCGGCCTCGCGGCGGGCATCTTGCAACGGGCGCCGGCGGCGATAATTGCTCAGGCAACGAAAGGCCGCCCGGCTCCGGCGCGGCCCATCCCCCGCCATCGCCACGCAGAAAGATCGTCCATCCTGTCCCGTCTCCGAACCTGCGCCGTCGGACATCCCGACCCGATCCGCCTTTGGGTGATCTTCGTCTGCGCAGGCTTTGCAGGCTGCACGAGCCCGCAATCGGCGCTCGACCCGGCCGGGACCGAGGCAGAGACGGTCGCCACCCTGTTCTGGGTGATGCTCGTCGGGGCGATCCTGATCTGGCTCGCCGTCATCGGCCTGTCGGTCTTCGCGACGCGCATCCGGCCGAAGGCCTATGGCGAGACGGCCGGCTTGCGGCTGATCGTCTGGGGCGGCTGCGTCTTTCCGGTGGTGGTCCTGACGGCTCTGCTCGTCTGGGGCCTGCAGATGATGCCGCCGATGCGGGCCGAGGCGAACGGCCCGACCATCGCGGTATCCGGCGAGCGCTTCTGGTGGCGGGTGGCCTACGGCGTCGAAGGCGAGCCCGGCGTTTCCAAAACGCTGCCCGAGGGCGGCACGCCGAGCGCCAACGAAATCTGGCTGCCGGCCGGACAGCGGACCGAACTCCTGCTCGGCAGCCCGGACGTCATCCATTCGCTGTGGGTGCCCTCCATCGCCGGCAAGATGGACGCCATTCCGGGGCGCGTGAACCGCCTCGTCGTGGAGCCGACGAAGCCCGGCGTCTACAACGGCGTCTGCGCCGAGTTCTGCGGCGACGCCCACGCCCAGATGGCGCTGCGGGTGGTCGTGGTGCCGGCGGACGAATACGAAGCCTATGTCGCCCGCCAGGGCGCGCCGGCCTCGGTCGAAACCGGCAATGCCGGGTTTCGCGCCTTCATGCAGAACGGCTGCGACGCCTGCCATGCGGTTCGCGGCACCGGGGCGGCGGGCGAGGTCGGGCCGGACCTCACCCATCTCGCCTCCCGGCGCACCATCGCCGCCGCGACGCTTCCCATGTCGCGCGACAATCTCGCCGAGTTCATCGGCTTCACCCACCGCGTGAAACCGGGCGTCCAGATGCCGAGCTACGGCATGCTGGCCGAGGAGGAGATCGCCGCCATCGCGGGCTGGCTGGAGACGCTGCAATGAGCGACGTGACACTCGATCGGAGCGCCACGCGCTGGGCCGGCAAAAGAGATGATGATGACGTACCGGCGGAGCTGAACTTCGGCAACGTGCCGCCGGCCTCGACCCGCAACCAGGAGGACCCCGAGGTGCGCGCCGGCCAGGAGGCGCGGCTGCGCCATGTCTGGGCCGAGCCGAAAGGCTGGCGCTACTGGTCGGCGGTGAACAACACCGAGGTCGGCCTCTGGTACACCGCCACCTCCTTCGCCTTCATGCTGTTTGCCGGCGTCCTCGGCCTGATGATCCGGGTGCAGCTCGCCGCGCCCGACAACGACTTCCTCACCGCCAGCTTCTACAATCAGGTCTATACGCTGCACGGCACGGTGATGATGTTCCTCTTCGCCGTGCCGATCTTCGAGGCGGTGGCGATCATCCTCCTGCCGCAGATGCTCGGCGCCCGCGACCTGCCGTTCCCGCGGCTCTCGGCCTTCGGCTACTGGTGCTTCCTGATCGGGGGCGTCTTCGTCTGCGGCTCGATCTTCTTCGGCGCGGCCCCCGAGGGCGGCTGGTTCATGTATCCGCCGCTGACGACCCAGGAGCGCTTCTCGCCGGGCTACGGCGCCGACATCTGGCTGCTGGGCCTCTCCTTCATCGAGGTGGCCTCGATCGCGGCGGCGGTCGAACTCATCGTCGGCACGCTGAAATGCCGGCCGCCCGGCATGCGGCTCAACCTGATGCCGCTCTATGCCTGGTACGTCCTCGTCGTCGCCGGGATGATCCTCTTCGCCTTCCCGCCGCTGATCGCCGGCGACATCCTGTTCGAGCTGGAGCGGCTGTTCAACTGGCCGTTCTTCGATCCGGAACGCGGCGGCGACCCGATGCTGTGGCAGCATCTCTTCTGGATCTTCGGCCATCCGGAGGTCTACATCGTCTTCCTGCCGGCCATCGCGCTTCTGGCGATGATCGTGCCGACCTTCGCCCGGCGGCCGATCGTCGGCTATTCCTTCATCGTGCTCGCCGCCGTCGGCACCGGCTTCTTGTCCTTCGGCCTGTGGGTCCACCACATGTTCGCGACCGGCCTGCCGGCGATCTCGCTCGGCTTCTTCTCAGCCGCCTCGGAAGCCGTGGCGATCCCGACGGCGGTGCAGATCTTCGTCTTCGTGGCAACGCTCCTCGCCGGCAGGGTGATCTATTCCGTGCCGATGCTGTTCGTCTCCGGGGCGCTGGCGATCTTCGTCATCGGCGGTCTCACCGGCGTCATGGTGGCGCTCGCCCCCTTCGACTGGCAGGCCCACGACACCTATTTCGTCGTCGGCCATCTCCATTACGTGCTGATCGGCGGCATGCTCTTCCCGGTCGTCGCAGGCGTCTACTATTTCTGGCCGATGATGGGCGGGCGGCGTCTGTCGGACAAGCTCGGCAAGATCGCCTTCTGGCTGATGTTCGTCGGCTTCAACACGGCTTTCCTGCCGATGCACTGGTCGGGCCTCGTCGGCATGCCGCGCCGGGTCTGGACCTATCCGGCCGACATCGGTCTCGACCTGCCCAATCTGGTCTCCTCCGTCGGCGCCTTCGTCTTCGCGGCCGGCTTCGTCACCGTCGTCTGGGACGTGCTGCGCCCGCGCAATGGCGAGCCCTATGCCGACCGGAACACCTGGAATGCGGGCACGCTCGAATGGCTCGCCGAGGTTCCGGACGAGGCCTGGGGTGTGCGCTCGGTCCCGATCGTCACCTCGCGCTACCCGCTCTGGGAGCAGAAGAACCTGATGGCCGACGTCGACATGGGCCGTTTCTACATGCCCGACGCGGAGGAGGGGAAGCGCGAGACCATGGTGACGAGCGTGCTCGACGCCGAGCCGGTCCAGTGCCTGCGGGTGCCGGGGCCGACCTTCATGACATTCTGGGCGGCGATCTTCCTCGGCGCCGTCTTCATCCTCGCGACCTTCCACCTGTGGACGCTGACGCTGGCGACGGCCGTGCTCGCCACCGGCGCGATCCTGGTCTGGCTGTGGCGCGGCACGGCACTTCAGCCGGAAAAGGACGAGAAGGACGTCGGTCTCGGCCTGAAGCTGCCGCTCTACGCCTCCGGGCCGAAGTCGGTCGGCTGGTGGGCGATGTTCATCACCATGACCGGCGATGCGACGGCCTTCGTCAGCCTCGTCTTCGGCTATTTCTTCTACTTCACCGTCAGCCCCGTTTTCCCGCCGCCGATGATGGCGGGCGAAGAGATCGGGCCGGGGCTCGCCTGGCCGCTGGTCGCGCTGGCGCTGTTCGCCGCCTCGTGGCTGGCCGCGATCTTCGCCCGCAACACCAACAAGGCGGCCTCGCTCGGCACGGCGCGGCTGCTGATGGGCGCCGGCGCCCTGCTTTCGCTGGCGGCCTCCGCCGCGATCCTCTGGGGCCCCTACGTCACCGGCCTCGTCCCGACGGTCCACGTCTATCCGGCGACGGTCTGGGTGCTGGCGATCTGGACCGCCTGCCACGGCGCCGCCGGCGCACTGATGCTGGCCTATTGTCTCGCCCGTTCGCTCGCCGGCCGGATGACGCCGACCCACGACATCGACATCGTCAACGTCGCGCTCTACTGGCATTTCATGGCCGGAACGGCCCTCGTCACCGTCGCGACCATCGCGCTCTTCCCGCTGGCGGTCTGACCCATGGCGACAGGCAACAAGACCCGCGACACCCTCTGGACGCTGATCGCCGCACCGACGATCTGGGCCGTGCATTTCGCGCTTTCCTACGGCTCGGTCGCCTATGGATGCGCGCCGAACGAAAACGTCTTCGCCGACATCGGCGGGTTCAGGATCTTCGTCGGCGGACTGACGGTCGTCGCGCTCGTCGGCATCGGCTTCATCTTTGCCCGGGCGCTCGGCGAATGGCGGGGCAATGGCGGCAGAATGCCCCATGACGAGGACACGGCGGCCGTCCGCGAGCGTTTCCTGGAATTCTCCACCGTGCTCCTCGCCGGCCTGTCCTTCATCGCGGTGATCTACACGGCCCTGCCCGTGGCGCTGATGGCGGACTGCCGATGAGCACCTCACGGTTTCCCCTCACGCCGACGTCGAACGCCGCCCCGCGCGGCGTCCGGCTGGCACGCTCCTCGCCTTCGCTCTGGCCCCTCGCGCTCGGACTGACGGTCCTCGCCGCCGTCTGGTTCGGGCCGTTGCCTCAGCGGGCGCAAGGCTCCTTCGCCGCCCACATGGTCATGCACATGGGCATCGTCGCAGTGGCCGCGCCATTGCTCGCCATCGGCCTCGTTCGGCTGTGGCCGCGGCGCTTCGGCTGGCTGACGCCGGCGCTGGCGATCCTCGCCTCCTTCGTCGAATTCGTCGTCGTCTGGACCTGGCACGCGCCGGCCCTGCACGATGCCGCCCGCTCCGGCTTCGCCCTTTTCCTCGTCGAACAGGCCTCCTTTCTCGTCGCCGGCCTGTTCGTCTGGATCGCCGCCATCGGCACGGCGCAGGGCCGCGACACCGCCGGCCTCGGCGGCCGCGCCGCGGGAACGCTGGCGCTGCTCGTCACCTCGATGCACATGACGCTGCTCGGCGCCCTCCTCCTCCTCAGCCCGCGCCCGCTCTATGCCTGCGCCGAACTCTGCTCTCCCGCCGCGAGCTTCACCCCGCTCGGCGACCAGCAGTTCGGCGGCGTCGTCATGCTGATCGTCGGCGGGGCGAGCTATCTCGTCGGCGGGCTCGCGCTCCTCGCCAGCGTCCTGAAGGAGCGCGATCCGGCCTCCGGCGCACGAGCGGAGGCACGTCCGTGAAGCTCTCGGTCAACCTCACCCGCCGCCGCGTCGTCGCCGCGATCGTCCTCGTCGCCCTGGCGCCCTTTGCGCTCGCCGCCTCCGGTCTCGTCTCGATCGGCGCCTCCTCGGGACACTTCGCGCCGGTCGGCTGGTTCCTGCACTGGACGATGCAGCAGACCGTCTCGCGCCGATCCTGGCTGGTGGAAGAACCCGACGACGTCGACCTCTCCGATGCCGCTCTGATCCAGCGCGGCTCCGGCCATTTCGCCACCGGCTGCGCCCCCTGCCACGCGGCACCCGGGGTTCGTCAGTCGGAGGTCGTAGAGCACATGACGCCGATGCCGCCGCAGCTTCATGTCGGCGGTCGGATCGCCGAATGGACGGACCGCGAACTCTTCTGGATCGTCCAGCACGGCATCAAATATTCCGGCATGCCGGCCTGGCCGACCCAGGAGCGCCCCGACGAGGTGTGGTCGATGGTCGCCTTCCTCAGGGCGCTGCCCGACATGACGCCGGAGCGCTATAGGGATCTCGCTCTCGGCATCGATGCCGGTGGTGCTCCGGACGAGATCGACATGGAGGCGGGCGGCGAGGCGCTCGGCGGCCTCGACGGGATTCCCCGCGAGGCCGTCGCCGATTGCGCCCGCTGCCACGGCACCGACGGTATGGGCCGGGGGCCGAAGGGCGCCTTTCCGATCATCGCCGGCCAGCCGCAGGCCTATCTCGCCGCGACGCTGAAGGCCTATCAGATGGGAACGCGCCAGAGCGGCTACATGCAGTCCGCCGCCGGCCGCTACGACGACGCGGTGCTGGAACGGCTCGCCGCCCATTATGCCGGCCAACCGGCGCGGGCGCCGGAGGACGCGGCGGTCTCGGACGCGGCCGAGGCGGACTCCGCGCCGGAGCCGGCACGGCCGAGCGACACACGGCCGCTGACCGAAGTGTTCGACATCGACCCGGCGGCCGCCACCGGCGTTCCCGTCGACCGCGACGAGACACTGGCCCTCGGCCGCCGCATCGCCGAGACCGGCCTGCCGGAGCGCAAGATCGCCGCCTGCGACAGCTGCCACGGCCCGGGCGGCATCGCCCGCAATCCCCACTTCCCGCGGCTCGACGGCCAGCCGGCCTGGTATCTCGAAACCCATCTGGAACTCTGGAAGGAAGACCATCGAGGCGGCACCCGCTTCGCCCATCTGATGGCGCCGATCGCCATCAACATGACGCCCGAGCAGATCGAGGCGGTCTCGCTCTGGTACGAAAGCCGGAACGTGCGACCGGTCGGCGAATGACGCGGGGGGCGGTGAAGCCGTTCTTCACCCGAACGCTCGGGCCACGCTGCGAAAGGCGATCTGATCAGAAAATGCGCGCAGGGGATCGTTGCATGATCTGACGGCAACGGGCATCCTGCCGTCTTCCAGCCTTCGAGCGCTCGGGTCATGCCATGAACGTCCACTCCCCCGTCGCGTCGCCAGCCGACGAACTCAAGGCCAACGTCTCCGTGCCCTTCGAACGGGCGCAGGCGATGCCCCGCTCGGTCTATACCTCGCCGGACTTCCTCGCCCTCGAACTCGAGCACATCTTTTCGAAGGAGTGGATCTGCGCCGGCCGGACCGACGCCCTGAAGAAACCCGGCGACTATCTGACCATGGAGATCGCCGGCGAGCCGATCATCGTGCTGCGCGACCGCGAGGGGACGCTGAGGGCGATGTCGAACGTCTGCCGCCACCGCATGTCGACGCTGCTCGAAGGCCGCGGCAACGTCCGCGCCATCGTCTGCCCCTATCACGCCTGGACCTACAGTCTCGACGGCTCCCTGCGCGGGGCGCCGGCGATGGGCCGCAACGAGAGCTTCTGCAAGTCGGATGTGAAGCTTCCGGCCGTGCGCTGCGAGGAGTGGCTCGGCTTCATCATGGTGACGCTCGATCCGGACACGCCGCCGCCGTCGAAAACCCTCGCCGAGGCCGAGGCGATGATCGCGCATCTCGACCTCGCCGGCTATTCGGAGACCTTCCGCGAGGAACACGTCTGGGACACCAACTGGAAGGTACTCGCCGAGAACTTCATGGAGAGCTACCACCTGCCGGTCTGCCATCGCGAGACCATCGGCGGTTCGACGAACATCGACGAGATGATCTGCCCGGAAGGCACCGACGCCTTCAACTGGCACACCATCCTGCGCAACGACGCCGTGCCGCTGGCGCTGGCCCATCCGAACGACACGCGGCTCACCGGCGACCAGCGCCGCACCACCTGGCTGTTCGCGATCTATCCCTCGCTGATGATCTCGATCACGCCCGGCTATTTCTGGTATCTCAGCCTTCATCCCGGCGGAACCGGCCCGGATGCCGTCGGCAAGGTGCGGATCCTGTTCGGCGGCGGCATGTCGGCGCCCTACATGGCCGACCCGGAAGCCCCCGCCCAGCTCGCCAAGGTCAAGGCGATGCTCGACCACGTCAATGCCGAAGACCGCGGCTGCACCGAGCGCGTCTACCGCGGCGTCCTCAGCAGGCTGGGCGAGGCCGGGCCGCTGTCGCATCTGGAGCGCCCGAACTTCGAATTCGCGCAGTATATCGAGCGCCGGATCGGGACGGGCCGGTCCGCCGCCTGAGAAACGCCGGAATTGCGGCCGGCCTTCGACGCGGGCCCCCGCGGCAGACGCTCGGCAGCGACCTCTGCGCGATGACTTTCACGACGTGCCTTCGGGTGCATCCCGTGCCGCAGCCTTTGAACGCCGAGGCCGAAGAACACCTTCAACATCGGCCTCCGCGATCTATCTGCTTACAAGACCCTCGCCATCTTCACGATACGATCCCGCAGCCATGCCAGAACCAGCAGCGCAGCCTTCGGACGACGAAGATCCGTCGCCGGGGGGCGCCCGCCGAGACTTTCTCGCCGTCTTCCCCTCGATCATCCTGCCGATGTTCCTTGCCGTGGTCGATCAGACGATCGTGGCGACGGCCCTTCCCGCCATCGCGGTATCGATCGATGAGGTCGATCGGCTGTCCTGGGTGGTCGTCTCCTATCTGGTCGCGACGACCATCGCCGCGCCGGTCTACGGCCGGCTGGGCGACGTCTATGGCCGCCGGCGGCTGATGTTCGTGGCGCTGGCGATCTTCATGCTGGCCTCTCTCCTCTGCGCCCTGTCCACCAGCATCTTCACGCTGACGGCGGCGCGTATCCTGCAAGGGGCCGGCGGCGGCGGACTGATGACGCTGTCGCAGGCGCTCGTCGGCGAAGCGATTCCGCCCCGCGACCGGGCGCGGTATCAGGGTTATCTCGCCACCGTCGCCGTCTCCTCCAGTGCCTTCGGCCCGGTCGCCGGCGGCTTTCTGACCGAGCATTTCGGGTGGCAGTCGGTCTTCCTCGTCAACATACCGATCGGTATCGGCGCCGTATTCATGACCATGCGGCTGCCGGACCGGCGCGGCACCGGCGAGGCGTTCCGTTTCGACACGCCCGGCCTCGTCTTCTTCGCCGCCTTCATCGCCTCGACGCTGATCATGCTGGAGGAAGCGCAGCAACTCGCCTCGGGGGCCTTTCTCCTGCCGGTCGCGCTCGGCCTTCTCGCGATCACCGCGGTGATCCTCCTGGTCCGGCGCGAGCGGCTGGCGCCCTCGCCGCTGTTGTCGATCCCGCTGATGAAGCATCCGGCGATCTGGCGCTGCGACGGGCTGGCGGCGTGCCACGGGGCGATGCTGGTCTCGCTGATCACCTTCCTGCCCCTCTATTATCGCATGGTGCATGGCGCCTCGGCGGCCGAGACCGGCCTTCTGCTCCTGCCGATGACCATCGGCATCGGCGTCGGTTCGCTTGCCACCGGCCGGATCGTCGGACGCACCGGCTTGACCGCGATCTATCCATCCTTCGGCCTTGCCATCGTCGTGATCGGGCTGCTCGCCGCAATCCTATTCGCACCGAAGCTCGACGCCACGGCCACCGCCTGGAGTTTCGGGCTGATCGCCATCTGCATGGGGACGGTGATGGGCGTCGTCCAGCTGACCGTTCAACTCGCCGCCGGGCGCGCACAGCTCGGGGCAGGCGCCGCGACGGTTCAATTCTCGCGCTCGCTCGGCGCCGCTGTCGGCACGGCGATGGTCGGGACGGTGCTGTTTGCGACGATGAGCCACGCCAGCCCCGAAGCGGGCGAAGCCTTCGCCCGCGTTCTGCAGCAGGGGCCCCAGGCGCTGGACGGCCTCGCGAGCGCCCAGCAGACGGCGATCAGGGACGGTCTCGAAATCGCCTTCCGCAACGCCTTCCTGTGCATCGCCGGATTTGGCTGCCTCGCCAGTGCCCTCGTCTGGACGCTGCCGATCCGGCGGATATGAGGGCTCCGGCTATCCGAGGATCCCCGGCAGATCGAGCCGCTTCTCCCGCGCGCACTCCAGCGCGTCCTCGTACCCTGCGTCGGCGTGGCGCATGACGCCGGTCGCCGGGTCGTTCCACAGAACACGGCCGACCCGCGCCGCCGCTTCCTCGGTTCCGTCGCAGACGACGACCATGCCGGCATGCTGGGAAAAGCCCATGCCAACGCCGCCGCCGTGGTGGAGCGACACCCAGGTCGCACCGGAGGCGGTGTTGAGAAGGGCGTTGAGGAGCGGCCAGTCGGAAACGGCGTCGGAGCCGTCCTTCATCGCCTCGGTCTCGCGGTTCGGCGAAGCGACGGAGCCGGAATCGAGGTGGTCCCGGCCGATGACGACGGGGGCGGAGAGTTCGCCCTTCGCCACCATCTCGTTGAAGGCGAGGCCGAGGCGATGGCGATCGCCGAGCCCGACCCAGCAGATCCGCGACGGCAGGCCCTGGAAGGAAATGCGCTCCTTGGCCATGTCGAGCCAGCGGTGGAGATGCGCCTCGTCCGGCATCAGCTCCTTCACCTTGGCGTCGGTCCTGTAGATGTCCTCCGGGTCGCCGGAAAGCGCCACCCAGCGGAACGGCCCGACGCCACGGCAGAAGAGCGGGCGGATATAGGCCGGCACGAAGCCCGGAAAGGCGAAGGCGTCCTTCACCCCCTCCTCCAGCGCCACCTGGCGGATGTTGTTGCCGTAGTCGACCGTCGGCACGCCAGCGCGGTAGAGATCGAGCATCGCCTTCACATGGGTCGCCATCGAGGCTTTGGCGGCCTTTTCCACCGCCTTCGGATCGCGCTCGCGCTTTTCCTCCCATTCGGCGAGCGACCAGCCCGCCGGCAGATAGCCGTTGACCGGATCGTGGGCCGAGGTCTGGTCGGTGAGGATGTCGGGATGGACGCCGCGCCTCACGAGTTCGGGCAGCACCTCGGCCATGTTGCCGAGCAGCGCGACGGAGACCGGCTTCTTCTCGGCGGTGGCCTTCTCGATGATCGAAAGCGCATCGTCGAGGTCCTTGGCCTCGACGTCCACATAGCGCGTCTTCAGGCGGAACTCGATCGAGGAGGGGCGACATTCGACGGCAAGGCAGGAGGCGCCGGCCATGGTGGCGGCGAGCGTCTGCGCCCCGCCCATGCCGCCGAGGCCGGCCGTCAGGATCCATCTGCCGGCGAGATCGCCGCCATAATGCTGCCGACCCATCTCGACGAAGGTCTCGTAGGTGCCCTGCACGATGCCCTGGCTGCCGATATAGATCCACGATCCGGCCGTCATCTGGCCGTACATGGCGAGGCCCTTTTTATCGAGCTCGTGGAAATGGTCCCAGGTCGCCCAGTGCGGCACGAGGTTGGAATTGGCGATCAGGACGCGCGGCGCATCCCTGTGGGTGCGGAACACGCCGACCGGCTTGCCGGACTGGACGAGCAGCGTCTCGTCGTCCTCGAGCCGCTGCAAGGTCGCGACGATCCGGTCGAAGCTCTCCCAGTCCCGCGCCGCCCGGCCGATGCCGCCATAGACGACGAGTTCGCCCGGCTTCTCGGCGACGCCCGGATCGAGATTGTTCATCAGCATGCGCATCGGCGCTTCCGTCAGCCAGCTCTTGGCGGACAATTCGCTTCCATGGGGCGCGCGGATCGTCCGGGAATTGTCGATGCGGGTCATGGTCGGGCAATCCTTTCGGCTATCTCGCCGGATCGGCGAAGGCGAGGCAGGCGCCGATCATCGTCTGGAGGATGAAAAGCAGCGGCGCGGCGCGCGCGGGGTCGTAGGGCGTCGGCCAGTTGCCCGGCGACGGCTGCTCGGGCTCATCCATGTAGCCGCGGCAGGCGAGTTCCATCTGGACGGCATGGACGCCGGCATCGGGATCGCCGAGGACGCGCGTGATGGCCCCGCCCTTGAAGCGGCCGTTCGACACCCATGACAGCCCGCTCGCCGCGGCAATGCGCTCGATCTCCGCCTGCAGGGCCCGGGCGCAGGAGGCGCCGGAATTCGTGCCGATGTTGAACTGCGGCAGCTCCCCGTCGAAAAGCCGGGGGATGACCGAGCGGATCGAGTGGCAGTCATAGACGACGATCTGCGGGTGGATGTCCCGCAGCCGCGCGATCTCGGCCTGCAGCGCTGCGTGATAGGGCGCGTGGTAGAGCGCCTTGCGGCGCCCGATTTCGGCGTCGTCCGGCTCTTTGCCGGGCTCGTACAGCGGCTCGCCGTCGAAGGTGGTCGTCGGGCAAAGCTCGGTCGTCGCCTGTCCCGGATAGAGCGAGACGCCGGAGGGATCGCGATTGACGTCGATCACCGTGCGCGAAATGGCGGTGTGGACGATGGTCGCGTCGAGGTCTCCGGTGAAGGCGTAGAGCTTCTCGATCCACCAGTCGGCGTCGCGCCGGGCCAGCCAGAGCGAGACGAGGCCGTCCTGAAACCGCGACGGAATCTCGGTGCCGGTGTGGGGAAGCGAGACGAGCAGCGGCGCGTTGCCCCGGCGGATGGTCAGCCAGTCGCTCATGCCCCCTCCCCGACCGTCGGCAGCGCCAGCGGTGCCACGGCGTCGGCCAGAGAACCGGCGGCGACGAGCGCCATCGCCGCCTCGATGTCGGGCGAAAAATGCCGGTCCTCGCGCAGCATCGGAACCGTGTCGCGGAGCAGCCTGCGAACGGCTTCGAGCGGCGCGCTCGACGGTGGCCCGGCGATGAGATCGCAACCCTGCGCGGCGGCCAAAAGCTCGATCGCGACGACCGCCATGGCGTTTTCCGCCATCTCCTTCAGCCGCCTTGCGCCATGGGCTGCCATCGAGACGTGATCTTCCTGATTGGCCGAGGTCGGGATCGAATCGACGCTCGCCGGGAAGGCCTTCTGCTTGTTTTCCGAGACCAGCGCCGCCGCCGTCACCTGGGCGATCATGAAGCCGGAGTTCAGCCCCGGCTTCGGCGTCAGGAAGGCCGGCAGGCCCGACAGCGCCGGATCGACCAGCATGGCGACACGGCGCTCGGAGATCGAGCCGATCTCGCAGATCGCCATGGCGATCATGTCCGCGGCGAAGGCGACCGGCTCGGCGTGGAAGTTGCCGCCGGACAGCGCCTCGTCTTCGCCCGCGAAGATCAGCGGATTGTCGGAAACGCCGTTCGCCTCGATCAGGAGGGTGCGCCCCGCCTGTCGCAGGATGTCGAGCGCCGCGCCCATCACCTGCGGCTGGCAGCGCACGCAATAGGGGTCCTGGACGCGGGGATCTTCGATGCGGTGCGAGGCGCGGATCTCCGAGCCCGCCATGAGGGAAAGAAGCGCCGCGGCCGTCTCGGCCTGGCCGGCATGGCCGCGCAGCGCGTGGATGCGCGGGTCGAAGGGCGTGTCGGAGCCTTTGGCGGCGTCGGTCGAGAGCGCCCCGGCGACGAGCGCCGCCTGATAGAGCCGCTCGGCCTCGAACAGCCCGGCGAGCGCGTTGGCGGTGGAAAACTGCGTGCCGTTGAGGAGGGCCAGCCCCTCCTTCGCCTTGAGGGTGACCGGCTCGAGCCCCGCCGCGGCGAGCGCGTCGCTTGCCGCCACCCGTTCGCCGCCGACGAAGAATTCGCCGACGCCGATCATGGCGGCCGTCATGTGGGAAAGCGGCGCGAGATCACCCGAGGCGCCGACCGACCCCTTGGCCGGGATCACAGGCGTGAGCCCCTTCTCGATCAGCGCTTCGAGGAGGCGCAGGGTCGCCACGCTGACACCGGAGGCGCCGCGCCCGAGGCTGACGAGCTTCAGCGCCATCATCAGCCGGGCGATCGCAACCGGCATCGGCTCGCCGACGCCGGCCGCATGGCTGAGCACGATGTTGCGCTGCAGCGCTTCCAGATCCTCGTCGCCGATCCTGACCGAGGCGAGCTTGCCGAAGCCGGTGTTGATCCCGTAGACGGGCTCGCCCTTCGCCAGGATGCGGGCGACGGCCGCCGCGCTTGCCTCGACGTCGGCCCAGGCTGCGTCGGCGAGCCTCGCGCCCGCGCCGCGATAAATCGCCCGCCAAGCGTCGAGGCCGACCCCGCCCGGCTCCAGGACCAGCGTTTCGCTCATCGGCCACCCCGGATGCGCTTGTGAAGGGGATTGAAGCCGATCCGGTAGACGAGTTCGGCCGGATCCTCGACGTCCCAGAGGCAGAAGTCGGCGCTCTTGCCGGCTTCGAGCGTGCCGATCTCCTCGCCGAGACCGAGTGCCTTGGCGCCGTTCCGCGTCACCGCGATCAGGCACTCGTCGACGGTCATGCGGAAGAAGGTCGCCGCCATGTTCATGGTCAGCAGCAGCGAGGTCAGAGGCGAGGTGCCGGGATTGCAGTCGGTGGCGAGCGCGATCGGCACGCCGTGGCGGCGCAGGAGATCGACCGGCGGCAGCTTGGTCTCGCGGATGAAATAGAAGGCGCCGGGCAGGAGCACCGCGACCGTTCCCGCCGCCGCCATCGCCTTTGCGCCCGTTTCCGACAGATATTCGAGGTGATCGGCGGACAAAGCGCCGTAGCTTGCGGCGAGCGCCGCGCCGCCGAGGTCGGAGAGCTGTTCGGCATGGAGCTTCACCGGCAGGTCGTGTGTCCTCGCCGCGTCGAAGACCTTGGCGATTTCGTCCGGCGAAAAGGCGATGCCCTCGCAAAAGCCGTCGACCGCGTCGGCAAGGCCCGCGGCCGCGACGGCGGGCAGCATCTCCTCGCAGACCCTGGCGATGTAGGCGGTCTTGTCGCCCTTTGCCTCGGGCGGCAGTGCATGGGCGCCGAGAAACGTGCGGCGAACGCGGACGTCGCGAGCCTCGGCGAGCCGGCCGGCGGCCCGCAGGCTCTTCATCTCGCTGTCGGTGTCGAGCCCGTAGCCGGACTTCACCTCGATGGTCGTGACGCCCTCGGCGATCAGCGCATCGAGGCGGGGCAGGCTCTCGGCGACGAGATCGTCCTCGCTCGCCTCGCGCACACCCCGCACCGAGGAGACGATGCCGCCGCCGGCCCGCGCGACCTCCTCGTAGCTCGCGCCGGCGAGCCGCATCTCGAATTCCCTGGCGCGGTTTCCCGCATAGACGAGATGGGTGTGGCAGTCGACGAGGCCGGGCGTCGCCCAGCGCCCCGCGCCGTCGAAGCTCTCGCAACCGTCGAACTCGGCCGGAAGCTCGGCCTCTGGCCCGGCGAAGGCGAAGCGCCCGTCGCGGACCGCCAGGGCCCCGTTCTCGATGCGGCCGATGCCTTCGCCCGATTCGGCCATGGTCGCGAGACGCAGATTGCGCCACACGGTCGGGGATGCACCACTCTTCCGGTCGACCACCATCGCCTCCTTGCAGGCTGCGCTCGTCGGCGTTTAATGTATAGACATAATGCGGGCCTGCGCAAGCGGCCGCCGCAATGCGGCAAAGGACATGCGATGACCGGGACCACCATCTTTGCGGACAACGCGCTGCTGCCGGACGGCTTTGCGACGAACTGCCGGATCACCGTTGCCGGCGCGCGGATCGCCGAGGTCGAGACCGGCGTGAGGCAGGCGGCGGGCGACGAGCGGGTGGCGGTCCTCGTTCCCGGCATGGCCAATCTCCACAGCCATGCCTTTCAGCGGGCGATGGCCGGTCTCGCCGAGATCCGCGGACCCGGCCTCGACACCTTCTGGACATGGCGGGACATCATGTACCGCGTCGCCCTCGCCCTCTCCCCCGAAGAGATCGGGGCGATCGCCGCCCAGCTCTATGCCGAGATGCTGGAGGGCGGCTTCACCCGCGTCGGCGAATTCCACTATCTCCATCACCAGCCGGACGGAACGCCCTATGACGACGTCGCGCGGCTCGCCGGCGCCGTCGCGGCGGCAGCCGGCGAGAGCGGCATCGGCATGACGCTGATCCCGGTGCTCTATGCCCATTCGGACTTCGGCGGCGCCGCACCGACCGCCGGCCAGCGCCGCTTCGTCAACGACCGGGACGGCTTCGCCCGCCTGGTCGAAGCGAGCGAGACCGTCCTTGCCGGCCTGCCGGAAGCCCGCCTCGCCGTCGCCGCCCACAGCCTCAGGGCGGCCACTCCCGACGAGCTCGCCTTCGCCGCGTCGCTGCGGCCCGACGCGCCTTTCCACATGCATGTTTCCGAGCAGGTGAAGGAGGTCGAAGACTGCCTGGCCTGGAGCGGCCGGCGGCCGGTCGAATGGCTGCTCGATCATGCCGCGGTCGATCGGCGCTGGTGCCTGATCCACGCCACCCACATGACCGACGCCGAGACCCGTGCTCTGGCCGCGACCGGTGCGGTTGCCGGCCTCTGCCCGGTGACCGAAGCCAATCTCGGCGACGGCTTCTTCAACGCGGCCGAATTCGTCGCGGCCGGCGGCACACTCGGCGTCGGCACCGATTCGAACGTCCTGATCGGCGTCTCCGACGAATTGCGCCAGCTGGAATATGCCCAGCGACTGAACCGCCGCGCCCGCAACGTTCTGGCGCCGCACGGCGCCTCCAACGGCCGGACGATCTTCGAGGCTGCGCTCTCCGGCGGCGCCCGCGCGACGGGCATCGGGACTGCCGGGCTGAAGCCGGGGGCACTGGCCGATCTCGTGTCGCTGAAAGCCGATCATCCGGCGCTGGTCGGCCGCAGCGGCGACCGCATTCTCGACAGCTTCGTCTTCGGCGCCTCCGCATCCCCCATCGACAAGGTCTGGGCTTTGGGCCAAAAGCGCGTCGAGGACGGTCGCCATGTCGACGGCGCGGCGATCTTCGCGCGCTTCAAGGCGGCGACGGCGACGCTCGCCGGGCGGATCTGAGCGAGTCGCGCGGCCACGACCCGTCGCCGACCGGTTGTGCAAAAATCGGGCTCTTCCAAAACTGCACAACTATTGACAATATGAAGCTGAGCCGTTTCGATATGTCTAGGCATAATGCCCCGTCTCCGACTGCCTAGAGTCGCGTGGCGGATTTCCGATCGCCCGAACCGGAGTTCGACATGACCAAGCGCATTTTCCTGAAAGCGGCCTTCGGGCTGTCCCTGATGCTGGCCGCGCCGCTCGGCTTCGGTTCGGCCGCCCATGCGCAGGATGCGCTGGAGCGCGTCAAGTCCGCCGGCACCCTGTCGGTCGGCACGGAAACCGCCTTCGCGCCCTTCGACTTCATCGACGAGACCGGCGCCCATGTCGGCCTCAACGTCGATCTCTTCGAGGAGATCGGCAAGGAGATGGGGGTGGAGATCAAGTGGGTGACGCTCCCCTGGGACGGCGTGTTGCCGGGTCTCGAAGCCGGCCAGTTCGACATGGTCGCCGGCCCCGCCACCATCACCAAGGCGCGCGTCGAGCGCTACCGCTTCCTGACGCCGGTGGCCGAGGCGACCGTCGCGCTTTTGAAGCAGGCCGGCGACGACACGATCGAGAAGCCCGAGGACATCGCCGGCAAGCTGACCGGCGCCGGCAAGGCGACGGCCCAGCTCGCCCAACTCCAGGCCTACGGCAAGACGCTTCCCGAGCCGATCGAGACCCGCGAATATGTCGGCTTCAACGAGGCCTATGCGGATCTCGCGGCGGGCCGCATCGTCGCCGTCGCCAATTCCCTGCCGAACATCGCCTATGTCGCCGAGCAGCAGCCCGACACCTTCGCCGTCGTCCTGCCGCCCTTCGGCGAGAAGTCCTATTTCGGCTTCATCGGCTCCAAGCGCCCCGAGGATCAGTCCCTGCTCGACGCGGTCAACGAGGCGCTCCTGAAGATCAAGGCCGATGGCCGGATGGGCGAAATGCAGAAGAAGTGGTTCGGCCAGAGCTTCGACACGCCGGACGAAGCGCCGACCCCGAAGGTCTGATCGCCGCGCACACCATCGGACCGACGACAGAGGCCGCGCCCGCCATCCGGCGCGACTTCGCTCCGCCGAGGCGGTTCCGCATCCGACGCAACCGAAGAGGACCGGCCGTCCCGACATGTCGACACGCCTCTTCGAACTGATGCTCTGGGCGGCGGGCAAGACCGTCCTCCTCAGCGCGATCTCGATCGCCATCGGGCTCGCCATCGGCCTTCTCGTCTGTGCGGCGAAGCTTTCGCCCAAAAAGCTCCTGTCGATCCCGGCGACGGTCTATGTCAGCCTGTTTCGCGGCGTGCCGCTGCTGGTCCAGCTTCTCCTCATCTACAACCTCCTGCCGGCCCTCGGCATTCTGGTGCCGAGCGAGGTCGCGGCGATCGCCGGGCTGGCGCTGTGCACCGCGGCCTATCAGGCGGAGAATCTGCGCGGCGGCTTCAACTCGGTGCCCCGGGGGCTGATCGAGGCCGCCGACATGGTCGGCATGTCGCCCTGGCAGCAATTGCGCCGCATCCGCGCGCCGATCGCCTTCCGCCTGACCCTGCCGGCGCTCGTCAACGAGATGATCCTGATCCTCAAGGCGTCCTCGCTGATCTCCGTCGTCGGCGTCATCGAACTCACCCGAATGGCGCAGAACCTGTCGGCCTCGACCTTCAGGCCGCTGCTTTTCTACTCGGTCGCCGGCGGGATCTATCTCGCCATCTGCTGGCTCGTCGCCGGCGGCGGCTCGCTCGCCGAGCGGCTGATGCGGACCGGGAGCAGCCGATGAGCCTCGACTTCTCCATCGTCTGGCAGCAGTTCCCGCAGATTCTTTCGGCCTTCTGGAACACGATCTGGATCTGGATCGTCGCGACGATCCTCGCCATTCTCCTCGGTTTCGTCGTCGCGGCGCTGCGCCGCTACGGGCCGCTCTGGCTGAACCTTCTCCTGCGCCTCTACGTCGAGGTGATCCGCGGCACGCCGTTCCTGATCCAGCTCTTCCTCCTGTATTTCGGCGGACCCTTCATCGGCCTTTCGCTCGAGCCGATCCCGGCCGGTCTTCTCGGCATGACGGTCTACGGCTCGGCCTATTTCAGCGAGATCTTCCGCGCCGGATTCGCGGCGATCCCGCCCGGCCACATCGAGGCGGCCGAATGCGTCGGCCTGTCGCGCGGCCAGATCGTCCGGCGCATCCTCGTGCCGGAAATGACCATGCTCGTCCTGCCGCAGATCGTGAACATGGCGATCATCCTGATGAAGGAGACGGCGATCCTTTCGATCATCACCGTGCCGGAACTGACCCTCGTCGTCGGCGCCATCGGCTCCCAGCAATATGCCTTCGTCGAGGCGATGACCATGCTGGCGCTGTTCTACTGGGCTCTGGTCGAGCTCTCAGGCTGGCTCGGCGGCCTCGCCGAAAAGAAGCTGTCGAAGTTCAGGTTCGCCCATTGATGACCCGCCCCGCCGTCCGTATCCGCGACGTCCACAAGTCCTTCGGCAGCACCGAGGTGCTGAAGGGCATCGAGCTTTCGGTGCCGAAGGGCTCGACCACCTGCCTGCTCGGCCCCTCCGGCTCGGGCAAGTCGACGCTTCTGCGCTGCATCGCCTTCCTGGAGGAGACGTCCTCCGGGATCATCGAGATCGACGGCGATCCGCTCGGCTTCGCCGAGGCCGGCGAGGGCCGCAGGACGCGGCTTTCGGCCTCCGACATCCGCCGGGTGCGGGCCAAGATCGGCATGGTGTTCCAGCAGTTCAATCTCTGGCCGCACATGACGGCGCTCGGCAACGTCACCGAGGCGCTGGTGACCGTCCAGGGCATGAAGCGCAGCGCCGCCAACGAGATCGGCAACCGGCAATTGGCCCGCGTCGGCCTGTCCGATCGCGGCCATCACTACCCGTCCGAACTCTCCGGCGGCCAGCAGCAGCGGGTCGCGATCGCCCGGGCGCTGGCGCTTTCGCCGGACATCCTGCTCTTCGACGAGCCGACCGCCTCGCTCGATCCGGAACTGACCGGCGAGGTGCTGAACGTCATGCGCGAGCTGGCGGAGACCGGCATGACCCTCGTCATCGTCACCCACGAGATCGGCTTTGCCGCCAGCGTCGGCCAGAAGATCGCCTTCCTCGACCACGGCAAGCTGCTGCTCGACGGGCCGCCGGCCGAAATCTTCGGCACGCCCCGCCATCCGCGGCTCGAACAGTTCCTCGAAACCTATCTCGACCGCGGCGCGGCGACCCTCGTTTGACGGACCATGCAGCATCCGGAAAAGTCGAGAATCGAAAAGACCGGCCGCAAGGGCGGCGCCGCTGTCCGGCCCCGGTCGGCGGCGGGCGCGAATGCCGGCGCTTCGGCCAAGAAGAGCCTGCATCAGCAGATCCTCGACGATCTGAGATCGCGCATCCTCTCGGGCGAATGGCCGCCGGGTACCCAGCTTCCCTTCGAACAGGACATCGCCAGGAGCTACGGCTGCTCGCGCATGACCGTGAACAAGGCGATGACGCAGCTCGCCGGCGCCGGGCTGATCGAGCGGCGGCGCAAGGCCGGCACCTTCGTCCGTCGCCCGCAGTCCCATTCGGTGATCGTCGAGATCGTCGACATCGGCCGCGAGGTCGCGGCGCTCGGCCTGCCCCATCACTTCGAGATCGTCAGCCGCGAGATCCGCGGGGCAACCGCTGCCGAAGCCGAACGGCTCGGCGCGGCGGCGCGGGTCCTGTCCATCCAATGCCGGCATTTCGCCGCCCGTCAGCCCTTCTGCTTCGAGGAACGGCTGATCAGCCTCGACAGCGTTCCGGAGGCCGAAACCGCCGACTTCGAGGCGACGTCGCCCGGCGCTTGGCTGGTCTCGCGGGTGCCCTGGTCGGACGTCGAATACCGCATCCGGGCGGTCGCCGCCGACCGGGAGACCGCCGGCCGCCTGCTGATCGCCGAAGGCGCGCCATGTCTCTCAATCTGGCGCCGCACGACGAGCGAGGGCCAGCCGATCACCGTCGTCTGCCTGACCTATCCGGGCAGCGACCACGAGATCTCGGCGTCCTTTTCGTCGGCGGAGGGCTGACGGAACGCTTGGGAGCAGCGGGCGTCTCGTCCGTCATTGTGCTGCGGTGGTCTGCGAGTTCGCCTCGGGACGGACCGCCGGATCGCCTCCCTGCCCCGGCGTCCCGTCCTCGCCGGTGACGCCGAGCGCCTGCAACGCGGCCTGCGCATCCTCGTCACCACCGGCGGCGGCACGCCGATACCATTCGATCGCCCGGGTCTCGTCTTTCGGCAGGCCGTGCCCCTCCATCAGCGCCTTGCCGAGCCGAAACTGCGCCGGCGCATAGTCCGCTTCGGCGGCCAGTCGGTCGAGGGCGACGGCCGCCACCTGGTCGGAGGAAACGCCGCGGCCGGTGCGGTACCGCTCGGCGAGGATGGCGATCGCCTCGGCGTGACCGGTCGCCGCGGCCGCGCGATACCAGTCGGCCGCCGCCGCCGGATCCTCGGGACCGCCACGGCCCTGATCATGCAACTCGGCGAGCTTGAGCTGGGCCTCGGCAAGATTCTTGTCCGCCGCCTTTTCCAGCCACTGCCGGGCTTCGGCGGCATCGGACCCGACGCCGCGGCCGCTGAGATAAGCGAGACCGAGCCCGTATTCGCCGAAGCGGTCGCCCTGATCGGCGGCGGCGCGCAGCCATTTGACCCCCGCCTCCGGGTCTCGCTCGGTGCCGCGCCCGTTGACATAGAGGAGCGAGAGATGGGTCTGGGCATCTGCAGAGCCCTGCTCGGCCGCCTTCAGGAACCACTCGAAGGCTTGCCGGTCGTTTCGTTCGAGCCCGTCACCTTCCAGATAGGCGAGCGCGATCTCCGTCTGCGCGTCGGCCTCGCCGGCGTCCGCCGCCTTGCGATACCAGACGAGGGCCTCGGCGCGATCCTTGGCCACGCCCCGGCCGGTATCGTACATCAAGGCGAGATTGTACTGGCCGATCGGCTCTCCGGCCTCGGCGCCCTGCCGGTAAAGCGCGACGGCCCGCGCCTCGTCCCGTTCGACGCCGCGCCCCTGCGAGTAGAGATAGCCGAGATTGACGGCACTGCCTCCGTCTCCCTGGGCGACCGCCTTCTCGTACCAGGCCGCGGCCTCGGCATAGTCCTGCTCGACCCCGACCCCGTCCTCGTACATCTTGCCGAGATTGAGCTGCGCGGCCGTAAAGCCGCTCTCGGCCGCGCGCCGCAGCCACCTCACGCCCTCGACGGGGTCGGCCTTCGCGCCGGTGCCGTTGACCAGGCGAAACCCGTAGCTGTTCTGGGCCTTGAGGTCGCCCGCTTCGGCCGCCCTGGCGAACCACGCGAGCGCCTCCGCGTCGTCCTTCAAAACGCCGTTGCCATTCGCCAACTGCCTCGCCAAATTGACCTGGGCGTCGCGGTCGCCGGCCTCGGCCGCCTTGCGAAACAGCGGGATGGCGCTTTCGGCGTCCGCCGTCAGGCCGCCCCGTCCGTCGGCGGTGAACACCCCGATCATGTTGGTGGCGAAAACGTTGCCGGCCTCGGAGGCCTTCCGGTAGAAGTCGAGGGCGACCTCGTCGCTCTTCGCCAGACCGCCGCGGCCGTTTTCGTTGAAGTTGCCGAGCCACATCAACGCATTGGCACTGCCGGCGTCGGCGGCCTTGCGAAACCACTCGAGGGCCTCCGCCTCGGCCCCGGCGGATCCGTCGTTGTTCGCCAACTCCCAGGCGAGATTGAGCTGACCGTCGGGATCGCCGGCCTCGGCTGCCTTGCGATAAAGTGCGACGGCCTCCTCGCGGTTCGCCGCGAGCCCGCCACGGCCGTCGGCCGTGAACAGGCCGACCATGTTGGTCGCAAACGCGTTGCCGCCCTCGGCGGCCCGGCGATAGAAGTCGAGTGCGGCCTCGTCGCTCTTTGCGAGCCCAGCGCGGCCGTTTTCGTGGAAGCTGGCGATCCACATCAGCGCGTCGGCATTGCCGGCGTCGGCAGCCTTGCGAAACCATGCGAGCGCCGCCGCATCGTCGGCCGGAAAGCCGATCCCGGCCTGCTGCATGTAGCCGACCTCGAGCTGCGCGGCGGCAAGGCCCGCCTCGGCAGCCTGCAGCAGCAGCCGGGCGGCTTCCTTCTCGTCGGCTGCCAGTTTGGGGCTGCCGTCCCGGTAGGCGAGGCCGAGGGCATGGAGGGCCAGAGGCATTCCGGCCTCGGCGCTCTGGCGGTACAGGGCGAGCGCCTTCGTGTCATCCTCCGCGACACCCCTCCCGTCGTCATACATCTGCCCGAGGTCGTATTGGGCCGCGGCGTGTCCCGCCTTGGCGGCCCGATCGTAATGGCGAACCGCCTCGTCAAAACGCTCCGCGGAGCGGTAGGCGCGGGCGAGCTGAAAGGCATATCGCGGGTCGTCCGGATGGGCGGAAAGCGCCGCCGTGCAGGCCGGAATCGCCTTGGCGAATTCGACCGCGTCGGGGCTGCGCTCGCCCGAAAGCCCTTGCGGCCGCGTCACGTCGTCGGGATCGGAGGCAAGGGCGTCGCAGGTCTCCATCGCCTGTCTCTCCGCCCGCGTCTCGGCGGCGGAGCCGGCCGGCGCGTTTCCGTCGCTCCCTTCGGCTGCCGCACCCGGCTGCGGCCGAGCTGCATCGGGCGCGGCGATCGGAGCCGTCCTTCGCTCCAGCGACGTCGCCATCGCCTCCATCGGCGCGAGGCCGGCGAGAGTGACCGCCACGATCGCCGTCGAAGTCGCGACTGACGTGGTGGCGATCGCACGGAACGGACGAGGCGCACCGCTCCCGCCCGGGTGACGAAACCGATGGTCCAACGGTCGACCTCCATTCCCTAAGGGAAGGTCGTTATACCGGACGCGGCGGATTGTTCAAAATCACGAAGCAAAGACGGTGCGAAGACGGGTTCGCCGCAAGCGTCTTTGGAGCACGGCGAACGGTGAGAGCCCGGAACCTCCGGACGGGCGGCGAGCGTGGCCCGGCCACACCCGCGCGCACTCTCGTGCCGATCGCCTCTGTCTAGCGGCCGTGCTGGCTGCGCCATTCCTGGAAGGCGGCGAGATGCTCGTCCCTGGTGCGCGGATAGAGCCCGATGATCGTCTCGCCGGCCTTGACCTTCTCGACCACGAAGTCCTCATAGGCGGTCATTTCGACCGCTTCGGCGGCGATCTCGTCGGCGATGCCGGCCGGGATGACGATGACGCAGTCGTCGTCGCCGACGATCACGTCGCCCGGGAACACCGGCGCGTCGCCGCAGCCGATCGGCTCGTTGATGGCGATCGCCTCGTTGATCGTCAGATTCGTCGGGCTCGACGGGCGCGAATGATAGGCCGGAATGTCGAGTTCGGCGATCGTCGCCGCGTCGCGGAAGCCGCCGTCCGTCACGACGCCGGCGCCGCCCCGCACCATCAACCGGGTGATCAGGATGTCGCCCGCCGAGGCGGCGCGGGCGTCCTTGCGGCTGTCCATGACGAGGACGTGGCCTTCGGGGCAGGTCTCGATGGCGACCCGCTGCGGATGATCGGGCTTCAGAAATTCCGACAGCTGGTTGCGATCCTCGCGCGCCGGCATGTAGCGCAGGGTGAAGGCCGGGCCGACCATGTTCCTGCCCTTGCGACCCAGCGGATGGACGCCCTGGATCACCTGGTTGCGCAGGCCGCGCTTGAACAATGCGGTGGCGAGCGTCGCCACGGAGACGCCCATCAGCTTCTCGCGGGTTGCCTCGTTCATGTCGTCTCTCCTGTTGATGATCGGGCGCCGCGGCCGAACGGGCGGCGCGGCCTGTCAGAAAATGTCCGGCTCGCCGGCGGCGGCGCCGAAGCCGCGCTCCAGAAAATCGAAATCGCAGCCCTTGTCGGCCTGGGTGACGTGGCGCGAGAACATCCAGCCCCAGCCGCGCTGGTACCGCGGCTCGGGCGGCGTCCATTCGGCCTTGCGCTTTTCGAGTTCCGCCTCGTCCACCAGCATGTCGAGCCGGCGGTTCGGCAGGTCGAGGCGGACGATGTCGCCGTTTTTCAGGAGTGCCAGCGGCCCGCCGACGAAACTCTCCGGCGCGACGTGAAGAACGCAGGCGCCGTAGGAGGTGCCGGACATGCGGGCGTCGGAAATCCGCAGCATGTCGCGATGGCCCTGCTTGATCAGCGCCTTGGGGATCGGCAGCATGCCCCACTCGGGAAAGCCGGGGCCGCCCAGCGGGCCGGCGTTGCGCAGCACCATCACGTGGTCGGGCGTGACGTCGAGAGTCTCGTCGTCCACCGCCTTCTTCATCTCGGGGTAGCTGTCGAAGACCAGCGCCGGCCCTTCATGGACGTGGAACTTCGGATCGCAGGCGGCCGGCTTGATCACCGCGCCGTCCGGGCAGAGATTGCCGCGCAGAAGGGCGAGCGAGCCTTCCTTGTAGACCGGGTTCGACAGGGGCCGGATGACGTCGTCGTTGTAGACCTCGGCCTCTTCGATGTTCTCGGCCAGCGTCTTGCCGTTCACCGTCATGACGGACGTGTCGAGCATCTCCGCCATCGTCTTCATCAGCGCGCGCAGGCCGCCCGCATAGAAGAAGTCCTCCATCAGATAGCCCTTGCCCGACGGGCGGACATTGGCGATCAGCGGCGTCGTGCGGCTGAGTGCGTCGAGATGGTCGAGGGTGAGATCGACGCCGGCGCGCCGCGCCATGGCGATCAGATGGACGACGGCATTGGTCGAGCAGCCGGTCGCCATCGCCACCTTGGCGGCGTTGTGAAAGGCGGGCGTCGTCGCAACCTTGTCCGGCGTCATGCCCTCCCAGACCATGTCGACGATCCGCCGGCCGCAGTCCGTCGACATGCGCTGGTGACCGGAATCGACCGCCGGGATCGACGAGGCGCCGGGGAGCGTGAAGCCGAGGGCGTCGGCGATCGACATCATCGTCGCGGCGGTGCCCATGGTCATGCAGGTGCCATGGGACCGTGCGATGCCGCCCTGAACGCCGACCCACTCCTCGTCGGTGACGTTGCCGGCGCGGCGCTCGTCCCAGTATTTCCAGGCGTCCGAGCCCGAACCGAGGATGCGGCCGGCATAATTGCCGCGCAGCATTGCGCCGGCGGGCAGATAGATCATCGGCACGCCCGCGGTGATCGCGCCCATGATCAGGCCGGGGGTGGTCTTGTCGCAACCGCCCATCAGCACGACACCATCCAGCGGATGGGAGCGGATCATCTCCTCCGTCTCCATCGCGAGGAGATTGCGATAGAGCATCGAGGTCGGCTTGGTGAAGCTCTCGTCGACCGACAGCGCCGGCATCTCGACGGGAAAGCCGCCGGCCTGAAGGACGCCGCGGCGAACGTTCTCGACCCGCTCGGGAAAATGTCCGTGGCAGGAATTCAGCTCCGACCAGGTCGACAGGATGCCGATGACCGGCTTGCCGAGGAAATCCTCCTCGGAATAGCCGAGCTGCATCATCCGCGAGCGGTGGCCGAAGCTGCGCAAGTCGTCGGGCGCGAACCAGCGAGCCGAGCGCAGTTCGTCATAGGTCTTGCGTGTCATGGTCTATCCCGTGACTTGGAGGATCATGAAGGCGACGATGGCGACGACGACGAGCCCGACGATCTCCGGCCAGTTGCCGAAATTCGCCTCGTCGCTCGCCTCCTCGCGGTCGAATTCGGCCGCGGAGATGCCCTCTTCGCTCTCGTCGTGAAGATTGGTCTGCATCGGCACCTCCCTTAGACCTGTCTGCGCATGATCTTTTCCGGAAACCGGTTCCCACTTTTCGGGATCATGCGTTAATTGCCCAGCATCGACGGCAGCCACAGCGCGATCTGCGGGAAGAACAGCACCAGGAACAGGCCCACCGCCTGCAGCGCGATGAAGGGCAGCACCGCCGCGAAGATCTCCTGCAACTCGATGTCCTTGGTCACCGACTTCAGGAAGAAGCAGGCGGGGCCGAAGGGCGGCGAGAGGTAGTAGATCTGGATGTTCATGGCGAAGAGCACGCCGAACCAGATGGGATCGTAGCCGAGATCGGCCACCACCGGGGCGAAGATCGGCACGGTGATGAAGAGGATTGCGATCCATTCGAGGAAGGTGCCGAGCACCATGACGATCAGCATCATCACGACGATGACCAGGATCGGCGCGATGTCGAGCGAGCCGAGGAGATCGCGCAGGAAGTCGCCGCCGCCGATGCGGTTGTAGATGCCGATCAGGGAGACGGCGCCGAGCACCAGCCAGATGATCGAGCCGACGGTGAGCACGGTCTGGCGCATCGCGTCGCGCATCATCGTCCAGGACAGCCGCTTCTGGATTGCCGAGACCACGAGCGCGCCGACCGCGCCGACGGCGGCGGACTCCGTCACCGTGGCGATGCCGCCGTAGATCAGGCCGAGCACGACGGTGATCAGCACTGCCGGCAGCACCGCACCCGTCAGGAACTTCAGCCGCGAGAAGAACGGAAGGCCGGTCTCGGGAATGTCGTAGATCGGCGCCATCGCCGGGTTCAGCCGCACCCGCACCAGAATGTAGGTGATGAACAGCGAGGCGAGCAGCAGGCCGGGCACGGCCGAGGCGGCGAACAGCTTGGTGATCGAGACCTGCGCGGCGAGGCCGTAGACGATCAGCACCACCGAGGGCGGGATCAGCGTCGCCAGCGCGCCGGCGGCGCAGATGATGCCGATCGAGAGCTTTCGGTCGTAGCCGAGACGCAGCATCTGCGGCAGGGCGATGAGGCCGAGCATGACGATCTCGCCGCCCATGATGCCGCTCATCGCCGCCAGGATGACCGCGACGATCGTCGTCTGCACGGCGACCGAGCCGCGGAACCGGCCGCCGAGGATCGCCATGGATTCGAACAGCGTGTGGGCGATGCCCGATCGCTCCAGGACGTTCGCCATGAAGACGAAGAAAGGCACCGCGATCAGCTCGTATTTGTGCAGCACCTCGGTGACGTTGGCGGCGACGAGAAAGAAGCCGGCGCGTTCGCCGAAATAGAGGATCGCCGTGCCGAGCGAGACGAGAAGGGTGGTGACGCCGAGCGGAATGCCAATCGCCATCAGCGCCAGGAGCGAGGCGACGATCAGGATCGTGATGTATTCAATGCCCATGGGTCGAGGCCTTCTCGGTGCCCTGCACCCAGCGGACGAGATTGGCGAGGAGCTGCAGGACGTAGAGAATCGCGCCGACCAGGATGAGAACCTTGAGCAGGCTCGGCTGGATCGAGTTCAGCGCCGTGCCGGAATATTCCGGCCGCGAAAACACCCGCAGCGCCGGATCCCAGACCGCCATCGCGAAGACCGAGACGGTGACGATCGCGGCGAGGATCTGCATCAGGCGGAACCAGTGCCAGACGCGCGGACCGACCATCAGCTCCAGCATGGTGATCGAGATGTGGCGGTTGCGCTCGGTGACGTAGCCGACCGACAGAACCCAGGCCATGGCACAGAGCGCCATCGTCAATTCGATCGACCAGCTCGTCGGATGATCGAAGCCGTAGCGCATGACCACTTCGAGCGCCGAAAAGGCGATGCAGGCGAAGAACAGCGCCGAGCAGGCATGGCCGATGAAGACGCTGGCGCGATCCATCGCCGCCGCATAGCGCGACAGGAACTTGCTCATGGAAACTCCGGGGGGATGACGACCGATCCGGCCGGACGGGCGGCCCGCCTGTCGCCTCGGGCGGCTTCTCGCCACCTGAAGCACCGGCAGACCGCTTGTGCCGGCCGAATTTGCCTCAGTTCATGAGGCCGATAGTCTTCATGTATTCCAGATTGGCGTCGAGCGCTTCCTTGGCGAGATCGCTCTTTTCGGCGAACTTCTCCCACTCCTTGCGGGCGACGACGCGCATCTTGTCGCGGCTTTCCTGCGGCCAGTCGATGACCTCGACACCTTCCTTCCTGGTGTCTTCCGCCGCGAGTTTCTCGTCCTGCTCGTGGACGACGTTGGTGAGGTCCTCCATCGCCATGTAGAACCAGTCGCGCAGCGCCTTCTGGTCTTCCGGTGAGAGCTCGTCGAACTTCGCCTTGTTCATCGTCAGCTCCATGGACGGCATGGAGTGGATGCCGGGATAGAGCGGATAGGGCGCGACGTCGTTGAGGCCGGTGGCGGCATTGTTGACGTAGGCCGAGGCGTCGGCGGCATCGACGATGCCCTTTTCCAGCGCGCCGTAGACTTCCGAGAAGGGGATCGACACCGGGCTCGCGCCGGCCGCCGCGAAGACCGCCGAGGCGAGACCCTCGGGCGAACGGATCTTCTTGCCCTTCAGATCCTCGAACGTCTTGATCGGAACGCGGGCCGGCAGCGCCTCGCGGCTGTAGGGGCCGCAGCCGACGAGCTGGACCTCGCCGTCGGCGATCGCGTCGAGGGCCTTCTGCCAGACTTTCTCGCCCGGGCCGTCCTTGCAGAAGCCGAGCATCTGGGCCGGGGTGTCGTAGCCGGAGATCAGGTCGCCGAGGATGGCGAAGGCCGGCTCCTGGCCGGAGAAGTAGTTCACCGACGTCCAGTCGCCGTCGAGAACGCCCATCGCGACGGCCTGCGGCGTCTCCTTCGAGGGCACGACCGAGCCGGAGGGCGTCAGATTGATCTCGACCCGGCCGTCGGTCATCTCCTTGATCTTCGGCAGCCAGTTCTCGGTCAGATAGGTGGTCGAGAAGTCGCCGGCGTTGAACGAGGTCTGGATCGTGTAGGTGTCGGCGGCGGCCGGCGCGGCAACGGCCGCCGATGCGAGGCCTGCGAGAACGATCGTTCTGATGGACATCGAAATCCTCCCTGGAAATTGCTCGACCGGCCTCCGACCGGCCATCTGAAGCACTAATATATTTGTTTCAGCCCGGCAAGCTCTGTTACAGACTCCGGCGACACGAACTGGCGGACCAAGAATCCATGACCTCGACCGGCGATCCGGCCCTGACGGCGGAGCTCGATTTCGATTTCGAACGGCGCCCCCTCGCCTCGCAGAGCATCTACGGCTCGCTGCGGCGGCGGATCGTCGATCTCAGGCTGCGGCCGGGCGAACTCGTGTCACGGGCCCAGCTCGCCAGCGAATACGGCGTCAGCCAGACCCCGGTGCGCGACGCCTTCTTCCAGCTGCAGCGCGAGGGGCTGGTCGAGATCTTCCCGCAGTCGCGGACCGTCGTCGCCAAGATCAACGTCGCCCATGCGCGGGAGACGCAGTTCCTGCGCATGGCGCTCGAGATCGAGGTGGGAAAGACCCTCGCGGCGGCGGGCGATCCGTCGCGAACCGCCCGCGCCCGGCATGTCCTGCAACTGCAGATCCGGGCCTTCGAGGAGGAGCGCCTGGAGCGCTTTTCCGCGCTCGACCGGTATTTCCACCTGTCGCTCTGCGAGGCGGCCGGTCATCCGGCCCTGTGGCACATGATCTCGGAGCGCTCCGGCCACATCGACCGGCTGCGCGCCCTCAACCTGCCCGATCCCGGCAAGGTCAACGCGATCGTCGCCGCGCACGGCCAGATCCTCGATGCGATCGAGGCCGGCGACGCGGCCGCCTGCGAAACCGCGGTGCGGCAGCATCTTTCCGGCACGCTCAGCGCCGTCCGCGTCATCTGCGAACGCTACCCAGACTATTTCGACGCGGCGGCGGGCTGAGCGCAGCTGCCGCCACTGCCGCTTACCGGCACGGCGTCGGCGGCCGAGCACGGGGCGACGGCGAGCCCGGCCGTCAGGCGGAGGCCTTCGCGACGAACCAGTCGTCCCGGAACGCAAAGACCTGCATCTCCTCGCCGAAGCCCCGCAGCGGATAGGACCCCAGACTTTCGAGCCGCGCCTGGCACCGCGCCATGTCGGCGAAGGCCTTCGACACCAGGACCGGCCGCTTGACCAGCTTGGTGAGATTTTCCAGGCGCGAAGCGGCGTTGACCGCCGGGCCGATGACGGTGAAGTCCAGCCGCCTCCGCGACCCGATGTTGCCGTACATGACGTCGCCCACATGGATGCCGACGCCGTAACGCAAGGCTTCGCGGTTTTCGGCCAGCCGCTCGGCGTTCAGCCGGTCCATCGCCTGTCGCGCTTCGGCCACCGCCAAGAGGAGGTCGTCGCAGGCACTCGGCCGACCGAGCGGAAAGATCGCCAAGAGCCCGTCGCCGATGAATTTCAGGATCTCGCCGCCATGGCGCTCGATCGGCTCGCAGATCGCGTCGAAATAGCTGTTCAACAGTTCGATCACGTCGTCGCGCGGCCAGAGATCCGAAATGTGGGTGAAGTCCCTCAGGTCGCAGACCATGATCGCCGCCGCGACCGTCGAGCCGCTGCCGCGGATGATCGCCCCGGCGAGGATCGCCTCGCTGGCATGGGGGCCGACATAGGTCTCGAGGAGCGTGCGGGCCAGACGGTTCTTCAGCCGGATCTCGCTGACCAGGGCGAGAATGGGCAGGAGGTCGAACAGCAGCGCGAGGTGCTCGTTCGAAAAGCCCTCGGGCGCGTCGCTGGCGAAGGTCACGACATGGCGCCGGCCCAGGGTCTGTTTCAGCGGCCAGGCGACGTAGTCCGTCAGCCCTTCGCTCCGGAGTTGGGCGAACAGCCGCAGTCCCGAAGCCTCGGCATCGCCGGCCGACAGGTTCCACCGGACCTCGTCGAGGCCGTCATGCACCAGGGCGACGGGGCTGCCGGAGTAGCCGATCGTGTCCATCGTCCCGTGCTCGAACGTGTTGACTTCCGGCTGGCCGGTGCCCTTGCGCCAGACGATGCGCGCGCCGAACCATTGCGGATTGTCGATGCGAAAGTGCAGGCTCGCGCGTCCCAGGGGCAACCCGGCTTCGACGAGCCGATCGCAAAGCTGCTGGAAAATGACGTCGATGAACCGCTCGCCGGAGGTCTTCTGGACGAGCCAGTCGAGGATGTCGGTGCGGCGCGCGGGCCAGACACCGTCCCGGACGGCATTCGGCAGCGTGGTTGAGCGAATCTGCTCCATGAAAATTTCCTTCGGGGCCGAAAGCATCGGGCCGGCATCGGTGTGGGCCGTCTGTCGCGGTGGCCGGGTCTTCGGCGCGAGGGGCGACTTCCGTCGGACGGCCTTCGGGAAATGTCACTCACATACCAACAGCCGGGAGGCCGGCAAATCACGTTTTGCGGCAAGTGCGTGCCCTTCACCGCGTCGCAGCGAAAGAGAGCCTTTCCGTGGCTCCTTCGAAGAGACCAATCCTTCACCGGGTGCAGCGGCTCACGCCGAGCGAGCGCCGCGACGATCGATGGCGCGCGGCGAACCGGCCCTGACGGCGTCGATGCGCTCGTCCATCGTCGCCATCAGGGCCGGCCAAATAGCGCTCCGCCTCCCGATCAAAGAGCATCGCCCGCTCGGCGCGATGCGCGGGCCGTTGCGATCGAACGGCGAATAGCCGAGGGTGGCTTCGAGATCCCGGCTCTGCCGCGGCACCACCGGCTGTGAGCGCCCGGGAGTGCGGACCGCGCCGGTGACGCTGCCGATCGAGATGACGGCGGCGAAGGCGTCGAGCTGGCGGGAATCGAGCGCGATGTGTTTCATCGCCCGCATTCCATCCGGCGGACCATCGCGATCGACCACAATACCGTCGGCATGTGGCGACCGCGACGGAGGGCCGGGTCCCGGGTCGGCCGGTGCCGGCCCGTTGACCGACTTTCCGGCATGCACGAGGAGAAGCTGAAATGGCGATGACGAACGAGGCGAGGATGGGTCACGAGCCGATGGCCTTGCCGCCCTGCCCCGACCGGGAGTGGGCGCGGCGCGCCATGACGGTGCTCGAAGGCGACGGCCGCCGTTCCGCCGACACCCATCTGGTCAAGCCGATCTTCCCCGGACTGAAGGGCATCTCGGTCTATCTGAAGGACGAATCCACCCATCCGACCGGCAGCCTCAAGCACCGTCTCGCCCGCTCGCTGTTTCTCTACGGCATCTGCAACGGCCGCATCCGCGAGGGCACGACGCTGGTCGAGGCCTCCTCCGGCTCGACGGCGGTCAGCGAGGCCTATTTCGCCAATCTCCTCGATCTGCCCTTCATCGCCGTCATGCCCGAAACGACCAGCGCCCAGAAGATCGAGGCGATCCGCCGCTTCGGCGGGCGCTGCCATTTCGTCGCCTCGCCCGGCGAGGTCTACGACACCGCCGCGCGCCTCGCCGCGGAAGCCGGCGGCTACTATCTCGACCAGTTCACCTATGCCGAGCGAGCGACCGACTGGCGCGGCAACAACAACATCGCCGAGAGCATCTTCGCGCAGATGGGCGCCGAAGCCCATCCCGTGCCGCGCTGGGTGGTGATGAGCGCCGGCACCGGCGGCACCGCGGCGACCATCGGCCGCTACATCCGCTACCGCAATCTCGACACGCGGCTGTGCGTCGTCGACGTCGAACACTCCGCCTTCTTCGACGCCTATCGGGGCGGCGGGCGCGGCGCACGCTGCGCAACGCCCTCGCGCATCGAGGGGGTCGGGCGGCCGCGCGTCGAACCCTCCTTCGTGCCCGAAGTGATCGACCACATGATCAAGATCCCGGACGCGGCCTCGATCGCCGCCATGCGGGTTCTTTCGGGACGGCTGTTTCGCCGCGTCGGCGGATCGACCGGCACGAATTTCTACGCGCTCTGCCTCATCGCCGCCGAGCTGATGCAGACCGGCGAGGAAGGATCGCTGGTGTCGCTGATCTGCGACAGCGGCGAGCGCTATGCCGCCACCTATTACGACGACGCCTGGCTCGAGGCCCAGGGCATCGACATCCGCCCCCATTGCGAGACGATCGAGCGGTTCCTCGACACCGGCAGCTTCGCGGACGCGACGTAGCAGGTACGGTTGCCTGGAGCCGGAGGCCCGCGCAGCCCGAGGAGATTGAAATCGTTGGTGATCCCGACAGGATTCGAACCTGTGACCCTCAGATTAGGAATCTGATGCTCTATCCTGCTGAGCTACGGGACCGTTCCGGCCGGCACCATAGTCAAATCGCCGCGAAAGGCCAAGCAGGGATCGGCCGGGATCGCGACATTTGCGGCGGCGTGCCCGCGTTTCGGTTTGCGCCGGCGTGCTCATCGTTCGCCGGCGTGACCGCGTTTCGATTTGCGACAGCGTGACTGCCGTTCGCCGACTTGCCCGCGTCTCGGGCGCCGCCGCGTCGGCGGCCCGATGACGGGGCCGGCCGGCACCGGCCGCCGCGGCGCTGTCGTCAGCGTACCGCCGGATCGTCCTGCGCGAGGAGGATCGCCTCGCCTTCCATGACCGTCACCGTCACCCTGCCCACCGCTTCGTTCGACTGGGTGAGGATGGAGGTGAGCGGCAGGTCGACGGCGCGAAGCGGCCATTTCGCCCCCGCGATCATCAGGCCCCGCACCGCCGAGAACTTCAGGATCGAAAATTGCGCGCCGGCCGCGAGATCGAAGGTGCGCGGCTCGGCCGACAACGGAAAGGCCGATTCCGCCCCGTCGCGCAAAGCGACGTCGAGGCCCTGGCGAAAATAGCGCAGCGCCAGGACGAGGTGGGAAAAGGCGTGGTCGGAGCGCGGCCCGCCCAGCGCGCCAATGAGGGTGATCTTCGTGGCGCCAAGGGCGATCGCCGCCTCGATGGCGAGTTCGCCGTCGGTCTTGTCCTTGTCGCGCGGAAACGGCTCGCGCCTGATGCCGGCGAGCGCGATGGGCGGCGCTTCCGGCGCCGAATCGAAGTCTCCCACCCAGAGTTCCGGCGACAGGCCGAGATCGCGGGCGTGGCGGATGCCGTCGTCGGCGGCGATCACCCGCGCGCCGCCGATCGCCGCGCGAAGGGTCGGCGTCGGCACCATGCGGCCGGCGAGCAGGACGGCGAAATGCGACATCGGCGAAATCCCTTGCTGTGCGCTTCTCCCTGACACGGGAACGTCCTCACCGGAAGGGCGATGCGGCGATCAGGAAAATGGGGTTCACATCACGCCACGGCTCGCGCTCCGTCGCCCATGCCGCATTCCGACTGCCCATTTCCCATGCCCGATTTCCCATGATTGACAAGATTCGACTTCCCGCGCATATCACCGCCCATGACCGTGCGCTCCCTGACTGAGAAAACGTCGATTAGCTGACGCCCCGCCCCGCTTGTCTCCCCCGGGGCGGATGACGAGCGTGCTCGATCGTTTGGCAAGGGGAGAGCGAGAGAAGGTCGAATTCCCATGGGCTACAAGGTTGCCGTCGTCGGGGCCACCGGCAATGTCGGTCGCGAGATGCTGTCGATCCTTTCCGAGCGCGGCTTTCCGGCCGACGAGGTGGTGGCGCTCGCCTCGCGCCGCAGCCAGGGCACGGAGGTTTCCTTCGGCGAGGAGACGCTGAAGGTCAAGGCGCTGGAGGGCTTCGACTTTTCCGACATCGACATCTGCCTGATGTCGGCCGGCGGCGAGATCTCCAAGCAGTATTCGCCGAAGATCGGCGCGCAGGGCTGCGTCGTCATCGACAATTCCTCGGCCTGGCGCTACGACCCGGACGTGCCGCTGATCGTGCCCGAGGTGAATGCCGACGCCGTCTCCGGCTTCACCAAGAAGAACATCATCGCCAATCCGAACTGCTCGACCGCCCAGCTCGTCGTCGCGCTGAAGCCGCTGCACGACCGCGCGAAGATCAAGCGGGTCGTCGTCTCCACCTACCAGTCGGTCTCCGGCGCCGGCAAGGACGGCATGGACGAGCTGTTCCAGCAGTCCCGCGCCGTGTTCGTCGCCGATCCGGTGGAGAAGAAGAAGTTCACCAAGCGCATCGCCTTCAACGTCATCCCCCACATCGACGTCTTCATGGAAGACGGCTCCACCAAGGAAGAGTGGAAGGTGATGGCCGAAACCAAGAAGATGCTCGATCCGAAGATCAAGGTCACCTGCACGGCGGTCCGCGTACCGGTGTTCATCGGCCATTCGGAAGCCGTCAACATCGAGTTCGAGAACGAGATCAGCGCCGACGAGGCGCGCGAGATCCTGCGCCAGGCGCCGGGATGCCTCGTCGTCGACAAGCACGAGGACGGCGGCTACGTCACGCCCTATGAAAGCGCCGGCGAGGACGCCACCTACATCTCGCGCATCCGCGAGGACCAGACGCTGGACAACGGCCTCAACATCTGGGTCGTCTCGGACAACCTTCGCAAGGGCGCGGCGCTGAACACGGTGCAGATCGCCGAGTTGCTGGTCAATCGCGGGCTCCTGAAGCAGAGGAAGGCGGCCTGAAGCGAGAATTTCTCGCGTTGAAAATGGCTTAGCCCGGTTCTGCCGGGCGAGCCTCAGACCGCCAAAACATCGACGTTTGCGAACCGTCGATGCTGCGCTATCCATAGGCAATGGCATTCGGCGTTTTCATCCATCGATTCGATTCGATCTATCGAGATACGCCGGCCGAGCGCTATCATTTCCCCCGCCAATATCTGCGCCGAGTCGAAGCCTGCGTCGGTGACTGGATCGTCTATTACGAGCCCCGAAAGGTTCTCCGCACGCGCGGATATTTCGCCGTCGCCCGGGTCCAAGAAGTCGTGCCCGACCCCGGGAGTGACGACATGTTCTACGCCTTGATCGAACCTGGAACCTATCTCGATTTTGTCGAGCACGTTGCTTTCAATCTTCCAGGCGGAGGATTGATCGAGAGGGGACTTTTGAACGAGGCGGGAAACATCTCCGGCCGTGCCCAAGCCGCAGTTCGTCCCTTAGGACCGGCGGATTTCGCACGGATTATCGCGCGCGGCTTGCCTTACGACGAGACGTTTTTGCCGCGTGTTGACATCGGCGATGCAGGTTTCCAATTCGCCGAAGAGCAAGCACCTTATGCCGCCGGTTCGATCGGGGACCGAGAACGGCAATTGGTTTCGAGAGACTATCGAGATCGCATGTTCAGGCGCGTCGTCCTGAAAGCATACGACTCCCGCTGCGCCTTGACCGGGCTCAAGCTCGTCAATGGCGGAGGTCGCGCAGAAGTGGAGGCCGCCCACATTCAGCCCGTCGAAAGCGGAGGACCGGATGTGATTGGAAACGGCATCGCGCTTTCTGGAACGATCCATTGGATGTTCGATCGTGGCCTGGTCAGCCTTTCCAACAACCTCGACATCATGATTTCGAGACATGTGAATGACTTGGATGCAGTGAGATCTTTGCTCAATCGCAATGGTCGAGCCACTCCGCCAGACCATCCCTCGGCCCGCCCGCTGCCTCAGTTTCTCGAGTGGCATCGCGAACACTCCTTCAAGTCATGAGGGTAGCGTTCCGCAGGCAACTCGATTGGACGATTCCGACACTATCACTTAGAAGACCGACGAAGGCCGGCAGCGGCAGGGACCGGCGACATTTTTGAATGCGCGGACTGCTGCTGACAGCCGACCATTTTCTTCGGATGATTTCTTGACCGTCACGGACGATCCCATGGACGCCGGCTCGCCCGGCCGTCTCCGCCGCCTGTTCGCCAGAACCGCCATGCTCGATGCCGCCGTCGCGCGCTTCGCTTCGGCGCGGCTCGGCCCCCTGCCCCTGCCGCTGGTCTTCGTCGCGCTGGTCTATCTCGCCAATCTCGCCATCAACGTCGTCGCCAGTCCCCCTCCGGGCTTCGACGACCGCCAGCAGCTCGCCGAAATGGGCCGGTGGGCGTTCGGCTACAGCGGCGTCCAGCCGCCGCTCCACACCTGGCTGATCAAGCTCGTCGATCTGGTGGTGGGAAGCGACATCGCGGCGATCTACGTCACCCGCTTCACCGTCCTTATTCTCCTGGCGACCACGCTCTACGGGATCGGCCGCGAATTGCAGCTTTCGCGCCAGGGAGCCTCCTCGGCGGCGCTCGGCCTGTTCCTGATGCCGACGGTCGGATGGGAAGCGCAGCGCACCTTCAGCCACTCGCTCAGCGGCATGCTGTTCACAGCCCTCTTCCAGCTGGCGTTTCTCGTGACGTTGCGCCGCCGGACGACGGGTTCGTACGCCCTGATGGGTGCCAGCGCGGCCCTCGCCGTGCTGGGAAAATACAACAGCCTCGTCGCGATTGCCGGCTCGGCCGCCGCCGGTCTCGCCCTTAGCGCCGTTCGCCCCGCCCTTCGGACATCAAGGATCGCCGTCGCCGCGGTGGCCTTCCTCGCCATTCTCGCCGCACCGCTCGCCTGGCTGGCGGCCGGGCGGATCGAGACGCTGGACGACAGCGCCGACAAGTTCGGCTTTCACGGCTCCGGTTCGATGCTTCTCGATCGCCTGGCCGGTCTCGCCGACTTCGCGTTCCAGGCTCTCGCCTATTGTGGGCCGCTCTTGGGGGTGGCGCTCGCCGCCGTGGTCCTGGCGCGCCTCGATGGCCGGGCGGTGCGTGGGGCTTTCGGCCGGCTCGGGGCCGGAACCCGCTATCTCGTGACGGCGATCGGCGCGTCCTTCGCGCTGGCTCTTCTTCTAGTGTTGGCGAGCGGCACGACCGTCTTGAAGGGATACTGGTTTCACCCGATCCTGATCACCCTGCCGGCCGCCGTCGCCGCCATCCTCGAGGTCTACGACCGGACCGGCTGGGCGAACCGCCTGATCGTCTTCTGCGGCGCGCTGCTGGCCCTGGCGAGCATCGCCGCCTTCGTCGTCCGCACCGCCGGGATCTGAGCGACACGGACCGGCCCTCGCAGACCTCGCGCGGCGGAAGCGCCACGGCCGGGGCTGCCCCTCCTTCGAGCAGGCGGGATGGACGAACTCCTTGCCGAGCGTGGTCGCGATGCAACAACGCACGACAAATCGCCGCGCCGCCCCGCGAGCCCTAATCCCGACAATTCTGGTCACTATCGGCGCATCGAAGGAACAATGCGAACGGGCGGAAAGCCCGTCGCCAAAGGCTGGTCACGTCCCGATGAAGAAACTCGCCCTCGCCCTCGCCCTCACTGCCGCCTTCGCCGGCTGCACGACCGATCCCTATACGGGTGAACAGAAGATCTCCAACACGCTCGGCGGCGCCGGCATCGGCGCCGGCGTCGGCGCGCTCGGCGGCTATGTGATCGGCCGGGCGACGGGCCACGACGGCGGCAAGGCGGCGCTGATCGGCGCCGGCGTCGGCGCGCTGACCGGCGGTGGCATCGGCCTCTACATGGACAACCAGGAAGCCAAGCTGCGCGCCCAGCTTCAGGGCACGGGCGTCTCCGTCACCCGCGTCGGCGACCGGATCATCCTCAACATGCCGTCGAACATCACCTTCCCGACCGATCAGGCTTCGATCCTGCCGGGCTTCTATCCGACGCTGAATTCCGTCGCCCTTGTGCTCGAGGAATTCGACCGGTCGATCGTCGACGTCTACGGCCACACCGACAGCCAGGGATCGGACGCCTACAACCTCCAGCTTTCGCAGCAGCGGGCCTCGTCGGTCAGCCAGTATCTGGCGAGCCAAGGCGTCGATCCGCGCCGCTTGAACACCCAGGGCTTCGGCGAGAGCCGCCCGGTCGCCTCCAACGCGACGGAATCCGGCCGCGCCCAGAACCGCCGGGTGGAGATCTCGATCTCGCCGCTGACCTCCGGCTGACGAACGATCCGGCGTCGCTTTGCAACCTCGACCAGATGCGGAGAGCCGGGCCCAGCGCCCGGCTTTTTTCATCCTGCAGCTCTCGAAGATTCTGCTCCCGGTCATCCTTAGCCGCGACCAGGACTGTGACATGGTCGTGACATCGGCCGTCGGCATGCCGTCGCGATGCAATTTGAAGGTTTATCCGGCGGCCACGATCGCTACCCTGCCCAAATGTTCGAACATGGAGGGGAGTGGCGTGGACATCCGGAAAAACGTCTCGCGTCGAAAGACCGCGTATTCGCCGGCAGCCGCCGGCATCCTTGCCGCGGCATTCGCGCTTCTGGGCGCATCAGCCGCATCGGCGCAGGAGGCCGGCCCCTCGTCGCGGGGGCAAGAGGCCGTATCCTCGCTCGACCCTGACGTCTTCGACGTGACCTTCACGGTCGAGGGCCTGACCGACTACGTCTCGCTGCGCGGCTACTCCCAGACCGATCGCGCCCCCGCGCTGCAGGGCACGGTTGACATGAAGTTCCACGACTTCCACGTCGGCTTCTTCGCCTCGAACGTCGATTTCGGTACGCCGGAGCCGCATCTGGAGTTCGATCCCTTCGTCGCCTGGCGTCCGAGCTTCGGCAACTGGTCGGTCGACTTGACCTATTACTACTACACCTATCACGACGTGCCGGATCAGGATTATCCGGAGTTTTTCAACTCGCTGTCCTATACCTTCGAGGACGTCGCGACGGTCACCGGAACCTTCGCCTACGCGCCGAACTATTTCGGCCAGGACGATACGGGCTATTTCACCAAGGGCGCGATCGAGGTGCCGCTGCCGCACGATCTGAGCTTTTCCGGCTCGCTCGGCTATCAGGCCTTCGAAAAGGACCGCTACCGCGAGCATTTCGTCTGGGATGCCGGGCTGACCTACGAGTTCAACGACAACGTCTCCTTCGACGTGCGCTATCACGACACCGACATCGATGCGGACGCCTTCTGCACCGGCGCCTTCCAGTGCGGGTCGACCGTGGTCGCCTCCGTCGCCGTGTCCACCAGCCTCAGCGAGATCGTCGGCAAGTTCGCCGGCCGGTGATCTGGGGATCGGCCGATCGCACCTTTTCGGCAAGGCTCCCGGACCGGGCGGGCCGGGAGCCTTCTCGTTCAGTAGTTCCGGCCGACCGCCCCGCCGACGACCGCACCGCCGACGCCGCCGACGATGGCGCCGCCGCTGCCGGCGATCGCATTGCCGGCCACCGCGCCTGTCGCGCCGCCGATGCCGGCGCCCGCCAGCGTCTTCTGCGTCCGGCTGCAGCCGGCGCTGATCGCGAGGCCTGCCACGAGGCTCAGGACGACGGCGCTCCTCACCATGGTTTTCATGTCTTCATCCTTTCCGGGATTGGGGAATGGTCGGTGACGAGAAAATCGGTCGCGATGACAAAACGGCAAGGTTTTTCAACGCGCCTTCCTGACGCAGTCGTCGCAGCCCGGCAAATTTCAAACGATTTTACCCTGCCGCCGCTCTTTCGATCCCGGTCCGCCGCCGCTATTGGCAATCCGGACACGCAGTCTTGAAGGAGGGGCACCCCCATGACGACACGCACCGAGACCGATTCCATCGGCGCCATCGAGGTCGCGAACGACCGCTACTGGGGCGCCCAGACCGAGCGCTCGCGCAACAATTTCAAGATCGGCCTCGAGCGCCAGCCGCTGCCGGTGATCCATGCGCTGGCCACCGTCAAGAAGGCCGCCGCGCGCGTCTCCGCCGCCAAGGGCCGGCTGCCGCAGGAGATCGCCGACGCCATCGAGAAGGCGGCCGACGAGATCATCGCCGGCAAGCTCGACGACCATTTCCCGCTGGTCGTCTACCAGACCGGCTCGGGCACCCAGACGAACATGAACGTCAACGAGGTGATCTCGAACCGGGCGATCGAGATGATGGGTGGCGAAATGGGCTCGAAGAAGCCCGTCCATCCGAACGACCACGTCAATATGAGCCAGTCGTCCAACGACGTCTTCCCGACGGCGATGCATGTCGCGACCGTCGTCGAGGCGAAGGCCCGGCTCCTGCCGGCGCTGGAGACGCTGCACGCCTCGCTGGACCGCAAGGCGAAGGAATTCGCGGACATCATCAAGATCGGCCGCACCCATACCCAGGACGCGACCCCGGTCACCCTCGGCCAGGAATTCTCCGGCTACGCCATGGCGCTCGAACTGGCGAAGAAGCGCATTGCCGATTCGCTCGACGGCGTCCTGGCGCTGGCCCAGGGCGGCACCGCCGTCGGCACCGGGCTGAACGCCCCGATCGGCTTCGACACCGACATCGCCGCCGAGATCGCGAAGCTCACCGGCCATCCCTTCCGGACCGCCGAGAACAAGTTCGAGGCGCTGGCCTCCCACGGCGCGCTGACCTTCTTCCACGGCTCGCTCAACACGCTCGCCGCCGATCTGATGAAGATCGCCAACGACATCCGCTTCCTCGGCTCCGGCCCGCGCTCCGGCCTCGGCGAACTCAACCTGCCGGCCAACGAGCCGGGCTCCTCGATCATGCCCGGCAAGGTCAACCCGACCCAGTGCGAGGCGCTGACCATGGTGGCGACGGAGGTCTTCGGCCACGAGACGACGGTGACCGTCGCCGCCTCCCAAGGGCACTTCGAACTCAACGTCTTCAAGCCGGTCATCGCCAACGCCGTCCTCTCCTCGATCCGTCTCCTCGCCGACGGCATGGAGAGCTTCGCCGAGCACTGCGTCGACGGCATCGAAGCCAACGAGGAGCGGATCGCCAGCCTGATGCAGCAGTCGCTGATGCTGGTGACGGCGCTGGCGCCGACCATCGGCTACGACAACGCCGCCAACATCGCGAAGACCGCGCACAAGAACGGCACGACGCTGCGCGAGGAGGCGGTCGCCTCCGGCCTCGTCTCGGGCGAGGACTACGACCGCATCGTCGACCCGAAGACGATGATCGCGCCGGCCTGAGGCTCGACGACGGATCCGCAATCAGACCGTCTTCAGACAATGCCAGACGCGGATCTTCGCCATCGCACTCGTGGCTGTTCTGCGTCGCCACCGGCTTCCTGGTCCATGGCGGCGACCAGACGGCGCTGTTGAAGAACATCGCGCTCGCCGGCGGCTTCCTCGTCCTCGCCGGCCCGGGTGCCGGCTCGACCGCCGTCGACGAGACCGTCCGCGAGCGCCGCTACGCCTGACGGCGCAGCGGGCGGCGTCATGCCTCCGCCGTTTCGGCCTTGTCGGCGGCCAGGGGCATGTTGGCCTTGTATTCGGCCTCGGCCCGCTCGGCTTCCGCCGTGGCGGAGGCTGCCGCGTCCGACGTCCCGTCCGCCCGGTCCGTCTCCGCGCTCGCCGCGAGCGTCGTGACGTCGATCCGGGCCGTCGCCCTGTAGGGATTGGCCTCGCCGCTCTCGGCGATCGCCGGGCCGGAAGCCTGCACGACGCCAGCGCCGCCGCTTTCGGCGGCCTTCTGGGCCTTGGCGAGTTCGGCGGTGTATTTGGTGACAAGCGCCTGCTGGGTCGTCGCTTCTTCGGTGTCGCCCGCCTCTTCGGCTTCACTCAGCGCGGTCTGGGCGGAAGCGAGTTTGTCCTTGATCGCCGCGACGTCGTCCACGCCGGAGTTCGTGTCGTCGCTGGAAAGGACGCTCGTCGTCGTGGTGCTGGATCCAATGGTCAGGGACATGGCGCTGCGCTCCGCTCGCGACTGGTCGTTGAAAACACGACCATCAGCTAACGGGAGGACCGTCAACGAGACCTTGCCATCAGCATTCCGAACGGTTTCATTTTGTTACGAAACATCTTCCAACGCCAGACGACGCTCGGCCGTCAGCGCGTGAAGCGGCCGGCGAGTTCATCACACAGGGCGCCCTCACCCGGCTCGTGCCGCCGCGCATGGGAGCGCACCAGACAGGCCTCCGACTTCAGGATCACCCCGTCCGACAGGATCTTCAGCTGGTTGGCGACGAGGGTCGACCCGGTCGAGGTGATGTCGACGATGATGTCGGCCGAGCCCGCCGCCGGCGCGCCCTCGGTGGCGCCGAGGCTCTCGACGATGCGGTAGCTCTGGATGCCGTGGGTGCGGCTGAAGAAGCCCTGGGTCAGCCGCCAGTATTTCGTCGCGATCCTGAGGCGGCGCCCATGCCGCGCCCGGAACGAGCCGGCGACGTCGCCGAGATCGTCCATCGCCTGAACGTCGACCCAGGCCTCGGGCACCGCGACGACGACGTCGGCATGGCCGAAGCCGAGGCGGGCGACGACGCCGACGGCGCGATCGGGTTCGGGAATCGTCTCGCGGACGAGATCCTCCCCGGTGATGCCGAAATCGATCGCCCCGTCGCGCAGCTCCCGCGCGATCTCCGAGGCCGACAGAAGAAGCACTTCCAGCCCGTCGAAGCCCTCGACCTGGGTGCGATAGGAGCGCGTCTCGCCGGCGGTCACGACGATCCCGGCCTCGTTCAGGGCCGCGAGCGACTTCTCCATCAGCCGGCCCTTGGAGGGAATGGCGAGGGTGATGGTCATTGGCTGCTCCCTCCTGCGACTTGCACGGCCTGTCGGTCGTTTCGTCGACGACGAGCCGCAGAAGAAGAACGAGCATTCGTTAAGCGCTGCGGCAGCGTACCCCCCTCTGCCCTGCCGGGCATCTCCCCCTCAAGGGGGGAGATCAGCAGCTTTGTTCTTCGCGATGAAATTTCACACGTTTCAGCAGCGGCGGACCACCACGCCTCCGCGTTTGCACGTTCAGACCCGGCTTTGATGCGAGGCAGTACGACGCAGTCCTCGCGGCGAGTCCCGCGCGAGATCGATCTCCCCCCTTGAGGGGAAGATGTCCGGCAGGACAGAGGGGGGTTCCCAGCCGCCAAGCTCAGCCGAGCGAGCTTCCCAGCCGCTACCCTGACGCACACGGGCGCAATCGAACTCAACGCCCCGGTCGTCATCGCGCCACCCCTTCGATCCGGTCGAGCCACAGCGAAAACCCGACCGCGGGGATCGGCGTGTCGGCGCCGAGGATGGTCATCAGACGATCGTAGCGCCCGCCGCCGGCGAGCGGTTCGTCGGCACCTTTCTCACGCGCTTCGAAGACGAGGCCGGTGTAATAGTCGATCGGCCGGCCGAAGGCGGCGCGATAGGTGATCCGCGACAGATCCACATTCGCCGCCCGGAGCGCCAGGTTGCGCGTCTCGAAGGCGGTCATCGCCCGGCCGAGGTCGAGCCCGGCCGTGCCCATCACGACGGCGAGCCGCTCGCCCGCCTCGTCGAGTGGGCAGGAGACGGCGAGAAAATCCTGCAGCAGCTCGAGCGGCCCCTCGCCGAGCCGGGCTTCGGCGACCGCCACCTTTTCGATCAGCCGGGCGGCGATCTCGCCGGGCGAGCGGCCGGAATGGGGCGGCAGGCCGGCATCCTCCATCCGGCTGCGGATCAGCCGCGTCAGCGCGCCTTCCTCGCGGTCGCGGGCAAGCTCGACCAACTGCGGCTCGATGCCGTCCAGCGCATGGTCCGGCCCGCGAGACAGGCCTTCGAGGGCGGCCCTGAGCTGCCCGTCATGGCCGAAAGTGCGGATCAGCCGGCGCTGCCAGCCCTCGGGCAGGCCGAGCGCCCTCAGCACCGCCTCGAACAGCCCCTGATCGCCGAGAATGACGTCGAGGCTTTCGGCAGGCACGCTGCAGGCTTCCAGCCCGGCCAAGGCATCGGCGACCGCGCGGGCATCCGCTTCGGCCCGGTGCTCCTCGCCGAGATCCTCGATGCCGGCCTGAACGAATTCCGCCGGCCCGTCCGCCCGCTGGCGGAAGACGAGGCCGCGATAGGAGTAGCGCCGCGGCAGGTCGGCGCCCTCGGCGATGTGGCGCATGCAGACGGGAACGGTGAAATCCGGCCTGAGGCAGAGATTCTCCCCGCCCTCGCCCCGGGTAAGGAAGATCCGCCGGCGCAGCGCCTCGCCCGCGGTGTCGAGATAGGGCTCGGCCGGCAGGATGATCGGCGTCGTCGCCGGCGCCGCGCCGCGCCGCGCAAACAGCTCATCCAGCGCCGGGCCGATGGTCTCGCCGGACATGGCGGCTCAGCCCTTGCCGCCGGACTGGCGGGACAGGATGGCGCGCACGGCGGCGATCATCGCGTCCGGGCTTTCGGGCGCATAGTCGACCATCTCCTGCCCGGCCCGCGCCTCGCGCCATTCGGCATTGTCGGTGATCTGCGCCGACAACTCCTTGCCGAGCGCCAGATCCTTGACCTGCACCTTCCCGGCGGCCTTCTCGTCGCCGCCCTGAATGATCACGCAGGGGGCGTCGCGCCGATCGGCATATTGCAGCTGCTTGCCGAACTGCTTGGGATTGCCCTGGAACACCTCGACCGGCACGGGCACCTCGGTCGGGTTACCGGCCTCGTCGGTATTCAGCGCGTTGCGCAGCTGCGTCGCCATGGCCTGATAATCCGCCATGCGGTCGCGATCCATGACGGTGACCACCACCGGGCCGGTGCGCCGCGAGGTCTCCAGCCGGCCGAGATTCTTCAGCGCCGTCATCAGCCGCGAGACGCCGATGGAAAAGCCCGTCGCCGGCACCGGCTGGCTCATGAAGCGCGAGACCAGCCCGTCATAGCGCCCGCCGCCGCCGACCGAACCGAAGCGCACGACCTCGCCCTTTTCGTTGGTGACGGGAAAGAGGAGTTCGGCCTCGAACACCGGGCCGGTGTAGTATTCGAGGCCGCGGACCACGGAGGGGTCGATGCGGATGCGATCGGGGCCGTAGCCAGCCATTTCCGAAAGGAGCCTGATCTGATCAAGCTCCGCTTCGCCGTCGCTGAACTTTTGATTAGCGTGTAGATCAATCTTATTGTGAACCAGCGTAGCTGGCATCTTCCTCAAGACGCCGCCCTTCATATCAGCCAATTTGGGGTTTTCCTTTGGCTCGAACGCAGCGGAGTGGACTACCCCTACTGAACTCGCATCAAGGAACTCGATTAGAACATCTATTCCGGCAGTCCCGAGCCCCGCTCCCGGCGTGAAATCGCCGCTCTCGTCCTTGCGACCTTTACCCAGTAGCAGCCGCACGCCTTCGACGCCGAACTTGTCCAGCTTGTCGATGGCCCTGAGCACCGTAAGCCGCCGTTCAGCGTCCTCCTCGCCGAGGCCGATCGCCTCCAGAACGCCATCGAGAACCTTCCGGTTGTTCACCCGGATCACATACTGCCCGCGCGGGATGCCCAGCGCCTCCATCGTGTCGGCCATCATCATCGCCATCTCGGCATCGGCCGAGACGTTCGGCGCGCCGACGATGTCGGCGTCGAACTGCATGAACTGGCGAAAGCGCCCCGGCCCGGGCTTCTCGTTGCGGAAGACGTAGCCCGCGCGGTACGAGCGATAAGGCTTCGGCAGGGCCTCGAAGTTCTCCGCCACATAGCGGGCGAGCGGCGCGGTGAGGTCGTAGCGGAGCGACATCCACTGCTCGTCGTCGTCCTCGATCGAGAAGACGCCCTCGTTCGGCCGGTCCGAGTCGGGCAGGAACTTGCCGAGCGCATCGGTATATTCGAACACCGGCGTCTCCACCGGCTCGAAGCCGTAGGTCTCGTAGACCCGCCGGATCTTCGCCAGCATCGCGTCCTGCGCGCGCAGATCGGAGGCGCTCCGATCGACGAAGCCGCGCGGCACCCGCGCCGTCACCCGTTTCGGCTTTTTCCCGACCATGTCCGTTTCACCAATGCGTCGCGGCCGGCCATCCGGCGCGCGAAAGCGCCCGGTGCCAGTCCTTGTCACCATCTGGCTGCGGCTTAGCCCATCGACCGGACGGGCTCAAGCGCATCAGGCGACCGGTCAATTGAACGGACCGCCTGACGTAATAATCTGGCATCTCGCGTTCAGATCGACCTATATGTTCGCGAACATACTCCGAGGTGCGGGAATGACGAGCCTGACCATCACCGATCTCGACGACAAGACGACCAACCAGATCAGCCGCAGAGCAAGCAGACACGGCCGCTCGATGGAAGACGAAGCGCGGGTTCTGTTGCAACAAGCGCTCGAAGTCGTCGGAGACCAGCCGTCGCCGGACTCACCGGCCAAGGGAGAGCGCGGAGAAAGTCGGTTCGATGCCGCGAGCGAGCATTCCGACCCGTTCGGCGAAATCGAACCGAAGATCGTACCGCATGGGAACCTCGCTTCGAGAATTCGGGCAAGGTTCGAGCCGATCGGAGGAGTCGAACTCGACCTGCCAGCACGTGGGCCAAGCCGCGAACCTCCGACCTTCGATTGAATGATCATTCTCGATACGAATGTCGTCTCGGAGATGATGAGCCCACTTCCGGAGCAGCGAGTGACCGACTGGTTGAACCAGCAGGACATCGACGCTGTTTTCCTCACGGCGATCAGTGAAGCGGAACTGCGATACGGCATCGCCATCCTGCCGGACGGACGGCGCAAGACTCTTCTGGCTAACAGTCTGGACGCGACCCTCGCGGAGGATTTTGGAGGCCGCATTCTGCCCTTCGATCGGGCAGCCGCCGAGGCCTATGCCCTCATCCGGGCGAACCGACGAGCGATCGGGCGCCCCGTCAAAGAGTTGGATGCTCAGATTGCGGCCATTGCCGCTGCCCATGGCGCAGGGATCGCAACGCGCAACGTCAAGGACTTCGATGACTGCGGCGTCACCGTCGTCAACCCATGGCACCCGTGATTCGGCGAGCCCGCCTGGACGCGCCTCACCCCACCGCCAGCTCGGGCACCGTCTCCAGAACCAGCGCCATGTCGGCCCGGAACGCCTTCGTCTCCCGTTCTTTCGCCGCTTCGTCGGGCAGACGCAAGATGTAGGACGGGTGCACGGTCACCAGCAGCCGCGTCGTCTCGTCGAGATCGATCAGCTTGGAGCGCGTCGCCTTGATGGTCACGGTCTTGCCGAGCACCGCCTGCGCCGCGGTCGCGCCGAGCGCGACGATGAGCTTCGGCGCGATCAGTCGGCGCTCCTGGTCGAGCCACCAGCGGCAGACCTTGATCTCGCTCATGTTCGGCTTGGCGTGGATGCGCCGCTTGCCGCGCGGCTCGAACTTGAAGTGCTTCACCGCATTGGTGACGTAGGCCTGCGAACGGTCGATGCCCGCCGCCGCCAGCGCCTGGTCGAACACCTTGCCGGCCGGGCCGACGAAGGGCTCGCCGGCGATGTCCTCCTGGTCGCCCGGCTGCTCGCCGACGAAGATGACCGGCGCATCTTCCGGCCCCTTGCCGAACACCGTCTGCGTCGCCGGCTCCCAGAGCGGACAGGCCCGGCAGTCGGCGGCCTGGTCGCGTGCTTCCGCGATCGAGTCCGGCGATTGGCCGAGGCCGACCTCCGGCGTCTTCTCCATGCGGGGCAAAGTCACGGCGCGGCGCTCCTTGAGCTTTTCCGAGTGCAAACTCGGCAGCGTCGGCCGGGTTTCCAGCATGCGACGCGTCGCCGCCTCGGCCCCGGCGATCAGCGGCTTGACGAGGGCGGTCTCTGGCATGTTCGCCCAGTATTTCTTCGGCATCTCCGCCGTCATCGCCTTCACCTTCAGCCGCGCCGGATTGAAGATCGAGGCGTAGTAGGTGAGCCACAGCACTTCCATGTCGTCGTCGGACGGCGCCATGTCGCGGGTCGCGCCGGGAAGGAAGGAAAGCTCCTCGCCGTTCCAGTGCGCGGTCCGCTCCGGCGTCAGGATCGTCCAGATCATGCCGGCGAAGCGCCGGGCGAAGAACGGCGCGGTGAGCTCGACCGTGTGGTGGAAAGGCTCGAACCATGCCACGGAATGGCGCCCGAGTTCGCCGTCCTCGATCTCGCGGAACCGGACGAAGGCCTTCATCTTGTGACTGTCGCGGCGCACCGCCTTTTCCATCTCGGTGGCGCGGAGGACGTCCTTGTCGGCGGCGATCTCCAGAAGCTTCCTCTCGCTCTGGAGCCGCCACAGAAGGCGATAGGCGAAGACGAAGCGGTCCTCGTCGGCGTGGCAGACGAGCTTGCGGGCAAGGTCCGGAAAGGCTTTCGGCACCGTCGGCTGCGGGGCGTTCGCCGGCGGCGCCGGCAAAGGCTCGGCGAAGAGGCCGGCCGCCTCATCGCCGATCGTGAAGCTCAGCTCTTCCGGCGGCAGTCGGAGCGTCAGCGCTGTCCGCGCGGCGGTCCGCCAGCCTTCGAAATCGGCGGGAAAGGCTAGGCGGGCGTCGAACATCGGAACGAGAACCTCATCGCCAGCGCGATTGCAGCGAGCCGTCGAATGTAGTAACAAATTGCAGATCGAGACTACATCGGAGCGGATCGATGACGTTTCACGAACATAAGATGAACGCGCGGATGTTCAACCAGAAGCTCTCGGCCGCCAAGCGGGCCGCCGAGGAGGGCCCGGTCGTCGTCACCGACCGCGGCCGCCCAACCCATGTGCTGATGAGCTATGCGGAGTATGAGCGGCTGAGGGGAAATCGCCTTTCGGCGCTCGATTTTTTCGCCGACAGGCGGCCGGAAGCGGACTTCGACTTCGATCCGCCGAGAGACAAGAGCCTGCCGCGCGAAGTCGACTTCGATTGAGCGCGGCGATGTATCTCCTCGACACCAACGTGATTTCGGCAGCGCGCAAGCCGTGGACTCTCACTGATCGCGTCACCGGTATCATGAGGTCGTTACCACTTCGCACCACATATGTTTCCGTCATCACGCTCATGGAGCTGGAGATCGGTGTGCGATCCATGGAGCGCCGCGATCCTCGCCAGGGTGCCGAACTTCGGCAATGGCTACGATCTCGACGCGTGGAGCTCGACGAGGCTCAGATCCTGCCGGTGACGGAACGGGTGGTCCTCCGTTGCGCGGCCCTCCATGTGCCAGATCGCCGTCCGACCAATGATGCCCTCATCGCGGCAACGGCCCTCGTCCATGGGCTCACACTGGTAACCCGCAACGTCGCCGACTTCGAGACGATCGACGGCTTGCCGATCCTGAACCCCTGGGCCTAGACGGCGATACCCGGTCACGGCGCGTGGTGAGAGACGGGAAACCGGGACCGCATTCCACTCTGCCGCCAGACACTCGGTATGTGTCGACTGTCGAATCGCCATTCGCTGAGGAAAGCCTTGTCCCCCACAGAACTTGCCCACGCCGCAGCACCCGTCTTCCACCCCCGCCCCCACCAAGTCGAGGCGCGCGAGGCGATCCTCGCGGCGCGGCGGCGCGGGCGGCCGGGCTTCCTGCTGGGCGACCTCACGGGCCTCGGAAAGACGCTGTCGGCCTGGAGCGCCATCAGTGAGATGGCGGACGACGAAGTGCTGATCGTCTGCCCGAAGGGCGCGATCCCGCAGTGGCGGCGCACCATCGCCGGCTCTCCGGCCACCGGCAAGAAGGTCGCCATCGTCAATTTCGAGCGCACCAAGTCGCTGATGGCGCCGCCTCCTGCCAGCAACCGGCGCTCGACGCGGGCGAAGAACAACGAACTCGCCAAGCTCGGGACGCTGAAGCGGCGCTGGCCGCTGGTCGTCGTCGACGAAAGCCATCGCATCCGCAACCCCGCCTCACAGCAGGGCCAGGTCTGTCGCCATCTCGCGGCGGCCGCCGACTTCACGATTTACATGAGCGCCACCGCCGGCCAGTCGCCGCACGAATTGTCCTATCTCGGCCGGCTCCTCGCCGTTGCGACGGGCGGCTCGACCGGCGACATGGACGAGTTCCGCGCGCTGATGAAGCGCCTCAAGATCGGCCGCGCCAAGGGGCGCTGGAAGAACTGGAATTGGGAGCCGAACGAAGCCGACCGGCGGGTGATGTCTCAGCTTCTCTACAAAGGCGCCGATGCGATCGGCATGCGCCGGCGGCCGGAACAGATATCCGGCTGGCCCGAAGTGCAGCGCGACCTGGCACCGACGGCACTCGATGCCGCGTCCGAACGGCTCTACGAGGCGACCTGGCGGGAGTTCCGCCGGGAGATCGGCCTCGCCGGCGGATCGACCCGGCGGCCGACGGGGTGGGCGGCCGACCTGCGCTTTCGCCAGAAGGCCAGTCTGATCCGGGTGAAGGGCACGGCCGACTTCGCCGGCGATCTCCTCGGCAACGGCCAGCAGGTGGCGGTCTCCGTCGCCTTTCTCGAGACCGGCGCGATGCTGGCCGACGGCCTCAGAGGCCAGGGCTGGAGCGTCGGCGAGATCAACGGCGACCAGTCGGGCGAGGCCAACGAGGCAACGCGCGCCGCCTTCCAGACCGGCCGTCTCGACGCGGTGGTCTTCACGGTGACGGAGTCGATCTCGCTGCATCGGGGCGAAATGCCGGGCGGCGACCGGGAACGGTCGCTGGTCGTCCACGACATGCGCCACAGCGCGATCCAGCTCCAGCAGATCGAAGGGCGCTGCCACCGCGACGGGCAGCGGGCCGTCATCTACTACACTTATGCGGAAGGCACGGTGGAAGAGAGGATCGCGGCCATCGTCATGGCGCGCATGGCTTCGATGGACGGCATGGCGGGGGACGACACGGCCCTCATCGAGGCGATCGCCAGAGAGCTGAACCTCGCGGCCTGAGCCCTTCGGTCGTCGGAAAGGTCGACCGCCCGCGCCTGGCGATTTCACGCCAGCTTCGGCGCAATTCTTCTTGATACGACCCCTCTGCCGGCTTGATGCGGCGGCTTCGAGCGCGTAGGCGAGAGACGATTGCCGGCAAGATTCCGGCCTCCTCCAGACACGATGGGCAAGACAAGCTTGAAGAGCAAGGATGCGGATTTCGTCGAGCGGCGCGCGGCGGCAAGGGATGCCAAGGCTGCGCTCCTCGAAAAGGTGAAAGCCAAGCAGAACGACCCGGCCGCAGAAGCCCGCCGCGCCGAACGCGCCGCCATCGTCGCAGCGCGCGAAGAGCGCGAGGCCGCCAAGCGCGCCGAGGCCGAGAAGGTCGCGCGCGAAAACGCCGAGCGCGAGGAAGCCGAAAAGGCCGCGAAACAGGCCGAGGAAAACAAGCTGATCAGCCGGATGGTCGAGGACGAAGCTGCCCGCAAGGCCGCCAGGGACGAGCGCTATGCCGCTCGCAAGGCCCGCAAGGCGCAGCGCTGATCGACGCCGGCGCGTTGCGTCCGGCCCGCCCTTTCTCCTCCTCTGCGATGCTTCCGACGCTGCGATGACGCGCGTTGCTCCGCCTCGACCGACATGGGTGGCGCCTTGTCGGCGATCGGTGGCGACGGTGGGTGCCGCGAACCGCCGGCGCCTCGCCTCACTGTGCCGCGACTTCCGGCGACGTCTCGCGATCGAGGCGGTCGAAGGCCTCGTAGATCTCGGTCGTGGTGAAGCGCTCCCCGAGACGTTCGCGCATGGCGGCGCCCGCCGCTTCGAGTTCCGCCTGCCGTCCGACGACGGCTTCGGCGACCGCCTGCGAGCTTCGCCGGGTTCCTTGGATCGGCGCGTCGAACGTCAGGGATCGGCGCGAAAGAAAACGAACAGCAGGGCACCCATGGCAACCCCCATGCCGCAGATCGCCAGGAGGTAGAGAAACGGGTTCTCGCTCGCCGTCATGCAGCTCGAACCGCTCGCCCTGAAGGCCACATCGACGCAACCGTTCCGGGCGACGTGAACCAGACCGTAGAGACCGACGAGACCCAGCGTCGTCCCCGAAACGTCGACGAAGATGCGGGGTATCGGATAATCGATGGACCGCAGTTCTTCGACGATGCCGAGCGCCTGGAACCAGGACTTGCCCTTCGCCGCGCGAGACCGTTCGAGCGACGGCTCGCCGAATGTTGCGCCATCTTTCATCGGGCCATAATCCATGGCTGCACGATCCGCTCCAAGTCCTCATTCTACCGAAATAGATTACGGATATTTTTCAGTCAGGAAAGAGAGCGAAATTTTCAGACATTTTTACTCACTTCATCTGTCAATTCAGAGAATCGATTTTTGATGACCGTTCACACCCGCTGGTGGACCGAGCGTGTCACAGCCGGGGGTCGCCGAGGCGAGGCGCCGCCTCGTAGCCACATGGCATCCGCGCTGCAGATTCCGGCCGGAGGCAGCCTCGAGCGAGCGGCGCCGCAACCGGGGCGCCTCACCCCCTTGGCACCAATCGCGATGCGCCCGATATCGCCGACGAAGCCGCGCCGGATCGGCAGCCGGCCGATCAACCGGTGATGGCAGCGGCCAAAACGACATTTGGAAAAGGCGGCGACCATGCCCGAGATTCCCGCAACCATGAAAGCGTTGACCGTCCGATACGACGGCTATTCCGGAACCTCCGAAGGCCCTACCGTCGAGCGGCTGTCGGACTGGTGCGAGCTTTCGCAGATCGCGGTGCCGAAACCTTCGGGCAGCCAGGTGCTGGTCAAGGTGGGGCTCGCCAACGTCAATCCGTCCGACCTCCACTACATCAAGGGCGAATACGGCCAGCCGCGGAAGAAGGGGGCGCCCGCCGGCTTCGAAGGCATGGGGGAGATCGTGGCGAGCGGCGAGGACGAGGCGGCCCGCAAGCTGATCGGCCAGCGCGTCGCCGTCTCCGTGAGCCGCGGCGGCAGCGGCGTCTGGGCCGAATACGCCTTGACCGACGCGCGCGCCGTCGTGCCGCTTCACCCGAAGCTCCGCGACGAGGACGCGGCGGCCCTGATCGTCAATCCGATGACCGCCTGGGCGATGCTCGACCTGGTGAAGAAGGCCGGCGCGAAGGCCTTCGTCATGACCGCCGGGGCCAGCCAGCTCGGCAAGTTGATGGCCCGCCTGTCGAAGGAACTGGATCTCGCCGCCGTCGCCACCGTCCGCCGAGAGGCGCATCGCGGGGTGCTGGAAGGTCTCGGCGTCGGCACCGTCCTCAACACCGAGCGGGAAGACTTCGAGGACATGCTGGTGATGGCGATGCGCCAGGTGCAACCGACCGTTCTGCTCGACGCCGTCGCCGATCAACGCTCCGCCGACATCTTCGCGGCGATGCCGGCCGGCGCGCGCTGGGTGATCTACGGCAAGCTGTCGCCGCAGTCTCCGGCACTGCCGAGCCTCGGCCAGATGGTCTTCATGAAGAAGCGGATCGAGGGCTTCTGGCTGAGCGAATGGATGGCGAGCGCCACCCCCGACGCCCGCCGCGAAGCCTTCGAGGCGGTTCAGGAGCGCTTCGTCTCCGGCGCCTGGAAGACCGACGTCGCCGAAACGCTCTCCCTCGCCGAGGCCGGGGAGAAGCTCGGCGAGGCGCTGTCGGGTCTCAACCGCGGGAAGGTGCTGATCCGGCCGTGAGGCGAAAGGCTCGCGGCCGGCCGGACCGCGCCTTCTTCCCGCCCTTCGGCCTACCTCGCCTGCCTCCCGACGAAGCCGATCACCTCGTCGCGGATGCGCCGGTCGCCGAGGGGCAGAACCGTCGAAAAGGACGAAATCGTGCCGACATGGCCGATGCCGGGGTAGATCTTGGCGGTCACCGCAACGCCGGCCGCCTTCAGCCTGGCGGCCAGCGATCGGGTGTTCTTCGGATCGACGGTGGTGTCGGCATCACCGGTGATCAGCAGCGCCGGCGGCTCGTCGCCGGAGACGAAATTCACCGGCTGGCTGGCCTGGCGCACGGCCTTGGGGAAGATGCGCTTGTAGCGCTCTTCGGTCAGCGGCAGAAAGTCGTAGGGCCCGGACAGGCCGACGAAGCCTGACAGCCGGCGGATCGACGAACCGGCCGCGGCGAGATAGCGCCCGTCCGTCGCCAGGAGGCCGGCGATCTCGGCGCCGGCCGAATGGCCCATTAGAAACAGCGGGTGCCGGCCTTTCGGGATGCCCTCGCGGCTGTCCGCGACCAGCCGCTCGACGTGAGCCACGGCCTTCGCCGCGTCCTCGACGAAGCCTGGAAACCTCGTCTGCGGATAGAGCCGATAGTTGGGGATCGCGACGACGATGCCGGCGCTCGCCAGCGACTGGCCGACGAAGGGATAGATGTCCTTGGAGCCGGAATCCCAGCTTCCGCCATGGATGAAGACGACGACCGGCGCGGTCGCCGTCACGTGCCTGGGCAGATAGAGATCGAGGACGCGGCGCTCGCCGGGCGCATAGGCGAGATCGGAGACAAGCCGGTAGTCGCCGGAGGGCGTGACGGCATTGAGCGCGGCGGCGCAGCCGGAAAGGGCGAGGCCGCAGAAACCGCAGAACAGGAACAAGGCCACCCGCATCAAAAGGCCGGGACGATGCGCGGCCCTGTCCACGCTGACTGGCCCATCCGCACGGCGCTCCGCCGGCGGGGGTGGGCATTCGATGTCGTGTTCGTTCATTGGCCGCCTGCAAGCTTTGCGGAGATACGCTCGATGCTGGCGGCGGTTTCATCGAGGGTCCGGGCGAATTCCTCGCGGGTCGTCGCTTCACCGGCTTCGCCGGCCGCACGGGCGGTCACGTCCGCATCGAGCCTCGCCTGAAGCTCGGCGAGCCGGCGGCGGGCCTCGTGGAGTTGATCGGTCGCCATGATCGCCGCCATCACGGTCAGCCTCAGATCGCCGATCTGGCCGAAAGAACCGCGCAGCTCGGCGATCTTGCCGTCGACGTCGGCCGCGAGGGTTTCGAGGTGCTGCTCCTCGCCCTCGGCGCAGGCCATGCGATAGGTCTTTCCGTCGATGGTGACGACAATCTGCGGCATCTTCGTTCCCGTTCGAATCGCGGCTGACGAGCGTCCCTCATACTCCGCACCTGCCACGAAACGGATAGGTCACGGCCGCCCGTCGTCCAACCTCGGCTGAATTACTTGTGCTGGTCGAGCACCTTCCGGACTCGCTCCATCGCGTCGACGAGGCGTTTGGAGACTTCGCGATTGGCCTGTTCCAGACGCTCGCCCCGCGCCAGCGCGGCGTCGAGCTCACGGGCGAGACGGCCGCGGTCGGCGGTCTGGCGCTGCACCTCGGCGTCGACGCTCCGCAAGGCGCCTTCGCGTTCGAGGCGGGCGTCGACGGCTCCTTCCAACCGTTCGAGCGCCGTGCGAAGTCGCATCCTGGCTGCGTCGAACGGATCGTCATGCGGCATCCACGGTCTCTCCACAGATCACGAGCTGTCCAAGGATCGCGGCCCGCCCGCCGGACGGCGGCGCTCCCTTGGAGTTTCGGTGCGGTTGGGCCGGAAAGGGCCTTACTGCTCTTAACCGCTCGGGGCCGGCAAGGAAAGCGCGGCTCCTTCGCCGAGGCCTCCGGCGACCAGGGTTTCGTTGACAGGGCCGAGAGCTTATGATGGAAGCCGCGCGTCTCGGCGGCCCCTCATCCGGCGGCCAGATCCTGCCAAGGGGCATGACGGGGAGTCCTTCGCGATGACGACGCCAATGCGCCAGCTGATGGCGAACGCGATCAGGTTCCTCTCGGCCGACGCGGTGGAAGCGGCCGGGTCCGGGCACCCCGGCCTGCCGATGGGGGCGGCCGACATCGCCACCGTCCTGTTCACCCGCTTCCTCACCTTCGACCCCACCAAACCCGACTGGCCGGACCGCGACCGCTTCGTCTTTTCGGCCGGCCACGGCTCGATGCTGCTCTACAGCCTGCTCTACCTGCTCGGCTACCGCGACATCGGCATCGACGAGATCAAACGCTTTCGCCAGCTCGGATCGAAGACCGCCGGTCATCCGGAATACGGCCACGCCGCCGGCATCGAGACGACCACCGGGCCGCTCGGCCAGGGCGCAGGCAACGCCGTCGGCATGGCGCTCGCCGAGCGGATCCTCAATGCGCGCTTCGGCGACGACGTCGTCGATCACACCACCTACGCCCTCGTCGGCGACGGCTGTCTGATGGAGGGGATCAGCCAGGAGGCGATTTCGCTCGCCGGTCACCTGAAGCTCTCCAAGCTGATCTTCCTGTGGGACGACAACGGCATCACCATCGACGGCAAGGTCTCGCTCGCCGATTCCACCGACCAGTTGCAACGGTTCGAAGCCTGCGGCTGGCAGGCGCTGTCCTGCGACGGCCAGGACCACGACGCCATCGCCGGCGCCATCGAGACGGCCAAGGCGAGCGAGCGGCCGACCTTGATCGCGGCGAGGACGACGATCGGCTTCGGTGCCCCGAACAAGGGCGGCACCGAAAAGGCCCATGGCTCGCCGCTGGGAGCCGAGGAGATCGCCGCCGCGCGCAAGGCGCTCGACTGGCCCCATCCGCCCTTCGAGGTCCCGTCCGATATCCTCGACCAGTGGCGGCTCGCCGGCCTCAGATCGAGCGCCAGACGCAAGGCCTGGGAAACCCGCTTCGCCGCCGTCGACGCGGAAACCCGCGGCGAGTTCGAGCGGCGCATGCGCGGCGACCTGCCGAGCGGCTTCGTCCAGGCGCTGCACCGGTTCAAGCGCCGGATGAACGAAGAGCGCCCGGCGGTCGCCAGTCGCAAGGCGTCAGAAATGGCGCTCGAGGAGATCAACGCCATCGTCCTGGAAACGATCGGCGGCTCGGCCGATCTCGCCGGATCGAACAACACCCGCACCAGCCAGATGGCGGCGATCACCGCCGGCGACTACTCCGGCCGCTTCGTCCATTACGGCATCCGCGAGCACGGCATGGCCGCGGCGATGAACGGCATGGCGCTGCATGGCGGGATCATCCCCTATTCCGGGACGTTCCTCGCCTTCTCCGACTATTGCCGGCCGTCGCTTCGCCTCGCCGCCCTGATGGGCATTCGCGCGATCTACGTGATGACCCACGATTCGATCGGTCTCGGCGAAGACGGGCCGACCCACCAGCCGGTCGAGCAGCTCGCCGCCCTCAGGGCCATTCCCAATCTCCTGGTGTTCCGGCCGGCCGACCCGGTCGAGACCGCCGAATGCTGGCAGCTTGCCTTGCAGAACCGTGCGGCGCCCTCGATTCTCGCTCTGTCGCGTCAGGCCCTGCCGACGCTTCGCCTCGACGAGCACGACGAGAACCGCAGCGCCCGCGGCGCCTACGAGATCGATCCCGCGTCGGGAGAGGCCAAGGTGACGATCTACGCGACCGGCTCGGAGGTCGAGATCGCGGTCGAGGCGAGGGCCGAACTCGAGCGGGCCGGCATCCCCACCCGCGTCGTCTCGGTTCCCTCCTTCGAGTTGTTCCGCCGCCAGACCGCCGAATACCGCCGCGCGCTGACCGACGACCCGAGCTTCAAGGTCGCCATCGAGGCGGGGATCCGCCAGGGCTGGGACGAGCTCATCGGTCGCGACGGGCATTTCGTCGGCATGAACGGCTTCGGCGCCTCCGGCCCGGCGCCGGAACTCTACCGGCATTTCGGCATCACCGCCGAAGCGGTGGTCGACGCCGTGATGGAACGGCTGGGTGGAGAGGACACGCCCGAGGACGCGTGAAGCGCCGACGACCGGCGGGCGGCGCGCTGCCCCCGTTGGAAAATTCATGCCGGCCTTGAGAAAAGCTGACGGCGCCGCAAACTTGATTCGTCCGTCCGGCGGGGCTACAGCCCGGCTTCGAATCCGGCTCCGAGCACCCTTCAGGGAGAAACAAACATGGCAGTTCGCGTTGCAATCAACGGCTTCGGCCGTATCGGACGAAACGTCCTGCGCGCCATCGTCGAGTCCGGCCGCACCGACGTCGAGGTCGTCGCGATCAACGATCTCGGGCCGGTGGAGACCAACGCCCATCTCATCCGCTACGATAGCGTCCACGGCCGCTTCCCGGGCACCGTCACCGTCGAGGGCGACACGATCGACGTCGGCCGCGGCAAGATCAAGGTGACGGCCGAGCGCGATCCGAAGGCCCTGCCATGGGGCGACATGGGCATCGACGTGGCGATGGAATGCACCGGCATCTTCACCGATCCGGCCAAGGCCGCAGCGCATCTGGAAGCCGGCGCCAAGAAGGTGCTGATCTCCGGTCCGCTGTCGAACGCCTCCGGAGCCGAGAAGACCATCGTCTTCGGCGTCAACCATCAGACGCTGACGGCCGACGACAGGATCGCCTCCAACGCCTCCTGCACGACCAACTGCCTCGCCCCGGTCGCCAAGGTCCTCAACGACGCCATCGGCATCGACAAGGGCTTCATGACGACCATCCACTCCTATACCGGCGACCAGCCGACGCTCGACACCATGCACAAGGATCTCTACCGGGCCCGCGCCGCGGCTCTGTCGATGATCCCGACCTCGACCGGTGCGGCGAAAGCCGTGGGCCTCGTCCTGCCGGAACTCAACGGCCGCCTCGACGGCGTGGCGATCCGCGTGCCGACGCCCAACGTCTCGGTGGTGGACTTCAAGTTCGTTCCCAAGCGCGACACCAGCGTCAAGGAAATCCAGGAGGCGATCCGCGCCGCCGCCACGTCCGGTCCGCTCAAGGGGATCCTCGGCTTCACCGACGACAAGAACGTCTCTTCGGACTTCAACCACGATGCGCATTCCTCGATCTTCCACATGGACCAGACCAAGGTCATGGAAGGCTCGCTGGTGCGCGTGATGTCCTGGTACGACAACGAGTGGGGCTTCTCGAACCGCATGAACGACACCGCCGTCGCGATGCACGACGCCTGAGGCGCCCTGGATCGAACGACGCTTGCGAAAGGCCGTCCTCCGGGGCGGCCTTTTTCCGTCGAGGGGCGAGCATTCGCCGGTTCCGCCGATCGTCCACAGACGAGCCGGGCTCGCCCGTATCCGCAGGGTCCGTCTCGGCGCCACGCTCCGGCTTTGCGGCTTTTCGGTGACAGACGGGGGCCAAGACGTTCCTCCCCGCGTCGAAGTGCCGATCTGACGCTTGCGTCAACGGCACTCGATAGGCTTTTGTTTTCAGCATCGTATGGGGGGATCAACGATGCTGAAAACTCGTCTGGCGAAGGGCCTCTTCGCATCGACCATCGTCGCGTTGGCGGCACAGCCGGCCATGGCACGGGACATCGGCGCCGTCGTTTCGTTCGGCGACAGCCTGAGCGACAACGGCAATCTCTATGCTGCGACGGCCGGGACCACCCCCGCTTCTCCGCCATACTTCAACGGCCACTATTCGAACGGCCAGGTTTTCACCGAATATCTGAACGGACCGATGCAGACGGCCGGCGCAGCCTTTCTCGGCGGCGTGCCCATCGATCCGACCGCGAACCAGAACTATGCCTTCGGCGGCGCCCGGACGGACAACCTGAGCGCGTCGCCGCCGGGCATTCCTGACCAGATCGGCTTCTTCCAGGCTCAGGACGGCGCCTTCGCGGCCAACGACGTCGTGACGCTTCTCGGTGGGGCGAACGACATCTTCCAGGCTGCGGCGCTTCCGACGGCAACGCCGGCCAGCATCGCCGGGGCTGCGACACTTGCCGCCCAGAACGTCGGCACGGCCGCCGGAACCCTTTCTCAGATCGGCGCCCCGACGGTGGTCGTTCTCAACCTGCCCGATCTCGGCCTGACGCCGCAGTTCAACGGCTCGCCGACCACGCAGTTCGTCGGATCGTTCGCTTCGGACACCTTCAACGCGGCGCTGAGCCAGGCGGTCTTCGCCTCGGCAGCGGCCAATCCCGGCACCGACACCCATCTCGTCGACGTCGAGCGCGTCTTTTCCGCGGTCATCGCCGACCCGCAGCGCTTCGGCTTCGACAACGCCACCGACGGATGCCGCTTCGTCGCGAGCTGCCTGAACGGCACCCAGGCCGAGCAGAACCAGTACCTCTTCTTCGACAACGTCCACCCCACCACGGCCGGCCATCAACTCCTCGCCGCGCTGGTCCTCGACTATCTGACCGCAGGCGAGCAGGCGGTGAATGTCGGCTCGATGTCCGAGACCGCGATCCTCGATCGCTACGAGGGCGCCTCCTCGGCCTTCGAGCGCGGGCGCAAGGTGCTCGCCGGCGGCGCCGGGGCCGCCGGTTTCCACACCAGCTTCGGCGGCAACTGGTACGACCGCGGCGACGGCGACGGCATGCATGGCTACGACTACGGCGTCGGCACCGTCCGCCTCGGCTACGACGCCTTCCTCGGCGACGCCCTCGTCGGCGGCTCCGTCAGCTATTCCAACGGCTCGGTCGACGACTCGCCGATCACCTACGACACGCAGGCCTTCGCCGCCGATCTCTACGCCGCGACCATGATGCACGGCTTCCAGCTCGGCGCGACGGCCGGCGTAGCCCATGCCGACTTCAACGACATCGAGCGCGTCACGCTGTTGCCCGGCGTCGCCAATGGCGGCGCCGACACCAATGCGGTGGTCTACGACGTCGGGGCGGAGATCGCCTATCCGATGGCCTTCGGCGACCTCACCGCGACGCCGAGCCTGTCCCTCACCTATCTGCATTTCGACGTCGACGACTTCACCGAGTCGGGGCTTGCCGCCCGCATCCAGTACGACGGCTACGATCGCGACGCGCTGTTCGGCGCCGCCAACCTCGATCTCGCCTATGCCACCGAGGCCTTCGGCCGCCCGGCCAGGCTGACCGGGCGGATCGGCTACGAGGACAATCTGACCAGCGACGACGCGGGCATCGTGTCGCGGATTTCGGGCAGCCCGTCGCAGAATTCCTTCGCCGCCTTCGACGACCTTTCCGGCCGGGGCTTCGTGCTCGGCGCCGGCGCCGAAGCGTCCTTCACCGACGACGTCGCCGGGTCGCTCTCCTATTCGGTGGGCTTTTCCGACACGATCGACGTCAGCCACGCGGCGAAGGCGATGCTGACCGTCAAGTTCTGAACCCGACACGTCGGAGCGGGCTGAACAGGTCCGGCGATCCGAGCTTGCAGAGAAGGGCTGCCCGGCGGGGTAGCCCTTTTTCCGTTTTCGGCACCACTTCCGAGCATCACTCGGCCCGGCGACGCGCGGCCGTCCTGCAAGACGGTATAAATCGTAATAATCGAAGTTCCATGAAACGCGACAGCCGCCTCTCTTCCGTCCTCCATGCGCTCCTGCACATGGAGACCCGAGGCAGGCCGATGACGTCGGAAGACCTCGCCACCTGCATGTCGACCGATCCCGTCGTCGTCCGCCGGACCATGGCGGGCCTCCGGGACGCCGGCTTCGTCCGCTCCGAGCGCGGGCCGAACGGCGGCTGGTCCATCGCCTGCGACTTCGACCGGGTGACGCTGCGGGACGTCAACGCGGCGCTCGGTGAGCCGGCGCTCTTTGCCGTCGGCAACCGCCGGGAAAATACGGCCCGCCTGGTCGAGCAGGCGGTGAACGCGGCCCTCGACGATGCTTTCGAGGCGGCGGAAGCGCTGCTGCTCGAGCGCTTCGCCACCGTCACGCTCGCTGCCGTCGCCGCCTGAGTCGGGGGGGGGGCGGGACGCCGGCGAGCAGAGGCCCGACATCGACGGCCAAGCGTCGATCTCGCGGCGAAATCGCGCCGGGTCACCCGGCGCCAAGGGCGGCGGCGCGAGCTTTCCTCCGCCTTGCGGCCGGCGATGCGGCAGGTGCCTCCACGTCTTTTCCGGATCGATCCGTCGCCGCCGACCGATCGGCCCACGCTCCCGTGAACCGTCGACGGGTTGGGTTCTCGGGCCGTCGCCATATATCCGCCAGGCAAGCCGAAAACCGCAACCGGTCGGGATGTCGATCGGCAGAGACTTGGAATTCCGGATGACACGAAACATCGCGCCCGGTTGGTTGTCGTCAGCCGCCCTTCTGGCTGCGACGCTGGGCGTCTTCTGCCTGACGGGCAGCCCGGCGCTGGCGCAATCCGAAGAAGGCGGCCAGGGCGGCCAGGAGCAGAGCGCCGGATCGACGCTCGACCTGCCGCTGATCGGAAAGATCGAACTGCCGGACTTCCTCTCCTTTCTCGGCTCCAGCGACGACGACGGGTCCGGCGGCTCCGGGCCGGGCGGCACCCAGCAGGCCGGCAACCAGCCGCCGCCGGCGGTGATCACCCAGACGGCGACGGTGAAGCCGGTCGGCGACCGGTTCGAATTCATCGGCCGGATCGCGGCGATCCAGCAGGTCTCGATCCAGGCCCGCGTCGAGGGCTATCTCGACACCGTCGCCTTCAAGGGGGGCGAGACCGTCCGGAAGGGCGACCTTCTCTTCCAGATCGAGACGGCCCAGTACGATGCCGCGCTCGCCTCGGCGAGAGCGCAGCTCTCGGGCGCCCAGGCGCAGCTGAACCAGGCCGGGCGCAGCCTGGCGCGCAGCAAGGAACTGGCCCAGAGCGGCACCGTCAGCCAGTCGACCCTCGACGACGCGCAGGCGGCCTTCGAATCCGCCCAGGCAACCCAGCTCCAGGCCGAGGCGGCGGTGCAGCAGGCCGAGCTGAACCTCGGCTACACCCGGATCGTCGCGCCGATCGACGGGACGATTTCCGCACCGCTGATCACCGCCGGCAATTACGTGTCGAACGGCAGCGGCGCCCTCGCCAATCTCATCCAGATGGATCCGATCTGGGGCGTCTTCCCGATCGGCGAAGGCCAGTTGATCAATTGGAAGAAACTCGGCATCGGCAGTTCCGAGCCGCCGCCGGTCGAAGCGCAGCCCGCAGGAGGGGCCGACGCCGAAGCGTCGGGCGATCGGACGAATGCCGGCGGGAACTCCGGCGGCAATGCCACCGGCGACGATCCCGAGCAGAACGGGCCGGAAGGCCGGCAGGCGGCAGCCACCGCAGCCGACACGGCCGAGCCGGCCGATGCCGGCTCCGACGACCCGCAAACCGCCGAGGCCCCCTCCGCCGACGGCTCCGCCGCGGCCGGTTCGTCGGGCCCGCCGGCCGGGGCCGAGGAAGTCGGCGGCGAAGGCGAGGAGGTTGCCTCTTCCGCACAGGAGGCGGAAGACTTCGTCCTGTCGCTGGTCCTGCCGAACGGCTCGAACTATCGGCCGACCGGCGCCTTCGACTTCGTCGACAACACGGTCAGCGCCACCACGGGCACGATCGAGACGCGGATCCGCTTTCCCAATCCGGAAGGCTATCTCCTGCCGAACGAGAACGTCACGCTGGTGACGACGCAGAAGGCCCCGCCGCGGCTGCCGGTGATCCCGCAGACGGCGGTGCAACTCTCCCGCGAGGGCCGCTCCGTCCTGATCGTCAAGGACGACGACACGATCGAACGTCGGATGATCACCGTCGCCGCCGATGGCTCGGACGGCACGCTCGATCCCGGCGAAGTCGCGGTGACGGAGGGGCTGAGCGGCGGCGAGAACGTCGTGGTGCGGGGCGCGGCGACGCTGAAGGAGGGCCAGAAGGTTTCGCCGCGGCCGGCGAGTGCGCAGGCCGGAAACGGCAATGCCCAACCGGAGGCGGCACCGGCTGGCGGCGGCACGCCACGAAGCGGTGAAGCGGCAGGGGGCGAGGCGGCGGACTCGGGTGGCGCGGCCGAAGGCGGCAGCGGCGGCGGAGGTGCGACAGAGTGATCTCCGACATCTTCATCCGCCGCCCGCGCCTTGCCGGCGTGGTCTCGGTCGTCATCGTCCTTGCCGGACTGCTGGCGATCTTCACGCTGCCGATCCAGCAATATCCGAACATCACGCCGCCCACCGTCAGCGTCTCGGCGAGCTATCCGGGCGCCGACTCCACCGTCCTCGCCGAAGCCGTCGGCGCGCCGCTCGAGCGCGCCATCAACGGCGTCGAGAACATGACCTACATGTCCTCGACCTCGACGGATTCCGGCAACTATTCGCTGTCGATCACCTTCGACATCGGCACCGATCCCGACATCGCCCAGGTGAACGTTTCCAACCGGGTACAGCTGGCGACCTCGCAGCTTCCGGAAGCGGTGACCCGCCAGGGCGTGACCGTGCGCACCCGCTCGCCGAACTTCCTCCTCGCGGTCGCCTTCTATTCGACCAATCCCGATCTCGATCCGATTCAATCCGGCGCCTACCTGTCGACCAACGTGGTGCCGGCGATCCAGCGCATTCGGGGGGTCGGCGACGCGCAGGTCCTCGGCCCGTCGGACTACGCGATGCGGATCTGGACCGACCCGCGGAAGATGGCGGCGCTCGACGTGTCGGCGAGCGACATCTCCGCTGCGATCCAGGCCGAGAACCTGCCGGCCTCGACCGGCCAGGTCGGCGCTTCGCCCGCGCCGGACGGCCAGGCGACCGTCTACACCATCACGTCCCAGGGCCAGCTCTCCTCGCCCGAGCAGTTCGCCAACATCGTCGTCAAGACCGGCGACAACGGCGCCATCGTGCGGGTGCGCGACGTCGCGCGGGTCGAGCTCGGGGCCCAGAGCTATGCGGTCAATACCTTCGTCGGCGACAAGCCCGGCCAGACGATCCAGGTGAACCAGTCGCCCGGCGCCAATGCCATCGAGACCGTCTCGGCGGTGAAGGCCGAACTGGAGCAGCTGAAGCCCGGCTTTCCGGAGGGCCTGCAGTACCAGGTCATCTACGACTCCACGACCTTCGTCTCGGCGACGATCGAGGAGATCATCTTCACCCTCGCAGTCACCGCGCTGATCATCGTCGTCGTGGTCTTCGTCTTCCTGCAGGACTGGCGATCGACGCTGATCCCGGCTCTGGCGATCCCGGTGTCGCTGATCGGGACCTTCGCGATCCTCCTCGTCATCGGCTTCACCATCAACGTCATCACGCTGCTGGCGTTGATCCTGGCGATCGGCCTCGTCGTCGACGACGCGATCCTGGTGGTCGAGAACGTCCAGCGCAACATGACCGAGCGCGGCATCGACCGGGTCGAGGCGACGCATGTCGCCATGGGGGAGATCACCGGACCGATCATCTCGACGACGCTGGTGCTGCTCGCGGTGTTCGTGCCGACGACCTTCCTGCCTGGCCTCACCGGCCAGCTCTACCGCCAGTTCGGCATCGCCCTGTCGGCCTCGATCCTCCTGTCCTCCCTCGTCGCGCTGACCCTGACGCCGGCGCTCTGCGCCATCCTGATGCGCCCGCCGACGCGCGCCTGGGGGCCGCTGCGCGCCTTCAACTGGGGCCTCACCAAAGCGCGCAACGGCTATGCCGGCGTCGTCGGCTTCCTCGTCCGTCGCGTGGCGCTGGCGCTCCTCGGACTGATGGTCGCGATCGGCATCGCGGCCCTGAGCTTCACCAGCCTGTCCTCGACGCTGTTGCCCGACGAGGACCAGGGCGCGATCCTGTTCGACGTCTCGCTGCCCTCGGGAGCATCGCTGCAGCGGACCACCGAAGCGATGCTGGAAGTCGGCGAGATCATCAAGCGGACCGAGGGCGTCAATGCGTATGTGCTGGTCCCCGGCTTCTCGATCCTCAACTCGGCGCGGATCTCGTCCGGCGGCCTCGGCATCATCACGTTGAAGCCCTGGGGCGAGCGCAAGAGCGTTTTCGAGACGCTCGGGCAGTTGAACGCCGAGTTCTCGCAGATCCCCGGCGTCACGGTCGCCGCCTTTCCGCCGCCGCCGATCCCCGGTCTCGGCTCGGTCGGCGGCTTCACCTTCGAGCTCCTCGCGCAGAAAGGCCAGGATCCGGCCGAAGTCGCCGCCGTGGCGCGCTCCTTCGTCAGTGCCGCCAACCAGCGGCCGGAAATCTCCGGCGCGCGAACCACCTTCTCCACCGACGTGCCGCGGCTCTACGTCTCCATCGACCGCGACCGCGCCGAGACGCTCGGCCTGTCGGTCTCCGACATCTACGACACCATCGGCTCGGCGATGGGCGAGAACTACGTCAACCAGTTCCTCTATCAGGGCCGGGTCTATCAGGTGCGCATCCAGGCGGACGCTCCGGCAAGGGCCGCGCCGGGCGACATCGCCGATCTTCATGCCAAGAACGCTCGCGGGGAGATGGTGCCGCTGAGCACCGTGGTGAACGTCTCGACGACCTTCGGACCCTATACGCTGCCGCGCTACAATCTCTTCACCGCGCCGGAGATCACCGGCAACGCGGCGGCGGGCTATTCCTCCGGCGCGGCGCTGACGGCGCTGCAGGAGGTCGCCGACGAGACGCTGCCGGAGGGTTACACCTATGCCTTCTCCGGAACGTCCTATCAGGAGCGGCAGGCCGGATCGGTGACCTATCTCGTCTTCGCCCTCGCCTTCGTCTTCGCCTATCTCTTCCTCGTCGCCCAATATGAGAGCTGGCTGCAGCCGCTTGCGGTGATGCTGTCGATCGGCGTCGCGGCGGCCGGCGCGACAACCGCCCTTCTCGTCTTCGGCCAGTCGTCCAACGTCTATTCGCAGATCGGCATGGTGATGCTGATCGGGCTGGCCGCGAAGAACGCCATCCTGATCGTCGAGTTCTCCAAGGAGCGGCGGGAACGGGACGGCATGGAGATCACCGAGGCGGCGGTCCTCGGCGGCCGACAGCGCTACCGGGCGGTGATGATGACGGCGCTGGCCTTCGTCCTCGGCCTCATCCCGCTGGTCACCGCATCGGGGGCGGGCGCCGCCTCGCGCAATGCCATCGGTTGGGCCGCGATCGGCGGAATGGTGGCCGCGACCTTCGTCGGCATCCTCATCGTCCCGTCGCTCTTCGCCTTCTTCGAGCGCATCGCCGAGGGCCGCAGGGGCAAGCTCTGGGGCCGGGAGACCGAACGCTCGCAGGAGGGCCCGATCGCGCGTGCCGACAGGCCGGGCATCGCCTTCCCGTGGCAGAACCGCGAGCGGCGTCGCGGCCCGGCGGACGGCTCCGGCGTCGACGAAGCCCCCGATGCCACGGACGACGCACCCTCGCCGGCAAAATAGCCGGCGCGCCGGGGCGGAGAACGTCCGGTGACGGGCAGCCCCGAGGGTGGCGCGCCCGGACGCCGATCGATCTCGCCGTCCCGCTGCAGCGCCGGCAAATCCTCGGCCGGAACCGACGCTCGCGCCGGCCGGATGGCGATCGAGCCGAGCCTCGGTTGGGCGGTCGGACCCCGGCCGGGGAAAATCCGCCGGGGTCGCTTGCGAAGCGCCGAAATCATCCGTATACAGCCCCTCGCCGCGCCCATCGTCTAGCGGTCTAGGACGCCGCCCTTTCACGGCGGAAACACGGGTTCGAGTCCCGTTGGGCGTACCATTCTTCTGGCAATGCTTCCCGATTTCCCGGACGATCGATCACTTGCCGCTGGCGGGGTAGGCTTCGCGCGAGGCGCGATGCCCATGGTGGGGACGGGCCCTGCGGCGGAAAGCGGCGTGACGGGACGATTCGTCTCGGCTCGTTCCCAAGCTCCGGTGTTCCGTCGGCCCACCATCCATAATGCTTTCGCACCAAGGCTGTGATATCGATGGCGAATGTCGAATGCGCTGCGACTTGCGAGAGGAAGCTTCGGCCGTGTCGCGCTGCTCGACATGGATCGCCCGCTCGTGCGCCACGCCCATCCCCATTGCCATGTGCTCCTGAAGGTCGAGGGGGCCGACACGCAGTTTTCCGTCGCCGAGCGCGTCGTGCCGCTGACCGATGAGAGCGCCGTTCTGATCAATGCCTGGGAGCCCCACGCCTATGCCCATTTCGAAGGGCAGCCGGCGACCGTCATCCTGGCGCTTTACATCGAGCCGAGCTGGCTCGGCGAGTTCCGACCGAACTGGAAGGCGAGCGGCGCGCCGGATTTCTTTCCCGATCCCGTCGGCGCGACGAACCCGCGGATTCGATCGCTTTCGCGGATACTCGCCGAGGCGATGGTCCGCGATCCGGGCAACGAGGCTGAGCACGAGCGGCTCCTGGCCGGGTTGATGATCGCGGTGATCGAACGCTTCGCCGCCTGGCGCGATACGCCGGCCTCGCTCCGGCTTGCAGCCGCTTCGGCCGTCGATCATCGTATCCGCAAGGCAACGAAGACGATGCGGGCCGACCCCGGCGCAGTCACCGACATCGACAGGCTCGCCAGCGACGTCGGCCTGTCGCGGGCGCATTTCTTTCGCCTGTTCGAGGCCTCGCTGAACGTCAGCCCCCGCATCTATCTGAACGTCGTGCGTATGGAGCGGGCCGTCGCGGCGGTGGCGGAAGGGACCGCATCCTTCGCCACCGTTTCCGACGGCCTCGGATTCTCGGCGCCGGCGCATTTCTCGCGATTCTTCCACGATCACGTCGGCTCGTCGCCGACCACGTTCCGGACGGTCTCCGCCCTCACCCGCGACCGATTTTGAGACTCCTCGGTAAGCCGCGCGACTCCTCGGGATCGCCGGCCATGAGCGTGCGCGTCTAATCTCCCGCAAACGGCGCCCAATGCGGCGTCAGGGAGGCTCAATGACGATCAATCCGACCGCCGACCGCTGGGTCGGACGTTCGCTCGCGCGTGTCGAGGATGCCGCGCTGGTGACCGGCCGGGGACAATTCATCGACGATCTCGCGACGCGGACCGGCACCCTCGAAGCCGCGATCGTGCGCTCGCCCCATGGCCATGCGGTGATCCGATCGATCGACGTGACCGAGGCCCTGAACGCCAAGGGCGTTGCCGCCGTCGTCACCGGCGAGGACGTCATGCGCCTGACGCGCTCGATGACCGTCGGCGTCAAGGCCGACGTCGAATGCTGGCCGGTCGCGACGGACCGGGTGCGCTATGTCGGCGAGCCGGTGGCGATCGTCGTCGCGGCGAACCGCTATCTCGCCGAGGACGCGGCCGAAAAGGTCGCGGTCGATTATGAAGTTCTCCCGGCGGCTGTGGAACCGGTTGCGGCGCTGAAGAGCGACGCGCTGGTTCTGCATCCGTCGCTCGGCTCGAACCTGATCAACGAGCGCTCCTTCTCCTACGGCGATCCGGATGCGGCCTTCGCCTCGGCCCCGCGGCGGGTGAAAGTCGAGGTCACCTATCCGCGCAATTCCTGCACGCCGATCGAAACCTACGGCGTCGTCGCGAGCTATGATCCGGGCGAGGACGCCTATGACATCCTCGCCAATTTCCAGGGTCCGTTCTCGATCCATGCGGTGGTCGCCCGCGCACTGAACGTGCCCGGCAACCGGATGCGGCTGAAGACGCCGCCGTCTTCCGGCGGCAGCTACGGCATCAAGCAGGGCGTCTTTCCCTACATGATCCTGATGGGGGTGGCAGCGCGGATCGCCGGTCGCCCGGTCAAGTGGATCGAGGATCGGCTCGAACATCTCGCCGCCTCCGTCTCGGCAACGAACCGGGTGACGACGCTGGAAGCGGCCGTCGAACCGGATGGGCGGATCACCGCGCTTGCCTGGGACCAGATCGAGGATTGCGGCGCGCATCTGCGCGCGCCCGAGCCGGCGACGCTCTATCGCATGCATGGCAACATGACCGGCGCCTACGCGATCGAGAATCTGTCGATCCGCAACCGCGTGGTCCTCACCAACAAGACGCCGACCGGGCTCAATCGCGGCTTCGGCGGCCCGCAAATCTATTTCGCGCTCGAACGGCTGATGCAGCGGGTCGCCAGGGATCTCGGCCTCGATCCGCTCGCCGTCATCCGGCGCAATCTCGTCCCCGCCGACGCCTTTCCCTATCGCACCATAAGCGGCGCGCTGCTCGACTCCGGGGACTACCAAACGGCGCTCGACCGGGCGGTCGAAGAGGGCGGGCTCGACGAGTTGAAGCAGAGGCGGGATGCGGCGCGCGCCGAAGGCCGGCTCTACGGTATCGGCATGGCCGCCGTGGTCGAGCCCTCCGTCTCCAATATGGGCTACATCACCACGGTCCTGTCGCCCGAGCAGCGCGAAAAGGCCGGTCCGAAGAACGGCGCGCAGGCGACCGCGACCGTCGCCATCGATCCGCTCGGCGCGGTCTCGGTCAAGGTCGCCTCGGTGCCCCAGGGCCAGGGCCATCGCACGGTGCTGTCGCAGGTCGTCGCCGACGCTCTCGGCCTCGATCCGAAGACGATCTCCGTCCTCGCCGATGTAGATACGTCCCGCGACGCCTGGTCGATCGCGTCGGGCAATTATTCGAGCCGCTTCGCACCGGCCGTTGCGGGAGCAGCGAAGCTTGCAGCCGACCGGCTGCGCGTGAAGCTCGCCGAGATCGCCGCCGCTCAGTTGAACGTCAAGACCGACGACGTCGACTTCGCCAAGGGCCGTGCCTTGTCGCGCACCAATCCGGACAACTCCGTCTCCTTTGCCCGCGTGGCGGCGGCGGCCCATTGGGCGCCCGGCACGCTGCCCGGCTCGGTCGACCAGACGATCCGCGAGACGGTGTTCTGGACGCCGGACGAACTCCAGGCGCCGACCCGCGAGGATGAGGTGAACTCTTCGCTCTGCCACGGCTTCATCTTCGATTTCTGCGGGGTGGAGATCGACCCCGCGACCGGCGAGACCCGGATCGACCGCTACGTGACGATGCACGACTGCGGCACGATCCTGCATCCGGCGATGGTCGAGGGCCAGGTGCGCGGCGGGTTCGCCCATGCGCTGGGGGCCGCACTGCTGGAGGAATACGCCTACGGTGCCGATGGCAGCTTCCAGTCGGGCACGCTTGCCGACTATCTGATCCCGACCGTGATGGAGGTGCCGGAGCCGGTGATCCTCCATCATGAGAGCCCGTCGCCCTTCACACCGCTCGGCGCCAAGGGCGTGGGCGAGGGCAATTGCATGTCGACGCCCGTCTGCATCGCCAATGCCGTCGCCGACGCCATCGGCGCCGACGATCTGACCCTGCCGCTGTCGCCGAGCAGCATCGCCGGCCTGCTCGCTCGTCTCGATGAGAGCGAGGAACCGCAGCCGAAGATGACGCCGAAGCCTGCGGAGGAATTGTCACCCGGCGGCCAGCGCAAGCTGACCGGTGAAGGCGCGGCGGATGTCGCGGCGTCGCGGGAAGACGTGTGGCGCATGCTGCTCGACCCGGCGACGCTCGATGCGATCATTCCGGGCTCCCACGGCGTCGAGAAGGTGTCGGAAACCCAGTTCAAGGCGGACGTGACGCTGGGCGTCGGCCCGGTGAAGGGCCGTTACAAGGCAGACATCGCGCTTTCCGATCTCGACGAGCCGAACGCCGTCACGCTCACCGGCAGGACGGTCGGGGCGCTCGGCTTCGGCGAAGGCTCGGGGCGGATCACGCTCGAGGATCTGGGAAGCGGCAGGACCCGGATCGCCTATTCCTACGAGGCCGCGATCGGCGGCAAGGTCGCCTCGGTCGGCGGGCGGCTGCTCGATGGGGCGGCACGCGTGGTGATCGGCCAGTTCTTCAAGGCGCTCGCCAACCATGCCGGAGGGGGCAAAGTGCCGGGAGTTGGGTGGTTCGGACGGATCAAGGACCTGATCGGGGGTGGCCGATGAAGCCGGCTCCGTTCGACTATGTGCGCGCCGAAACCCTGGACGAGGCGCTCGACGCGCTCTCTCAAGCGGGCGACGAGGCCCGGGTGATCGCCGGCGGCCAGTCGCTCGTGCCGATGCTCAACATGCGCCTCGCGCGGCCTTCTGTGCTGGTCGACATCACCCGGCTCGCCGAGCTGAAGCGGATCGAGGAGCGCAAGGGATCGATCGTCATCGGCGCCGGCGTGCGTCAGGTCGAGCTCGAACGCTGGGCGCCGCTGGCAAAGCTTCTGCCTCTTGTGAATGCGATGATGCCCTGGGTCGGTCATGCCCAGACCCGGGCGCGGGGCACGATCTGCGGCTCGCTCGCCCATGCCGATCCGAGCGCCGAACTGCCGCTGGCGCTTTTGGCGCTGCAAGGCCGAGTGCATCTCAGGAGCCGCCGAAAGGCGCGGGTTCTTCCGGCGAGCGATTTCTTCATGGGCATGATGGCAACGGCGGTCGCGCCCGGCGAGATGATCGAAGCCGTCTCCTTTCCCGTTCACGCCATGGGAACCGGCACCGCCTTTCACGAGGTCGCGCGGCGGCATGGGGATTTCGCCATCGTCGCCTGCGCCGCGATCGCTAGGCCGGACGGCAGGAACCGCCTCGCCATCGGCGGCGTCGCCGATACGCCCCAGGTGACCGAACTCCCCTCCCCGTCCGATGACGGTTTCGACGACGCACTCAACGAATTCGCCTGGGCGCTGAACGCCCGCGACGACCTGCACGCCAGCGCCCGCTATCGCCGCGACCTCGTCCGCAAGCTCGGGCGCCGGACCGTCGAGGAGGCCATACAATGCCGAAGCTGAACCGCGAGAGGCGGCATGCGATCACCTTCCGCCTGAACGGGCGCGAGGTCACGGCCGAGGCCGAGGGGCGGATGCTCCTGACCGACGTCCTGCGCCATGTCGTCGGCGCGACCGGCACCCATGTCGGCTGCGAGCACGGTGTCTGCGGGGCGTGCACGGTGCAGCTCGACGGCGAGCCGGTGCGCGCCTGCCTGATGCTGGCGGCCCAGGCCGAGGGCGCGGACATCCGCACGGTCGAGGGGCTGGAGCCCGCCGCCGGCGAGCTGTCGCCCCTTCAGGCGGCGTTTCGCGAGCACTTCGCGCTCCAATGCGGCTTCTGCACCGCCGGCATCCTGATGAGCCTCGACGCGCTGCTGACGCGCGAGCCCGACGCCTCGGAGGAGGCGATCCGCGAACATCTGTCCGGCCATCTCTGCCGGTGCACCGGCTACGCGCCGATCGTCAAGGCGGCGCTCGCGGCGCAAGCACGCATGAAGGAGGAGACCCCCGAAAATGCTTGATCTCGGCACCAGCCTTCTCGCCAGCGTCGAGCGCGATCCGAACGCGCTGGCGATCTCCGACGGCGATCTGGACCTCACCTATGGCGAATGGTTCGCAAAGATCTCGGCCCTCGTCGACGGCCTCGATGCGATGGGTCTGAAGCAAGGCGACCACGTCGTGACCGTCATGCAGAACCGCTGGGAGAACGCCTCCCTCCATTGGGCCTGCCAGCTCGCCGGCATCGTCATCACGCCGATCAACTGGCGGGCGAAACCCGACGAGATCGACTACGCGCTGGCGGACTCGGAGGCCAAGGCGCTGTTCTATCAGGATGTCTCCGCCGAGGCCGTGGCAGAGTCTGGAAAAGCGCAGAACCTTCCGCGCGTGATCGCGGGCGACGCTGAAGGCGGCGCTCATTCCCTGAACGACATGCTGGCCGCCAAGGCCGCCGACGCGACCCCGCAAGCCTCGGCCGACGACTGGTCGCTGATGCTCTACACCTCCGGCACGACGTCACGGCCGAAGGGCGTGCCGCGCCGCCACCGGGCCGAGCGCGCCGCCGCCATCGCCCATGTCGCCCAGAACCTCTACCGGCATGGCGAGCGCACGCTCGGCGTCATGCCGCTCTATCACACGATGGGCGTCCGCTCGCTGCTCGCCACCTCGCTGATCGGGGGCGCCTTCGTCTGCCTGCGGCGCTTCGATGTCGAGGGCGCGCTGAGGGCGATCGAGACGAAGAAGGTCACCAACCTCTATCTCGTGCCGACGCTCTATCACGACATCCTGCATCACAAGGCCTTCTCGAAGGAGCGCGTCGCCTCGGTGACGAAGCTCGGCTTTGCCGGCGCCTCGATGACCGACGGGCTGATGAAGAAGCTGAACGAGGCGTTCCAGCCGGAGCTCTTCGTCAATCACTACGGCTCGTCGGAGGTCTATACCTGCACGATCGACCAGAAGGCGCCGCTGAAGCCGGGTTCTGCGGGACGCTCCGGCCTCAACCAGATGATCCGCGTGGTGCCGCTCGGCGCCAATGACGCCGAGACCCGTGCAAAGCCCGGCGAAGAGGGCGAGATCGTCGCGTCGCTGAAAGGTGACGAGGCGTTCGAGGGCTATTGGAAGCGCCCGGAAGCCACCGCCAAGTCGCTCCGGGACGGCTGGTACTTCACCGGCGACACCGGCTATTTCGACGAGGACGGCGATCTCTTCGTCACCGGCCGTGCCGACGACATGATCATCACCGGCGGGGAAAACGTCTCGCCGGTCGAAGTGGAGAGCTGCCTGTCGCTCCATCCGGCCGTGGAGGAAGTGGCCGTCGTCGGGCTTCCCGACGAGCGCTGGGGCAAGGTGGTCACCGCCTTCGTCAAGCGCTCTCGGCTCGTCGCCGAGGCCGATCTCGACGCCCATTGCAAGACCTCCGGTCTCGCCAATTTCCGTCGCCCGCGCGCTTACGTGTTCGTCGACCAGATCCCGAAATCGCCGGTCGGAAAGCTGCTGCGCCGCATGCTCGTTTCCGGCGACTTCGAGGCGGAAAAGACCGCGCCTTCGGGCAACGACGCCCAACACTCCTGAACCATCCGAGGACCCACCATGAGCGAACCCTATTCCTTCACCGACCCGCGGCTTGCTACGCTCGACGGCTTCAAGGTGACGATCGATCCGGCCAAGCAGCGCGCCGACGTGATCCTGTCGCGCCCGCCCTACAACGTCGTCTCGATGGGCCAGCGCGACCAGCTTCGCCTCGTCTTCGAGACGCTGGACGAGGACGATCGCGTCCGCATCATCGTGCTCGCCGGCGAGGGCGAGCACTTCTCGTCGGGCGGCAACATCAAGGGCTTCATGGAAGCAAGCCCCGAGCACGTCTCCAAGCTCGCCTGGAACATCGCCGCACCCGCCCGCTGCTCGAAGCCGGTGATCGCCGCCAATCGCGGCTACACCTTCGGCGTCGGCTTCGAAATCTCTCTCGCCTGCGACTTCCGCATCGTGTCCGAGACCTGCCGCTACGCCCTGCCCGAGCAGAAGCTCGGCCAGATCCCCGGCTCCGGCGGTTCGGCGCGGCTCCAGAAGATCGTCGGCGTCACCCGGACGAAGGACATCGTCATGCGCTCCAAGCGCATTCCGGGCAAGACGGCCGAAGCCTGGGGCATCGCCACGGAATGCGTCGCCGACGCCGATCTCGAGAAAACCGTCGACGCGCTGGTGGACGAGCTCCTGGAGTTCTCGCCGATGGCCCAGCGCACGGCGAAGAAGATGCTGAACGAGACCGACGACGCCTTCCTGACGACGGCGATCGAGCTCGAAGGGCTCAACTACAGCCGCCTGCGCCAGTCGGAAGACTTCAAGGAAGGCGTCGAAGCCTTCCACGAAAAGCGCAAGCCCAACTTCACCGGCCGCTGAGCCGCATCGACGAGGGGCATCGTCCGGCGGAGGGCCGGACGGCCCCTCCATGAAAGGGAGGATAAAAGTGGACAGGACGAAACGCGGCTTCGTGGAGCCCGGGCCGGGAATTGGCGCGGGCTTTCGCGACCTGCCGGCAAACGTCAATCCGAAGACGATGAGCGCCGGGCTCGTCGCGGCGATCTTCGGATGCTCCGGACCGGCGCTGATCGTCATCGGCGCTGCCGATACCGGCAATCTGAGCAACGGCCAGACCGTGGCCTGGCTCCTGGCGATCTACGGACTCGGCGGCCTGATCAGCTTCATCATGGCGCTGAACTACAAGATGCCGATCACCGGCGCCTATTCCATCCCCGGCGCGGCCCTCGTCGCCGGTTCGCTCGCGACCTTCTCCTTCGACCAGGCGGTCGGTGCCTTCATCATGGCGGGCGTGCTCGTCCTCATCCTCGGCGTCACCGGTCTCATCGGCAAGGTGATGCGCTGGCTTCCGATGCCGATCGTCATGGCGATGATCGCCGGCGCGTTGATTCGTTTCGGTATCGGCGCGGTCGATGCGGTCGGCAAGCTGCCGATCGTGGTGGGCGCGGCGACGATCGCGTTCTTCCTGTCCATGCGCTTCGTGAAAGTGATTCCGCCGGTGCTCTCCGCCCTCGTGGTCGGCCTCGTCGCGGTGGCACTGACAGGCTCCTTCGGAACGGGCGAAGCCGGGATCAGCTTCGTCATGCCGGAATTCACGGCACCGACCTTCACCATCGATGCGTTCCTGGCCATCGCCGTTCCGCTGGCGATCCTCGTCGTCGGCGCCGAGAACGCGCAGGCGACCGGCGTTCTCCTCGCCGAAGGCTATCGCGCGCCCGTCAACGCCATGACGATCATTTCCGGGATCGGGGGAATCCTCGCGGGTTTCCTCGGTGGGCACAACGCCAACATCGCAGGGCCGATGACGGCGATCTGCTCCTCCGATCAGGCGGGCGAGGACAGACAGGGGCGCTATGGCGCGACGGTCGTCAACGGCATCCTCTTTGCGGCGTTCGGCGTCTTCGCCGGCGCGGTCGTGCCGCTGATCCTGATGCTGCCCGGCCCGCTCATCGGCGCGGTTGCGGGGCTTGCGATGATCAACGTTCTGGTCATGGCCTTCCAGTCGGCCTTCTCGAAGTCCGCCGGCTACCAGATCGGCGCCTTCGTCGCCCTGATCGTCGCCATGTCGAACATTTCGATCCTCGGCATCAGCGCGCCGTTCTGGGCGCTTCTCGCCGGCGCCGCAATCTCGGCCCTCGTCGAGTGGCCGACGGCCGGCGCTCGCAAGGAAGCCACGTCGACGGGTGGCGCCCACTGAATCCGAAGGGCGCGCCGCCGCAGACCGGCGACGCGCCGCAGGATCACATCCCGACAACGCCGACATTCTGGTAGACGTGCTTGAGTTCGCAGAAGTCGAGCAGCGCGTCGAAGCCGTGGAGGCGGCCGAGGCCGGAGCGGCGATAGCCGCCGGTTTCGGCTTCGGCGAAGAGCTTGTTGTGGTCGTTGATCCAGACCGTACCGTCGCGCAACGCCCGGGCGATCCGCCAGGCGGCGTCGCCGCGATTGGTCCAGACCGAGGCGGACAGACCGTAGACCGTGTCGTTCGCCTTGGCGACGGCTTCGACTTCGTTTGAGAAAGGCTCGATGACCAGCATCGGGCCGAAGATCTCCTCCTGACAGAAATCGGCCTTCGGATCGTGATGGGCGACGAGCGAGGGCGTCAGAAAGGCCGAACCCGCAGGCCCGTCGGCGGGGACGGAATGGCGAAGCACCACCTCGTCCGCCGTGTCGAAGACTTCCTCAATTCGCGTCTTGACGGCATCGCGTGCGGCGGCGCTGATCAGCGGGCCCATCTGGGTTCCAGCATCGAGGCCGTCGCCGATCTTCGTTGCCTCGAGCGCGGCGGCGAGCGCCGCCTTCGTCTCCTCAAACCGGCTTTCATGGACGAGGATGCGCCGGGCGGCCGTGCATTGCTGGCCGGAAATGATGGTCGCGGCCGCCGCCAGTTTAGGCGCGATCGCGGCAACGTCGGCATCCTCCAATACGATGCAGCAACTTTTTCCCCCAAGTTCGAGCGACAGCTTCTTCATGGTGGGAGCGGCGGCGGCCATGATCGACTGGCCGACCGCGTTGGAGCCGGTGAAGGAGATGACGTCGACCGCCGGGCTCGTGACGAGAGCCTGAGAGACCGCGTGACCCGCTTCCGGCAGGACCGAGATCGCCCCATCCGGCAATTGCGGCAGTTCCAGAAGCGGGCGCAGGCAGACATCGGTGAAGGCGGCCGTCTGCGGCGCGGGTTTGATGACCGACGTGCAGCCCGCCGCGATCGCCGGCGCGAGCGAGCGGATCAGGAGCACCGCGGGCGCGTTCCAGGGCACGATGATGCCGGCGACGCCCGCCGGTTCGCGCAGCATGACCGAGACTTCGCCGGGCGCCACCTCCATCGCATGGCCGGGATTGTGGCGGGCGAGCCCCGCATAATAGCGGATCTCGCTGACGGAAGCGGCGATCTCGCCCCTGGCGGCGGCGAGCGGCTTGCCGTTGGTCAGCGTCAGCCAGCGCGCGGCCTCTTCGGTGATGGCTTCGAGCCCGCTCGCCCAGGCGAGCAGGATGTCCTGACGCAGGCGCGGCGACTGCGCCCACAAGGAATGGTCGAAGCAGTGGCGCGCGGCCTCGATCGCCATCTCGGCCTTTTCGACGCCGGCGTCGGCGATGGCTCCCAGGGTTTCCCCGGTCGCCGGATTGATCGAGGGGTGGGTCGCCGCCGTGTCGACGATGCGGCGGCCGATCCGGATTTGGGCGAGCAGGTCAGCCGGCATGGCGGGGGATCTCCTGGACGGACGGTTCACGGGTCTCGGCGGGCTGCGGGCCGGTCTTGGCCGACGCTTCGGCGTCATCGTTCGGCCGCTGCAGCTGCCAGGCGAGCATTCCGGTCATCAGCACGGCGCCGATGATGTCGGTGATCCCTTCGGGCGAGATCAGAAGGATGGCGGCGACCAGGGCAACCGCCCGCTCGATCGTGGTGGAGCGGCGGAAATGCGTACCGACGAAGGCTCCGGCGATGCCGAAGATGCCGTAGGCGCAGGTGGCCGTGACCCAGATCACCTCCCACCACTCGCCGTTCATCACCAGCGCCGGGTTGTAGGCGAAGGCGAAGGGAATGAGGAAGCCCGGCAGCGTCAGCTTGAAGGCTTGCCAGCCGGTCGTCGTCGAATTGGTCTGGGCGAGCGCGGCCGCCGCGTAGGAGGCCAGCGCCACCGGCGGCGTCACGAAGGAGAGAAGTGCGAAGTAGAAGATGAAGAGGTGGACCGACAGGATATAGAGATCGAGCTGGGTCAGTGCCGGCGCCATCAGGATCGCGACCATGATGTAGGCCGAGACCGTCGGCATGCCCATGCCGAGGATGATGCAGGCCACCATGACGGCGATGAGGGAGAGAAGCAGGCTGCCCTCGGAGAGCGCCAGGATGAAGCCGGTGAATTTGAGCCCGATGCCGGTCTGGACGATCACGCCGATGATCAGCCCCGCCATGGCGCAGGGCACGGCGACGATCAGGATCGACATGGCCGATTTCTCGAAGCCCTCGACCACCTTCCAGAAGGTCAGCCGGGTTTCCCTGGTGATCATCGAGACGGCGACCGTCGCCGCCAGCGCATAGATCGCGGCCATGGCGAGCGAGGAGCCGTCGATCATCATGTAGACGAGGATGACCAGCGGCAGGAGCAGATGCAGGCGCTTCCAAAGGCCGGTCTTCACATCCGGCATCTCGTCGCCCTTGAGGCCGCGCAGGCCGTCACGCTTGGCCGTCAGATCGACCGCGAAGAGAATGGCGAGGTAGTAGAGGAGAGCGGGAACCGCCGCGCCGAGAAGGATCGTGACATAGTCGAGCCCGGTGAGCTCCACCATGACGAAGGCGGCAGCCCCCATGATCGGCGGCATCAACTGGCCGCCGGTGGAGGATGCCGCTTCCACGGCCGCCGCAAAAGGCGGCTTGTAGCCGAAGCGGCGCATCAGCGGGATCGTGAAGGTGCCGGTGCCGACGACGTTCGCCACCGCCGAGCCGTTGATCGAGCCCATCAGGCCCGACGCGATGACGGCGCTCTTCGCCGGTCCGCCGCGGGTGCGGCCGGTCAGCCAGAAGGCGAGATCGATGAAGAGCTGGCCGCCGCCGGAAATTTCCAGGAAGGTGGCGAACAGGATGAAGAAGAAGATATAGCTGACGACGGCGCCGAGCGGGATGCCGAAGATGCCGTTGTTGGACAACACCTGCACGTCGATGAAGCGCGACAGCGACATGCCCGAATGGCCGATCGAGATCGGCAGGACATTGCCGAAGAAGGCATAGGCCGTGAACAGCAGCGCGATCACGAAGAGCCCCCAGCCGGCGGCCCGGCGCGTTGCCTCGAACAGGGTGACTATCAGCGCCACGCCGGCGATCACGTCTCCGGTGGTCGGCCGGTCGACGAAGGCGATCCGGGTGACGTAGCGCTCGATGTTGAGGGCCATGAAGACCGCCCAACCGATAGTCGCGGCGATCAGGGCGAGATCGATGATCCTCTGCAGACCCGTGCGCTGATCGAGGGTCTCACCGAAGACCAGGATCAGGGTCGCCGCGAGGAACAGCACGTAGTGCAGGATCAGCGGCAGCGGCTCGACCAGGATGGTCCAGAGCTGGAGCAGGGTCAGCGCGATCGCCACACCGCGTATGGCATACTGCAACGGCTTCATCGGTTTCGTTCCGGCGACTGGGCTTGTGGTTGGAAAATGATGCCGAAAGGCCGCGAACCCGTTCGGATCAGATCACGGAAAGCAATGGTACGGCGGGGCTCGGCACCAGACCCGATGCGGCCTGACGGGTCGTCGCGACACCAGCGGGCATGACCGCCAGATTTTTCGGCCGCGTCATCCCGCCCTCGATGCGGGATGACGCTGGAGCCAGACGAAAGAGGCGCCGGGGCCTGAAGCATGATGCCGAGAAGCCGCGTGACTTTTTCGGATGAGGTCACGCGAAAGGACAAAGCCTCAGACCCCGGCTGTCTGGATTACATCCAGCCCTGTTCCTTGTAGTAGCGCTCGGCGCCGGGATGCAGCGGCACGCCACCGTTACGGCCGGGCTCGCCCGCAGTCTTGCAGTCGAACTCGGCGAGGCTCGAATGCGCCTCGCGAACCTTTTCCTGGTTCTCGCAGACCGCCTTGACGATCGAATAGGCCGTATCGTCGGACATGTTCGCATTGACAATCACGCCGGTCGGATAGCCGACCGAGGGAACGGCTTCCTCGACGCCCTCGAACTCGCCGGCCCGCACGGACAGGCCGGTCTGGAGGCCGTATTTTTCGGAGATCGACTTCATCTGCTCTTCGCCGAGCGGGATGAAGGTGATGTCGCCGCCGAGCGCGAGCTCCATCACGTCCGGCTGGCGGTAGCCTATATTGTGAATGAACATGTCGGCCTGGCCGTCGCGCAGCTGCTGGATCGCCACCGGCAAATCGATGTTGGTGACGCGGCCACCGGCCTTTTCGACATCATCATAGGTGAGGCCGTAGCTTTCCAACGCCATCTGCGCGAGCGCCTCGCCGGCGCCGCCGCGCTGCACGGTCACGAGCCGCACGGCCTTGTCCTTGACCTGGTCGAGGCTGGTGATCCCCGCGTCCTTGCGCACCACGATGCCGAGACGGTGCGGCACGTTGAGGCCGCCGATGAGGGCACGAATGTCCTCATGTGGCTCCTTGAAGCTGACGATGCCCTGGCGTGCCCAGTTCGACAGCGCCGAGAAGGACAGGCCGAGATCGGCCTCGCCGCGATTGACCAGGATCGGATTGCCGACGCCGCCCTGATAGGGAAGAACCTCGACGGTAGAGCCTTCAGGCAGCGCCTTCTGGGCGATGTCGGCGAGCGTCGTGGCGTAGATGTACCAGCTTCCGCCGACGTTGAACGAGGCGAATTTCAGGCTGACCGGCTCGCCCTCCTGGGCCATGGCTCCCGTGGTCGCCAGAATCAGGGCGCCGGCTGCGGCCAACGTTCTCTTGAAGATGTTCATTTCGCGATCTCCTCCCTTCGCGGTTCGGTTGGGTGTGGTCGTCAGGTGCGGTGAACGTCTCCCGGGACCGATGGGTGGGGCCTGACGAAATTCCCGTCCACCTCGACGCCGGACGCCGGCGTCTCCCCAGGCGTTGATCGTGCCGCCATCCGACGGCACGGACGCGCCGGGAAATCCCGGCGGTTATAGTCGGCGTCGGTCACGACAACACATCCTTGATGGTCACGGTGGGATCGAGGGCGGCCTCGAGGTCGATCTCCTCCTCGCCCGGCACGCGGATGCGGCGGAACTTGAACTCCGGTGAGCCGGCGGGGACGGTCGCGTCGAAGCCGGTCTTGCAGCCGAGACCGTTCTGGGTCGAGGGGTCGAGCTTCGAGCCCTGGCTGCCGGGGATCACCAGCATGTCGCGGTCGGCCTGGAAGCGGGTCGCCACCGCCCATTCGACCTCGGTCGGATCGTGGATGTCGACGTCCTCGTCGACGACGATCACATGCTTGATGTCGTAATGGGCGGCGAGTGCGGCGAGGATCACGTTCTTCGCCTCGCCGGCCTCGCGGCGCTTGAGCTTGACGTAGAGATGGTAGCGGCAGACGCCGCCGCGCGAGAGATGGACGTCGACGACGCCGGGATGGGAGCGGCGCATCGCGGCGAGGATCGTCGCCTCTCGGGGAATGCCGCCGAGAAGCAGATGTTCGAGCCCGCCGCCGACGATCGTGTGGAACAGCGGCTTGCGCCGGGTCGTCACCCGGTCGACCTCGATGACGTGACGGTCGTCCCGCTCGCCGTAATATTGCGGGAATTCGCCGAACGGCCCTTCCGGGGCCCGCTTGCCGGCACGCAAGCGCCCTTCGATGACGATCTCCGAACGGGCCGGCACCACGAGGTGCGACCCCTTGCAGCGCACGACCTCCAGCGGGGCACCGCAGAGCGCGCCGGCAATGCCGAGCTCGTCGAAATCGATGGGCACGATCGCCTGGCTCGCCAGCATGCAGGCCGGGCTCGCGCCGATGACGATCGCGACGGGAAGGTCCGCACCCTCCGCCTCCGCCGCGTCGGTGAAGGCCAGCGTATGGCGCGGCAGGAGAAGGGCGCCGAGTTCGCGGGGGCCGGACAACTGCAGCCGGTGGATCGCGACGTTCTGGATGCCGGTCTTCGGATTGGCGGAGATGAGCAGGCCGGCGGTGATGTAGGCGCCGCTGTCATGCTCGTTGTGGACCGGGATCGGCAGGAGGTCTGCCAGATCGAAATCGTTCTCGTGGACGACTTCCTGGCAGGGCGCATCGTCGATCTCGACCGGCGTGAGCGGATGCTTCTCGGCGTCATGGAAGCGATCGAGCAGATCGTCCTCGGCAATGCCGAGCGCCTCGGCCATCCAGGCGCGCTGGGACAGGAGGCCCGAGACGACCGTACCGGAATGTCCGGAAGGATTGGGAAAGATCGTCGCCCGGTCGCCGTCGTTGCGATTGGCGATGCCGGCGAGCGTGAAGTGCAGGGCCGTTTCCGGCCTGGCAATCGCGAGACGGCCGGTCTCTTCGAGCCGCTTCAGCCAGCCGCGCAGATCGGTATAGGCGTTCCCCGCCCCGTCCTGATCGCTTCGCGAAACTGCGACGGTTTGATCCACTTGGCGTCCTCCCTTGCCGATTTCGAGGCTAGTGCGGTCCGAGGCATCATTGCCAACAATTTGGGATGATGGCATCCATATCGTTGCGTTATGGGAGGGGAAGCGATGGATCTTCGGCAGATGAGCTATTTCGTCGCGATGTACGAGGAGGCGTCGGTCACCCGCGCCGCCGAGCGGCTCAACATCGTGCAGCCGGCCGTCAGCGTGCAGCTCGCGCGGCTGGAAGAATCGATCGGGCAAAAGCTGTTCTACCGGACGCCCAAGGGCATGGTGCCCACCCATGCCGGCGACGATGCCTATCGCCGCTTCCAGCCGATCCTGCGCGAGGTGGAACAGGCGCGGCGCGCGCTGACGATCGGCGGCGATACGGTGAAGGGCCACGTCTCATTGGGCGCGGTCTCCTCCGTCGCCAACAATGCACTGTCGGAGACGCTCCGTATCTTCCACGGCCGCTATCCGGAGGTGACGCTGCGCGCGACCGGCGGCTACACGACGGATTTGATCGAGATGCTGCGGACGGCCCAGCTCGACCTCGTCATCGTCAACACGCCATCGCGGGGCGGCCGGGGGTTCGACACGCTGCCGATCATCAACGAGGATCTGGCGCTGATCTGTGACATCGCCCATCCGCCCCTGCCGGCGACGCTCCATCCCCGCGAGGCGGCCGAGCGCGATCTCGTCATCCCCTCGCAACGCCATGGGCTGCGCCTGATCATCGACGCGGCGTTTTCGGCCCATGACGCGACGCTTGCGCCGCGTTTCGAGTTCGACGAGTTGAAGACCATCGAAGAGTTCCTGCCCGACAGCGGCTTTGCCACCATCCTGCCGCCGATCGCAGTCCATCGGGCCTTGCGAACCGGGCGGTTGCGCATGCACCCCATCGTGCCTTCGGTGCCCCGCCGGCTCGTCTGTCTGTCGAACACGGCGCGGCCCCTCAGCCGGGCAGCCGAACTTTTCGTCGAGGAATTGCGCGAGCGCATGATCGAGGTCTCGTCCGATCTGACCAAGGCGATCGGCGCGACGCCATAACGGCGCGCTATGACAATCATCGCCGGAAAGCACTGGACCGTGATGAGCCCGCATGCTCCCGTGTCGTTCGGCGCACCGCGGGGAGGACGATGACAGACAGGGCAACAGGACCGCGCCAGCGGCTGATCGTCGGCATTTCCGGGGCCTCCGGCACGATCTACGGGATTCGTCTGCTCGAACTGCTCAAAGACACGCCCATCGAAACGCATCTGATCATGTCGCGCTCGGCGGAAATCACCGCCGCCTACGAGACGACCATGAAGATCGCCGAGATCCGGGCGTTGGCGGACGTCGCCTGGCGTCAGGAGGACATTGCGGCCTCGATCTCGTCGGGCTCGTTCAAGACCATGGGCATGATCGTCGCGCCCTGCTCGATCCGCTCGATGTCGGAGATTTCCGGCGGCGTCACCTCGACGCTGCTCACCCGTGCAGCCGACGTCGTCCTGAAGGAGCGCCGCCGCCTCGTCCTCATGCTGCGCGAAACGCCGCTCCACACCGGCCATCTCCGGACGATGACCCAACTCTCCGAAATGGGCGCGATCATCGCCCCCCCGGTGCCGGCCTTCTATGCCAAGCCCGAAACGCTGATGGACATGGTCGACCACACGATCGGGCGGGTGCTCGACCTCTTCGACATCGACCTCGGGACGGTGCGGCGGTGGAAGGATACGGACGCTTGATTGGACGCGCCGCAGATCAATTGGTCGAGCCACGCGGATTTCGATGAAATCCGGACGCCCCTCCGCGCCGTCATCCTCGGGCTTGTCCCGAGGATCTACCGGGCTGTTCGTGGGGCTCTCCGAGGGAGGAAGATCGCCGGGTGACGCTTCTGTCGTGTCACCGGTAGTAGATCCTCGGGACAGGCCCGAGGATGACGCCGTTGAGATGTGGGCTGCCGAAATCCTGGCCTCACGCGAGCGTCGAAACCATGGGTTCATCGAGCGCGCCACGAGTGTGTGGACGGCCGAGCAATCTGAGACAGCTCGGAGAGACCGTATACTTAGTCGGCTAATTCCGCCAGCTTCGCGAGGCCGGGATCGTCGCTCGCCGCCGGCAGGACGTGGCGGAGATTGGCGAGCGCGGTGGCGGGACTCGCATCCGCCGGAGCCAGCTCCGCGCCCGTCGACCATGCCTCCAGAAGCCCCAGCTCCAGCTTTTCGGTCTCGATCTCGACTGCCTGGAGTTTCGCGCGAACCCTATCCCGTTCCTCCGGGGTCGGGCGGTTTTCGGGCATTGGCCAGCCCTTCATCGCGCGCCGGGCGCTGCGGAGCGGGAGGACGATCTCTCTGTGCCACGCCGCGACGGCCACGCCCGGATCGTCATCGGGCGAGAGCGCGCGGCCGGTGGCGGCGAGCCAGAGCGCGAGGAAGAGGAGATTGACGTCCGCGCCGTGGCGCTCCTGCAGCGCGAGACAGAGAGGCGCGACGCCGTCGCGGCGATAGCGCTCGAGCGTCCAGTCCCAGAGCGGCGGGATTTCCTGCGGCGTGCTCATTGGGCCGCGAGCGGGACGGATTGCGCGGCGCGGGCCGGGAAGTCGAAGCGACCGACATGACGGATCGTCGCCTCGCGCAGCTCCGGCACGGTCCACGCGCCGGACTGGGCCATGGCGACGGCGAGCTCCTCGCGCAGCATCCGCGCGACGAAGGCGCCGCCCTCGTCGCCGGCGGCGCCCAGACCCCAGAGAAAGGCGCGGCCGCAAAAGACCGCGTCGGCCCCGAGCGCGATCGCCCGGGCGGCATCGAGGCCGGAGCGGATGCCGCTGTCGAACAGGATTTTCGCGCGACCCGCGACCCGGTCGACGATCCCCGGAAGCACGTCGATCGGCGCGGGCGCGGCGTCGGACTGGCGGCCACCATGGTTCGACACCATGATCGCATCGACACCGGCCGAGACGGCGCGCTCGGCATCGTCGGGATGCAGAACGCCCTTGACGACGACGGCGCGCGAAAAGGCCCGGCGCATGCGGGAAACCTCGTCCCAGCTGAAACTTCCGATCAGCTCCTTCTGCACGAAGGACGCCACCCGGTCGAGGGTCGGCTCGCCGTCCACGTAGCGCGCAATCGAACCGAAGCCGGGCATGCCGGCCTTCATCAGCGCGCGCACCCAGGCGGGCGAAGTCGCGACCTGCCAGACGGTCGAGGGCCGCGTGCGGAAGGGGACGACGAGCCGATTGGCGAGATCCCGCGGGCGCTTGGCGCGAACCGGCGCGTCGAGCGTCGCGACGATCGCCGACATGCCGGCGGCTTCCGCCCGGGCGATCATGTCGAACGTCACCCGATGGTCGTCCCGCGGAAAGCCGTAGAGCTGCAGCCAGGCGTTCGGCCCGGCGATCTCGGCCACCTCTTCCAGCGCGCTGTCGGCCAGGGTGCCGGTGATGTAGGGGATGTTCTCGTCGCGGGCGGCCCGCGCCAGGCAGCGTGAGCTGCCCGGCCAGGCGAGCGCATCCATGCCGACGGGCGAGATGCCGATCGGCGCGGAGTAGCGGCGTCCGAAGATCTCCGTTTCCGTCGCGGCCTTGCCCATCACGCCATAGCGCGGGACGATCTCGACGCCGTCCAGCGCCCGGCGGTTGACGTCGATGCCGTAGTCCGCGCCGGTGCCGCCATGGACGAAATCCCAGGCAAAGCGCGGGATACGGCGCTTCGCCCGCGCTTCCAGGAACTCATAGGTCGGATGACGCTGCAATGCCTGGGACGCCGCGTCGCTGCGCGAGCCGGCGCCCCATCCGCCCGAGCGCGCCATCAGTAGTCCACCACCACGTTGACCAACGCCTGCCGTCCCTCGGCAACCGCCGCCAGCGCCCGCTCCAGGGCGGGTTTCAGCCCGTCGACGGTCTCCACCCGCTCGCCATGGCCCTCGGCGCCGGCAAGGCACTCGAAGGCGGGAGACGGGGAGAGATCGGCGAGCATCCGGCCCGCGCTCTTGGCCGCCGCCCCTTGCGGATACATGGCCATCGTGGCGTTGCGGACCGCGCCATGGAGAGCATTGTTGAAGATGATGGTGAGCACCGGAATGCCATGGGCCTCGGCCGCCCAGTGGCAGGCGGTGGGATTGGCGAAGATGTAGGCGCCGTCGCCGAGCGTGGCGATCACCGTCTTCTCCGGCGACGCGAGCTTGATGCCGAGCGCCGCGCCCAATCCCCAGCCGAGACCGCCGGCGGGCGAAAGGCCGTAATAGGTGCCGGGCAAGGTGCGCTCGCAATGCTCGACGCGCAGCGGATATTCGTTGACGATCACCGCCTCCGGCCCGGCCAGTTCGCCGATCACCCGGCTCACATATTCCGGCGTCAGCGCGTCTTTCGGCTCGGCCTTGGCGGCCAGCGCCTTTCGGCTCGCGGCGATCTTCGGCGTCAGGCGCTCGCGCCGCTTCGAGATCATGGCCTCGTCCGGAACCATCGCTTCCAGAAGGGCCGACAGCACCATCGCCGGCTCGGCGGCGATCGAGATATCCGAGGGAAAGCTGCGCATCGGATACCGCGCGAAGACCGGATCCTCGCCGACATGGAACACCTTGCAGCCTTCCGGCGGGTTGGTGAAATTCGGAATCCAGGGCACGTCGCAATCGAGGACCACGACGACATCGGCCTCGCGCACATGGGGCGCCGGGTCGTGGCCGGCATTCATCGGATGGTCGGATGCGATCGACACGAAGCGCTGGTGCAGATTGGCGACCGGGATCGCATGGCGCTCGGCAAGCGTCGAGAGAAGCTCGAAGGCAAGCGCGCTACGCCCGGCATTGGCGGTGACGATGACCGGGCGTTCGGCCGCGGACAGCGCCTCGGACATGGCCGCGACATGTTCGGCATGAGGAGCACCCGCGCGCACCGGCGGACGCGGCGGCACGGTGTCGGGTTCGATACTGGGGGCCGCCAGCACGTCGCGGGGCAACGTCAGATAGACCGGCCCCTTCGGCGTACTTTCGGCGACCTCGCAGGCCCGCGCGACGACGTCCGCGGTCTGTTCCGGCAGGTGCAGCTCATAGTCCCATTTGACCGCCTCGCGGATCATCCCCGCCTGGTCGAACATCTCCTGGGCCCAGTGGATGTAGCGGGTCCGGGTGCCGTGACGGCCCTTTTCGGAAAAGGGCGAGCGCCCGGCGAGCACCAGAAGCGGCACCTGCTCGCGCGAGGCGTCCATCACCGCATTGATCGTGTTCGCCGTGCCGACGTTCACATGCACCATGACCGCCTGCATGCGCCCCGTCGCCAGCCACACGCCATGGGCCATGGCGACGGCGGCGTTCTCATGGGGCACGACCATCGGGCGTGGCAGATCGGTGCCGTCGTTTTCGGCTCGTGAATAGGCTTCGACGATCGGCGGGAAGTCCGTCCCGCCATTGGCGAACAGGAAGTCGATTCCCTGGCGGCGAAGCTGCCGGAGCAGGATGTCCGCCGCCTCGACCATGACCGGCGTCTGCGTATGAGCATGATGCATTTGTGAGTCCTCCGCCCGGCTACGCTACGGCTCAACCCCATAAATGCAAATGACATGTCGGCATGAACACAATAGCGAACGGCTATGGCCGACGCGGTGGGGGACCATCCGACCTCGCTTCGAGCACCGGTGAAACGAGGAAAGAAGCAACGTGCGAAGCCGAGGCGGCAGCCGGATGGCGACTTCGAGGACCGGCCGTTTCCAGAACTGCATGCTGGGTCCCCATGGTGGGATGGCCAGTCCGTCCAGCCTTCAGGGGCCGTCCATGCGTTGTCCGGCTCGGTTCGTGCGTGGCCGTCGACGACGGACGGGCAGCCAGCACGCCACCGCGTTCCCCTCCCCTCATTTCCGGTCGCTGTGGCCGAGATCGCGGCCGGGATCGAGCCTGTCGCGCACGCGCTGCTTGAGGACCTTGGCCTCGGGAAAGCCGCCGTCGGTCTTGCGGTCCCAGATCGGCGCCTCGCCGCTCGCGTCCCGGTAGCGGATCTCGAAGACGCCGCCGGTGCCGGGGACGAGCGCCACCTCGCCGAGATCCGGGCCGAAGGTCGACAGCAGTTCCTGGGCCATCCAGGCCGCCCGGAGCAGCCATTGGCACTGGGTGCAGTAGGTGATCGAAATCCGCGGTCCGAGCGTCTCGCTCATCGATGAACTCCCATGATGCGGCGTGCCGATGCGCCGCGATGTGCAATCGCCGATCGGATTCGGGAAGCATTGCAGATGCCCGCTTCGATCGGCTACCGCAAGTTCCGTCGGTCCCGGGAAACGGCGGCGAAGTCTCCGGCCCGTCGCAGGGCCGGACGCGCCGGCGTCCCCGCCGCCGACACGGAGGCGGGGTCGGCCGGCACCGACATCCGCCCTATCTGCGCCGCCGAGCTTGCAAAGGAAGACCATGCCCGGATCGAGGCGGCCGAGCGACGCCGTACCACGCTACGAACGGCCCTTCGCGCGGCTGAGGACGACGCTGCGCCGTCTCTATCACGGCGACAGCCGGGCGGCGCTGCGCTTCCAGGCGGCGGCGCTGATCGTCGATCTCGCCATCATCGCCCTGTTCATCGCCCAGCCGGTCCTGAAGAACACCGAGGCGTTTCTCTATGTCGACTACAGCGTCGCCGCCGTTCTGGCGATCGACATCGGCGCGCGCCTGCTCGCCTCCCGACGGCCCTGGCACAGGCTGAAACAGCCGGTCGTCCTGCTCGACCTGTTCATCCTGATCACCCTGCTCCTGCCCGAAACGCTGATCAATTTCGGCTTCCTGCGGATCGTCCGGCTGTGGTCCCTGTCGAAGACCGGCCGTCTGTGGCAGCCCCTGCGCCACAAGGGCCTCGACGAATGGGAACTGCCGGCCCGGGCGGTGGTCAATCTCGTCACCTTCCTGTTCCTGGCGACGGGCTTCATCTACACGACCTTCTTCCGCAACGACGGGCTCGAAGGCTATCTCGATGCGCTCTACTTCACCGTCGCCTCGGTGACGACGACCGGCTACGGCGACATCACCCTCGACGGCTCCTGGGGCAAGCTGACCTCGATCGTCGTCATGATCATCGGGATCAGCCTGTTCGTGCAGCTCGCCCAGGCGATCTTCAAGCCGTCGAAGGTGCATTTCCCCTGCCCCCAATGCGGCCTCTCGCGGCACGACCCGGATGCCGTCCACTGCAAGGCCTGCGGCCACATCCTCAACATTCCGAACGACGAGAGTTGAAGCGGACGGCAGAAGCAATTCCGCCGGACCTTGAAGTGGGGGGGGTGAGGGGGTTTGTGGCGCGCCACGCGCCAATAGCGGGCCGCCGCGGGCGGGGCCCCGCGACGACGACGTCCGCGAACGGCCGACGTCGAGACATTCCCGCGAAGGACCGTCATGGCCGTTTCGATCGATCTGAAGGTACCGCAGGCGCGCGCCGGACTTTCCGGAAACGCCCTGGCCGGAAACTCGCTGGCCGAAGACGCGCTGGCCGAACGGGCGATCGCGTCGAAGGCCGTTCCGGCGGCTGTGCCGGGCACAGCGCCCGGCGAGGAGAAGCCCTCGCTGATCGGCCTCTCGCGCGAGGAGCTCGGCGAGGCGCTGGCCTCGGTCGGCGTCGAGCGGCGGCAGATCAAGATGCGGGTCGCCCAGCTCTGGCACTGGCTCTATGTCCGCGGCGTTGCCGACTTCGGCCAGATGGCGAACGTCTCCAGGGATCTGCGCGAGAAGCTCGCCGCAGCCTTCACCATCGCCCGGCCGGAGATCGTCACCGAGCAGGTCTCGGTCGACGGCACCCGCAAATGGGTGCTGCGCTTTCCGGCCAAGGGCGCCGGGCGCCCGGTCGAGATCGAAACGGTCTACATCCCCGAGGAAGGCCGCGGCACGCTCTGCGTCTCCTCCCAGGTGGGCTGCACCCTCACCTGCACCTTCTGCCACACCGGCACCCAGCGCCTCGTCCGCAACCTGACGGCCGACGAGATCGTCGGCCAGGTGCTGCTGGCCCGCGATCGGCTGGGCGACTTCCCGGACGCCACGACTCCCGCCGGCGCGATCGTGCCCTCGGAGGGGCGCCTCGTCTCCAACGTCGTGATGATGGGCATGGGCGAGCCGCTCTATAACTTCGACAACGTCAAGGCGGCATTGGCCGTGGTTTCCGATGGCGAGGGCCTTGCCTTGTCGAAGCGGCGGATCACGCTCTCGACCTCCGGCGTCGTGCCGATGATCGAAAAGGCCGGGGAGGAGATGGGCGTGATGCTGGCGATCTCGCTCCACGCCGTGCGCGACGAGTTGCGCGACGAGCTGGTGCCGATCAACAAGAAGTATCCGCTGAAGGATCTCCTCGCGGCGTGCCGCGCCTATCCGGGCCTTTCGAACGCCCGGCGGATCACCTTCGAATACGTCATGCTGAAGGGCGTCAACGACAGCCTGGAGGACGCCAAGGCGCTGGTGCAGATCCTCAAGGGCATCCCGGCGAAGATCAACCTCATCCCGTTCAACCCCTGGCCGGGCAGCGCCTACGACTGCTCGGACTGGGACCAGATCGAGCGCTTCGCCGACACCGTGAACCAGGCCGGCTACGCCTCGCCGATCCGTACCCCGCGCGGCCGCGACATCTTCGCCGCCTGCGGCCAGCTCAAGTCGGAGAGCGAGCGCATGCGCAAGAAGGACCGCGACAGCCTGGAGGCGGCGCGCGTCAGCGAACTCGCCGCCGGATAGCGGGATTGCGCTCCGACGACCCTGACCTTTCAGTCGCGAGAAGCTTCATCTCTCCTCCGCAATGCCCGAGGACCTCAACCGGGAGCGCGGGCCTGTCGTGACGAGACGCATGACCAGGATCGCGATGTGAGTTGCCGCCCGCATGCTCGGGACGCCGGGCCTTGCCATTGCGCAGCCCCCAGCGTCCGGCGAGCCAGGCGCTGGCCGAGGCGACCATCGCGGCGTCGCGCGCCGAAAGTGCCCAGATGAAGGCTTGGCTCGTCCACAACGGTGGCTAGCGGACAAATGTAGCCCAGCAGTGTTCCCGCTTTCTTGCGTATGAGTGAGCAGGGCGGAAGCGCCCGGGCGCGACCGCGATTCACGTGCGGCTTGGATAACGATTATTGCGCCTTTTCTGTTATTCCTACCTCTTCGGGCCGGACAGGAAGGCAACACATGAACGTTTCGATTGGAGAACGCTGGGAGGATTTCGTCGACCGAGCCGTGAAGTCGGGTCGCTATGGATCGGCCAGCGAGGTCGTGCGCGAAGGGCTGCGGCTCGTCGAGGAGCGCGAGGCCAAGCTGGCCAACCTGCGCCGGACTCTCGATGCCTCGATCGAGGCCGGCGGCGAGGCGAACGAAGCAGAGATCGATGCGGCTCTCGAAACGCGGGCAACTGAGCTCGCCAGGGAAGGCTATTGAGGTGCCCCGCCTCAAATATCTGCCCTCGGCGCAAGCCGATCTGGTGCGGATCCTGACATACGTGACCCATGAGAGCGGCAGCCTTCCGATCGGACGGCGCTTCGTCGACGTGCTGCGGCGGAAATGTGCCGACCTCGCCGGACTTCCGGGGATGCTCGGCACGCCACGGCCGGAGCTGCGTCCCGATATCCGCAGCTTTCCGTTCCGCGGCTACGTCATTTTCTTCCGCTACGTGGACGACCGTACCACCTTCTAGGTCGTCGACATCATCGAAGGGCACCTCGACATCGAAGCGCATTTCCGGGGAGAAAGAGGCGCGAGATAAGGCGGAATTCGCTCGATTGCAGTAGAATGGGCGCTTGTCTTTCAGCGAAGCACTGCCGTCACGGCCTGATGTTTGTCTCAATCCGCCGCGCCGAGAATCGCGCCGGGCGCGCCCGCCGATCCCGCCTGCAGGATGACGGCGCAGGCGTCGGCGCCCTCGGACGCGGCGCAGTCGCCGAGGTCGAAATTCGCCGGCTCGCCGGTCCACCGGCCGAGCGGCGTCAAGCCACGCACCGCATTGACGTATTGCACGGTGCGGCCGCGGTTTTCGCCGCGGGCGATCGGCACCGCGGCCGAGCGCGTGTAGTCGACCCGGTAGAGCGTCGCATCGCCGCTCCCGGCGCCGACCTCGACCCGGCCGGTCTTGCGGTCGAGGTCGACCGCGACCGGCAGCGTCGCCCCCATCAGCCCGGAAACCGCGCCCGCGTTCGAGCCCACCGCATGGCCGGCGCCATCGACCACCGCCTGCGGCGTGTAGACCCGGCCGTCGCCGCGCCGCAGCGCATAATCGCGCTGGCGGGCGGAATGGGCGGGCGAGCCCAGCGTGTCCTTCCAGCCGAGCTGGTCCCAGTAGTCGACGTGAAAACCGAGGGCGAGAACCCGTCCGTCGCCGGACATCTGACGCAGCAAGGCGTCCGCCGGCGGGCAGGAGGAGCAGCCCTGGCTGGTGAAGAGTTCGACGACGTGGCGCGGCCCGGCGGTAACCGGGACGATGCCGAGGGTCGCGATCGAAACGGCGGTGATCCATCGGACAAGCATGGGGTTCTCCTCGATTTATTGCTCTCGACCCGGGTTCGACGGTGCGGCAGGAGAGGTTACAGTCGCCGCATCGGGATCCGATGACGGTTCCGTGTCGCTGAAAGAGAGTTCGCGCCTATGGGCACGGTCCTGAGATTTCTGTTCGTCGTCCCGCTCGCCTACGTCGCGGCGTGCCTCACGGCGGCCTTCGCGATGCTCTGGCCCTTCGTCGAGGTGGGCCGATCGTCTGCGCTCGACCCGGTCTTCATCGGCGAGGCCGCCTTCTATTTCGGCGCACAGACGATTCAGATCGGCGCCGTGGCCTTCGTGCCCTGGCTGTGCTTCATGCTGGCGACGGAAGCGTTCGGGCTTTCGGCCCTGCTCCTTCACATGGTCGCGGGGCTCCTCGGCGGCATCGCCGTCCTCATGACCGCCTATGGCTCCAACGTGCCGCATATGAGCGTCCAGACGGCTATCCTCGTCGCCTCGCTCACCTTTTCCCTCGTCTACTGGATCCTCGCAGGTCACGGCGCCGGGCGGTGGCGCAACGGGCTTTCCGGCCCTTCCCGGAAGGCGGCCGAAAGGCGGCCCGCTCCGTCCGCCGAGACGCGGCAGTCCGATCTCGGCCATTGATTTTTCCGCCCTCTTGAAGTCAGTCGATGGCCGTTCCGCGTTTTCGCGTCTCGAAAGGATCGAACCCTTGTCCACCCGCGACATCGTCCTCGTCGCGCTGTTCGCCGCCCTGATGGCGGCGCTCGGCGCCTTCCCTCCCTTGATGATCCCGGCGATCGCCGTGCCGATCACCGCCCAGTCGATGGGACCGATGCTCGCCGGCGGAATTCTCGGGGCGAAGCGCGGCGCCCTGTCGATGCTCCTCTTCGTCCTCCTCGTCGCCGTCGGCCTGCCGCTGCTTTCGGGCGGGCGCGGCGGTCTCGGCGTCTTCGCCGGCCCGACCGCCGGGTTCATCTTCGGCTGGATCGCCGCTGCCGCCGTCACCGGCCTCCTGGTCGAGCGGTTCTGGCGTGGCCTCAACTTCGTCACCGCCTTCCTCGCGGCGAGCCTCGGCGGCATCGTCGTCCTCTATGGCATCGGCATCCCCTGGATCTCGCTCGTCGGCGGCGTGCCGCTGGCCACCGCCGCCACCGGCTCGGCCGCCTTCATACCGGGCGACCTGATCAAGGCCGGGCTCGCGGCGGCGGCGATCGTCATGGTCAAGCGCGCCTATCCGATGATCCGTCCGGCGCATGGCCGGCCCTGACGGGGGGCCGATGATCGTCTTTGCCGGCGTCCGTCTCGATCGCGGCGACCGTACCGTCCTGTCCGGCCTCGATCTGACGCTCGCCGAGCGCCGCATCGGCGTGATCGGGGCCAACGGCTCGGGCAAGAGCAGCTTCGCGCGGCTTCTCAACGGCCTCCTCCTGCCGAGCCGCGGAAGCGTGACGATCGACGGGCTCGATACGCGCAGGGACGCGAAGGCGGTTCGCCGGAAGGTGGGGTTTCTCTTCCAGAACCCCGACAACCAGATCGTCTATCCAACCGTCGGCGAGGATCTCGCCTTCGGCCTGAAAGGCCGCAAGCTGCCGGAGGCCGAGATCGCCGGGAAAGTCCGGGCGACCCTGCGGCGCTTCGGGCTCGACGGTTTTCACGACCGGCTGGTCCACGAGCTTTCCGGCGGCGAGCGGCAGATGGTGGCGCTGGCCGGAGTGATGATCCTCAAGCCCGAATGGCTGGTGCTCGACGAGCCGACCACCCTGCTCGACCGGCGCAACACGCAGAGGATCATGGAAGCTGTCGGCGGGCTCGACCAGCACGTCGTCCTCGTCACCCACGACCTGTCGCTGGTCGAAAGCTTCGACCGCGTCCTGGTCTTCGACGCGGGAGCCGTCGTCGCCGACGGACCGCCGGCGATGGCGATCGATGCCTATCTGCGGCTCCTCGGATGATCGGCGGGCTCTACCGCGCCGGCGACAGCCGGCTGCATCGCGCCGGGGCGGGGATCAAGCTCGCCGCCCTGCTCTTTTTCGGGACGCTGCTTCTGGCGGTCTCCTCGCTGCCGCTCGCCGCGATCGGCCTCCTCGCGGTGCTGGCGCTCCATGCGCTCGCCGGCTTCGGGCCGCGCGTCCTGTGGGCTCAGCTCCGGCCGATCGCCGTGGTCGTCGCGGTCCTCGTCCTCGCCCAGCTCTGGCTGGCGACGCCCTCGGAAGCCGTCCTCCTCGTCCTGCGCTTTGCCGCCCTCGTCCTCGCCGCCGGCCTGGTGACGCTGACCACCCGGACGAGCGATCTCGTCGCGGCGATCGAGCGCGGTCTATCGCCGCTTGCCCGCCTCGGTCTCGACGTCGGGAAGGTCAGCCTCGCCATCTCGCTCGCCATCCGCTTCATCCCGGCCGTCGGCCAGATCGCCTCGGAAGTCCGCGAGGCGCAGCTCGCCCGGGGCCGCCGTCCGTCGCCGCTGACGCTGGTCGTGCCGGTGATCGTCCGCCTCTTGAAGATGGCCGACGAGATCGCCGATGCGATCGACGCGCGATCGTGAGCCCCGGCTTCGCCGTTTCGGGACGACGGACCATCGCATTCCTCCATCGAAATCCGTATCATGATGTCGGGCATCGTCGATTTTGGGAGGATCGTCATGCGGCTCATCCGCGCCGTGACGGCCGTTTTCGCGCTGCTTTTCGCCGTCCAGCTCGCCCCGAATGCCCGGGCCGAGAGCGAGGAGACGCCGACGATCCGCGTCGGCGTCCTGAAGTTCGGGACGGTGAACTGGGAACTCGACGCGATGACCCGCGCCGGGCTGGGCCGGAAGGCGGGCGTCGACGTCGAACTCGTCGCCTTCGCCGGCGAGGACGCATCGGCGGTCGCGCTGCAGGGCGGCAGCGTCGACATGATCGTCTCCGACTGGCTGTGGGTGTCGCGCCTCAGGGCGTCGGGCGCCGACTACACCTTCGTGCCCTATTCGACCTCGGTCGGCTCGCTGATGGTCGCCGGCGACAGCCCGGTGAAGACCCTCAGTGACCTCAAGGGCAAGACGATCGGCGTCGCCGGCGGGCCGCTCGACAAGAACTGGCTGCTCGTCCAGGCGCTGGGAAAACAGAAATACGGCGTCGATCTCGCCGCGGAAAATTCCATCGTCTACGGCGCGCCGCCGCTGCTCACCGAAAAGGCGCGGCAGGGCGAACTCGATGCCGTCCTGAATTTCTGGCACTACGCCGCGCGGCTCGAAGCGGAGGGGTTTCGCACGCTGGTCTCGGGCACCGACGCGGCGATGGAGATGGGCGCCTCCGGCCCGGTCGCCTCGATCGGATGGGTGTTCCGCGAAGATTTCGCCAAGAAGCATCCGCAGGCGATCGCCGCGTTCCTCGCCGCCGACAAGGCGACGAAGCAGCGTCTCGCGACGTCGGACGACGCCTGGGAAGCGCTGAAGCCGCTGATGAAGGCCGAGGACGAGAAGACCTTCACGACGCTGCGCGAGCGCTACCGCGAAGGCATCCCGGCGCGGCCCGCGGCGGAAGAAAAGGCCGATACCGAAAAGCTCTACCGGCTGCTCGCCGAGATCGGCGGGGAGAGGCTGGTCGGGCCGGCGAAGGAACTCGAGCCGGGCACCTATTACGACGACGGCAAGAATGGCTCTTGAGCTCGATCGGGTCGCGGCGGATCGCAGCATTCCCTCCCGTCTCGCGCCCGGCATCGTCACCCTTCTGTCGCTGGCCGGATTGCTGGCGATCTGGTGGATCGCGGCGATCGTCGCGGACAGCCGTGTGCTGCCGGCTCCGCCGGCGGTCGCAGAAGCGTTCTGGCGCGACGCCCGGACCGGCGAATTGTTCTTCCACCTCGCCATGACGCTGATGCGGGTCGCCGGCGCCTTCGTCATCGCCATGGCGGTCGGCTCGGCGATCGGCATCGTGCTCGGAATGAACCGCGAGGCCAACCGCTTCTTCGATCCCTGGCTGATCCTCTTCCTCAACGTCCCGGCGCTGGTAATCATCGTCCTCGCCTATATCTGGTTCGGCCTGAACGAGGCGGCGGCGATCGGGGCGATTGCGGTCAACAAGATCCCCAACGCCGTCGTGACCCTGCGCGAGGGCGCAAGGGCACTCGACCGGGACCTCGAAGAGATGGCGAAGGTCTATCGGTTCGGTCCGGCCAAGACCCTCCGCCACGTCATCCTGCCGCAGCTTCAGCCCTATTTCGCCGCGGCGTCGCGCTCGGGCATCTCGCTCATCTGGAAGATCGCCCTCGTCGTCGAGCTGCTCGGCCGCTCGAACGGTGTCGGGTTTCAGATCAACCTCTATTTCCAGCTCTTCGACGTCGCCGCGATCCTCGCCTATACGCTCGCCTTCGTCGCCGTCATGCTGATCATCGAGTTCCTCCTTGTCCAACCTTTCGAAGCCCATTCCACCCGCTGGCGGCCCAGGCGGGCTCGCGGTTGAGATCCGCGGCAAGACCTTTCGCGGCGCCGACGGCGGCGACGTGCGGGCGATCGAGAACGTCGCCTTCGAAGTCGCCGCCGGGCGCTTCGCCACGCTGATCGGCCCGTCCGGCTGCGGCAAGACGACGACGCTCAGGATCATCCTCGGCCTCGATCCGGATTTCAAAGGCCGGCTGAAGCTGCCCGCCGACGGCGCCGGGCGGGTTGCGGCCGTGTTTCAGGAACCGCGGCTCCTGCCCTGGCGGAGCGTCGAGGAGAACGTCCGCCTCGCTTTGCCGGAAGAGGATGCGGGCCGCGACCTCGACCCGCTGTTTGCGACCCTCGGACTGACCGAGATGCGCTCGCGCTATCCGTCCGAACTCTCGCTCGGGCTCGCCCGCCGCGTGTCCCTGGCGCGGGCCTTCGCCATCCGACCGTCGCTGCTCATCCTCGACGAGCCCTTCGTGTCGCTCGACGAACAGACCGCGACACGGCTCCGCAAGCTGTTGATCGAGGTGTGGTCGGCGCGGCCGACCACCGCGCTGATGGTCACCCACAATCTGCGCGAGGCGGTGCAGCTGTCGGACAGGATCGTCTTCCTGACCGAGCGCCCCGCCCGCATCCGCGGCGTTCACGACATCGTCACGCCCCATGGCGAACGCGACACCCGCTGGCGCGAGACGACGCTTTCGGTCATCGCCAAGCGCTATTCGGGGGTCCTGTAGCCGCAGATCGCAGCACGCGCGTCCGGCAACGGGAAGCAGACCGTCCGAACGGTGGCTCCGCGAAGCGGAGAGTGCTCGCCGATCAGATCGCGCGGAGTTGCGGGCGCTCGGCGTCGGCGTCGTAGATCAGCACCACGATCATGCCCTTTGCGATGGCGTCGTAGTCGAAGTCCGGCGGCAGATTGTAGACCTGGCCGTCGCTCAGGCGCAGCTGCGCATGCTCCGGATCGATCGATTCGATGACGCCGTCGGTCTCTTCCGCCATCGCCGGAATCGACATGGCGACGGTCAGGAAGGAACTCGCGAAAAGCGCCAGAATTCGTCTCGTCATGACCTTCTCCTCGCTTTTGCCCCGCCTGCCCTTCGGCAGTGCGCCGGCGTGCCCCGCTTCGGACGCGCCGCCCCGCGCCGGGGCTTCGGACCATCGTTGGCCGGGAGGAAATCTCGCCTCCGATTGTGTCCAAACTCGTACCGGGACGTGGAGAATTGTTTCGAAAGATTCGCCCGGATGGTAACCCTTTCCTTAACCTTCGCGACGCCATCGCCCTCCGCTCGTCTCGGCTCTCGCGCCTGCCCGTCGCAAGGGATCGCGCCGTGCTTTCACTGTCGCCGTTTGCACCGGATGGTGCTTTGCGCGTAGAGAAAGCGCGAAACCTCTGCACCGCCATCGCCCCGTCCCGAGCGTCCATGTCGCACAACAGCTTCGGCCACCTCTTCCGCGTCACCACCTGGGGCGAGAGCCATGGGCCCGCGATCGGCTGCGTCGTCGACGGCATGCCGCCGAACGCCCGCTTCACGCTCGCGGAGATCCAGGCCGAGCTGGATCGCAGACGTCCCGGCCAGTCGCGCTACACCACCCAGCGCCGGGAGGCCGACGAGGTGCGCGTCCTTTCCGGCGCCATGCCGGGCGAGACGGAGGGCGAATACGTCTCGACCGGAACGCCGATCGCGCTCCAGATCGACAACACCGACCAGCGTTCCAAGGACTATTCCGACATTGCCCGCCGCTATCGTCCCGGCCATGCCGACGTCACCTACGACGTCAAATACGGCATCCGCGATTATCGCGGCGGCGGCCGCTCCTCGGCCCGCGAGACGGCGGTGCGCGTCGCCGCCGGCGCCCTCGCCCGCAAGGTCGTGCCGGGCGTGAAGGTTCGCGGCGCCCTCGTCGCCATCGGCGACATCTGGATCGACCGCGCCCGCTGGGACTGGGCCGAGACATCGAAGAACCCGTTCTTCTGCCCGGACGCCGAGACGGCCGTCCGCTGGGCCGAGCATCTCGACGGCGTCAGAAAACGCGGCTCCTCGATCGGCGCGGTGATCGAGATCGTCGCCGAGGGCGTTCCCGCCGGCCTCGGCGCGCCGATCTACGGCAAGCTCGACGCCGACATCGCCGCGGGCCTCATGTCGATCAACGCGGTGAAGGGCGTCGAGATCGGCGAAGGCTTCGCCGCCGCGGCGCTTTCGGGCGAAGACAATGCCGACGAGATGCGGCCCGGCGCAAACGGCCGGCCGGACTATCTGTCGAACCACGCCGGCGGCATCCTCGGCGGCATCTCGACCGGCCAGCCGGTGGTGGCGCGCTTCGCCGTCAAGCCGACCTCCTCGATCCTGACGCCGCGCCAGTCGGTCGATGCCGACGGCAACGCCGTCGACGTGATGACCAAGGGCCGCCACGATCCCTGCGTCGGGATCCGCGCCGTGCCGGTCGGCGAGGCGATGGTCGCCTGCGCCATCGCCGACCATTATCTGCGCGACCGCGGCCAGGCCGGAGTGCCGCGTTCTTGAAGCCGCGTGCATGGCCCCAGCCGGAGGGTTTGAAGTTTGTCCTGGGGGGCGCTAGCTCGGTAAGATGAACACCCGGCTCTATTTCCACGAGATCTTCGCCGAGCACCTGACCGGCCCCGGCCATCCGGAACGTCCCGACCGGATGAAGGCCATCGCCGCGGCGCTCGAGGCCGAGACATTCCATCTGCTCGACCGGGTCGAGGCGCCGGAGGGCGCGCTGGAATCGATCTATCGCTGTCATCCAGAGGACTATGTCCGCAAGGTGGCGCTGACGATCCCGGAAGAGGGGCTGACGCGGATCGAATCCGACACGCTGGTCAGCCCGAAGAGCTTCGCCGCCGCCATGCACGGTGTCGGCGCGGCGACCGCCGCCGTCGACGACGTGATCTCGGGCGCGGCGAAAAACGTCTTCGTCGCCGCCCGGCCGCCCGGACACCATGCCGAACGCGCCGTCGCCATGGGCTTCTGCCTGTTCAACAACGCCGCCATCGCCGCCCGCCACGCCCAGGCCGTCCACGGCCTCGAGCGCGTCGCGATCGTCGACTGGGACGTCCATCACGGCAACGGCACCCAGGACATCTTCTGGTCGGACGTTTCGGTCATGTATGCCTCGACCCACGAGATGCCGCTTTATCCCGGCACCGGGGCGAAGACCGAGACCGGCGCCGGCAACATCGTCAACGCGCCGCTCTCGGCCGGCGACGGCGGCGAGGCCTTCAAGGACGCCATGCGCGAGCGCATCCTGCCGGAACTCGAAGGTTTCGAGCCGGATCTCGTCATCGTTTCGGCCGGCTTCGACGCGCATTGGCGCGATCCGCTCGCCAACATCAACCTCACCGAGGCCGACTTCGACTGGGCGACCGCCCAGCTCCTCGACGTCGCGGAGCGCCATTCCGGCGGCCGGCTGGTCAGCCTGCTCGAAGGCGGCTACGACCTGCAGGGCCTCGCCTTCTCCGCGGCCGCCCACATCAAGCGGCTGATGACGGGCTGAACCGTCGCCCCCGCCGGCTGCCGGTCGATACGGCCGGAACCATCAAAGACGAAAGGCACCGACCATGGCGGAAGCCGCCGAGACGCCGCTGCCAGCGGACGATTCCGACATCAAGCGCATGAGCTTCGAGGATGCGATCGCGGCGCTGGAGCGGATCGTCACCGATCTCGAACGCGGCGACGTCCCCCTCGACATCTCGATCCGCATCTACGAACGCGGCGAGAAGCTGAAGAACCATTGCGAGCGGCTGCTGTCCGCCGCCGAGGACAAGGTCGAGAAGATCAAGCTGAACCGCGCCGGCAAGCCGACGGGCACCGAGCCGCTCGATCCGGGCTGACGACGGCGTGACTGGAGCGCCGGCATCCTCGAAGCGGGTGCGACCCGTCGGCGCAGTTGCGCCGGCCATCCCGTCGCGCGGCTGCCGATTGCCGCGCTGCTGGGCCGCCGCGTCCTGCGGCTGTGGCAGGCCCAGAGAGCGAATTGGTTGGCCGGGCTTGCGGTTCCGTGCTTGAAGGTCGCAGTTTGTGAACGATCTAATGCAGTCAAGCCGCGAGCGCCCTGCAATGGCATCGCGGCATCGCCGCGGGCCGGCCGAATGATCCACCCGTAGCCGCGTCAGTGTCGTTGAAAGGTTCAGAGGTGGCAGAAACGTCGAATACGCCGCTGCTCGATCAGATCCGGGTTCCGGAGGATCTGCGCGGCATCGAAGAGGAACGACTCCCGCAACTCGCCGACGAACTGCGTGCCGATCTCATCGACCAGATCTCTCGGACGGGCGGCCATCTCGGCGCCGGGCTCGGCGTGGTCGAGCTGACCGTGGCGCTCCACTACGTCTTCGACACCCCGCGCGACCGGCTGATCTGGGACGTCGGCCACCAGGCCTATCCCCACAAGATCCTCACCGGCCGGCGCGAGCGGATGAAGACGATCCGCCAGGAAGGCGGCCTCTCCGGCTTCGCCAAGCGCACCGAGAGCGAATACGACCCTTTCGGCGCCGGGCACTCCTCGACCTCGATCTCCGCCGGCCTCGGCATGGCCATCGCGCGCGACCTTTCCGGCGGGACGAACAACGTCGTCGCGGTGATCGGCGACGGCGCGATGAGCGCCGGCATGGCCTATGAGGCGATGAACAATGCCGGTGCCCTCGACGCGCGGCTGATCGTCATCCTCAACGACAACGACATGTCGATCGCCCCGCCGACGGGTGCGATGAGCTCCTATCTCGCCCGCCTGGTTTCGGGGAAAACCTACCGCTCCCTCCGCGACCGGGCGAAGAGCTTCAGCAAGCATCTGCCCGCGCCCTTCCGCGAGGGGGCCCGCCGCACCGAGGAATATACGCGCGCCTTCTTCACCGGCGGCACGCTGTTCGAGGAACTCGGCTTCTACTATGTCGGGCCGATCGACGGCCACGATCTCGACCACCTCCTGCCGGTCCTGAAGAACGTCCGCGATGCCGAGAGCGGGCCGATCCTCGTCCATGTCGTCACCAAGAAGGGCAAGGGCTACGCCCCGGCCGAGAGTTCCGACGACAAGTATCACGGCGTCTCGAAGTTCGACGTCATCACCGGCGCCCAGTCGAAGTCCAAGGGCAACGCTCCGAGCTATACCGGCGTCTTCGCCGAGAGCCTGATCCGCGAGGCGGAAGAGGACGACAGGATCGTCGCCGTCAATGCCGCCATGCCGGCCGGGACCGGCCTCGACAAGTTCGGCGCCCGCTTTCCCGATCGCACCTTCGACGTCGGCATCGCCGAACAGCACGCCGTCACCTTCTGCGCGGGGCTCGCCTCGGAGGGCTACCGGCCCTTCGCGGCGATCTACTCGACCTTCCTGCAGCGGGGCTACGACCAGGTGGTCCACGACGTGGCGATCCAGCATCTGCCGGTGCGCTTCGCCATCGACCGGGCCGGCTTCGTCGGCGCAGACGGGCCGACCCACGCCGGCTCCTTCGACGTCGCCTTTCTGACGTCGCTGCCGGACATGGTGGTGATGGCCGCCGCCGACGAGGCTGAGCTGAAGCACATGGTGCGCACCGCCGCAGCCTATGACGAGGGGCCGATCGCCTTCCGCTATCCGCGCGGCAACGGCGTCGGCGCCGAGATGCCCGAGCGGGGCGAGATCCTCGACATCGGCAAGGGCCGCGTGATCAAGGAGGGCTCGAAGGTCGCGATCCTCTCCCTCGGGACGCGCCTCGCCGACGCGATGACCGCCGCGCGAGAGCTGGATGGTTTCGGCCTCTCCACCACCGTCGTCGACGCCCGCTTCGCCAAGCCCATCGACACGGCGCTGATCGCTCGCCTCGCGCGCGAGCACGAAGTGCTGGTGACGATCGAGGAGGGCGCCGTCGGCGGCTTCGGCTCGCAGGTGATGCAGTTCCTGGCGATGAACGGGCTTCTCGACGGCGGCCTCAAGGTGCGCCCGATGGCGATGCCGGACCGCTTCGTCAACCACGCCTCGCCGGACGGGATGATCCGCGAAGCCGGGCTCGACGCCAAGGCCATCGTCGACACGGTGTTCCGGGCGCTGGGCACCGAGGCGAGCCGGCTGTTGCAGGCATAGCGGGGCCTCGACGCGGCATCGCGCAGGCGCCTCGACCTTCCGTCGACGTCAGCCCGAAGATCGAGCGCGATGAGCCCGCCAGTCTCCGCCCGGCACGGCGGGGTCGCTCGCCGGCAGCTGCGAGACATAGACCCAGGCAAGAATTCCGGCCGGCTCGGCCAACGGCAGCTTCCGGCGAAGATACATCGAACCGGCCTCGTCCGCCGGATCGTAGTTTTCCCAGGCGTCGAAGACCGCAAAGGCTTCCGGCCGCAGGATCTCGTGCAGCTCGGCGACGACGAAGTGACCGGCTATCCCACCGACGGCGGCTCCCACCTGCGCCGGAAAATAGCCGGGATACGCCCCGTGATCGCGCAAGGTGCCGGCGAGTCGGCATGGCCCGACCTTTTGCACCAGCCCCTCCGTGAGCGGCGTGTCGACATCGGCCGCGCCGTCCATCAGCGTTCCGTAAAAGGCGAAATAGTCTGCCATGATCTCGCCCCCGCACCCTCCGTCCGAACGTCGTCGCGCACATACAGTCTGGTGCCGAGCGGGGCCAGAGCCCACCCCCTGAAACGTCGAATGGCTCGATTGCCGTGTTTTTCCTCGTCGGGCCGCAGCTTCATCGCCTGCGATCCCGACGGTTCGGCCGTCCGGCCGTCATCGGCCCGGCCGTGGATGCGTCGCGCCGGGCGCTTCACCCCGCCGACAGGCGGTTTCGGCCTTTCCGCTTCGCCGTCAGGAGCTGCTCGTCGGCGCGGGAGAACAACCCGTCGAAGGTCCGGTCGTCGGGACCGAGCGTCGCCAATCCCATGCTGAGCGTGACCTCGGCGAAGGCGGCGACGAAACGTTCCACTCCGAGTTCGCTGGCGAGACGGATGCGCCTCGCCGTCGCCTCTGCGGTCTTCCGGTCCGCGTCCGGCAGCAGGACGCAGAACTCGTCGCCGCCGAGCCGCACGCCATGGCCGCCTGCCCCCTCCCGGATAGCATCGGCGACGAGGATGAGAACCTGGTCGCCGACAGCATGTCCATGTTCGTCGTTGAAGGACTTGAAGCGATCGACGTCGATGACGAGAAGCGACAGGGGCCGTCTCTCGCGCCGAGCCTCCGCGACGATGCGCTCGCCGCGGTCGTCGAGCCAGCGGCGGTTGTAGAGCCCGGTCAGCGGGTCGGTGACGGAGAGGCTTTCCAGCGTTTCGATGGTCCGGTCGAGCTGCGTGAGCGTCATTTGGACGCTTGCCATCAGACGACCCGCGGCATCGCCGTGGACCGTCGGCAGATCCGGCCGTCGGCCCGTCTCGGCATAGGCGTCCAACGTCTGGGTGGCGTGCAGGATCGGCGACAGCATCGCCGAAAGACCGAGCAGCGCCCCGGCGGTGCCGAGCAACGTCGCGGCGAGCACGACCAGAATCTCGGCGAGGCCGCCCTCGACGGGCCCCGTGCCGATGAGCCACGCGATCAGCGCGATCAGCGGGACGTGCGTTCCGACGAAGCAGATGGCCAGAATTTTGCCGCGATACGACCGGGGCCATCCGACCCGCTGCATGAACGCGTAAAACCGCATCGAGGAATCCCTCCCGCGCAAGGCACCGTCATCTCCCCCGCCACGAGGCCGGGAAGGCGCCTCGTCGCGAACGATCGATGCTTCTCTTGAGAAAGAACCCGGAAGAGCGCTCCGACAGAGGCCTGCGAGGCTCTGAAGATGGTGTCACTCGGGCTCGAAATTCAGCGCCACGCCATTGATGCAGTAGCGCAGGCCACTCGGCGGCGGACCGTCGGGGAAGACATGGCCGAGATGGCTGCCGCACTGGCTGCAATGGACCTCGGTTCGCACCATCCCGTAGCTGCGGTCGACGGTCTCCTCGACGGCTCCTTCGACCGGCGTGTCGAAGCTCGGCCAGCCCGTGCCGCTTTCGAACTTGCGGGTCGCGACGAACAACGGCTGGCCACAGCCGGCACAGGAAAAGGCCCCGGCGCGCTTCTCGTGCAGCAGCGCGCAACTGCCGGGCCGTTCGGTGCCGTGGCCTCGCATCACCTCATATTGCTCGGGGGTCAACATCGCGCGCCATTCGGCATCGGTGCGGGTGACCGGAAAATTGCTTTGTTCCATGATTTCATCCTCTTCGGCTCGATATGCCGACCGTATGGCCGCCAAATTGTGGCGGGTCGGCCCGAGGATCAAGCGCGACAGAATGATACGATCGGATAGCCCGAGCGATCGCGCTCGGGGATCCGCCCGCAATCGCCCACCCCCGAACGATCGAAATCGCCGCGCCTTGCGGGCACGACGACGACGCCGAGGACCCGCCGGGAGCAATTTTCGCGGGCTGGCCCTTTCGCCGGGAATCCCCTCGGCTTATATCTCGTTCCAGGCGGGCTGCGCGGTGCGACAGGGGTAACATTTCCTCGGGGCCTTAGTCATTCCCAAGGGAGCTGTCCCTGCCTCGGCCCGTGGGCTGGGGCATATGGCGCCCACCTACGTTGTAGGTTCCCGGGTTCGACTTCTCCATCGGCCGGGTGGCTCGCCGTCTCACCCTTTCGCCTTTCGGGGCGCCAGCGCCTTTGCCCGAACGAATTGGGACGTCCGCCCGACGATGGCTTCAGACCTTCAAGAGCGCAAGACGGCGATACGCCGGGACGCCCTCGCCCGTCGCGCCGCGATGGCGCCGGCCGAGCGGATCGAGGCGTCGCTCGTTGTCTGCGATCGCATTGCCGAACGCGTCGATGCCCGACCGGACGTGGTGTCCGGCTTTCTGCCGATTCGCTCGGAGATCGACATCCGCCCGCTGATGACGGCCTTCGCCGACCGCCGCGCGCGGCTCTGCGTTCCGGCGATCGTCGATGGCGAGCTTCAGTTCCGCGAACTCGTCCGCGGGGCGCCGCTGGAGCCGCAGGGCTTCGGCACCCATGCTCCGGGGGCGGACGCGGCGATCCTCGATCCGGATCTGATGCTGGTTCCGCTCGCCGCCTTCGACCGCAGGCGCGGGCGCGTCGGCTATGGCCGCGGCTATTACGACCGGGCGATCGCGGCCCTCCGCGCAAAAGAGCTTTCGCCCTTTTTGATCGGAGTGGCGTTCGCCTGCCAGGAAGCTCCGGCCGTGCCGATGGACGCCCACGACGTGCCGCTGGACCTTATCGTCACCGAGCGCGAAGTCATCGCGCCTTAGGGCGAACGGCATCGCGAGCCCCCGGCAGACAGCTCGCCGGCAGCTTCACTCCGCCGCGCCGAGCACGAGCGCCCAGTAAGGCTCGCCGTTCGGGCCGGCCGCGGCGGCAAAGCCGACGTCGCGAACACGCGGGTTGAGCAGGTTCTTGCGATGACCGGCGGAGTTCTTCCAGCCGGTGATGACGGCCGGAACGGAGCGATAGTTCCAGCCGAGGTTCTCCGCCGCGGCGTAGACGTCGTAGCCATAGGCGCGGACGCGCTCCGGCAGGCTGCCGTCGACGCTGTGGGAAAGATCGCCCCGCGCCGCCATCGCCCGCGCCTGACGTTCCGCCACCTGGTCGAGCAGCGGATCGAATCGGAGCGCCGGGAGCCCGCTTTCGGCCCGGAACGCGTTGATCGAGGCGAGGGCCAGCGGCCGGTCGACCGGAACGTCGCGGGTGGCGGCGACGTCGACGCTGCCGAGGCCACCGGCGCATCCCGCGAGCCCGAGCGAGAGTGTCAGCGCAACGAAAACCGCCATGGCCGCGCGAACCGGGCCCTGCGCCCCGAAAGATCGACGTTGCGTCTCAGTCATTTCGCAATCCCCCAGATCGTGTCGCCCGGCCGGGCTGCAGCGCCGCGCCTCCTTTTCGCATTGGCGAAGCGACCTAACTCCCGTGCCAGCTCCGCCAGCCAATGACCTCAGACCGAGGATTTTTCATGATCGACCTTTACACTTGGCAAACGCCGAACGGAGAAAAGCCGGTTCTGATGCTCGAGGAGTGCGGGCTCGACTATCGCCTCCATATGATCGACATCTCCGCCGGCGAGCAGAAAACCCCGGAATTCCTCGCCATCAATCCCAACGGCAAAATCCCGGCGATCGTCGACAGGGAGGGCGGCGAAGACCATGCCGTCTTCGAATCCGGCGCGATCCTGATCTACCTCGCGGAGAAGACCGGAAAGTTGCTGCCCGCCGCCGGAACCGCCCGCTATGAGACGCTGCAATTGACCTTCTTCCAGGTCGGCGGGACAGGACCGATGCTCGGCCAGTGGCACCACTTCACCAATGCTGCGCCCGAAAAGCTTCCTTATGCGATCGAGCGCTACAAGAAGGAGTCGTTGCGTCTCCTCGGTGTCCTCGACGACCGTCTGAAGGATCGCGACTTCCTCGCCGGGGACTATTCCATTGCCGACGTCGTGAACTTCGGCTGGGCGCGCTCCGGCCTCTCCGGGCTGAAGGACGAGGGTGCCGACACCCTGACCCATCTGAAGGCCTGGACGGAGCGGGTGGGCTCGCGTCCTGCAGTAAAGGCGGCTATCGAGAAGCTCGATCACGCCAAGCGTTCGAAACAGGGCTGATGCGCTTTCTCTTTCTCGGTGACATGGTCGGCCGCTCGGGCCGCAACGCGGTCTTCGCCGCTCTTCCCGGCCTCGTCGCCGACTACCGGCTCGACTTCGTCGTGGTGAATGGCGAGAACGCCGCCGGCGGCTTCGGCATCACCGAGGAGATCTTCAACCAGACGCTCTCGGCCGGCGCCGACGTGATGACCACCGGCAACCATGTCTGGGACCAGCGCGAGGCGCTGGAATTCGCCCCACGCGAGCCGCGGTTCCTGCGCCCGCTCAACTATCCGAGGGGGGCGCCGGGAAAGGGCTCGGGGCTGTTCGAGGCGAAGAACGGCGCGCGCGTCCTCGTGTCCAACATCATGGGCCGGGTGTTCATGTCGCCCGACCTCGACGATCCCTTCGCCGCCGCCGATCAGCTCGTCGCCTCCTGCCCGCTCGGCGAACAGGCCGACGCGATCGTCATCGACTTTCATGCCGAGGCGACCTCGGAGAAGCAGTCGATGGGACATTTCCTCGACGGGCGGGTCAGCGTCGTGGTCGGCACCCACACTCATGTCCCCACTGCCGACCATCAGATCCTGTCGAACGGCACGGCCTATCAGTCCGACGCCGGCATGTGCGGCGACTACGATTCCTCTCTCGGCATGGAGAAGGAGGAGCCGCTCAACCGCTTCGTCACCAAGGTCCCGCGCGGCAGATTCGAGGCGGCGCAGGGGCCGGCGACGATCTGCGGACTGGCGGTCGAGATTTCCGACCGCACCGGCCTCGCCGAAAAGGTCTCCGCCGTGCGGATCGGATCGCGGCTCGAGGAATGCCGCCCGGATTTTTGGTAGCCCTACCCTTTAATCGCCCCTTCGGCACCACATGTCCTCCTGGCCCGGATCCGGTGATCGCGGGTGACCGTCTTGCCTGCGCGGAACGCGCCCGAGGAGGCCGTCCTCTTCCGGCCCATCCGTCCTGCGGTCGACCACCTCGCGCCCTGGAGCCCCGATGGCCGACATGTTCGCCTTCCTCGCAGACCCCACTGCCTATGTGGCCCTGTTCACCCTGGTGGTGATGGAGATCGTGCTGGGGATCGACAATCTCGTCTTCATCTCGATCCTGTCCAACAAGCTGCCGGAAAACCGCAGGGCCACGGCGCGGCGCGCCGGCATCGGCCTCGCCCTGATCCTCCGGCTCGCCCTCCTCTCCACCGTGGCGATCATCGTCCAGCTGACCGAGCCGATCTTCGAACTGTTCGGCCATGGCTTCTCCTGGCGCGACATCATCCTCATCGTCGGCGGTCTGTTCCTCGTCTGGAAGGCGACGAAGGAGATCCATCATTCCGTCGATCCGGAGGATCACAAGGATACGATCGTCTCGCGGGCCGCGACCGTCACCATGGGGGCGGTGATCATGCAGATCCTGCTTCTCGACCTGGTCTTCTCGATCGATTCGATCATCACAGCCGTGGGCATGACCGACGAGATCGGCATCATGGTGATCGCCGTCGTGGTGGCGGTGCTGGTGATGCTGCTCGCCTCCGGGCCGCTGTCCCGGTTCATCGAGCAGAACCCGACGGTGGTCATGCTCGCCCTCGGCTTCCTGCTGATGATCGGCATGACGCTGATCGCCGACGGCCTCGGCTTCCACGTGCCGAAAGGCTACGTCTACGCGGCCATGGCGTTCTCGGCCCTCGTCGAGATTCTCAACATCCTCGCCAAGCGCAAGCGGCGGCTGGACCGCGAAAAGGCGGCCGGCGCCGAGGCGGAAGCGGCGAGGCACCAGGACCCGGTCAAGGTCCCGGCGCAGGTTCACGGCGCGCCGCCGACGGTGACCTGAGGCCGGGCAACGAACGGCACGGGTGGACCTCGGCGCGCGGCCCCGTCGTCCCGGCCATGCGTTTCGCTCATACCGGCGACGGGTAATTTCACGCCGAGGCATATGGCCGCCGGCGGCTGTGTCCTTTAGAGTCGTCGCACGGCCCGTCCGCGCCCAGCGGACCCGCTCTGCCTTTTGCTCCCCCGTTTTCCCGATCGCCATGCACCGGACGACCAGACTTCTCCTCGGCGGGAGCCTCACCCTCGCGATCGTCATGGGCGTCGGGCGGTTCCTCTACACGCCGCTGCTGCCGCTGATGCAGCGCCAGTACGGTTTCGGAGCGGAGGTGGCGGGGCTGATCGCCAGTGCCAATTTCGCCGGATATTTCGCCGGCTCGATGCTCGCCGCCCTCGCCTCGCACGGCGCGTCACGCCGTCTCGCCTTTCGCGGCGGTCTTGCGGCGAGCGTCGCGACGACGATCCTGATGGGCCTCACCGACGACGTCGCGCTCTGGCTGATCCTGCGCCTCCTGTCGGGTCTCGCCAGCGCCTTCGCGATGATTTCGGCCGCGGGGATCGTCGCCGAACGGCTCGCGAAGGTCGGCGAGGAGGGGCGGCTCGCCTGGGTGTTCGGCGGCGTCGGCGCCGGGATCGCGGCCTCGGGCCTCGTCGTCCACCTGCTCGTCGACACGATGGCGTCGTCGACGCTGTGGGTGCTGGTCGGTGCCATCACGGCGCTGCTCGCGCCGCTTCCCTTGATGCTGGTGCGCGAACGCGATCTGCCGGCTTCGGTCCGGAAGGCCGACCCGAGACGCCGGATCCCCCGTCCCCTGCCTTTCTGGCCGCTCCTCGCCGGCTACACGCTGCAGGGTCTCGGCTATTCGGTCTTCGCGACCTTCATCGTCGCACTGATCAAGACCCGGCCCGGCATCGAGGCGCTGGGCGACTGGGTGTGGATCGTCACCGGCCTTGCGATCCTGCCGAGCTGCCTGTTCTGGTCGAGGATCGCCGAAAAGATCGGCTTCGCCGCCGCCCTTTCCGCGGCCTATGTGGCGCAGATCGTCGGCGTCATGCTGCCGGTCGTCAGCGGGGCGCCCGCAGCCGCACTGGTCGGAGCCGTTCTCTTCGGTGGCACCTTCATCGCCATCACCCTGCTCACCATGCCGCTCGGCCGAAACGGGCTCGGCGGCCGGGGCTTCGCCGTGCTGACGGCCGGCTTCGGGCTCGGCCAGATGGTGGGCCCCTATGCCGCGGGCATGCTCGTTTCGGGAGAGGGCGACTACGGGATGCCGCTCGCCGCCTCCGCCGGCGTCCTCACCCTCGGCCTTCTCGCGCTGCTGTGGGCGATCCGCGGGCGCACGGCCTGACCCGGCAGCCGGCCCTACTCAAGGCCGGCGCGCCGCAAGGGTCTTGGTCGCGCACGACCTCCGAGTCGCCCCGATCCGGACGTACGTTCCGAAGGTCCCGCCGGGCGCCCGCTCAGGAAGGATGCGCCTCGACGATCGCCTCGGCGGCCGGCCCATCCTCGTCGTCGCCCGCCGCCTCCAGCCGATGCAGGAAGCCGTCGCACCAGTGGGCGGAGGTGCCGTGGAAGACGGCCTCGCGCATCTTCTCCCAACGCCGCTTGCGTTCGTCGAAGGGCATGGTGAGCGCGCGCTGCAAGGCTCTCGCCATGTCGTCTGTCGAATAGGGATTGACCACCAGCGCGTCCTTGAGCTCCGAACGCGCGCCGGCAAAGCGGGACAGTACGAGCACGCCGGGATCGTCCGGATCCTGCGCGGCCACATATTCCTTGGCGACGAGGTTCATGCCGTCGCGCAGCGGCGTCACGAGGCAGACCCGCGCCGCCCGGTAGATGCCGGCGAGCGCCCGGCGGGTGAAGCCGCGCGTCATGATCTGCAGTGGCGTCCAGTCGAGGGTGGCGAATCGGCCGTTGATGTGGCCGGCCAGTTCCTCGAGTTCACGCCGCAGTTCGACATAGGCGTCGAGTTCGGATCGCGACAGCGGCGCGACCTGCAGGAACTGCACCGTGCCGCGATTTTCCGGATATTCCTCGAGCAGCCGCTCGAAGCCGCGGAAGCGCTCGACGAGACCCTTGGAGTAGTCCATCCGGTCGACGCCGATGATCTGCAGGCGGTCGCCGGCGATTTCGCGAACCATCTCCTCGTGTTCGCCCGCCTCCGGCGAGACGGCGAAGCGGGCATAGCCGGGGGCGTCGATGCCGATCGGGAAATTGTCGGCGACGACGATCCGCTCGCCGACCTTGACCCGATGGCCCGGCAGCTTCTCGCCGCCGAGTTCGCGAACGCAGAAATTGACGAAGTTGCGCCGATCGGTATCGGTCTGGAAGCCGATCACGTCATAGGCCAGCATCGCCCGGACGATGTCGTGGCTCGCCGGCAGGGCGGTGAAGATCTCCGGCGGGCAGAAGGGAATGTGCAGGAAGAAGCCGATCTTGCCCTTGAAGCCGCATTGGCGAAGCTCGGATCCCATGTAGAAGAAATGGTAGTCGTGGATCCAGACGAGATCGTCCTCCTCCAGAAGCGGCGCCAGCCGCGCCGCGAAGCGCTGGTTCACCGAGCGATAGATCCGGTCGGACTGCCGGTCGAATTCGGCGAGGTCGAGCCGATAGTGCAGAAGCGGCCAGAGCGAGCGGTTGGCGTAGCCGTAGTAGAAGCCGCTCAGCTCCTCCTCGTTCATGTCGATCGTCGTCAAGGCGACGTCACCTTCGATCTCCGTGACCGCCTCTCTGAAGGTTCCCTCCGCAGAGGTGTTGCCGCTCCAGCCGAACCAGAGACCGCCGCGCCGCTTCAGCGCGTCGGACAAGCCGACCGCGAGTCCGCCTGCCTTGCCCTCGTCGTTCAGCGGCCCGACCCGGTTCGATACCGCGACCAGACGGCGATGCCCCTCAGCCATCGTCTCCCTTCCTTCTCTTGGTGCCGGCCGGGCGCGCCCGACCGGTCGTTCGTCAGATCCCGCAGACGTCCAGCCAGTGATGGACGTCGACGACGTCGGCGAGGCGATATTCGGCGACGCTCTCCTTTCCGCCGACCTTGATCGCGATCCCACGCATCTCCGTGACGATCTTCAGCGCGAATTCGTCGGTCGTGTCGTCGCCGAGATAGACCGGGATCCGTCCCCCGAAGGGCGCTGCCGCCATGAAATCGGCGAGCGCCTTGCCCTTGTCCATGCCGGCGGGATGGACCTCGACGATGTTGTCGCCCTCCATGACGACGAGGTCGTCGCGCCCCTCGACCGCGTGGCGCATCACCGACTTGGCGGCCTCCGCGAGATCCGGCGCGGTGCGATAGTGGAGGACGAGGGCGGTGCCCTTGTCCTCGAGCTGCAGCCGACGGTTCTCCTCGAGCATCGGCGCCAGGGCGTCCCGGATGGGGTCGAGGGCCTCGGGCTGCATCAAGAACTCGGTCTCGCCCCCCGGCTCTCGGCGGCGTTCCAGCCCGTGGACCCCGGCGGCGGCGAAGGCCAGCGGCGCGAGGAACCGGTCGAGATCGGCGATCCTGCGGCCGCTGACGATCGCCAGCGCGCCGGAAAGCCGCTCGGTCATCTCGGCGAGACGTTCGATCCGATCGCCGGCGAGCGCGACCTCGGTCGGATCGTCGACGAGGTCGACGAGCGTTCCGTCGAAATCGAGAAACAGGGCATGTCGGGTCGGGTCGATTGCTGGGGGGCGCTTCATCGGTCTCGGGCGGGTTCGATCCAGAGTGGCGTGGCGACGATTCTCGGTTTGCCTCGCCTCTCAGATAGGGCGGGCAATCGCAATTTGTATCCGAAACGGCGACGGCCGCGTCCCCTCACGCTCGATGCCAGGGGACGAACCGCGCTTGCCACGAGGCGGCGCGCAAGGATGTCGGCGCCGTCGTCAGCGACCGATCCGCAGCGACTCCAGGCCGACCGATACCGCGATCGTCCGTTGCTTCAGCCGTTCGTCCAGCCGGGCGAAGACCGAAGCCGCCTGGGCCGGCAGTTGCGGCAGCATCGGGCCGAGCGCGGTCTTCGACGTCATCGCCAGCATGAGATGCTGCTCCGGCGCGTCGCCGTCGAGATGGGCGACGAGGCCGAGCTCGGCGGTTTCGCCCCGCCGCCGGGCTGCGGCGCTGGCGTCCTGGACGAAGCCGTGGCCGTCGACGAAGAGGACGACGAGTTCGCTCGCGCCGAGGCCTTCGATCCGTGCGCTGACGGTTTCGCCGCTGGCGACGACGTCCTCGCGAAGGGCGATGACGGCGCGATCGATAACGGCGCTTCGCCGCTCGGCGGCAAACTCCAGGGCGGCGCATTGCCGCTCGGTCACCGGGCGAAAGCCGATGTCCGGCTCGATGCCGAATCGCGCCCGGAACTGCCGCAGCAGCCGCTCGGCCGGCGCGACGTCGCCGCCATAGGCCTCGATCCGGACGGCGGTGTCGGCGACGTCGGCCGGAATCGCATAGAAGCAGCTGCCGCCGTCGAAGCGCTGGATGAAGTCGACGAAGCGGGCCGTGTCGTCGAGCGCCTCGCCGCTGTCCTTCAGCGGCCCGAGCTCGTCGGGAAGCGAGGGCTCCGGCTGCCGGGCTTCGTCACCGTCCGACGCGGCCGGCTTCGCCGGATCGACCGCGGCTGGCCGGGCGGGTGCGGATGGCCGTCGCGCGGCCTCGTCCAATTCTGGCCCGGCCGGCTCGGCCCGCATGGTGGTCCGGTCTTCCGCCGCGGTCGGGGACGTTTCGGCCTGTGAGAGGTCCGCCTGTGCCGCATCCGGCCCGCCCGCTCCCTTCACGAGGAAATCGCGCGCCACCTCGGCCGGCGCGGCATTCGACGCTGCGGCTTCGTGTTCGGCACCGTCGCCGAAAAGCGGCGACACGAAATCCGGCCGAAGCCATATGACGCTACCGACACCCGCGACGGCGACGATCAGGAGGCCGGCTGCCAGGGCCACGCGGCGCCTGCGGCGAGAGCCTCGCCCGGCCGTGGCGGACGTCGGGTTCGCTCGCGCGCCGGCGATGCCTGAGACGGGTCCATGCGGCGGCGCCGGGCGGGCTGCGCCGCGCGAGCGGCCGGGATGCCAGCCGCGATCCACGGGGCCGTCGCCCCGCAGTTCGCCCTCCATGTCGATCAGCGCGAGGCACACCTCGGCCATGCCGGCCGGCCGGTTCGCCGGGTCGGGCTGGAGCATGCGTTCGAGAAGACCGCGCAAGGGCTGCGGCACGTCGGACAGTTCGGGCGGGCGCCGGCGTTTCTCCAGCCGGTCGAAGTCGCTGCCACCCATGTCGAGCGGCCGGCCACGCAGGGCCGCCACGGCGACGAGGGCGAGGCTGTAGACGTCAGAGCGGCCGGTCACTTCTCCACGGATGCCGCCGATTTGTTCGGGCGAGACGAAGTTGTCCTTGCCGGCGAAGGTGTCGCCGAGGATCGTCTTGTCGCCCGGCCGCGCCAGTTTGGCGATGCCGAAGTCGATCAGCTTCGCCCGGTCGACGTCGCCCTCCGGCAGGATGACGTTGTCGGGCGAGAGATCGCGGTGGACGATGCCGGCCCGGTGGGCGACGTCGAGCCCCGAGGCGAGCCGCAGGAGCAGCCGCCGCACCGCCTCCGGCGTCATCGGTTCCTGCGACGCGATCTCCTTCAGCGACCGGCCCTCGACGAATTCCATGGCGAAATAGGCCCTGTTGAGCCGCCGATCGATCGTCATGACATGGGAGCGCACGATGGCGTCGTGGGCGAGCCGGGCGAGCGTTTCGGCCTCCCGAAGGAACAGCCGCATGAAAGTCGGATCGCCGGCGAATTCCGGCAGGATCACCTTGATCGCCACCGTCTCGCCCGTCGCCAGATTGCGGGCGCGATACACCTCGCCCATGCCGCCGGCGGCGAGCGGCGCCTCGATGACGTAGGTATCGTTGAGTTCGGTGCCGGGTTCCAGCCGCGCGGCCGGCCGGTGGATCTCGGTCCGGGGTGCAGAGCCTCGCCCCCCGGGGCCGGAAAGCCGATCGTCAGCCATGGATCGATCCCGGACCGAGGGCGCCGAGGCAGCGCAGGACGACGACCGTGACGTTGTCGCTGCCGCCGCGTTCCAGTGCCGCGGCGATCAGCGCCTCGGCAGCCGTCCTCGCGTCGAAGCAGGTGACGAGGGCGGCGATCTCGCCGTCGCCGAGATGGCCGGTCAGCCCGTCGCTGCAGAGAACGAACACGTCGCCGACCCTGACGGCATCGGAGACCCGCTGCAGATCCAGCCGCGGGGAGACGCCGACGGCGCGGGTGATGACGTTGCGTTCCGGCCACGTGGCGGCCTCGCCGGGTGAGATCACGCCGGCGTCGAGAAGCTCCTGGACCTTCGAATGGTCGCGGGTGACCTGCGTGAGGATGCCGCGCGACAGCCTGTAGAGGCGGCTGTCGCCGGCCCACAGGCAGGCGAAGCGATCGCCGAAGACGAGGAGCACGACGACGGTCGAGCCGATCGTGGCGCCCGCCGCCTCGCCCATCGCGCGGATCGCCTCGTTGGCGGCGATCAGCCGGGCTTCGACCCGGGCCCTGAGGTCGGCGGCGGTGGTGGCGAGGCCGACGGTCGCCAACCGCTCGACGATCGCGGCGCTGGCGCGGTCGCCGCCGTGGTGGCCGCCCATGCCGTCGGCGACGGCGAAGACGCCGGTCGCGGCATCGACGAGAAAGCGATCCTCGTTGAGGTCACGCACCCGGCCGACATGCGTCGCCCCGAAGACGTCGAAACGGAACGCCGGCCGCGTCACGGCAAGACCTCCGCCCCGCCCGGCACGGGCTCTGGAGGCGCGACGCCGCGGACCATGGCGGAAAAATCGGCGGGCGCCGGCAGGCCGGCGCGAACGAACAGCGCCGGACGCGCGCCACCATGCCCCGCCGTCCAGAAATAGCACAGGCCGGCCGCGAGCCGGCGTTGGTCTTCAAGGCGCGCTTTCTGCAGGAAGGCGTCGAGGCCGCCGGTTCCGTCCCCGCCGGAAGCATCCCGTGAGTCGGCCTCCATGAGCCCGCCCGTCCCGGCTCCGGCCGGCAGGAGCGCCGGCGGATCGAGGCCGGCGACGGCCACCGTCGCATCGAAGGGCGCCGCCGTTTCGGCGCCGAGGGCGGCCAGCAGCCGCGCCTCGATCACCTGCAGCACTTTCCCGCATGGCTCGGTCAGCGGGTGCTCGAAGCACCGCCCCTCGGGCGCGACTGCAAGGATCGCCAGCGGAAAATGCCGCCCCACCCCGTCGACCGACGGGACGAGCGCGCCGAGCGCCGCATGGCCGAAGCAGCCGGGCCCGATCCAGAACCGCCAGGCCGGCATCACCAGATAATTCGCCGCGAAGGTCTCGCCGAGATCCTGCCGGGCCTGCCCCATGCCGTCCGAAAGAAACCTCTCGAACGGCGAAAGCAGCGCCGGCGGCATGGCGTGGGTGACGAAGTCGCGCCGCTGCGGCAGCTTGCCGTAAAGGGCGAAGGCGACGCCATCACCGTGGAGCGCCGAGTCGCCGGCCGGAAGGCGCGCCGCGCTCAAAGCGCCGCCGGGCATTGGAACTCCGTCAGCGCCGGGAGATAGAAGGGATTCAGCGCCGTGTCGATTTTCACCTGATAGCTGACCGAGCGGCCGCCGATCGGATAGCGCAGCTGGATGACGTCGCCGCGCTTCTGCGGCGAGCCGGCGGCGATCATCCGCATCAGCGCCCAGGGGCCGACCTTCTTGACGAAATGCTCGCGGCCCTCGATCGGCGGCATCAGATGCACCATCACCTCGCCGCCGTCGGCGCCCGGCCACTCGAAGCTGCGAGCCTGGCTCGACGAAAAGCCCTGGGCATAGGTCTGGAGGATTTCGTCGTCGACGGTCAGAAGCGCGTATTGCGCCGCGCCGTCGAGCGCCGTCTGCTCGACCCTGAGCGTCACCTTCGGGCTGCCGCCGCCCTGCGGAAAGAACGCGTCGCGGATCGTCGCGGCGCGCTGGAACTCGGCCAGCGTCGCCGGCGACAGCGACCGGCCGAGCGGCGTGTCGTCACGCCAGCGCCAGGTCTTGCCGCTGAGGTCGGCATAGGAGGCGAGCTTCTGCTGAAAGAAGCGGTCGACGATGCCGTCCGGCGAGAACAGCCGGGAGAATTCGGCGATCGACACGTCGCTCGTGCTCCGCCGGTCGAAGGGATAGCGCCCCTCGACGATGCGCCGGCAGTCGCGGGTGACGCGGCCCTGCAGATCCTGCTCGAGTTCGGCCTTGGAGGCGTCCACCGCCCCGCCCTCGATGTCGTTGACGGCCGACTGCACCATCCGGGCGACCGGTTCCGGCAGCCGGGAGATCGTCGAGCGCAGCGTGCCGACATAGCCCTGCATCGCCGCCTCGCCCTGGCCGACGGAGGCGGGATTCTGCTCCATGGTCACGAGGGTCTTGTGGACCTCGGCGAAGTTCTGGCGCAGGGCATCGATCGGCCGGCTGCCGCGCGTTCCATCGACCAGTTGATGATAGGCGCGGAAACGCGCTTCGACGTTGCGTCCGGAGAGAAGTTCGGCCGGGTTGGAAGCGTTTGCGCCCGCGAAGGCGCCGAGCCGGCTCTGGGATTTGCGCAGCGCGATGTCGAGGCCGATGCGCGACAGCCCGCCCAGCCGGTCGCTGATCCGCGTCTTGACCGCGCTGGCGACCTCGGCCGCCACCGAACCGTCGTTTCCTGCCGGGCCCGCACCCGGCTGGCCCTCCGCTTCGCCCCGCGTCAGTTCGGTCTCGCGAGCCACCTCCTCGACCAGGACGACCAGCGGCGAGGTCGGCGCGCCGAGTGCCCCGAGCGCCCGGTAGAAGGGCTTGTCGGCAGCCATCGGCTGAAGTTCGAGATCGTCGAGCATCCCCTCCCAGGCGGCGACGAAATCGCGGCCATAGCGCTCCAGAAGCTCCGGCCCGAGATTGGCCATCTGGTTTTCGATCGCCGTCTGATCGCCATAGTCGCCGAGCACCCAGCGATTGTCATCGAAGCGCTGGGCGGCCTGGGACAATCGCTCCAGAAACACCTCGTGGAAGCCGGAATAGGTGTAGAGCATCGCAATCCGGACGCTCTCGATCGGCGTCCCGCCGCGCGTCCGCAGCACGAGATCGGCGTCCTGGGGAATGCGGTCGGCGAGGACGAAGTCCGGATAGGCGGCCACCGCGCCCGCTTCGCCCGACTGGATCGCGGCATAGACCTGATCGGCGATCGTCATGCGGGCGAGCGTCTTGCGGGCGTCGTCGACGAGATCGGCGTTCAGCCCGTATTCGGCGTTGCGGCGCCTCGCAAAGGCCAGCATGGCCGCGACGTGCCGGTCGAGCGCCTCGGTGAGGCGTCGGCCCTCCTGACCGACGAACGCATCCTGCCAGAGGTTCTGGCGCAACCAGTCGCCGACGAAGGCCGCGTCGACCTTCGCGGCCTGGCCGCTCAACATCAGATAGACCTTCAAGGCGTCGAAGGTCGGCATCGGCTGATTGGCGACGACGAGCCCGGCGAGATGGTTTTCGACGTCGATGAGGATGCGCGACTTCAGCATCCTGTCGAGACCGGCCTGATAGCCTGTCCCCGCTGCCGAGACGAGTTCCGGCCTGACGGCGAGGCCGAAGCCCTCGGCGAGCGGAACCGGCCGGTCGCGGTTGTCGTAGCCGACCTCCATGGTTCTGAGAATGTCGAGGGCGGCGGCCGGCCCCGCCACCTCGGCGTCGGCGATCTCGCTCGCGTCGAGATCGGCGCCCGCCGCTGCTTGGTATCGCTCGACGTCGGCGCGGGTCTCGGCGATGAGGCTGCGATTGGCGACATAGCTGAGCCCCCACAGTGCGGCGAGGACGAACGCCACCAGACCGATCGCGGCAAAGGCGCCGTAGCGCACCGCAAGGCCGCGCATCACGGCAGCCCGGTCGTGGGAGACGAGGCCCGCCTCCGCGAAGATCACCTTTTTCAGAAGATCGTGCAGGAAGAAGCTCCGGCCGAGGCCGGACATCAGGCCGCCGGCGGATCGGCGATCCGGCGAGCCACTGGTCGCCGTTCCCGCCATCGCCCCGAGAAGCTGGTCGATCGGCGTTCCCTCCTGGGTGCCGGAGGTGAAGTAGAAGCCCCTGAGGCTCGCCTTCGCCCTGTAGCGCGTCGGCTCGAAAATCCGCCCGAGCATGCCGAGGACCGCCTCGCGCAGCATCGCGAACTGGGCCGGAAATCCGTAGATGGCGATGCGCGAATGGCGGTCCGGCTCCTCGTGCAGCCGGTCGGTCAGCTCCTCCGTCAGCCGCCGGACGAGCGCGTCGAACTCTTCCGGCACCTTGGCGAGGAGCGAGGCGTCGCGCCGGCCGCTCTGCACCGTGGCGCCCCAGACCTTCTGCCGCCGCGCCTTGGTGAAGCTGCCGAAATAGTCTGAGAAGCCGGCGACGAGATCGGCCTTGGTGAACAGCGCATAGACCGGAAAGTCGACCTTCAGCTCGCGGTGGAGCTCGGTCAGCCGGTCGCGGATCCGGGTGGCGAATTCCTCCGTCTCCGCCGCCGGAAGCGTCATCAGGTCTTCCAGGCTGATCGCGACGATGACGCCGTTGATCGGCTGGCGGGGCCGGCTCGCCTTGAGCAGAGCGAGGAAACCGAGCCAGCTCTTGGCATCGGCCTTCGCGTCGGAATCCTGGGTCGTGTAGCGGCCGGCCGTGTCGATCAGCACGGCATCCTCGGTGAACCAGAAATCGCAGTAGCGGGTGCCCCCCGCCCCGGCGACGGCAGCCGGGCCGCCGGGACCGGCCAGCGGAAATTCGAGACCGGAATTGACCAGTGCGGTGGTCTTGCCGGAGCCGGGCGGGCCGATGATCAGATACCAGGGCAATTCGTAGAGATAGGTGCTCCTGCCGCTCGACTTCTTCAGGACGGCGAGCGCGTCGGCCATGCGGTCGGAGAGGACGGCCTCGTCGCCGATGATCTCGGCCTCGCCGCTCTCGGCGGTCAGCGCCGCTTCCAGCGCCCTCTGCCGCTGGCGGCGCCGCCAGAAGCGGATGCCGTAGACGAGGCCGACCGCCAACGCGGCGACGGCGATGACCGCCGAGCGCATCCCGGCCGAGCCGAGCGGCCGGACGTCGGCAATGGCGATGAAGGGCCCGGCGAGCCAGACGACGGCGGCGAAGGCCAGGAGGCCGAGGGTGACGAGGACGGGCAGGAAAATGCGGTTCATCGTCGGGGCTCACCCGCTGTCGTCGGCATCAGAGCGTCTCCTCCCGCGGAATGGCGATCTCCACCCGGCGATTGCGTGCCCGGCCTTCCTTCGTCGCGTTGTCGGCGATCGGCACGTCGGCCCCGCGGCCCTCGACGACGAGGCGCGCACGGTCCGAAAGGCCCTCGGCGAGGATCGCCTCGACGGCCTTTGCCCGTGCCAGCGAGAGTTCCTGGTTCGACTTGAAACGGCCGAAGCCGTTCATCCCGACATTGTCGGTATGGCCGGTGACGAAGATCTGCCCGGGCTCGCGGTCGAGCGCCGCGGCGATGTCGGCGGCCAGCGTCTGGAAGGCGGGCGTCACGTCGGCGCTGCCGCTGTCGAACAGCAGCGAATTGTCGACGCGGACGGTGATGCTGTCGCCCACCGGGACGACGTCGAGCCCGCCCTTGCCGATCTCGTCGGAAAGCGCCTCGCGGATGCGCTCGAGCTGGCTCGTCTGCGGCGGCGGCGGCTGGACGATCTCGGCGCTGGCGGGCCGCACCAGCGTCGGAAGCGGTTTCAGGTTCAGCTCCGCCAGTTGGCCGGCGACCGCCTCGGCCTCGCCGACGAGCAGGATCCGCAGGGTGAAGAACAGGGCGACCAGCGCGACCGCCGCGAGCGAGGCGACGACCCAGAGCGGCACGGCGGCCTTGAGCGCCCGCGCCCCGATCGCCTGGCCCTGCCAGCGCGGCGAGAGGTCGTCGTCGGCCCTCGCCTTGACCCGCCGCAGCGCGTCGTAGACCTGCCGGCGTTCGTTGGCGAGGCCCGTATCGCCGCCGTGGCTGGTGCGATACTTTCCCTCGAAGCCGAGCGACAGGCAGGCATGGTAGAGTTCGAGAAGGTCGTATTCGGCCGCCGGGTTGGCGAGGACGTCGCGCAGCACCTCGAAGAACTCGACGCCGGAATCGCGAACGCCGAAGAACCGCGCCAGCATCGGATAGCGCAGCCATTCGGCCCGCTCTTCGCTCGGCAGGTTCTGGACGATGTCGTCGGCGGTGGCCGCGAGGGCATATTGGCCGCGCCGCGCATCGTCGCTGGAATGGCCGGCCGCCACGGCCTTCCTGGCGAAACCTTCGATCTCGCCGATGACGTGGTTCATCAGCGGCGCGGCTTCCATCTCGACGACGCCGAGCCTCAGCCGACCGATCAGGATCAGCAGCGGCGCCGCGGCGTCGAGCAGAGGGTTGGCGCTCGCCATCCGCTCGCCCTCGCGCGCATTGACCACAGCCGCCAGCGGGATTCTCTGCACCGGCGTCGCCGCCGCCTGTTTCGGCCGGTCCCCGGGAAAGAAGTCGTGGGTTTCCTGGCCGGCGCGCGGTGCCTGCCAGCCGCCCGACGTTTCGCCGTCGCGCGCCCAGGCCTGCCGGCTGCCGGCGGCGTCCGATGCGCCCCAGCCGCCGGCCTCGCCGCGGACCGGCTGTGCCCAGTCGTCCCGGAGCGGCGATCGGGCCGGCGGATCGGCCCGTCCGTCTCGCCTGATCCCGCCCGGATCGGGACGGATGACCGTCCGCCCGCCCCATCCGTCGCCCGAGCCGGTCATCGGTAGCCCTCCCGGATCGCCCAGAGTTCCATCGACAGATCCGGCCAGTCGGCCGAAACCTGGATGCCGATGCCGTTGGCGATCGAAAACTCGCTCCAGAGGGGCGTCTGCTTGTCGAAGTAGAAATACACCCGGTCGGAATAGGTACGGATCTGCCGGGGAGGCGTCGGCATGTGGACCAGTTGCACCCCGGGCAGATGCGTCTGCACGATCTCGTTCATCTTCGTGTTCGGGCCGATCTTGCAGAGATACGGAAACTTGTCGCGGATCATCGCGGGTGGCCGGGCGGCTGCGACCTCGAGGACCAGGGTCGCGTCGCGAAACACGTTGCGGTCCTTGATGTGGTGGACGAACTGGTTGCTTCCCCGCCCTTCGAGATCGAGCCGGGTCGGCCGGCCGATGTCGATGGCGAGCAACCGCTGGATGTCGTCGAGCACCGGCTCGAAACTCGCCGTGAGATCGTCCTGGTCGTAGGGCCGGTAGGTCTTGGCGCGCCGCTCCGGCGAGAAGGTCGAGAGTTCGCCGGCGATCGCCAGGAGTTCGCGGTAGAGTTCGACCGGATGGGTGTAGCGCGAGGCGGCGAGATGCTTCAGCCCGCCGATCACCCGGTTGAGCATCTGCAGCCTGAAATAATCGATGTTCTGAAAGCCGCCGTGCGAGGAAGGATCGGCGCCGAAACGGGCGAGCGCCGCCAGATGGTTGTCGATCCAGCCGATCACCCGCTCGGCGAACCCTGCAACGACCCGGCTGGCATCGAGAACGAAAACGGGTGGGGCGAAGCTCTGATCGAAGACGATGGTGCGATCGCGCACCTCGACGATCCGCGCCACCTTCAGACAATGGAAGCCGGGCCGCGGCGTCTCGCGGATGTCGAGGGCAAGCCGCGGATGGGCGACCGTGATCGCTTCCTCGAGCGGCATGGCCGAGACGGAATCGATCGTCTTGAAGGTGCCGGTGACGTAGCGGCTGGCGCTGCCCGCTTCGGCCATGTCGATCTCCTGCCCGAGCGCGATCGCCGCCGGCAGCGACAGCCAGGCGAAGAGATTGCCCGCCTCCTCCGCCACCTCCACCGGCTCCGGCAGCGGACTGACGCCCGGCATGTCGAAGGGCGTGCCGTCCGGCATGATGCCGGACGCCCTGCGCAGCGCGAATTTCGACTGCTGGGCGAGATCGCCGTCGATCTCGATCTCGGCAAAGCCCCAGGGATAGGGCGTCAGATGCCGGACGCGGCATTCGATCAGCTTTTCGAGATAGCGGTCGTGCTGCTGCAGATGGTGCTGCCGCAGGAAAAGCCCTTCCGTCCAGGCGACCTTGCTGTACCACGACATCGGGCGAGCGCTGCTCCGAATGCATCAAAAAGTAGTTTGAAATGGATATCTGCAAATCAGAGGTTGTTCAACCGGCGTCTCGCCCGGCTCGGGCGCAGCCTTTCGGCCGCTACTGGCACCGGGCGCGAGGCGCCGGCCGCCGCTGCTCTGGAACCATTCGATTGTCATGGCGGGGCCGAGTTGTTATTTTCGCCGCCATGAACGGATTGTTGCGAGCATGGTCGCGCGCCCGAGGGCGCGTCAGACTGCCGACCAGCGAGGGCTTCGCCAAGCTCTCCGATCATGCGCGCCTGCCCGGCCGGTTCTTCTACCGCATGACGGTCGCCGGCGGCAGATAGGGCGCCGCGCAGCGCGCCCGTTTCGCCATCAGAAATCCGAACCGATGTCTTGCGGCCGTCGCGCCTTTGAGCCGACGATCCGCCCTTCCGGGAGAGACCCCATGACCCAGCCCAGCGAGAAGCCCCGTACGATCTACGACAAGATCTGGGACGCCCATCTGATCGAGAACCAGGAGGGCGGCTCGTCGCTGATCTACATCGACCGCCATCTCGTCCACGAGGTGACCAGCCCGCAGGCCTTCGAGGGCCTGCGCCTCGCCGGCCGCAAGGTGCACCAGCCGAAGCGCACTCTCGCCGTCGTCGACCACAACGTGCCGACGACCTCGGACCGGGTGAACGGCATCAAGAACGAGGAAAGCCGCATCCAGGTCGAGGCGCTGGCGAAGAACGCGGCCGACTTCGGCATCGAGTATTTCGACGCCGCCGACAACCGCCAAGGCATCGTCCACATCATCGGCCCCGAGCAAGGCTTCACCCTGCCCGGCATGACCATCGTCTGCGGCGACAGCCACACCTCGACCCACGGCGCCTTCGGCGCCCTCGCCCACGGCATCGGCACATCCGAGGTCGAGCACGTCCTCGCCACCCAGACGCTGATCCAGTCGAAGGGCAAGAACATGCTCGTCGAGGTCGAGGGGCCGATCCCCGCGGGCATCACGGCGAAGGACATCATCCTCGCCGTCATCGGCCAGATCGGCACGGCGGGCGGCACCGGCTACGTCATCGAATATGCCGGCGAGGCGATCCGGCAATTGACGATGGAAGGCCGCATGACCGTCTGCAACATGTCGATCGAGGCGGGCGCCCGCGCCGGCCTGATCGCGCCGGACGAGACGACCTTCGACTACATCCGGGACAAGCCCCGCGCGCCGAAGGGCTCCGAATTCGACAAGGCGGTCGCCTACTGGAAGACGCTCGTCTCGGACTCCGGTGCCCATTACGACAAGGTGGTGAAGCTCGACGCGCGGAACCTGCCGCCGATCGTTACCTGGGGCTCCTCGCCGGAGGACGTCACCACCATCGACGGCACCGTGCCGGACCCGGCCGTGATCCCGGACGAGAACAAGCGCAAATCGAAAGAGCGGGCGCTGGAATACATGGGCCTGACGCCGGGTACGAAGATGACCGACGTCACCATCGACCGGGTGTTCCTCGGCTCCTGCACCAACGGCCGGATCGAGGACCTGCGGGCGGCGGCCAAGATCGTCGAGGGCCGCAAGGTGGCGCCGAGCGTCTCGGCGATGGTCGTGCCCGGCTCCGGCCTCGTGAAGCTGCAGGCGGAAGCCGAAGGCCTCGACCGGATCTTCAAGGACGCCGGCTTCGAGTGGCGCGAGGCCGGCTGCTCCATGTGCCTCGGCATGAACGATGACCGCCTCGCCCCCTACGAGCGCTGCGCCTCCACCTCGAACCGCAACTTCGAGGGCCGCCAGGGCCACAAGGGCCGCACCCACCTCGTCTCGCCCGCCATGGCGGCAGCCGCGGCGATCGCCGGACGGTTCGTGGACGTGCGCGAGTTCGGCAACGCGGACGCGGCGCTGGAGCCGGCGGAGTAGGCCGACCGCAGCAATGGCCGGAACCATCCGCATCCACCCGATGCGGGCGGTGTCCGTGTCGTCGCCCGGGTGGTGCTTCCAGATCGCTTGATGATCGGCGCGCTCCTTGCGGCGATCGTTGAGGTCCATGCCGTCCGCGGCTATATTACTGGAAATATCGGGGAGGCGGCCGTGGGCAGTTCTCAGAAACGCGCCATCCAGAACTATCGGGCACGCCTCGGCGAGCGTGGCCTGGCGCGCTTCGAAGTTCTCGGGCGGGATATCGACCGAGATCTGATTCGCTCCCTGGCCCGGCATTTGGCGGAAGACGGGCCGGGGGCCATCCATCTGCGCGCAGTCGTGGCCGAAGCCATTGCCGAGACACCTGCGAAGAAAGGCGGCATCCTGGCGGCGCTCCGCCGCTCGCCGCTCGTCGGTGAAGACCTCGACCCCGACCGTTCCCACGAAGAGGGTCGGACGCCCGACATCTGATGCGTTATCTGCTCGACACCAATATCATCAGCAACGTCACCAAGCAGATGCCTTCCGGGCCCCTCCTCGCTTGGATGGGCGCCCAACGGGACGAAGACCTGTTCATTGCCTCCCTGACCGTCGCCGAAATCCGCAGGGGCATTCTGCAGAAACCCGCGGGCAAGCGACGCGATCGCCTCGATGCTTGGTTCTTCGGCCCGGAAGGGCCGCAAGCCCTGTTCGCGGGGCGTGTGCTTGGCTTCGACGAAAAGGCTGCCCTCGCCTGGGCGCAGATGATGTCGGATGCAACGGCGCGGGGGCGACCTCGCAGCGCCCTCGACACCATCATTGCCGCCGTCGCCGCGGTGAATGGCTGCACCGTGGTGACCGACAACGAAAAGGATTTCGACGGCGTCGAAATCCTCAATCCGCTGCGGGGCCTCGCATGAATTCGGCAGTTTCGGTCGCCCCCTTCATCTTCTTCTACCCCACCAGCGCTCCATGCCCGCCGACCACCCGCGAGGCCAGCCGGTGCCCCGCCAGCGTCGCGTCGGCCGGCGCTGCCCCGCCGAGCCTTGCGGCGAGATAGGCGGCGTTGAAGCTGTCGCCGGCGCCGGTGGTATCGACGATCTTCGCCGGCGGCACGGCGGGCACGATCTCGCTCCGGCGGCCGCCGTCCCACGAGGCCCGCGCCGCTCCGCCGCCGTCCTTGACGATCACCTCGCCCGCGCCGAGCGCGTGATAGCGGGCGGCGGTGGATTCCGGGGTCTCGTCGCCGAAGGCCGAGCGCTCGTCGTCGAAGCTCGGCATCACCAGCGTCGCGACGCGTGCCGCCCATCCGATCGCATCGCAGGCCGTCGCCATCTCGGGCCAGAGGCGCGGACGGATGTTCGGATCGAAGGCGACCGTCTTTCCCCTCGCTTTCGCCGCAGCGAGATATCGCAGAAGCCGGTCTCGGTCCTCCTCGGGAAGGATCGCGAGCGTGATGCCGGAAAAATAGAACGCATCTCCCGTCGCGAAGACCGCCTTCAAATGCTCCCCGTCCTCGGCGAGGCGCCGCGCCGCCGCCATTTCCCGCCAATAGGAAAACGACCGTTCCCCGTCCTTCAGGTGGATCATGTAAAGGCCCGGCGAAGCGCCCGCGATACGCCGCACGGCGGTCGTCTCGATGCCGCTCGCCGCGAAGAAGCGGAGCATTTCCGCCGACATCTCGTCCGTGCCGAGCGCGGTCAGATAGGCGGCCCGCCATCCTTCCGGCGCATGGCGGGCGAAATGCCAGGCCGTGTTGAAGGTGTCGCCGGCAAATCCCCGGCGATAGAGCCCGTCGCCGGCGACGGACAGTTCCACCATGCATTCCCCGATCGCAACGAAGCGGGACGCCTGCGACTCACCCAAGACTGCTGCTCCGAAAAAACGCGAATCCGATCGATCTCGGCTCAGATGCCTAGCAGCGGATGTAGGGCCGGTACACCCAGCCGAGCTCGCGCCTGCCGCCGCCGACCGTGTCGGCGACATAGGCCCAGGGCCGGCCGCCCGGATATTCGCGCAGGACGAAGACGACGTGGCCGTCGTTCAGCGTACCGATCACCTTGCCGCCGTTGCCAGGCGAGGCCCTGACGTTGAGCGGCGTCGGCGAGGGATCGGCGACGACGCAGCGACGGCGGCCGTCGCCAGGCGAAGCCGATGCCGCATTCGCCCGGGCCTCGGCCGCTCGGCGCTCGGCTTCCGCGGCCCGGCTCTCGGCCTCTGCCCGCGCTTCGGCGACGCGACGCTCGGCCTCCTCGCGCTCGCGGCGTTCGCGTTCGAGCCGCGTCTCGATCTCTTCGAGCCGGGCGCGGTAGTCGGCTTCGAGCTGGTCGCGCAGCTCGGCCTCGCGCTTCTGCCGCTCGGCCTCGGCGGCGGCGCTGCGCTCCCTCAGGACCGCCCGGTCGCGCGCTGCCCTGAGGCCGATCTCGTGGCGAACGCTGCCGGAAAACTCGGCCAGACAGACGTCGAGCCGCGCCGTCGCCTGGGCCGGGGCGAGGCTGTCCGCCTCCGCCGCGCAGCTCGCGGCGATCTGGTCGAGCAAGAGATCGGCCAGCCGGCGCTCCTCGGCACACGCGACGTTGTCCGCGACGAACGCCCGGATCGCTCCGACGGAGCCACCCGCCCGCGCCGCATCGAAGGCGGACGAGCAGGCGGCGACGGGCTCGGGCTGCGGCGGCACGGTCTCGTCCGCCTTCGGCCCTGCCGTCTCGGCGACCTCCGCCGTCTCCGCGCGCTCCGGCAGGCAGTTCGCCACCTCGCTCTTCGGCACCACCACGCGGTAGCCGTAGCGCCCGACATTGGCGCCGTTGGAATGCTGCACCGCAACGTCGAGCTTCAGGACGGCGGAGTTGGAAGTGCCCGCCTCGCCGTCCGCGAGCCGGTCGTCCGGGGCCGGTGCGACGTCGATCTCGAGGAAGACGCCTTCGACGGGCGGCTGTCCGTCGGCGGTGCCGGTATTCGCCGGCGGAAGCCGGCGCAGAAGCGGCCAGGAGGTCGCGCCGATCGTCTCGTTGATCCGCCGCTGCCGATCGCCGGACAATTCGGTATAGGCGCTGTTGAACGTGTCGTCGATGGAATCGGCCAGCCGGCAGTGCGGTGCGTCGACGTCGGCGGTGACGCGGTAGGCGAGCGGCACCGTCGGGTCCTTCAAAAGCTGGTGCTGCTGCAGCCGGGCGATCGCCTTCAGCGAGGCCTCGCGCAGCGCCCCGTCGACGTCGTAGAATTCGCGGCTCGAAAAGGTGTCGGCGAGTTCCGCCGTGCCGAGGCGGTTGAGATCGAGGGTCAGCGTCGGCCCGGTCTCGGTGGCGCAGATCTGTCCGGTCTCGGGATCGAGGATGGTCAGGCCGAGATAGAGCCGCAAAATCTCCGGCAGCCGCCGCTCCGGCTCGACGGTCAGGAACATGTCGGAGCCGAAGAAGTTCTGCAGCGCCTCGGCGCTGCCGACGGCGCCCGCCCGCTGCGGCAGGATGCCCTCGACCATCTGGCGATAGGCCCGGCCGAGCCGCGGCGTATACTTGCCGGGGATCGCGTCGACGATCAGGCTGTTCAGGTCGCGCCGCCGGCCCGAGCCGATACGCGGCTCGTCCTCGGCGATGCCGATGAAGGTGATCGCCCGGTTCTTCAGCCTGTCGATGCAGGCGGCCGTCGCGGTGCGGCTTTCGAGGCCGTAGAGCCAGCGCTCGATCGAGGCCTGCCACCCTTGCGCATACTGGGCCTCGGCCGGCCGCGCGGCGAGGAGGCCGCAAACGAAGAGCAGGAGAACGGCGAGTGGCGAACGCATGGCAGCCTCGCAAGCAACGGTGCCGTTCGTCCATACCGCCGACCTGCCCCAAGGGCAACTCGCCTCGATCGAAAGCGATCGGCCGCAGCGCAGTCAGCCCTCAGCGGCCCCTTCCCAGACAACGGCGATAGGCCCGTTCGCCGCTGCGCGCCGCGCTCTGGCGCGTCAAAGCGCGGACGCCGAACCCGTCCTCGCCGCGATCGATCCGGCCTTCGTAATTGTTCGCGGCCGTTTGCCGGGCGTATTGACGGCAGAATTGCGGCGTGCCCGGACGATAGGGATTGGCCGAGACGCGGGCCCCGACGAAAGGCGAACCGTTCGGATAAGGGGTCGAAGCGTTGCAGCCGGCGAGCGGCAGGGCGGCGGCGAGAAGAAGAGCGAAAGCGCGCATGGGAAACTCCGTCGTCGGAAAGGTATGGGTCGTCATCCGGCAATCTGCTGCAAATGCGGAAAAAGCCAAATGCGATCAATCAGATGTGTCCCGCCTTCGGACATGGTCCGAGTGATGGCGGCGAGGTCTTTCCGGCTGCCGGAAAGCGCTGGACGGTTTGACGAGAGCGGCAAATCCTGTCCAATTCGGCGCCATGCAAAGCCGCGAGATTCCCTTTCAGCCGCCCGAAGTCGCCGCCGAGAAGCTGCGGCCGCTGGGATCGCTCGCCTTTCTCGACAGCGCCATGCAGCACGCGACGCTCGGCCGCCATTCCTATGTCGCCGCCGATCCTTTTGCGGTCTTCACCGTCGACGCGGAAGGCGCGATGCTGGATGGTGCGCGCCTTCCGGGGCCGCCGCTTCAGGCTTTGAAGGCCGTGCTCGCGCGTCATCCGGCGGCGGCGATGCCGCATCTTCCGCCGTTCCAGGGCGGCGCGATGGGGATGATCGCCTATGATTTCGCCCATCACCTGGAGCGACTGGCGAAGCCCGTCGATCTCGACCCCGGCAAGCCGACGATCCGCCTCGGCCTCTACGACACCGTGCTCGCATTCGATCTCATGGAAGGCCGAGCCTTTCTCGTCTCCACCGGCCATCCGGAACGGAGCGAAGCCGGCCGTGCCACGCGGGCGGCCCGTCGGCTCGAGCTTTTCGAAGAGCGGCTTGCGGCCCCGCTCGACCGATCCGTGGCGGAAGCGCCCTTCCCCCGCGGCTTCGACTGGCGGTCGAACGTCTTTGCGCCGCAGTATCGCGCCGGCATCGAGCGGGTGCGCGAATACATTCTCGACGGCGACATCTTCCAGGCCAACATCGCCCAGACCTTCCGATCGCAGCTTCCGGACGGGTTCGACCCTTTCGCGCTCTATCTGAGGCTCCGCCGGACCAATGCCGCCCCCTTCGGCGCCTTCTTCGACTTCGGCGATCTGAAGATCGCGTCCTCCTCGCCGGAGCGCTTCCTGTCTCTGTCCGGCGACACGGTGGAAGCCCGGCCGATCAAGGGCACGGCGAAGCGCTCCGCAGACCGGGAGGAAGACGACAGGCTGTCGGCCGAACTCCTCGCCTCGGAGAAGGACCGGGCCGAGAACGTCATGATCGTCGATCTCCTTCGAAACGACATCGCCCGGGTCTGCGAGGCCGATTCCGTCGAGGTGCCCGTGCTGTGCGGGCTCGAAAGCTACGCCGCCGTCCATCATCTGGTCTCGGTCGTCACCGGCAGGCTTTCGGCGGGCCGCGACGCGACGGACCTGATCGCCGCCGCCTTTCCCGGCGGATCGATCACCGGCGCGCCGAAAATCCGGGCGATGGAGATCATCACCGAAATCGAGAAGATCGCCCGCGGCGCCTATTGCGGCTCGCTCGGCTATGTCGGCTTCGACGGATCGATGGACCTCAACATCGCCATCCGCACCGTCGGCTTCGAAGACGGCGAGGCGAAGCTCGCCGCCGGCGGCGGCATCACCGTCCTCTCCGATCCCGCGGCCGAATACGAGGAGACATTTACCAAGGCGACGCGGGTCTTCGCCGCCTTCGAAGGCGAGCGGCGATGAAGGTTCTCGTCATCGACAATTACGACAGCTTCGTCTTCAACGTCGCGCGCTATTTCGTGCGGCAGGGGGCGGAGACGACGGTGATCCGCAACGACGCGGCGAGCGTCGATGCCATCGCGGCCGATTTGCCCGACGCCATCGTCGTGTCGCCGGGACCCTGCGCGCCGAAGGATGCGGGCATCTCGAGCGAACTCGTCACGCGGCTCTCGGGGACGGTGCCGATCCTCGGCGTCTGCCTCGGCCACCAGGTGATCGGCGAGGTCTTCGGCGGCCGGGTGACGCGGGCGATCCGGCCGATGCACGGGCGCGGCTCCGCCATCACGCATGATCGCTCGAGCCTGTTCGACGGGCTCCCGCCGGGATCGACCGTCGGCCGCTATCACTCGCTCATCGTCGAGGAAACACCGGCGATGCTGGAACAGCTCGTCGTCGATGCGCGGTCCGCCGAGGGCGAGATCATGGCCCTGTCGCACCGCTCCCACCCGACCTATGGCGTCCAGTTCCACCCCGAATCGATCCTGACCGAAGGCGGCGACACGATGATCGCCAACTTCCTCGCCCTGGCGCAGCGGTTTCATGACTGCGACGCCTGAGGAGATCTGGCTCGACGGCGCCTTCCGTCCCGCCCAAGGCGCCATCGCCGCGAACGACCGCGGACTGCTTCTCGCCGACGGCGTCTTCGATACCGCCCTCGTCCTCGGCGGCCGGGTGTTTCGGGGGACGGATCATCTGCAACGACTGGCCGATGCCTGCGCCGCCCTGCAGCTTCCGGTTCAGCTCGCCCGGCTCGACGAGGCGATGGCGGCGCTCGCAGAAAGGTGCGGCAACGGGTCGATCCGCCTCACCGTCACCCGCGGCCCGGCACCGCGCGGCCTCGCCCGTCCGGCCGAACCGCGGCCGACCGTCCTCGGCAGCATCGCGCCTCTCGCCCCCGCCATGATGTTTCGGCCCGTCTCGCTCGTCACCACGGCGATCCGGCGCAACGAGACCTCGCCGACCGCGCGGCTGAAATCCCTCGCCTATCTCGACGCCGTCCTCGCCACCGACGAGGCGAAAGCGAAGGGAGCGGACGACGCCCTGTTTCTCAACACCGCCGGGCGCCTCGCCTCGACTTGCCTCGCGAATGTCTTCGTGGCGGACGAAACGAGGCTTTCGACGCCGAGCCTCGAAGAGGGCGTTCTCGCCGGCATCACGCGCAAATGGATCCTCGGGAACGCTCAGGCTCTCGGACTGACGGCGGAGGAAGCGCCGGTCACCCAGGCAATGGCGAAGGGCCGTCCGCTCTTCGTCGCCAACAGCCTGCGGCTGATCGCGCCGGTCACCCGCCTCGACGGAGCGGCCCTGCCGCAGAGCGAGACCGCAGAGGTTCTCGCCGAGGGGCTCTGCCGGGCCATCGCCGCGGAGTGCGGCCGCGACCCGCGCGATTGCGGGGCTTCGCTCGATGCGCTGCGGCCTCGGACCTGATCAGTCCCGGCGCGCCGTGCCGCCGGCGAGCAGCCAGGCCGGGTCGAACCAGGTGTCCGCCTCGCCGTCATAGGGAACGGTATTGACGTCCCAATGGCGGACGAAACGGGAATAGGCCGTCCACACCGCCGGACCGCCGCCGATATAGACGACCCGGCCGGGAAACCGCGACAGCACCTCTTCCGGCTCGTCCTTCGAATGGATCGCGACGATCGTCCGTTCGTCATGGGCAAAGTCGGGGAAGGACGCGACGGTCTTCGGGCCGGCGATCAGCACGTGGCCCCGGGTGATCTCGAAGAACCGCTCGACATCCTCCACGAAGGCGCGCTCGGTCCGCCCCTCCCAGGGCATCCCGCCGCCCAGACCGAGCTGGCCGCTCCGACCGATCGCGCAGATCACTCTCACATCCGCCAAAGTCCTGCTCCCTGCCATTTCATCCCCGTTTCGATGGACGACTCACCTTCGAGATGGAAGCCTGCCAGCCTTTCGCGGTATAGTCCTGCGAGATTTTCGCCCATATTCTCCCGTTGCGGGCCCGGATCGGCCTCGTCGTCATGCATCGGAGACGCGTGTTCATGGGCAGTGATGGAATCTGCTCGGCAGTCTTGAGCGGATACGCTGCGTTTGCTGGCAAACCAAGTCGGAATTCGTAAAGCATTTAAATGATCGCCGACCAACATTGGCTGCATATGCCGGGATAAGTTTTTCACCGTGACGATCGCGAAAAGTCTCAGCATGCTCACCAAGTCGCCACCGATTCTCGTTCCATCGCTGCTGTCGATCGCCAAATCGACCCGCGCCTTCCTGACGATCTTGCTCGCCGAAATCGATCTGCATCCTGGCCAGGACCAGTTGCTCGACCGACTCGAGATCGAAAATCCGGTCAACGTCTCGACGCTGGCCGAATTGCTGGCGGTCCGGCCGTCGACGGTCTCCAAGATGCTCGACAGGTTGATCGAACGGGGTCTGGTGTCCCGTTCGGCCAATGCCCGGGACGCCCGGCGAACCATGGTGCATCTCACGCCCGCGGGCCTCGAGGCCCAGCGTCAGGTGCGCGAGATCTGGATGAAGCTGGAGGCCGACCTGACGGCGGCGCTGACCCCGGAGGATATCGCGGTCCTCGACGAGTCGCTCTATCGCGCCGGCGACATCCTCACCCAGAGGCTGCGGCGACTGCGCTGACGCCCGACACCTTCCATCAGAGGTCGCTTCACAAGAGGTCGTTCGTCACGCGCCCTCGCTCGTCGGAAAATGCGGATCGCCCGTTCCGTCACTGTCGATTCGTCGACGGGCGACCTATCTAGCCTCGTCGTTTATGGCGGAACGGACGAGCGATCAGGTGAGCGATAAAGACGTCTTCACGATCGAGAAGGACGGCATGGCCGTCGAGGTCCTCGCGCTCGGCGCGTCGATCGCCAGCGTCACGCCCCGAGGCGCCGGACACTCGATGGTCCTCTCGCTGCCGAAGGAAGACTACGGAGCAGCAAACCAATCCTTCGTCGGGGCGAGCATCGGCCGCTTCGCCAATCGGATCGGGGCCGGACGCTTCGAATTCAACGGCCGCTCCCATGCCTTGCCGATCAACGACGGGCCGAACCAGCTGCATGGCGGCCCTGCCGGATTTTCGACACGGCGGTGGGTGCCCGCTCGCCATACGGCCTCCCGACTCGTCCTCGCCCTGACGTCCGAGGAGGGCGATCAGGGCTTTCCCGGACGCCTCGAGGCGAAGGCGATCTTCACGATTCTCGCGGGCGACGAGATGGAAATCGCCTACGAGGCGACGGCCGAGCAGCCGACGATCGTCAATCTCACCTCGCATCTCTACTTCAACCTCGACGGCGCCGGCGACGTTCTCGGCCACCGCCTGACGGTCTTCTCGGACCACTACCTGCCGATCGACGAGACCACGCTGCCGACCGGAGAAATCGCGCCGGTGAGCGGATCGGCCTTCGATTTCCGCCATCCGCGTCCCCTGTCCGAACGACCGGAGGGCTTCGACCACAATTTCTGCATCGGATCGCAGCGCAGCACGGCCCTGCGCCCGGCGGTCCGGCTCGAAGCGGGGCAAAGCGGCTGGACGCTGGAGCTGTCGACCAGCGAGCCGGGAATGCAGGTCTATGACGGCCACAAGTTCGACGGCCGGCAGGTCGCCGCCGACGGCCGCCCCATCGAGGCCTTCGGCGGGCTGGCGTTGGAGCCGCAGGTCTGGCCCGACGCGCCGAACCGACCGGGTTTTCCCTCCGCGCTGCTTTTGCCGGGCGAGACCTATCGCAGCATTTCGCGCTATCGATTCATCGACGGTTCATGATCTCGGGCGCATGGTCCGACAAGGACGCGCGGACCAGGATGAGAGCGTGCGAGGAAAGTTGATGCTGCATCGCAATACCGCTATCAAATAGCCGGGTTTGCAGATATCCTGAGCCCGCATTCCGACCGTCAATGAAATCCAAATCCAGATGTTTGCCGTGAAAAGTCCGCGTATCGCGTCGCGCCGGTCGACCCTCAAGCTGGGCGTCGCAGCCGCCTGCAGTGCGGCCCTCTGGAGTGCCGGCAAGGCGGCGGCTCAAGAGGCTTCGCAGCCGACCCCCGAGGCCGGAGAGGCGACGGTGGGGACGCAGGACCAGCCCTTCACGTTCGACACGTTGTCGGCCGCGATGGAGAAACGGGCATCCGAGTCCTACGCGGCGCCGGACGCCACGCTTCCCGACGTGGTGGCCAATCTCAGCTACGACCAGCACCGGGCAATCCGTTTCCGGCCCGAGCAGGCGCTCTGGCGCGCCGAGCCGGGGGAATTCCACCTCCAGGCCTTCTATCCGGGCTGGGTGTTCAAGGACACGACGCGGATCTTCATCGGCAATGGCGGGGTCTACCGCCAGCATGTCTTCGCAGCGTCCGACTTCGAATATCGCCCGCCGCTCGATCCGAGCGCATTCCAGTCGCTGAAGGTCGACGGGGTCGCCGGCTTTCGCATCCACGCGCCGCTGCAGCGGCCGGATTATTTCGACGAACTCGTCACCTTCCTCGGCGCGAGCTACTTTCGGGCGCTCGGCGCCGGGTCGCGCTACGGGCTTTCCGCCCGCGGCCTGGCGATCAACACCGCAACCTCGGAAACCGAGGAGTTTCCCCGCTTTTCGGCCTTCTACATCGATCAGCCGCAGCCCTCGGACGGCGCGATCCGCATCATGGCGGAGTTGCACAGCCCGAGCCTTGCCGGGGCGTATCTCTTCGTCATCACGCCCGGGCAGACGACGACGATCGAGACGACCTGCCGGCTCTATCCGCGCACCGACATCACCCGCCTCGGCATCGCGCCTTTGACCTCGATGTACTTCTTCGGCGAGAACGACCATTCCGATCACGAGGACTTCCGCCCGGAGGTGCACGACAGCGACGGGCTCTACATCGTCCGTGCGTCCGGCGAGGAGATCTGGCGGCCGCTGAAAAACCCGCAGACGCTGGCTCTGTCCTATATCCAGGAAAGCAGCCCCAAGGCGTTCGGCCTGTTGCAGCGCGATCGCGACTTCTCGCACTATCAGGATACCGAGGCCCGTTACGACCTGCGCCCGTCCCTGCTGATCGAGACGATCGGGGACTGGGGGAACGGCACGGTCGAACTCGTCGAGATCCCGACGAATTCGGAGGTCAACGACAACATCGTCGCCTTCTGGGTTCCCGAAGCCAAGGCGGTCGCCGGCAAGCCGATCGAATTCAGCTACCGGATGCGATGGGGCCTCGGCACCCAGGATCCGACCTTGATGGCCCGCATCTCCGGCACCTATGTCGGGGTCGGCGGCAACGCGGCCGAGGCCGGGGACAATCCGAGCAGCCGACGCTTCGCCATCAACTTCACCGGCGGCACGATCCACAATCTGCCCGACGACGCAAAAATCGATCCGCAGATCGACATTCCGTCGAACGCCCGCCTTCTGGACAGCAGCGTTTCGCGTCTGCCGGACGGCGGATGGCGGCTCTCCCTCGAAATCGAACGCGAAGACTCCCAACCGGTCGAACTTCGTGTGAAACTTTCCATGCTGCAGCGCATTGTAAGCGAAACGTGGCTATATCAATGGACCAGTACGACATGACGAATCTCCCAACCGATCATACCGTACCGAGCGACATGAACTTCGGCGCGATCATCGGCCGCGCCGATCTTTCCGACGACGTAGTGGTCGATGCGGTAAAGAGCCGGCTCGCGACCCGCAATCGCGCGGAAGGGGATGCCGATCATCTCTTGAACGCCGCCCTTGGGGGAGACCGCGAGGCCATCTCGTTCCTGCGGACCATCCAGGTTCCCGCACCGTCGGTTCGCCTGGCGATGCCGACGCAGGCGCTGACCCGCGATACGCAGCGCCGCGGCTTCGGTCTGCCGTCGATCCGGTTTTCGTGGACTCGCGGATAAGACAGGCAGTCGGGGGTCTCCCCACACTCCGTGATCGCGTGTAGCAATTTGGAGCTCCTGGCCGCGATGCTGCCGGGAGCTATATTCTTGTGCGCCCTTTGAGGCGCGTCCGCACGGCAGACCCTTGCATGCACCGGATGCCCACATGGGAACACTATGGGCTGCGAATGTCGACACAGAACGCGCCGGACGCATCAAGAGCCGAAAGGGAACGGGTCGATGCCGGTACTCCGCTCGCGGTCTTCGGCGGACGGAGCCGGAAGACGAGGCGAACCCACCAGGCAAACTGGCGCTCGCGCCGTGAACGACGGTAGCTGACATGGCGATGATGGCGTTACGACGTGTGGTGTTCGTGCTGGCGGCGATGGCCCTTGCGGTCCTTGCGGCCTGGCTTTTCTTCGTCGTCGTCACCGTCAACGGGATCACATATCTGCATTTCGTGCAGATCGGCCTTCTGCTTCTGTGCTGCATGTGGCTGTCCTGGGGCTTCAACACCGCACTGGCGGGCATTTTCACGCCGGACAGGTTGCCCTCTCCCGAAAACCGTCCCGCGTCGCCCGGCAGCAGGACGGCCGTTCTGATGCCGGTCTACAACGAGGACGTCACGGCCGTCTTCGCCAGAGTCGCGGCCATGTTCGAGGAACTGCGGCGCTCGTCCGACTTCGACCGGTTCGATTTCTACATCCTCTCCGATTCCACCAAGGCGGAAAACGTCGCTCTCGAACGCAGGGTCTACGACGACCTCGTCGCCGAGCTTTCCGCCGCAGGGCGCCTCTATTATCGACATCGCGAACAGAACGTCGGCCGCAAGGCCGGCAACATCGCCGATTTCGTCACCAACAACGGCGGCGCCTACGACTACATGCTCATCCTCGACGCCGACAGCCTGATGCGGGCCGACACCATCGTCGAGATGGTCGGCCGCATGGACGAGGATCCGGAACTCGCCCTCCTGCAGAGCCAGCCGCTCATCATCGGACGGCGCACCCCCTTCGGTCGGGCGCTGCAGTTCTCCGCGGCGCTGTTCTCGCCGATCTTTTCGCGGGGCATCGCGGCCCTGCAGGGGCGCGAGGGACCGTTCTGGGGCCACAACGCCATCATCCGCGTCCGGGCGTTCGCGGCGAGCTGCGGCCTGCCGACCCTCCCCGGCAAGCCGCCCTTCGGCGGCCACATCCTCAGCCACGACTATGTCGAGGCGGCGCTGCTGGCGCGGGCCGGCTACAAGGTCCGCGTCGACCCCGATCTCGAAGGCTCGTTCGAGGAAGCTCCGTCCAACATCATCGAATACGCCAAGCGCGACCGCCGCTGGTGCCAGGGCAATCTCCAGCATGCGCGGCTCCTGCCGGCGCCGGGGCTGAAGGTCTGGAGCCGGATTTCGCTCGTGGCCGGGATCATGGCCTATCTCGCCTCGCCGATCTGGCTGATGTTCTTGATCGTCAGCCTGCTCGACCCCGTGCTCGCGCCCGAGCCGAACTACTTCCCGGCGAATTCGCTCTTCCCGGTCTTCCCCCAGCCCGAGACCAACAAGGCGCTGCTGCTCCTGTTCGGCATCTTCGTCCTCCTGCTCCTGCCGAAGACGCTGATCGCCTTCGGGTCGGCCTTCACCGAGCGGCGCAGGGAGTTCGGCGGAACCGGCCTCGTCCTCGCCGGCGCCTTCGTCGAACTGATCCTGACCAGCATCCTCGCGCCGATCATGATGATGTTCCAGTCGAAGGCGGTCTACGAGATCCTGATCGGTGCGGATGCGGGTTGGCCCTCGACTGACCGCGAGGACGGCCACATGCCGGTCGCAGCGGCCTTCCGCGCCTCCTGGTGGATGGTTCTGTCCGGCGCGGTCGTGCTTTATGCCACCTATGCCTACGCGCCGGACCTGATTCTGTGGACCTTGCCGATCGCCATTCCGCTGGTGGCGGCGCCGGTGATGATCAGCCTCACCGGCAATCCCACCTTCGGAGACGCCTTGAAACGACTCGGTCTCTTCGTCACGCCCTTCGAGGCCCATCCCGAATCCGTCATCCGGGCGAGCGCCGATTGGCGTCAACGCCTGGCTGCCCTGACGATCGATCCACGCCCCGAGACGCCCTCCATGGAGCGCTCCGAGGGCCTGCCCGATCCCGTGTGAGTTCCGCGATACCGAAAATGAACATCGCCGCCCGCCCCCCCATCTCGGCAAGCCGGGATCATCGTGTCGACTTCTGGCGGGGGATCGCCCTGGTGATGATCTTCATCAACCATGTCCCCGGCAATCTCTACGAGAATTTCACCTCCCGCAATTTCGGCTTTTCCGACGCGGCCGAGCTGTTCGTCTTCCTGGCCGGCTTTGCCTCCGCCTATGCCTATGGACGCCTGTTCTTTGCCGGTCACCGGCTGGTGGCGACGCTGAAGGCCTGGCGGCGGGCCGGCGTCCTCGCCCTCGTCCAGCTCATGCTGGGAACCCTGGCGCTCGGTATCTTCTCCTGGGGCGCCCTCGCCCTCGGTCGGGGCGAGCTTTTGTCGCGCATCGGCCTTTCGCAGTTCATCTCGGCGCCGATCGAGACGATGATCGGCTTCGCGACGATGACCCATCAGCTCGGCTACGTGAACATCCTGCCGATGTATGCCGTCCTCCTTCTGATGCTGCCGGCGCTCCTCGCCCTTGCCCGCATGGGCCTCAACCTCATGCTGGGCGTCTCGGCGACGTTGTGGCTGCTGGCTGCCGTCTTCGGCATCGATCCACCCAACTATCCCCTGCCCGGCGGCTGGTTCTTCAATCCGTTCTCCTGGCAGCTGATCTTCGCGATCGGCCTCTATTGCGGCTTCAGGCGCATCGAGGGCGGCCTGTCGGTGCCGTTCCGGCCATGGCTGATGGCGCTGGCCGGCGCCTATTGCATGATCGCCTTTCTGACCATCCGCTTCGATCTGTGGTCCTGGTGGGGCGCCTTACCCTTCCCGGTCATGCTGACGGGCTTCGACAAGACCTATGTCAGCCTGCCCCGCCTGCTCCATACCCTCGCGATCATCTACCTCTTCGCCAATGCCGCGACGACCTCGCCCTTCTCGACGGTGACGCGGGACAATCCCTTCGCCATGCTGGGACGCCATTCGCTTCCGGTCTTCGCCCTCGGTACGGTGCTGTCGCTCACCGGCCAGGTGATCAAATACGACCAGACGTCGCATTTCCTGACGGACACGCTGCTGATCTCGGCCGGCATCGCCATCCAGTTCGCGCTGGCGCGGTTCCTCGACTGGTGGGCCGTCGCGCAGAAGGTCGTGCTCGGCCCGAAGGCGGGGCGCGCCGTCGATCCGACCCGGGCCGAACGCCCCCTCGGCGCCGATCCCTCGGCCGGGGAAGCGGGTCAGCGCGCCGCGGCCGGTTCTTCGGCCGGCGGCAAGCGGTTGAAGCCTGCCCTCTAGAGCACCGTGCGTCCGATCGGATGCACAAAGAACGCTCTAAGCCATTGAATCTACGCATCGTGCGTTCCGAAAATCGATTCCGATTTTCGGGCCGATGCCGTAGACTTGGCGATCAGCGGTCACCCGAGGCCGTGCCCGGTGGCAAATCGCTCCTCACGACGATCGCGGTGCCCGCTTCCAGGCCTTCCGTGGCCGATCTCGCCCGCCCTCCGGTCGTGAAGGAATGCGGCATCGTTCAGGGTCGAGCAATCACTCGCCGGCCGCTTCTTTCGATCGCGTTCTGATTGCTTTTGGCACGCACCCGATTGTATTGAGATATGACGAAATCCGGCTAAAGTCGAAGTCCGGCCTTGTTCGCGTCGGCAGAGGGGGAAATACATGACATATCATGACGCATCGGCGTCGAGAGGCGGATGGCTGTCGCGCGAGCGAACCATCGCCGAACCGGGCTTCAATCGTTGGCTGGTGCCGCCGGCAGCGCTTTGCGTGCATCTGTGCATCGGCGAAGTCTACGCCTTTTCGGTGTTCAACAAGCCGCTCAGCCTGCTGAACGCCACGGTCGGCGCCGATGGCGCCAAGGTTCCGGGGGCGGACGACTGGTCGATCGCCTCGCTCGGCTGGATCTTCTCGATCGCGATCCTGTTCCTCGGCCTTGCCGCGGCCTTCGGTGGCACCTGGGTCGAGAAGGTCGGGCCGCGCAAGACCATGGCTGCGGCGGCCGCGCTCTTCGGCGGCGGCTTCCTCGTGGCCTCCCTCGGCGTGGCGTGGCACCAGCTCTGGCTGGTCTATTTCGGCTACGGCGTCCTCGGCGGCTGCGGCCTCGGCCTCGGCTACATCTCCCCGGTCAAGACGCTGATGAGCTGGTTCCCGGACAAGCCGGGCATGGCGACCGGCATGGCGATCATGGGCTTCGGCGGCGGCGCCTTCATCGCGTCGCCGTTGTCCGTCTGGCTGATGGGCGTCGGCGGCGTCGCCTTCGCCTTCGTCGTCCTCGGGATCGTCTATTTCGTCTACATGATGGTCGGCGCGACGATCGTCCGCGTGCCTCCGAAGGGGTGGCTGCCGGCCGGCTACGTCGCGCCCAAGCAGTCGAAGGGCCTGATCACCACCGCCAACGTCCATGTGGACCAGGCGCTGAAGACCCGGCAGTTCTGGTTGCTCTGGGGCGTCCTGTTCCTCAACGTGACGGCCGGCATCGGCGTTCTCGGCCAGGCCTCGCTGATGAGCCAGGAGATGTTCCCCGGCCTCATCACCGCGGGCGCGGCCGCCGGTTTCGTCGGCCTGCTCTCGCTCTTCAACATGGGCGGCCGTTTCTTCTGGGCGTCGACCTCGGACTATATCGGCCGCAAGAACACCTACATGGTGTTCTTCGCGCTCGGCATCGTCCTCTATGCGCTGGTGCCGACCACCGGCCAGATGGGATCGATCGTCCTCTTCGTCCTGTTCTACGGCATCATCCTGTCGATGTATGGCGGCGGCTTCGCCACCATCCCGGCCTATCTCAAGGACGTCTTCGGCAACCAGTATGTCGGCGCGATCCACGGCCGTCTGCTGACCGCCTGGTCGGCGGCCGGCATCGTCGGGCCGGTGCTGGTCAACTACATCCGCCAGTATCAGATCGATTCCGGCGTCGCCAAGGCCGATGCCTATACGGTGACGATGTACATCATGGCCGGTCTCCTGGCCGTCGGCTTCGTCTTGAACTTCATGATGAAGCCGGTGGACGAGCGCCATCACATGGAAGCCGAAGCCGCCCCGAGCCGGGCCTGACGGGAGATTTCTGACATGGCCAACGAAACGACCAATTCGACCAACGTCAAACTGGCCCTCGCCTGGGCCTTCGTCGGCATCCCCCTCGCCTGGGGGATCATCATGACGCTGCTGAACGCGCTCGCCCTGTTCCAATAGGCGAGCAGACCGGCGCCGAAGCGGCGCCCGTCGACCGTGCGAAGCAAAAGGGCGGCCCCGTCTGCGGAGCCGCCCTTTCGCATTTCACGGGCCGGGCCTCATCCAGGCCGGCGGTATCGCGTCTTCAGCGGACGCTGTCGCGGATCTGCTCGTTGCGGATGGTGCGGCCGTAGTCGGACCCTGGAACGCGGGTCTGCGAAACGGTTCCGGCCGCCCCGGCCGAGCCGCGATAATCCTCGTCACGAACCATGGCGCGCGCCTTTTCATTCGCACGGGTGCGGCCATAGTCCGAGCCCGGGACGCGCTCGTTGGTGGCAAAGCCGTAGGCTCTCGCTCCCTCGCTCGCGCCGCCGTAGACGCCGCTGGCCGCGACATCGGCCCGGGAGGCTTCGTCGGCCCGCGTTTGGAAGTAATCGGATCCCGGAACAGTCTGCGCCGATGCGGCGGCGCTCAGCGTCACCGCCGCTGCGAAGATCGAAGTCGCGACAATATTGCTACGCATTTTTTTACTCCTTGCGAAATGCTTCGACGAGCGAGGCCAGTACCGGACTGGTATCGGCGGCCTCTCGTCCGTCGAGTGTTCATGTAAGACCCATCTCGCCGCTCGAAATGGTGCGATCATGAACGGTCCGTCGATGACGGAATCGGTCACGAATTCTTGTCGCTTTGTCGTCGGCGATCGGCAATCTGGACGGGCACGGCGCGACCCGGAACGGTTGAATGCAGTCCCGTCGAGTTGCTCGGAAAATTCAGGAGTCCGCCATTTCTTTCATGGTTTTCATTGGCTTATCGGATATTCCTTGACTGCGGTCGGTCAAGGGGAGGCGGGCCGTGACATGGCTGTCATGCAAAGAGGGGCGGCCTTGCGACCGCCCCTCCTTCTATTCTTGCACTTGCTTGTCCCGGCCATGTCCCTAAGGCGCAGGTTGGCCCGCGCGTTCAGGCCAATCCGATTGGCGAGGACCGCTCACTTCATCGTCGGGATCGAGAATTCCGCGCCGTCCTTGATGCCGGACGGCCAGCGGCTCGTGACGGTCTTCGTCCGCGTGTAGAAGCGGAAGCCGTCGGCGCCGTGCTGGTTGAGGTCGCCGAAGCCCGAGGCCTTCCAGCCGCCGAAGGTGTAATAGGACAGCGGCACCGGGATCGGCACGTTGACGCCCACCATGCCGATGTTGATGCGGCTGGCGAAGTCCCGCGCCGCGTCGCCGTCGCGGGTGAAGATCGCGACGCCGTTGCCGTATTCGTGGCTCATCGGCAGGTCGAGCGCTTCCTCGTAGTCCTTGGCCCGTGCGACGGAGAGGACCGGACCGAAGATCTCGGTCTTGTAGATGTCCATGTCCTTGGTGACGTTGTCGAACAGGCAGGCGCCGACGAAGAAGCCGTCCTCGTATCCCTGCATCTTGAAGTTCCGTCCGTCGACGACGAGCTTCGCCCCTTCCTCGACGCCGCGATCGACGAGGCCGAGCACGCGCTTCTGCGCCTCGCGGGTGACGAGCGGGCCGAAATCGACGTCGTTGCCGGCGGTCCATGGTCCGATCTTCAGGGCCTCGACCTTGGGAATCAGCTTCTCGATCAGCCGGTCCGCGGTCTCCTCGCCGACCGGAACCGCGACGGAGACGGCCATGCAGCGCTCGCCCGCCGCGCCGTAGCCGGCGCCGATGAGGGCGTCGACGGCCTTGTCCATGTCGGCGTCGGGCATGACGATCATGTGGTTCTTGGCGCCGCCGAAGGCCTGGACGCGCTTGCCGTTGGAACAGCCGCGGCCATAGATGTATTTGGCGATGGCCGTCGAGCCGACGAAGCCGACGGCCTCGATGTCCGGATCGTCGAGGATGGCGTCGACGGCGCCCTTGTCCCCGTTGACGACGTTGAGGATGCCGGCCGGCGCGCCAGCTTCGAGCATCAGTTCGGCGAGCATCATCGGCACGGACGGGTCGCGCTCCGACGGCTTCAGGATGAAGGCGTTGCCGGCGGCGATCGCCGGGCAGAACTTCCACATCGGGATCATCGCCGGAAAGTTGAACGGCGTGATGCCGGCGACGACGCCGAGCGGCTGGCGGATCGAATAGATGTCGATGCCGGGGCCGGCGCCTTCGGAGAACTCGCCCTTCATCATCTGCGGCGCGGCGATGCAGAACTCGGCGACCTCGAGGCCGCGCTGCACGTCGCCCTTGGCGTCCGGAAACGTCTTGCCGTGCTCCTTCGACAGCGCCTCGGCGAGCTTGTCCATGTCGCGGTTGAGCAGGTCGACGAACTTCATCATCACCCGCGCGCGGCGCTGCGGATTGGTCGCCGCCCAGGCCGGCTGCGCCGCCTTGGCGTTCTCGACGGCGGCGCGCAGCTCTTCGTTGCTGGCAAGCGCGACGGAGCCCTGCACCTCGCCCGTCGCCGGATTGAAGATCTCGGCGCTGCGGCCGCTCTTGCCGGCGACCCGCTCGCCGCCGATGAAATGACCGATCTCGTACATGGATGAGCCTCCCCTGATGTGACTGGCCCCGACATGGCGGCGGCCATTGTGACTGGATCAATTTTCCCGCACAATGGACGGCGCATAAAGCCTTTGCGGCGCCCATCCATTGTGCGAATTTTATAGCCCCATCGGAGCGGGGTCGGGTTTTCATCACATGAACTGGGACGACGTCCGCATCTTTCTATCCGTCGCCCGGGCGGGCCAGATCCTTTCCGCGGCGCGCCGGCTCGACCTCAACCACGCGACGGTCGGCCGGCGTCTGACGGCGCTGGAGGAGGCGATCGGCGCCAAACTCTTCGACCGCTCGCCCGGCGGCTGCGAATTGACCGAGGCAGGAAGGGTGTTTCGCGATCACGCCGAGGCGATGGAAACGGCGATGACCGCCGGCCGCGCTGAGGTCGGGGGAAGCGACGTCCAGCTTTCGGGAACGGTGCGGGTCGGGGCGCCGGACGGTTTCGGCACGGCGTTCCTCGCACCGCGGCTGTGGCGGCTCGCCGAGCGCCACGCCGATCTGACGGTGCAACTCGTCCCGGTGCCGCGCGCCTTCTCGCTGTCGCGGCGCGAGGCCGACATCGCCATCACCGTGGAGCGGCCCGCGGCGGGGCGGCTCGTCGCGTCGAAGCTCTGCGACTACCGGCTGGGCTTTTACGCCAGCCCCGGCTACCTCGCGGCCGCAGGCACGCCGCAGTCCCTCGCCGATCTCTTGCAGCACCGGCTGGTCGGCTCGGTGGAGGACCTCCTCTATTCGCCGCAACTCGCCTATCACGCCGATCTTCTCGATCGCTGGCCGTCGCGCTTCGAGGTGTCGAGCGCGATCGGCCAGACCGAAGCCGTCGCCGCCGGCGCGGGCATCGGCATCCTCCACGATTTCCTGGCGAGCCGCCGGCCGGACCTCACGCGCATCCTCCTGGATGCGACGATCCGGCGAAGCTACTGGCTGGTCTATCACGAAAGCGCTCGGGACGTCCGCCGGATCACGGTCACCGCCGAGTTCATCCGCGAACTCGTCGCGGACGAGCGGGGCTCGTTCGGGTGATCCTTTGGCAGGATCGGGCACGACGAAGCCGGAGCTTCGCAGGCTGCGACGGCGCGTCGGAGGGCACTTGCGACCGAAACGGAATAGGGTGAAAGTGCCTCACGAACGAACGTTCGCGATCGGTGGAAGGCGTCTCGCCGTCCGATCATCTTCGATGTCTTCTGGTCACGAAAAGGTCCCCTGCGTAGGAAGGTTCGGCAATGTCGGGCTATTTCGGTTCTGAGCAGCAACAGCAGTTGCAAAGGCAGGCCGAGGCAAATGCGGCTTTCGTGAGCGAAACCCCTGGCGCGTGCCAGACGGGTCGCACGATGGGTTGTGACGATCCCGATCAGTTCGGGTGGGAACGCCTCGCGGAATTTCTCGAACGCGACGGCATTTGTGGCTTCCGTCTCCTTTCGGCGACCAAGGCTGAGCAAGTTCGGTCGCGACTCGTCGGGAAGGACTATCGTTTCGATAGCTGGGACGTTTTCATCGCGGAGCGCGACGCTGCGCTTGCTGCTGCGGAGGAAGTCCTGGCTCGCGGACTGCCGGACGGATTGGTCGAACGGGAACGCCCGAGCGACCCCGAAAGCAATTATGTCAGGGAGATCCAGGCGCTGATGGGCGGGGCCGGCATCGTTCCCTTCTCTGGTTCGCTGCTCACGGGATCACTTGGCCCGGCGATCACCACGGTCATCGGCGACCAGAACGGAACGCTCGTGGCAGCCGCTCATTGCTACCTGCCCCACAATGCCCACAGCCCCTATCATCGCTTCGCCTGGGGCGGACTCGTCGCCGTGCTGGACTCGCAGCGAGGGCGGGGGCTGGGCAATTACGTGAATGCCAGGATGGTCGCGACTTCCTTTCGCGACCTCGGCGCAACCCACCTTTACGAACTCGTGTCTGCTGCCAACGTCCCCTCGCGCAAAATGGTCGCGACCTGCGGGCTCCGTCATGAACCAGAGCTGATATGTGGCGTAGTTGCTCCGAATGAGGGCGCTCGCTTCACCCGATAGCCGGTGCCGCCCGGTCGCGTCCGGCAGCGAGGGACAACCTCGAAGGCGGCTTGCACCTTCCCCGCTCAGCCGCCGAAGGCCGGCAGCTCCTCGATCTGCTCCTTGGTCAGCGCCGTCTTGACCCGTCCCATGTCGAGCGAGACGTCGTCGAGCATCAGGATGACCGTCTTCTCGCCGATGCCGAGGAAGCCGCCGACCTCCACGGTGATCGCCTTGGCGTTGCCGTTCGCATCCCCGAGGACGTCGTCCACTTCGCCGACGGTCTCGCCGTTCGGCCCGACCACGTCCATCTCCTCGACCTGATCGACCATCAGGTTGAGCTGCGCCACCGGAGCTTCGTCCTTCTCGATCGCCGCGAGAACGCCGCTGGCCGCCTGAGGGCTGACCTCGGCCGTGCCCGCGGCGGCCTGGCCGGAGGGCCCGGAATTTGCGGTGTTCGCATCCTGGGCGAGAGCCTGTCCGGCGGTCAGTGCCAGGATCGCGGCGGCGAGGGCGGTAGGAAGGAACGATTTCAAGCAAGGCTCCATGACTGGCAAGGTTGGTCGGCCCGATCGGGTCGATACGGTCGACGACCTCGGGCAAGGCCGGTCGCGCGGGACTTTCTCGACGACGGTCGTTCTGACGGAACCGCGATGGCCGGCCAAAGTTCCCCGGAAGAGGGCCGGCTCCGCCGCCGTCAATCGGACGCTGCCGAGCCGACGGCCGGGCCTGCCATCCCGGCCGGCGCTCGCCGGCGACCTCGAACACCGATCGAGACCGAACATCGGAAAGGTGTACGTCATGTATGAGAAAATTCTCGTTCCCGTCGATCTCAGCCACGTCAGGACGCTCGACAAGGCGCTGCAGACCGCTGCCGAACTCGCCAAGCTGTACGATAGCGAACTCGTCTATCTCGGAATCACCGCGTCGAGCCCTGGCTCCGTCGCCCACACGCCTGAGGAATTCGGCGAGAAGCTCCGGGCCTTCGCCGAGGAGCGCGCGCGAGAAGACGGGGTCGCTGCGAGGGCCGAGTTCAAGGTCGTGCCCGACCCGGCCCGGGATCTCGACCGCACGCTGCTGGCGGCGATCGAAAAGAGCGGCGCCGACCTCGTGGTGATGGCCTCGCATCGTCCCGGATTTCCGGAGCACTTCTTCGCCTCCCATGCCGGCAACGTCGCCGCGCATGCGAAAACGAGCGTCATGGTCGTTCGATAGGCGTCCGGTCGACCGCGGACAGGAGGGCGAGGATCGCCGCGTTCAACGGCGTCGGAACCTCGTGCCGCTCCCCGGCGCGGACGACGGCCCCGGTCAGGTAGTCCTGCTCGAGCGAACGCCCGGCCAGCCGGTCATAGAGCATGGAGGACCCGCTGTCCGGATTGGCGCGGGCATACTGCTCCAATATGCGCTCGTGCTCGTCGTCGCCGAACTTCGCCCCCGCCGCGCGGCCCACCGCCATCGCCTCCAGCAGAAGCCCCGTCGCCAGTTGGCGGATCGCCTGATCCCGAAACACCGCCATGCGGCGCAGCGTCAGCGCGGTGACCGGATTGGCGACGACGTTGGACAGGAGCTTGCGCCAGGCGGCGGTGAGAAACTCCGGGTCGATCTCGACGCTGAGCTTCGTTCCGGCGAACCATTCGGCGACACGTCGGCCGGCCGCATCGTCCGGCAGGACAAGCCGGCTGTTGTAATGATGGACGATCCGCCCCGGCGCGACCCGCTCGGCGGCGATGTAGACGATGGACGGGACGATCGTGCCGGACAGATGGAACGCCGCCACGCGCTCTTCGTGCTCGATGCCGTTCTGTGCCATGAGAACCAGCGTCTGCGGGCCGACGAGGGCTTCGAGCCAGATGCGGGCACTCTCTGTGTCCTGCGCCTTGGTGGCGACGATCACCAGATCGGCAGAGGCGTCACCGGGCAGATCGCCCGGTTCGGCGACGATGGTGGCCGCGACCTTGCGGGCCTCGCCATCGTCCTCCAGCGTCAGTTCGTCGAAGGGCGTGCGCACGCAGAGCGTCACGTCATGGCCAGCCTCGTCCAGCATCGCCGCCAGATAGCCGCCGATCGCCCCGGACCCGATCACCACAGCCTTCATCGTCTCACCCCGTCATGCACCGGCCACGCCTGCGCTTTGCACCGCGACATAATCGCCGAAGCCGGGATGGCGAGCCACCCGGAATGCGCGCGGTCGTCTCTGCCTCTCGAGCGGCCCTCAATCACCGTTCGAAACGGCGGCTTCGGCGAAGGTCGCCATGTCCCGATGGCAGCGGGCGGCGGCCTTGACGATGCCGGCGGCGAGCGCCGCGCCGGTCCCCTCTCCGAGCCGCATGCCGAGGGCGAGCAGCGGCACCTTGCCCATCGCCTCGAGCGCCTTCATGTGCCCCTGCTCGGCCGAGACGTGCCCGAACAGGCAGTGGTCGAGCGCCCGCGGGTCGAGCTTGTGGAGGATCGCGGCCGCGGCGGTGGCGACGAAGCCGTCGACGATCACCGGGACGTTCTGGTGCCTTGCCCCGAGGATCGCTCCGGCCATCGCGGCGATCTCGCGGCCGCCCAGCCGCCGCAGGACTTCGAGCGGATCGGAGAGATGCCCCTTGTGGAAGGCGAGCCCCCAATCAACGACGGCCGCCTTGCGTCCCAGAGCCTCGCCGGCCATGCCGGTTCCGGCGCCGGCCCAGTCGGCGCCCGTCCCGCCGAACAGCGCCGCGAAGATCGCCGCGGCGACGGTGGTGTTGCCGATGCCCATCTCGCCGATGCACAGCAGGTCGGGCTTGTCCATCAGCACTTCCATGCCGAAGGCCATGGTCGCGGCGCAGGTCCGCTCGTCCATGGCGGCGTCTTCGGTGAAGTCCTCGGTGGGAATTTCCAGCGCCAGATCGTAGACCTTGAGAGACAGATCGTAGGCCGCGCAGATCTGGTTGATCGCCGCCCCGCCGGCCGCGAAATTCGCCACCATCTGTGCCGTCACCTCGGGTGGAAAGGCCGAAACGCCCTTTCTGGTCACGCCGTGATTGCCGGCAAAGACGGCGACCAGCGGCCGGTCGACATGGGGTGCCCCGCCCTGCCAGGCGGCCAGCCACTGCGCGAGTTCCTCGAGCCGGCCGAGCGAGCCGGCGGGCTTGGTCAGCTCCTCCTCCCGGTGCCGCGCCGCATGGACGGCGGCACCGTCGGGTCCGGGCATGCTCCGGACGAGATCGCGAATGTCATCGAAGGGAAGGCCGGTGGTGGACATCGCATGCTCCTTGGTGTTCAGCCGGGGCCGACGGACGGCCGTCCATATCGCCGATCGCCCGTCCGGAAAAGCGAAGCCGGGCAAAAGCTCGGGAACGGGGGACGCAGTTGCATCAGCCGAAGGCACTCATCGAGGCGACGCTCAGGGCCACCGCCTTTCTGACGCGGCTTAGCATTTCCAACCGGGTCTTCGAGAGCCTTGGCGGTCCTGCAGAAGCCCAATCCCCCGAAAATGCGGCGACCGGGGAGCCCGGGAGCGGCAGGCCGGCCACGCAGAGAGCCCGGCGCTACCAACTCGGCGACGATGCCCACGCCTTTCCGCTGGTCGGCCTCGTCGCCGCAGCGCCTGCCGCCATTCTCCTGCTCGTCCTTCCCGCCCTCGGCCTGTCGCCGCTCGTCTGCGGCTTCGTCGCGGTCGCCGCCCTCGTCGCGACGACCGGGGCCCTGCACGAGGACGGGCTCGCCGACGTCGCCGACGGGCTGTTCGGCCACCAGCCGAGAGAAAAAGCGCTCGAGATCATGCACGACAGCCGCGTCGGCACCTATGGCGCGGTCGCCCTGGTCCTGTCGCTCGGCCTGCGCGCGGCGCTCCTCGCCGAACTTTGCGCCACCCGTCCGCTGCTCGCGGCGGCTGCCATCCTGGCGACCGCCAGCGCGAGCCGCGGGGCGATGGCGGCGTTCTGGGCGCTCACCCCGCCGGCGACGGGCACCGGCCTTGCCGCCCGCGCCGGGAGGCCGTCGCGGCCAAAGGGCGAGGCGTCGCTCCTGATCGGAGGGGTCATCGCGCTCTGCCTCGGTCTGCCGCTGGCCGGCCTCCTGCCGACGCTCGCCGCCGCGGCCCTTGCCGCCGTCGGCCTCGTTCTCTTACGCCGCTTCGTCCTTCGCCGGATCGGCGGCCAGACCGGCGACTGCCTCGGCGCCGCCCAGCAGCTTTGCGAGATGGCCCTTCTTCTCGGCGTCTCTCTAGGCAGCTGACGACCGGCAACCAAACGAAGCGCCGTCGCATTTTGCACGGCGTATCTCTTGTGCAATGCAGCATCGACATCCATATACCATCCACACGGATGGTCGGGAGATGGCGATGCCGCAGGAACCGAAACACAGGATCGCCGACAGCGAGAAGATCACCATCAATCTCGGTCCTGTCGATCTCGGCCAGATCGATCTCCTGGTGCAGGAAGGGTTTTACGCCAATCGCACCGATTTCATTCGCACCGCCATCCGCAACCAGCTGACGCGGCACGAGGACGCCATGCGCAAGACCGTCGAGCGCCGCGCCATCGAACTCGGCGTAAGGCGCTACAGCCGCGCCGATCTCGAAACCGCCAAGGCCGCGGGGACACGCCTCGCCATCCAGGTGCTCGGCCTCGCCGTGATCGCCGAGGACGTCCCGCCGGAGCTTGCCGCCGAGACCATCGCCTCGCTGGAAATCCTCGGCGCGCTGCAGGCATCGCCCCCCGTCAAGGCCGCGCTGAGGGATCGCATCCGCTGACCCTCGCCCGGCCCCGTTTCGTCACCCGCGAAGAGGCGACCTCGATCCGACGTCGGGGCTGCGTTCTTCCCACCATCGGACCATCGTCATGAACGCTTTCCCGAACGTCGACATGCAGGAAGTGACCCGGCTGACCCGCAAGGGCCGGCTGAAGGAGGCGATGCAGCTGCTGCGGGGCGAACCGAAAGATCAGACGCTAGGTCGGGAAACGGCGGCAGGTCGAACCCCGGCCGAGCCGGTGAGATCGAACACTGCGAAAGCCGTCTCCCGCTCCCCGTCGAGCCAGGACCTCTTGTCCGGCGTCCTCGGCAAGACCCTGCCGGAGCTCGCCGGCCTCAGCGGCCTCGCACCGTCCGCCACGCCCCTCCCGATGCCGGAAGGCGCCCGCTTCGAGACGCGCTCGCATCGCGGGCCGGCGGGCAGCCGCGACTACAAGCTCTACGTTCCCGCCCGCCACGACGGTTCGCCCGCGCCGCTCGTCGTCATGCTGCACGGCTGCACCCAGTCGCCGGACGATTTCGCCGCCGGCACAAGGATGAACGAGCTTGCCGAGGAGGTCGGCTTTCTCGTCGCCTATCCCGAACAGACCCAGCGCGCCAACGCGCAACGATGCTGGAACTGGTTCGAGGCGCGCGACCAGCGGCGCGAGGGCGGCGAGCCGGCGCTGATCGCCGGGATCACCCGCGACGTCGTCGCCGAACATGGCGTCGATCCGAAGCGCGTCTTCGTCGCGGGCCTGTCGGCCGGCGGCGCCGCAGCGGCGATCATGGGCCAGCGCTATCCGGACCTCTTCGCCGCCGTCGGCGTGCATTCCGGCCTTGCCTGCGGCGCCGCCCGCGACATGGGCTCGGCCTTCGCGGCGATGCGCGGCGGCGGCCCGGTCGAGGCCGGCGACACGGTCGTCCCGACGATCGTCTTCCACGGCGACCGCGACACCACCGTCGCGCCGGTCAATGGCGACGGCGTGATCGAGCAGGCTCGGGCCGGCGCCGCCGCGACGGCGGTGACGAGCCAGGGCGTCTCGCCCGGCGGCATCGCCTACAGCCGGACGGTCCATCGCGAGCCGGACGGCCGCGAGCGGCTGGAAAGCTGGCGCATTCACGGCGCCGGCCATGCCTGGTCGGGCGGCAGCGCAAGGGGCACCTTCACCCTGCCCGCAGGTCCCGACGCCAGCCGCGAGATGCTGCGGTTCTTCCTCGCAGTGGTGGGTTGAGCGGCGTCGGAGGAAACGGACGGAGACAGTGTGGGGCACTTTGAAGCGGACGGACGAAAGCCCGTCCTGGCCGGAGCGTTCCCGCGATGGTCGCCAGCCGCTGGCCTCGGCAAGCGCCTCGACGATCCCTTAAGATTACGTATCGAATGCGCGGCATTTCCACGTGATAGAAATCGCCTTGCTAGCGATCCATCCCGCTGCCATGGACACCGGACGTCTCCGTCCGATCATCGTCAGAGTGACATCCATGTTTGCGTCCATCCTGCGCCCAAGGCTCCTGCCGGCCGTCGGCGCTCTCCTCGCACTTTTCGCCGTCCCTCCCGCCCATGCCCAATCGGGCCAGGAGAACGATCTCGTTTCCGCCGCGATCGCAAAAGCCGAAAACGAGCTCGGCGCCCGTGTCGGCGCGATGATCGTCGACACCCGGTCCGGCAAGACATGGTCGGTGCGGGCGAAGGAGCGGTTCCCGCTCAACAGCACGTTCAAGGCCTTCGCCTGTGCCGCCGTCCTCGGGCGGGTCGATGCGGGCGAGGCTTCGCTCGACCAGCCGATCACCTTCGACGCCGACGATCTCGTCACCTATTCGCCCGTCACCGAGACCCGTGTCGAGACCGGCATCACGCTCGGCGAGGTCTGCGACGCCGCCATGACGATGAGCGACAACACCGCCGGCAATCTGGTCATCGAAAGTCTCGGCGGGCCGGAGGGCGTCACCCGCTTCATGCGCCGGATCGGCGACGAGGAGACGCGCCTCGACCGGACCGAGCCGACGCTGAACGAGGCGACGCCCGGCGATCCCCGCGACACGACGACCCCGGAAGCGGCCGCGAGGAGTCTCGAGACGCTGGTCCTGGGCGATGCCCTCTCGCCGCAGTCGCGCAGGCAATTGGAAGCCTGGCTGGTCGGCAACGAGGTCGGCGGCCCGCTGCTGCGGGCGGGGTTCCCGAAGGACTGGAAGATCGCCGACAGGACCGGCGCCGGCGGACACGGCTCGCGCTCGATCGTCGCCATCGCCTGGCCGCCCGAGCGCCAGCCGATCGTCGCGGCGATCTATCTGACCGGGACGGACGCATCGATGGAGGCGCGCAGCGCCGCGATCGCCGACATCGGCAAGGCGATCGCCGCCTCGCTGCCACGCTGAGGCCCGCCGGCGGCGCCGACGAAGCGGCCCACGGCGTCCTTCCGGAACGGGGCCGTGGATTTGGCGACGGGATCGTCGCGGGTGGCGGAACAGCCGCCGCCCAGAACCGGAATGCCGGCATTGCGCGCCTGCCCGTCCGGTGCCACACGAACCCGATGACCGCTTTCGCCTACATCGCAGCCGCGATCGCCGAAATCGCCGGGTGCTTCGGCTTCTGGGCCTGGCTGCGCCTCGGCCGATCGGTGCTCTGGCTGGCGCCGGCAATCGCCTCGCTCTGCCTGTTCGCCGCGCTCCTGTCGCTCGCGCCGGTGGAACAGGCCGGCCGCGCCTTCGCCGCCTATGGCGGGGTCTACATCGTCGCCTCGCTGGCCTGGCTGTGGCTCGTCGAAGGCGCCCGCCCGGATCGCTGGGACCTTGCCGGCGGCGCGATCTGCCTCGTCGGCGCCGCCGTCATCCTGTGGGGGCCGCGAAGCGGCTGAAGCGGGGGCCGCCGTCCCCGCCGATGCAGCGCTATGCCGCCAGACCTGCCAGCAGCGCTGCGGCGATCGCCGCCAGCAAGATCCCCATCGCCCGCTCGAACAGCGAGATCGCGCGAGTGAGATCGTCGAGATTGGCGGCGCGGCGACCCTCCGGGTTCAGCTGCGGCGCGTCGACGATGAGGTCGCGGTAGCGGCGCGGGCCGCCGAGGGAGAGGCCGAGCGCCGCCGCCATCGCCGTTTCCGGCCAGCCGGCATTGGGCGAGCGGTGCAGCTTCGCGTCGCGCCTTGTGATCGCCATCACCTGCGAGAAGCCGCCGCGCTGCGACGACGCCGGGTCGGCATCACCCGCCTCCCCACGTCTTCGCCCCCACCGGCTCAGTCCGGCCGCCGCGGCGAGCGAGAGTGCCGTCGCCCGGGCGGGTAGGAAATTCAGCCAGTCGTCGAGCCGGGCCGAGGCGAAGCCGAAGTCGCGATAACGCTCGTCCATGTGGCCGATCATCGAATCGGCGGTGTTGACGACCTTGTAGGCGAGAAGCCCCGGCAGGCCGAGAAGGAGATACCAGAAGGCCGGCGCGACGACGCCGTCGGAGGCGTTTTCGGCGAGGCTCTCGATCGCCGCCCGCAGGATCCCCGGCCGATCGAGATGGGCCGGGTCGCGGCCGACGATGAGGGCGACCGCCCGCCGTCCTTCCACAAGACCACCCGTGCGAAGTGCGGCCCCGACGGCGCGAACGTGATCGACGAGGCTCTTGTGGGCGAGGAAGATCGCCACGATCGCCGCCTCGACGATCATGCCGAGGAATCCGAAGGCCTCGCACAGCGCCGACACGAAGCCGCCGAGGATCAGCGCGGCGAGCAGCAGCAGGCCGAGGGCGAAGAAGCCGGCGCGCCGCCGGGTCTCGCCGGTGAAATCCGGCCGGTTGAGGCGCTTGTCGAGCGCATCGATCGCCTCGCCGATCACCGCGACCGGGTGCTTGACGGACCGCCACAGCCAGGGCGGATCGCCGACCAGCCGGTCGAGCAGCAGGGCGGCGAGGAGGATGGCGAGGCGGGCGATCACGGATGTCTCTCCCGCGCGGCCTCGGCCAGCGCGCCGGCGAGCCTTGCGGCCTCGCCATCGTCCTTCGGATTGCCGAAGCGCAGCCAGTCGGTACGGTAGGCGAACGGCCGGGTGAGGATCCGACGCCGGCAGAGCGCTGTGAAGAGATCGCCGGCCCCCGGCGTCTCGACGGTGGCAAACAGCGGCGTTACCCCGACGAGCGGCAAGCCCGCCGCGGCCAGCACCGTGTCGCGACGCCGCGCTTGGACCAGCACCTCCGCCGCGATCCGCTTCCGCGCCGTTTCGCTCGACAGCACCGCCGCACCGAGGGCGAGCGCCGGGCCGCTGACTGCCCAGGGACCGAGCCGCTGTCGCAGGCCCTCGGCAAGCGTCGCGGTGGTCAGCGCGAAGCCCAGCCGGACGCCGGCGAGCCCGTAGAACTTGCCAAAGGAGCGGTGGACGAGCAGCCCCGGCTCGCCCGCCATGTCGGCGATGGTCAGGCCGGGCGTCGCGTCGGCGAAGGCCTCGTCGACGACCAGCAGCCCGCCGCGCCGCCGCATTTCGCCGAGGAGTTCGACGAGCGCCTCGCGCCCCGCTCGCCGCCCGTCGGGATTGTTCGGATTGACGGCGACCATGACCTTTGCGCCGTCGGGCAGGTCCGCAATCGTCCCTATTCCGGTCACGCGGTGGCCCGCCGCCTCGAAGCTCGCGCGATGTTCGCCATAGGTCGGCTCGACGATCGCGACCTCGGCCTGCGGCAGGAGGAAGGGCAGAAGCGAGATCAGCGCCTGGCTGCCCGGCGCCGCGACGATGCCGGCGGTCTCCGGCACGCCATAGGCGCCGCGCGCCGCCGCGATGCATCGCGCCTGAAGCCCGGCTTCGGGAAGCCTCGCCCAGATGTCCGGGTGAAGATCGGGCAGCGCGACCGGCGCCGGGTTGATGCCCGTCGACAGGTCGAGCCAGTCGGCCCGGCTGCCGCCGAAGCGGGCGACGGCGGCGTCGAGGCCGCCGCCATGGACATAGGCGCCGTCTTGCGTCATCGCCGGTCGATCACGTGGCAGAAGGAACCCATGACGCGGCCGACGGCGAGCCCCGTGCGGCCGAGATCGGCGCCTGCCGCGTCGCGGACGGCAAACAGCGGCGAGCCCCGATCGCTCCCTTCGCAGACGGTCGTCGCATAGTGGAATTCATGGCCCATCAGTTCCCCTTCGCCGAAGGGCGATCCGCCGATCGGCGTCATGCGGCGATAGCCGAGATGCCGCCGCCTTTCGGCAAAGCTCGTTTCGAGCGGCAGGAGCCCGAGCATTTCGTGCCGCACGCCCTCGGCATCCACCAGCCCCTCGCCGAGAACCATGTAGCCCCCGCACTCGCCATAGATCAGCGCGCCGCGGCCTGCCGCATGCGTCACGCCGGCGCGAAACTTCCCCGCGGCAGCCAGCCGTCCAGCGTGAAGCTCGGGATAGCCGCCCGGCAGGAACACGGCGTCGCAACCCTCCGCCGGCGCCTCATCGGCGAGAGGGGAGAAGAAGGAAAGCGTCGCCCCCGCCTCGCGCCAGCCCGCAAGCACGTGCGGATAGGCGAAGGCGAAGGCCTCGTCGCGGGCGATCGCGATCTGCTGCCCGAGCGGCGGCAGGGAAGTCGCGCCGGACGGCTCGCCCGGCGTTTCACGGGAAGCATCGGCTCCGACCGCGCCGCCGCTCCCTGCGCGATCCGGTTTTGCCAGGTCTGCCAGGGCGTCGAGATGGGCGTTCTCGGCCATCCATGCCGCCGCCCGGTCGAGGAATGTCGCAAGGTCGCCGTGTTCGCCGGCCTGGACGAGGCCGAGATGGCGCTCGGGGAGACCCAGATCGTCCCGGCGCGGCAGGGCGGCGAGGACGGGAATGCCGAGCGGGCGAAGCGCGTCCGTCAGCATGGCGCGATGCCGATCCGAACCGACGCGGTTCAGGACGACGCCGGAGATCGTCGTGTCGGCGCGGAACCGGTGAAAGCCCGAGACCAGCGCCGCAACCGAATGGGACTGGCGGGCGCAATCGACGACGAGAACGACGTTCGCGCCGATCGCAGCCGCAAGATCGGCGGCCGAGCCGGTCCCGTCGACGGCCCCGTCGAAGAGCCCCATCATCGCTTCGGCGACGAAGAGGTCGGCCCCGCTCTGCTGCCGCTGCGCGAGCTTCGCGATCAGAGCGGGCCGCATGGCGAAGGGATCGAGATTGACGCATTCGCGCCCGCTCGCCGCGGCGTGGAACGCCGGGTCGATATAGTCCGGCCCCGCCTTGGCCGAGGCGACCCCGTGCCCGGCCGCCCGCAGCGCGGCGATCAGCGCCAGCGTCACGGTCGTCTTGCCGGCCCCGGAAGAGGGCGCTGCGATCATCAGCCCGGCCAAGCGTTTCTCCGTCACGCGGCCCGTCCAAAGCGGGCGATCCTCAAAGACGCGCCGAAGCGTTCCGGGCGCCGGTGGCAGCTTTAGGGAACTCGGCTATAAGCGCGCAATGGGGTTTCCGCCGAATGAGACTGTCAGGCCAAAGGGCCGGCCGCTGCGCCGCGGCTGGACGACCGGCGCCTGCGCCACCGCCGCGACCAAGGCGGCGCTGACGGCGCTTTTGACCGGCGACTTTCCCGATCCGGTCGAGATCCGCCTGCCGAAAGGCGAAACGCCGAGCTTTGCACTGCACCGGCAGGCGCTCCGCTCAGACCGTTCGTCTCCTTCTGCAATGGCGTCGATCATCAAGGACGCGGGCGACGATCCGGACGTCACCCATCTCGCCGAGATCGTTTCGACCGTTTCCTTCGGGCCTCCGGGGTCGGGCCTCGTCTTCGAGGCGGGTCCCGGCGTCGGCACCGTGACGCGCGCCGGCCTGCCGATCGCGCCCGGCGAGGCGGCGATCAACCCCGTCCCCCGGCGGATGATGACCGAGGTGGTCGAAGCGCTCTGCGGGGAGCATGGGCGGCCGGCGGACGTCGTGATCGAGATCGCCGTGACCAATGGCGAGGACCTGGCGCAGAAGACCTGGAACCCGCGGCTCGGTATCCTCGGCGGCCTGTCGATTCTCGGCACAACCGGGATCGTCCATCCGTTCTCCTGCTCGGCCTGGATCCACTCCATCCACCGCGGCGTCGACGTCGCGCGCGCCGCCGGACTGTCTCATGTCGTCGGCTCGACCGGCTCGGCCAGCGAGGACCTCGCCCGCCGGCTCCATCCAGAGCTTCCCGAAATCGCATTTCTCGACATGGGCGATTTTGCCGGCGGCCTGATCAAGTATCTGAAGGCCCATCCCGTACCGAAGCTGACGATTTCCGGCGGCTTCGCCAAGCTGACCAAGCTGGCGCAGGGGGCGATGGACCTCCACTCCGGCCGCAGCCAGGTGGATTTCGCCTTTCTGCTCACGACCCTCGCCGGGCTCGACCCGCTGGCCGCCGAACGGCTCGAACCGCAGATCCTTTCCGCCAACACGGCCAAGGAAGTGCTCGACATGACGGCCGCCGGCGGGCTCGACCTCGCCGGCGAGATCGCCCGGCGGGCGCGAGCCGTCAGCCTCGAACGGCTCGGGGGCTCGGGGGTGGCGGTCGAGATCGTCGTCGCCGACCGCAAGGGAGGCCTTCTTGCCCGGGTCTAGCGCCACGACGCCGCCGGGGTCCGGCGTCGAAGCCGCGGACGGGTCGGCACAAGACCGCTCCTCGGACGAGAGCTGGCCGACGGCGGGTGCGGCCGCCATCCTCGTCCTCGGCGGCACGGCCGAGGCCAACGCATTGGTCGAGGCCTTGCGCGCGCGCTGGCCGGAGCGCCGCGTCATTCTTTCGCTCGCCGGCCGCACGCGCGCGCCGCACCTGCCGGAAGGCGTCGCAGTCCGCATCGGCGGCTTCGGCGGCGCGGACGGCCTTGCCGCCTTCCTGGTGGCCGAAGGCATATCGCTGGTGATCGACGCGACGCATCCCTTCGCCGCCGGCATGGCCCGCAATGTCCAAAAGGCTGCGGCCAGTGCGGGCGTATGCCGGCTGAAGCTGCTGCGGCCCGAATGGCAGCCGGTCGAGGGCGACCGCTGGATGGCGGTCACCTGCCTCGCCGAGGCCTGCCGCGCCCTGCCTGCCGGCGCCCGGCCGTTTCTGGCCCTCGGCCGACAGCACTTGTCGCCCTTCACGCGGCGCGGCGACATTTCCCCCCTCGCCCGGATGATCGAGCCGCCCGAACAGCCGCTTCCCGAAGGCTGGACGCTGGTCCTCGCCCGTCCCTCATCCGACAGTCAGGCCGAGGCGGCGTTGATGCGCGAGAACGGGATCAGCCATCTCGTCACCCGCAATGCCGGCGGCGCAGCGTCCTACGCCAAGGTCGCGGCAGCGCGGGAGTTGGGGCTGCCGGTGGTGATGATCGCACGGCCGCCGGCGCCGGAGGGGACGGTGTGCGAGACTGTGGAGGACGTGGTGGCGGCAATCGCGGCGGCGGGCTGAGGACGCGGCTCGAGGCTGCGCTCGACCGGCCGCGCACGGTGCCGATATTCGCAGAGCTTCATGCGATGCGCCGAGGCACCCCCCTCTGCCTGCCGGCATCTCCCCCACAAGGGGGGAGATCACAGGATCGAGCCTCGGCGGCCGCTCTTCGACGTTCGTGCAATCAGAGACCGTGCGAAGGCTCGCAAGGCCTCACCGCGAGGTCGATCTCCCTCCTTGTGGGGGAGATGCCCGGCAGGGCAGAGCGACGTCGTGGCGCAAACGTCAAAGACGGCCCGCGGTGTTTCCGGATGATCTGGCCGACGCGACGCGGCGGCGCGTTCTGAGCCCTCAAGCCTTCCGCTTCGGCCGCAGCACATGCACGTGCCCCGCATCGTACAGCCGCGAATCGATGAATTCCGTCGCCCCGAGGGCCTTGCCGACGAAGATCAGCGCCGTGCGGGTGAGTTTGGCCTGGCGGGCGGCACGGTGGAGTTCACCCAGCGTCGTGCGGATGAAGGCCTCGTCCTCCCATCCGACCCGGTAGGCGATGATCGCCGGGCAGTCCGCGCCATAGGCATCCAAGGGGGTCAGCTCGCGCTGAATGTGCGGGATGTTCCTGACCGACAGATGGATCGCCAGCGTCGCGCCGCTTCTGCCCAGCGTCGAAAGCTCTTCGCCCGCCGGCATGGAGGAGGATTTCATCGCCGTTCGGGTGAGGATCACCGTCTGGCAGACTTCCGGAATCGTCAGTTCGAGCTTCAGCGCAGCCGCGGCGGCGGCGAAGGCCGGCACGCCGGGGGTGATGTCGTAGGAAATTTCGAGCGCTTCCAGCCGGCGGATCTGCTCGGCGATGGCGCCGTAGAGCGAGGGGTCGCCCGAGTGGACGCGGGCGACGTCCTCGCCCCGCTCATGGGCCGCCTCGATCTCGGCGATGATCTCGTCGAGCGTCATCGGCGCGGTGTCGATCACCCGTGCGCTGTCCGGCGCCGCCTTCACCACCTCCTGCGGCACCAGCGAGCCGGCATAGAGGCAGACCGGGCAGCGCTCGATCAGCCGGAGCCCGCGCACGGTGATGAGATCGGGCGCACCGGGCCCCGCCCCGATGAAATGAACCGTCATGGCTGCTCGTGTCCTGCTCTTTTGCGTCTGCCCGCCTTCGACCACAGTCGCGGGGCGCGGACAACACCGCTGCTTCCCCGGTCACATGGGGATGTGTCCAGATTATTTGACACATCGGCGTCCATTTCGGGCCGAGCCGGCTTCTCACGGCGGGGGAAAGCCGTTAGCCTGCTTTCATGAGGATCATGTTTCCCTTCGCCGCCATCGTCGGCCAGGACCAGATGAAGCTCGCTCTGTCGATCGCCGCGGTGGACCCGGCAGTCGGCGGCGTCCTCGTCTTCGGCGACAGAGGCACCGGCAAGTCGACCGCCGTTCGGGCGCTCGCCGCCGTCCTGCCGGACATCGAAACGGCGGACTGTCCCTATCACTGCGATCCCGCCCGGCCCGAGGAAGCCTGCGACCTCTGCCGGTCGCGGGCCGAGTCGAAAATCCCGCAAAAGACCGGGATGGTGCGTGTGCCGGTCGTCGACCTGCCGCTCGGCGCGACGGAGGACAGGATCGCCGGATCGCTCGATCTCGAACGGGCCCTGTCCGCTGGCGAGAAGCGTTTCGAGCCGGGGCTCCTCGCCAAGGCCCATCGCGGCTTCCTCTATATCGACGAGATCAACCTTCTGGAGGACCATCTGGTCGACCTCCTCCTCGACGTCGCGGCGTCGGGGGAGAACGTCGTCGAGCGCGAGGGCCTGTCCGTCCGCCATCCTGCCCGTTTTGTCCTCATCGGCAGCGGCAACCCGGAAGAGGGCGAATTGCGGCCGCAGCTTCTCGATCGCTTCGGCCTGTCGGTCGAGGTGAAGACGCCGCAGGACCTTGCGACCCGCATCCAGGTGGTCAAGCGACGCGACGCCTTCGAGCGCGATCCGGCCGGCTTCGCCGCCGAATACGAAGCCGCAAACGCCGAGGTTCGGGACACAATCCTGGCCGCGCGCGATCGGCTGAACGACGTGGCCGTGCCCGACGAAAGCCTGGAAAAGGCGGCGCAGCTGTCGATCCGCCTCGGCACCGACGGGCTGCGCGGCGAGCTGACGCTGATGCGCGCCGCGAGAGCTTTTGCCGCGCTGCGCGGCGACAGCGTCGTCGGCTGGAGCCATCTCGCCGCGCTCGCCCCGCTCGCCCTCTCCCACCGGCTGCGCCGCGATCCGCTGGACGAGGCCGGCTCGGCGACGCGCGTCGAGCGCGCCGTCGACGAACTCGCCGCAGCCTGATGGCCGGGCGCGGCCGACCATGACCGCGGGTCGGCTCGCAGCGGCGAACGACGCAGCCCGCCCCGCCTGGACCGAGACGCCCGGCAAGGCCGCCGCCCTGTGGCACGAGGCGGTGCGGGCCATCGGCGTCTTCGCCGTCGATCCCGGGATCGGCCTCAGGCTCGCGGCCCGGGCGGGACCGGTTCGCGCGGCCACCCTGGAGACGCTGCGGTCGCTGCTTCCCCGGGACGCCCCCTTCCGCAGGATGCCGGCCGGGATCGCCGAGGCGGCCCTTCTCGGCGGGCTCGACCTCGCGGCCTCTCTGGAAAGCGGCCAGCCGGTTCTGGAGAGAGGCCTTCTTGCCGCCAGCGACGGCGGGGTGCTGGTCGCGGCCATGGCCGAGCGGATGACGGAAGAAGCCGCCGGCCTGCTCGCCCTCGCCCTCGACCGCGGGCACGTCTCGGTCGAGCGGGACGGCGTTTCCCGGCAGCTGCCGACGCGGATCGGCATCGTCGCCCTCGACGAGGGCATGGAGCCGGACGAGGCGCCGCCCGCAAGCCTCTGCGAACGGCTCGGCCTGTGGCTTTCGCTCGACGGCGCCGACCCCCGCGGCGCGCCGGATCATGGCCTCGATGCGGACCGCATCGCCTCCGCGCGGCGGCACCTGCCCTCCGTCGAGCCGGACGAGGCGGCGATCGAGACGATCTGCCAGGCGGCGATGGCCTTCGGCATCGTCTCGCTGCGCGTGCCGCATCTGGCGGTCCGCGCCGCTCGCGCGTCTGCGGCGCTCACCGGCCGATCGCACCCCTCGCCCGAGGACGTCGAAACGGCGATCCGGCTGGTGCTCCTGCCCCGCGCCGTCACCATGCCGCAGATGCCAAATGCCGACGAGGGCCGGGACGACGAGCCGGCGAATTCCAGTCCCGACGAGGAGCCGGCCGCAGAGCCTCCTCCGCCCGAGCCGGAAACCGAAACGCCGCGCGAAAACGACCGCAACGCCGAGCCGCCCCAGGACATGACGATCGACGCGGCGGCAACGGGCCTCCCCGCCGATCTTCTGGCCTCCCTCGCCACCATGACGAGGCCGCCGCTCGCAAGATCCGGGGCAGGCCGCAGCGGCGGCTTCGCCAAGCGGGCCCGGCGCGGCCGGGTGGTCGGCACGCGGCAGGGCGATCCGTGCCGCGACCGGCTCGACCTTCTGGCGACGCTGCGAACCGCCGCGCCCTGGCAGGCCATCCGGCGGGCCGAACGCGCGCCCGGCGTGGTGCCGCGGTTCTTCGAGATGCGCATCTCCGACATCCGCGTCCGCCGGCATCGCGGCAAGGCCGAGACGGCGACGATCTTCTGCGTCGACGCCTCCGGCTCGGCGGCGCTCGCCCGGCTCGCCGAGGCCAAGGGGGCCGTCGAGCGCATCCTCGCCGAATGCTATGTCCGGCGGGACCGCGTCGCCCTCGTCGCCTTCCGTGGAACCCGCGCCGACGTGCTCCTTGCCGAGACGAAATCCCTGACGAGGGCCAAGCGCTCGCTCGCCGCACTGCCGGCCGGCGGCGGCACGCCGCTGGCGAGCGGCATCCTCGCCGCGCTCGATCTCGCCAGGTCATCGGCGAGGGAGGGGCGCACCCCGCTGCTGGCGCTTCTGACCGACGGGCGCGCCAATATCGGGCGAAACGGCGCAGCCGGCCGGCCGCAGGCGGGGGCCGATGCCAAGGAGGCGGCGAAGGCGGTGCGCGCCGGCGGCATCGCCGCCCTGGTCATCGACCTGTCGCAACGGCCGAGCGCCGAGGCGCGGCAGATCGCCGCCGACATGGGCGCGACCTACCTCGCCTTGCCGCGGGCCGATTCCCGGGCCCTGTCGGATGCGGTCGCCGCCGCGCCGCGGGGCGGCGATGCCCCCCGCACGAGCCGGCCGTGACCGCGCCGCTCGACTTTGCCCGCGACGGGCGCCACTGGCCGCACCGCGAGAAGAGCCGCTTCGTCGAGGCGGGCGGCACGCGCTTCCACGTCCAGATCTTCGGCCCGGAGAACGCGCCGGCGCTGCTCCTCTTGCACGGCACCGGGGCTTCGACCCATTCCTTCCGCGACCTCGCGCCGATCCTCGCCGAACACTATCGCGTCATCGTGCCGGACCTGCCGGGCCACGGCTTCACCGCCGCGCCGCGCTGGCGCCGCGTTTCGATCACCGGCATGGGGAAGGCGATCGCCGCCATGCTTTCGGCGCTCGGCGTTGCGCCCGTCTATGCGGCCGGCCATTCGGCGGGCGCGGCGATCCTCCTGCGCATGGCCCTCGACGGCCAGATCGCGCCGCAGCGGATCGTCTCGCTCAACGGCGCGCTGCTGCCCTTTCCGGGCGTCGCCGCCCATCTCTTTCCGCGGCTCGCCAAGCTCCTCTTCCTCAACCCCGTCGCGCCGCGCTTCTTCTCCTGGCGGGCCCGCAACACGCGGGCCGTGGCGCAGCTCATGGAAAGCACCGGCTCGCGGATATCACCTGAGGGCGTCGCCTATTACGAAAGGCTGTTTTCATCCCCGACCCATGTCGAGGGTGCCCTGTCAATGATGGCGAACTGGGATCTGGAAGGCCTGCGCCGCGATCTTCCCCAGCTGAATGTGCCGCTGACGCTGGTCGTCGGCAGCAGGGATCGGGCCATTCCCCCGGAAGTCTCCGAACGCGTCGCACGCATGGTCCGCGGCGCTGCGATCGAGAGGCTCCCCGGCCTCGGCCATCTCGCCCACGAGGAGGCCCCGGATCGGGTGGCGGAGGTGATGCTGGGGGTGTTCGCCGACGACCAGCTCGACGATCAGACGAACCGGCGCGGCATCCGGTAGGGCAGCATCATCTGCACGATCGGGTTGGCGAAGCGGCCGAGATCGACGCTTTCGTGGATCGCCGTGACGTCGCGTCCGAGCAGCCGCGTGCCGACGACCGAGCGGGTGTAGAAGGGCGAATCCTCCAGGGTCTCGATCACCTTGGCCGAGGCGTCGCGCTCGCAGCGGGTCGAGCGGCGCATGCCCCAGAAGCTCTTCTTCAGCCGCGCCGGCGGCGGCGCCTCGAAATCCGTCACGCCCTGCCGCGGATCGAACTTGATCGCCAGCGAGCAGGACTGGTCGTCCCGGTCGAGCAGGTCGTAGAGGACGACCGTGCCGTCCGGCACCGAGGCGCGGCACCAGTTCCAACGGTGGAAGCTTTCCTCCAGCGGCACCTCGCCGGTGTTGAAGTCGAAATAGCCGCTGCCCGACCAGGAGAGCGAGGGCTCGTCGAGTTCCACCTCGACCCGCGCGCAAGGGGCGATCGGCCACCAGCAGTGGCGGGCCTCTGCATCGAGCGCCACCGGATGGTTGACCACGGCCTCCGGATAGAGCCGGACGGTGCCCCGCACCCGCTTTGGGATCAGCGGCGAGATCTCGTCGATCGTGACGGTGAGGCCGCTGCCGTCCCAGCGCATGGCGCTCGGTCCGATCGACAGGGTGCCGGCGTCGCGGCGGAGCGCCTTCGTCCTGCGCTCGGTCATCGTCCAGCGCCTGGCGCCCGCGCCGGTGAGCGCGACGTTCAGCGCGACGTGGTCCTCCGGCCGGCGGCGGCCGGCAAAGCGGTAATAGGGTGAAAACACGCTGCCGACGAAGCCGATCAGCGTCAGGGCGTGCCGACCGTCCGCCGAAAGCGCGTCCACATACCACCAGGCATAGCCGCCCGGCGGGACATGCTGGTCGAAGCGCGGTCCGCCAGGATCGCTTCCGCCGCGATCTTGCCGGAGAGCGCCGCCATCGGCAGGCCGGCCCCCGGATGGACGCTGCCGCCGCAGAGATAGAGGCCCTCGAGCTTCGTTCTGGCGCCGGGCCTGCGGAACGAAGCCGTCGACCCATGCGAGGCCCGCCCGTAGAGCGCTCCGCCCGTCGCCGGAAAGCGTCTCGCGAAATCGGAGGGCGTCGAAAGTCCGATCCGTCGAAAGTCCGGCACCTCCACCCGCAAGCCGCAGGCGCGAAGTCTCGAAAATGCCGCCGTCACGCATCGCTCGACCTCCTCCTTGCCGAAGTCTCTTTCGCCGCCGTCGGCTGGCGCGTTGATGATCAGGAAAAGCCGCTCGCGGCCGCGCGTCGCAGCCTCGTCGGAAAGCCGTCCGCGATCGTCCCGGTCGCTCGCGCAGACGTAGACCGTCGGGTCGGACGGCAGCCGGCGCCGGGTCAGGATCTCGTCGAATTCGCGCCGGTAGTCGGCCGAGAAGAAGACGTTGTGCCGCAAGAGCTCCATCCCGTCCGTCGCCGCCTCCATCGCGGCGGTGAGCGCCGAGAGCGAGCGCTCCTCGCGCGTGATCGGCGGATCGACCGCCGCTTGCGCGGCCTTGCCCAACTGGCCGGCGGCGAGCGCCGCGACGTCGCAATTGGCGAGGACGACGTCGGCGGCGATGGTCTCGCCGTCCGCAAGCGTCAGACCGCAGACGGCGGAAGCGGACGCGTCGATCGCGGCGACGGGAACGCCGTAGCGCAGCGTCGCACCGGATCGCTCGGCCAGGGCCGCGAGCGCCTCGGCAAGGCGCATCATGCCGCCTTCGACCAGCCAGACGCCGGACTTCTCGACATGGGCGATCAGCATCAGCGTCGCCGGGGCGAGGAAGGGCGAGGAGCCGTTGTAGGTGGCGTAGCGGCCGAAAAGCTGGGCAAGGCGAGGATCGGAAAACTGCGCCGAGAGCGCCCGCCAGAGCGTCGTCTCCGCTCCGATCCGCATGATCGCCGGCAAGCCTTTCGGGCCGGCCCGGGCGACGAGGCCGAGCGGCCCGGCGGGGCGCCCGGCGCGCATGAAGATCGGCGACAGCGTCTCGCAGACGTCCCTCGCCCGGTCGCAGAAGGCCCCGTACTCCCCGGCCGACCGCTCGCCCGAAAACGCGGCGATCGCCCGCTCCGAGCGCTCCTGGTCGGCGAAGAGATCGAGCACGGCGCCGTCGGCGAAGACATGCCGGGCGATCGTCTCGGAGCGATGGAGCGTCAGATGCTCGTCGAGCCGCTCGCCGGCCGAGGCGAAAACGTCGTCGAAGACGTCGCGCAGGGTGAAGACGGTCGGACCGACGTCGATCGTCCGGCCGGCAATGTCCATCTCCCGCAATTTTCCGCCGGGGCGTTCGGCAGCTTCGACGACCGTGACGCGGAGCCCCTGCGAAGCAAGCCTGACGGCCGCAGCCAAACCGCCGATCCCGGCGCCGACGATGGCGACGTGCATTGGATCATCCTCGGAACCTTTCGCGAGAGATTGACACGGCGCCCGTCTGGTTGTCCAATAAAATTGACAGATAAATCTGTCCAAAAGGATTGACGATCATGTCGACCACGGAAACAGAGCCCGTCTCTCTCCACTCCGACAGGCCATCCGGCTGGGCGGATCCGATCCGGGAGATCCGTCGCTTCTTCCGGCCGAGCCGCGAGAGTTGGCAGAGCTTCAGAAACCGAAAGCTGCAGGACCGGGCCTTCCAGCGAAGCTCGGCGCGGTTCTGGCTGACGCGGCGCTTCGCCCGTCGCAACTCGCGCAGGCTGTTCGATCTCGTCGCCGGTTTCGTCTATTCGCAGGTTCTCGCGGCGGGCGTGGAGTTGAACGTCTTCCGGCACCTCTCGCGCGGTCCGCGAACCCTGGCCGAGATCGCGGCGGCGGCGGGCCTGACGCTCGATGCCGCCGATCGGCTGCTGCGCGCCCTCGACGCCATCGATCTCGTCGAGATCGACGACAGCGACGACGAGACGGTCTACGGCCTCGGCGCGCTCGGCGCGGCGCTGGTCGCCAATCCCGGCGCCGAGGCGATGATCCGCCACCACAAGGACTTCTATCAGGATCTCGGCGATCCGGTCGCGCTTCTGAAAGGCACGGCGCCCGCGACCCGGCTGTCGAAGCTGTGGCCCTATGCGGCAGCGCCCGGCGGGGCGGCGCCGGACGGCGACGTCGCCGCCTATACCGACCTCATGGCCACCAGCCAAGATTTTGTCGCCGAGGAAATCCTCGGCTCCTACGACGTCTCCTGGGCGAGGCGCATCCTCGACCTCGGCGGCGGCGACGGCCGGTTCCTGCGCCGGGTGGCCGAGCATCATCCGGACGCCGAACTGCATCTCATGGACCTGCCGCAGGTCGCCGGGATCGCCGCGGAGCGGATCGGCCAGACTCGATTCGGGCGGCGCATCCACGTCCATTCCGGCGACTTCTTCGAGGATCCCTATCCCGAGGGCCGCTTCGACCTGATCACCCTCGTGCGCATCCTCCACGACCACGACGACGAGGAGGCCTTGAAGCTCCTGACGCGGGCGCGCGAGAGCCTCGAGCCCGGCGGCGTCGTGATGGTCGCCGAACCGATGGCCGGAGGCCGCGATTCGGCCGCCGTCGCCGACGCCTATTTCGGCTTCTACCTGCTCGCCATGGGGCGCGGCCGTCCGCGCACGCCGCGCGAGATCGGCCGGCTCATGACCGCCGCCGGGCTCACCCGCGCTCACGAGATCCCCACCGCGCTGCCGCTGGCGACGAGCATCGTCGTCGGCGAGATTCCGCGCCGCAATGTCAGTTTTTCTTGACATACCGAAGTGTCAATTTAGACTGACATGCAAGCCAGGAGTTCATCACCGTGGTCACCCAATCCGATGCTATCGTCTTCGATCAGCCCCGCAAGCTCGGCATGCGGCGGCTGGGTCTGGCGGGGGCGCGCAAACCCGGCGACGTGATCGTTAAGATCGAAGCCTCGGGCATTTCCACCGGAACCGAGCGGCTCCTGTGGTCCGGCGAGATGCCGGCCTTCCCCGGCATGGGCTATCCGCTCGTCCCGGGCTATGAAGCCGTCGGCCGGGTGGTGGAGGCGCCGGACGCGCGCCGGCTCGCGGTCGGCGACAGGGTTTTCGTCCCGGGCTCGAACGGGTTCGACGGAGCGCGGGGCCTGTTCGGCGCCTCGGCCTCCCACGTCCAGTTGCCCGAGGGGCGTGTCGTTTCGATCGGCGACGGTCTCGGCGACGAGGCGACCCTCCTCGCCCTTGCGGCGACCGCCCATCATGCGGTGCGCGCCTCCGGCCGCGACCTGCCGGAACTCGTCGTCGGCCACGGCGCGCTGGGCCGGCTCGCCGCACGGATGGTCGTCGCGCTCGGAGGGCAGCCCGTCGTCTGGGAAACAGCAAAGCCCCGCCGTGCCGGCGCCGTCGGCTATGCGGTGATCGACCCTTCCGACGACGAGTGGACCGACTACCGCCAGATCCTCGACGTCTCGGGGGCCCCGCAGATTCTCGACCGGCTGGTGCCGCGGCTCGGCCGCGGCGGCGAGATCGTCCTCGCCGGCTTCTACAAGGAGCCCGTCAGCTTCGCCTTCCCGCCCGCCTTCATGCGCGAGGCGCGGATGAAGGTCGCCGCCGAATGGCGGCCGGAGGACATGGAAACGGTGCTGGCGCTCGTCGGCGCCGGCCGCCTCTCCCTGGACGGCCTTGCGACCCATCGGGGCCGGCCGGCCGAGGCGGAAGCTGCTTATCGCACGGCGTTCGAGGACGCCGACTGCCTGAAGATGATCCTGGACTGGAGAACGATGTGAGCAACGCGCTGCGACATCTCGAAAGCGCGAGCGGACCGGCCGGCGCCATGGCGGAACGGCTCCGGGCCGAGGCCGCGATCGAGCCCGATGCCGTCGCCCCCGGCAAGGCGACGAAGGAGACGCAGATCATCGCGATCTACGGCAAGGGCGGCATCGGCAAGTCCTTCACGCTGGCCAACCTCTCCTACATGATGGCGAGCCAGGGCAAGCGCGTCCTCCTGATCGGCTGCGACCCGAAGTCCGACACGACGTCGCTGCTGTTCGGCGGCAAGGCCTGCCCGACGATCATCCAGACCTCGTCCGCCAAGAAGGCGGCCGGCGAGGAGGTCGACGTCTCCGACGTCTGCTTCAGGCGCGACGGCGTCTTCGCCATGGAGCTCGGCGGGCCGGAGGTCGGCCGCGGCTGCGGCGGCAGGGGCATCATCCACGGCTTCGAACTCCTCGAAAAGCTCGGCTTCCACGACTGGGGCTTCGACTACGTGCTGCTCGACTTTCTGGGCGACGTCGTCTGCGGCGGCTTCGGCCTGCCGATCGCCCGCGACATGTGCCAGAAGGTCATCGTCGTCGGCTCCAACGACCTCCAGTCCCTCTACGTCGCCAACAACGTCTGCTCGGCGGTCGAATATTTCAGGAAGCTCGGCGGCAATGTCGGCGTCGCCGGCATGGTGGTGAACAAGGACGACGGCACCGGCGAGGCTGCGGCCTTCGCCAGATCCGTCGGCATTCCGATCCTCTCGGCGATCCCCGCCGACGACGACATCCGCAAGAAGAGCGCCAACTACCAGATCGTCGGCAAGCCCGGCGGGCGCTGGGCGCCGCTGTTCGAACGGCTCGCCACCAACGTGGCGGAGGCGCCGCCGCTCCATCCGACGCCGCTCGATCAGGATGGCCTCCTCGGTCTCTTCGGCGACGAGGAGACCGGGCGCGACGTCGTCCTCCAGCCGGCGAGCCTTGCCGACATGATGGGCCGTCCCGTCGTGCAGCGGCCGTCCCTCGAAGTCGTCTACGACGACGCGTGAGGGGCAAGGTCATGGACTATTCCGACATCGACCTGAAGCGTGACGACGGCGGCGGCCTTGCGGCCGAAGCGCCCGTCGAGCGTCCTTTTCCGGCGGCCGGGACCGGCGACGCGGCGACCCTCGCCCGGGCGCCGGCCGACGGCGACGCCGCCTGCCACGGCGGCAAGGCGGAGATGCGTGCCGCCGCCGCAAAGGCCGGCCAGAACGAGATCCTCGAACGCTACGCGAAGGACTATCCGGCCGGGCCGCACGACCAGCCGCAATCCATGTGCCCGGCCTTCGGCTCGCTGCGCGTCGGCCTCAGGATGCGCCGCACGGCGACCGTCCTGTCCGGCTCGGCCTGCTGCGTCTACGGCCTGACCTTCACCTCGCATTTCTACGGCGCCCGGCGCACCGTCGGCTACGTGCCGTTCAATTCGGAGACGCTGGTCACCGGCAAGCTGTTCGAGGACATCCGCGAGGCCGTCCACGAGCTCGCAGATCCGGCCCTCTACGACGCGATCGTCGTCACCAATCTCTGCGTTCCGACGGCCTCGGGCGTGCCGCTGCGGCTCCTGCCGAAGGAGATCGAGGGCGTCCGGATCATCGGCATCGACGTTCCCGGCTTCGGGGTGCCGACCCATGCCGAGGCGAAGGACATCCTCGCCGGTGCGATGCTCGCCTATGCCCGCGGCGAAGCCGAAGAGGGGCCGGTCGCGGCGCCGGCGGGCGGACGGAACGAAAGGCCGTCGGTCGCGCTCCTCGGCGAGATGTTCCCGGCCGATCCGATGGTGATCGGCCGCCTCCTCGCGCCGATGGGGCTCGCCGCCGGTCCCGTCGTGCCGACCCGCGAGTGGCGCGAACTCTATGCCGCGCTGGACTGCACCGTCGCAGCGGCAATCCACCCCTTCTACACCGCATCGATCAGGGAATTCGAGATGGCCGGCCGGCCCGTGGTGGGCTCCGCCCCGGTAGGGGTGGAAGGCACGGCGGAGTGGCTGTCTCGGATCGGCGAGGCCGCCGCCGTGCCGGCGAGCCGCGTGGCCACTGCCCAGAACGCCATTCTCCCGGCGATCCGGGGCGCGCTCGCCGGCTCTCCGGTCAGAGGCCGGATCACGCTGTCCGGATACGAGGGCTCCGAGCTTCTGGTAGCGCGGCTCCTCGTCGAGAGCGGCGCGGACGTGCGCTATGTCGGCACCGCCTGCCCGAAGACGCCGTGGTCGGCCGCCGACCGCGAATGGCTGGAAGCCAGGGGCGTTCACGTGAAATTCCGTGCCTCGCTGGAAGACGATCTCGCCGCCTTCGCGGAATTTTCGCCCGATCTCGCCATCGGCACGACCCCGGTGGTGCAGACGGCCAAACAGTCCGGCACGCCGGCGCTCTACTTCACCAATCTAATCTCCTCGCGGCCGCTGATGGGCCCGGCCGGAGCCGGCTCGCTGGCCGAGGTGATCAACGGCGCGATCGGCGGCAAGCCCCGCTTCGACCGGATGAAGGCCTTCTTCGAGGGCGTCGGCGAGGGTTACGCCTCCGGCATCTGGGAGGACGTTCCGCAAAAGCCGAAGCCGGCGAAGATCCGCGCCGACGTCGCCATCAACGGAAGGAAGGCACCCACCTACGATGCCGGGATGGGGGACGTCTGATGCTCGTCCTCGATCACGACAGGGCCGGTGGCTACTGGGGCGCCGTCTACGTCTTCACCGCGGTGAAGGGCCTGCAGGTCGTCGTCGACGGCCCGGTCGGCTGCGAGAACCTCCCCGTCACCTCGGTGCTGCACTATACCGACGCCCTGCCGCCCCACGAACTGCCGATCGTCGTCACCGGCCTGTCGGAGGAAAACCTCGGCCAGACCGGCACCGAAGGCGCGATGAAGCGCGCCCACGCAACGCTCGACCCGGCCCAGCCCTCGGTGGTCGTGACCGGCTCGATCGCCGAGATGATCGGCGGCGGCGTGACGCCGGAAGGCACCAATCTCAAGCGCTTCCTGCCGCGCACCATCGACGAGGACCAGTGGCAATGCGCCGACCGGGCGCTGAAGTGGCTTCTGACCGAATACGGGCCCAAGAAGGGAAAGATTCCGGCGCCGAGGGAGCGCAGGGAGGGCGAGAAGCCGAAGGTCAACATCATCGGCCCGGCCTACGGCATGTTCAACATGCCCTCGGACCTCCACGAGATCCGCCGGCTGATCGAGGGCATCGGAGCCGAGGTCAATCTGGTCTTCCCGCTCGGCAGCCACCTCCGCGACGTGCCCAAACTGACGCTCGCCGACGCCAATGTCTGCCTCTACCGCGAATACGGCCGGCAGCTCTGCGAGGCGCTGGAGCGCCCCTATCTGCAGGCGCCGATCGGCCTGCATTCGACCACCGCCTTCCTGCGCAGGCTCGGCGAAATGCTGGGGCTCGACCCCGAACCCTTCATCACCCGCGAGAAGCACACGACGATCAAGCCGCTGTGGGATCTCTGGCGCTCGGTGACGCAGGACTTCTTCGGCACGGCGAGCTTTGCGATCGTCGCCAACGAAACCTATGCGAGGGGCATCCGGCACTTCCTCGAAGACGAGATGGGCCTGCCCTGCCGCTTCGCCGTTCCGCGCCTGTCGGGCAAGAAGACGCTGAACGACGAGGTCCGGCAGAAGCTGAAGGACACGCCGCCGCTCGTCCTCTTCGGCAGCTACAACGAGCGCATGTATCTGGCCGAGACCGGCGGACGCGGCGCCTTCATCCCCGCCTCCTTCCCCGGCGCGGCGATCCGGCGGCACACGGGCACGCCCTTCATGGGCTATTCCGGCGCCACCTATCTCGTCCAGGAAGTCTGCAACGCGCTCTTCGACGCGCTCTTCCACATCCTGCCGCTCGGTACCGAGATGGACCGCGTCGTCGCCACCCCGGCCAAGGGCAGGCGGGAGCGGAGCGAAGAGCTCGCCTGGTCGAGCGCCGCCAACGACCTTTTGCAGGATGCGCTCGAGCGCGAGCCGGTGCTGGTGCGGATCTCCGCGGCGAGGCGCCTGCGCGACGCCGCCGAGGCGGCCGCCCGGCAGGAGCGGTCCGAAACCGTCGAACTGCGCCACGTGGCGGCCTGCACTCCGGCGGGAGAACCCGTCGCATGACCGAAGCCGCCTCAGACACCCGCCGATCGCAAGGACAGCCAGGGAGAACCGTCACATGAGCCTCGTCGAACGCAATGGCCTGTCGCAGTTTCGAGCAGACGAGCAGGAATATCGGATCGTCTACGCGGTGACCTATCCGATCTTTCTCTGCGTCGCGCTGGTCTCGCGGCTCCTGCCGGCCCGCCTGCGTCCCACCCCGTCCGAGAACAAGGGCGTCCTCGCCGTTTTCCGGGATGCGAAGGCCGCGGCCAACTCCGTCCTCCCCTTCGCCTTCATGCGCTGAGCGCGAGACGAGGACTTTGAAGCTTCGGCGGCGACCCCGTCATCGGCGCGGCCGGCCCGGAGATACAGGCAACAAGGAGAAAGGAAATGGCAGATCACATGACAGGCCGGGAGGCGGGAACGCTCTCCGGCATGACGGAGAGAGAGGCACAGGAGTTCAACGGACTCTTCATGACCTCCTTCTTCGTCTTCTTGGGCATCGCGGTCGTCGCGCACATTCTCGTCTGGATCTGGCGGCCCTGGCTGCAGACCCCCGAGGTGAGCCAGGCGAGCCTCGACACGGCCAAGTCGCTTCTCACGATGCTCAGCTAAGGAGATAGAACTATGTGGAGAATGTGGCTTCTCTTCGACCCGCGCAGAGCGCTCATCGGGCTCTTCACCTTCCTTCTGGTGCTGGCGCTCCTCATTCACTTCATCCTGCTCTCGACGGCCCGTTTCAACTGGCTAGCCAATCCGAACCCGCCGGGCGGCGCGGCTCAGACCAGCCAGCTCGAAACGCCCCTCACGCAGCTCGGCTGAGGCGAATTCGACGCGACCTCGGGACGGCGTTCCGCGCCGTCCCGGAAAACGACCCGGTTTGACAGGGATGGGAATCTCGCCATGGCGATGCTGTCGTTCGAACGCAAATATCGTGTGCGGGGAGGCACGCTCGTCGGCGGCGATCTCTTCGACTTCTGGGTCGGCCCCTTCTATGTCGGATTCTTCGGCGTCACCGCGATCTTCTTCGCCCTTCTGGGCTCGCTGCTGATCTTCTACGACATCAGCCAGGGCAACGAGACCAACGTCTTCGCCTTTTCGGTGAACCCGCCCTCGATCAAATACGGCCTCGGGCTCGCGCCGCTCGACGAGGGCGGCACCTGGCAGCTCGTCACGATGTGTGCGGTGGGCGCCTTCTCCTCCTGGGCGCTGCGCGAGGTGGAGATCTGCCGCAAGCTCGGCATCGGCTGGCACGTGCCGGTCGCCTACTCCTTCGCGCTCCTCGCCTATGTCTCGCTGGTGGTGATCCGCCCGCTGCTGCTCGGCGCCTGGGGCCACGGCTTTCCCTACGGCATCATGAGTCATCTCGACTGGGTATCCAACGTCGGCTACCAGTTCCTGCACTTCCACTACAATCCGGCGCACATGCTGGCGGTGACCTTCTTCTTCACCACCACGATGTTCCTGGGCCTGCATGCCGGCGTCATTCTCGGCGCGGTCAATCCAGGCAAGGACGAGGTCGTCAAGTATGGCGAGCACGAGAACGCCTATTTCCGCGACTACATCTGCTACTCCGTCGGCCCCTACGGCATTCACCGGCTCGGCCTGTTCTTCGCCCTGAACGCCGGTTTCTGGAGCGCGGTCTGCATCATCATCTCGGGTCCTTTCTGGGACAGGGGCTGGCCGTATTTCTTCGATTTCTTCCTGAAGACCCCGGCCGCCATCGGCAACGTTGCTTACTGAGGGAGGCGGGACGATGGGATCCTATTCCAGCATCTACAATCGCATCCAGGTTCGCGGGCCGTTCGATCCGGGCGTGCCGATGAAACCCGGCTCGGACGAGCGCATCCAGTCCAAGGCCTTTTCCTATTGGCTCGGCAAGATCGGCGACCCGCAGCTGGGCCCCCTCTATCTCGGCTGGTCGGGCGCGGCCTCGCTCGCCTTCGGCTTCATCGCCATCGAGATCATCGGCCTCAACATGTGGGCCTCGGTCGACTGGGATCCCTACGCCTTCGTGCGCAACATCGCCTTCCTGTCGCTCGATCCGCCGCCGGCGAAATACGGCCTCAACCCCTTGGTGCCGCTCGGAGACGGCGGCTGGTGGATCCTCGCCGGCTTCTTCCTGACGACGTCGATCCTGCTCTGGTGGGTAAGGAGCTACACCCGGGCCCGGGCGCTCGGCATGGGCACCCATACGAGCTGGGCCTTCGCCTCGGCGATCTTCCTCTACCTGTCGCTCGGCCTGTTTCGGCCGATCCTCATGGGCTCGTGGTCCGAGGCCGTGCCCTTCGGCATCATCACCCATCTCAACTGGACGGCCTCGGTCTCGGTGCTCTACGGCAACTGGTACTACAACCCGTTCCACATGCTCTCGATCGTCTTCCTCTACGGCTCGACGATGCTGTTCGCCATGCACGGCGCCACCATTCTCGCGGTCTCGCGCTTCGGCGGCGAACGTGAAGCCGAGGAGATCGTCGACCGCGGCACCGCGGCCGAGCGCGGCGCCCTCTTCTGGCGCTGGACCATGGGCTTCAACGCCACCTTCGAGTCCATCCACCGCTGGGCCTGGTGGTTCGCGGTGCTGACCACCTTCACCGGCGCGATCGGCGTCCTCCTGACCGGCACGGTGGTGGACAACTGGTATCTGTGGGGCGTCAAGCACGGCATCGCGCCGAGCTACCCTTCCGTCTATCCGTCCTTCCCGATCCCCGACGAGGCCACGCGGAGTGTGATGCAATGAGCACGAAGCACGTCCGCTACAGCCCCGTGATCGTCGGGGTCGTCGCCTTCGCCCTGGTCCTCGTCGGGCTGACGGTGCCGCCCTGGGTGCTGCCGCCGATCGAATCGATCGAGACGGGCCCGGCGGCGATCGAGATGGTGCAGTTCAAGGCCGCCAGCCGGCAATTGCCCTACAGCGCCAAGCCGATCGCCCTCGAGCCGGCCGACAACGAAGGCAGCCCGCAGGCCAGCGAGGTCTACCAGAACGTCCAGGTGCTCGGCGAACTGACCGACGCCGAGTTCACCCGGCTGATGCTCGCCATCACCGAATGGGTCTCGCCGGAGCAGGGCTGCGAATACTGCCACGACCTGACCTCCGACGAAGGCTTCGCCAGCGACGCCCTCTACACCAAGAAGGTCGCGCGTCAGATGCTGCAGATGGTGCGCCACATCAACACCAACTGGCCGGAGCACGTCGCTCCCTCGGGCGTCACCTGCTATACCTGCCACCGCGGCCAGAACGTGCCGCCCTGGAGCTGGTACGAGCAGAACGAGCCGGCCGGCGATAGCTTCATGGGCAAGCCGCGGCCATGGCATCTCGAGGCCAAGACCATCCGGCAGTTCTTCCCAAACGTGCCTTACGACAAATATCTGATGGAGGAGCACGCCAGCGCGCAGATCCAGTCGACCGATCCGCTGGTCAGTCGCACGGGCAACGCCGAGGTCGCCAGGGAACAGGACGCCGAAAACCTCTACCTCTTCATGATGCAGATGGCGAATTCGATGGGCGTCAACTGCACCTACTGCCACAACTCGCGGGCCTTCCGCGACTGGTCGCAGTCGACGCCCTATCGCTGGATCGCCTATTGGGGCATCCGCATGGCGCGGGACATCAACTCGAACTACATCGAGCCGCTCGCAAGCGTCTTCCCCGAGGAGCGCAAGGGACCGCTCGGCGATCCGGCCAAGGCCCATTGCGGCACCTGCCATCTCGGCAACAACAAGCCGCTCGGCGGCTACAAGCTGCTCGACCACTATCTCGTCGGCCTGACCGAGGACGGCAAGGCGCCCGATCCCGCCCCTAAAGAGGCGATCCTGATCGGCGAAGCGAAGCCGACGGCGGTCACCGGCCCCGACCAGGACGCCGCGCAGCCGGCGCCCTCCCCTGCCCCGGTCTCGCAGGAAGCGATCGGTCAATCGGTGGCGCCTGGCAGCGGCGGAAGCGGCAACGGCGCCGCGTACGAATCGCAGGAGCAGCCGGCAACCACCGGGAACGACGATCTCGGCGGCACGGTCCGGCCCGTCCCGCAGGACCAGAACGCCGCCCCGCCCTCCTCGGAACCGACGGGCGACCAGTCTCCCCAGGGGGCGGCGCCGTCGCAGCTCGACCCCGGCACGTCGATGCAGCCGAGCGAGGGTTCCCCGGCCACGAAGGGCACAGCGAACGCGCCCTCGACCGGCCAGCCGGCCAGCAACCCGCCGCCGGACGAGGAAACCCCCGGCAAGGACGAGCCGCAGAGCAGCGGAGAGACCGGCGGTGCGGACGCCGCGGGCTCCGGCGGAGGCGCGGGAAGCGCGCCGGCGAACCGCGGCCCGGCGCAAGGGACGACGACCCGCTTCGATTGACCGCAAGAGCGGACCTCGAGGCCCATCTCCGACGGCCGGGTTGCTCGGGCAGCCCGGCCGTCGCTCGTTCGGCACATCGCCGGATCGCCCGATGGCCGAAATCGCCCGGCTTCCTATGATTGGAGTCGGCTTCCGGCCGTCCGGGAGCCGATCGCCCCCGCGAGTTCGCGTCTACCGGCCATCCGAGTGAGGGCGGCGTCGAGGCGCATCGCCCTCATCTGGAAACGCATGCCGATGGACCTCCACAAGTCGCTTCAGTCGCTCAAGATCGCCGTCGGGGCAGAGGAATCGCCGGCCGAGGTCTCCCGCGAGCGGGCCGGCCCGGCAAAACTCCTGCTCGTCGGCTATCTGTCCTACGTCGTCGCCGGCTGGATCGCCTTGTCCTTCGGCTTTTCCCAGGTAAAGCCCTTGTCGCCGCTCGACACGCTCTTCACCGCCGTTTCGGCGGTCTCGACGACGGGCCTGACCACCATCGACACCGGCACGAGCTACAGCTTCGTCGGCGAGATCGTCGTCTGCCTGCTGATCCAGTTCGGCGGCATCGGCTACATGACGGGCTCGTCCTTCCTGTTCCTGTCGTTGCGCAATCATCTGAGCAAGACCCAGGAAAACACCGCCAGAACGGCGTATTCGCTGCCGGATTCGATCACGCCGGCGCTGTTCGTTCGCTCCGTGATCCTCTTCACCTTCGCCTGCGAGGCGGTCGGCGCCGCGGTTCTCTATCCGATCCTGAAGGGCGGCGGAGAACCGGACCCCTTATGGAGCGCGATCTTCCATTCCGTGTCGGCCTTCTGCACCGCCGGTTTCAGCCTGAGAGCGGACAGCTTCGCGCCTTATGTCGCCGACGTTCCCCTCAACGCGACGCTTTCGGTCCTCAGCATCCTCGGAGCGATGGGGTTCATCGTCGTCACCGACATCGTCAGGCGCATCGCCGGCCAGACGACCCACCTCGGCTTCACCTGCAAGGTGATCGCCCGGATGACGGCGTCCCTCCTCGTCCTCGGAACCCTGCTGATCTTCGTCGTCGAGCCGTCGATCGCCGGCATGCCGCCCTGGGAGCGGCTGCAGGCCGCGTTCTTCCAGGCGATGACCGCTTCGACGACCGTCGGCTTCAACACGATCGACATCGGCGGCGTCTCCAACGCGACGCTGGTCGTGCTTCTCTTCCTGATGTTCGTCGGCGCCTCGCCGGCCGGCACCGGCGGCGGCCTGAAGACCACCTCCTTCGCCGCGCTGATCGCGCTGGTCCGATCGACGCTGAAAGGGCGAAGCTCGGTGCGGTTCTTCAAGCGCGATGTCCCCCCGGCGCAGCTCCAGGCGGCAACCACCTCCCTCGCCTGCTATTGCGGCGCGCTGGCGGTGGCGGTCTTCCTCCTCGGCCTGACGGAACCGACGGTGGCCTTCGACGAAATCATCTTCGAAGCGGTCTCGGCGATCGGCACGGTCGGCCTGTCGATGGGCCTGACGACCGATCTGACGGCGATCGGCAAGCTGATCTTGATCGTGCTGATGATCGTCGGGCGCCTCGGCGTCCTGACGTTCGGCCTCGCGACGGCGATTCCCGACGAGAGTCGCGAGGAAGAGGCCGACAACGACCTCGCCGTGTGAGGCCGCCCGGCGGCGCTCCCGCCCGTGCCGTACCGCGCGGTCAGTCGATCGGCACGACGACGAAGCGAACGTCGCCGTTCGCCCCGGTCAAGAGCAGCAGCGCGTTGCGCCGGCCCTCGTCCTTCAGCCTGTCGATCTTCTCCTTCACCTCGGCGGCACTCGACACCGGCTCCTGCGCGACCTCGGTGATGAGCATGCCGGCCTCGACGCCCTTTTCGGCTGCCGCCGAGTTCGGAGCGACTGCCGTCACCACGGCACCCGACGCATCCTCGGCGAGGTCGAAGCTCTTGCGCGTTTTCTCGTCGACGTCGCCGAGCGTCAGGCCTAGGGTCTCGACGGCTCCGGTCTCCTCGGTCGGCTCGCCCGCCTCGGGGGTCGGTTCCGTCTCGTTCTCGGCGATCATCTTCTCGCCGTCCTCGAGCCGTCCGAGCGTGACCTCGACGGTCTCGGGCGTGGCTGCCGCCGACACCGATTCCTTGCGCAGGATACCGATCTGAACCTTCTTGCCGACCTTCGTCTCGGCCACCATGCGCGGCAGGTCGTTCGAGCCCTCGACCTTGCGCCCGTCGAAGGAGACGATGACGTCCCCGACCTTCAGGCTGCCGTTGTCCGAGGGGCCGCCCGGCACGATGCCCATGACGACGGCGCCCTCCGTCCGCTCGACGCCGAGCCCCTTGGCGATGTCCTCGTTCAGCGCCTGCAGGCGGATGCCGAGCCAGCCCCGGCGGGTCTCGCCATATTCGCGCAGCTGGTCGATGACGTTGACGGCGAGGTTGGACGGAATCGAGAAGCCGATGCCGATCGAGCCGCCCGTCGGCGAGATGATCGCCGTGTTGATGCCGACGACGTTGCCGAACATGTCGAAGAGCGGCCCGCCCGAATTGCCGCGATTGATCGCCGCGTCGGTCTGGATGAAGTTGTCGTAGGGGCCGGCATTGATGTTGCGGCCCCGGGCCGAGACGATGCCGATCGAGACCGAGCCGCCGAGGCCGAAGGGGTTGCCGATGGCCATCACCCAGTCGCCGATCCGCAGATCTTCCGAATCGCCCAGCTTGACGAAGGGCAGCGGCTTGCCGGCGTCGACCTTGAGGACGGCGATGTCGGTCTTGGCGTCCTTGCCGAGCAGCTCGGCGTCGAGCTGGTCGCCATTGGGAAAATTCACCGTGATCGTGTCGGCGTCGCCGATGACGTGGTTGTTGGTGATGATGATGCCGCTCGGATCGATCACGAAGCCCGAGCCGAGCGACTGGACGCTCCGTTCGCCCGGCCCCTCCCGGTCGCGCAGCAGATCGTCGAAGAAGTCCTGCAGGGGCGAACCCTCCGGTGCCTGCAGCGGCGGCACGCCGCGCCCCGGCCGGTCGACGCCCTGCGAGGTGGAGACGTTGACGACGGCATCGAGCAGCCTGTCGGCCAGATCGGCCACCGAGACCGGCCCGTATCGCGTCGGCCGCGGAGCCTCGCCCTGCGCCTGCGAAGCCGCGCCCGGCGCGCCGGGAAGCGCGTTGCCGTTGGCGGGAGCCTGTTCGGTGGCGCCGCCGTCGGTCGGCGGCACGGGCAGCGCCGGGACGCGCTCTTCATTGGTAGCCGGCGGTTCGGGGGGCGCCTCGGCCCCGGGCGCCGCCTGTGGCGCTTCGGCCCCGGGCGCCGGGTGTGCCGGTTCCGCCCCGCCCGGCGTCTGGGCGCCCGCCATGTGCGGTGGCGCCACACTCGCCAGGAGCGCCGCCAACAGGACGGGAAGAAGAGCTTGAACGCGCATCGAAGTCATCGCGGGGCCTCAAAGTCTGGCGTCACGTCGGGGAACCGAACGGGTCGCGCTGCACGAATGCGAGCGGAGCGGAGAATTTCGACTTAATCAAGGGGACGGGCGACAGTTGGAGAAATGGTGATCGAGGCGGGAGGCCGCACCCGCCGTCGCCGGGCCGCGAAGCGCAGCACCGGCGGAAGACCGGCAGCCCCTCGTCAATGCCGGGTGATCCAGACGAGCGCCACGCCGAGGCAGGCGACGACCAGCCCGCCATAGCGCAGCCTCTCGGCCGAAACGTCGAGCGCCGCCTTCGCCATGCGTTTGGCGAAAGCGGGAAACAGGCAATAGACGATGCCCTCGATCACCAGGAGGAGACCGAGGGCATCGAAAAAGTCGATCATCGCCGGGACCGCCCGCTACTGGACGGTCGCCGGGGCCGCGCCTTGGGGCGCATCGGCCTGCGCCGCGGCAGCCGGTTGCTGATCCTCTGGCTCCGGCGAAGCGGGCTCTGCAGGTGAGGCCGCCGTGGTCCCCGCCGGCTCGGCCGGCGTCGGTGCGCCAGCGTCCGTGCCGGCGGCCGCTTGCGCCGTCGCGCCCTCTTCGCCGCCATTGCCGCTCGTCGCGGCAGCCGTGTCGGGCGACACCACGCCGGCAGGCGAGGATCCGGCAGCGGGTTCGACCGCGCTCGACTGGTCGGCCGGCGGGACGGAATTTTCCGGCGAAGCGTTCTCCGGCGCGCGCTCGCCCGTCGGCGCCGACGAGGAGGAAGAACCCTCGGCGCCCGCGCTTCCACCGTTGAAATAGCGGAAGAACTCGGAGTCCGGCGCCAGCACCATCGTCGTCCCGGAATTCTCCAGCGCCGTGCGATAGGCCTGCATCGACCGATAGAAGTCGAAGAATTCCGGATCACCCTGATAGGCATCGGCGAAGATGCCGCTGCGCTCGGCGTCGCCCTGACCCTTGACGATCTCGGAGTCCTTGCGGGCGGTGGCGACCGTTTCGGTGACTTCGCGATCGGCGGCGGCGCGGATCTCGCGGGCCGCGACCTGACCGCGCGCCCGCAGCCGCTCCGCCTCGGCGAGGCGCTCGGCCTTCATCCGCTCGTAGGTCTGCTGCGAGACTTCCTGGGTGAGGTCGGTGCGGCGGATGCGGACGTCGTCGATGTTGACGCCGAGGCTCGCCGCGTCCGGGCGGATTTCGTCGCGCACCTGACGCATCATCTCGCCGCGCTCGTCAGACAGCGCCGCCTCGAAGCCACGCAGGCCGTAGACCCGGCGCAGGGCCGCGTCGAGACGGGTGCGCAGCCGCTGCTCGGCCTGCGGCACCGAACCCGAGACGGTCTGCCGGAATTTCGCGGCGTCGGCGATGTTGTAGACGAGGAACGCGTCGACCTCGTAGAACTTGCCGCCCGAGACCTGGACGCGGATGTCGTCGAGATCGAAGCGCAGCAACCGGTCGGGCAGCATCTGCACGTTGTCGGCGCCGATGAAGGACAGGGGCATCTTGAAGTAAAGCCCCGGCTCGTCGACGACCCGGCGGATCTCGCCGAAGCGCAGGACGATCGCCTGCTCCCGTTCGTTGACGACGAAGACCGAGTTCCACAACAAGAGCGCTCCGACGGCAAGGACGATCAGAATGGCGTAGAAACGATTGGCCATCAGTTGTTCGTGCCCCTCTCGGTGGTCCCGCCCTGGCGGGCGGAACTGTTGCGGGTGATCTCGTTGAGCGGCAGATAGGGAACGACCCCCTGCCCGCCGCCGGGCGCGTTCTGATCGAGGATGACCTTGGAGGAATCCTTCAACACGCCTTCCATCGTCTCCAGGAAGAGACGCTTGCGGGTCACGTCGGGGGCCTTGCGGTATTCTTCGAGAACCGAGGAGAAGCGCTGTGCCTCGCCCGTCGCCTCCTGGGTCACCCGGCTCTTGTAGGCCGCCGCGTCCTCGCGGATCTGCGCCGCCTCGCCCCGGGCCTGGCCGAGCTGCTTGTTGCGATAGAGATTGGCCTCCTCGACGAAGCGGTCCTCGTCCTGCTCGGCGCGCTGCACCTCGTCGAACGCATCGGCGACCTGCGACGGCGGCGCGGCGTCCTCGATCGAGATGGCATTGATGCGGATGCCGGCCTGATAGGAGTTCAGGGTGTCCTGGGTGATCTGGCGAACCTCGTCGGCGATGCCGGCGCGATCGTCGCGGAAGACGTCCTGGACCGGGCGGCGGCCGACGACTTCACGGATCGCGCTCTCGGAAACCTGCTGCACCATCGAGACCGGATCGTCGACGTTGAACAGGAAGTTCTTCGGATCGTCGACCTGATAGAGAACCGCGAACTGGACGTCGACGATGTTCTGATCGCCCGACAGCATGAGACCGGAACTGTCGCCGCGCTGGTTCGAGCCGAGCGTGATCTGGCTTTCGACGACCGGCACCGTGTCGACGGTTTCGAACGGCCATAACAGGAAGTGCAGCCCCGGTTCGGAAAGCTCGGCCTTCGGCTTGCCGAACAGCATCTCGACGCCGACCTCGTCCGGCTGGACGGTGTAGACGCTCTTGAACAGCCACAGCACGCCGCCGACGATGAGCACCAGAAGCACCCAGCCGAAGGCGGACTTGCCGCCGCCGCTGCCGCCGCCACCGGGCATCGCCCGACGCAGGCGATCCTGACCGCGGCGCAGGATGTCCTCCAGATCCGGCGAATTTCCCCCGCCGCCCGAGGGCCGTGGTCCCTGCGGACGCTGGCCCCAGGGACCACCGTTTCCGCCGCCTTTCCAGCCCCCGTTGCCGGTCTGATTGCTCCAGGGCATCGATGTCCTTTCAATGGTCCGGGAAAATCGGGTCTCGATCCCCTCGAAACCCGCGCGTAACGCGCGCTCAGCCCTTATAAGTACTGAAAAATCGGCTTTCAACGCGTCGGTGACGTTTTCGGGCCCGGCGATGGCCGCAACGTTACGATTCGATGAGCGTCCGCCCCCGTTCGCCCCACCTCAGCGCGTGGCGGCAATGCGCCGATAGATGGTGAAGCGCGTCGCCGCGCTGTCGCGCTCGCCCTTTGCCGGACCCTCGCTGTGGACGGGCTCGAAGATCGCCGGATCGATCGCCGGAAAGCCCGCGTCACCCTCGGGCGCGGCCATGACCTCGGTGACGTAGAGCCGTTCGAGCCGCTCGAAGAAGAGGCGATAGATTTCCCCGCCGCCGGCGATCACGATTTCGTCCGCGCCGCGTGATTCCGCGCACGCGGCGGCGATTTCGAGCGCCGCTTCCGGGGTCGCGGCCAGATGCGCCCCTTCGAACGGCACGCGGTCCCCGCGCGTGAGGACGATGGTGTCGCGGCCGTCGAGGACGCGGCCAATCGACTCCAGGGTCTTGCGGCCCATGATCATCGGCTTGCCCATGGTCAGCCGGCGGTAGCGCTTGAGATCGCTGGGGATCGACCAGGGCATCGCACCGTCCCGCCCGATCACGCGGTTCTCGGCCATCGCCACGACGGCGACGAGGGGGACCGCGCCGCTCACACCGAGACCTTCGCCGCGATGTGGGGATGGGCCTCGTATCCTTCGATCGCGATATCCTCGAAGCGGAAGGCGAAGAGATCGTCGATCTCGGGGTTGAGTGTCAGGCGCGGCAGCGGCAGCGGCTCGCGGGTGAGCTGCAGCCGGGCCTGATCGAGATGGTTGCCGTAGAGATGGGCGTCGCCCAGCGTGTGGACGAAATCCCCCGGCTCGAGCCCGCTCACCTGCGCGACCATCGCCGTCAGAAGCGCATAGGAGGCGATGTTGAACGGCACGCCGAGAAACACGTCGGCCGAACGCTGGTAGAGCTGGCAGGACAACCGGCCCTTCGCGACGTAGAACTGAAACAGGCAGTGGCACGGCGGCAGGGCCATCTCGTCGACCAGCGCCGGATTCCAGGCCGAGACGATCAGGCGGCGCGAATCGGGCGTCTTGCCGATCGCGTCGAGAAGGTTGGCGATCTGGTCGACGTGGCCGCCGTGATAGTCCGGCCAGGAGCGCCACTGCGCCCCGTACACCGGGCCGAGCTCGCCGTTCTCGTCGGCCCATTCGTCCCAGATGCGGACGCCGTTTTCCTTCAGATAGGCGATGTTGGTGTCGCCCTTCAGGAACCACAGGAGCTCGTGGACGATCGAGCGGATGTGCAGCTTCTTGGTCGTCAGCAGCGGAAAACCGGCGGCAAGGTCGAACCGCATCTGATGGCCGAAGACCGAGCGCGTCCCGGTGCCGGTGCGGTCGCTCTTTTCCACGCCTTCGGTGAGGACGCGATCGAGAAGGTCGAGATACTGGCGCATCGTTTCCCCATGGCGGGACGAAGTGAACCGGAAAGCCAATCCGGACGAAGCAGGCGAAAGGCGGCCTGGTCGGCACAGGCCTTCCCGTCACACAGGAAGTGGCGAAAACTCGGCGGCGAGTCGACTCCGGCGGGAGCGGTTTCCCCCAAAACTTCTGCCCGGCCACCGTTCCTTTCGCCTCGGCGAGGCGTCCGCGGCCGATCATCCTCTTTTCACACGAGGGTAATATCCTTATATTCGGCTCGCCGGGCATTCGTCCGGCTATGGCGATAAACGTTCGATGGAATAAGCCTTTCGGACCCGGGGGCGGTACCCGGCGCCTCCACCACATGCCAGAGCGGCGGTTCTGGCATGTGGCGGGGGCGAAATAGGATCGACGAGGGTGTAAAGATCGAATTTTCGCTCGGCATGGTTCCGCCGTTATCGGGCCGAAAAAATAGTTGCCAACGACAACTATGCGGAAGCTCGTCTCGCTGCGTAAGCAGCGCGAACGCTTCAATTCAAGTCCTGGGGGTTCGCACTTCTAGGCGGGGCTCGGAGGCGCCTGGCAACAGAAGCCTCCACTTTTCATGATCCGGCATGCGGAAGAAACCGCGCTCGGAAAGGGGACTGAGGGGATCGGAACGCCGGAATGGGCCAGGATCTTATTCGTTACGACGTTCTTGCGCAGGAGGCTCTTCGCGGCGTCATCCGCAAGGTTCTCAGCGAGGTGGCCAAGACCGGCCTGCCCGGGGAACATCATTTCTTCATCACCTTCCTGACCTCGGCTCCGGGTGTGCGGATTTCCTCGCGGCTGCGGGAGAAATATCCCGAGCTGATGACCATCGTGGTTCAGCATCAGTTCTGGGACCTGCAGGTCACCGAGGCGTCCTTCGAGGTCGGGCTGTCCTTCTCGGACATTCCCGAACGACTGCTGGTGCCGTTCAGCGCGATCCGCGGCTTCTATGACCCGGCGGTGAATTTCGAACTGGAATTCGACGTGCAGGGCGCCGTCGCGGCCAACGCCGAGAGCGAACCGCAGGAGCCCGCGCCCGCGCCGACGCCGCTCTCCACGACGCAGATCCCGGGTCCTTCAGCCCGCAAGGGCAAGGACGCGGCCAAGGCGGAAAAAGCCGGCGGTGACGGAGAGGTGGACGAGGCGGACCGCAAGGACGCCGAGGTCGTTTCGCTCGACGCCTTCCGCAAGAAGACCTGAGACGGTCGCCATGGGCGATCTGGTCAATCTGCGACAAGCCCGCAAGCAACGCGCGCGCGACGAGAAGGAGCGTCTTGCCGCCGAGAACCGCAAGCGGTTCGGGCGCGGCAAGCTCGAACGGACGCGCGAAGCGGCCGAGCACCGCCGCAAGGAGGCGGTGCTCGACGGTGCGAGGATCGATCGGCCCGAAAAACCCGGCGCCTGACGAAGGTGACGGTGATCAAGCGATCCGTCTCGATCAGCGGCCATCCGACGTCGATCAGCGTCGAGGAGCGTTTCTGGCAGTGTCTGCGCGAGATCGCGGCCCGGGAGGATCTGCCGCTGGCAAGGCTGATCGCGAGGATCGACGCCGAGCGCGATCCGGCCGCCAATCTCTCCTCGGCCATCCGGCTCTACGTTCTGGAAGACGCCCTCGCGCGCGCCGCGACGGGCGCGGAACCCGAGGGCGCGTTCAAAAATCCAGAGGATTGGTGACGCCCGGCAGCGACTGGAAGTCCGGCTTGTCGGCGTTGCTCGCATTCGGCAGAGGCCGATCGAAGGTCAGTGCCGGCGGAACGTCGCGATTGGCGTTGCCGCCGCGCGCCGGCGGAGTGGGCTTTTGCGGCGCCTCCCGGCGTGGTGCGGCCGCAGGCGGAGGCTGCGACTGAGCGGCCTTCCTGGCCGCAGCCTCGCGCGCCGCCTGCTCTTCCGCCTCCCGCCGGGCCTGCTCTTCCCGCAAGGCTCTGGCCTTTTCCTCCTCGGCCGCCTTCCGGCGCGCCTCGGCCTCTGCGGCGCGATTTTCGGCGACGGTCTCGCGCCAGCGGTAGAACCGCGCCTCGCGGCGCAGCCGCAGCTTCTCCTCGAGGCCCTCCTGCATCGCCTCGACCCGCGCCTGTTCGCGCTCCAGCGCCCGCACCGCGAGATAGTTCGTCAGCGCCGTGGCATCGAGATCGATCTCAGGCGCGGAGATCCGGCCCGCCAGCCCATAGGTCACGACCGGTTCGGCTCCCTCGACGCGCTCGAGCCCCGGATCGAGCGTCAGCCTCATCTCGCCGCCGAGGCCGAGGCTGGCGAGATCGAGGCTGGCATCGATGGTCAGACGGGAATCCTCCCCGGCCAGTTCGACCGGGGAGAGTTTGAGCGTCCCCCCCGTCACCGCGAAATCGGCGCTCGCCTGCGGGATGTCGAAGGCCCTCTCCTGGCTGAGCGATCGGAAGGTCTGCGCCGCCTCCGCCTGCGGCTTGAAGTCGGGCGCGTTCGCGGCGGCCAGAAGCGGCTGCACGATCGCGGCGGGCACACCTGGCAGCCGGGCGTTGGTCAGCGTCAACCCGCCGGCGCCGGACATCGCCGCGACGAGAGCCCGATAGGACTGGCCGCTCGAATCCAGCCGGATCTCGCCGTCGAGCCGGGCCGGCCCCTCGCCGCCGGAAACGGCCGGAGCCAGCGCCGAGAGATCGAGGCCGTCGGCATAGGCCGCCAGGGAGAAGCCGGCGAGCCCGTCGGCATTGCGCATGACGAGGCTGCCGGCGGTCTCGGCGCCGCCGAACTCGGCACGGACGTTCTTCAGAGACGCGGAGGTCGGCGTCAGTTCGAGGCTGGTCGTGACGTTCGACAGCGTCAGCCCGCCGCCGAGTTCCATCCGGCCGGCCGAGAGGTCGACGGCCGCGTCGAGCTTCGGCAGCAGCCCCGGCGTGAACGCATCCCGCGACCAGGACACCTCCCCCGATGGTCCCAGCGGCGGGCGGCCATAGACGAGATTGGCGAGCCAGGGGAGCGACAGATCGGACAGGACGAGCTTGCCGCCGAGCGGCTTGCCGGCCGGCTCGACCAGATCGCCCGAGACGTCGACGCCGGCGATCTTGCCGTTGATTCCGGCGATCTGCCATGCCCCCTGACCAAAGATCACGCCGGCGTTCATCTGGACAGGCACCGCGTCGAAGGACTGGCCGAGATCGATCGCCAGCGTCCTCATCCACGGCGCGACGTCCTCGCTGTCGACGTAGAAGGAGAGATCCGCCCCCGTGACGCCCTCCGGCGTCACGTCGACGCTGCCGTCGAGGCTGATTTCGTTGCCCGGCGCGCGCATCGTCGCGCTGGCGACGGCCGGCCCGGTCTCGGCGGCGGAAACCGACAGTTCGACCTCCAGCGGCGACGGCGGCTCGGCCTCTGCCGCCGCGATCCCCAGCTGGCCGAGCAGAACCGCCGGCCGGTCGTTCTCGAGCCGCAGATCGAGGCCGAAGCGGCCGCTTTCGACGGCGGCGTAGATGCCGTTCTCGACCGCCGATTCGAGGTCGATGTTGGTGCCGTCCGCCGTGCCGTCGAGCCGGACGAGGAGGGTCGGCTTCTTGCCGGTCTCGCCTTCGGTCGCCTCGACTTCGCCGGACAGTTTCAGCGGCGCGAGCCTTGCGGCGCGCGGCGCCAGGACGTCGATCAGCGGAATGCCCGGGAAGATGCGTTGCAGGAAGGCGAAGAAGCGCTGCGGCTCCCGGGACTCCAGCTCGACGTCCAGTTTGCCCTTGGCGTCGCCACCCGAAAGATCGGTGAGGCTGCCCGAAGACGTCAGCCGCGCGCCGGCGAGGCCCTCAATGCGCAGCCGGTCGACCGAAAGGGAATCGCCGTCGAAGCTGAGATCGGCGTCGACGGCATCGGCGCTGGCGCCGGCATAGGTGATCGGTCCGGCCTGCAGCGCCAGGTCGAAACGATCGGCCTCGGCGAGCGAGCGCTCGCGGCCGGTGAAGAGGCGGGAGAGCGCGAGGACGGCATCGAGATCGACGGTCCCGCCGGTCAGATCGGCGCTCATCGTGGTCGCGCCGTCCGCCTCCTCGCGGGCGATCCGACCCTTGATCGGGTTGCCGCCGACGTCGACCTCCAGCGCGTCGAAGACCTGACGGTCCGCCGTCAGCGTCGTCTTGGCGGAAAATCCCGCCCGGGGCAGCGCCCGGACCGCCGGATCGACGTTGCCGGACAGCCAGTCCGAAAAGCCGGACGGCTGCTGGGAGGCGACGAGGAGATCGCCGTCGAAGGTCAGCGCGCCGTCGATGCCGAGTTCGCCGGAGGCCTCGATGCGCGTCCGGCCGGGGACCTCGGCAACGAAGCTGTCGAGCTTCCAGCCGGTCGGCTGCGGCCGTGCCACGACGGCGACGTCGCGGATCGTCGTGTCGCCGGCGGTCACCACCGGCAGCGAAATCTCGACCGTGCCGTCGATCGTCGGCCGCGGCACCTCGGCAAGGACCGAGCGCATCGCCTCGACGCGCCGCGCCATGCTGTGCTGCGGCGCTTCGTCCGGCGTTTCGGCGCCGCGCAAGGCCCAATCCGGCGTCCCGCCGTTCCTCGCGGCGTTGCCGCCGAGGGCGTCGACATTCACCTGCTCGCCCTCCAGGGCGACGTCGAAACGCGTCTCGTCGCCGTAATCGAGGCTGCCGCTGCCGGTGAGGACATAGGGCTGCGGCCCGCCGCCCGCCTCGACCCGGAGTTCGGACACCGCCGCGCGTTCCGGGGTCAGGGTGATCGCACCGCTCGCCCGAAGCGGGGCGACGGCGGGCTTTTCGCCCGCCGGCTCGTCATCTTCGCCGTCGGCGCCGAGGCTCTCGAACGGGCTTTCCGCATCCGCCGCTTCGAGCGGCGCCGGCGCCGGGCGGATCAGGCTGACGCTGCCGGCGAACTGCGGCACCGCACCGGAGGCGGTGGCATTGCCGTCGAGGACGATCTGGGCGTCGAGGTTCCGGTTGCCGGCGGTGAGCCGCACCGGCATCGCACCGTCGTCGCCCGGAATGCCGGTCGACAGGTCGAACGTCACCAGATCGCCGTCGACGCTGAACGAGCCGCTGCCGTCCACCGGCCCGGCGAGCGATCCGGCGGAGAGCGTCGCATCGATGTCGAGGAGGGTCTTCGTCCGCCCCCGGGCCTCGTCCTCGATCACCACCATGCCGTCGTTGACGGCGACGTTCTGCAGGACGACCCGCGCGCCGGTCGGGATCTTCGGATCGTTCGCGACCCAGGTGATCGTGTCGTCCGGGCGCAGCGGCAGCCGCACCCGCGGCCGGTCGAGGGTCATGGAATAGATGTAGATCTCGCCGGAGAGATAGGGCGCGAGCTCGGCATCCATGCGAAACCGATCGACCGTCATCAGCGAGGAGCCGTTCTCGTCCTCGACCTCGACGTCGTTGAACGTCACCGAAGGAAACGGCAGGAGCCGCGCCGAGGCGGAGCCTTTGACGATGACCTTGCGGCCGAGAATCGACGAGGCCTCGCGTTCGAAATCGGCGCGATAGGCCGTCCAGTCGACGAAGTAAGGCGCGACCAGCGCTGCGAGGAGCACCAGAACGAGCAGTCCACCGAACAGGACGAAGGCTCTGACCAGCTTCCGTTCTCCCTATCGCCTCATCACCCGGTCCCCACCGAAATGCCGCCCGACACCCCCGGAACGCGGCACGCGCCGCGGGGCGCGCGAAGGCCGCTCCAGTCCACCCGCTCCGCGCATCGAGGCCGTCGAAAGCCGATCGCGCCGATCCGGCCGATCCCGGTGCCCTCCCCGGCGCCTCCCGCCTCGTCCCGAACCGGAGCGGGGGCGAGCAGCCGTCGCACCGGATGCGCGCCCGGTCATGACGAAACGGAGCCCTGGAGGATAGGCCAGAACAGACCCGGAATGTCGAGGGGTAATTGTTGCGTCACAACATGAAGATTTTGCCAGGGTTCATGATGTCGTTCGGATCGAGGGCCGCCTTGATCATCCTCATGAAGTCCACCGTCTCGCCGAGTTCGGCGGCGAGATAGCCGCGCTTGCCCTGCCCGATGCCATGCTCGCCGGTGCAGGTGCCGTCCATCTCCACCGCCCGGGCGGCGAGCCGCGCCATGAAGGCTTCCGCCGCGTCGATCTCGCGGCCGTCCGTCATGTCGAGAAGCAGGGTGACGTGGAAGTTGCCGTCGCCGACATGGCCGATGATCGGGCCGATCAGGCCGTTCGCCTCGATGTCGGCCTGGGTTTCGCCGATGCAGTCCGCCAACCGCGAGACCGGAACGCAGACATCGGTGGCGATCGCCCGGCTGCCCGGCCGCAGCTGCATCGAGGCCCAGTACATGTCGTGGCGCGCCTTCCACAGCCGGCTTCGCTCTTCCGGCCGATTCGAGGCTTCGAGCGCCCCGCCGCCGTTGTCGGCGGCAATCATGCCGAAGGTCTCGGCCTGCTCGGCGACGGAAGCGGGCGAACCGTGGAACTCGACGAAGAGCGAAGGCTGCGGCTTCAGGTCGAGCTTGGCATAGGCGTTTGCCGCCTCCATCGACTGGGCGTCGAGCAGCTCGATCCGGGCGACCGGAATGCCCGTCTGCACCGTCTGGATCACCGTGTTCACCGCGTCGCGCACCGAGGGAAACGGACAGACGCCGGCCAGCACGTCTTCGGGAATGCCGTAGAGCTTCAGGGTCAGCCGGGTGATGATGCCGAGCGTTCCCTCCGAGCCTACGAGAAGCCGCGTCATGTCGTAGCCGGCCGACGTCTTCTTCGCCCGCCGCGCGGTCTGGATGATCCGGCCGTCGGCCATCACCGCGTTCAGCGAGACGACGTTGTCGCGCATCGTGCCGTATCGCACGGCGTTGGTGCCCGAGGCCCTGGTCGCCGCCATGCCGCCGAGGCTGGCATTGGCGCCGGGATCGATCGGGAAGAACAGGCCGGTGTCGCGCAGGTGCGCGTTCAACGCCTCGCGGGTGACGCCCGGCTCGATGACGCAGTCGAGATCCTCCGCATGGACGGCGAGGACGCGGTCCATGCGCGACAGGTCGATCGACACCCCGCCCTGCGGCGCGTTGACGTGCCCCTCGAGCGACGAGCCGGTGCCGAAGGGGATGATCGGCGTGGCGTTCGCCGCGCAGATCCGCACCACCTTCTGGACCTCGGCCTCGGACGCGGCGAAGACGACGGCGTCGGGCGCCTGGTTGGGCAGGTAGGTGGTCGTGTGGCCATGGGCGCGGCGAACGTCCTCGCCGGTGACGAGGCGCTCGCCGAAGCTTTCCCGCAGGCTTGCGACGGTGGCCGCGATGCCGGTCCGCACGGCCGGTCGTTCGGCCAGAATGTCCTTGAGCGCCATGGGGCCTCTCTCCTTGCCGCCGTCGATCGGCACCGACGGAGGGAATCGTCTTTTCGTACCGACCACCATGCGCCCGGACGGGCAGGAACATCAATGCCTTGCCGAGCGCGACGGCGACCTGCGCCGCATTTGCCGCGTCCCGCCCTTCTGCCACGGCGAGCCTGCCGGGCAAAGCTCGCCCCGGGCGGCGGGCGAGGAACGGCCGGCATGGCAATTGACATCTGCCGATACCGGCGCGAACTCGCGGGGACGGATCCGTCAGACGAGAAGGCCGACACCATGGACGAAACGATCGCCGCGCCGTTCCGCTCCCGCGAACTGTCGCTCGAACCCGGCTGGATCGACTACAACGGCCATCTCAACCTCGCCTATTATCACGTGCTCTTCGATCGCGGCATCGACGATCTCTACGACGCGATCGGTCTCGGCGAGCGCTACCGTGAGCGGACCGGCTTCACCACCTACACGGCCGAAGCGCACGTCCGCTACCTCAAGGAAGTGCCGCCGGACGCGAGGGTCCTCGTCTCGACGACGATCGTCGGGCTCGACGCCAAGCGCCTGCACATGTTCCAGGAGATGCACCACACCGACGGCTGGCTGGCGGCGACGCTGGAGAATCTGAGCCTGTCGATCGACCAGCGCGGCCCGGCGCCGAAGGTTGCGCCGTTTCCGGCCGAGACGTTCGAAAGCATCGAGGCGGCCTACGCGGCGCATTCGCGGCTGCCGCGCCCGGCCGCGCTCTGCCGGGCGATCCGGCCGCTCGGCTGAGCCGGACGAAGCGCCGCATCCCGGCTCGGCCGTTGCCGGCTCACGCGGCCCTGGCGGCGTCCCGGCGCTCCTTCGGCGCGGTTTCGCGGAGCTGGCGGGCGAGTTCGGAGAGTGCCGCTTCGGCGCCGCCGGTCCTCGGGTGAGCGCCCTGTGCGCCGATGCCGAGTTCGTCCAGCACCGAAAGGGTGATCGCCTGTTCGAGCTGGCGCGCGTCCTTGGCGAGGCAGTAGATCATGACGTGGAACTGCAGCTTGCCGATGTCGCTGGTCGCGACGCTGACCTCCGTCTCCGGCCCGGCCGTCTCGAAGCCGGCCTTGCGCGCGGCGAACTGATGGAATCTCGAGGCGAGTTCGCGGTCGGGCGCGAGCGCGTCCTGCGCCGCCGCCTCAATCGCCGCGATGACGCGTCCCGGCAGATGCGCCTGTTCGAGGGTCAGGGTGAAGCGATGCGGCGCGTAGTGGCGCGGCTGCGCCTCGACCTTGACGGCGCCAGTGAGCAGCACAGAGTTCGGCAGCATCACCGTCCGGCCGGTCCCGGACGCCCCGAGATTGCGCGACGGCAGCTCGGTGATCGTCGTCGAGAACAGGCCGTGGTCGATTACCTCGCCATGGATGCCGCCGATCTCGATGCGGTCTCCGACCTTGAACAGATGGCCGCCGAAACGCAGCATCGAGCCCGCCGCGCACATGATCAGCTCCTTGGTCGCGACGACGACGGCGACGAGCACCGCCGTCAGCGACAGCATCATGTCCTGGATCTCGGACAGCCAGATGGCCAGGATCCCGACCGCGAGCACGACATTGCAGATCGCCCTCAGCTTGAACCGGTGCCGCCGCACCAGCACCGGGTCCGACCGGCGCCCGATCAGCGCGTCGCCGATCATCCGGCAGGCGAACAGCGCCGCGATCATCACCAGCGTCACGGTCAGATTGTCGGCGATACGCGGCGGAATGAAGAAGGACAACGCAAAGGCTCCCGCCGGCGTCCAGACACCCATGAAAGGCGACGACGCTCCGGCTCGACGAACGGTTTGAACTCGACCCGATATGACGCCGACACGGTTAATCGGAGCTTTACCGATTGTGGTCATTTCGAGGAGTTTTCGGGGCCTCGCGCGCCGTCTTCACACCCGCGCTGCGCCGTTCGACGAGAGACGTTGCCGCGGACGCGCGCCTCATCGTCCGATCACCGCCGCCGCCGCGAATTGTTGCAAAGGCGCCGCGCAAATTCTATCCCGGTGCCGCTCATACGGCTTTTTTCCATCACTCCAGAACGATCGAGACCACCATGGCATCGAAGAGGCTCCTGCTCCTGCCCGGCGACGGCATCGGCACCGAAATCATGGCCGAGGTCGAAAAGCAGATCGCCGTCCTCAACGACGTGGCGGGTGCCGGCTTCGAGACCGAAACCGCGCTCGTCGGCGGTTCGGCCTACGACGCCGAGGGAGCGCCGGTCTCCGACGCCACGATGGCACTGGCGCAGGCCGCCGACGCGACGCTCTTCGGGGCCGTGGGCGGGCCGAAATGGGACGGCGTTTCCTACGATAAGCGTCCGGAGGCGGGCCTGCTGCGCCTGCGCAAGGAGATGGAGCTCTTCGCCAATCTGCGCCCCGCCATCTGCTACCCGGCGCTCGCCGACGCCTCCTCGCTGAAGCGCGAGATCATCGAGGGCCTCGACATCCTGATCCTGCGAGAGCTGACGGGCGGCGTCTATTTCGGCGAGCCCAAGGAGATCGTCGATCTCGGCAACGGCCAGAAGCGGGCGATCGATACCCAGGTCTACGACACCTACGAGATCGAGCGCATCGCGAGAGCCGCCTTCGACCTCGCCAGGACGAGGACCGGCAAGGTCACCTCGATGGAAAAGCGCAACGTGATGAAGTCCGGGGTCTTGTGGAACGAGGTCGTCACCCGCGTCCACCGGGAAGAGTATCCCGAAATGACGCTGGAGCACGAACTCGCCGACGCCGGCGGCATGAAGCTCGTCAAGGCGCCGAAGCAGTTCGACGTCATCGTCACCGACAATCTCTTCGGCGACATGCTGTCCGACATCGCGGCGATGCTGACCGGCTCGCTCGGCATGCTGCCCTCGGCCTCGCTCGGTGCCGTGGATGCGAAAACCGGCAAGCGCAAGGCGCTCTACGAGCCGGTCCATGGTTCGGCGCCGGACATCGCCGGCACGGGCAAGGCCAACCCGCTGGCGATGATCGCCTCGCTCGCCATGGGCCTGCGCTATTCCTTCGCAATGATCGCCGAGGCCGACGCGCTGGAATCCGCCATCGCCGAGACGCTGGAGGCCGGCATCCGCACCGGCGACGTCATGGCGCCGGGCTCGACGGAAGTCGGCACGAGCGGCATGGGCGACGCGGTGGCCGAGCGATTCCGGGCGAAGCTCGCGGGTTGAGTGGGGCGAGCTGGCATAAGTCACAGAACACAAGTCCGGGCGGAGCACGGAGGCTTCAATGAGCCCCTATGCTCCCGTTGAAGACTAGAATGTCCTACGACGCGATCATTCTCGGGGCCGGCGGCGCCGGCCTTCTCGCCGCCGCAACCGCCGGACAGGCTGGCGCGCGGATTCTCGTCGTCGATCATGCGAGCGAGGCCGGCAGGAAGATCCTGATTTCCGGCGGCGGACGCTGCAACTTCACCAATCTCGGCGTCGAAGCTCGCTGCTTCCTCTCCGAAAACCCGCATTTCGTGAAGTCGGCGCTGAAGCGCTACACCCAGTGGGACTTCCTCGCCCTCGTCGAGGCCCATGGCATCGCCTGGCACGAAAAGACCCTCGGCCAGCTGTTCTGCGACGGCTCGGCCCGGCAGATCGTCGACATGCTGCTCGCGGAGTGCCGTCGCGGCGGCGTCGAGATCCGGCTGTCGACGCCGATCGGCGAGATCGGCCATGCGGATGGTCGCTTCACGGTCGGTCGGGATACTGCGCCGAACCTCGTCATTGCCACGGGCGGGCCGTCGATCCCCAAGATGGGGGCGACCGGCCGGGCCTATGCCATCGCCGAACAGTTCGGTCTGAAGGTCGTCACGCCGCGCCCCGCGCTGGTGCCCTTTACCCTCGGGGGCGAGGAGCGGATGTTCAAAGAAATCTCCGGCATCGCCTGCCCGGTCGTCGCGCGGGCCCGGGGCGCCGCCTTCGAAGAGGCGGCGCTGTTCACCCACAAGGGCCTCTCCGGTCCGGCGATCCTGCAGATCTCCTCCTACTGGTCGCCCGGCGAGACGATCTCGCTCACCGTTCTCGCCGATGCGAGCGACCACCTGCGCGCCGCCAAGCGCCGGATGCCCCGTGCGCATCTGAAGGCCGCGCTCGCCGAACGCCTGCCCAACCGTCTCGCCGAAGCTCTCACCGCCCGCATCGGCATCGACGCCGAACTCGGCGCCCTGCCCGACAAGGCGCTCGACGCGGCGGCCGAAACACTCACCCGCCTCACCTTCCGCCCCACCGGTACGGAGGGCTACGCCAAGGCCGAAGTCACCGCCGGCGGCATCGACACGGCGGAGCTGTCGTCGAAGACCATGGAGGCCCGCAAGCTGCCCGGCCTCTACGCCATCGGCGAGGCCGTCGACGTCACCGGCTGGCTCGGCGGGTATAATTTCCAGTGGGCGTGGTCGTCGGGCGTCGCGGCGGGGCGGGCGATCGGGGCAGCGGACGGGAAGAGGCGGCCAGCCGACGCCTAGAGTTCGGCCTTTTTCAGAATCTCGTTGATCCTGGACTGCCACCCTTCCCCCGTCGCCTTGAACTTGGCGATGACGTCCGGATCGAGCCGCAGGGAGATCTGCTGGCGCGGCTTTTCGATCTTCGGCCGGCCCCGACTGCGCTTGATGCTCGCGTCGAGCTTGGGAAACATCGCGTCGAAGGGCTTTGCAGCAGCAAAATGCTCCGCGGTCCATTCAGGGTTGTCGGCTACTTCATCCCAATCGGATTTCGTATAGCCATTCGCAGCAGCGTGCTCCGGATCGAAAACCTTATCGCTGGAATTCGTCATGGAACCTCCTTTCGCCTGGCGAGGCAGGACGCATGCTGATGACGGAAACGGCCTCGGAACCGAGCGGCTTGAATACGACAGAGACGGTCGAAGACGGCTCGAGCGGTCCGATCGCCAGAAATCGCCCGTCGCGGCTTGCTGCAGTCACGGCGGCCTCGAAGAACTCCGTCGTCAGCGATCGAAAATCCAGTCCGTGCTTGGCAATGTTGGCGTAACGCTTCGGCTCGTCCCACACGATCCTCATGTAATTTATGTATCACAAAAAATAAAGCGGTGGCGGAAAACCCGCCACCGCTCGACCCGATGCCGTTCGGCATTCGAACGAAGAACCGCCCTCACCCGCCGCTCGCCAATCCCGGCGGGCCCTTCAGCGCGTGTTCGTCGCGGTAGGGGTCCGGCGTGTTGACGTCGGTTTCCTTCTCGGTCTGGAACCACTGGTCGGCGCGGTAGAGGACGAGCTTGTCGCGCCCGAGGCCGCGCAGGAGCGAATACATCATCACCAGCAGCACGAAGGCGAAGGGAAAGCCCGCGACGACGGCCGCCGCCTGCAGCGCCTTGAGACCGCCGGCGACGAGCAGCATCGCCGCGATCGCGCCTTCGGTGATCGCCCAGAAGAGCCGCTGGATGCGCGGCGGATCGGCGTGGCCGCCGGCGGTCAGCATGTCGATGACGAAGCTGGCGCTGTCGGACGAGGTGACGAACCAGACGACGATCATCACGATGATGATGCCGCCGATCAGCGGCGTTCCCGGGAAATACTCGATCAGCTTGAAGATCGCGTCGCCATAGTCGGCCTTGGTGGCCTCGATCAGCCCCGGATTGCCGTCGAGTTCCATCTTGACCGCGGTGCCGCCGAAGGCCGTGAACCAGAAGAACAGGATCGAGGTCGGGATGAGAAGGACGCCGAGCAGGAACTCGCGGATCGTCCGCCCGCGCGAGATGCGGGCGATGAAGATGCCGACGAAGGGCGACCAGGAGATCCACCAGGCCCAGTAGAACAGCGTCCAGTCGACCTGCCAGTTGGTGCCGGAATAGGCCTCGACCCAGAAGCTGAACCGGATCAGGCTGCCGATGTAGTTCCCGACGTTCTCGATGAAACTGTCGAAGATGTAGAGCGTCGGTCCGACGACGACGAAGAAGGCGAGCAGCGCGAAGCTCAGATAGATGTTGAAGTTCGAGATCCGCTTGATGCCGCCGTCGAGACCGAGCATCACCGAGATCGTCGCGAAGGCGGTGATGATCGCGATGAGGCCGAGCTGGATGAAGATGTTGTCCGGCACGCCGAGGAAGGTCTGAAGCCCGGAATTGATCTGCATCACGCCGAGACCGAGCGAGGTGACGACGCCGAACATCGTGCCGAAGACGGCGAGGATGTCGACCGCGTGGCCCCACGGCCCGTAGATGCGCTCGCCGATCAGCGGATAGAGCACCGAGCGGATCGAAAGCGGCAGGCCCTGGCGATAGTGGAAATAGGCGAGCGACAGGGCGACGATGCAATAGATGCCCCAGCCGTGCAGGCCCCAGTCGAAGAAGGCGAGGACCATCGCCTGCTTTGCCGCCTCGACGCTTTCGGCCTCGCCCATCGGTGGCGAGAAGAAGTGGAACAGCGGCTCGGCGACGGCCCAATAGAGAAGACCGATGCCGATGCCGGCGGAAAACAGCATCGCGATCCAGGACATCAGCCCGTATTGCGGCGTCTCGGTCTGGGCGCCGAGCCGGATGTCACCGAAGCGCGAGAAGGCGAGATAGACGGTGAGGACGAGGGAGAGATTGGTGACGAGGATGAGGAACCAGCCGAAATAGTCGGCGATGGCCGTCTGGGCGCCCTGGAACACCGTGTTCGCGGTCTCCGGAAAGCCCGCCCCGAAGACCAGGAACCCGATGATCAGCGCCGCGGAGGTCAAGAAGACCGGGTGGCTGACATGGGGAAACGGCCCGAGCGGACCGGTCTTCACGCCGGTGCCGTCCTTTTGCGCCCGGCCTTCCCCGGCGCGTCGGCCGCGGTCGTCGCTCGTTGCTGTCGTCAAATTCCGGTGACCCGTCCGCGTTGTTCGTCGACGACTACGTGAACCCGCTCTACGCAACGTCAAGGGCAGCCGCCTCATCGAAAAGTCGAAGGCAGGATCCGGTCGCCGGTCCCGGATTTGTCTTCTGGACGCAACTCTTCGACGTCTGACGCGTTCTCGCTTCAGGAAATTCTGACAGGAGATGAAAGATGATCAGGAGTATTCTGAAGACGATCGTCGTCGGCTGGATCGCCAAGAAATTCCTCGAGCGGGACAAGCAGCCCCGGCACGCCCCGCCGCCGCAGCGCGAACCGCGCCGGGTCTGACGCGGCGCTCACCCTCGGGAATGAGCCATGACGGCGGTCGATCGAAGGATCGGCCGCCATTTTTCGTCGACGATCGCCCGCGGCAGATCGAGCCGACCTACCTCATCCCGTGTGCCGCCCGCGCGCGCGTCCGACGATCTGCCGGTCGTCCGTCGGGCAGCTGGACTCGGCTTCGACGTACCAGCCGCGGGCCGTCCAGTTCCGTCCGGCGAAGATCTCCTCGCGGGTCGCCCCCGTCCGCAGGGCGGCATCGAGGGCGTAGAAGTCGAAGCAGTTGGCTCCCCGCCTTGCGACGAGGAAACAGCCGCCGTTGATGCCCTGGCTGCGATAGAAGGTGCAGAACCTGCCGTCGGAGGCACTCCAGTCCCCGGTCCAGAGCCCCAGCCGATCTCGATAGGACAGGGTCCCGTCGGTCGCGTAGGACTCCGACCAGGGGGTCGCGTCGGCATAGACGCCCTCGAGGTTTCGGCCAGACAACACCGCTACGAGCCCCGGTTCGTCGAGGATCATGGTCTCTGCGAGCCCGGCCTCCGGCGCCGCGGTGCTCCAACCCGTGCCGGGATGACTCCCGAGGAAAACGATCGCCAGGATCAGGGGAAGCAGAAAACGCCTCGGCGTGTCGGGCCGGCCCGCGAGCATCGGTTTCACTCCCCGCCCGGACTGAGGCTCTCGGCAATGGGCGGGCAGGTCGATGCCTCCGCCCGTCGCCAGGCCCGCGCCGCGAAGTCGGCCCCGTTTCGAATGGCCGCAGCCGAGGCGGTCGGGCGAAAATTCTCGCCGGTGTCGTAGAAGTCGTAACAGTTGTCGCTCCGCCGCCGCACCAGGAAGCAGGCCTCCTGCAGCGCTTCGTCGTCGTAGGTCGTGCAGAAGCGGTCACCATTCACCGACCAGCGGCCACTCGTCTGGTCGGCTGCATCGCGGTAGCTCAGCGACCCGTCGAACCGGTAGACTTCGCTCCACGCTCCGCCATCCGCGGAATAATAGCCGTCGAGGTCCTGTCCCGCGAATGTCCGTTGCAACTCGCCCGGCGTCATCGCGCCCGCCGGATCGGGGTAAAGCGCGAGCGAGGTCGCCTCGGCTCGACCGGTGGCAAAGTCACCCGAGACGAGCGGGCAAAGCGTGAAGGCGAGCGACGCCACCCCGGCTCGCACCCGGGGCGAGACTGCAAACCCGGCCATGTTGCTCCTCTCGACGTTGCGTCGGCCACTGTGCCGGTAAGCGCGCGCCGAGACCAGCGAAAACGACCGGCTTCGCCGCCGGAAGCTGCATCCGGCGCTCGTTCGTCGGACCATCATAAGTCCATCGTGCAATGCCGTCACCATCAAACTGCCGTAGCGGAATATCGCGTTGGCAACCTCACGCCATGAACGCGATGAAGCGACCCGCGACGATCGCCGCAGTCCAGATCAGCAGGGAGACGGCCGCCGAGAGGACGACCGCGGCGGAGGCCGCGCCGGTGACTTTCATCGCCCGGAAACCATGGGTCGCATGCAGCGCGCCGGCATGGAGAAGCCCCACTGCCACGAGGAGGAGCTTGACCCGGAACGCCGGGTTGTCCGCATAGTCGAAGGGCTGGACGGAAAACAGGATCAGCCCGGTGGCGATCGCGACGCAGAGCCCGGCTCCCGCGACGACCGGCACCAAGCGGGCAAGCGGCGCGAGATGGTCGCTTCGCGCCCTGGTCAGGACGGCGAGATCGAGCGTGACGATGGAGCCGTAGAGCGTCGCGAATGCCAGAATGTGCGCCGCATTGACCAGCGGATAGAGGATCCGCGAGGCCTTCAGCGCCTGGGCCGTCGAGGACTCGGCGATCGCGCCGAGAAGGGCTTCGAGCATCGCGCCGCCCCGATCAGGCCGAGGGCGTCACGCGTCCGGCTTCATGGATTTCTGCCGGTTGGGATAGACGTCGTAGGTCTTGCCGCCCACCGTGACGGTCTCGGCCTTGAAGCGCCGCTCCCCGGCGTCTTTCGAACGATGGCCGGTGAAGATCGCCCGATCGCCGGGCTTGGCTTCGCCATCGACGAAGCCGGCGCGCTCGGTGGCATAGGGCGGGGCGAGATCGACTTCCCAGACACCGTCCTCGGCCTCGACCTGAAGATGGGCGTGCGGATTGCCGAGGGAGATCTCCGTGATCGTGCCTTCGAGCCGGCTCTCCTGCTCCTCCGTCCACGCCCAGCCGTGATGGGCGAAGGCGGCGACGGGGCCGGCGAGCAGGCCGGCGCCGACGACGAATGCGGCGGCGCCGCGCGAGATGAACGAGCTTGGCATGGATCACTGTCTCCCGTTAAGGTTCCTGCGGTCGTCGGTCGGCTCGTCGCCGCCCGATCTCCACACTCACCCGTCAATACGCCGCGACGGGCACTCCGATCCGTCAAGCCGGCGTGATCCACCTCGTGAACGGCCGAGGCCTTGCGTTTTATCCCGGCACGGTGTATCGCCCGCCCCGTCAAAGCCCGGTTTTTCAGCTGGGGGCTGAACGGAAGGCTGCCGGTTCGCCGGCTTCATGGCGCTGGAATGTCGCCTGCTTCCCGTGTCTCCGCTCTCGACCGCTCTCGACATCGCCTTTCCGAAGCGGCCCCAGGGCCGACCAGGGAAGTCGCAGAGGCTTAGCCGCTGGATCGGGCTCAACACGGACGTATTGGAAAGGCGTTACGCGAATGGCTCTCTACGAGCACGTATTCCTATCGCGCCAGGACATCTCGAACCAGCAGGTCGACCAGCTGGTGGAGACGTTCCGGGGCATTCTCGAGACCAATGGCGGCAAGGTCGTCAAGGTCGAGAACTGGGGTCTGAAGACCCTGACCTACCGCATCAAGAAGAATCGCAAGGCGTATTACACGCTGCTCAACATCGACGCGCCTTCGACCGCCGTCGACGAGCTGGAGCGCCTGATGCGCTTCAACGAGGACGTCCTGCGCTACATGACCATCCGCGTCGAGGCGCATGAGGAAGGTCCCTCGGCGATGATGCAGAAGCGCGACGACCGGCCGCGCCGCGGCGGCGACCGCGATCGGGGCGACAGGGGTGACCGCGGCGATCGTGGCGACCGGGGCCCGCGCCGCGACCGGGACGACGACCGTCCCCGCCGCCCCCGCGACAACGATTCGGAGTAAGTTCAGATGGTCGATATCGCACAGCTTCCAACCCGCCGGCCGTTCCACCGCCGTCGCAAGTCCGATCCGTTCTCCGGCTCCGATTCGCCGAAGATCGACTACAAGGACGTCCGTCTCCTGCAGCGCTACATCTCCGAGCGCGGCAAGATCGTTCCCTCGCGCATCACCGCGGTGTCGCAGAAGAACCAGCGGGCCCTGGCCAACGCCATCAAGCGCGCCCGCTTCCTCGGCCTTCTGCCCTACGTGATCAAGTAAGATCCGCGCCGTCCCTCCTAGCGGAGGGGCGGAAGAAGGGGCCCGCAGGGGCGAACGACTCGATCGCGCGCGGAAAATAGCCGGGCGCGATCGTCATGACGATCACCGCGAGGACATCCCTCCGCGGCGATCGCGTTGGGGCCCGGAGCGGCCTCTAACTGCGAAATGCGCAGGACAGCGACCGGACGATGAAGCCTTCGAATTTCCTCATAGCCATTGCGGCGGGAGCGGCCAGCGCGCTGCTCTTCGTCGGGCTGGTCGTCCAGTCGGGTTCCGCCGTCACCCTGGCGCTCGCCGCACCGATTCCGATCTTCATCGCCAGTCTCGGCTGGGGCAGCCTCGCCGGCTTCCTCGCGGCCGTCGTCTCGGCGGGGCTCGTCGCGGCGATTTCCGGCCTCGTTTCGGGCGGGGTCCTGCTGTTCGCCGCAATGAGCCTGCCGGCGGCGATCGCCGGCCACCTTGCGGGGCTGGCGCGGCCGATCGCCGAGGACGGCTCCGGCCAGGCGGAACGCGCCGCCGGACAGGCAGGCGAACACCCGCAACTCATGTGGTTCCCTGTGGAACGCGTCCTCTTCGCCATCGCGGCGATGGCGGCCCTCGCCTGCGTCGGGCTCGGCTGGTATTTCGGCTACGACGTGACGGCCCTGAAGCCGGAAATCGTCGACACGCTGCGCGAGAGCGGCAATGCCGGCCAGATGAGCGACGTCGAGTTCGAAGCGGTCGCGACGCTGCTCCTGTCGCTGATCCCCCTGGTGCAGCCGGCGGTGTTGACGCTGGTGCTGGGCCTCGGGCTCTACGTCGCCGCCTGGCTCACCCGCATCTCCGACCGGCTGCCGCGGCCGAAGGACGATCTGCCGACGGCGCTCCATCTTCCGCCGGCGGCGCTGTTCGTCTTCGCGGCGGGCCTTGCGGCGAGCTTCACCTCCGGCCCGGTGGAGCAGATCGCGCTGGTCGTCTGCGGCGCCTTCGGCATGGCGTTCACCCTGGTGGGTCTCGGCCAGCTCCACGCCCGCACCCGCGGCCGCTCGAACCGCGTGCTTTTGCTCGTCGTCTCCTACGCGGCGATCATGATCCTCTCGTTTCCGCTGTTCGTATTCACCTGCCTCGGCCTCTACGACACGATCAGGCGGATGCGTCCCGCTTCCACGGCCTGAGACCGAAGCGCCCAATCTTCCCGGCCCGAGCCGGACATTCGAAGACAAGTCAGAAACCCAGAAAGAACAAGGAAGACAGACATGCAGGTCATTCTCCTCGAGCGTATCGCCAGACTCGGCCAGATGGGCGACACGGTTCGCGTCCGCGACGGCTATGCGCGCAACTACCTCCTGCCGACCGGCCGGGCGCTGCGCGCCAACGAGGCCAACCGGGCCCGCTTCGAAGCCCAGAAGGCCCAGCTGATCCAGCGCAACGAAGAGCGCAAGACCGAGGCGCGCGGCGTCGCCGAGACGCTGGACGGCCGCTCCTTCGTCGTCGTCCGCTCGGCCGGCGAAACCGGCCAGCTCTACGGCTCGGTCTCGACCCGGGACATTGCCGAGATCCTCGCCAATGAGGGCTTCAAGATCGGCCGCAACCAGGTCGAGCTCAACCAGCCGATCAAGGCGATCGGCCTGCACAAGGTCGAGATCAGCCTGCATCCGGAGGTGACCGTCGAGGTTCAGCTGAACATCGCCCGCTCGCCGGACGAAGCCGAACGGCAGGCGCGCGGCGAGGACCTGACCTCGGCCGACGCGATCTACGGCGCGGACGAGCCTGACTACGCCCAGGAAGACGAGGCCGAGGAAGACGAGGCCGAGACGGAGGATGAGGCCGAGGCAGGCGAGCCGGCTGCATAAAAACAGCCGACGAATGACGATTTGATGTCGAAAATATGAGCCCCATACCAATGGGGCTCTTTTCATATGCGCCGAGATCCTTAGGATTCCCGTTGTAAGTTGAACGAGCAACCAGTACCCGACGGCAGAGTCCAGCCGCCGCGGTCTCTGGGGCCTCGGGTGACCACCTGAACGCAATCCGCGGGGACATCGAAACGGACGGGGAAGACGGCGAGCGGGGGGCTCGACAGTCGGTGAACGTCCGGTTTCCTGGCGACCGTGGGGAAGGTGCGCCGTCGTCGCGACGGGTCGCCTGGCGGGCTGCGGGCCACCCGGTGCTCCGACGGCTCTTGCCAGGAGATCGGCGCCAATGAATCGCATTCTCAAATACTATCTCGACACACTGATCCACACCGGGACCTTCAGCGTCATCGACGCCGGCGGAAACCTCCGCACATGGGGCGACGGCACCGGCGAGCCGCTCACCGTCCGCTTCAATTCGCATGCGGCGGAGCGGGCGGTGGCCCTCAATCCGAGCCTCAGATTCGGCGAAGTCTACATGAACGGCGGAGCCGACGTCGTCGAAGGCACGATGTACGACGTGCTCGCCCTGATCTTCCAGAACGCCGGCAACCACGTCACCAGCCGGCCCTGGATGCGGGCGATCGAACGGATGCGGCGCGTCGCCCGCGGGATCGTCCAGTACAATACGCCCACCCGCGCCCGCTCCAACGTCAAGCATCACTACGATCTGTCGGGCGCCTTGTACGACCTCTTCCTCGATGAGGACCGGCAGTATTCCTGCGCCTATTTCGAGCGCCCGGACGCCACGCTCGAAGAGGCGCAACTCGCCAAGAAGCGCCATATCGCCGCCAAGTTGAGGCTGGACCGCGACGACCTCAAGGTCCTCGACATCGGTTGCGGCTGGGGCGGCATGGGCCTTTATCTCGCCGGCAAGCTGTCGGCCGACGTCGTCGGCGTGACCTTGTCCGACGAGCAACTGGCGATCGCCCGGCAACGGGCCGAAGACGCCGGCCTGAGCGAGCGCGCCGAATTCCGGTTGCAGGACTATCGCAAGACGCAGGGCCCGTTCGACCGGATCGTCTCGGTGGGCATGTTCGAGCATGTCGGCGTCGGCTTCTACGACGCCTATTTTTCCCACTGCGCCGAAATCCTGAAGGACGACGGCGTGATGCTGTTGCATACGATCGGCCGCTACGATCCCCCCGGCAACACCAACGCCTTCATCCAGAAGTACATCTTCCCCGGCGGCTACATCCCGGCGCTGTCCGAGGTGATGGCGGCGGCCGAGCGCAGCGGACTGATCGTCAGCGACGTCGAGATCCTGCGGATTCACTATGCCGAGACGCTGAAGCACTGGCGCGAGCGGTTTCTCAGCCGTCGCGACGAGGCCAAGGCGCTCTACGACGAACGCTTCTGCCGGATGTGGGAGTTCTACCTCGCCGCATCGGAAACCGCCTTCCGGTGGCAGGACCTCGTCGTCTTCCAGCTGCAGTTCACCAAGAGCCTCGACACCCTGCCGATCACCCGCGGCTACATGGCCGCCGAGGAAGAACGTCTGCGGCGGCTCGACGAGCCGGGATCCGGAAACGTCGCCGATCTGCGCCGCTGCGAAGCGGCCGAGTAGCGGGCGACGCTTCGTAGGCGAACGAACAACGACGAGCCCGCGGCAGGGTCTGCCGCGGTCTCGTCGTTCGACGTTGAGACAGCACTGCCTCGCAATGGCGTACCCTGCCCGGCGTGACGCTCCTCGGCCGGGCGATCCTCGGAAAACCGCCTGGCGAGCGAATGTCAGCCGAACAGTTCGAGATCGCCGTGGTCGTCGTGATCGTCGTGATCGTCGTTGGCGACCGTGTCGTCGATTTCCGCCTTGTGGAGCCGCTGCTTCAGTTCGGAAAGCCGGATCTTGTCGAGCGCCGAGCCGATCGTGACGGACCAGCCCTCACCCGTCTCCTCGCCGACGGCGGAGACGAAATTCGACAGGTTGTCGAGAACCTGGGTCGTATGGTCGATCTTCTGCACCGCCCGGATGTAGCTGGGGTCGCGGGAGAGATGCTCGTGACAGACGAGGTGGTGCATTTCCTCGGCGGTGACGGCGAGCGAGCGCAGTTCCTCGGCCAGAATCTGCAACAGGCTGGAGATGGGAAGGGACGTCATTGGCACTCTCGACTGGTCTGGCCTGTCGGCGGTTTTCTTGAAGACGGACACGCAGACGTCTGTGCCGCCGACGGTGTCGGTCAGAACAGGTCGACGTCGCCGATCGTTTGCGGCGCCCTGACCGGAGCTGCCACCGGGATCTTCGGCATCGACGTCTCCTCGAAGAAGATCTGCCGCGCCCGGCCCGAATGGGGCCAGTATTCGATCCTGCGACCGCGCGTGCCGCCGAGCGATCCGCCGAGATAGCGGATGTTTTCCATCTGCAGGAAACGTTCGGCGAAGGCGGCGTTCTTGGCGCCGACGTCGGAGAGGCCGTCGACGGTTCGGGCGCCGCCGAAGAGCTTCGCCTCGAGATGTCCGCGCCGGGCCCCACGCGTCAGCAGACCGTTGACCAGGACCTCCATGAGATAGAGGCCGAAGCTCTCGGCCCGCCCGGCCTCCGAGCCGCCGCTTCCCGGCAGGAGAAAGTGGTTCATGCCGCCGACGCCGGCCTCGGGGTCGCGGATGCAGGCGGCCACGCAGGACCCCAAGAGCGTGGTCAGGACGGTATCCTCCCCGCGCTCGACCCTCGCCTCGCCCTGCATGATGTGAATGCGGTTCTGCCGACCTGCCGTGATCATTGAAGTCGCCCCACGACCGCTTCGATGGTCTTCTTCAGGACCGGCACGGTGATCGGCTTGGCGAGAAAATTGTTCACGCCGAGCTGTGCCGCCTTCATGACCAGTTCGCGGTCGCCCTTGCTGGTGAGGATGATGAAAGGCGTCTTCTTCGTCGCACCATAGGAGCGGATCGCCTTGAGTAGCTGAATCCCGTCGAGCTTCGGCATGTTGAAGTCCGAGATGATGATGTGACAGGGTGTCTGCATCATCGCCTTCAACGCTTCCTCGCCGTCGCAGGCGAAGACGATCTGCTTGATGCCGAGCTGCTCCAACGCGTCGCGAATCAGCATGCGACTGGTTCGGTGATCGTCGACGATCAGGACTTTGAGATGATTTGCGATGCTCATGGGGCTATTCCTTCCGAGGCCGAGTAGACACGAATTTGATGAAAGAAGTCTCTCCTCCCCTCATAAAATCCTTGAACGGCAAGTGTTTACCCAACATTGAATATATGCCTTGCGATCTTTCCGAGTGGCAATTGACGCTCGACCGCGCCGAGCTCGTTGGCAACGCGCGGCATGCCGTAGACGAGCGAGCTCTCCTCGTCCTGGCCGAGCGTCTGGGCCCCGGTCTTGCGCATTTCGAGGAGCCCCTGGGCGCCGTCCCGGCCCATACCCGTCAAAATCACGCCGCAGGAGGGGCCGCCGAAATTCCTGGCAATCGAGGTGAACAGGACGTCGACCGAGGGGCGGTGGCCCGAGACCGTCTCGCTTTCGACGAGCGCCACGGACGGCCGCGCTCCCGACTTGACGATCATGTGGCATTTGCCGCCGGGCGCCAGATAGACGTGTCCGGGGATGAGCGGCTCGCCGCCTTTCGCCTCGCTGACGCGGGCCCGGGAGACCCTGTCGAGGCGGGCGGCGAAGGAGCCGGTGAAGGCCGCCGGCAGATGCTGGACGATCACCGTCGGAGGACAGTCCGCCGGGAACTCGGAGAGGACCTGCATCAATGCCTCGACCCCGCCCGTCGACGAGCCGATGGCGACGAGATGCGGCAGCTGGACGCGACGGTCCCTGACCGGATCGGAGGCGGAATGGGCGTGCGTGACGCCGCCCTTGCGGCGCTTCGCCATCCCCGTCTTGGCTTTGGCCGCCTCCTTGATCAGTCCCGGCAGCTCGCTGAACATGGTCTCGCGGGCGCTCGGCTTGGCGATGCAGTCGAACGCCCCGATCTCCAGCGCCGCGAGCGTCGCAGCGGCACCGGGCGCCGTCAGGTTCGAAACCATGATCACCGGCGTCGGGCGCAGCGTCATGATCTTTTCCAGGAACTCGATGCCGTTCATGTTCGGCATCTCGACGTCGAGGGTGACGACGTCCGGATCGAGCTGCTTCATCTTGTCCCGGGCTTCGAACGGGTTCGCCGCCTCGCCCACGACGACGATGTCGGGATCGCGGCTCAAGGCGTGCCGGATCAGGGCCCGCATTGTGACCGAGTCGTCGACGACGAGAACGCTAGCTGCGCACATTTCCCAGATCTCTCCCTGATCCGGCGATCCTCGCGCGGATCTTCGGATGGCGGCACAATGCCTGAGCTTCCTCTTCGAGCAGTCGTCGCGCCGCGTGCGGCACGGGTCCCGGCTTGCGTGGGCCGTCGGCAGGTTCCCGCATGCCGTCACCGGATCTTGCGGTAGGACGTGTTGCCGTTGAATTCGACGGCCTGGAGGGCCGGTCCGGTGACCCGTTCGGAGTGGCCGATGAACAGCACGCCGTCCGGCAGAAGACGTTCGACGAACCGCTTCCAGACCCGTTCGCGGGTGGGCTGATCGAAATAGATCGTCACGTTCCGGCAGAAGATCGCGTCGAACATTCCGCGCATCGGCCATTCGCCGTTGAGGTTGAGTTCGCGGAAGGCGACGAGATCGCGCAGCGGATCGGCCACCTCGTAGAGCATTTCCGTCGCCGCGACGCCGCGGTTGCCGCCCTCGGCGACGCTCGGCCGGAACCACTTGCGGCGCAGATCGACGGGGATGCTCTCCAGGGCGCTCGCGCCATAGACCCCCGCCCGGCCGGTCGCGACGACATTGGGATCGATGTCGCTGGCGAGGATCCGCACGTCGTAGTCGGCCGCGTTCGGCATCAGCGACAGGATGGTCATGGCGATCGAATAGGGCTCGTGGCCGATCGAACAGCCGGCCGACCAGATCCTGACGCGGCCGCCGCGCTTGGCCTCGGCGAGGAGCGGCGGCAGCAGCGTGTCGCGCAACTGGTCGAAGTGATGCATCTCGCGGAAGAAATGCGTCACGTTGGTCGTCAGCGAAGCGAGCATCGTCATGCGCTCGTCGGACCCCGGCCCGGCCTGGACGAGGGCGCAATAGTCCTTGAAGCTTTCCAGCCCGAGGGCGCGCAAGCGCTTGGAAAGCCGCGAATAGACGAAGGTCGCCTTGGTGTCGGCGAGATAGATGCCGGCATCCTCGTAGAGCAGTTTCGCGATGGTCGCGAAGTCGCGCTCCGTCATCGGGAATTCGCCGTTGCCCAGCGTCGCGCCACCCGCGCCCGCTCGCTTCGAAACGTGCGTTATGGACTCACGCGTTGCCGTCACCGACCTGTACTCCTGGGTGGGCGCAGCCGTGTCGCTGCCCGTGTTCGTTCGCGGACGCCCCGCCCGGGACGCCGCACTCGCATCGTCTCAGGCCGCCGACTGGAACTGCGGCAGAACGTTGTCCGTCGCGATCAGCGAAATCATCCGGCCTTCGATCGCCATGACGCCCCTGACGAAGGTCTTGGCGAGATCGGAAGCGAGATCCGGCGTCGGCTGCAGCAGCTCGTCCGTGATGGTCAGTATATCCGACACCGCGTCGACCAGGAGGCCGAAAAGCTGCTGCTCGACCCTGACGACGATGATGACGCTGCGCGCCGTCGGCACGGTGCGCGGAAATCCCAGCCGCGCCGCCAGATCGACGATCGGCAGCACCGCGCCACGCAGGTTGATCACCCCGTTGACGTAGGACGGGGCGTGCGGCAGGGGCGTTGCCTGCGTCCATCCGCGGATTTCGCGGACCGACATGATGTCGACGCAGAATTCCTGCTCGCCGATGCAGAAGGCGATGAGCTCGCGCGCCGACCGCGGGTCGCTCCGGTTGTCGTTGAGAGGTGGCGAAACGGTCGTCATCCTTCTTACTCCGCTGCGTGCTTCATGCCACTGTTGAAGAAATTGCCCTCGACGCGCGACGTCGCCACCACGGCGTCGACGTCGAGGATGAGAGCCACGCGTCCGTCGCCGAGGATCGTCGCCGCGGCAATGCCCGGGACGCGGCCGTAATTGGCTTCGAGGCTCTTGATCACCACCTGGCGCTGGCCCTGGATGCCGTCGACGAGGAGCGCCGAACGCGCACCGTTCTCGGCCTCGACGAGAATGGCGACGCCGCCCGTGGCGCTCGCCAGTTCGTGCGAGTAGCCGAGCTCTCTCGCGACGTCGACGAGCGGCATGAAGGTGTCGCGGACCTGCACCAGCCTGGCGTCGCCGCCGAAGCTCTTCACCTCGCTCGCCTTCGGCTGCAGCGTCTCGATGATCGCCGTCAGCGGCACCACCACGGTCTGGTCGCCGACCGAGACGATCATGCCGTCGAGAACCGCCAGGGTAAGCGGCAGGCTCATGGTGAAGGTCGAGCCCTTGCCGGGCCGCGAAGCGATCGAAACGCGGCCGCCGAGCGCCTGGATCGAGCGCTTAACGACGTCCATGCCGACGCCGCGGCCGGAGAGCGAGGAGATCTTGTCCGCCGTCGAGAAGCCCGGCAGGAAGATCAGGTTGTCGGTCTCCTCGTCGGAGAGGTTCGCCTCGGCCGGGACGAGCCCCTTCTTGATGGCGATCTCCTTGACGCGCTTGCGGTTGATGCCCGCGCCGTCGTCGGAGATCTCGATCACGATGCGGCCCGAGCGGTGCATCGCCGCGACGCGGACGACGCCTTCCTCGGCCTTGCCCGCCGCCAGCCGGTCCTCGGGCTTTTCGAGGCCGTGGTCGATGGCGTTGCGGATCATGTGGGTGAGCGGATCGGCGAGCCGTTCGATGACGGTCTTGTCCACCTCGGTCCATTCGCCCTCGGTGACGAGACGCACCTGCTTGCCGGAGATGTCGGCGACCTCGCGGACGAGACGCGGCAGGCGCTGGAACACCGATTTCACCGGCTGCGCGCGGATCGCCATGACCGAGTCCTGGATCTCGCGGGTGAGCTGCTCCAGTTCGTCGAAACCGACGGCGACGTCGGAAGCCCTGGCGAGGCCGGCCTGGTAGGCCCGCTGGGACAGCATGACCTGGTGGATCACCAGCTCGCCGACGAGATCGATGAGGCGATCGACGCGCTCGAGGTCGACGCGGATGGTCTGCGCGGCGCCGCCGACGCCGGCACCGCCCTTGCCGTCACCGGCAGCGTCGGCCTTGGCCGCGGCGGGCGCGCTCGGGGCGGCCGGCTTGGCCGGCTGGGGCGCGGCCTTCGCCTGTTCGGGCTCGGGTTCCGGCTGGTTTGCCTTGGCCGCGACCGGCGCCTCTTCTTCGGCCTCGTCGGTCTTTGCGGGCGTCGGCTCGTCGTCCGGCGTCGCCCGGATGCGGGCGAGAATTTCCGCGATGTCCGGATCGTCGGCTTCGATGTCGCCGTCCGGCGCATCGTGGATGGCCTCGATCGAGAGATCGCAGTCGAATTCGACGAATTCGAAGACCTCGCGGACCTTCTCCTCCGGCTCGGCGGTCGACAGCTCGATCGTGAAGGTGAGGTAGGCCCCTTCCGGGTCGATCGCCGTCAGGTGCGGCACTTCGGAGGTGTTGCAGGAGACCTTCGCCTCGCCGAGGGCATAGACGTCGCGCAGCACCCGGTTGGCTTCGTTCGCCTTGGCGTACATGCGCGGCGACGGTTTGAAGACGATGCGGAACTTGTTGTCGCCACCGATGCCCATCAGGTCGCTGAGGTCGACCGCCACGGGCGTGAAGTCGATGTCGCCCATGCCGTCGTCATAGACAGGACCGTCGCTCGCGCCACCACCGGCGGCGGCCGTCGGTGCCGGCGGCTCTTCGCCCTTGGCGAGGGCGACCAGCCCCTTCAGCTCGTCGATCAGCCCCGCATTGCGTTCGGCGTCGGCCGTGCCGCCGTCGCGTGCCACGGTGACGAGATCGGCCAGGGCGTCGGCCGAGCGGAGCATGATCTTGACGACCTTCTCGGAGGAATCGAGACGGCCGGAACGCATCTCGTCGAGGGTCGTCTCGAAGACGTGGGCGAAATGGACCAGATCGTCGAGGCAGAACGCACCGGCCCCGCCCTTGATCGAGTGAACGGCGCGAAAGACGGCATTGACGGTATCGGAATCCGCCTCGCCGTTTTCGATCGCCAGAAGCCCCGCTTCGAGTTCCGCCAACTGCTCGGCGCATTCCTCGAAGAAGGTTTGCCGGATTTCGGCCATTGCGTCCATGGTCTATCTCTTTCCACCCTCGATCCGGCGCGTCGAAGCCGGCATGTTTTCCTCGAGCCCTGCGCCGTCCGACCGATCGTCGTCAGGCGGCGACGCGGTTGATCGCATCCACCAGCTTGGTCGGGTCGAACGGCTTGACGATCCAGCCGGTCGCCCCGGCGAGCCGGGCGCGCTGCTTCTTCTCCGCGTCGCTCTCCGTCGTCAGGACGAGGATCGGAATGGCGCGGCGGCTGGCGTCGGCGCGCACTTCCTCGATGAACTGGAAGCCGTCCTTGCGGGGCATGTTGATGTCGGTGATGATGACGTCCGGCTCGATCTCCATGCCTTCGAGCACTTCGATGCCGTGCTGGCCATCCTCGGCCTGGACGACCGTGAAACCGGACGACGCCAGCGTGACCTTCAACATCTCGCGCATGGTGCGCGAGTCGTCGATGGTGAGAATGGTGCGTTTCATTGGGCTACTTCCTTCTCGAGAATGGCCTGGGGCGTGAGGCCGAGGACCTGCAGGCCGGAGGTGAACGAATCGGATGGTTCGGCGATGCTGAAGGCCGCCATCTCGTCTTTCCAGGTGGCAGCGGCCGCGATGAGGATCTGCACGCACTGCGTGCCGAGGCGCTCCACCTTGGATGCGTCGAGGACGATGTTCTGCCCGCGCAGCGACATCAGCTTCTCGGCGAGCGGGGTCGCCGCCTTGAGGTCGAGCACCTCCGGCAGGGCGTAGACCGCGCCTTCGGCATTGCTCGTCTTGGTCGACTTACGGGCCATCAGAATTCCTCCCAGCTTTGAGCCGATGCGTCGGTGTCATGAGCCCGGGCGGCACCGCCGGTTCCCGTCGACCGCATCTGCGGCACGGCGCGCGGCGCGGCCTTGGCGGCCGGCTTGTGCGCTTTTGCGGCGGCCTGCGCCCTCGCGGGGGCTGCGCCGGCGCTCTTGCCGCCGGCCGTCTTGAAGCGCGCCACCGCCTGGGCGAGACCGTCGGTCTCGGTGGACAGGGTCTGGGCGGCCGCCGTCGACTGTTCGACCATCGCGGCGTTCTGCTGCGTCACCTTGTCCATCTGGTCGGCCGCACCCGACACTTCGCGCAGGCTGGTCGCCTGTTCGCGGGCCGATTCGGCGATTTTGGCGACGACTTCCGCCATGCCGGCGACCTCGGCGACGATCTCGTCGAGCGACTTGCCCGACGCCGAGACGAGGTCGACGCCCTTTTCCACCTGCTCGGACGAGGCGTTGATCAGTCCCTTGATCTCCTTGGCGGCTTCCGCCGAGCGCTGGGCCAGCGCCCGCACCTCCTGGGCGACGACGGCAAAGCCCTTGCCGGCCTCGCCTGCCCGCGCCGCCTCGACGCCGGCATTCAGGGCGAGAAGGTTGGTCTGGAAGGCGATCTCGTCGATCACGCCGATGATCTGCGAGATCTGCTGCGACGAGGACTCGATGCCGTTCATCGCCGAGACCGCCTCGGCGACGATCTCGCCGCCGCGCATCGCCTTCTGGCGGGCGGACTCGGCGCTCTTGCGCGCTTCGCTGGCTCCGTCGGCGGTCTGGTTGACCGCGCTCGACACCTGGCTCAGCGCCGCGACAGTCTCTTCGAGATTCGCCGCCTGCTGCTCGGTGCGCTGGGCGAGATCGTTGGACGCGACGGTGATCTCCGACAGGCCGGTGCGGATCGTCCCGACGGTGCCGATCACCCGGCCGATCGCGGCTTCGAGTTCCTCGACCGAGGCGTTGAACTTCGCCCGGATGGGCTCGAATTCCGGCGCGACATGACCGGTCATCCGAACCGTCAGGTCACCCGAGGACAACCGGTCGAAGCCGGCGTCGACGACGCCCATGAAGGCCCTGAGATCCTCCGCCTTGGCGTGTTCCAGATCGGCCTGACGCTGCTTGGCATCGGCTTCCGAGACACGGGCCGCCTCGGCTTCCTTCTCCAGCCGGTCGCGGGCGAGCGCCTGTTCCTTGAAGACCTGAACGGCACCGGCCATCTGGCCGATCTCGTCGCCGCGGCCGGTGGCAGGAACCTCGACCGACTTGTCGCCCGAGGCGAGCCGGCGCATGGCCGCCGTCATGGCATTGATCGGATGAGAGATCGAACGGGCGAGCGGAACGGCACAGGCGATCAGGACGACGAAGAGGACGCCCGACCAGAGCAGGGTCTTGTAGACCTCGTTCATGAACTGCGTCTGGAGATCGTCGACATACAGCCCCGCCGCGACGGTCCAGTCCCAGGGCGCGAAGAGCTGCGCATAGGACAGCTTCTGCGCCAGGTCGTCCGAGCCCTTGAGGCGGGGACGATAATACGGCGTGAAGCCACCGCCCTTGTGGGCGTTCTCGACCATTTCGCGGTTGTAGAAACGCCCCGTCGGATCCTTGGCAGTAAAGGCGTCGGTGCCCATCAGCTTCGGGTCGGGATGCATGACGCGCTTGCCGTCGCCATCCATCATGAACAGATAGTCGTTCTCGCCGAAACGGATCGGAAGGGCCGCCTCGCGGGCCCTGTCCTGGGCCTGCTGCAGGGAAATTTCACCCTTCTCCACCCGCGCCTGGAAGCCGGCAAGCATGGAGATCGCGCTCTCGACCTGGGAGACGATCAGCGCCTGGCGATCCTTCCATATCGTCTGGTGCAGCGAGTAGAGCTGCAGCGACATTGCAAGAGCGCTCACGAGAGCCGCCACGCCGATCAACGCCCACAATTTTCTGGTAATCGAGAAATTCATCGAACTCTGCCCTAACAGCTGCCTCACTCGGCAAATTCATCCACCGCTACATGCGGTCCGACGGCGCTCCGCGCGTCCTTGACGAGGACGACGCACTCCATCGCGCCGATGCTCCATCGGATCGAAGCGCCGACGACCATCGCGATCCGGGTCGGCGCTGCGAGCGATTGCGTCAGCTCGGGAAGATGATCGTTCGTCCTCGGTTTCCCTCGACCGTCTCGTGCTTCGACCGCTCGGAACCCGTGACTGTCGACGCCAAACTAGCGGCAAGCTCCTAATCAATTCTTTATCGCGACCCCGGATGCCTGAAGATGGATTGGGCTCGCATGGGCAACCTGCAAGAACATCACGATCACTTACGTAATACTCGAAAGTCTATCCTGCCTGGCCCACACCGCCGCGCAGTCCGAGCGGAGCCGGTCCGGGCGGCCGTTCGCAATGCGCCGATCGACTGAAAGCCGTCCGGCCTGTGCGAGCCTTGCCCGCCCACTTGTGACCGGCAGAAGAATGATGGACAAACGCTGCCTGCAGCGCGAGGAAGGACGGCGGAGACGATGACCGACACGAGAACCGAGCGACCGACCGTCATCGTTTTCGGCTCGGTGAACGTCGATCTCGTCTGCCGGGTCCCGGCGATCGCCCGGCCGGGCGAGACAGTGCTGTCGGCACGCTACGAGCAGCTCAATGGCGGCAAGGGGGCGAACCAGGCGGTCGCCGCCCGGCGCTCCTCCGCCCTTCCCGTCGCCTTTGCCGGCGCCGTCGGAGACGACGACCTGGGGCGCGGCGCACGCCGGAGCCTCGACGAGGAGGGCATCGACACGGCCGATCTCGCAACCGCTGGCGAGCGCACCGGCTGCGCCTTCATCGCCATCGACGAGGCGGGCGAGAACGCCATTACCGTCGCGAGCGGCGCCAATCTCGAAGCGGACGCCTCGGGCATCGATCCCTCGCGGTTCCACGAGGCGGCGGTTCTCGTCCTGCAAATGGAGATCCCGCGCGGCGAAAATCTGGCGGCGGCAAAGCGGATGCGTGCAGCGGGCGGGCGCGTCGTCGTCAATCTCGCACCGGTACCGACAAATCTTCGGCAAGACGAACTCGCGGAAATTCTTGCCGCGAGCACCGTACTGGTCGTCAACGAAACCGAACTTGCTTCGGCGGCAATGATCTCGCAGGTCGTCGGCGAGGCTTCTGCTGCCATGGCCGATCGACTGGCGCGGCGTTTCGCCATCACCGTCATCGCCACGCTCGGCGCTGGCGGCGTCCTGATCGCCGACGGCGGCGGCAAGACGACGCATGTCGCGGCACTGCCGGTCGACGTCGTCGACACCACCGGGGCCGGCGACACCTTCGTCGGCGTCTTCGCAAGCGGCCTCGCCGAGGGACTGTCGATCGCCGATGCGGCGCGACGTGCCGCCGTCGGCGCGTCGCTCGCCTGCCGCAAGGTCGGCGCGCAGACGGCCATGCCCTCCGTCGCCGAGATCGATGCGGCGCTGGCGGGCGCATGAGCCTTCCCGCCGTCGCCCATCTGCGGCTGCGCCTCAGCCAGGACTGCAGCATCGGGCCGGGCAAGGCGCGGCTGCTCGAAACCATCGCCGAGACGGGCTCGATCGCCGCCGCCGGCCGTAGGCTGAAGATGAGCTACAAGCGGGCCTGGAGCCTGGTCGAGGAGATGAACCGCGGCTTCCGCGAACCGCTCGTCGCCTCCGCCCGGGGCGGCAGCAGCGGCGGCGGCGCCTGTCTCACGCCGGCCGGAGAAACCGTGCTCGCGAGCTACCGGCGGGTGGAGAGTCGCGCCGAGGCCGCCGTGGCGGGCGAGATCGCGGCGCTGCGGGCCCTCGTGGCAGCGCCGGAGGCAGGCATCGAGGCCGGCTCCGACCTCCCCCTCCCCCGCAACGACGGCAAAAACTGAATGCGCCCCACTTGACCGGCGGACCGAAGCGATATGTTCTGCAAAACATATCGGAGATCTGCCATGAACCGTTCCTTCCCGCTGCTCGCCTTCGCCTTCGCCCTCGCATTTGCAGCGAGCGCCGGCCACGCCGCCGCCGAAACGACGGTCGTGGCCGTCGCCGCCAACTTCACCGAGCCCGCCAAGGAAATCGCCGCGGCCTTCGCCGAGAAGACCGGCGACACGGCGGAACTCAGCTTCGGATCGACCGGCTCGCTCTACGCCCAGATCGGCCAGGGCGCGCCCTACGAAGTGCTGCTTGCGGCCGACGACGAGCGGCCCCGCCGCGCGGTGACGGAAGGTCTCGGGGTGGAAGGCAGCGCCTTCACCTATGCGGTCGGAACGCTGGTTCTCTACAGCGCCGATCCGGACCTCGTCACCGGCCCCGGGACGCTGACGGGCGGCAGCTTCGACAAGATCGCCATCGCCAATCCGAAGACGGCGCCCTACGGGGCGGCGGCGGTCGAGACCATGCGGAAGCTCGGCGTCTACGACGATCTCGCGAGCAGGATCGTCCAGGGCAACAGCATCGCCCAGACCTTCCAGTTCGTCGCGACGGGCAATGCCGAACTCGGCTTCGTCGCCCTGTCGCAGATCGCCACGACCAAGGGCGGCTCCCGCTGGGTCGTGCCGGCCGAGGACCACGCGCCGATCCGCCAGGATGCGGTCCTTCTGAACACCGGCGCATCCAATCCGGCCGCCAAGGCGTTTCTCGACTTCCTCAAGAGCCCGGAGGCGGCGAAGATCATCGAGAAATACGGCTACGCGACCGGTGGATGAGGCGGCCCCGATGATCGACACGGGCGACGTCTTCTCGGCGCTGACGCTGACCCTCGAGCTCGCCACCGTCACGACCCTGGTGCTGCTCGTCCTCGGAACGCCGCTCGCCTGGTGGCTCGCCCGCTCCCGCTCCCTCGTCTCCGACATGGTCGGAACCCTGGTCGCCCTGCCGCTGGTCATGCCGCCGACGGTGCTCGGCTTCTACCTGCTGATCGCGCTCGGCCCCTCCGGGCTCGGTGGCCTGTTCGGGCTGCGGTCCCTCGCCTTTTCCTTTCCCGGCCTGGTGATCGGCTCCGTCGTCTATTCCCTTCCCTTCGTCGTCCAGCCGATCCGCAACGCCTTCGAGGCGGTCGGCGATCGCCCGCTCGAAGTCGCGGCGACGCTGCGGGCCTCGCCGCTCGATCGCTTCTTCACCGTCGCCGTTCCGCTCGCCCGCGCCGGCTTTCTCACCGGCACCGTGCTCGGCTTCGCCCATACCGTCGGCGAATTCGGGGTCGTCCTGATGATCGGCGGCAACATCCCCGGCGAGACCCGGGTCCTGTCCATCGCGATCTTCGACTATGTCGAACAGCTTCGCTTCGCCGACGCCCATCTCGTCGCCGGCGGCATGCTGGTCTTCTCCTTCCTGGTCATCCTGGCGATGTCGCGGATCGGCCGCCGGATCGGCGAGGTTCGCCCATGACGGCCGAAAGCGTTTCGAGCGGCGCGGCGCCGGGCGGCCTCGACGTCGCGCTCGCCGGCCGGCGCGGCGACTTCGCCATCGATGCCGCCTTCACGGCGCCCGCCCGCGGCGTCACCGCGCTGTTCGGCCCGTCCGGCTCCGGCAAGACCTCGATCCTCCGGGCGATCGCCGGGCTCACTCGCCTCGACGGCCGCGTCCGCGTCGCCGGCGAGACCTGGCAGGAGGGCGCGCGCTTCCTGCCGCCCCACCGCCGCGCCCTCGGCTACGTCTTCCAGGAGGCGAGCCTGTTTTCGCATCTGTCGGTCGACGGCAATCTCGCCTACGGCGCGCGGCGCAGCCCCGGCGGCGTCGACGCCGCCATGCGCCGCGAGGTGATCGACCTCCTGTCCCTCGACAGGCTGATGTCCCGCGCCGTCGCCGATCTGTCCGGCGGCGAGCGACAGCGCGTCGCGATCGGCCGCGCGATCCTGTCGCGGCCGCGGCTCCTTTTGATGGACGAGCCGCTGTCGGGCCTCGACCACCGGGCGAAGGACGAGATCCTCCCCTTCATCGAGCGGCTGGCAGCCGGCCTCGACCTGCCGATCCTCTATGTCAGCCACGATCTCGCCGAGATCGAGCGCCTGGCCGACCGGATCGTCGTCGTCGCGGACGGCAAGGTCCGAGCGAGCGGCCCGCTCAACGCGGCCCTGACCGACCTCGGTCTCGGCTTCGTGCGCGATCCGCGCGCCGCGGCGGTCCTGCCGGCGCGGGTCGTCGCCTTTTCGCAGGAGGACGGGCTCGCCGAACTCGATCTCGGCGGCCAGAGGGTCTTCGTCGACGGCAGCGGGCCGGAGGAGATCGGGCTCGAACGGCGGCTCAGGATCGTCGCCAGCGACGTCAGCCTCGCCCGCGCTCCCCTCGCCAGTTCGACCATCCTCAACATCCTCGGCGTCGAGATCCTCGCCATCGAGCCGGGAGGACGCGCCGACCTCGCCATCCTTCTCGCCCTCGACGGGGCGCCGGATCTGACCTTCATGGCCAAGGTCACCCGCCGGTCGGCGGCCCGGCTGTCCCTCGCCCCCGGCGACCGGCTGCACGCCCAGATCAAGTCGGTGTCGCTCGCCACCTCCGCGATGCCGCGGTCACGCTGAGGTCAACGGACTTTGCCGTTCCGGCAATTGCCGCTATGCCGGACGAGACGCGCGGATGGAGGAATCCCCATGTCGAGTCTCGCCCCAAGCCACGTCGCCGACGCCGCCCGCTATCGGCCGGCAGCGCGCGTGCTGCACTGGCTCGTCGCGCTCCTCGTCCTCGTCGTCTGGCCGGTCGGTTTCGTCATCCACTTCGTCAAGGACGAGGCGAAGACGGGCTTTTACGTCGTGCACGAATCCTTCGGCTTCCTGATCCTGTGGCTGATGCTCGCTCGGCTCGCGGTGCGGCTGGTCTTTCCGCCGCCGCCGGAAGTGGAGATGCCGCTCCTGCAGAGACGCGTCGCCGTTCTCGTCCATTGGCTGCTCTATGCGGCGCTCGTCCTGCAGCCGATCTTCGGCTTCCTTTCGACTAACGCCTTCGGCTTTCCGCTCGACTGGTTCGGCCTCGTCACAGTCTGGAGCCCGATCGGCAAATCCGATCTCGCGCCGAGCCTGATGAGCGTCCACGTCTTTCTCGGCTGGTCGATCCTCGTCCTCTTCTGCCTGCATTTCGCCGGCGTCCTGCATCACCACGTCATCCGCCGCGACGCCACCTTGCACCGCATGCTCTGAGGCGAACGGGTCAGCCGTCGACGGGACCTGGAAGCGCCAGGAGATCGAGATGGCCGACCATCGCGCGGGTCTCGCCGGCGCTTTCGAGCCGAAACGTCCGCCAGCCGGCGAGTTCCGCCGGGTCGAGGACGCCGAGTTCGCCGACCGCCTCGGCCATGCCGTCGACATGCCGAACCGCGAGGCCCCCGTCCTCCGGTCCGAGCCGCCAGGGGCTCTCGGCAAGGTCCACCTCGTAGCCCTCTGCCCGCATGACCTTCGCCAGCATCCGCGCGGCGGCCGGGCCGAGCGCGGGGCCATCGCCGAGCCCTTTCGGCCGCAGCTGATGGCGGTTGAACCCGGCAACGACGATGCCGTCGAGCGGATGAGCCGGCTCGAACGTCGTCGAGCCGTCATAGCTGAGGCTGGCATAGAGCGCGGCCCGCGCCTTCGCGACGTCGCCCGCAAGCGCCGAGACGAAGTCCGGCGCGGCAAGGTCGAACAGGGCCGACGCCGTGACCAGCCGGGCGTCGTCGATCGGGATCGCCGCAACGTCGGACAGGTCGACGCGGCAGGTTTCGGCATCGACACCGAACTCCGCCGCCCGCTTTGCCGCAAGGTCGAGAAGCGCCGGATCGTCGTCGACCAGGCGCCAGCGGGCGTTGCAGCCCGTGGCGCGCAGGACGGGGCGCATCGCCGCGAGCGTCGAGCCGGCGCCGCAGCCGAGATCGACGACGACGGGCGCCATGTCCGCCCTGGCGAGCCATTCGGCGGCCTTTCGCATCAGTCCGGCATCGCGGGCGCGCAGATCGGCCGGCTCCCGCAAGGCGAGCCAGGACGGCTCGAAGCCGCTCATCGGCGATCGTCCAGCCGCGACAGCGCAGCAGCGACGATCCGCGCCGTCTCGTCCCAGCCGGGCAGCGCCCGCCCCGCCGCGTACGCCGCCTCTGCGGCACCGGCGCGCGCGTTCCCGTCGACGAGCAGCGCGCGAAGCGCGGCGGCGAGGCCCTCGGCATCGCCCGGCTCGAAGCGCCGACCGGCAGCCTCCGGAATGAAGTCCTGCGGCGCGCCCGCCGCGCAGAAGACCACCGGCAGGCCATGGGCCAGGGCCTCGGCGAAGACCATGCCGTAGCCCTCGTAGCGACTGGCGAGAACGAAGAGATCGGCCTTCGGATATTCGGCGGCGACATCGGCCATGGCGCCGACGAGTTCGATCCGACCCGAAAGGCCGAGGGTTTCGATCTGCCGGCGCAAGGCCTCGGCGGTGTCCGGATCGGCGCTCATGCTGCCGACGATCCGGCATCGCCAGGCAAGATCGGCGATCCCGGCGAGGGCGGCGACCAGCGTCGCATGGTCCTTGCGGGGAATGAGCGTGCCGATCGACAGGATCGTCGGCGGCGCCTCGCCGCGTCCACCGGCCGGCAGGGGCGGCGACGGCTTGTCCGTGCCCGGCAGGGCGACCGTCAGCCGCTCGGCCGGCACGGCGAAGGAAGCGCTCACGGTCTCGGCCGTCGCCGGGCTCGTCACGACGACCGCCCGGGCCGCGAGAAGCGCATGTCGCTCGCTCGCATCCAGCGCCTCGCGCGTCGACCGGTCGAGGCCGGTTTCGAGGAACAGCGGATGGTGGACGAGCGCGGCGAGCCGGAGTCGTGATGCGTGCCGGTCGGCGATGTCCGGCATGGCCCCGAAGGCGAGGCCGTCGACGAGGACGAGGTCCCCATCCGTCAGCGCGGCGAACGCCGCCTCAGCGTCCGCGCGTTCGGCGCGGCTCGGTCGGGGAAACCCGTCCGGCAGGCGAAGATGCTCGACCTCCCAGCCGAGCCGCCGCAATTCGCCGATCAGGCGGCGGTCGTAGCCGTAGCCGCCGCTCGGCGTCGAAAGATCGCCGGGGATCGCGAAGACCAGCCGGCGCAGGCTCACAATGCGCCCTCGTACCAGCCGCGTGCGACGTGGGATTCCTCCAGGCTGACCTTCAGGCGGCAGATGCGCCCGCCGCCTTTTCCCAGCGCGCCTGCCGCGATGCGCTCGGCCAGCCGGTCGAACAGATACCGGGCGAGGAACTCCGTCGTGGTGATCTTGCCGCGAAACACCTCGAGCTCGTCGAGATTCTGGTAGTTCAACGGTTCGAGAACCGCCTTCAGGACCGAACTCGCCAGACCGATGTCGACCGCGAGGCCGTCCTCGTCGAGTTCCTCGGCGAAGAACGCCGCGTCGACGACGAAGGTCGCGCCGTGGATCTTCTGCGCCGGGCCGAAGACCGGCCGCGGCAGGCTGTGGGCGACCATCATGTGGTCGCGGACCTCGACGGCGTACATCGTCGCATTCCTCTCACGTCGCTCTTCGTCAGTCGTAGCGGACCCGATGGCAGAGGGTCGCCGGATCCTGAAGGATGGCGACATAGCGCGCGGCCAAGTCGACGAAAGCCGTCTCGCCCGAGAACAACGCGTCGAGCCGCGGATCGGCGAGCAGGCGCAGCGCCGTTTCGAGCCGCCGCCGGTTGCTCCAGCGCCCGGCCCGGCTCGCCGGCACGCTGCCGACCTGCGAGGCGACGAGCGACAGGCGCCGGCTGTGAAAGGCGCCGCCCAGCGGGACCGTCGGCGCGCTCTCGCCATACCAGCTCGCCTCGACGATCCGCGCCTCGAAGCCGGCCGCCTCGATGGCGCTGGCAAGCCCCGCCTCGCTCGCCGAGGCGTGCACGACCACGTCGCATTCCGCCGGCGCGCCGCCGGGCGTCGCAAAGCCTATGCCGAGGCGCTCGGCAACGTCCGCCCGCCCGGCATTGACGTCGACGATCGTCGTCTGCGTCCCGGGGATTGCCCCCGCGAGATAGGCCACCAGAAGCCCGACGACGCCGGCGCCGATCACCGCGACCTTGTCGCCCGGCATAATCCCGGCATCCCAGACGACGTTGAGCGCGGTTTCCATGTTGGCGGCAAGCACCGCGCGGCTGGCCGGCACGTTCTGGGGCACCGGCACCGCCGCCTCCCCCGGAACGACGAACCGGTCCTGATGCGGATGCAGGCAGAACACCCACTCGCCGTTCCGCGCCGCATCCCCGGCAACGATCCGCCCCACCGTCGCGTAGCCGTATTTCACCGGAAAGGGGAACGCCCCCTCCTGGAACGGCGCACGCATCCGCTCCCATTCGCTCTCCGGCACGGCGCCGGCGGCGACGAGCGACTCCGTCCCCCGGCTGATCGCGCCGAAAGCGGACGCAACCGCCACCTCTTTCGACCCAGGCCGCAGAGACGCCTCGCTGCGCCGGTCGGCGCGGTTTTCTCCAACGATCCAAAGCGCCTTCGCCTCGACGCCGTTCTCCTCCTCCGCCAAGCCGCTGGCCCTTTCACGATGGCAACATCTCTTTCGGCCCCGGTCGCAATCGTCGCCGAAAACGCCCGCCGGGCTCACGTCGACACCGGCCGGAGGTCGGGCCGGGCACACTCTCAGCCGGCGAACACAGCGCTCCGGTACCTGCCCTCCTCCATTCAGCCTTCAAGACCCGCATCGGTCCGTCGATCCTGGCACGGCGGGAAGAAATCGGCAAGCACATTTTGTTCCTCGAAAGTTCTTGTTTTATCCTGAATGCTGTGATGAGATGCATTTTCATTCATGACAACCGCTGGACGTCGATGGATCAATCGCGAACGGAGGCAGGCCCATGGTATCGCGCGTCAAGACGGTCGCCTTCCACGGCATCGAGGCGGTGCCGGTCGACGTCCAGGTGATGGTGGCGCCGGGCAAGGTCGGGATCCAGATCGTCGGCCTGCCGGACAAGGCCGTGGCCGAAAGCCGCGAGCGGGTGCAGGCGGCCCTGCACGCCTCCGGCCTGTCGATGCCGCCCAAGAAGGTGACGGTCAATCTCGCGCCGGCCGACCTTCCGAAGGAGGGAAGCCACTACGACCTGCCGATCGCCCTCGGCCTGATGGTGGCGCTCGGTGCGGTGCCTTCCGACACGCTGGCCGGCTACTGCGTTCTCGGCGAACTCTCGCTCGATGGAATGATCACGCCGGTCGCCGGCGTGCTGCCGGCGGCGATGCGCGCCAATGCTCTCGAAATGGGGCTGATCTGCCCGTCCGAATGCGGGCCCGAGGCGGCCTGGGCGAGCGCCGACATGCCGATCGTCGCGGCCCGCAGCCTGATCCAGATCGCCAACCACTTCCGCGGAACCCAGGTGATCGCCCGTCCCGAGCCGGCGATCCGCTCGGGGCCGGCGAATCTGCCGGACTTGGCCGAGATCAAGGGGCAGATCGTCGCCAAGCGGGCGCTGGAGATCGCCGCGGCCGGCGGCCACAACCTCCTGATGGTAGGCCCTCCAGGGTCGGGCAAGTCGATGCTCGCCCAGCGGCTGCCCTCGATCCTGCCGCCGCTCGCGCCGCGCGAACTCCTGGAAGTGTCGATGATCGCCTCGATCGCCGGCGAACTCAGCGGCGGCAAGCTCTCCGACCGGCGGCCGTTCCGCAGTCCGCACCACTCGGCCTCGATGGCGGCGATGGTGGGCGGCGGCTTGCGGGCAAGGCCCGGCGAGGTCTCGCTCGCCCATCGCGGCGTTCTGTTTCTCGATGAACTGCCCGAATTCTCGCCGATCGTGCTCGATTCCCTGCGCCAGCCGCTGGAAGGCGGCGAAAGCGTCATCGCCCGCGCCAATCACCGTGTCACCTATCCCGCGAAATTCCAGCTGATCGCGGCGATGAATCCCTGCCGCTGCGGCATGGCGGGGGAGCCGGGCTACCGTTGTCCCCGCGGCGCGCGCTGCGCCGGCGAATACCAGTCGCGCATTTCTGGTCCGCTGCTCGACCGGATCGATCTGAGGGTGGAAGTTCCGGCGGTAACGGCGTCCGATCTGATCAGGCCGGCTCCGGCCGAGCCGTCATCGGCGGTGCTCGCCCGCGTCGTCGCGGCCCGCCTTCGTCAGACGGAGCGGTTTTCCGCCCTCGGCCTGCCGGCCGAAACGCTCAACGCACACTGTTCGGCCAGCATGATCGAGGACGTCGCCTCGGTCGACCGGCCCGGCACACAACTCCTGCACGACGCGGCCGAGCAGATGAAGTTCTCCGCAAGAGCCTATCACCGCATTCTCAAGGTCGCGCGCACCCTTGCCGATCTCGATCAGGCGGGCAGCGTCCAGCGCGTCCATCTCGCCGAGGCGATCTCATACCGGGTCGCGGGCGAACGGCTCGCCGCGGCCGCCTGAACCGGCCGGAGGGACGGAAGTGCCGACGCATCCGAATGCCGAATGGAACGCAATGGTCGGCGCCGGGCCGCAGGCCCGGCGACACTCGCGAGGGGGATCGAAGAGCATTGCCGACGTTGCATTTGACTGCGCCGGCCAGGTCTACGCCCCCATGGCAAGCCGCGTCGATGGTTCGGCGCCGAACTGGGGATCGCGGGCGCCCGCGTCAGACGAGGTCCCGGCGCATGGTCGCCATGCCGTTGGAGCGGCCGAGTTCCTCATATCCGGCCGCCTGATAGACGGCGAGGGCCGGCTCGTTGTCGAGTTCGACCTTGAGGGTGACCGACATCGCGCCGAGCTCCTTCGCCGCCTCTTCCGCATGGGCCGCCAACTGCTTGCCCGCGCCACCGCGGGCCGCTTCCTCGACGAAGACGTAGACGAGATGGCGCACCTCCGGGCCGATGCCGATCCGAAGCGCGAAGAAGCCGACGTCGCGACCGGCCGCGTCGACCAGATAGAAGGACTGGTCGTCCGGCTCGTTCAGCCATTTCTCCTGCCATTCCAGGGGATCGAACGGATGCTTGGCGCTCGGATTGACGAGCGCGAGATCGGCCTCGTCGGCGAGAAGCCGTGCGAGCGGGCTGAGATCGAAGGGAACGTTGGGGCGAATCGAAAGGTCGGACAAAGCGGATTTCCCATGAGGCTGCGGCAAAAGGCCTTATGGTCGCCCTGTCTCGCATGGCCGGGCGACGGTCATCAACCGCCCGGCCGCGCGGCGTCACCGAAAAAGCGAATTGTCGACCGTCTCGGCCTGTTTCGCCCATTTGCCGCCGGGATCGTCGACCGGCTTGGAGGCGCAGGCGGAGGCGAGGACGAGAAGCGCACAGGCGGCGGCGAGTGGAAGGCAGCGGGTCAAGGCGGCAGATTCCCAGGCTGGAGGGGAGGCAGCGCCTCCCGGCGGAGAGCGCCGGGCATCCCCACCATCCAACTCCGGCGGAACGGTGGCCGCAACCGCTTGCCGCGACTCGAAAAGGTCGGAGGATCGCGCGAACAGACAGTGACCTCACCGATCTTCGGGCACCGGGCACCGAGCACGGAAGCCGCACGAAATGACCGGCAGCATGCCGAGTCTTTGGCGGTCTCCTCAACGTCGCATCACCGCATGGGCAAGCGACCATGGGTCAGTGCCGAGCATCCGGGGGCTGGCGCTCCTGCCAAATGCTTCAAGCAGAGCGACGCCGCGGCTGGGCCACACCCGTCAGCGCGGTTCTTGTCCCGGCACGACCCCCCCAGACGGGGTCGAGGCGAGAACGGACGGCGTCGAGCCGTCGACCAGCGGCACTGCCGATGCCTTGCCATAAACGTCTCCGAGGCCGTACAACCAGGGAATGCCGCCGCCGCCGGCTCGCCGGACCACCCGACCGTCGGGCAGCCGCACGGAATAGGCGACGCGTCGCTCCCGGTTCGACAGGACGACGGCCGGCCTGTCCACGCGAGCTCCGTACTCCTGAGCCAGGACGGCATTGGTCTGCGGCAACAGCGACGCGCCCATGGCGGCCGCCAGTCCTGCAATCTTCCAGATCATGTCGTCATTCCTTCGATTTACCCTGCGTTTCGCGCCGATCGAGACGAGCGCGGCGGCAATATCGGCAAACACGCGCCTCAATCCGGCAGTTGGCCGGGTACGATGCCGCCCGACGGCGTATCGCGATCGGCCAGGGAAGCCCGGTTGCGTGTCGCCGTCCCGTCGCTGGCGACGCATCCGCCGAGGATGGAAGCGCATCCGGCCGCTACGATCACGATTTTGAGCTTCGACCACGGCTTCTGCATCACGTCCCTTTCGCATCTGGCACTCATCGCCAACGAAAGAAGCGTCCGGGAGTTGCTACAGAAAGACGTGATCGGCTGCCGGGCCGCAAGGCCGCTCCACTCTCGCGGTTCGGGCCCGCGGGCCGGACCCTGAGAATTTTCGACAGGCCGCGATTCGGCCGGCCGGCCCGACGAGGGCGTCGCGGGCGGGATCCGGGGCGGAAAGGTCGCGATGGCCATGCCGCTCGCCGGGCGAGGCGCAAGGCTCGCCAGGCAGCCAGCCGGCGATGCCTACCGGCCGTCCTCCTGGCCATCCCTGCGGCGCAGATCGGCGAGCAGCGCTTCGACCGGCGGCACGGCCGGGCGCAGCGAGGGCTCTGACGCGGGGCGAAGGCAGAAGGTGATCCGAAGACGCCCCTTGACGCTCCACATATAGGTGGTGAGATCCTGGCTCCCCCGCTTGGCCGCGAGGCGATAGTCCCGAACCACGTATTCGCCGCCCGGCAGGTCGAACGCTTCGGGCTTGGTGCGGGCCGTGAAGTTGCCGGGGCGGACCAGCGGATCGTAGGCGAGGTCCGGCCGCAGGGCCTTGGCCTTCGCGAACAGCCAGGCCTCGACGTCCGACCAGGGCATGCGTTGCTCGTCGAGCATGAAGGCGGTGTCGATCGGCCAGGAACCGGGCGGCCGCGTCGGCGCCAGCGCGTAGAGGCAGGAAAGATCCGTCGGGCAGCCGGGGCCGGTGCAGTCGAAGCGCTGGCCGATCTCCATCACCGCGTCTTCCTCCGGCCCGGCCGCCCAGCCACGCGGCGCCCCGCCCTCGGCGCCGGCGGCGGCGATGCCGGCGGCAACGGCCAGCACGGCCACCAGGACGCCCAGCACGATGCGTTTGAACGCGCCCGTCATCGATCTCCTCCCGTCTTTCGCCGCGCGGCCGGGCGTTCCAGGCGTCGGCACCTTGCTGCCGCATGTCGCCCTCGCTCGTCATGCGCAGCCCACGACGCGGCGTCGCCGGCTCGTCTCGCCCGGCCGGCGATGTGCCCGCGATGCCGCACTATGGAAACTCTCGCTTGAGAGGGGCTGACCATGCCTTCCCAGCGGGGGCAGGGCGGCGTCCCCTCTTGCTTGCCTCGAGGGCAGACGCGGCCTAACTCCCGGCCATGGAACACCGCGACGAACGACGCGCGCAGCTGATCGCCGACGAACTGGAGCGGGTGGATGGCGTTCGCCCCGGTCGGGACGAGCCCGGGCGCAAACATCGCAAGATGGCGTCGAGCCCGTTCCACTTCTATCGCGGTTCCGCCCAGATCTTCTACACAGACCTGAAGGAAGGCGTTCTGCTGCTGCCGGCCGGCATCACCGAATGGGTCAAACCGACCGCCGTCATCGGCGACTGTCACATGGCAAATTTCGGTTTCGTCACGGAAAAGGGCTCGCACGGCAATCTCGTCGTCTTCGTGCCGAACGATTTCGACGATGCCTGCATCGGCCACGCCGCCTGGGATCTGACGCGCTTTCTCGCCAGCATCTTCCTGGCCTCGGACTTCGCCCACGGCATTCTCGACGGCCGCTACGAAACCAGCGACTTCGACGACCTGTCCGGCCTGAAGGCCCCGTCAGAAAAGCAGCAGGAGAAGGCCGCCCGCGCCTTCCTGAAGGCCTATCGCAAAATGGCCGAGGCGATCGCGGCGGATCCGTCGCAGCGGCGCACCGTGAAATCCGGCTTTCCCAGGCATCACCTCCTTCACGAGGGGTTGAAGAAAGCCCGCAAGCGGTCGATCGGCGGCAAGAAATTCCACACCAAGAGCACCCTCGGCAAGGCCGTCGCGATGACGGAGGAGGGCCTGCGGTTCCGCGCTCGTCCGGGCCGCTACCGCCGCCTCGACGCATCCAGCGCCGCGAGCATCCGCTCGGAGTTCCGCCCCTATGTCGACGACGAGATTCTCGACGTCGTCGAGCGGCTCGGCGCCGGGACCGGCTCGGTCAATGTCGAGCGCTACTATCTGCTGGTCGGCCCGGCGGACGCCTCGACCCATGCGGAGCTGCCGATGTGCCACGTGGTCGAGGTCAAGCAGCAGCGTCATGCCGCACCGCTCAGACACTTCGCCGACATCGATCCGCGCAACCGCCTGTCGCCCGCCCATCTCACCGTCGACCTGCAGCGGCTGATGCAGCGCGAGCCGGACCTTTTGCTCGACGAGGTCGCCTGGAACGGCTCGCAATGGCTGGTCCGCTCGCGCCACCATGCCCGTTACAGCCTCGATCCCGAGGAAGTCTGCCTCGCCGAGGATCCGGGCAAGCCGCTCCGGCAATATGTCGAGGCCTGCGGGCAGTCCCTCGCCCTCGCCCACGGCCGCACGGATCATCGCTCCAACGCCTTCGAGACGGCGATCGCCGCGCGGATCGAAGATTCCGGGGACGTCCTGATCGAGACCGCCCGAGCCTATTCGAGGCGGGTCATCGCCGACCACGCGCTGCTGCGGGCGATGCTGGAGGCCTGATCCCGCCCGCGTGCATCGGGCGAGTGAGCGCCTCGCACGGACGCCCATGGCTCAGGCGGCGAGCGGGTCGCTCCGCCCTTGCGTCCGGCCCGCGCCGAAGGCGTGATCGAGGAAGATCTCCGCGCAGGCTTCCCAGTTGTAGGCGAAGGATCGGCGGAACGCTGTGTCCCGGTCGATCGACAGGGCCGCAAGGCAGGCCTCGCGCAGATCCTCGGAAATCACGCCGGCGCCGGAATCGGCGATCACGTCGTTCGGGCCGGGCTCGGGAAAGGCCGCGATAGGCACGCCGCAGGCGAGCGCTTCGATGATGACGTTGCCGAAGGTGTCGGTCCTGGAAGGAAAGACGAAGACGTCGGCCGAGGAATAGTAGCTCGCCAGGGCATTGCCCGTCTGCAGCCCGGCGAAGTGGGCTTTCGGGTAGCGCGCGACCAGCCCGGCCATCGACGGGCCGTGGCCGACCACGAGCTTCGATCCCGGCAGGTCGAGGTCGAGGAAGCCCTCGATGTTCTTCTCGGGCGCCAGCCGCGACACGGTCAGGAAGATCGGCCGCGGCAGGTCGAGGGGGATCGGTTCGCTCGGCCGGAAAATGTGCCGGTCGATGCCGCGGGTCCAGGTGACGAGGTTGCGGAAGCCGAGCGGCTCCAGTTGTCGGCGCATCGATTCCGTCGGCACCAGGCAATGGCTGGCGGCGTTGTGGAACCAGCGCAGCACGTTGTAGGTCCAACGCTCGGGGATCGGCGCGCGCTTGCGCAGATATTCCGGAAAGCGGGTGTGCAGGCTGGTGGTGAAGCGGATGCCGCGCTTCAGACAGACCCGTCTCGCGGCAAAGCCGAGCGGCCCCTCCGTGGCGATGTGGACCGAATCCGGCAGGAAGGCGTCCATCAGGCGCGCCATCCCGTCGGTGCCGGTCAGCGCCAGACGGATTTCCGGATAGGTCGGGCAGGGAATCGTGCGGAAGTCCCGGGGCGTGACGACCCTGACGTCGAAACCGCGGTCCGCAAGTTCGGAGACGAGGCTCGCCAGCGTCCGCACCACGCCGTTCACCTGTGGATGCCAGGCGTCGGTGACGATCAGGATTCGCTGCATTCAGGCTGCCTCCGTCGGGCGGACCACCGGGCGCTGCTCCGAGACGATGCGCGGCTGGGCCGCCTTCGCGTGGGCGCGCGCCCTGACGACTTCGCTCCAGCGGATGAGCTCGAAGGAGCCGTCGTGGCGCTCGGCGACGGCCGTGCAGCTTTCGACCCAGTCGCCCGTGTTGATATAGCCGACGTCCGCGTGGTCGGCCAGTTGCGCATGGTGGATGTGGCCGCAGATGACGCCGTCACAGCCCATCCGGCGGGCTTCCTCGGCGAGCGCCTCCTCAAAGGCACCGATGAAGTTGACGGCGTTCTTGACCTTCAGCTTGGCCCAGGACGAGAACGACCAGTAGGGGAAGCCCAGCCGCCGGCGGATCTTGTTGAAGACGAGATTGATGGCGATCGCCGCGTCATAGGCCCAGTCGCCGAGATAGGCGATGATCCGCGCATTGCGTACCACGACGTCGAACTCGTCGCCATGCATGACGAGGAACCGCCGGCCGTCGGCGGTGACGTGGACGTCGCTCAGCTTCACCTCGACGCCGCCGAAATGCCGGCCGGTGAAGTCGCGCAGGAATTCGTCGTGATTGCCGGGAATGTAGATCACCGTCGCGCCCTTGCGGGCCTTGCGCAGGAGCTTCTGGACGACGTCGTTGTGGCTCTGCGGCCAGTTCCAGGATCGCTTCAGCCGCCAGCCGTCGACGATGTCGCCGACGAGATAGATCTTCTCCGCATCGTGAAAGCGCAGGAAATCGATCAGCATTTCCGCCTGGGCCGACTTGGCGCCGAGATGAATGTCGGAAATGAACAACGTCCGGAAATGCCGCGCTGCCGCCTCGTCCGTCATGATCGCCGCCTCGCGCAACATCTGTCCGCCTCTCCGCTGGGGCAGCAATGGCCGATTCGCATTGCAGGCATATGACGAGGCGGCGCGGAAATCCCTGCGATTCGACCGGGCCCGCCGGCAATTGCGGTTTGCCGCCGGGTCGAAGGTGGGGGTAAGAGGGCGGCACGGAGAGGCGCGGGCCGATCGCGCGACAGACCATCGAGGCCGAGATGAGCACCAACCAGTCCCCGGAAGGCGGAACCAAGAAGAGCGACCTCGACGAGCAGGCGCTGTTCTTCCATCGCCATCCCAAGCCCGGCAAGCTCGCCATCCAGTCCACCAAGCCGCTCGGCAACCAGCGCGACCTCGCGCTGGCCTATTCACCCGGCGTCGCCGCCCCCTGCCTCGAGATCGCGCGGGATCCGGCGCTCGCGGCTGACTATACCAGCCGCGCCAATCTCGTCGCGGTGATCTCCAACGGCACGGCCGTCCTCGGCCTCGGCAACATCGGGCCGCTGGCCTCCAAGCCGGTGATGGAGGGCAAGGCGGTCCTGTTCAAGAAATTCGCCGACATCGACGTCTTCGACATCGAGGTCGACGCTCTCGACATCGACCACTTCTGCAAGGTGGTCGCGGCGCTGGAACCGACCTTCGGCGGCATCAACCTCGAAGACATCAAGTCGCCGGAATGCTTCGAGATCGAGGCCCGCCTGCGCAAGGAAATGGCGATCCCGGTCTTCCACGACGACCAGCACGGCACCGCGATCATCGCCGCCGCCGCGGTGCGCAACGCGCTCCGCCTCGGCAACAAGAAGCTCGAAGAGGTGAAGATCGTCGCGTCGGGCGCGGGCGCCGCGGCGCTCGCCTGCCTCAATCTCCTCGTCTCGCTCGGGGCGAAGCTCGAAAACATCCTCGTCACCGACAAGGACGGCCTGGTCTACAGGGGCCGCACCGTCGCCATGGACCGCTGGAAGGAGGTCTATGCCCGCGACACCGGGATGCGGACGCTCGAAGAGGCGCTGGACGGCGCCGACGTCTTCCTCGGCCTCTCGGCGGCCGGCGTGTTGAAGCCCGACTATCTGAAGAAGATGGCCGCCAAGCCGCTGATCCTGGCGCTCGCCAATCCCGTCCCCGAGATCATGCCGGATCTGGCGCGCGAGGTGCGGCCGGACGCGATGATCTGCACCGGCCGTTCGGATTTCCCCAATCAGGTCAACAACGTCCTGTGCTTTCCCTTCATCTTCCGCGGCGCGCTCGACTGCGGCGCCACCGGCATTACGGAAGGCATGAAGCAGGCGGCGACCGACGCCATCGCCGAGCTCGCCCGCGAGGAGGTCTCGGAAGTCGCGGCCAAGGCTTATGGGTCGGAAACGCCGGTCTTCGGGCCGGATTATCTGATCCCCTCCCCCTTCGATCCCCGGCTGATCCTGAAGATCGCCCCGGCCGTCGCGAAAGCGGCCGAGCGGGACGGCGTCGCCTCGCGGCCGATCGCCGACATGGACGCCTATGTCGAAAGGCTGAACCGCTTCGTCTTCCGCTCCGGCATGATCATGAAGCCGATCTTCCAGATCGCCCGCAAGGCCGGCAAGCGGGTGATCTTCTCCGACGGCGAGGACGAGCGGGTGCTGAGGGCCGCCCAGGTGCTGATGGAGGACGAGGTCTGCGTGCCGATCCTGATCGGCCGGCCGGCCGTCATCGAAACCCGGCTCGAACGCTACGGCCTCAAGATCCGCCCCGGCGCCGACTTCGAGGTGATCAACCCCGAGGACGATCCGCGCTATCGCGACTATGTCGACCACTATTTCCAGCGGGTCGGGCGCAAGGGCGTCAGCCCCGACACCGCCCGCACCGTGGTGCGCACCAACACGACCGTCATCGGCGCGGTCGCCGTCTCGCGGGGCGAGGCCGACAGCCTGATCTGCGGGCTGGAAGGCCGCTTCCCCCATCACGTCCGCGACATTTCGCAGGTCATCGGCATGCGCCGGGACGTCCGGAAGCTCGCGGCGATGAGCCTTCTGATCACGCAAGGGTCGACGAAGTTCTTCCTCGACACCTACGTCCAGCGGGACCCCAACGCCGAGGAACTCGCCGAAATGACCCGCCTCGCGGCTGCAGAACTCCGCCGCTTCGGCATCGACCCCAAGGCCGCCTTCGTCTCCCATTCCAATTTCGGCACCGACGACACCGAGGACACGGTCAAGCTGCGCAAGGCTCTGAAGCTGGTGAAGGCCGAAATGCCGGATCTCGAGATCGACGGCGAGATGCATGGCGACTCGGCGCTGTCCGAAACCATCCGCATGCGCAACATGCCGGATTCGACGCTTTCGGGCGAAGCCAACCTTTTGATCTTCCCGACGCTGGACGCCGCGAACATCACCCTCAACGTCGTCAAGCAGATGACCGACGCCCTCCATGTCGGCCCGATCCTCCTCGGCGCCGCCTCCCCGGCCCACGTGCTGACGCCGTCGGTCACTTCGCGCGGGGTGGTCAACATGGCGGCGATCGCGACGGCTCAGGCGATCGGGCTGGAGGGGTGAGGAGATAATCCGATCACTTTCTCCCCCTTCATCAAAAGCATGCTGCGATGGAGCATCGCCTCTTGTAGCTTTGTGCTTCTTGTCAGCCTCATCGGCTTTTCCATCAATCAGTTCTGGCCAGCCACACGCTTCTGTCTGAGCGCTGACGTTCACGTTTATGGCGACGTCGATACGATTGCGAACCAGGGTTTTGATTCATTCGCTTGTTCGTCCGTCGTCCAGTTTTTCAGGATGGCAGCCTTGTACGGATTTATTCTCGTGTCTCCGCTTCTGTTAGGGAGCTTTTCAGAGATTTTGATGGCGTTGCCGCTCTATATCCTACCGTTCGTCCTGCTGGGCTTTGTCGGAGCTTCGGTTTCGCGCTGGCTTCGAAAGCTCCGTTCAGACGGCACGCGAGATAGCGACAATTAGATCGTCGATGTGATGCTGCGTTGCGCGAAACTCGCCCTCCCGCACGTCGCGGGGTGGCGAAACACCGTCCTAGCCGTTGCCAACAGTTATTGCTTCCCGGCATAATGGATGAAGGAGAAGCGACCATGGCCAGCAGCGCAAATCTCGGACAGCATCTCGAAAACTACGTCACCGACCTCGTGAAGTCCGGGCGTTATCACTCCCGCAGCGAAGTCTTGCGGGAAGGCGTGCGCCTCGTTGAAGAGCGCGAGAAGCGTCTGGCTGCTCTGGATCTCGCACTGGCTGCGGGTCTGGCAGACGTGAATGAGGGGCGCGTCACTGCGCTCGACGAAGCCTTCGACAAGATCCGCACGGGCATCGAAGCCGATGATGGTGAAAGCTCCGCCGTGTGAAGGTCGTTCTGACTGACACGGCCATCGCCGACTTGGTGAGCATCGGCCGCTACATTCGGAGGGACAATCCGGCCCGGGCCGAAACCTTTCTCGTCGAACTGAAGGAAGCGTGCCGCCGGCTCGCGGACATGCCTTCGGCCTACGCGCTGGTCCCCGGCTACGAGGAACACTCCATCAGGCGTCGACCCTATGGCAACTACCTGATCTTCTATCGGGCTGAGGAAAAGACCGTCGTCGTGCTGCATGTCCTCAATGGCGCCCAAGACTACGAGAGCATTCTGTTCCCCAAACCGGAGTGACACAAAGGGAGAGAACGGCCAGCGTCCCGAACGCTCGTAGGCTGCTTGACGCCACTCTCCCCTCTGCTACCCTTCGAACCGTCCACGGGGAGTTCCGCCAAGGAACTGAGAGGCCGCTAGCGCGCGGCGACCCGTCGAACCTGATCCAGTTCATACTGGCGTAGGGATGGAAGAAGGCCGTGAAAGGCCGCCGACGGGTTTCGATTTCTCCAAGGCGGCGCGCATTCGAAGACGGGATGCCGGGACACCGGCAGACGTAACGGCCCCCAAGGCCGGCGTTTTCGAGGCATCCGATCAGCGGCGCCTTTTCGATCACCGATCGACCGAACTGGATCTCCAACGCTCGTCGAAGGAGTTCCACCCGTGAATGTCATTGCCAAAATCACCGCCCCGACCGTGACCACCGGCCCCCTGCCGGCATCCCGCAAGGTCTATCTGTCCGGCACGGCGCATCCCGCCATCCGCGTGCCGCTGCGCGAAATCGCGGTTCACCCGACGGCGGGCGAGCCGCCGGTGACGGTCTATGACGCCTCCGGCCCCTACACCGATCCGGACGCCACGATCGACATCGCCACGGGCCTGCCCCGACATCGCACGGACTGGGCGCTCGCGAGCGGCGACGTCGAGGACTATGAGGGCCGCCTCGTGAAGCCCGAGGACAACGGCAACCTGCCGGCCGAAAAGCTCACCCCCGCCTTTCCCGTCGCCCACCGGCCGCTCCGCGCCAAGGCGGGCAAGGCCGTGACCCAGCTCGCCTATGCGCGGGCCGGCATCGTCACGCCCGAAATGGAATATGTCGCGATCCGCGAAAACCTCGGTCGCGCAGCCGAGCAGGATCAGCGCGCAAGGGACGGCGATCCCTTCGAGGCCGAGATCCCGGATTTCATCACCGGCGAATGGGTGCGCGAGGAGATCGCGTCGGGCCGGGCGATCATCCCCGCCAACGTCAACCATCCCGAGCTCGAGCCGATGGCGATCGGCCGGAACTTCCTCACCAAGATCAACGCCAATATCGGCAACTCGGCCGTCACCTCCTCCATGGCCGAGGAGGTGGAGAAGATGGTCTGGGCGATCCGCTGGGGCGCCGACACGGTGATGGACCTGTCCACCGGCCGCAACATCCACAACATCCGTGACTGGATCATCCGCAACGCCCCTGTCCCCATCGGCACCGTGCCGATCTATCAGGCGCTGGAAAAGGTCGACGGAATCGCCGAGAATCTCACCTGGGAGGTTTATCGCGACACGCTGATCGAACAGGCCGAACAGGGCGTCGACTACTTCACCATCCATGCCGGCGTCCGGCTCCAGCACATCCCGCTCACCGTCGACCGGGTCACCGGCATCGTCTCGCGCGGCGGCTCGATCATGGCCAAGTGGTGCCTGCATCATCACCGCGAATCGTTTCTCTACGAGCATTTCGACGAGATCTGCGACATTTGCCGCGCCTATGACGTCTCCTTCTCGCTGGGCGATGGCCTGCGCCCCGGCTCGATCGCCGATGCCAACGATCGGGCGCAATTCGCCGAGCTCGAAACCCTCGGCGAACTGACGAAGATCGCCCGGGCCAAGGACTGCCAGGTGATGATCGAGGGCCCCGGCCACGTGCCGATGCACAAGATCCGCGTCAACGTCACCAAGCAGCAGCAGCTCTGCGGCGACGCGCCCTTCTATACGCTGGGCCCCCTCGTCACCGACATCGCGCCGGGCTACGACCACATCACGTCGGGCATCGGCGCGGCGATGATCGGCTGGTTCGGCACGGCGATGCTCTGCTACGTGACGCCCAAGGAGCATCTGGGGCTGCCCGACCGCGACGACGTCAAGGTCGGCGTGATCACCTACAAGATCGCCGCCCACGCCGCCGATCTCGCCAAGGGCCATCCGGCGGCGCGGGTCCGCGACGACGCGCTCTCCAGGGCCCGCTTCGAGTTCCGTTGGGAAGATCAGTTCAACCTCTCGCTCGATCCGGAAACGGCGCAGCTCTATCACGACGAGACGCTGCCGAAGGAAGCGCACAAGGTGGCGCATTTCTGCTCCATGTGCGGGCCGAAATTCTGCTCGATGAAGATCTCCCACGACATCAGAGCCGAGGCCCAGAAGGAGGGCATGGCGGCGATGGCGGAGAAATACCGCGCCGGCGGCGACCTCTACATGACGCCGGAGGAGATCGCGGCGAAGGCCGAGCCGGCGGAGTGACTGCGATGACGATCACCGTGATCGGGGCCGGCGTCGCCGGCCTCGTCGCAGCCGTGACCCTCGCCGAACGGGGCGCGGCGGTGACGCTGCACGAGCGCTCGGACCGTCTCGGCGAAAACGCCGCGTCCTGGCTCGCCGGCGGCATGCTCGCGCCTTTCTGCGAGGCCGAGAGCGCCGATCCGTCGATCGTGGCGCCGGGACGTGCCGCCATCGACTGGTGGGCGGCGCGCGTGCCGGAGGTAATGCGCCAGGGCACGCTGGTACTCGCGCCCCGCCGCGACGCCGGCGAGGTGCAGCGCTACGCCCGCAGGACCCGGGAGGGGCTTATGCTGGACGCCGAGGGAGTAGAGGCCCTGGAGCCGGATCTGGCCGGGCGCTTTTCCGGCGGCCTTCACTTTGCCACCGAAGCCCATCTCGACCCGCGGCGGGCGCTGGTCGCCCTCGCCGAGCGTCTTCGCGCCCTCGGCGGCACGATCCACTTCGGCTCCGACATCATGCCGGAGGCGGCAACGGGCGACGTCGTCCTCGACTGCCGGGGCATCGCAGCCGACGCGCCGCAGCTTCGCAGCGTCCGCGGCGAGATGATGGTCCTGAAGACCCGCGACATCCGCCTGTCGCGGCCGATCCGCCTCCTCCATCCGCGCATGCCGGTCTATGTCGTGCCCCGGGCGGAGGGGCGCTTCATGGTCGGCGCGACGATGATCGAAAGCGAGGCGTCGGGCGGCCCGACCCTTCGCTCGGCGGTCGAGTTGATGAACGCCGCCTACGCCCTCCACCCGGCTTTCGCCGAGGCGGAGGTGACCGAGATGAAGGCCGGGCGCCGGCCGGCCTTCCCCGACAATCTGCCGAGGGTGACGCGACGAGGCCGGATCGTCTCCGTCAACGGCCTCTACCGCCACGGCTTCCTGCTGTCGCCGGATTGCGCGGCGAAGGCGGCCGACCTCGCTCTCGGCAGCTCATCCCGAGAGGAGATTGCCGCATGAGGATCATCCTGAACGGCGAACCCGCCGAGGTAAGCGCCGCGACGCTCGCCGCAGCGCTCGACGAACTCGGCTATGGCGAAGGCCCCTTCGCCACCGCGCTGAACCACGACTTCGTTCCGGCCGGCGAGCGGCGCGAAAGGCAACTGGCCGAAGGCGACGCGATCGAGATCATCGCGCCGATGCAGGGAGGCTGACCCGATGCGCATCTATGACGAAACCCTGAAGAGCCGGCTGATGCTCGGCACGGCGCGCTATCCCTCGCCGCAGATCCTGAAGCAGGCGATCCTTGCCTCCGGTGCCGAGATCGTCACCGTGTCCCTGCGTCGGGAAGCGGCCGGCGAGCGGGCCGGGCAGAAATTCTGGGACCTCATCCGCGAGACCGGCGTGAAGGTCCTGCCCAACACCGCCGGCTGCCATTCCGTCCGCGAGGCGGTGACGACGGCTCAGATGGCCCGCGAGGTCTTCCGCACGAACCTCGTCAAGCTCGAGGTCATCGGCGACGCCGACACGCTGCAGCCCGATCTCTTCGGCCTCGTCGAGGCGACGCGCATCCTGACCGAGGACGGCTTCCAGGTGCTCGCCTATACGACCGAGGATCTCGTCGCCGCCGACCGGCTGGTCGAGGCCGGCTGCCGGGTTCTGATGCCCTGGGGCTCGCCGATCGGCTCGGCCCGCGGACTCAACAACGTCTATGGGCTGAGAGCCATGCGAGCCCGCTTTCCCGATCTGACCCTCCTCGTCGATGCGGGGATCGGCGTTCCCTCCCATGCCGCCCAGGCGATGGAACTCGGCTATGACGGCGTGCTGCTCTCCTCGGCCGTGGCGCTCGCCGGCAATCCGGTGACGATGGCGCGGGGCTTCCGGCTGGCGGTCGAAGCCGGGCGCCTTGCCTTCGAAGCCGATCCTCTGCAGCCGCGCGACATGGCGGAGGCCTCGACGCCGGTCCTCGGCCAAGCCCTGCTCGGCGGCGCGGTGTTCGCATGACGCCGCTCGATCCGTTCTATCTGATCGTCGACAGCGCCGACTGGATCGACCGGCTGGTGCCGCTCGGCGTGAAGCTGGTGCAGCTTCGCGTCAAGGAGACACCCGAGCCGTCGCTGCGGGCCCAAATCCGCCGCGCCCGCAACACCTGCCATCGCCATCGCTGCCGGCTGATCGTCAACGACCACTGGCGGCTGGCGATCGAGGAGGGCTGCGACTTCGTCCATCTCGGCCAGGAGGATCTCGCCGAGGCCGATGTCGGCGCGATCCGCCGCGCCGGATTGTCGCTGGGCGTCTCCACCCATGACGAGGCGGAGCTCGAAACGGCCATTGCCGCCAAGCCGGACTATGTCGCGCTCGGCCCGGTCTGGCCGACGACCCTGAAGACAATGCCTTGGGCGCCCCAGACGCCGGCCCGCCTTGCGGCGTGGAAACAGGCGATCGGCGACCTGCCGCTGGTCGCCATCGGCGGCGTGACGGTCGAGCGTCTGCCGGAGGTGTTCGCGAACGGCGCCGACGTCGCGGCCGTCGTCACCGACGTGACCCGGAACGCCGACCCGGAAGGACGGACGCGGGAGTGGATCGCGGCGACGCGGGGGTATGCCCACCGGAGGAAGAGCGAACCCGCCGTTTCCGCGGATGGCACCCGCGATACCCCCCTCTGCCTGCCGGCATCTCCCACACAAGGGGGGAGATCGGAGGAGGCGGCGACGTCGCCCTCTTCTTCGCCGTTTGTGCAGGATTGATCTGTGGAAAGCGCCCCGCAAGCGCCCGCGCGAGATCGATCTCCCCCCTTGCGGGGGAGATGCCCGGCAGGGCAGAGGGGGGTAAGCGGCGCCAGACCACGCGAGACTGTCCTGGCCCGTCACGCGAAGGCGCCCCGATGAACCGGCCCTTGCGCCCCGCCATCCTCCTCGTCGGCGGCACGGACTCCTCCGGCGGGGCCGGCCTCGCGGCCGACATCCGCGCGGCTGCGGCCCATGGCGTCGAAACCCGGCTCGCAGTGACGGCGGTCACCGCGCAGACGAACGGGAGGGTCGGCACGGTGGCACCGATGCCGCCCGCTCTCGTCGCCGAACAGATCGCCTGCGCGCTCGAGGACGGCCGGGTTTCCACCGTCAAGCTCGGCATGCTCGCCGATGCGGCGATCGTCGCCGCCGTGGCCGAGGCGCTCGCCGGCTTCGACGGGGCGGTCGTCCTCGATCCGGTGATCGCGGCGAGCTCCGGCGGGCTGCTCCTGAGCGAGGCCGGCATCGCCGAACTCGTCGGGCGGCTGCTGCCGAGGACGACGCTTCTCACTCCCAACCTCCCGGAGCTTTCGCTTCTGGCGAGCCGGATGGACGAACCCCGTCACGCCGGCGACGCCGCGACCGACGACATCGCCGCCCGCGACCTTCCGGCGGGAGCGTCGCCGAGCGCCTCGGCGGCCCGGACCCTTCTCGAAGCCGGCGCAGGCGCCGTTCTAGTCAAGGGCGGCCACGACACGGGCGGCGAAGCGACGGACGTCCTCTACCGCAAGGACGGCGCCCCTCCCCGCCGCTACGGCACGCCGCGCCTCGACGCCTCGCTGCGCGGCACCGGCTGCATGCTGGCGACGGCCATCGCCTGTCGTCTGGCAGCCGGCGACGCGCTGGAAGAGGCCTGCGGAGCGGGAAAGGATCACGTGCGCGGGCTGCTGGCGGCCGAAGACGGGTGACGCGGGAGACCGCATGGAAAACGGCGGCTGCCATCGTCCAGCCCGATCGAACGCGCCCCGCTTCGCCGACCATCGCTTGCGGTCGGCGCCGGACCGACGTTCGGCCCTACACCGCCATCGCCTGCTTGATCGCCGGATAGAGCGCCTTGTAGCGCCTGTGCGCCTCCCGGAAGACGTCGATCTCGTCGGCCACCGGCTCGAAGGTCCGGGCGACCGGCGGCTCCTTGATGATGCTCTTCGGATCGGCCCCCGTCGCCGCGGTGATGCCGAGCCGGGCGGCGCCGAAGGCCGCGCCGAAGTCGCCGGCCGCCGGCAGCGCGATCTCGGTTTCGAGCACCGTCGCCATGAGTTGCAGCCAGTAGGCCGAGCGGGACCCCGCGCCGACCGCGATCAGCCGCTGCGGCTTGGGCTTTTCGCCGGCGGCGTCGAGGCAGTCGCGCATCGAATAGGCGACGCCTTCGAGCACCGCCCGGGTCATCGCCTCGCGGCTCGTGTCGCTCTCGATCCCGGTGAGAACGCCGCGGATGTCGGCGTCGTTGTGGGGCGTGCGCTCGCCGGAGAGATAGGGCAGGAACATCGGCCGGCCGGGCGCGGCGATCGTCTCGCCGAGGGCGCCGGTGAGGGCCGCCGGCTCCTCCTTCAGGAGCTTCGACAGCCAGTCCATGCAGCCGGCGGCGGACAGGGTCACGCCCATCTGGTGCCAGAGCCCCGGGATGGCATGACAGAAGGTGTGGAGCGCCGTCTCGGGAACCGGATCGTAGCCGGCCGTCGCGGTGAACAGGACGCCCGAGGTGCCGAGCGAGAGGAAGCCCGTGCCGGGCGCCGCGACGCCGACGCCGCAGGCCGAAGCGGCATTGTCGCCCCCGCCGCCGGCGACGATCACGCCGGGCTTCAGGCCGAACTTGTCGGCCAGGATGGGGCGGACCTCGCCGGAGGCCTCGGTTCCCTCGACGAGCTTCGGCATGTGCCCGCGGGTCAGCCCGGTGCGCTCCAGCATCCGCTCCGACCAGTCGCGCTTGCCGGTGTCGAGCCAGGAGGTGCCGGCCGCATCCGACATTTCGGACACCGCCTCTCCGGTCAGCCACAGCCGCAGATAGTCCTTCGGCAACAGTACGCAGCGCGCCAGATCGAACAGCCGGGGCTCGTGCTTGCGCATCCAGGCGAGCTTCGGCGCGGTGAAGCCGGGAAACACGATGTTGCCGGTGATCGCGCGGGCCTCGGCGTCGTCGAGCGCCTTGGCCTCCTCGTGGCTGCGGGTGTCGTTCCACAGGATGCAGGGCCGCAAGGGGGTGCCGTCGGCGCCGAGCACGGTCGCGCCGTGCATGTGGCCGGACAGGCCGATCCCGGCAATTTCGGCGAAAGCCCGTCCATGCTTGGCATGCAGTTCCTGCATCGCCGCCTCGCAGGCGACGATCCAGCCCTGGGGGTTCTGCTCCGACCAGCCGAAATGCGGCCGCTCGACGGTGAGCGGCACCGAAACGGAACCGATCACCGCCTGATCCTCGTCGATCAGGAGGGCCTTGAGGGAGGAGGTGCCGAGGTCGAGGCCGAGATAGGTAGACATGTCGTGTTCGGTTCCTTTCAGAGCCGTGCATAGGCCGCAGTGCGGGCGCCGGATTGCCGAAGGCGTACCGATATACCACCAGCCGCCCCGGTCGAAGAGCCCGACGCCGCACAAAACGACGCCGTCGCCGTCGCATTCGCGCCAGCCCGATCGGGAACGGTCGGCCTGGCGACGGGCCTCGCCGGAACCCCGGCCGAAGCCATGCCGACCGGGCCGATTAGCCGCCGTCAGACGTAGCGGTTGACGATCCCTTCCAGCATTTCCTGTTTGCCCGACTTCGGCTGCGGGTTGAGGGAAAGCGCCTTCTCGGCGATCTGCTCGAAAGTCATCTTCCCCGCCAGCATCGCCTTCGCCTCGGCGCCGTCCCAGCCGGCGTAGCGCGCGGCGAGCGGCCCGGCCAGCGCCTCGTCCTTCAGCATCGCCTCGGCGGCGAGAAGGCCTCTCGCGCAGGCGTCCATCGAGGCGACATGGGCGATCAGGAGGTCGTCCGGGTCGATCGACTGGCGACGGATCTTGGCGTCGAAGTTCAGCCCGCCGGTGGTGAAGCCGCCATGCTTCAGCATCTCGTGGAAGACCAGCGCCATTTCCTTGACGTCCATCGCGAACTGGTCGGTATCCCAGCCGAGCAGGTCGTCGCCGCGATTGATGTCGAGCGAGCCGAAGATGCCGTTGGCGAAGGCGAGCTTGACCTCGTGGTCGAAGGAATGGCCGGCGAGGATCGCGTGGTTCTGCTCGATGTTGAGCTTCACGTCCTTCGTCAGGTCGTATTTCTGCAGGAAGGCGTAGACCGTCGCGACGTCGTAGTCGTACTGGTGCTTGGTCGGCTCCTTCGGCTTCGGCTCGATCAGGATCGGGCCGGCAAAGCCGATCTTGTGCTTGTAGTCGACGAGCATCGACATGAACCGGCCGAGCTGGTCGTATTCCCGCTTCATGTCGGTGTTGAGCAGGGTCTCGTAGCCCTCGCGGCCGCCCCAGCAGACGTAGTTCGCCCCACCGAGCCGATGCGTCGCGTCGATCGCCGCCTTCACCTGGCCCACCGCATAGGCGAACACGTCCGGATCCGGATTGGTCGCGGCGCCCGCCATGTAGCGGCGGTTGGAAAAGAGGTTCGCCGTGCCCCACAGGAGCCGCACCTTGGCGCTTTCCATCTTCCCGGCGAAGATGTCGGTGATGACCTTCAGATTGTCGTTCGATTCCTCGAGCGAGGCGCCTTCCGGCGCAACGTCGACGTCGTGGAAGGCAAAGAACGGCACGTCGAGGAGGCGGAACGTCTCGAAGGCGACCTCGGCCTTCTGTTTGGCGAGGTCCAGGGCCTCGCCGCCATGCATCCAAGGCCGGTTGAAGGTCTCGCCGCCGAACGGATCGCCGCCCGGCCAGGTGAAGGAATGCCAATAGGCGACGGAGAACCGCAGATGGTCCTCCATGCGCTTTCCCATCACCTTGCGGTCCTTGTCGTAGAAGCGGAAGGCCAGCGGATCGCGGCTGTCGGCTCCCGCGAATTCGACGGGTGTGGTGCGGGTGAAAAAGCTCTGCGACGTCATCGGTCGGCCTCCCGGATCGGCTGAAGCAAGGTATACGCTGTCGCGGTCTGGCCTAGGCGAGCGCTTCGTCAAAGGCAAGCGGGGGATATGGTTCGATGCGCGCGATGCTTCGCGCCGCCGCCCGATCGCGCCCTCGCGGGCCCCGGGGGGAGCCTCGGCTCTAGTAGCGATACCAGATCGCCGAAACGACGCCGCGCTCTTGCGGGGCGTTTTTTCCCGCGACCGTCGCGAAGATCCCGGCCTGCAGGGACCAGTGCTCGGCGATGTCGTAGACCACCGAGCCCTGAAGCTTGTGATGGGCGTAGCCGTCGGCGCCGTCGGGTCCGGCGACGGCGATCGTCGAAAAGGCCTGGGCGAGGACGAGCCATCGCTCCCAGGGGCGCAATCCGACGGCGAGGTCGAGTTTGGCCTCGTCGAAGCCTTCGCCGGCGATCCGCCAGCCATAGCCGGCCTCCGCCTCGGCGAAGGCGGGCAGGCCGAAGAGCTCGAATCCGTAACCGGCGGCAAGCCGGGGCTCGATCCGCGTCGCGCCGCGTTCGATGCCCTCTTCCCCCTCGGCGGCGACACGGCCAGAAAGACCGGCCGAGGCGACGAAGCCGCCGCTCGCATGGAACTGGTAGCGCGCTCCCGCCGTGAATTCCGACAGGCCCGAGCGGGCATAGCCGGACATGTCGTCCGCTTCGCGCCCGGCCTCGACCTTGGCGAACACCGTCAACCGGTCGGTCCAGCCGTGCTGGACGAAGAGGCTGGCGCTCCCCTTGGTGAAGGCCGCCGGCGCCGGCTCTCTGCCGCCGGAACCGAACGTCTCCTCCGCGGTGGACGACAGGCCGGTCGCGATGACCTCGCCGCTTCCCTCGGCGAGCGTCCAGGCGCCCGCGCGGGCATCCTCCCCCATTCCCGCAAGGGCAAGACAGCCGAACAGCCCCCTGGCAAGATGAATGCGGGATGGTTCCCGGCTCGGCATCGTCGTCGCAGCCTCCACGCGATCTCGCCCATCGTCTATCTTAAGGTTGCATTATTTCGTAAATCAATCCTGAGACCGTCAGGAACTCGCTCCCCCGGCGCCGCCCGGAGCCCTTGCCGGCCGCAAGTCGCTGGTGGAAAACCGGAGTTCACGCCGCAGGACGGCCCGCGCGGGGTTTGCCGGTCGGGCCCGGCGCGACTAGAACGGCGATGGTGAGACCGGCGCGGAGCGGACCCTTGGCCATCGTCAAGCTCGACAACCATCTGATCGACCAGATCGCCGCCGGCGAGGTGGTCGAGCGGCCGGCGAGCGTCGTCAAGGAGCTGGTCGAGAACGCCGTCGATGCCGGCGCCTCGCGCATCGAGATCGCCACCGCCGGCGGCGGCAAGACGCTCCTGCGGGTGACGGACGACGGCTGCGGCATTCCCGAGGGCGAACTCTCGCTCGCCGTCCGCCGCCACTGCACCTCGAAGCTGTCCGGCGGGCTCGAGAAGATCGCCACCCTCGGCTTTCGCGGCGAGGCGCTGCCCTCGGTCGGCTCGATCGCCCGCCTGTCCGTGCGCTCGCGGGCCGAAGGCCACGACGAAGCCTTCGAGATCCTCGTCGACCACGGCCGCTGCGAGGGGCCGCGGCCGACGGCGCTGTCGCGCGGCACCGTCGTCGAGGTGCGCGATCTCTTCCAGAAGGTGCCGGCCCGGCTGAAATTCCTGAAGAGCGAGCGGGCGGAATCGGCGGCGATCACCGACGTCGTCCGGCGTCTCGCCCTCGCCGAGCCGGAGATCCGCTTCGAGATTGCGGGGCCGGACCGCACGACGACGGTGTTTCCCGCCGCCCGCGACATGGGCGAGCGGATCGGCCAGGTGGTCGGCGAGGATTTCGCCGCCAATTCCGTTTCGATAAACGCCGAGCGCGAAGACGTCAGGCTCACCGGCCTCGCCGGGCTGCCGACCTTTTCGCGCGGCAATTCGCTGCAGCAGTTCCTCTTCGTCAACGGCCGGCCGGTGCGCGACAAGATGCTCGTCTCGGCGCTGAGGGGCGGCTATGCCGACGTCATGGCGAAGGATCGCCATCCCGTCGCCGTCCTGTTCCTGACGCTCGACCCGGCCCTCGTCGACGTCAACGTCCATCCGGCCAAGGCGGACGTGCGCTTCCGCGACCCCGGCCTCGTCCGCGGCCTGATCGTCGGCGCGTTGCGCCAGGCCTTCGCCGAGAGCGGGCTGCGGTCGTCCTCGGAAGGCGCGGCGGGCGTTCTGGCGCGCATGCGCGCGAAAGCCGACGTCGTGACGCCGGCGCCGCGCCGCTTCGACGGTTTCGCCCCCGGCGGCTATTTCGCAGAGGGCTTCGCCGCGCCGAAACAGGCGCCCTACGATCCCGGCGCCTCGCCGTTCCGCCCGCTGGATACGGCCGGCGCCGCGACGATCGAGCGCCCGCGGAATGTCACGGCCGAAGCCCCGCCGTCGGCCGGCATGGCGATGGCCGGCATGCCCGATGGCGACATGGCGACGGACGCATCCGCCGCTCCCGAGGCGTCGACGGAGCCCGAGACCTACCCGCTCGGCGCCGCGCGGGCGCAGCTTCACGGCAACTACATCGTCGCCGAGACCGAGCGCGGCCTCGTCATCGTCGACCAGCACGCGGCCCACGAGCGGCTGGTCTACGAGGCGCTGAAGCAAGCGATCCACGGCCGGGCGCTGCCCTCCCAGATGCTGCTCATCCCGGAGATCGTCGACCTTGCCGCCGACGATGCCGACCGGCTCTGCGAACATGCGGGCGATCTCGCCCGCCTCGGCCTCGGCATCGAGCGCTTCGGCCCGGCGGCGGTCGCGGTGCGGGAGACGCCGGCGATCCTCGGCCAGATCGACGTCGCTCGGCTCCTGCGCGATCTTTCCGACGAACTCGCCGAATTCGGGACGCGGGACACGGTGACGAGCCGGATCGATCACGTCGCCGCGACGGTCGCCTGCCACGGCTCGGTGCGCTCGGGGCGGACGCTGAAACTCGACGAGATGAACGCGCTTCTGCGCGGCATGGAGCGCACGCCCTCGGCCAGCCAGTGCAATCACGGCCGCCCGACCTTCATCGAACTCGGCCTCGACGACATCGAGAAGCTGTTCGGCCGAAGATAGCCGGCCAGACCGCAGGGCAATCGCTTGAAGCCGAGCCCGGGCTGGCGGTTGGCCTGTTCTCCCCCCTTGCGGGGGAGATGCCGGCAGGCAGAGGGGGGTGACCTCGCTCCGGACTGCTGGAGAGTGGCGCGAGACCCCCCTTCTGGGTTGCCACCCATCTCCCCCGCAAGGGCGGAGATCGAAGCGTCACCGATGGCACTCGCCTTCAAGTGATCGCCCTGGGCCAGACCGGCACGGTTTGATTTTGCCCGGCAAAGGGCGTAGTGCGGCTGGCGATTTGAAAGAGCGGCCAGCCCTGCCGGGCGTCTGGCCCGGCATGTTCGATCCCGAGGGGCCCCATGAACCGTTTCGAGAATTCCGGCGAGGCGAAGCTGCGCTACGGCACCCCGGACTTCCAGGTGATCAGGGCCGGCTCCTATGTGCGCTGCGCGGTGACCGGCGAGGCGATTCCACTCGATCTCCTGCGCTACTGGAGCGTCGAGCGCCAGGAGGCCTATGTCGACGCGGCGGCCTCGTTCAAACGCGATCGCGAACGACGCGGCACCGGAGCGGCCTGAGCTTTCGAGCGCCCGGGGCGCCTTTCCGCCGTCAGGACGCCGGGACGATGCGCCAGCGACGCCTGTCGAAGGCGGCGAGCGTCGCCTCGACGATCCGCCTGCCGTCGCCGTCTCCGGCAAATTCCAGCGCGACGTCGAGTACCGCGCAGTCCCGCAGAAACGCCCGTGCCGTCTCGCTTCCGGTGGCGAGCCGCACCGCGTCCTTGCGGGTGGTGGTGAGGATCAGCTTCTCCTTCGCCGCCGTCTCGGTCAGGGCGTCGAGTTCGGCGTCGGTGAAGGCATGGTGGTCGGGAAAGTCCCGCGTCTGGACGATCTCCGCCCCGAGTTCGCCGAGTGAGGCGTAGAACTTCTGGGGATCGGCGATGCCGGCGAAGGCGAGCAGCCGCTCGCCGATGAGGATGTGCCGCGATCTGGAGACGAGCCGCGCCTCGAAGATCGCGCGGCCGGCGCGGGCCATCGCCCGGAGCGGCTTTGCCCGCCCCTCCCCTTCGCCGATGACGAGGAGCGCGTCGGCCCGGCGCACCTGGTCGAGCAGCGGCGCCCTGAGCGGCCCCGCCGGAATGACCCGGCCGTTGCCGATGCCGCGCCGGGCGTCGAGGGCGATCAACGCATAGTCGATCGCAAGCCGCTGGCTCTGGAAACCGTCGTCCATGATGACGAAGTCGACATCCGTGTCCTGCAACAGCCGCGACAGTGCCGCCGCGCGATCCGCGCCGACCGCCGTCGGTGCGGCGGCGGCGAGAAGCAGCGGCTCGTCCCCGACATCGGCGACGCCGTGCCGGTCCGGCTCGACCACCACCGCCCCGCGGCGCCGGCGGCCGTGCCCGCGCGAGACGAAGCCCGGCCTACGGCCGAGCGCCGCGGCCGCGCCGGCCAGCGCCAGTGCGCTCGGCGTCTTGCCGCCGCCGCCGGCGGTGAAGTTTCCGACACACAGGACCGGCACGTCGACGGCCGCCCGCCGTCCATCGGCAAGGTTGCGCCGCGCCAGCGAACCGTAGAGGGCGGCCGCCGGCAGGAGCAGATCGGAGGCGAGCGAGGCATCCCGCCACCAGAAGGACGGCGCCCGACCGCCGTTCAACGGCCGGCGACGACGTGGCCACGTCGCTCCAGGCTGACGGAGAGACGAAGCGGATGCAGGAACGGGTCGAGGGCGAGAAGCGTCCGTTCGAGCGCGCCGCGCATCTCGCCGACGGAGCGCATCGCCGCGCCGGCCATGGCCATGCGCTGCATCGGATCGAGCAGCAGCCCGTCGAGTTGGGCGGCCAGCGTGTCGGTATCGCGGACGAGCCGCGCGCCGCCGTTGCGAAGCAGCCGCTGGTAGCTGTCCCGAAAGTTCTGGACGTAGCGGCCGCTCAGGATGCCGGTCGACAGCATCGCCGCCTCGATCGGGTTCTGGCCGCCCTGGCCGGTGATCGACTTGCCGATGAAGGCGATCTCGCACAGCCTGAGATAGACGCCGAGTTCGCCCATCGTATCGCCGAGATAGACGTCAGTGTCTGCGTCCGGCAACTCGCCGAGGCTGCGCCGCCTGACCACGAGCCCCCGGGCGGAGAGCGTCTTGGCGAGGACCGCGCCGCGCTCGACATGGCGCGGCACGATGAGGGTCAGGAGCCCCCGGTGCCGCCCTTTCAGCCGCTCGTGTACCTCGGCGACGATCTCCTCCTCGCCCGGATGGGTGGAGATCGCGGCAAAGCGCGGGCGCAGGCCGATCGCCGCGTCGAGCTCGGCCAGCGCCTTCGGATCGGCCGGCAGCGGCTCGGCATCGGCCTTGAGGTTGCCGGCAAGCGTCACCGCCGGCGCGCCGAGCAGGCGGAAGCGCTCGGCATCGATGTCGGACTGCGCGATCACCTGGGCGAACTTCTCGAACAGCGCCTCGGCGAGGCGCGGCCTGCCCTTCCAGCGCTGAAAGGAGCGGTCGGAAAGCCGGGCGTTGACGAGGATCTGGGGAATGCGCCGGGCCGAAAGTTCGTGGATCGTCAGCGGCCAGATCTCGCTCTCGGCGACGATGGCGAGGTCGGGCCGCCAGTGATCGAGAAACCGCCGCACCGCCGGCCTGACGTCCAGCGGCACGTATTGATGGATGACGCTATCGGCGAGGCGATCCTCGACGAACTGCGCAGAGGTCGTCGTGCCGGTGGTCATCACCACCGCGAGACCGTCTGCGGCGATCGCGCGAACCATCGGCGCGACCGCGGCGCTCTCGCCGACGCTGGCGGCGTGGATCCAGACCAGCGGTCCGGGCTCCGGCCGCGTCGTGCCGGCGATGCCGTAGCGCTCCTTCAGGCGGCGCCGGTCCTCCTTGCCGCGGGCCACCCGCCAGCCGACATAGGGCTTCAGGAACGGGTAGCCGAAGACGCCGGCCAGGCGATAGGCGGCAAAGGCGGCGCGGGTCATCGGATCGCTCACCGGCCGGTCCCGACCAGCCGTTCGGCTTCCCGGTTGGCGGCCTCGATCGCGGCCGTCACCTCGCGGCGCTTCTCCTCCATCAGCGCCTCGTCGGCATCGGCCGGCACCGTGATCGGCGCCCCCATGACGACCGCGATCCGGCCGAACGGCAAGGGAATGCGGGTCTTGTCCCAGGCCCGCGCGACGACGTGGTGGCGGCTGGTCACCGCCCCGGCCGGAACGATCGGACGGCCGGAGATCTTGGCGAGCGTAACGATGCCGAGCCCGGCCTCGCGTGGCCTCCCCTTGGGAATGTCGGCGATCATGCAGACGCCGGTTCCGCCGGCGAGCATGCGGCGGAGGGCGACGAGCGCACGGGCGCCGCCCTTGCGTTTCATCCGGTTGACCTTGACGCCCTCGCGGCCGCCCGATCCGCGCACCGTCGAAATGCCGAAGCTCTCGACCACCCGGGCGTTGATCTCGGCGTCGGCGCTGCGCGACAAGAGCGCGACATAGGGCAGTTCGCGCGGCCGGAAGAACGGCGCCAGGAGGTGCTGGCCATGCCACAACCCGACGATGGCCGGATGCTCCTCGGCGAGGATGCGGCGGAAGTCGGAGGAGCCGGCAGTGCGCCGCTGGGTGGCGTTGACGAGGCGCAGAAGACCGCCGACGGCAGCCCCGGCCACGGCGATGGCGGCGTTCGATCGGCCCAGCCGGCGAAGCGCCCCACGCACCGTCCGGCGAGGCTTCGGCTTGCTGCGGGCACGGTCGGGCATGTCGGAGTGCGGCACGGGACGTGGGCGCGCACCGGGCACGATGGATTCGTCATCCGACATGGTACGCGACACGTCGACCCTTTCGGCTTCGTTGCGCTCAGTTCTGCGGGTCGAGCAACCTGTGCATGTGGACGATGAAATATCGCATCGCGGCGTTGTCGACGGTCTGTTGCGCCTTGCCGCGCCAGGCGGCCAGCGCAGAGGCGTAGTCGGGGAAAATTCCGACGATATCAAGGCTCTCCAGATCCTTGAACTCGACGGCGGAGAGATCGCTGAGCTCTCCCCCAAAGACGAGGTGCAGCAGCTGCTTGGGCTTTTCTTCCTGCATGGCGGGGCTCCCTGTGGTTCGGCAGAGCAAGGGTTAAGTGCCCTCAGGCGGCGAGACTGCGGGCGATATCGCGCAAACGGGGCGCCAAGCCAAGGGGGCCGGCGATCATGACGGCATGGGCGGCGGTATCCTCGCCGTAGCGCCAGCGCCGCCCCTCGACGTCTTCGAACCGCCCGCCGGCCCGGTCGAGGATGAGATCGGCGGCCGCGACGTCCCAGTCGTTGGCGCGCGGGCGGACGATCGTGCCGTCCAGCCGGCCGCAGGCGACCAAAGCGAGGCGGTAGGCGAGCGAGGGGATCGCCGGAAGCGCATCCACGGTGCGGCCTTCGGCGTCGGCGACTTTCTTTCGCATCGAATCGGGCAGCGACAGCCGCATCCGGCTCGCCGGCGTGGCATCGCCGACCGCACAGGGCGCGCCGTTGAGAAGCGCCGGACCGTCCGCCGTCGCCTCGAAGGTCTCGCCTCGCGCCGGGACGTGAATGACGCCGGCGACCGGCACGCCCGCTTCGAGGACGGCGACGGAGACGCACCAGACGTCCTCGCCGCGCAGGAAGGCCCTCGTCCCGTCGATCGGATCGACGACGAAGACCCGGTGGCGGGCCTCGCCGGCGCGCTCCGGCGCCGACATCTCTTCCGAGACCCAGCCGTAATCGGGCCGCGCCCCTCCGAGCCGTTCTTCCAGGCAGCGATCCGCGGCGTAGTCGGCCTCGCTCACCGGCGAGTTGCCGTGCTTGTACCAGACCTGCGGATCGCGGCGGAAATAGCCCATGGCGATCTCGCCCGCACGAAAGGCCGCTTCGCGCAGGAGATTCAGATCGTCGGCAAGGCTGGCGGAGAAGCCGTCCACGACGTCAGTGCCCCGCCACCATCATGCGCTCGACGCGCATCGTCGGCGCGACGAGGGAAAAGCGGGTGTCGAGATCGTCGGCGAGCGTGAGCGCGAGCAGCATGTCCTTGAGATTGCCGGCGACGGTGAACTCGGAGATCGGCCGGGTGAGTTCGCCGTTCTCGATGAGATAGCCGGTGGCGCCGCGGCTGTAGTCGCCGGTGACGAGATTGGTGCCCTGGCCGATCAGCTCGTGGACGTAGATGCCGTTCTGGGTCTCGGCGATCAGTTCGGCGGGCGACATTGCGCCCGGCGTCACCGAAACGTTGCTCGACGACGGCGAAACGCCGCCGGAGGAGCGCGCGCCGCGGCCGTTTGAGGACAGGCCGAGTTCCTTCGCCGTCGCGGTGTCGAGAAGCCAGTTCCTCAGGACGCCGTCCTCGACCAGGAACATCGTTTCGCCGCGCACCCCCTCGCCGTCGAAGGGGCGCGAACCCGGCCGCCGCGGCAGGAGCGGTTCGTCGACGATCGAGACGGAGGCCGGCAGCACCCGCTCGCCCATCCTGTCCATGAGAAAGCTGGTCTTTCTGGCGATCGCCGCGCCGTTGATCGCGCCGACGAGGCTGGCGATCAGGCCGCGCGCCACCCGCGGATCGAAGACGATCGGATAGCTGCCGGTCGGAACCTTGCCGGCGCCCAGCCGGCGCACGGTCCGCTCGCCGGCCCGCCGACCGATCTCCTCGGGGGCATCGAGATCGGCGTAGTGAATGCGCGAATCGAAGTCGTAGTCGCGCTCCATCGCCGTTCCCTCGCCGGCGATGACGCTGACCGACCGGGAAAAGCCCGAGCGCATCTTTTCGCCGACGAAGCCTTCCGAGGTGACGAGGACGAGGCCGCTGGCGCCGGCCGAGACCGAGGCGCCGCCGGAATTGGTCACGCCGGAGACCGCCCGCGCGGCCTCCTCCAAAGCCAGCGCCTGTTCGACCATCCTGTCGCCGGCAAGCTCCGTCGGATCGTAGAGGTCGAGGTCGAGCCCGTCGTTCGGAGCCAGCCGGTCCCTCGGCGCCAGCGAGGCGAAGCGATCTTCCGGCGAGACCTTCGCCATCGCCACCGCCCGCTCGGCCAGCCTGTCGATGTCGGCGTGAACGTCGGCGGAGACGGTCGCGACCCTCTGACCGACGAAGACGCGCAGCGCCAGATCCTCGCTCTCGGAGCTCTCGGTGTCCTCGACCTTGCCGAGCCTGACCTCGACCGACCGCCCGATCGAGCGGACCACGGCCGCGTCGGCCGCATCCGCACCGGCCTTTTTCGCCGCCGAAATCAGCCGTTCGGCGGTCTCTGTCAGCCGCCTCGTATCGTCATCCATCGCCATGCCTACTGATCTTTTCCGTCGGACTATTTATTGTGCGGCGCAAGCAACGCAAGCTGTTCCGTGCGCGCCGTCGATTCTCGTCCGCCCGACGGTCGACGCAGGTCCCTTGTCGCCAGAGATAGGCCAGAAATAGGAACGAGTGCCCGGCTGTGGAACACGGATCAAGCGCCATATTTCTCGAAGTGATCCTGCTGCTCGGCGTCGGTGTCGTCGCCGGGACGCTGTTCAAGCGCATCGGACTCGGCACCGTACTCGGCTATCTCGCCGCCGGCATCCTGATGGGACCGGTGCTTCGCCTGATCGGCGAAGGCGAGCAGATCCTGTCGATCGGCGAGCTCGGCGTCGTCTTCCTGCTGTTCATCATCGGCCTCGAACTGAAGATCGACCGGCTCTGGGCGCTGCGCCGCCAGATCTTCGGCCTCGGCCTCGTCCAGGTGATGGTCAGCGGCATCGTTCTCGCCGTCGCCGGATGGTTCCTCGCCGGTCTCGGCGCCGCCGCGGCGATCGTCGTCGGCTTCGGTCTCGCCCTGTCGTCGACGGCCTTCGGCATGCAGCTCCTCGACGAAGCCGGCGAGACGAACACGCGGCACGGCCAGGCGGCCTTCTCGGTCCTTTTGTTCCAGGATCTCGCGGTGGTGCCGCTTCTCGCCATCGTGCCGTTTCTGGAGCCCGGCGGCGAGAATACGGCGATCGAGCCGATGCAGGTCGTGACTTCGCTCGGCGCGGTGGCGGCGCTGATCCTCGCCGGACGGTTTCTGCTCAATCCGCTGTTCCGTCTGATGGCGACCGCCGGCGCGCGGGAGGTGATGCTGGGCGCCGCGCTGTTCGTGGTGCTCGGTTCGGCGATGCTGATGCAGGCGGCCGGCTTCTCCATGGCGATGGGCGCCTTCATCGCCGGCATCTTCCTCGCCGACTCGTCCTACCGCCACGAACTCGAAGCCAATATCGAGCCGTTCCGCGGCTTGCTGCTCGGCCTGTTCTTCATCGGCGTCGGCCTGTCGATCGATCTCGACGTCCTCGAGAGCGCCTGGCCGATCATCGTCACGGTGGCGCCGGCCCTGATGATCGTGAAGGCCGGCCTGATCTTCGGCTCCTGCAAGCTGTTCGGCGAGACGCGCGGGCTTTCGCTGCGCGTCGCGGGCCTCCTGTCCCAGGCCGGCGAATTCGGCTTCGTCCTGTTTTCCGCGGCTGCGGCGGGGCGCATTCTCTCGGCGGAGACCTCGTCCATCCTCGTCGCCATCGTCTCGCTCTCGATGGTGCTGACGCCGCTCTCGACCTGGCTCGGCCGCCGCCTCGATCCGGCCGATGCCGAAGAACAGCTGGAGGAGGATTTCGACGGCGCGGGGTCGGAAGTGCTTCTGGTCGGCTTTTCCCGCTTCGGCCAGATCGTCGCCCAGGTGCTGCTGTCGAGCGGCATCGACGTCACCATCCTCGATTCCTCCGTCGACCGGATCCGCACCGCCGAGCGCTTCGGCTTCCGCATCTATTTCGGCTCCGGCGTGCGCAAGGACGTCCTGGAGGCCGCCGGCATCCGCAAGGCCGGGCTCGTCGCCGTCTGCACCAACAAACGCGAGACCACCGACCGGGTGGTCGACATGATCCGCTCGGAATTTCCCAACGTCCGGCTGTTCGTGCGCTCCTACGACCGCAGCCACGCTCTGTCGCTGAGGGCCCGCGGCGTCGACTACGAGATCCGCGAGACGGTGGAATCGGCGCTGTCCTTCGGAGGCGCGACGATCGCCGCCCTCGGGGTCGAGGAAGAGCTCGCCACACGCATCGTCGAGGACGTCCGGAATCGCGACACGGCGCGGCTGAAACTGCAGGAGGCGGAAGGCATCTATGCCGGCAGCGACATGATGACGACCCACGTCGTCACGCCCGAACCGCTGGTCAAGCCGCGGCCGGGCCTGCACGCCGTCGAGAAGATGCCGGACGGCGAGGATCACGGCGCGATCATCGACGACGCCGCACCGAAGCGCCGCCGCCGGGGACGGCTCTTCGCCGGCCGCCGACGACGGCCCGATCGCGTCGCCTCGCGGTAGCGCGGGACGGCCGGCACCGGCCGGTCCAGACGCGGAAGCGCCCGCCGCGACCTTCCGGTCGGGCGGGCGTCTCGTCATCGGTGGCCGGTCGGCCGGTTTCCGGTCTTATTTGTAGACCGGCGCCGGCTCGGCATAGACCGTGTCCTGGGCGGTGTAGAGCGGCGCGGGCTCCTTGCCCTTGCCGAAGCCCGAACCGCCGAACTCGTAGCGCAGGCCGGCCCGGACGGTGTGGATGTCGAAGCCGTGGTCCTTGCCCTGCACGCCGGAGGCGCCGTTATCCCGATCGAAGTCATCGTAGCCGTAGGCGTCGCCTTCGGAGATGCGGGTGTACTTGTAACCCGCGTCGAACTTCAGCTGATCGGTGATGTCGACGCTGGCACCCGCCATGAGCGCGGAAGCGAAGCGCCAGGACGATTCGCCCGGATGGCTGGCGTTGTAGACGGGGAAGCCGTTGCAGGATCCGCCGCCGCAGGAGATCTCGTTGTCCATGTCGTCGTATTTGACATGGGCGAAGCCGAGGCCCGCGCCGATATAGGGCGTGATGCGACCATAGGTGCCGATGTCGACATAGGCGTTGGCCATCGCCGTCCAGACGGAGGCATGCGCAGAGTCGTCGTAGCGGCAGTTGTTGTTGACCGGATCGAGACCGTAGCCGATCTCGACCAGATAGCCGCATCTGCTGGAGCCTTCGACGCCGGTGCGGAAGTAGTCGACGGTCAGATCGGTGCGGAAGTAGTCGTTGACGCGATAACCGACACCGACGCCGAAATTCGCCGAATTCTTCCAGGTGATCGAGTCGTAGTGCTCGGTGTTGTCGATGCCGTTGTTGCCGAAGCCGACATTGTAGAAGTCGTAATGGCCGTCGGACTTCGACTTGAAGTTATAGCCGATGTCGCCGCGCAGATACCAGCCGGACGTCTGAACCGGCGCCGGGGCCGGCGGCGCAACGTAAACCGGCTCTTCGATGATGTCGGCGGCATTGGCCCCCGTCACGAGCAGCGACCAGGCACCGAGGGCGGTGACGGTCGTCAAAAGCAGCGTCTTCATTGTCAAACGTCTCCGTTGAGATCGGTGCGGATGGCGTCACCGGACAGGGTGACCTCGACGAAGACCGTAAACGGAAGTGGTTAACAGATGGTTTAGAACGAGGGTTCGTTTACCATAACCTTTAGGCAACTCATGTCTTTCCTGGAGCGAGACTTGGTGGACGCGGCATCGGCGTGACCGAAGGCTTGCGTGAACCAACCCTCCCGGAAACGGCGTCGCGTCCGACATCGGACCTTCGAGGGACGAGCTCTGCGCAGGCCGCGTCCTACGACGTGGGAGTGCGGCTTCCCGGGCCTCCTCCCGTCATGGATCGCGACGCGCGGCCGGCCGGCGCCGCGTCAGGCCGCAGCGTCGCTCAGCGCGCCGACGATGTCGTCGACGATGGCATTGACGAGCACGGCGTCGTCGCCTTCGGCCATCACCCGGATCAGCGGCTCGGTGCCGGAGGGACGGATGACCAGCCGGCCGGAATTGCCGAGCCTGTCGCGGCCCGCCGTGATCGCCGCCTGCACGCCGTTCGCCTGCAGCGGCTCGCCGCTGCGGAAGCGGACGTTCTTCAGGACCTGCGGCACCGGCTCGAAACGCCGGCAGACCTGCGACACCGGCCCGCCCTTGCGGCGGACGACGGCGAGGATCTGCAGCGCCGAGACGAGGCCATCGCCGGTGGTGGCGAAATCCGACAGGATGATGTGGCCGGACTGTTCGCCGCCGACATTGTAACCGTGCTGGCGCATGTGCTCGACGACGTAGCGGTCGCCGACCTTGGTGCGGGCGAGCTGCAGCTTCTTCGCCTCGAGAAAGCGCTCGAGGCCGAGATTCGACATGATCGTCGCGACGATTCCGCCAGCCGACAGCCGCCCGTCGTCGGCCCAGCTCTCGGCGATCACCGCCATCAGCTGGTCGCCGTCGACGATCTCGCCCTTCTCGTCGACGATGAGGACGCGGTCGGCGTCACCGTCGAGGGCGATGCCGATGTCGGCCCGCACTTCCTTGACCTTGGCGATCAGCGCGTCGGGCGCCGTGGAACCGCAATCGCGATTGATGTTGACGCCGTCCGGCTCGACGCCGATCTTGACGACGTCGGCGCCGAGTTCCCACAGCACTTCCGGCGCCACGCGGTAGCCGGCGCCGTTGGCGCAGTCGACGGCCACCCGCATGCCGTCGAGCGAGAGTTCGCGCGGCAGCGTGCGCTTGGCGAATTCGATGTAGCGGTAGATGTCGCCGTCGACGCGCTTGGCCCGCCCGATGTCGGCGCCCGTCGACATGTGGCCGGACAGGTCTTCGTCGACGAGGCTGGCGATCTCCGCCTCGATGTCGTCGGACAGTTTGTAGCCGTCCGGCCCGAACAGCTTGATGCCGTTGTCCTGGAAGGGATTGTGGGAGGCCGAGATCATCACGCCGATGTCGGCCCGCAGCGACCGCGTCAGCATGGCGACGGCCGGCGTCGGCATCGGCCCGAGCAGAAAGACGTCGACGCCGGCCGCGGTGAAGCCCGCGACCATGGCGTTCTCGATCATGTAGCCGGAACGGCGGGTGTCCTTGCCGATCACCACCCGGTGGCGGTGGTTGCCGCGCCGAAACACGATGCCGGCCGCCATGCCGACCTTCATGGCGACCTCGGCGGTCATCGGATGGCGGTTGGCGGTGCCGCGAATGCCGTCGGTGCCGAAATAACTCTTGGCCATCTGGTCCCCATTGACTGTGCCGGGCGGAGTTCGCCACCCCCGGACGGATCCTCTCCCCTCCCCGCGGGCGGGCCGCCGTGACGCTTGCCGCATCTTTGCCGAGACGCGTCGAACGGATCAACTTCGGCGGGAAGCCTTTCGGCGAAAAGGTTAAGCCGGCGGGCAAAGAAAAGGCGACCCGATCGCGGGTCGCCCGTTGGTTCGTCGGAAGATTCGACGATCAGGTCGGCTGCGGCTCCAGGCCGTCGCCGCGGGCCGGGCGCTGAGGCCCAGCCTTCGGCACCGCCGAGCCGCGCGAGGGCGGCGTGTCGTCGCCCATGTCGCGGGTGAGCGGCCGGCCGGCCAGAAGGTCGTGGACCTCGTCGCCGGAAAGCGTCTCGTATTCCAGGAGCGCCTTGGCGATGAGATGCAGCTCGTCGATGTGATCGGTGAGGATCTTGCGCGCCTTGTTTTCGGCGGTCTCGATGATCTGCCGGACTTCGGAATCGATCAGCCGGGCCGTCTCTTCCGACATGTTCTGCTGCTGCGCCACCGAATGGCCGAGGAAGACCTCGTCCTGGTTCTGCTTGTAGCGCAGCCGGCCGAGCTTGTCGCTCATGCCGTATTCCATGACCATGGCGCGCGCCATGTTGGTCGCCTGCTGGATGTCGTTCGAGGCGCCGGTGGTGACGTTCTCGACGCCGTAGATGATCTCCTCGGCGGCCCGGCCGCCGAAGATCATCGCGAGGCGCGCCTCCATCTCGTTCTTGCGCATGCCGTAGCGATCGCGCTCCGGCAGGTTCATCGTCACGCCGAGGGCCCGGCCGCGCGGAATGATCGTCACCTTGTGCAGCGGATCGTTGAACGGCTCGTGGATGCCGACCAGCGCGTGGCCCGCCTCGTGATAGGCCGTCAGCTTCTTCTCTTCCTCGGTCATGGCCATCGACCGGCGCTCGGCGCCCATCATGACCTTGTCCTTGGCGTCCTCGAACTCGAGCATGGTGACGAGCCGCTTGGAGCGCCGCGCCGCCATCAGCGCCGCCTCGTTGACGAGGTTGGCGAGATCGGCGCCGGAAAAGCCCGGCGTGCCGCGCGCGATCGTCTTCAGGTCGACGTTCGGCGCCAGCGGAACGTTGCGGACATGGACCTTGAGGATCTTCTCGCGGCCGGTGAAGTCCGGATTCGGCACGACCACCTGCCGGTCGAAGCGGCCGGGGCGCAGCAGCGCCGGGTCGAGCACGTCGGGCCGGTTGGTCGCGGCGATGAGGATGATGCCCTCGTTCGCCTCGAAGCCGTCCATCTCGACCAGCAGCTGGTTCAGCGTCTGCTCGCGCTCGTCGTTGCCGCCGCCGAGGCCGGCGCCGCGATGCCGGCCGACGGCGTCGATCTCGTCGATGAAGATGATGCAGGGAGAGTTTTTCTTGGCCTGTTCGAACATGTCGCGGACGCGGCTCGCGCCGACGCCGACGAACATCTCGACGAAGTCCGAGCCGGAGATGGTGAAGAACGGCACGTTGGCCTCGCCGGCGACGGAGCGGGCGAGCAGCGTCTTACCGGTGCCCGGAGGGCCGACGAGCAGCACGCCGCGCGGAATCTTGCCGCCGAGGCGCTGGAACTTCTGCGGCTCGCGCAGGAACTCGACGATCTCTTCGAGGTCTTCCTTGGCCTCGTCGACGCCGGCGACGTCCGCGAAGGTGACGCGGCCGTGCGCCTCGGTCAGAAGCTTCGCCTTCGACTTGCCGAAGCCCATGGCCTTGCCGCCGGCCCCGCCCTGCATCTGCCGCATCAGGAAGATCCAGACGGCGAGGATGAGCAGGATCGGACCGAAGGAGAGGAGCATCGACCAGATCGGATTGGAGTTGTCGCCCGGCGGGCTCGCGGTGATCTGGACGTTCTTGCCCTCCAGCCGCGAAACCAGATTGGCGTCTTCCGGCGCATAGGTCTGGAAGGTGGTGGCGGAATCGCCGTATTTGCCGGAGATCCGCTGGCCCTGGATGTTGACCGACTGGATCCGGCCGCTGTCGACGTCCGACAGGAAGAGCGAATAGGGGATTTCGCGTGCGTTGCCGGTCTGCGTGCCGTTCGAGAACAGCTGGAAAAGCGCGATCAAGAGCAGGGCGATGATCGCCCACAGCGCGAAGTTTCGAAAGTTCTGATTCATCAACTCTTCCTGAGTCGGCGTAAAGGGCCGCGGCGCGAACCCTTGGAAGATAAGTGTTGTGGCGCCCCTTGCCAACACATTGCCCGGCATTTGCGGCAAAAAGCCGAGCGGGACTCCAAACATGGTGTGGACGCGGTTAGCCTTCCGGTAGAGCGAGGTCCCGTCGCAGGAGATGGGGGGCCAGCACCTCGAATGCGAGATTGCCGATCCCGGGCTGCAACCGCCCGGCCACCGGGGCGAGGGCGGCCCGGGCCCGGCCATCCGCGTCGACGACGACCGGGCAGGAGCGCAGGCGACTGCCGCCTTTGCCGAGAAAGCCCAGCGGGAGGAGCCGGGCGCCCGGCAGGTCGCGCCACGGACCGACGTCGATGACGAGGCGGCCGTCGAAGACGACCGGCCATTCCATGCGGGCGGCAAACCCGCCGCCGAGCGCCTCGGCCGTATCGAGCGGCAGGGCGGCGATCCCGCTCCGGCCGAACTCGCGCATGAAGACGGCGTCGCTGCCTCTGCGGCAGATGATCGCGCCGCCGAGGGTTCTGGCGTTTTCCCGCGGCGCTTCCTTGCCGAGCCACTGCAATACGCCGCCGACCGCCGGCCCCGAGGGCGGCCTCGTCGTACCGGAAGCTGCGACGATGGCCCGCGACAGAAGGCTGGCGGCGCAGCGCGGCGGGGCCTGGGCCAAGGCGGAGCGATCGAGGATGATCGCACCATCCTCGGCAAAGCGCAGGCGCCCGGCGGCCTCGAGATCGTCAAGCGCTCGTGCGAGAGCCCGCTCGGCACTGTCGCGGGCCGTTTTGCAGCGGCGCAGGGTCGCCCGTCGCCGCGCGCTCAGGGCCGGGTCGGCCGCAAGTTCGAGCCGGATGCGAGCCCGGTCGTAATGCGCGTCGCGATTGGTCGGATCGTCGACGGCGAGGATGCCCGCCGCGGCGACCACGCCGGCCAGTCTCTGCCGCGGGAGATCGAGGAAGGGCCGGCCGAGAAACACGTCCGGAGCAAGCCAGCGCAACGGCCGCATCCCGGCCGAGGCGGCGAGGTCGCCGCCATTCCGCTGGCGGATGACGTGGGTCTCGACGTCGTCGTCGAGATGATGCGCGGTGAGGACGAGGTCGAGGCCATGGCGCCGCGCATGGGAGACGAGCAGGGCGTAGCGCGCCTCGCGCGCTCTGGCGGAAAGGTTGCCGGGGCCGGGCTCGGCGGTCCAGCTCAGCGTCTCGTGTGGAAGGCCGCAGCTTGCGGCAAGGCCGGCCACGAAGGCCGCTTCGTCCGCCGATTCCGGTCTCAGACGATGATCGACGGTTGCGATGCGAAGCGCCGGCGCCCAAGCGCCCTGCAGGCGATGCCAGGCGGAAGCCGTGAGGAGAAGGGCGAGGGAATCGGGGCCGCCGGAGACGGCGAGGAGAATGCCGCGGATCGGACCGCGGCGCCGGCGCGCTGCCGCGACGAGGCAGTCCAGGGCGTCGAGGAGCGCCCGGTCGACGGCGGGAAAGACGGCAGGCTGCGCGGGTGGGATTGCGACCGGTTCCGGCACCGGTACGGCCTCCCGACTGGTCAGCAGCTGGCCGCCTTCTGCTCGTCCTGCAGCTTGCGCCGGACGTTGTCGCTCATCTGCGGGTAGCGGCGGGAGACCTCCTTGAAGGTCACGCAGGCGGTCTCGCGATTGTTGAGCTTGGCGAGCGACATGCCGAGCTTCAGCATCATGTCCGGCGCCTTGCCGCTTTTCGGGTGGGACTTCTGGGCGTCCAGAAAGACCTCCGCCGCATCGGCGTATTTCTTCTGCTGGTAGAGGCTCTCGCCGAGCCAGTATTCCGCGTCGGGCGCGTCGCTGGCGCTCGGATAGGTCTGGGAGTACTGCCGGAAGGACTGCTCGGCCCGCTGATAGTCGCCGGCCAGGAGATAGTTGTAGGCGAGATCGTACATGTCGCGCGGGCCGCTGGCATCGATGCTGGCGACCGTCGATTCGTCCGGCTTTGCCGCTGGCGAATCTCCTTCCGATCCCGAGGAGGCGCCGAGCGAACCCGTGTCGAGACCGCCGGACAACAGCTTGCCGATGTCGTCGCCGCCCTCGGCCGCTGCCGTCGAGGTAGACCCCGAGGCGGGCGCCGACGGCGCCTCGCCGCGTCGTTCGCCCGGCTGGGAGGAAGCCGGTGCGGCGCCCCCGCCGCCCTCGATCTGCTGGAAGCGGAATTCGGAATCCTCGCGATATTTACGCATGTCCTCCTGGGCCTGCAGGAGCTGGAAGCTCAGCTCCTCGACCCGGCCGTTGAGCCGGCGAACCTCCTCCTCGAGCTGATTGATCCGCACGACGAGATCGCCGGCCTGGGCGAGCCGCACCGGCCGTTGGTCGTCATTCGAGACAGCCGCCGCCGAACCTTGCGGAACCGGCGCGGCCGCCGCCGGAGCCGGAAGCCCGACGGCTGCCACCGGCTCTTGCGTCGCGACGAAGACCCCCGGCAGATCGAAGGCCGACGCCGCCGTCGGCAGCGCGAATGCAAGCAGTCCCGCGGCAGCCAGGCTGCGGCGAAGCACGTTCAATTTCGTCACCATTCGTTCCCCTCACCCGGGCCGCCGGCAATCCACGAGGACCTCGCGCCGGCAACGTCCGCACGCGCGTGGTCGCTTGCGTCGCGATCCTGCCGCGGCACGAATTCACCAGAAAAGCATGGAACGAGGGAGTTCGGCCAAAGTTTGACGGCCCGCCCATCAATCCGCCAGAGCGGAAAGACGAGCAGGCGTCGAGGCCAAAGTCGGCGATGGAATATCTGCCTCGGCGAGGCGGGCCGTCCCGCCTTCGCCGCAAGCCAGTGGCGATCAGCTCGACGGGCCGCCGAGGACGGTGACGGCGCGGCGGTTCTGCGACCAGCAGGAGATGTCGTCGCAGACGGCGACCGGCCGCTCCTTGCCGTAGGAGATGGTGCGCATCCGGTTCGCCGGAACACCGAGCTGGGCGAGATAGTCGCGGGTCGCAGAGGCCCGGCGGGCGCCGAGGGCGAGGTTGTACTCGCGGGTGCCGCGCTCGTCGGCATGGCCCTCGATGGTGATCGGATACTGCGAGTTCTGCCGCAGCCACTGCGCCTGGCGCTGCAGCGTCTGCTGGCCGGTCGCGGTGATCTCGGTGGAATCCGTCTCGAAGAAGATCCGGTCGCCGACATTGACGGTGAAGTCCTGGGGCGAGCCGGGCGTGACGTTGCCGGCGCCGCCGAGACCGTTGGCGCCGCCGAGGCCGAGGCCGGCCGCATTGTCGGGCAGGCCGTCCTTCTTGCTGGCACAACCGGCGACGAGGAGGCCGGCGAAGAGCGCGAGGGCGATGCGGGTCTTGCCCTGAGAGACCATGCTCAGCATGGCGAACTCCTTCAATTCCAAGGAATTTTCGTTATCGACGGCTTACCACGGCCAAGCTTAACGAGCGGTAAAATCGAATGGTCTTCCCACCCCGCGGCAGCCGTTGGGCAAGACCGAGACGCGGGCGGCGTTTTCTCTTGCCGACCGCCGTTTACCCGCTGGCTGGTGCATGCGTGCCACAGCCGAGACCTTTAGGGGAGAAGGCTTGCGCCGGGCTTGGCCGGCGCAAGCCGGCCTCTTCGCGCCCGTCAGTCGAGAAGCGGCGACCAGGCTGGATCGGAGGCGTAGCCCGACGTCGGCACCTTCTGTTCGTTGTAGCCGGTGAGGTCGATCGAATAGAGCTGCGGACCGCCGCCGCCCTTCTGGTCGCGGAAGAACATGAGCACGCGGCCGTTCGGCGCCCAGGTCGGCCCCTCGTTGTGGAAGCCCGACGTCAGGATGCGCTCGCCCGAGCCGTCCGGCCGCATGATGCCGATCTGGAACTGGCCGCCCGACTGCTTGGTGAAGGCGATCAGATCGCCGCGCGGCGACCAGACCGGCGTCGAATAGGAGCCGTCGCCGAAGGAGATGCGCTGCTGGTTCGAGCCGTCGGCGCCCATCGTATAGAGCTGCTGGCGCCCGCCGCGGTCGGATTCGAAGACGATCCGCGTGCCGTCCGGCGAATAGGAGGGCGAGGTGTCGATGGCGCTGGTCGAGGTCAGCCGCGTCGTCGCCCGCGAGCGCAGATCCATCGCGTAGATGTTGGCGTTGCCGTTCTGCTGCAGGCTCATGATGACCTTCTGGCCGTCCGGCGAGAACCGGGGAGCGAAGGTCATGCCGGGGAAGTTGCCGACGATCTCCCGCTGGCCGGTCTCGAGCTGCAGCAAATAGACCCGCGGCTCGCCGTTGCCGAAGGACATGTAGGTGACCTCCTGGCGGTTCGGCGAAAAGCGCGGCGTCAGGACGAGATCGCGACCGTCGGTCAGGTAGCGAACATTCGCGCCGTCCTGATCCATGATGGCGAGCCGCTTGACGCGGTTGGCCTTGTCGCCGCTTTCGGAGACGAAGACCACGCGGCTGTCGAAATAGCCCTTCTCGCCGGTGACGCGCTCGTAGATCGCGTCGGCGATGATGTGGCCGACCCGGCGCCAGTTGTCCGGGTTGGTGTAGAATTGCTGGCCGTCGAGCTGCTGGCCGGCGAAGACGTCCCAGAGCCGGAACTCGACGCGCAGCCGGCCGTCCGCCTCCGGCGACACCCGGCCGACGACGAGGGCCTGGGCGTTGATCACCGTCCAGTCCTGGAAATTCGGGCTGACGTCCGGGCCGAGGCCCTTCTGGATGAAGGCCGAGGGGTCGATCGGCGCGAACAGGCCGGAGCGCTTCAGATCCGCCGAGACGACGTCGGAAATCTTTTTGCCGAGGCCGTCCTGCGACTGGAAGTCGGAAATGGCGATCGGCAGCGGCTGGACGTTGCCCTGGGTGATGTCGAGTTCGACGACGGCTCGCGCCGGCGTCGTCGCGGCGAAACCGGCGACGATGATCAGGATGGCCACGCAAAGGCCCTTGAAGATCTCATGCATGAGCGGAACTACCCCTCTTGAGCGGCCGCGTCGCGCCGTCGGCTGCCACGCAGAAATGTGTCGATCCGGCCTTCCGCAGCGGCGAAGGCCGCCTTCCCCCGGAACCGGCATGTCGATGTGCCGTCGCCCTTACTAGGTCCCTTTCGGGAATTTTGATGGCGACGGCCGAGGCTTCTTTCGGTCAGAGCATCTGGCTGGGGTCGAAATTCAGCAAGACTTCCGACCAGGTGTCGTATTTCTCCGGCGGCAGCTTATAGGGCGCGCAGCGGATCACCGCCCTGAGCGCCGCCTCGCCCGCCGCCCGCTCGATGGTCGAACCGCTGCCGCCGTCGACGAGTTCCGGCCGTCCTTCCAGTCCGCCGGAGGGATCGAGGCGCATGCGGATCGTCACCCGCAGCGATCCGGCCTCGGAAACGCCCGCCGGCGGCGACCAGCATTGGCTGACCTGACCGCGCAGGGCGTCGAGTTCGCTCATCGACAGCTTGGCACCGGTGCGCCGGTCGCCGCCGAGCGAGGCCTGCTGCTGCGAGCGTTTCGCCCCGCCGCCGGCCGACTTCTCCTTGTTGAGAAGCGCGGCGATCTTGTCCGGATCGAAATCGCTGTCGTTGTCGGCCGCCTGGACCGGCTTTTCGACCGGCTTTTCCGGCTTCTTCGTCTCGGTCTGCGCCGGCCGCGGCGGGCTCGGCCGAACCTGCGGCACGGGGCCGCGGTCGGGCAGCGAGGCGACCTGCGGCGCCTCGGGCGCCGGGGTCGGTTTCTGCTCGGGCTCGGGCTGCGGCTCGGGCTTTTCTTCCGGCTGGGCCTCGGCGGTGGCGATCGCCTCTTCGATCGGATCGGCCTCGGCCGGCGTCGGCTCGGCCGGCGCCGGCTCCTCAGGCTGGGCGCTCTCCGCCGGCTGCGGCTGCGGCTCGGGCCGCGGCGTCGGCACGGCCTGCGGAACCGGCTCTGGGCTCGGCTCGGGCTGCGGCGGCGGGGCGGCGGCGACGGGTGCGGCGGTCTGCTCGACGGCCCGCTCCCGCTCGGTCGGCGTCGGCGGGGAATCGAGATCGACGGAATTCTCGCCGACATTCTGCGCCGCGTCGTCGGTGGCCGGCTTCTCGGTCGGCTCCGGAGCCGGCGTCTCGGTGACGGGGGCGTCCTTCTTGCCGATCAGCGACTGGGAATATTCCTCGACCGGGACGAGTTCGACCGGCAGCGACTCGACGTTGGCGACCTCGAACGGCTCGGGCGCGCTCAAGGCCCACAGCCCCCAGGTGAGGACCACGGCATGCAGGACAGTCGAGACGACGACGCCGGCTTTCATCTGAGGCTCGGTCTCCGAACTCCGCTCATAGCGCCTTGGTGTCCTGATCGGTGACGAGGCCGATGTTCTTGAAACCCGCCGCGTTGATGCGGCCCATGACCTGCATCACCGTGCCGTAGTCCGCCGTGCGGTCGCCCTTGACGAAGATGCGTTCCTGGTAGCCGGTCTTGGCGATCTGCTCGAGCTTGGGCACCACCTCCTCGACGGCGATCTCGGTCTCGTTGATGTAGACCTGCCCCTGCGCGTTGACGGAAATGGTGATCGGCTGCTGCTCGGAATTCAGCGCCTTGGCCTGGGTCTTGGGGAGTTCGATCGGCACGCCGACCGTCAGCATCGGCGCGGCGACCATGAAGATGATCAACAGAACGAGCATCACGTCGACCATCGGGGTGACGTTGATCTCGCTCATCGGGGCCCGGCGCGAACGGCCGCGTCGCGACCGCCTGGCGCCGCCACTGCCCGTCGACATTCCCATGGTTCATCCCCTCAAACACGTCCGGCGCAACCCCTGCACCGGCCAGGTATCGATCCGGTATGGTTTCGGCGAAGCCCCGCGGCGACGCGGGGCGCCCGATCCGGCCTCAGCGCGGCGTCAGCTTTTCGTCGATCTGCCGCGACAGGATGGCGGAGAACTCGTCGGCGAAGGCTTCGAGCCGCATGCCGAGTTTGCCGGCGTCGGCCGACAGCTTGTTGTAGGCGATGACCGCCGGAATCGCCGCGACGAGGCCGATGGCCGTCGCCAGAAGCGCTTCGGCGATGCCGGGCGCGACGACGGCAAGGCTCGTCTGCTGCGAGCCGGCGATCGCCTGGAAGGAGGTCATGATGCCGATCACCGTACCGAACAGGCCGATGAACGGTGCCGCAGAACCCACCGTGGCGAGAAAGCCGAGCCGCGATTCGAGGCCGTCCATCTCGCGGGCGAGCGTCACGTCCATGGCCTTTTCGATGCGCTGCTGCAGCCCGATCGGCGAGCGCGCGCCCTTCTCGAAGGACTTCTTCCACTCGCGCATCGCCGCGACGAACAGCGCGCCCATGCCGCTGGTGCGCCGTTCCGACAGGGTGTGATAAAGCTCTTCGAGCGACTGGCCGGACCAGAAGTGGCTCTCGAACTTGTTCAGCTGGCGCCGGAACGAGCCGTAGCGCATCGACTTGTCGATGATGATCGCCCAGGACCATACCGAGGCGACGACCAGTCCGATCATCACCAGCTTGACGATGAAGCCCGCCTGCCAGAACAGATCCCAGAGGGACACGGATCCGGCGGCCGACAGCGCTTCCTGAGCGATTTGCCCATCCATTTTCTGATCAAGCCCCTCAAAACCAATCGACCATCGGTCGCGGAAACGCCGCTCCGCCCGATGCTTCCCGTTTCACCGCCTCCCTTGCCGGAGCGGTCGGCCGTTCGCCACCTGCCGCGATCGCGAGCCGGCGCCATGCGAATGCCGCGTCTCGGACGCCCGATCCGCAGACGGCCTCCTCACGCGCCAGCCGTCCGGGCGGCGCGAACCGTCTCCCCCACCCGCTTTCACAATGGATTCCGGTGAAAGCATGGCGAAATCGACTCAAATCCGCCGCTTCTACTTCTGGACCAGCTATGGTTAACAAGCGGTTACGCCGCGCCGTCAATCTGCATCTCGCCGCGCGGTGCCGGCCGATCACTGCCGGGCAGGCGAGCCCGCATCGTCGAGATCCCGCGCCAGCACCTCCAGCACCGGCGCCGGCATCCGCATCGGCTTTCCCTCCGGCGAGATAACCGCGACCTTGACGTCGGCCTCGACGAGAAGCTCCTCGCCGCGCCGGATCGCCTGGTCGAGGAGAATGCGCGCCCCGCCGAGCTGGCGGGTCCTCGTCGTCACGGTGAGGACGTCGTCGATCCGCGCCGGCCGCAGGAAGTCGATCTCCATGCGCCGGACGGCGAAAGCCATCGGAGCGCCGAACGCGCCCGCGGCGAGTTCGCGGTGGCCGATCCCCTTCAGCCGCAGGAAGTCCGACCGCCCCCGCTCCAGAAAATGCAGATAGCGGGCGTGGTAGACGACGCCGGAAAAATCCGTGTCCTCGAAATAGACCCGGACGTCGAGGCGGTGTCCCCCGTCCTCCAGCCAGCCGGCGATGTCGTGATTGGTTTTCATCTCGAACGATTTTTCGTCTTTGCCATCATGGCCTTGGCAGGGAGTCCGGGTTTTTCTCGAAATTTGGCCCGGCCTGATGTCATCGGCCTGTCACGCAAGGTCAGGAAGAACGGCGCGTTCACGAACCCTTCATTGCCGGGAGGCATGCCCATGCCGCGCCATATCATCGCCGCTCTTCTGACGACCACGGTTCTTTCCGCCGCAGGCGTCGCCAAGGCCGATCAGGTTTTCAATCGCATCGCATCCTTTCCGGTCGCGAGCAACCTGCCGGCCGATGCCGATCCGAAGCAGGAGACCTCCGCCGAGATCATCACCGTGAGCCGGGACGGCAACACGCTGATCTATTCCGACAGCCCGGCCGGCGGCATCGGCATGGTCGACATCACCGACGAGAAGGCGCCGAAGCCCGCCGGCTTCATCCCGATGCAGGGCGAGCCGACCTCGGTCGCCGTCGCCGGACCGGACGTCCTCGTCGGCGTCAACACCTCCGAGAGCTTCACCGAGCCGTCGGGCCGCCTCGCGGTCGTCAGCGTCTCGGACAAGAAGGAGATCGCCTCCTGTGACCTCGGCGGCCAGCCGGACTCCGTCGCGGTGTCGAAGGACGGCAAGTTCGCCGCCGTCGCCATCGAGAACGAGCGCGACGAGGATCTGAACGACGGCGCGCTGCCGCAGATGCCGGCCGGCTACGTCACCATCTTCGACCTCAAGGACGGCGCGCCGGACTGCGGCACGATGAAAAAGGTCGAGATGACCGGTCTTTCCGACATCGGCGGCGACGATCCGGAGCCGGAATTCGTCGACTTCAATGCGAAGAACGAAATCGCCGTCACCCTGCAGGAGAACAACGCCGTCGTCATCGTCGATGCGGCCACCGGCACGGTGACGAACCACTTCTCCGCCGGCACCGTCGACCTCAAGAACGTCGACGCCGAGGACAATGGCGAGATCGCGCTGACGGACTCGCAGGAGGGCCGCCGGCGCGAGCCGGACGCGGTGCAGTGGATCGACGACGACCGGCTGATCACCGCCAACGAGGGCGACTACGAGGGCGGCTCGCGCTCCTTCACGGTCTGGAACAAGGACGGCACGATCGTCTACGAAAGCGGCCCGGCCTATGAATACGAGCTCGTCCGCGCCGGCCACTATCCGGACAAGCGCTCCGACGCCAAGGGCATCGAGCCGGAGGGCCTCGAAGTCGCGAAATTCGGCGACGAGACCTATGCCTTCGTCCTCTCCGAGCGCGGCTCGACCGTCGGCGTCTACGACGTGACCGAGGGCGATCCGAAGTTCGTCCAGCTACTGCCGTCGGGTATCGCGCCGGAGGGCGCCGTCGCCATCCCGGCCCGCAATCTCCTCGTCACCGCCAACGAGTCCGACCTCGTCGAGGACGGCGGCGCGCGCTCCCACGTCATGCTCTACGAGCTTGCCGAGGGCACGCCCGCCTATCCGATGATCGTTTCCGAGGATCAGGACGGCCTGCCGCTCGGCTGGGGCGCGCTCTCCGGCCTCGCCGGCGATCCGGACGACGCCGCGAAGCTCCACGCGGTGTCGGATTCCTTCTACAAGAACCAGCCCCGCATCTTCACGATCGACGTCTCCTCCAAACCGGCAAAGATCACCGGCGCGATGACCGTGACCAAGGACGGCGAGCCGGCGAAGAAGCTCGACCTCGAAGGCATCACCGCCGACGGCAAGGGCGGCTTCTGGCTGGCGAGCGAGGGCAATCCCGAAAAGGAAATCCCCCACCAGATCCTGCATGTCGACGGCAAGGGCGCCATCATCGAAGCCGTGCCGATGCCCAAGGAGCTGACCGACCAGTCGACCCGCTTCGGCGCCGAGGGCATCACCATGGACGGCGACCGCCTCTGGATCGCCATCCAGCGCGAGTGGAAGGACGATCCGAAAGGCACCGTCAAGCTCCTTACCTACGAGCCGGGCTCGAAGACCTGGAACGCCGTGCGATATCCGCTCGACGAGGCGGAAACGGGCTGGGTCGGTCTGTCGGAAATCACCGCCCATGACGGTGCGCTCTACATCCTCGAACGCGACAACCAGATCGGCGCGGCCGCCAGGGAGAAGAAGCTCTTCAAGGTGTCGCTCGACGGCGTGACGCCGGGCGCGATCGGCTCGGACCTGCCGACGGTGGCGAAGGAAGAGATCCACGACTTCCTGCCCGACCTCGAGGCCACCGGCGGGTATGTCGTCGACAAGATCGAAGGCTTCACCTTCGCCAAGGACGGCACCGCCTATGCGGTGACGGACAATGACGGCGTCGACGACTCCTCGGGCGAGACGCTGTTCTTCGAGGTCGATCTCGGCTCGTCGATGTAAGGAGCGAAATCCACGGATAGAAGCCGCCGGCGCCACCTTGCGCAGGCGGCTTCATGATGTGTGCTGTCCGATCCGGTCCGACCGATTTTGGTTGCCTTTCGTCGTGGCCAAGATCGCAGGTTCTTTTCCACGCCTTGGCAAGTTGCTATCGTTCGCGCCGTTCCGGTGGACGGCGTGCAGTCGAAGGCGGACCGGAAAGGACGTTTCGAGATGGCCGTAGCCAAGCACGAGCCGATGTCGGCGGATCGCTTTCTCGCCTGGATCCAAATCCAGGAAGAGCGTTACGAACTCGCGGACGGCCTCGTGGTTCGGATGATGGCTGGGGCCAAGGAAAGCCACAACGTCGTCACGACGAACATCGTCGTCTCGCTGGCACCCCATGCGAAACGTCATGGTTGCCGAACGACATCGAGCGACACCGCCGTCAGGACCGGTCCCTCGGGCATCCGATTTCCTGACGTCGTCGTCGATTGCGGCGCTCCGGACGCCAATGCGAAGGAGGCATCACGCCCGACAATCGTCGTCGAAGTCTCGTCTCCCGGAACGCTCACGACGGATCTGGCAGACAAGTTGGAAGAATACCGGGGACGCGACGACATCCGGGTGATCGCGCTCGTCGAGCCGGACGTCGTGTCGGTGAGGGTCTATCGCCGCGATCCGAACGGCATCTGGTCCATCGAGAAATACGACGAACTGGCCGACACGATCGATCTGCCGGAGATAGGCACCCATCTGCCCCTTTCCGAGATCTACGACACGCTCACTCCGAAACAGAGGCCGGAACTACGCATGGCGGATCACACCACAGATGCTGCGACGCGCTGAGGCAGATACTCTCGGGGCTCCCATGCGAAGCGAGGCGAGCCCGATGGTGCCCTCACTCAAATATCCAGATTCGCCACCTTCAGCGCGTTGTCCTGGATGAATTCGCGGCGCGGCTCGACTTCGTCGCCCATCAGCTTGGCGAACATCTCGTCGGCATCGGTCGCGTCCTGCACCCTGACGCGGACGAGGGTGCGGGCCTCCGGATCGAGGGTGGTCTCCCACAGCTGCTCGGGATTCATCTCCCCGAGGCCCTTGTAGCGCTGGGTGGCGATGCCCTTCCGGCCGACCTCGAAGACGGCGATGAGAAGCTCCAGCGGCCCGGCGATCGGCCGCTCGGTCTCCTTGCGCCTGAGCACCGGGACACCGCCGTCATAGACCTCCTTCAGCCGCGGCGCGTGGCGCATCAGCTGCAGCGCGTCGGCGGAATGAAGAAGGCCCGCGTCGAGGATGCGAAGCTCGGTGACGCCGCGCACCACGCGGGTGAAGCGATAGCCGCCGTCGGCCGCCTCGCCGGTCCAGCCGCGTTCGGTCTCTTCGGCGATGAGGTCAAGCCGCTCGGCGATGCGCCCCGCCGTGGCGGGTCCCTCCTGCGGATGGTCGGCGACCTCCGGTGCCAGAGCGCCGAGGATCGCCGCCTGCTCGACGACGGAGCGGTCGTAGCGCGAATGCAGGCCGTTGAGCACCTGGCGGACCGCCAGAGCATCGTCGACGACGCCGCGAAGGTCGCGGGCGGTGCGGACCTCGCCGTTCGGCAGGGTCAGCGAGGCGTCGTCGAGGCCGCCCTCGATCAGGTAGTTTTCGAGCGCCTTCTCGTCCTTCAGATACTGGCTCTGCTTGCCGCGCGTCACCTTGTAGAGCGGCGGCTGGGCGATGAAGACGTGGCCGCGCTCGATCAGGACCGGCATCTGCCGGAAGAAGAAGGTGAGGAGCAGCGTGCGGATATGGGCGCCGTCGACGTCGGCGTCCGTCATGATGATAATCTTGTGGTAGCGCAGCTTGTCCGGGTTGAACTCGTCCTTGCCGATCGAGGTGCCGAGCGCGGTGATCAGCGTGCCGATCTGGTCGGAGCCGAGCATGCGGTCGAAGCGGGCCCGCTCGACATTGAGGATCTTGCCGCGCAGCGGCAGGATCGCCTGGTTCTGGCGGGACCGCGCGCCCTTGGCCGAGCCGCCGGCGGAATCGCCCTCGACGATGAAGATCTCCGATTTCGCCGGATCGCGCTCCTGGCAGTCGGCGAGCTTGCCGGGCAGCGAGGTGATGTCGAGCGCGCCCTTGCGGCGGGTGAGGTCGCGCGCCTTGCGCGCCGCCTCGCGGGCGGAAGCCGCCTCGACGACCTTGCCGATCACCACCTTGGCTTCCTGCGGATGCTCCTCCAGCCAGGTGGAGAGCGCCTCGTTGATGAGGTTTTCGACCACCGGCCGCACTTCGGACGAGACCAGCTTGTCCTTGGTCTGGGAGGAGAATTTCGGGTCAGGCACCTTGACGGAGAGGACGCAGGTCAGGCCTTCGCGGCAGTCGTCGCCGGTCAGCGAGACCTTCTCCTTCTTCAAAATGCCGGAGGCCTCGGCATAGCCGGTCACCTGGCGGGTCAGTGCGCCGCGGAAGCCGGCCATGTGGGTGCCGCCGTCACGCTGGGGGATGTTGTTGGTGAAGCAGAGCACCGTCTCGTTGTAGCTGTCGTTCCACCACAGCGCCGCCTCGACGACGATGCCGTCCTTCTCGCCCGTGGTGACGATCGGCTCGGGGATCAGCGGCTTGCGCGAGCGGTCGAGATACCGGGTGAAGGCCTCGAGCCCGCCCTCGTAGAACAGTTCGATCTTCTTCTCGTCGGCCGGCCGCTTGTCGGTCAGGACGATGCGCACGCCCGAATTCAGGAAGGCCAGTTCGCGCAGGCGATGTTCGAGGGTTCCGTAGTCGAAGCTGGTGACGCCCTTGAAGGTCTCGAAGGACGGCATGAAGGTGATCGCCGTGCCGGTCTCGCCGCCGGCATCGCCCGTCACCGCCAGCGGCGCATCGGGCACGCCGTGGGTGAAGGACATCTCGTGGATCTGGCCCTTGCGCCTGATCTTCATCTTCAGCGTGCTCGACAGGGCGTTCACCACCGAGACGCCGACGCCGTGCAGACCGCCGGAGACCTTGTAGGAATTCTGGTCGAACTTACCGCCGGCATGGAGCTGGGTCATGATGACCTCGGCCGCCGAGACGCCCTCGCCCGTATGCACGTCCGTCGGAATGCCGCGGCCGTTGTCGGTGACGGTGCAGGAGCCGTCGGCGTTGAGCGTCACGGTCACCAGCGTCGCATGGCCGGCCAGGGCCTCGTCGATGGCGTTGTCGACCACCTCGTAGACCATGTGATGCAGGCCCGAGCCGTCGTCGGTGTCGCCGATATACATGCCGGGGCGCTTGCGCACGGCATCCAGACCCTTCAATACCTTGATCGAATCGGCGCCGTATTCGGCATTGGCAAGGGGATCGGTCTCGGGGATGGCTGACATGATGGTCCTTGGTCTCGGGCCGGCCGCAAGAGGCTCGCGAATCGGCCGGATTTGAAGCTTTTATATAGGGATTCATCCCCGTTGGCGAAAGCGCCTCCATCGCGCCGTCGCCCCCCTCACCGCCCGGGCAGGCATTGCGCCGCAGCCGGCCGCCGCGGGCGCCGCTGATGCGCCGCCCGCACGAGCTCTCAGATCCCATGAAAGGACGCCGAATCCGTGACCGAACCGACGCTCGACGATTTCGCCTTCAAGACCCGCGACAAGCTGCGCTACGGCGACACCGACCGGCTCGGTCACGTCAACAACGCCGTTTTCTCGACTTTCTTCGAGACCGGCCGGGTCGAACTCCTGCATGTCGGCGAAGCACCGCCGCCCCCCGGCACGGCCTTCGTTCTGGCGCGCATCACCATCGACTTTCGCCGCGAAGTGAACTGGCCGGGCGAGGTCGTGATCGGCACCGGGGTCGAACGGATCGGCACGAGTTCGATCCGGCTGCGGCAGGCGCTGTTCCAGAACGAACGCCTCTGTGCGAGCGCCGAGACGGTGATCGTGCTGATGGACGAGGCGACGCGCAAGTCCACCCCGCTGCCGCAGGAGACGCGCGAACGGCTGTCGGCGCTGGCGATCGGAACGGCGGGCGAGGCCGGCGGCTGATCGTTGAGGCCACGGGCCGGGACCACGGGCGCCCGACCGCTTCTCGCCCCTCCGCGACGATCGCTGCGCTCGACGCGTTGCCCGGGCCCACCCATATGACCGGAAGAGTGCCGCCCACCGTGATCCGACATGCGACGGGCCGGGCGGCCGCCGTCAACACATGCGAGCAGCGATCATGTCCAACACAGCCACGGCGCCTGCGGCGCCCCGGCCCGCCGAGACGCCCGCGGGCCGCCCGTTCCGCGCGCCGGCGCCGGTGCCGCATTCCCAGCCGCTCGGCTTTGCGAGCTTCATCCGCACCGCCACGCGCAATCCGATCGAGATCTGGGGCACGCGCGCCTTCAAGGAGCCTTATATCCGCGGCGCCTGGCTCGGCGTGCCGAACGTCGTCGTCAACGATCCCGCCGGCATCCGCTACTGCCTGGTCGAAAACGCCAAAAACTACGTGATGCAGCCGCTGCGCCAGCGCATCCTGCGTCCGCTCCTGCGCGACGGGCTCCTCACCGCCGAGGGCGAACTCTGGCGGCGCACCCGCAAGGCGATCGCGCCGGTGTTCACGCCGCGCCATATCGCCGGATTCACCGAGCAGATGGAAGCCCGCTCGTTACTCTTCGCCGAAAATCTCGCGGCCCGTAGCGAGGGGCGCACCGTCGACGCCTCGCACGAGATGACGCTTCTCACCTTCGACATTCTCCAGGAAACACTGTTTTCCGGCGACATCGCCTCGGAGCCGGAGGGCTTTGCCCGCTCGACCCGCGACTTCCTCGGCTCGATGGGCCGGGTCGATCCGCTCGACCTTCTGAACGCACCGGCCTTTCTCCCCCGCCTGCGCCGGCTGCGCGGCCGCAAGTCGATGAACTTCTTCCGCTCCCTCATCGCCGAGACGATCGAAAAGCGCCGCGACAGGCTGGCGCGCGATCCGGACGGCACGCCCAACGATCTCCTGACACTCCTCATCAAGGCCGAAGGGCTGTCGAACGAGGAGATCGAGGACAACATCATCACCTTCATCGGCGCCGGCCACGAGACGACCGCCCGCTCGCTCGCCTGGACGCTGTATCTTCTCAGCCAGGCGCCGGACGAACGGGCACTGGTCGAGAAGGAGATCGACGAGGTGCTGCCGACGCTGACCCATCCGAGCCAGTGGTCGGACGCCCTCGTCCACACCAAGGCCGCCTTCGAAGAGGCGATGCGGCTCTATCCGCCCGCCCCCTCGCTCAACCGCACGGCGCTCAAACCCGACCGGGTCGGCGACGTCGACATTCCCGCCGGCTCGACCCTCCTCGTCATGCCCTGGCTCGTCCATCGCCACGAAATGCTGTGGGACCGGCCGGACCATTTCATGCCGAGTCGATTCCTGCCGGAGAACCGCGACAGGATCGACCGCTACCAGTATCTGCCCTTCGGTGTCGGCCCGCGGGTCTGCATCGGCGCGAGTTTCGCCATCCAGGAGGGGGTCATCGCCCTGGCGCTGCTCCTGAAACATCTGCGTTTCGACTATGACGGGCGAAAGCCGCCGGAGGTCGTCCAGCGGATCACCGTCCAGCCGGACGGCGGCCTGCCGATGCGCCTGTCTCGTCGGCGGTGATCGTGGGCCTGTAGCGCGGCGGGGGCTGGCCGATCGTGCCGCGATCGTCATTTGCGATCGTGGCGGTTTTGTCCTATATGACCGACCGTGGTCTTGCTTTGATGCGCATTCCGCTTTGCCTTCAGGTCCTGAAGCGGGCACGTCAGACGCTTTGACACACCGGTCATCCCGGTTTCGCCGATCGTTCGGGACGAAACGCTCTTGGGGATGCCTCGGTCCGAATCGGTCGCGGAAGGCGCTGGCCTTCCAGGAGCGACTTGCGGGCCGCCGGTGCGTTCGATCCGCCAGTGATGGCAAGACGTCGATGCTCCCCTGCAAAGGCAGAGCGAGCCGAGGCATGGACGGTCGCAAGGCCGACCGCGCGGTGGGCAGGAAGTGGCCGGTCAGCCGGTCGTTCGGCGTTGCCGCGAAGAAGAATGAGCAAGGCGCGGAAGCTCCGCGATGCCGCAGGGCGTCGTCTCCCGCGTTTCAAACCGTAGCCGGAGCCGTCGGCCGACCGCCGTCGGCTCCCGTCGTTGAGGAAGAGAAGGGAGTCGCTTTGAAAGTCGACGTTCGAGACAACAATGTTGATCAGGCCCTGCGCGCGCTGAAGAAGAAGCTGCAGCGCGAGGGCGTTTTCCGCGAGATGAAGGCGCGCCGCGCCTATGAGAAGCCTTCCGAGCGCCGCGCCCGCGAGAAGCAGCAGGCGATCCGCCGTTCGCGCAAGCTTGCCCGCAAGCAGGCGCAGCGCGAAGGTCTGCTGCCCGGGCCGAAGCGCCGCGCCGCCGGCTGAGCCATACGGCTAAGCATCTCCGCCGGAACGATCAGCCGACGGGATCATTCGCCCCTCGAAGCAGCGCGGCAGACGGCATCTGAACGACCGAGGGCCGCGCCGCAAGCCATCAGGGCGTGAGGCGGGCCGACCGGCAGACATCTCCGCAAGGCGCCGGGCCGGCCGGTCCGACGCAGGAGACCGGGAGCATTTCCGCCCGCCCCGCGCGGCCCCGTGATCGAAACCGATCGCCGGACCGCGCGGGGCGCGGCGTTTTTGGGCAGATCGCGCCCGCCTTCGCTCGCAACGCGATCTGGAGGCCCATTTTGATCCCCACCTGGCTGCACGTTCTGGCGATCGTCGCGCTCGTCGTCGGCGCCCTCTCCGCCCTCTACATTCTGATCGATACGCGGCGCGATCCCCAGCACATGGCGATCATGAACGTCGTCTGGCCGATCACCGGCCTTTATGCCGGGCCGCTCGCCGTCTGGGCCTATCGCAAATGGGGCAAGCTCGCCGCCCATAGCCGCGCGATGCCGGCGATGGAGGCGGACGAGCCGATGCCCTCGAAGACCGAGACGCCCCATTACGCCAGCGTCGGCAAGGGTGCCGCCCATTGTGGTGCCGGCTGCACCCTCGGCGACATCTGCGCCGAATGGCTGGCCTTCCTCATCCCCGCCATCGCGGTCTGGTTCGGCTGGCAGAGCCTGTTTTCCGAGAAGATTTTCGCCGTCTGGATCCTCGACTATATCCTCGCCTTCGGCTTCGGCATCGTTTTCCAGTATTTCGCCATCAAGCCGATGAACGAGGACATGTCCCCCGGCCAGGGCATCGTCGCGGCGCTGAAGGCCGACACCTTGTCGCTGACGTCCTGGCAGGTCGGCATGTACGGCTTCATGGCGATCGCCCATTTCTGGATCTTCGGCAGCCTCATCGGCGTCAAGCTCGAGGTCGACAGCGTCGAGTTCTGGTTCATGATGCAGATCGCCATGCTCTGCGGCTTCCTCACCGCCTATCCGGTCAACATCTGGCTGATCGACAAGGGCATCAAGGAGGCGATGTAGGGGGGATAGGTCGCGCGTTCGCTGGGGCCGGCTGCGATCGTCCCGCAGATCCTTGTCTCAAGTATGCGCCGAGGCACCCCCCTCTGCCCTGCCGGGCATCTCCCCCACAAGGGGGGAGATCGACCTTGCGCGACTGCCTCTCGATCCTTTGATGCGTTGATGCTCTGGCATGGTCGTCGATAACAGCATCGACGCCGACAGGGATCGGCCGCCCCCAAAACCGCCGATCTCACCCCTTGTGGGGGAGATGCCCGGCAGGGCAGAGGGGGGCGAGCTGCCGAAACGCTCGCCCAAAAGGGCTCGAAGCCCTTCCTCAAATTTCCAACACGATCTTGCCGAAATGCGCACCGGACTCCTCGTGCCGGAAGGCATCGGCGATCTCGGGGAGGCCGAAGCTCCGATCGATCGCCGGCTTGACGCCCGTCGCCTCCAGCGCCCGGACGAAATCCCGCTGATGGGTGCGGCTGCCGACGATGAGGCCCTTCAGCGTCTGCTGCTTCGCCATCAGCGCCGCCGTCGGCACTTCGCCGGAGCGGCCGGTCAGGACGCCGATCAGGGCGATGTGGCCGGCGATGCGGCAGGCGGTGATCGACTGGCCGAGGGTCTTCGGTCCGCCGACCTCCACGACGACGTCCGCGCCGCGGCCGTCGGTCAGGTCGAGGACCACCTTCCCCCAGTCCTCGGTGGTCTCGTAGTTGATCACATGATCGGCGCCGAGGCTCGTCAGCCGTTCGAGCTTTGCGTCCGACGAAGAGGTCGAGATCACCCGCGCGCCCATCGCCTTGGCGATCTGCAGCGCGAAGATCGAAACGCCGCCGGTGCCGAGCGTCAGCACCGTGTCGCCCGCCTTCAGGCCGCCGTCGACGACGAGCGCCCGCCAAGCCGTCAGGCCCGCCGTCGTCAGGGTCGCCGCCTCGGCATGGCCGTAGCCCTTGGGCGCATGGGTGAACCAGGTCGCCGGCCGGACCACCGCCTCGCGGGCATAACCGTCGACGCCGTCACCGGGCGTCGTGGTGAAATCGGCGACGGCCGCTTCGCCATCCTGCCACTTCGGAAAAAAGCCCGAGACGACGTGATCGCCGGGCCGGAATTCGTCGACCCCCTCGCCGACCGCCTCGACCTCGCCGGCCCCGTCGGACATCGGGATGCGGCCGTCCGCGGTCGGCATCTTTCCGGAGACGACGCCGTAATCGTGGAAATTGAGCGAACTCGCCCGCAGCCGGACGCGGATCTCGCCCGGCCGCGGATCGCCGGGATCTTCCATCTCGACGAGGGAAAGACGGTCGAGACCGCCGGGCTTTGCCAGTTTGATGGCCTTCATCGGATCATGTCCTCTTCCATGTCTCGGGCGGTCCGAAACGAGGCCGGAACCGCCGGTATCGGCAGAGGAGCTAGAGGCAGACGGCGCTTGGCAAGGAAACGCTGCGTCCGCACCGCCGAAACGACAAGGCCCGCGGATCGTCGCCGATCCGCGGGCCGAAGGTCTGGTCTGCCGCCGCCCCGAGAAGACAGGGCGGCAGGGACCGGAGGCTTACGAGTGGTAGGCCGCCTCGCCGTGATAGATGAGGTCGAGACCCTCGCGCTCTTCTTCCATCGTCGGACGCAGGCCGACGAGCGCCTTGGTGATGGCGAAGAAGATCGCCGAACCGATGCCGCACCAAACGACGGTGATCAGGACCGCGACGATCTGCGCCCAGACCTGGCCCGCCATGGTCACGCCCTCGGCATAGCCGATGCCGCCGAGCGAGGTCGAGGTGAAGATGCCGGTGCCGATCGCGCCGACGATGCCGCCGATGCCGTGGACGCCGAAGACGTCGAGGCTGTCGTCGTATTTCAGCGCGTTCTTCACCACGGAGACGAAGAAGTAGCAGATGCAGCTGGCGATGGCGCCGAGGACGATGGCGCCGACCGGGCCGATCGTGCCGCAGGCCGGCGTCACGGCGACGAGGCCGGCGACGATGCCCGAGGCAGCGCCCAGCATCGAGGCCTTGCCGCGCATCATCGACTCGATCACGCACCAGGCGACGAGGGCGCCGGCCGTGGCCGTGAAGGTGTTGATCATCGCCAGGACCGCCGCCGAGGTGGATTCGAGGTTGGAGCCGGCGTTGAATCCGAACCAGCCCACCCACAGGATCGAGGCGCCGACCATGGTCAGCGTCATCGAGTGCGGCGCCATGATGTCCTTGCCGAGGCCGGTCCGCTTGCCCACGAACATGCAGCCGATCAGGGCGGCGATGCCGGCATTGATGTGGACGACCGTGCCGCCGGCGAAGTCGAGCGCGCCGACGCCGCCGGAGAGGACGCCGTTGAAGATCAGGCCGGAGCCGTCCCAGACCATGTGCGCGACCGGGAAATAGACGAAGGTCACCCACAGGATGGTGAACACGACGACGGCCGAGAACTTGATGCGCTCGGCGAAGGCGCCGACGATCAGCGCCGGGGTGATCACCGCGAAGGTCATCTGGAAGACGATGAAGAGATATTCGGGGATCTCGACGCCGTCGGTGAAGGTCGCCGACTTGGAATCGGTGGTCACGCCCGCCAGGAACAGCTTGCCGAAGCCGCCCCAGAAATAGCTGGTGCCGCCGCCGAAGGCGAAGGAATAGCCCCACAGGGTCCAGACGATCATCACGACGCCGGTGATGATCGTGCACTGCATGAGGATGGACAGCATGTTCTTGGCCCGGACGAGGCCGCCATAGAACAGTGCCAGGCCCGGCATCGTCATGAACAGGACCAGAAGGGTCGCCGTCATCATCCAGGCGACGTCACCCTTGTCGACGGTGCTCGCGGCCGGAGCAGCCGCGTCGGTGGCCGCGCTCGCAGTCGCCTGGGCGTCCTGAGCGAGGGCGGGGTGACAGGCGAGCGCGAGCGCGCCGAGCCCCAGGCCCGTGGCGGCGAGCGTTCGTGCGTTGAAGAATGGTCTCATCATCTTTTTTCGTACTTCCGATCGTTGACCGACCCTTGCGGCTGGCGCCTTTGAAACTCCGGGCCCGCTCACTCCTAATCAAAAGTCGTGCCAACTCGCCCCGCTGGGGAAATTGCCTAAAAGAGGGCGGTTCCAGCCGCAGAACCTCCTGCTTAACTGCATAATTTTTCGTCATACGCCTTCGTGATAGGCAATCTGCTCTTTTTGCAGCAGCCGGATCGGTTTTGGCCGCGATGCTGCCGCGATCTTGCCATTGGTTCGGCAAGTCGTGAGCAGATCCGCTTCGAATGCGGATCAGGCGAGGAGCGGCGTCGTCCTGGAGGGCGGCGAGGAGGGCTGGCGATCGGCAGGCATGGCCCGCTGGTTGAGCGAGCTGTCCAGATCGCCGCCTTCGAGAAGTTCTTCGCGCTCTTCGCCGAGGAGCGGCTGCAGCCGGGCTCGCTTTCCGCCCCGATCACCATCGGCGAAAACCCGGGATCCGCCGGGCTCGTCCCGCCGGTTCCGATCCCATCCATCTCGACGACGTCGCCGTCGACTTTGCCGACATGTTGATCATCATGGCCCACCCCTCCTTCCCCTGGCAGGAGGAGGCCCCGGCGATCGCCCAGCACAAGCCGAACGTTCATATCGACATGTCCGGCTGGCCGCCGAAATACTTCCCGCCGATCCTCGCCAAAGACGCCGACTCGATCCTCCGCCATAAGATGCTGTTCGGCTCCGACTGGCCGGTGATCGAGCCGGACCGCTGGCTCGCCGACTTCGAGAAGCTGGAGATGAAGGACGAGGTGCGCCCGCTGATCCTGAAGGAGGACGCGCGGCGGCTGTTGAGGATCTGAGGCCGGACCGGCCGGCGCCGGGTCCCGTGCAAAAGGCGCGCGTCTCGATTATCTTGGCTTGCAAGATCCTGAGGAGCGCGCCATGGCCGTTGCAGAAAAGCTGAGCGTCGAATTGCCCGCCGAGATGCTGCGGACGATCCGCGAAACCGTCGAGGCGGGAGAGTTCGGCTCGGAGAGCGAGGCGCTGCAGGAAGCGGTTCGGGCGTGGCAGCGAGAGCGGGAGGAGGATGAACGGCAGCTCGACGCCATTCGAGCCCGCATCCGCAGATCGCTTGAAGACCCTCGTCCGAGCCTCACGGAAGCGGAACTCCGCACGCGGATGCGCGAATACATGACTGAGCGCGAAAAAGCAGCCGCCGCCGATGAAACGCGTTGAGGTCATCTATCGACCTGAAGCGCTTGCCGATCTGAATGAAATTCTCGAGGCCGTTGCCCAGCTCAGCCAAAGTTCTCTTGTGGCAGAACGATATGTCGATCGTATCGTCCTTCGGTGCCGAAAAATCGGCGATGCTCCACGCGGCGGGCGTCGAAGAGACGAACTTGAAGTCGGCCTGCGAAGCGTCCCTTTCGAGGATAAGGCGCTCATCCTCTATCGGGTGACCGACGTGGTCGAGATCACCAATATTTTCCCGCGCGGCCAAAACTACGAGGTCCTGTTCAAGAAGGGGCGCTTCGATCCCGAGTAGCTGGCAAGACTCGACGGCATCCGACCACCCTTGCGCCCGCCCCCCGATCCCGTCAGAACGACACACAGCGAAGATCAGGATCGGCTGAAGCGGCATCATGAGCGAAACCGAGGGCACCGAGACGAAAAACCCGGCCGAGGCCGGCAGACCCGAGCCCTACCGCGTGCTCGCGCGCAAATATCGGCCGCTCTCCTTCGACGATCTCATCGGCCAGGAGCCGATGGTGCGCACCCTCACCAACGCCTTCGAGACCGGCCGGATCGCCCAGGCCTGGATGCTGACGGGCGTCCGGGGGGTCGGCAAGACGACGACGGCGCGCATCCTGGCCCGGGCGCTGAACTACGAGACCGACGACATACACCAGCCGACGATCCACATGAGCGGTCCCGGCGTCCACTGCCAGGCGATCATGGAAGGCCGGCACGTCGACGTCGTCGAGATGGACGCCGCCTCCCACACCGGCATCGACGACGTGCGCGAGATCATCGCCCAGGTGCGCTACCGCCCGGTCTCGGCGCGCTACAAGGTCTACATCATCGACGAAGTCCACATGCTGTCGAACCAGGCCTTCAACGGCCTCTTGAAGACGCTGGAAGAGCCGCCGGAGCACGTGAAATTCGTCTTCGCGACGACGGAGATCCGAAAGGTTCCGATCACCGTCCTGTCCCGCTGCCAGCGCTTCGACCTTCGCCGCGTCGAGTCGGCGACGCTGATCCACCACCTCCAGAAGATCGCCGCGGCCGAAAACGTCTCGGTCGAGGACGACGCGCTCCGGCTCGTCGCCCGAGCCGCCGAGGGCTCGGTGCGCGATGCGCTGTCCCTGACCGACCAGGCGATCGCCCATGGCGCCGGCACCGTCACGGCCCTCGCCGTCCGGGACATGCTGGGGCTCGCCGACCGGGTGCGGATCATCGACCTGTTCGAAACGCTGATGGCGGGCGATGCGGCTGGCGCGCTGAAGGAGCTGCGCGAGCAATATGCCTCCGGCGCCGATCCGGCCGTGGTGATCTCCGAACTCGCCGACTTCACCCATCTCGTCACGACGCTGCGCTACGTGCCGGAAGCGACCAACGACGCCGCCGTTTCGCCGATCGAGGCCGAGCGCGGGCTGGAGCTTTCCCAGAAGCTGTCGATCCGCACGCTCGGCCAGATCTGGCAGATGCTGCTGAAGGCCAGCGAAGAGTTGCGCAACACGACGACGCCGCGCCAGGCGGCCGAGATGGCGCTGATCCGCATCGCCCATGCGGCGGATCTTCCTTCCCCCGACGATCTGTTGCGGATGCTGCGCGAAGGCGGCTCCGGCAAGCTCCCGGCGGCGGCCACCCCTGGCGCTGCGCCGCAGGACGGGGGCAACGGCGCGCCGGAGAGTGCGGCGCCGCCGCCTGCCCCTTCCCGTTCGGCCGCCACGGATGCATCTTCCTTGGCCGATGCAGCCCTTTCGCCGCCGCGCCTCGTTGCATCCGCCGTCGGCGGCGGCGCGCGCATGGACATGCGGCCGAGACCGCAGCAAAGCCCCCAGGCCTCGCCTCAGGCCTCGCCCGGTGAGGTGACCATCGCCGGCATCGAGGCCCTGGCGAAGCTCGCCGAAGACCGGCGCGATTCTTTGATGCGCGTGTCGATCCGCCGCTATCTGCGGCCCGTGCGCTTCCAGGCGGGACGCATCGAGGTGGGGCTGGCCGAGGGAGCACCGGGAACGCTGATCGGCGACCTGACCAAGCGCCTGCATCTGTGGACCGGCCAGCGCTGGGTGGTCACCGTCTCGTCCGTCGGCGGCGAGCCGACGCTCGACGAGCGCGACGCACGAAAGCGCGCCTCGCTGATCGACGACGCGGCGGCCGATCCCGAGGTCGCGGCGATCCTCGCGAGCTTTCCCGGCGCGAAGATCACCAACGTCACCCTGCGCGGCGAGAGCGACGAGGAGGCCGCAACGGCAATTGCCGGCCCGGCCGACGATTTCACCGGCGATCCCGACGAATTCGACGCGTTCGGCGAGGACGACTGAGCCGAATAGCGGCTTTCGAAGCCGGCCGATGGCGAAAGCTTCGCCGCAAACCCTCAAAGCCCGGACGCGTCGTCCTTATATCGCCTCTACTCACCCGAGTGCCGGCGCAACCGCCACCCTTCGATCCGACCGAGGAGCCCCGCGATGAAAGACCTGATGAACATGATGAAGCAGGCCAAGGCCATGCAGGAGAAGATGGCCGGGCTGCAGGACGAGGTGAAGACGATCGAGGCGACCGGCCAGTCCGGCGGCGGCCTGGTCACGGTCACCCTGCGCGGTACCGGCGAGATGGCCGGGCTCGTCGTCGATCCCTCGCTGATGAAGGAGGACGAGAAGGACATTCTCGAAGACCTGATCGTCGCCGCCCATGCCGACGCCCATGCCAAGCTGCAGCTGGCCATCCAGGAAAAGACCCAGGAGATGACCGCCGGTCTCAACCTTCCGGCCGGGATGAAGTTTCCATTCTGAGCGTCTAGCGTCGCAATCATGGCAAAATCCGTCGCCGGCCCGGAGATCGAGAAGCTGATCCAGCTGCTCGCCAAGCTTCCGGGCCTCGGTCCCCGCTCGGCCCGCCGGGCGGCGCTGCACCTCGTCAAGCGCCGCGAGCAGCTGCTCGCGCCCCTCACCGCCGCCATGGCCGAGGCGCGCGACCGGATCGGCGTCTGCTCGACCTGCGGCAACATCGATTCGCGCGATCCCTGCACGATCTGCACCGACCAGTCCCGCGACCAGTCGACGGTGGTGGTCGTCGAGGACGTCGCCGATCTCTGGGCGCTGGAGCGGGCGAAGGCCCTGAACGCCGCCTATCACGTTCTCGGCGGCGTGCTGTCGCCGCTGGAAGGCGTCGGCCCGGAGGATCTGACCATCCGCCAGCTGATCGACCGGGTCGAGGCCGGCGGCGTCAGGGAACTCGTCATCGCCGTCAACGCCACCGTCGAGGGCCAGACCACCGCGCACTACATCATGGACCGGCTCGAAGGCCTCGACGTCAAGGTCACCCGCCTCGCCCACGGCGTGCCGGTCGGCGGCGAGCTCGACTATCTCGACGAGGGCACGCTGGCCGCCGCCATGCGCTCGCGCACGGCTCTGTGAGCGCTTCCGGCGCAGGACACTGCCGAGAGTCATAGCTCGTCAGAAGCGAGGTTGCCTGCGGCACTGGACCTTTCGGTCCGCCGGACGAATCACGAGGATCGGGCTTCGCCCGCTCCGACCCGTCTCGGCGTCGTCACAGAAGCGGGAGCCCCTCGCCGACGCGAAGTTCGCTTGTCGCTGCAAAAGCTTTGAGACTTCGATGAAAACCGCTTGATCTCCATGCGCGTCTTTAATATGAAGCCGCTCACACGAGACGGGCCACCCAGTTCCGTCTCCGCCGCCAGCCGGCAAAGTGGGGCCATAGCTCAGCTGGGAGAGCGCTACAATGGCATTGTAGAGGTCAGCGGTTCGATCCCGCTTGGCTCCACCATTTCTTCGCAAATCCGCCCATGCTTCTCGATGGCGTCCGCGCGGATCGTCGGGACCCTGCCGCGATCCTCCCGAGGGTGATCGTCCCTCTCGCAGGGGATATGTCCGGCAGGTCGGAGGGGCGAGCCGCCGCGACTTTGCGGCTACGGGCGGCCTGCCCACCGCCCCTTCTCGACCAGATCCAGCACGATCTCCGCCGCCGCCTCGCCGGGGGCGCGGTCGACCGCCATCAGCCGGCGGATCTCGTCGAAGCCTTCGAGCTGGGCGCGCCGCTCCGGCGTGTCGGCGAGAAGTCGGGCGAGGCGTCGGGCGAGGTGCTCCGGGCGGACGAATTCGTGGAAATGCTCCGGCACCAAAGGATGGCCGACGACGAAGTTCGGCATCGCCGCCGTCCAGGCCGAAATCAGGTGGCGGATCTGGTAGGCGACCGGGTCGAGCTTGTAGGCGAGTGCCATGGGTATTCTCGCGAGCGCCAGTTCCAGCGACACCGTGCCGGAGGCCGCCAGCGCCGCGTCGGCTTCGGCAAAGGCCTGCCACTTCGCCGCCGCGCCGAAGACGACCTCCGGCTTCACCGGCCATTGCGCAACCTCGGCCTCGATGCGTTCGCGATGCCTCGGCAATGTCGGCAGCACCGCCGTCACGCCGGGAACGAGTTCGGCCAGTCGCCCGAGGGTGGCGCCGAAGTCGCCGGCAAGCCGGTCGATCTCGCCCCGCCGCGAGCCGGGCAAAACGACGAGGCGGGGCGGCGATTTGGCCGCCTTTTCGCCGAGCGGCCGCCCGTCCGCCATGATGGCCGCGAGCCCCGGCTCCTTCATCAGCGGATGGCCGACATAAGTGGAGGGCGGGCCGCCGAGCCGCTCCATCACCGCCGGCTCGAAGGGCAGCACGCAGATCGCATGGTCGACATAGGGCCGCATCTTCGCCGCCCGGCCCTCCCGCCAGGCCCAGACCGTCGGCGGAACGTAGTTGACGATCGGCACCTGCGGCAGCTTCGCCCGCACCCGCCGGGCGACACGGTGGGAAAAGGTCGGACTGTCGATGACGACGAGGGCGTCGGGCCTTGCCGCGACGATCGCCTCCGCCGTCTGGCTCACGCGGCGGACGAGTTGCGGCAGCCGGGCGAGGATCGCCGAGACCCCCATGATCGACAGCTCGTCGATGTCGAAGAGCGTTTGCAGCCCTTGCGCCCGCATCGCCTCGCCGGCGAGGCCGACGAGTTCGAGGTCGCCGCCGAGCCGGGCCTTCAGCGCCCGGATCAGGTCGGCGCCGATCGCGTCTCCGGAGGGTTCGCCGACGACGAAAGCGATCTTCATGGCTGTCCCTCCCCCGGCGCATTGTGATGGTGCGGCGCCGCCGCTGCCGGGTCGCCGTCGCCGGCGGCGAGCCCGACCACGGCGATCCCGGCCTCGCCGGCCGCCGTCACCAGCGCCTCGCAGTCGATGATCAGGCTCTTTTCGGCGGTGACGCCGATCGCGCCGATGCCGGCGCCTTCGGCCTCGCGGATCGTCGAGACGCCGATGCTCGGCAGGTCGAAGCGCTCGTCCTGCTGGGGCTTGACCGCCTTGACCAGCACCAGCCGCTCGCCCCGTCCGATCCGGCCGCGCGTCTTCAGCTCCGCCACCCGCAAAAGCATCTCGCGGGTGCCCTCGGCCGCCTCCAGCGCGATCACCCGCTCCTGCGAGGCGACGACGGCCTGTCCGACGTCGAGGCTGCCGAGGGTCCGCGCGGCGTTCAGTGCCAGATGAAGGGCGCGTTCCTCGGCCGCGTCGGGCCGGCGCCCGGCGATCGGCCCGGTCGGCGCCAGAAGCTTCGGCGCGACGTCCTGGACGGCCAGCGGCTCCAGCCCCTGCGCCTTCAGGAAGACCGCGACGTTGCGCAACAGCCGATCGTCCCCGCCGCGCACGATCCGAAAGGCGGTGGGCAACAGGAAGAGCGTCGCGAAGCTCGGCAGCATGGAGCGAAAGTCCGGCCTGCGGCTCACCGTGCCGCAGGTGACGACCCGGGCGACCGCCTTCCGTTTCAGGAATCGGATGGCGTCGCCGGTGCGGCCCCAGGAAAAGTAGCCGCCGTCGAAGCCGTCCCAGTCGTCGCTTTCGGCATCGGCGATCCGCACGACGATCGGCGTGAAGCCGCGCGCCCGCGCGGCCTCGGCGACGATCCGCGGCAGCCGCCCGCCGCCCGCGATCAGGCCGAGCGGCTCGCCGGGAAAGCGCGGATCCATCGTCTCAGGAGAGCTGCGAGTGCCGCGGGAAGCAGAGCGCGCGGTCGCCACCGGAGCGGATGAAGCCCATGAGATCCTGCACCAGCGGGTCTTCGGGGAATTCGCTCTGAACCTCGTCCATGTTCTCCTTGAAGGTCAGGTCGTCGGAGAACAGCATGCGATAGGCCCGGCGCACGTTGCGGATCGCGTGGCGGTCGAAGCCGGCGCGCTTCATGCCGATGACGTTGAGTCCGGAGAGATAGGCGCGGTTGCCGAGCACCATGCCGAAGGGAATGACGTCCCCCTCGACGGCGGCCAGGCCCCCGACATAGGCGTGGTGGCCGATCCGGGTGAACTGGTGGATGCCCGAGCCGCCGGCGACGGTCGCATATTCGCCGACGATGCAATGGCCGGCGAGCATGACGTTGTTGATCAGGGTGACGTTGCGCTCGACGACGCAGTCGTGGGCGACGTGGGCGCCGGTGAAGAAGGCGCAGTTGTCGCCGATCGTCGTCTCGGACCGGCCCTGCACGGTGCCGGCGTTCATCGTGACGTGCTCGCGGATCAGGCAGTTGTCGCCGATCACGAGGCGGGTGTCCTCCCCGCGGTATTTCAGGTGCTGCGGCGCGTGGCCGAGGGAGGCGAAGGGCCAGATCTGGGCGCCGGGGCCGATCACCGTGTTGCCCCAGATGACGACGTGCGAGCGCAGACGGCTGCGCGCGCCGAGCCGGACCTGCGGGCCGATGTGGCAGAAGGGTCCGATCTCGCAGCCTTCGCCGATCTCGGCGCCGGCCTCGATCACCGCCGAGGGATGGATCGTCGTTTCGCTCATCGTCATTCGGCGTCGCGCGGGACGAGCATGGCGCTCACCGTCGCCTCTGCCACCTTCTGTTCGTCGACCTTGGCGATGCAGTCGAACTTCCAGATGTTGGCCCGCCGCTTGGTCTGGGTGACGTGGTATTCGAGCCTGTCGCCCGGGATCACCGGCTTGCGGAACTTGGCGTTGTCGATGGTCATGAAATAGACCAGCGACGGGGCCTCCCCGCCGCGCGAAAGGGCGCAGATCGCGCCGGCGGTCTGCGCCATGCCCTCGACGATCAGGACGCCGGGCATGACCGGCGCCGTCGGGAAATGGCCGAGGAAATGCGGTTCGTTGGCGGTGACGTTCTTGATGCCGACGGCGCTCCTGTCGCCGTCGATGTCGACGATCCGATCGATCATCAGGAACGGATAGCGATGGGGCAGAAGCTCCATGATCCTGTTGATGTCGGCGCTTTCCAGCGTCGTTCTGTCGTCAGTCATTCCGCTCATTCCTCGGCGAACGCCCCTTCTTGGCAAGTTCGGTCAAGAATCGCACCTCCCGAAGCCATTCGCGCACCGGCCGGGCGGGAATGCCGCCCCAGCGCGCGCCCTTCGGAACGTCCGTGGCGACGCCCGACAGTGCGGCGAGCTGCGCACCGTCGCCGATCGTGACGTGGCCGGTGATGCCGGCCTGACCGCCGATCATCACGCCGTCCCCGACCGTACTCGATCCGGAGATCCCGACCTGCGAAACGATCACCGAATGCCGGCCGACGGCGACGTTGTGCCCGATCTGGACCTGATTGTCGATCTTCGTCCCCTCGCCGATCACCGTGTCGCGGATCGCTCCGCGGTCGATGGCCGCGTTGGCGCCGATCTCGACGTCGTCCTGGATGACGACGCGGCCGATCTGGACCACCTTGTCGAGGCCGGCGCGACCCGGGACGTAGCCGAAGCCGTCCTGGCCGATCTTGACGCCGGGATGGAGGATCACGCGGTTGCCGAGAAGCGCGTTCGACAGAACGACCTGCGCGCCGATGCGGCAGTCGCGGCCGATCGCGCAGCCGCCGGCGATGACCGCACCCGGCGAGACGATCGTCCCACGGCCGATCCTCGCACCGGGCCCGACCACGGCGAAGGCCTCGATGGTGACGTCGTCCTCGATCTCGGCGGTCGGATCGACCTCGGCCCGCGGCGAGATGCCGAGCGAGGGAAGGACCGCCGAAGGCGTTCGGGCGGCGGGATAGAATTCCCGGCCGACGACGGCGAAGGCCGCCGGGACGTTGGCGGCGACGAGATGCGGAAGGCCTTCCGGCAGAAGGGGCAGGTACTTGCTCGCCACGAGGACGCAACCCGCCCGGGTTGCGGCCAGTTGCCCCGCATAGCGGGGATTGTCGAAAAAGGACAGGTCGTCCCGTCCGGCGAGATCGAGCGCGCCGATCCCGGTAAGGCGGATACCCGGCTCCGTCCCGGCGCCGAGTTCGGCGCCCGTCAGCCCGGCGATCTCGCCGACGGTGAGACCCGCACCCCGAGGGAAAAACGACGTGTCGGGCATGATGGGCAAGCCGGCGCGGGACGAAGAGCCTCCCGCGCTCCTTTCTTTGGCGTCAGAAGCGCGACGAGAAGCCGAAGGAAAACTCCTGCGTGTCGTCGAAGTCTTCCTTGGCCAGCGGATGGGCGTAGTTGACCCGCAGCGGACCGAAGGGCGAGGCCCAGATCAGGCCGACGCCGGCCGAGGCGCGGATCGCGAAGTCGGTGCCTTCGACCCCGGGCTGGCCTTCGAATTCGGAGCCCCAGAGCGAACCGGCATCGGCGAAGACCGCGCCGCGGAAGCCTAGATCGCGGTTGAGGCCCGGGATCGGGAAGGTCGCCTCGGCCGAGACGTTGGCATAGTTCTCGCCGCCGATCGCGACGTCGTACTGCCGCGGGCCGATGCCACGGGTGTCGAAGCCGCGGACGATGTCCTGCCCTTTGAAGAAGTTGTCGAAGACGCGCAGGTCGTCGCCGAGGGCCGTGACGTTGCCGGCACCGCCGGCGAGCTGCCCGACGACGTCCCATTCCTCGCTGAGAAGGTTGAAATAGGATGCCTTACCGGTGGTCTTGACGTATTTCGCATCGCCGCCGAGGCCGGCGAATTCCTGGCCGATCGAGCCGATGAAGCCGTTTCGCGGATCCTGATTGTTGTCCAGCGTGTTGTAGGTGAACTGATAGGACAGCGAGGACGTGCGATAGTCGCCGGCGCAGATCGCCTCGTTGATGATCGGCGAGTCGGTGAAGGACGGCGCATTGAGGGGATTGCCGCCCTCGTCAAAGAGATTGCCGAGCGGATTGGGATCGCCGCAGGTGCTGTCGATCGTCTCCGGGGCGGTCGGATCCGCCGGGAAAGCCGGATTGTCGACCGTCCTGCCGGTGTTGTCGCCGTAGCTCTCCTGCTTGTAGTTGTACGCCACCGTCGCCGTCAGATGGTCGGTGATCGGGGCCGACAGGCGAACGTCGCCGCCGGTGCGCGTCACGTCGTAGTCGTCGGTCGAGGTCTCGGTATGATAGACGTCGAAACCGGCCGCCAGACGCTGTCCGAGGAAATACGGCTCGGTGAAGGAGAGGTTGTAGCTGCGGCTGTTGGTGCCGAGGCCGGCCGAAACCTTGATGAACTGCCCGCGTCCGAGGAAGTTGCGTTCCTGAATGCCGACTTCGGCGACGGGGCCGGAGGAGTCGCCGCTGGTCGTGTAGCCGCCACCGACCGAGATTTCGCCGGTCGCCTTTTCGGAGACGTCGACGAGGACGATGACGCGGTCCGGCTCCGAACCCGGGGCCGTCGAGATCTTCACCGTGGTGAAGTATTTCAGGTCCTCGAGCCGCTGCTTGGCGCGCTGGATCAGCACCTGATTGAAGGCGTCGCCCTCCGACAGGTCGAACTCGCGGCGGATGACGTAGTCGCGGGTCTTGGTGTTGCCGCGGATCTCGATGCGCTCGACATAGACCCGCGGGCCCTGGTCGATCACGTAGTCGATGGCGATGGTGTGGTTGGTGAAGTCGCGGTCTCCGCGCGGCGTCACTTGGGCAAAGGCGAAGCCCTTGTTCGCCAGCGCGTTGGTCAGGTTGACCAGGGAGTTCTCGACCTCCTTGGCGCTGTAGACGTCGCCCGGCTGGGTGTCGAGTTCGCCGTAGAGCGCCTCGGTATCGACGCCCTCGATGGTCGAGTCGATCCTCACGTTGCCGAAGGTGTAACGTTCACCCTCGTCCACGGTGAAGGTGATGTAGTAGGAATTCTGGTCCGGATCGAGTTCGGCAACCGCCGACAGGATGCGGAAGTCGGCATAGCCGTGATTGTAATAGAAACGGCGCACCGTCTCCTCGTCGGCCTGCAGCCGATCCGGATCGTACACGTCGTCGCGCTGGATGAAGCTGAGGATGCCGGTCTCGCGCAGCGAGATCACCTGCTTCAACCGGGCATCGGAGAAGGCGTTGTTGCCGACGAAGCTGATCGAGGCGATCTTCGTGCGGTCACCTTCCTGGATGTTGAAGATGACGTTGACGCGGCCCTGGCCGATCGGCTGCGTCTGGGCCGTCACGACGGCATCGCTGCGGCCGATGGTCACGTAGGCGTTCTTGATCGCCTCGACGTCGGCATCGACGGTCGCCTGGGAGTAAGGTCCGCGCGGCGTCGTCTGCACGGCCGCGTTGAGCTGCTGGTCCTTGATCTTGGAATTGCCCTGGAAGAGCACCTGATTGACGATCTGGTTCTCTTCGACCGCGATGTTCAGCGTCCCGCCCGACTGGCTGATGCGCACGTTCGAAAACAGCCCCGTCGAGTAAAGCCGGCGGACGGCGGCGTCCTGATCGGCCTCGGTGACGTTCTGGCCCGGCTTGATCTCGATGAAGCCGCGAACCGTCTCGGCGTCGACCCGGCTGTTGCCGCTGACCGCGATCCGGTTGACGGTCGCCGCATCGGCGAGGCTCGTCGCCGCGAGCTGGGCGGTCATCGTGGTGGCGGCGAGGAGGGTCGAAGAGAGCGCCATCGCGGTCGCCGCGCGCAAGGTTTTCGTTCGAGCCTTCATGTTTCCAACCACCTTGTCGTCTTCTTGCCGTTCAGCAGGACGTGCATTTCCAGAGTCCGCCTTGTACCGGCTTTGATATTCCGTTCAAGCAGACTCGCCCTTGTGGATTGAGGAATCGGAAACGCCGTTGCAAGGCGGTCACGAACCATGGCGACATGGTTAATCAAATGTTCCCCCACCCCCCTGTCGGCCGAGCCCCCTCAGACCTGGCCGGAGATGTCGTTCCAGAAAGCAAATATCATGAGCATCGTGACGAGGGCGAGACCGATTTTGAAGCCGACCTCCTGGACCTGCTCGCTCAGCGGCCGGCCCCGCACCGCCTCGAAGGCGTAGAACAGGAGATGGCCGCCGTCGAGCATCGGAATCGGCAACAGATTCAGGATGCCGATCGAGATCGACAGCAGCGCCGCGAGATTGAGCAGCGCCCCGATGCCGATCGTCGAGACCTGGCTCGACACCTGGGCGATGCGGATCGGCCCGCCGATCTGGTCGGCGCTCTGGCGCCCGGTCACCACCTCGCCGATGAAGCCGACCGTCTGCGCCGCCACGAACCAGGTCTGCGAGACGCCGTATTGCAGCGACTCCAGCGGCCCGAGATTTTCGACCCTGAAGCTGCCGTTGACGTTCTCGGCCCTGAGGCCGACGATCGGCATGGTGAAGGAATTGCCGAATTCGTCCTCGCGGGTCTCCATCCGCGGCGTGACCGTGAGTTCGACCGTCCGACCGCCGCGTTCCACCTGGAAGGCGATCGGATTCGCGCCGGTGGCCGCGACGTGGCGCTGCAGGTCGGAGAAATAGTCGATCGCCTCGCCGTCGGCCGACAACACCCGGTCGCCGGGCTCGAAGCCGGCAGCCGCGGCCGGCGAGTCCGGTTCGACCCCGGAGACGATCGGATCGCCGACCACCCGCCCGTTGGCGAAGACCACGCCGGCGAAGATGACGATCGCCAGGATGAAGTTGGCGATCGGCCCGGCGGCGACGGTCGCCGCGCGCCTCGCGACGCTCGCAGAGGGAAAGGCGTGGCGCCTTTCGGCCTCGCTCATCCCTTCGACGGCATTCCGGTCGGGAACCGAGGCGGCGTTCTCGTCGCCCAGAAACTTGACGTAGCCGCCGAGCGGGATCGCCGCGAGCTTCCAGCGCGTCCCCTGCCGGTCGGTGAAACCGATGAGTTCCGGCCCGAAGCCGACCGAGAAGGTCAGCGCCTTGATCCCGCACAGCCGGCCGATCAGGAAGTGGCCGAGTTCGTGGAAGAAGACGATGATCGTCAGGACGAAGAGAAACGGCACCACGTAGATCAGCCCGTGGCTCCACAGGCCGGAGGTCATCGCCCCGATCTCCATCGATGTTCTCCTTCTCGCTCGGGCCAATCCGCCGAGCGGCTGCCTCGTTCTAAAGCAGCGACCGAATTTGCGCAAACACGCCGCGCGACGGTGATCCGCCTCCGCGACGGTCCGGCGCCGTCAAACCGGGAACAGCCCGGCGGCGGGGCGCTCGAAGCCGGCGATCGCCATCCCGACCAGCCAGGCGACCGTCGTCGCGACGACCAGGGCATCGATGCGATCCATCAGCCCACCGTGACCCGGGATGAGCCGGCCGGAATCCTTCACCCCGAACCGCCGCTTGATCCAGGATTCGTACAGATCTCCGGCCTGGCCGGCGACCGACAGGATCGCTGCCAGCACGAGCACCAGGGCCGGCACCGACCCCGTCGCAGCATCGGCGAACAGGGCGCCGAAGGCGATCGCCGCAAGAAGCCCGCCGAGGGCGCCGGACAGCGTCTTTTTCGGCGAGACCCGCGGCATCAGCTTCGGGCCGCCGATCGAGCGACCGGCGAAATAGGCGAAGATGTCGGTCGACCACACGACGGTGACCAGAAAGCCGATGGTCAGGAGGCCGGGCAGGTCGGCGCCGCGCAGGAGCCCGGCCGGAAACGTCGCCGCGGCGGCGTAGAAGAGCCCGCCGACGAGCCAGTCGGCCTTGCGCTCGTCGCGATCGATGAAGGCGAGGAAGCCGGTGCCGGCGAGGAAGATCACGATGGCGGCGAGTTCGAAGCCGAATGCGAAGGCGACGAGCGAGAAATAGAAGACGCGCCGTCCGAAGGTGAAATGCGGCCTCAGCCGCCGGGCCCGGGTGATCCGCGACCACTCGTCGAAGACGATGAAGCCGGTGGCACAGCAGAGCAGGCGGAACCCCCAGCCGCCGGCGAAGACCAGCAGGCAGACGAGGATGCCGAGCACCAGGGCGGAGATCAGCCGCGATCTCAGATCGCTCCAGCTTCCCTCGCTGAAGAACCGTCTGACGCCGAGCCCCATCCGGTCAGGAAGCGATTTCCCGCGACAAGCCCCCGAAGCGGCGGTCGCGGCTGGCATATTCGGCAAGGGCGCCTTCGAAGGCCTGACGGTCGAAGTCGGGCCACAGGCACGGCAGGAAGACGAATTCCGAATAGGCGGCCTGCCACAGGAGGAAGTTCGACAGCCTGAGTTCGCCGCTGGTGCGGATGATCAGATCGGGATCGGGAATGCCGGCCGTATCCATGTGTTCGCCGAGATAGTCGGCCGTGAGCGCGTCGAGGGTGACCTCGCCGGCGGCGAACTTTTCGGCGATCCGCCGCATGGCACGGGCGACCTCGTCGCGGGCGCCGTAGTTGAAGGCGATCACCAGGGTCTGGCGATCATTATCCTTGGTAAGGTTCTCCGCCTCTTCGAGAAGCCCGCGGATGTCCGGCGACAGGTCGTCGCGTGCGCCGATCACCCGCACCCGGACGTTCTCCTTATGGAGATCGGCGAGATCGCGGCGGATGAAGTGCTTGAGCAGGCCCAGGAGTTCCTCGACCTCGTCCTTCGGACGGCGCCAGTTCTCCGAGGAGAAGGCGAACAGCGTCAGATAGTCGATGCCGAGTTCGCCGGCGGCCCGGACGGCCGAACGCACGGCCTCCACGCCGCGGCGATGGCCCATGCTGCGCGGCAGGCCACGTGCCCGTGCCCAGCGCCCGTTGCCATCCATGATGATGGCCACATGTCGGGGATGCCGCACCATCCTCGCCCTCTCCTGCGAAACGACTGCCGACGCGAAAGGTCGGCGATCGTAAGATCCTACACCTGCATGATTTCGGCTTCCTTGCCGGAAAGCAAATTGTCGATTTCGGCAATCGTGTCGTCGGTCATCTTCTGGACCTTGTCCGAAAGCTGCCGGCTGTCGTCCTGGCCAATCTCGCCGGCCTTTTCGCTCTTCTTCAGGCTGTCCATGCCGTCGCGGCGCACGTGGCGGGCGGCGACGCGGGCGCTTTCGGCATATTGGTGGGCGACCTTGACGAGTTCCCTGCGCCGCTCCTCGTTGAGCTCGGGCAGCGGGATGCGCAGGGTGGTGCCGTCGGTGATCGGGTTCAGCCCGAGATGCGATTCGCGGATCGCCCGCTCGACCTTGCCGACCATCTGCTTGTCCCAGACGGACACCGCGACCATGCGCGGCTCGGGCACGGAGACGTTGGCGACCTGGTTCAGCGGCATCTGCGACCCGTAGGCCTCGACGGTGATCGGATCGAGGAGATTGGCCGAAGCGCGGCCCGTCCTCAGCGCCGCCAGATCGCTCTTCAGGCTGTTGATCGCGCCTTCCATGCGGCGCTTCAGTTCGTTGAGATCGAGTTCGGCCATGGTCGTTTCCTCTCGTGGGATGCTGGCGGGTCGGGCCGGGGGTCTTCAGTCCGACACGGTCGTCGCGCGGCCGGTGCCGGCGAGAATTCTGGCGAATTCCCCCTTCTCGTGGATCGAGAAGACGACGATCGGAATGTGGTTTTCGCGGGTGAGCGCGACGGCGGCGATGTCCATGACCTGCAGGCCGCGGTCGATGACCTGCGAATGGGTCAGGTGCTCGTAGCGCTCGGCATCGGGCACCTTCTTCGGATCGGCGGAATAGATTCCGTCGACCTGGGTGCCCTTGAACAGCGCCGCGGCACCCATTTCGGCGGCGCGCAGCGCGCCGGCCGAATCGGTCGTGAAGAAGGGATTGCCGGTGCCGCCCGCGAAGATCACGACGCGCCCGGCCGCCTGATGGGCGAGTGCGGCGCGCTGGGTGAAGTTTTCGCAGATCTCCGGCATGGCGATGGCCGACAGGACGATGGCGTCGACGCCCATCTTGGTGAGCGAGGTGCGCAAGGCGAGCGCGTTGATGACCGTGCCGAGCATGCCCATGTGGTCGCCGGTGACGCGGTCGCCGCCCTTCGAGGCGACGGCGACGCCCCGGAAGATGTTGCCGCCGCCGATCACCACCGAGATGTCGACGCCGAGCGCCCGCGCCTCGGCGATGTCGGACGCGATCCGGTCGACCACGGCGACGTCGATGCCGAAGCCCTGCTCGCCCATGAGAGCTTCACCCGAGACCTTCAGCAAGACGCGGCGATAGCGGATTTCTGAGGTCATCGAGTATCCCGTTCCAGTCGAAACGCCCCGCATCGCCACGCGTCGGACCGTCTTTGTCCTCTGCCCACGGTCGGCGCGCCGTGGCACGCCGCACCCGAAGGGCCCTTGTCGCGAAGGCCTTCTGCCGCCGCGCTTCTGCCTGCCGATACAATACGGGCGCCCGCTTGTGAAGCGAGCGCCCGCCCGAGTTGTTCCGCTAGGGCCGATCATCGCCGCGCGCGGCGACGTCGGCCGGTTCCGGCGCAACGGCCGGAGCGGCGCTTACTTCTTGCCGGCGGCCGCCGCGACTTCCGCGGCGAAGTCGCTGGTCTCGCGCTCGATGCCCTCGCCGAGGGCGAAGCGCACGAAGGCGGCGATCTTCGTCGGCGCGCCGATGTCCTTCTCCGCTTCGGCGAGCGCCTTCTCGACGGTGAGGTCCGGGTTGATGACGAAGTTCTGCTTGAGGAGAACGACCTCCTCGTAGAACTTGCGCAGCCGACCCTCGACCATCTTCTCGATGATGTTCTCGGGCTTGCCGGACTGGCGGGCCTGATCGGAGAAGATCGCCTTCTCGCGCTCGACCACCGCCGGATCGATCTCGTCGGCCGACAGCGCCAGCGGGTTGGTCGCGGCGACGTGCATCGCCACCTGCCGACCGAAGGCGGCGAGCTTGTCCTTGTCGCCGGTCGATTCCAACGCGACCAGCACGCCCAGCTTGCCGAGACCGTCGGCGACCTGGTTGTGGATGTAGGTGGCGACCACGCCGTCCGAGACCGAGAGCAGCGCCGACCGGCGCAGGCTCATGTTCTCGCCGATGGTGGCGACGGCCTCGCGGACGCTCTCGAGAACGGTCTTGTCCGACCCCGGATAGGTCGCGCCGGAAACCGCCTCGACGGTGCCGTCGGTCGACAGCGCGACGGTCGCGACGTCGCGGACGAGCGTCTGGAAGGCCTCGTTGCGGGCGACGAAGTCGGTCTCGGAATTGACCTCGACGACGACGGCCTTCGTGCCTTCGGCGGCGACGCCGATCAGACCCTCGGCGGCGGTGCGCCCGGATTTCTTGTCGGCCTTCGAGATGCCCTTCTTGCGCAGCCAGTCGATCGCAGCTTCCATGTCGCCGTTGGTCTCGGCGAGTGCGGTCTTGCAGTCCATCATGCCCGCGCCGGTCTTCTCGCGGAGTTCCTTCACCATCGAAGCGGAAATTGCCATCTTAGCCTTCCTCGGAAATGATTTGGCGCACCGGCTCGCAACAAGCTGGGTGCGCCGAAATTGTGACGCAGTGATTACACGCACGAACGGTTCGAGGTGCGACGCAGCCCCGGCTGGCCGCCCTCGTCCCGAAAGGACGGATCAGCCTGCGGCGGGCTGGCCGGTCGCGTTGTCGGCGAGTTCGGCCGCCTGTTCGGCAGAGCCGCCACCGGTCGCCGCCTCTTCCGGCAGTTCCTCGACCGGGGCTTCTTCCATCTCGCCGATGTCGATGCCCATGTCGCCCTGCTGGCGGGCGATGCCGTCGACGGCGGCCCGGGCGATCAGGTCGCAGTAGAGCGCGATGGCCCTGGCGGCGTCGTCGTTGCCCGGGATCGGATAGTCGATCGGCAGCGGATCGCAGTTCGAATCGACCACCGCGACGATCGGGATGTGCAGGCGCCGGGCTTCCTCGATCGCGATCGACTCCTTGTTGGTGTCGATGACGAAGATCATGTCCGGCACGCCACCCATGTCGCGGATGCCGCCGAGCGCCCGGTCGAGCTTGTCGCGCTCGCGGGTGAGCGTCAGCCGCTCCTTCTTCGTGAAGGCCTGGGCCTCGCCGCCGGCGAGCATTTCGTCGAGCTTGCGCAGCCGCTGGATCGACTGGGAGATGGTCTTCCAGTTGGTCAGCATGCCGCCGAGCCAGCGCGAATTGACGTAGTACTGGGCCGAGCGCTGCGCCGCGTCGGCGACGAGCTCGGAGGCCTGCCGCTTGGTGCCGACGAAGAGCACGCGGCCGCCGCGGGCGACCGTATCCGAGACGGCGAGCAGCGCACGATGCAGCAGCGGAACCGTCTGGGCGAGATCGAGAATGTGGATGTTGTTGCGCGCGCCGAAGATATAGGGCGACATCTTCGGGTTCCAGCGATGGGTCTGGTGGCCGAAGTGGACGCCCGCCTCGAGGAGCTGGCGCATCGAATAGTCTGGCAGAGCCATATCAGTGTCTTCCTTTGACCGGTTATGCCTCCACGGAAAGAAGCGACGCGACGTCGCCACCGGTGGGCGGGAGCGGACCGGAACCTTCGTTCCAGCCGTTCCAACCCGGTTTCCGTGTGTGGAATGGGGCGCGCCATACAGCAAACCGCCGGCTTTGGCAAATCATGCCGCGCAGAAAGAGGCTTCAGGACGCCATACCGGGAAGATGGCAACGACGCATGCGGGCTTCAAGCTCGCCCGCCAGGAGGATCGCCCGGGCGGCGCTGCCGGCAATCAAATCACGACTTGGCTCGTTGTGCCCGAACGTAAGCCGTCAGCACCTCTGCCATGCGGCGTGTGTAGCCCTTTTCGCTTTCGCCCTGGAAGAACGCCTTGACTTCCGGCGGCACCCGCATCGAAATCAGCTCGCGGCTCTCGGGCGTCACGACCTCCGCGCCGTTCCAGAACTCGTCCGGCAGGTCCGGTCCCTCGGGCGCGTCGGGATTGTGGCACAATTCTCCGCGCGCCTGCATCGCCCGGATCTCTTCAAGCGTGACGGTCATCATATTTCTTTTTCGCACGCCGTCCTCCTTTCCAGGCAGTCACGATACGGATGGGCTCATCGTGATCCACGTGCACGACCGTATAGTACTCGTCCCCGACCTTGCCGATGGATATGATCCGCTTTTCACCGTAGTCGTGTCTTTCGTCGACGACATCGAGGGTTTCCCCTTCAAAGATAAGCGCGGCGTAGAGGATATCGACGCCTCGTTCTCTGAGGACATCGTCGCGCTTCATAGGGTCGAACGTGATTTTCAACGGCACGTTCTGGCTGTATCACGCTTGGTCGTAGGAATCGAACGAACACGCCGTTCGAGTGAGGTTTCGCCGCAGCGATCTGACGGCCCGCATCATCACAGGATGGCGGCCCGGCATGGATGCCCGCCGCGAGAGGCGCTCGGTCACTCCCCGGCCGGGGCCGGGCAATCGGGCGCGGTTTCGAGTTCGAGGCTCGAGAGCCGCGCCTTCAGCGTATAGCCGTCGTATTTCAGGATCTGGTTGCCGGTGACGCCGTTCTCGAACAGCGTGTAGCTGGTCTCGAAGACCGGAAGTCCGTCCTCGTCGCTGTCGGAATTGTAGAAGGATTCGGTGATCTTCCAGGCCTTCAGCCCGTTCAGCCGTTCGGCGATCGCGGCGGGATCGGAGGCAGACGGATCCTTGCCCGCGGCATCGGCATCGGCGGGCGTGGCGGCCACGGGCGGTGCGTCATCGCCGGCCGCCGCGTCGTTCTGCGGCTCCGCCGCCTCGTCCCTCGAGGGTGCTCCATCCGGCTCCCCCGCGGCCATGGCGTCGCCGGCCGCGCCCGTGCCATCCTCGCCCGAGGCCCCGTCGCTCACTTCTGCCTTTCGCGACGGCGCCCCGCCGTAGCCGGCGATCTCTCCGGCGATCGCCTCGGTGCCGAGCGGGGTGATGACGACGGTGCTCGTCATGGTCTTCTCGGCGTCGGCATCGCCCTGGAACACGTGGGATTCGAAGATCGGCACCCCCGCTTTGGCGGCTTCGACGACGTGCCGGGTGTGATGGACGGGAAAGGTCGAGGCCGGCAGCCGGATCTCGCGGGCCACCGGCTCCTCGTAGGTGACGACGGTGGCGTCACCCGCAGTCTTGGCCGTCCCCTTGGTCGTCATGTCCGGCAGGGAATCGACGAAGCTCTCCGCATCGAAGGCGAAGTCCTTGCCGTCGCGGCTTTCGGTCAGCCGGATCTGCTGGTCGGTGACGACGATCTCCTGGTCCTTCAGGAACCGCGCCACGAACCGGTAGTCGATGCCGTAGCCCTTGCAGTCGCCGGGCTCGCCGAGGGCCACCGCGATGCGGCCGTCGACGCTGAGGAGATCCTCGCTCGCCTGGTCGAGGGCGACCTCGTAGGACGCCCGGTGCGGGCTGAGGGCGACGGGCTCGGCGGCCCCGGCCGCGCCGGCCGGCATGGCGAGCCCCATCCCCGTCACGAGCGCTGCGGCGAGAAAATGCGATGGCAAGCCGCGTTGCGACATCAAGTTCAATCTTTCACTCGCTGTGAGGATCGGCTACCGACGCTGCAGCGCAACTTGCCGATCGTCGCGGCAGCCGGACACCGCCGGGCGACGCGACACTTCGTCCTATCCGCGTCAGAAAAGGAAGACAACATCATGGCCGATACGATCGAAACCCGCCTCCAGGCCGCCGGCGTCACCCTGCCCGAGGCCGCCGCGCCCGCCGCCAACTACGTTCCGACCGTCACCTACGGCAAGATCCTGCAGACGTCCGGCCAGTTGCCGATGGAGAACGGCGCCCTCGCCGTCACCGGCAAGCTCGGCGGCGAGGTCGGCGTCGCGACCGGCCAGAAGGCGGCGCGGCTGTGCGCCATCAACGTTCTCGCCCAGGCGAAGTCCGCGCTCGGCGGCGATCTGTCGAAGATCGGCCGGCTGTTGAAGCTGACGGTCTTCGTCTCGAGCGACCCGTCGTTCACCGAGCAGCACAAGGTGGCGAACGGCGCGTCGGACTTCCTGGTCGAGATCCTCGGCGACAAGGGCCGCCATGCCCGCTCGGCCGTCGGCGTGCCGGCCCTGCCGATGAATGCCGCCGTCGAAGTCGAAGCGACGTTCGAGATCGCCTGACGTGACGACATCCTATGACGGGCCGTTCCGCTGGCTCGTGGAGCGGCCCATCGCCCACCGCGGCCTGCACGACGGCAACCGTGCCATCCCGGAGAATTCGGTTCCCGCCGCGCTCGCCGCGATCGCGGCGGGCTATGCCATCGAGTGCGACGTCCAGATGTCCGCCGACGGCACCCCGCACGTCTTCCACGACGCGACGCTGAACCGGATGACCGGACGCCACGCCGCGGTCGCCACGCAGTCGGACGGCGACCTCGCCGGCCTGACCCTCGGCCGCTCGACCGCGACCATTCCGACGCTGCAGCGGTTCCTTGCCGTCGTTGCCGGCCAGGTTCCGGTGGTGATCGAACTGAAGAGCAACGACAAGACCCGCGATCGGGACTATTTCAGCCGGGTGAAGCCGCTGGTCGACGCCTATTCCGGTCCCCTGGCGCTGATGTCCTTCGAGGATTGGCTGGTCGACCAGATGCTCGCCGACCGACCGGAAGGCCGACCGATCGGGCTGACGGCGGACGGAAGACGGGCGAGCGTCCTCGCCGCCCACCGCACCGTCTTCGAGCGCGGCTGCGACTTCGTCTCCTACGACGTCCACGATCTGCCGAACGGTTTCGTCGGCTGGGTGCGGGAAGAGCGCCGGGCGCCGGTCATCTCCTGGACCGTCCGCAACGAGGACGAGTATGCCGTCAGCTGCCGGCATGCCGACCAGATCACCTTCGAGGACTTCGCGCCGCAGCAATGATCCCTTGCGCTGCGGCTGCGAAGGCTTACTTCTCAAGCCCATGACGCAACAGCGCGAAGCCCGCGAGCGGGCGGTCACCATCAGGGTCGCCGACACGATTTCGGCGGTCGACCCGGTGCTATGGGACGGGCTGGCCGAGACGCGTACGGCCGCAACCGCCGCTTCCGGCGGCAAGAGCGGGCCGTCGCCCGCCAATCCGTTTCTGTCGCACGCCTTTTTGAAGTCGCTCGAGGACGCCGGCTGCGTGGGCGAGCGCGCCGGCTGGTTGCCCCAGCATCTGGTCCTGGAGGGCGAGGACGGCGAGGTGGTCGGCGTCGCGCCGGCCTATCTGAAATCCCACAGCCAGGGCGAATACGTCTTCGACCACGGCTGGGCCGACGCCTTCGAACGGGCGGGCGGCGAGTATTATCCCAAGCTTCAGATCTCGGTGCCGTTCACGCCGGTCACGGGGCCGCGGCTGCTCGTCGGCAACGGGCCGGACGCCGCGGCGAACCGAACGGCGCTCGCCGCCGGCGCGCGGGCCTATCTCGCCCAGACCGGCATCTCCTCGGTCCACGCGACCTTTCTCGACCAAGCCGACGTCGCAGCCCTGTCGGAGGCCGACTGGCTGCACCGCATCGACCAGCAGTTCCACTTCTTCAACCGCGGCTACGACAGCTACGACCGGTTTCTCGAGACGCTGGCCTCGCGAAAGCGCAAGGCGCTGAAGAAGGAGCGGCGCGAGGCGCTGGCGAACGGCATCACCGTCGAATGGCTCACCGGCAAGGATCTGACCGAAGCCGCCTGGGACGCCTTCTTCGCCTTCTACATGGACACCGGCAGCCGCAAATGGGGCCGGCCCTATCTCAACCGCCGCTTCTTCTCGCTGATCGGTGAGCGGATGGCGGACCGCATCCTCCTCGTCATGGCGAAGCGCGAAGGCCGCTACGTCGCAGGCGCGCTGAACTTCATCGGCGCCGATGCCCTCTTTGGCCGCAACTGGGGCTGCATCGAGGACCATCCGTTCCTGCATTTCGAGATCTGCTACCATCAGGCGATCGACTTCGCGATCGAGAACAAGCTCGCCGTGGTCGAGGCGGGAGCGCAGGGCCAGCACAAGATCGCGCGGGGCTACGAGCCGGTGACGACGCACTCGGCCCACTACATCGCCCATCCGGGCCTGCGCCGCGCCATCCGCGACTATCTCACGGCCGAACGCGACGAGGTGGAGCGCGTCGGCGAGGTGCTCGGCGAGCACACGCCGTTCCGGCGGGGGTAATTCTGACGAGCCGTCGGTGATCCTCCCGGAAACCGGCACTCACTCCTGTCCAACCGCATCGATCGGGCGCAACGGCGACATTCCGCAGGCGATGAAATCGCCGAGGTTATCAGTCACGACTATGAGATCGAATTCTCTTGCCGTTCCAGCGATCAGAGCATCTGCCATCCCGGGATTTCGACCTGCCCCGATGGCTGCTGCTTCCGCTTGGCCGGAAAGAATCGCAGTCCACAAGGCGACGGGAAGTATCTTCTCGTCGTAGCCTTCGATCAGTCCCAAGAGCCACCTCTTGAGCGCTTCCGCCTTCCTCACCGCCCCAGCCGCGTCAAGACGATGGATGCCTCTCTGCATTTCGTGGATGCTGACTGCCGACAGAAAGATCTTTCCTTCGAAATCCCGGCGCTCGACCCATTCGGCGAACCCCGGAACGGGCTTCGCCTTGGTCGGCGCCAGCAGGGAGATGGCATTCGTATCGAGAAGAAATCCCGTCAAAGATCGACGTCTCGCGACGGAGAGCGATTGCGCTCGAATTCGATATCGACCGGCAAGGTCTGGAGATACTCCGCCAGGCTGGGCCGGGAGCCTGGTCCTTGGTCGGATCTCTCTGTCGCTTCCGTGACGGGCGCGATCGTTGCCACGGCCTTGCCCGCTTTCGTGACCGTCACGGTTTCGCCGCCGGCGGCGCGCTCGACGAGGGTGACGAGATCCCTATGCGCGTCTTTCAAATCGACTTCGGACATCACGCCGTTCCTCATTCCAAAGCGCCCGCACAAAGGTGCGTGTAGCATACAGAAATGCAAGCATGAATCGGCGATGATGGGCCGCCCGACGTTCGAAGCGATCCTCGATCGCGCCTCCATGGACTCGATTGTTGCGTGGCCTACCATCCGGCACGACGAATCACAGCTTCAGGAGTCCTCATGACCCCCGCCACGCCCGCCTATGAAGACGACAACGTCTTCGCCAAGATCCTCAAGGGCGAGATCCCGAGCGAAAAGCTCTTCGAGGACGACGTCGCCGTCGCGATCATGGACGTGATGCCGCAGTCGAAGGGTCACTGCCTGGTCGTTCCCAAGGCGCCCTCGCGCAACCTCCTCGACGCGTCGGACGAGACGCTGGAGGCGGTGATGCCGCGGGTGGCGCGGCTCGCCCGCGCGGCGAAGGAGGCGTTTTCCGCCGATGGCGTCCGCGTCGCCCAGTTCAACGAGGAGCCGGCCGGCCAGACCGTCTTCCACCTGCACTTCCACGTCATCCCGATGTATCGGGGCGTCGAACTGAAGCGCCACGCCTTCGGCGACGTGCCGATGGAGACGATCAAGGAGCATGCCGAGGCGATCCGGGCGGCGCTGGCGAAGGGGTAGGCTTTCCGTCCGCGTCCTGCTGCCGGCCGGCTCGTCTTTTTCGGCTTGGTTCTCGTCGTGATCCATGGCTTCGAGAGCAGCGGGGGGTGCCTCGGCGCTACCGCCCGACATATGTCGAAGGCCCCCTGCCCCTCTCCCGAGACCAGTTCAATCCAGAGCCGCCACCAGCGCCCACCCGCCGATCACTAGCTCGGCGGCGACGATGCCGACCAGGATCCGCCTTCGGGAGGCGAGATAGGCGGCAAAGCCGACCGCGAGGGCGAGCAGGCGGACGAGCGTCGGGATCCCGGCGAGCGCCCCCGACGGAAAGAACACCAGCTGGGCGATCACCGCGGCCACCAGCGACGTCGCGATGGTGCGGGCGATCTTGGCCGCCTCGCCGGTCTCGTCGATCCGGCTCGCCGAGACGACGCCGAGATAGCGCCACATGTCCGTCGGCAGCCAGCCGGCGAGGAGGATGAAGACGTAGGGCCACCAGGGCACGACGTCGGAATAGACCCAGTCGGCCATCAGGCGGCGCCCCGGCGGAGCTTGAGGAGGCGGCCGCCGACATAGGCGGCGAGCCCCCCGCAGATCCCGGCGATGAGGAGTTCGTAGCCGGGCGAAAGCCAGTGCGCCGGCGGCAGTGCCGCCATGCCGCAGAACAGCGCCAGACGGCCGGTGGCGTCCCGGGCCGAGCCGTAGAGCGAATTGAAGAAATAGACCGGCGTCAGGAAGGCGAGAGCCCCCGTCGCCAGCGCCGGAAGCTGGCCCATCAGGTTGAAGACGATGGCGACCAGCACCGTGTTCATCGCCGTCAGCGTCACGGCGAAGCCGCCGAAATAGAGCGTCCGCTTGTCCCGCGGCACGTCGCCCATCCGCTCCATGGCGAAGACCCAGGCGGTGATGGCGACGAAATGCGACAGGAAGAGCAGCGTCGGCACCTTCGTCTTCGGCCCGCGAATTTCCGGCATCAGCGCCACCACCATCGGCGTCATCCGCAGCGAGGACAGCGCGACGGCGAAGGCGGCGGCGGGCAGCGAGGTGCCGGCGGTGATCGCGCCGAGGAGGATGATCTTGGCCGGCAGTGCCCAGACGACGGCGGTCATGAAGCCCGCTTCCTGCCAGGAGATGCCGGCCTCGCGGCAGAGCCCGGCGAAGCCGAAGAAGGCCGTCGTCAGGATCAGCGCCGGCGGGCTCAGGATCCCCTTCATGCCGAGGGCGATCCAGCCGAGGTCGGAGCGCTCGGAAACGGCGGGAAGATGCGTGGTCATGAGCCCGAGGCGGTTCCGCGAGGTGGGCAAAAGAAGAAGGCCCGACCAGCGCATCGCCGACCGGGCCTCGTTCGTCATAGTGACTGACGACAGCCGCCGTCAAATCCGCGGCGCCGAGCGACCGCCGAAAGGCCGGCGGCCGCCGCCGTTCGTCAGTTGGAGCGCCGCGGCACCTTCGGCACCGAACTCACGCGGCTCTTCGCCGGCGCTGCCGCCGCTTGGTTCGAAGATTGAGACGAGTCCTCGTCCTCGTCCTCGTCACCGTCGTCGCCGGCCTCGTCGTCGTCGACCGGCTCGTCGAAGTCCGATCCGTCGGCAGCAACCACGGCCCGCTTCTTCGCAGACTTGCCGGCCTTCGGCGGCGGAACCTCGTCGGCGATCGCCTCAAGGGCGATCTTCTTGCCGCCGGCGCCGTCGTCGACGACGGTGACCTTCACCGTACCGCCGCGCTTCAGCTTGCCGAACAGCACCTCGTCGGCCAGCGGCTTCTTGATGTGCTCCTGGATGACGCGGGCGAGCGGCCGCGCCCCCATGTTCTCGTCATAGCCCTTGTCGGCAAGCCAGGCGATGGCTTCCGGCGACAGCTCGAAGGTGACGCCGCGCTCCGAAAGCTGCGCCTCGAGCTGCATGACGAACTTCTCGACCACCTGATGGATCACCGGCGTCGGCAGCGGGCCGAAGGGGATGACCGCGTCGAGACGGTTGCGGAACTCCGGCGTGAACAGGCGATTGATCGCCTCCTCGTCCGCCCCGGTCCGGCGCGAATGGCCGAAGCCGATCGTCGCCTTGGCCATCTCCGCCGCGCCGGCATTGGTGGTCATGATCAGGATCACGTTCCGGAAGTTGATCTGCTTGCCGTTGTGATCCGTCAGCCGGCCGTGATCCATGACCTGCAACAGGATGTTGAACAGATCCGGATGGGCCTTCTCGATTTCGTCGAGCAAGAGCACGCAATGCGGATGCTGGTCGACCCCGTCGGTCAACAGGCCGCCCTGATCGAAGCCGACATAGCCCGGAGGCGCGCCGATGAGCCGCGAGACCGTGTGCCGCTCCATGTATTCCGACATGTCGAAGCGCAGGAGTTCGACCCCGAGAGACGACGCCAGCTGGCGTGCCACCTCGGTCTTGCCGACGCCCGTCGGGCCGGAGAACAGATAGGAGCCGATCGGCTTGTCCGGCTCGCGCAGCCCGGCGCGCGCGAGCTTGATCGCCGAGGCGAGATTGGCGATCGCCTCGTCCTGACCGTAGACGACGCGCTTCAGCTGCTCGTCGAGATGGGCGAGCACCTCCTCGTCGTCCTTGGAGACGGACTTGGCGGGGATGCGGGCCATGGTCGCGATCGTCGCCTCGATCTCCTTCACGCCGATCTGTTTCTTGCGCCGGTTTTCCGGCAGGAGCATCTGCGAGGCGCCGGTCTCGTCGATCACGTCGATCGCCTTGTCCGGCAGCTTGCGGTCGGTGATGTAGCGGGCCGAAAGCTCGACGGCGGACTTGATCGCGTCGTTGGTGAACTTCACCCGGTGGAAGTCCTCGAAATAGGGCTTCAGGCCCTTGAGGATCGACACCGCGTCGTCGACGGACGGCTCCTTCACGTCGATCTTCTGGAACCGCCGCACGAGCGCCCGGTCCTTCTCGAAGAACTGGCGATACTCCTTGTAGGTGGTCGAACCGATGCAGCGGATCGCGCCGGAGGAGAGCGCCGGCTTCAGAAGGTTCGAGGCGTCCATCGCCCCGCCCGAGGTGGCGCCGGCGCCGATCACCGTGTGGATCTCGTCGATGAACAGGACGGCGCCCGGATACTCCTCGAGTTCCTTGACGACCTGCTTCAGCCGCTCCTCGAAGTCGCCGCGGTAGCGGGTGCCGGCGAGCAGCGTGCCCATGTCGAGGGAGAAGATCGTCGCGTCGGCGAGAACGTCCGGCACGTCGCCCTCGACGACCCGCTTGGCGAGGCCCTCGGCGATCGCCGTCTTGCCGACGCCGGGATCGCCCACATAGAGCGGATTGTTCTTGGAGCGCCGACAGAGAACCTGGATCGTCCGGTTGATCTCCTCGGCCCGCCCGATCAGCGGGTCGATCCGGCCGCCCCGGGCCTTTTCGTTGAGGTTGACGCAATAGGCCGTCAGCGCATCCGGCGCCGCCTTGCGCTTGCCTTCCTCGTCCGGGCCGATGGTCGAGGCTTCGTCCTCGGCGCCGCGCAGCGGCCGGCTCTCCGAGCCGCCGGGGCGCTTGGAAATGCCGTGGGAGATGAAGTTCACCGCGTCGTAGCGGGTCATCTCCTGCTCCTGCAGGAAATAGGCGGCATGGCTCTCGCGCTCGGCGAAGATCGCGACGAGCACGTTGGCGCCGGTCACTTCCTCGCGGCCGGAACTCTGGACGTGGATCACCGCCCGCTGGATCACCCGGTGGAAGCCGGCCGTCGGCTTGGAATCTTCCTCGTGCCCGGTGACGAGATTGGCGAGTTCGGTGTCGATGTAGGTGACCAGGTTCTTGCGAAGCAGGTCGAGATCGACGCTGCAGCCGCGCATCACGGCCGAAGCGTCCTTGTCTTCGAGAAGAGCGAGGAGCAGGTGCTCCAGCGTCGCGAATTCCTGATGGCGTTCGTTGGCCAGAGTGAGCGCCTGATGAAGTGCCTTCTCAAGGCTTTGCGAAAATGTCGGCAAGCGTCACCTCAATTCTTTTCCATCACGCATTGCAGCGGATGCTGGTGCTGGCGGGCAAAATCCATGACCTGGGTGACCTTCGTCTCCGCCACTTCGAAGGTGAAGACTCCACACTCGCCGACGCCATGGTTGTGAACGTGCAGCATGATTCTGGTCGCGGCCTCGTGATCCTTCTGAAAGAAGCGTTCGAGGACGTGAATGACGAACTCCATCGGAGTGTAATCGTCGTTCAGAAGCAGCACTCTGTAAAGGCTCGGTCGTTTGGTTTTCGGGCTGGTCCGGGTGATGACGGAAGTACCGCGATCGGTGCCCCCGCCCTTTTCGTCCCCGCCCTGAAGCCTGATCGGCCTGCCGCCCAGCTTCTGGTCCATCCCTCGTCGTGTCCGTTCAGCCAGCATCGCCATGGATCGTATGTATGCATGTGTCATGAGATTTTAAGGAGCCGATGCGGCGCCGCCGTTGCAGCGCAACCGCTGCACCGATCGCGCCCCGCAGACGCAAGCCTCAACGTAACGCAAAAAGGCCCGGCTGGAACCGGGCCCGGCAATCAAATTCGTCACTCACGGACGTCTGCGAAGCCCTTCCGGCTTCGCAGACGCCAGGCCTTCACGGCCTCAGTGGGCGGTCTCGTGAGCCTGCTGCTCGGCGGCATCGACGGCGTGCTCAGCCACGTCCGCCGCTTCCCCGGCGGCCCGATCGACCTGCGACGTCGTGTCTATCGCGGCCTTGGTCGCGACGGCAGAAGCCGACTTGGCCGTCTGCTCGAACGGCTTGTAGGTTTCCTTGGCGATGCCGGCGTAGATGTCGCTCATCCTGGTCATCTGCGCGACCCAGGCCTCGTAGGCCGTCTTGGCGAAGTCGCTCTGGACTTCGATCGTCTTGTCGAGGGTCCTGGCCTGGAACAGCCTCTCCATCATGGCGGTCTGTTGGTCGTAGGACCGCTTGGTGAAGTCGGCCGTCTCGGCCGAAATCTGCTGGAAGCCCTTGGTCATGGCAGCGAACGACCGCAGCGTGTTGTCCATCGCTTCCTTGGTCAGCTTGCCGGCGTCGTCATAGGCGTTCATCGTCATGCTCATGTCGGTTTTCCTTTCCATACGGTCCGGGCGGGAGCCGTCGGCGCCACGGGCGACGCCGGGGCGACGCCCCGCTCTCGTGTCTGACCGTAAATATATTGCACTGCACAACGGGTTTCAACGGGTGCGCCGCGATGCGAATCGAATCGCGACCACACTCTCCTCACGAAATTGTGGAATGACGCGTTTCACGGAAAAAGCCGGGCAAGGTGAACACAATCCGAATGATATAAACCGATTGGTAAGCGACGCGGCTTAGCCTGACGGACATCAGAACGGCCCCTTGGAAGGTTCGCGTCGCGCTCGTCGACCAGCGCCGGAGCGAAACTACCGTGCCAGCAACACGATCGATGAGTTTTTGCGTGCCAATCGACCTGTCGCAATTCAGACGTGCCGCCAGAACCTTCACCCGGACGATCGCCGTCGCCCTCGTCGGCGCCGGCATCTGCCTTGCCGGGGGAACCGGAGCGGCTGATGCCGCCAATCCGAAATATGCCGGCTTCGTCATCGACGCCAACAATGGCAAGGTGCTGTATCAGGACCGCGCCGACGAATACCGCTATCCGGCGTCGCTGACCAAGATGATGACGCTCTACCTCACCTTCGAGGCGTTGAAGAGCGGCAAGATCTCGAAGAACGACAAGATGCCGGTGTCGGCCTATGCCTCGGCCCGGCCGCCGTCGAAGCTCGGGCTGCGCCCCGGCACGACGCTCACCGTCGAAGAGGCGATCTATTCGCTGGTGACGCGCTCGGCGAACGACGCGGCGGTGGTCCTGGCGGAATTTCTCGCCGGCTCCGAGACCGACTTCGCCAAGCGCATGACCGACAAGGCCCATCGCCTCGGCATGTCGCGCACCGAGTTCCGCAATGCCAACGGCCTGCCCAATCCCGCCCAGCATACGACCGCCCGCGACATGGCCACGCTGGGCATCGCGCTCCGCGAGCATTTCCCGGAATATTACGACTACTTCTCCACGCGCTCGTTCAATTTCCGCGGCGCGCGGATCGGCAACCACAACCGCGTTCTCAACCGCTACAACGGCGTCGACGGCATCAAGACCGGCTACATCAACGCGTCGGGCTTCAACCTCGTCACCTCGGTGAAGACCGATGGCAAGAGCGTCGTCGCCGCCGTCTTCGGCGGCACCTCGGGCCGCTCACGCGACGACCACATGGTCGACCTTTTGAAGCGCACCATGCCGAAGGCCAGCCGGCGCGACGGCGGACCGCTGATCGCCGCCAAGCCGAGTGCCGACGTCGTGGTCGCGGCGATCGAGCCGGACCTGCCGAAGAAGGGCCCGATCCCGGACTTCCGTCCGACCGCGGGCGGCATCTCGATCAACGACCGGATCGCCATGGCCTATGGCAGCGACGAGGGTGAGCAGATCGCCGCGCGGATGCCGACGCCGACCTCCCGTCCGCTGATGGGCCGCGACGCGATCCGCGCCGCTCTGGTCGAAGAGCGCCCCGCCGCCTCCAGCGCCGTCGCCGCGATCCTGCCGCTCGCCCGGCCCGCAGCCCAGGACGGGCGCAAGGCCGCGGCCCTCCTGCGCGGCGACGTCGACGTCCAGGCGACCGGTTCCGTCGCCCAGAACGTCCCGGCCATGGTGGTGCAGCCGACGAAGCCCTCGCCCTGGGTCGTCCAGATCGCGGCGACGGAATCGGCCTCGCAGGCGATGACGATGCTGAAGAAGGCCAAGAGCGCCGCCGGCGCGCAGCTCGCCACGGCCGAGCCGTTCACCGAAAGCGTCGACACCGGCGGCGGCACGCTCTACCGCGCACGCTTCGCCGGCTTCCACAGCAAGGACCAGGCGTGGGACGCCTGCGCGGCGCTGAAGCGCAACTCCTACAACTGCTACGCCGTGGCGAACTGACACGGACGTAGGCGGGGCGCCGGCACACGGCGCCGCATCGAGACGGGGATCGGTGAGGCATGACGTCTCGCCAGGGGGCCTGTTTGTGCCCCTCCCGGGGGACCGGCTGGCGCCGGGGGAGACGGTCTGCCGGTGACGGCAGCACCACGCCGACCGGTCCGACGGCATGACGCCGCAATGACGGAAAGTCGCGCGGATACCGACCGGGCCCATGGGGATGGGCGGCGGCGGAGATGCGCAGAGGGCGGGCCGATCCGCCCGATGGTTCCGGTGGCGGCCCGGCAAGCACGATCCGCCGCCCTTTGTGTGAAGCGTTCCGAGGGGAAGTCATGTCGATGGAGAATCACGGCCGAAACCTGATCGTTCCGACCCTGTCCGGTTCCCGGCCGGATGCGGTTCCGGTCGGCGTCCATCCTCTCCAGCAGGCGGCCCTGCGGCTGGGCGAAGCCCGCGACGGCCGCTCGCGGATGAAGGCCAAGGAGCTGGTCGGTCTGCTCCTGTCCTACGGCGCCAGGGCGTGGCGCGCCTCGCAGCCGGTCAGCCACACGCGGATCCGCTCGATCGCGCCGAACGGCTCGACCGCCGTTCGCATGCGGTTCCGCTGAGACGGCGATCCCTTCCGCCGGCCAGCCCGGGGAAGATGGCGTCTCACGGGGCTTGGACGCAGACGCGTCCGCCCGTCGTCAGATGACGCCGAGTTCCTGCAAGGCGGAGGCGAGTTCCGGCGGCAGGCCGTCGCCGGCCTCGTCGAAAGCGCGCAGATCGGCCGGCGCGTCCTCGCCTTTCAGATAGCGCCAGCCCTGGAAGGGGCGCTTCGGCTGGTGGCGGGTGAGGACGAGGTTCCGGTCGAGCAGGATCTTGCAGCGACCGATCCCCTCCTCGTCTGTGAAGGGCTCGATCCCGAGGATCTGCTGGCGCGCCTGCACGCTGCCGCGGATGATCCAGTAGAGCGAACCGCCCGAAGAGAGTTCCTCGGCACGCTTCGGCACCATCCGGGTGACGTGCCAATAGGTCGGCGCCCCGCTCAATGCGAGGCGACGGTCGATATGGGCGGCGAGATCCTCGGCGCTGACGGCGCCGACGCAGAGCTTGAGCAGGTGGAGAGCCATCGGCCCAATGTGGCCAATCGCGCTTGCCTTTCCAAGCACCGCCCGTGGCCGCGTCGCCGTAATCCCCAGCAACGCCGGGTGACGACGGCAGACGGCGACGACCCCGGCCGATCACGTGGCCGGCGAGCCGCACCGCGAGGCGGTGTCCTCACGCCGAACGAGCCGAAGAGCACGCGCGTTTTCGCCGGCGGCGAAGGCGGCGCGCTCGCGTCATCCGTATCGAAGCTGAGATCTTGCCTTGGCCGCCTCGCCCCGGCGAGGGCGGCATTGCCGGCGAACCGTTCGGATTCGATCGTCGATCCGGCGGAGTCCGCACGTCGCGATCGATTGCCGATCCGCTCGGCTAGTTGGCGGCTATCGCCACCGTCTCGGCGCTGGAACAGAGAAAACCCAGCACCATCAGTGCCGAGAAGATCGCGACCGTCCAAACGGTAACGCCCCAGCACGACTTTCGCACGCTGTCATCCATGATCAGAAGCTGTCCTGAACCCCAGAATCCCGAGTCACCGATCATTTCCCCCGATCGGGTGACCCGCGCGTTAATTATCGCTTAATACGGGCGTCCACAAGCGGGCCCCGCACCTAATTTTCCCATCCGATCTTGCATGGCAGCCTTGCGCCGGACTTGACCTCGAGCTTGCATGCCGGCGCCTAACGGGGAATGAAGAAGGCCTGTTCCCTGCCGACGTGGTTTCGATCTCGCTACGGTGTCCGATCGACATGATCCTCTCCCCAGCCGACAGCATCGCCGTCTCCGTCTTCCTCGGGAGCTGGCTCGTCTACAATCTCGTGCTCGACGGATATGCACGCCGCGGCATCGGGCTTTCGGGCGCGATGAACGTCCAGCGGGCGGTGTGGATGCGGGCGATGCTGACCCGCGACCTCAGGATGATCGACACGGCGATCATGGCCGGGCTGCAGCAGGGCACGGCCTTCTTCGCCTCGGCCTGCATCTTCGCCATCGGCGGCTGCTTCGCCCTTCTGGGCTCGGCCGAGCGGATCTCGGCGATCGCCGCCGACCTGCCGTTTTCCGGCGGCCTCGACAAGGCACTGGTCGAACTGAAGCTGTTCGGCCTGGTGGTGATCTTCTGCTACGCCTTCTTCAAGTTCGGCTGGTCCTACCGGCTGTTCAACTATTGTTCGATCCTGATCGGCGCGGTGCCGATGCGCGAGGACGCAGCGGCAGATCCCGCCGGCGCCGAGCGCGCCGTCGAGCGGACGATTCTGATCAACCAGATCGCCGGCCGGCATTTCAATGCGGGCCTGAGGGCGATCTTCTTCGCCGTCGCCTATCTCGGCTGGCTGATCGGCCCGATCGTGCTGATCGCCTCGACCGCCTTCGTCGTCGCGATCCTCGTCAACCGGCAGTTCCGCTCGCCGGCGATCCGGATGCTTCGGGAATAGGCGCTCCGTCACCGGCCCTCGGTGCCGGGAAAAGCGCGTCGGTTCGCCCCTGCAGCCGATAGGCCAGGAGGCCGAGATATTCGCGAATGGCGAAATGCACCTTTTCGACGTTGCGGATCGAGGCGGTGGACGGGCGCAGCACCTCGGTCCCCGCCGGCGTGCGATAGTCGACTGGATAGGGCAGCACCGGAAAACCCGCCTGGCGGAAACAGCCGACGGCCCGCGGCATGTGGAAGGCCGAGGTGATCAGAAGCCAGGTCTCGCCCGGCTTCGGCGCGGCCAACTCCTTGGCGTAAACGGCATTCTCGAAGGTGTCGCGGGCCTTGCCGTCGAGGATCAGCCGGTTGGGCGAAAGGCCGGCGCCGAGAAAGAAGTCCCTTGCCGACAGCGTCTCGGGAACGTCCTCGGCGAGGATCGAGGCGTCGCCGCCGGAAAAGATCACCTTGGCCTCAGGGTAGCGGCGCGCGAGAATCAGCGCCTCGGTGACCCGGTCGGCCGCGTCGTTGAACTCCGTATTGCCGCGCGTCCGCGCGATCCGGGTGTCGAAGGCACCGCCGAGGACGACGATGCCGGCGACCCTCTCCGGCAGTTCGGGCCGCGGAAACCGGTCTTCCAGCGCCGCGGTCATCACCAGGCCCAGCGGGCTGAGGCTGACGACGGCGAGGAGGACGAGCGCAAGCACGACGAGGGATGGTCCGAACCGGCGCCGGCCCAGCCACGCGAGAACGAGGCCGAGCGCCGCCAGGAGGAGAATGGCGACGAGCGGCTGAACGACGAACCAGCCGAGTTTGGCGACGTAGAAGAACAGGGCCTGATACTCCGGGACGGTCCAACGGGGGCAGATGGCGCGGACCATAGCCCTCTCGCGGCCGGCGCACAGCCGCCGGCAAGGGCTTTGCCCGACGCTGTTGCTACTTGGCCGCGGCCGGCGATCCGCCCTCCCCTTGCTCGCTTTCCGCCCCGTCGGCGCCCTGCCGCCTCGCCGCCGTCGCTTCGACGCTTTCCTCCGGCGCCGGAGTCGCAGGCCCTTCGCCGGCCAGCGTCACCGGCGTCTTCATCAGGATCTCGCGGTGCGGGAACGGGATGTTGATGCCGTTTTCCTTGAAGGCGTCCCAAAGCGCCAGCAGCACCTCGCCCCTGACGTTGGTGAGACCCGCCTGGGGATCGCGGATCCAGAAGCGCAGCACGAAGTCGAGGGAGGAATCGCCGAAGCCGGTCATCCAGCAGACCACCGGCCGGTCCGAGACGACACGGCCGACCGAACCCGTCGCCTCCTTGGCGATGCGGATCACCGTGTGCGGATCCGAATCGTAGGAGACGCCGAAGGTGACGTCGATTCGCACGAGTTCGTTGGAGAACGACCAGTTGATCACCTGATTGGTGATGAAGTCCTCGTTCGGGATCAGATATTCCTTGCCGTCGCGGGTGATCACCGAGACGAAGCGGGCGCGCAGTTCACGGATCCAGCCGAAGGTATCGCCGAGCGAGATGGTGTCGCCCGGTTTGATCGACCGGTCGGTCAGGATGATGATTCCCGAGATGAAGTTCGACACGACCTTCTGCAGGCCGAAGCCGAGCCCGACGCCGAGCGCGCCGGAGAGCACCGTCAGCGCCGTGAGATCGACGCCGACCGCCGCCAGCGCGACGACGCAGGCGATCAGGATCAGCCCGACCTTCAGCAGCTTGCCGATCAAGACCCGCAGCGCCGGCGTCAGCTCCTCGCTGCGCTTGACGCGGGTGTCGAGGAAGTTGCCGACGATCGAGGCGAACCACAGGGTGATCGCCAGCACGATCACGGCCTTGATCACCAGAAGTGCGGAGATGCGCGCTTCGCCGATCGAGACACCCGTCGCGTCGAGGGCACGGGAGACCGGCTCCGTCAGATCGAGGATCGACAGGGCCGCGACGATCCAGGCGGTGATGGTGATGATCCGGGCGGCGAGGCGGTTGCGGACGACCCGCGAGCCGACCGAGATCACCAGATAGGCCAGAGCCAGGTTGAAGACGACCGAAATCAGCGAGGATCGCGGGCCGCCGGCGGCGCTGTCGGCGAGGGTCAGGAGCCAGAGGCCGAAGACGAAGTAGACCAGCTTCATGCGCCGGCGCAGCGCCACGATGATCCTGAGAAGGCTCGGCGCGGCGCGGATCTTGCGCGCCTGCGCCTCGATCGCGCCTCGCGTGAGACGGTCGAGGCCGAAGGCGAGAAGCGCACAGATCGCGATCGCCGCGATCTGCGCCAGGGTCGACGGCTGATAGAAGAACTGCAGCGCCGAATGAACCCAGCCGGAAACTTGGGTCTCGATGCGCCCCAGCAGCGCCGAGTCCATCACGCGCGGTCCCAGTTCGGCGCGAAGGACGGATCGACCAGCCGTTCGTCGCGCTTCGTCAGGGCGGTGATCGCGGCCCGCTCGTCGTCATAGAGTTCGAAGTCGAAGATCTCGAGATTCTCGGCGAGCCGTTCCGGCCTGGAGGTCCGCGGGATGGCGCCGACGCCGTCCTGCTCGATCTCCCATCTCAGGATGATCTGCGCCGGCGACTTGCCGTGGCGCTCGGCGGCGCTGCGGATCACCGGATGGCTGAGGACCTCGCCGCCGCGGCCGATCGGCGAATAGGCGACCATCGCCATGTCGTGGCGGCGGCAGGCGGCGCGGACCTGCTCCTGCGAGAGGAAGGGATGGTATTCGACCTGGTTGCAGACCAGCGGGCGGGACGCCATCGTCGCCGCTTCGTCGAGGAGGGTCGAGGTGAAGTTGGCGACGCCGACGTGCTTCGTCAGCCCGTCGTCGACCGTCGCGCAGAGAGCGTCGATCGATTCTTCGAGGGCGACGTCCGGGTTCGGCCAGTGGATGAGGAGGAGGTCGACGGCGCCGATGCCGATGGTCTCGATCGAATCGCGCGCGGCCGTGGCCAGCGCCGTTTCGCCGAGGTCGGTCCACCAGATCTTGGTGGTGACGAACACCTCGTCCCGCGCGATGCCGCTCCTGCGGATCCCTTCCCCCACCTCGCGCTCGTTGCCGTACATCCTGGCGGTGTCGATGTGGCGGTAACCCGCCTCGATGGCCCGCTGCACCATGTCGATGCAGGTGTCGCCCTCGAGCGTATAGGTGCCGAGACCGATGGCCGGGATTTTCGCCGGGCCGGCTTCGATGACTTTCATGGGTTCCCTTTCGAGCGGTCTGCGGGCGCCATCGGTTCGGCGCTGTTCAAAAAGAGGAAATTAGGCGGTGCCGCCCGTGTTCCATCGCCCGCGGCGAGGCGTCCGGCTTTCGCGCCGCCGACGAACCCTGTAGAGCCTGCCGGACGTCAAAGGGGTCGTCCGTGTCAGACAGCGTCAAACCGCCCTTGAGCGGCCGGATCGAGATCGTCGATCTCGCCCGGGCCGTCGCCATCGTCGCGATGGCGATCTACCATTTCACCTGGGATCTCGAGCATTTCTCCTACGTCCAGGAGGGTCTGACGGCCCATGGCGGGTGGCGGATCTTCGCCCGCTGCATCGCCTCAAGCTTCCTCTTCCTCGTCGGCTTCTCCCTAGTGCTCGCCCATGGCGAGCGGATCCGCTGGCGGAAATACGCAATCCGGCTCGGACAGATCGTCGCGGGCGCCCTCGCCGTCACGATCGCGACGCTCTTCGCCACGCCGAACAGCTTCGTCTTCTTCGGCATCCTGCACCACATCGCGCTGGCGAGCCTCATCGGTCTCGCCTTCCTGCGGCTGCCGGCCTTTCTGACGGCGCTTGCCGGCATTCTCGTCGTCGCGGCGCCGAGCTTCGTCAGCCTGCCCGGCTTCGACAGCCGCTGGCTCGCCTGGATCGGCTGGTTTTCGGATACGATGCCGCTGTCGAACGATCTGGTGCCGATCTTCCCGTTCTTCGGGGCGGTGCTGATCGGCATCGCGGCCGGGCGCATCGCCGTCGACAGAGACGTCCTCGCCGTGATGCGCGGCTGGAACGACCGGCTGAAGCGGCTGTCGCCTCTCGCCTTCGCCGGCCGCCACGCGCTGATCGTCTATCTGTTGCACCAGCCGCTGCTCTTCGGCCTCGTCGCGCTGTTTTCCTTCGTCGCGCCGGCCGATCGCGAGGCGATCTTCCGCGCCGACTGCAACAAGGCCTGCCTCGCCAGCCAGGACGCCGCCTTCTGCGAACGCTATTGCGGCTGCGCCGAGCGGCGGCTGAAGGAAGAGGACCTGTTCGACATGCTGATGGAGAACGACGCCGGCCCGGGCGAGATGACCCGCATCCGGGAGATCACCACCTCCTGCAGCTTCGACGCCGCGCGGCCCGCAGGCGAGTGACGGGCGAGCCGAGGAGGGAGCAGTCGCGGGCCGGGATCAGCCCGAGCGCACGGTCTGGCCGACGCCGAGTTCGGCCATGCGGGTGAGGCAGGCCTCCTCCGCCGCTTCCAATTCGCCGAGCATGTCGTCGATGTCGCGGCGCTTCTGTTCGAGTTCGCCCCGCCGGTCGGCGACCTTGCGCAGGATGGCGCGCAGCTGCCCGGCCTCGCCGGGCGGCTCGCGATACATCTGCACGATCTCGCGGATTTCCGAGATCGCAAAGCCCAGCCGCTTGCCGCGCAGGATGTTCTTCAGGAGCTGGCGGTCCGACGGCCGGAACAGCCGGGTGCGGCCGCGCCGGATCGGATGGATGAGACCTTCGTCCTCGTAGAAGCGGATCGTCCGCGTCGAGATGCCGAACTCGCGCGTGAGTTCAGTGATCGTGTAGTGTTCCCGCATGGGTTCCCCGGCTGCAGACGTGCCCCGGCCATGCTTGCGCCACGACTTACGTAAAAGTCAAATCCGCATCGAGCGACCGCCTTCCCCAACCATCCCATCAGCGGCAGCGGCGATATTTACTCCAAACGTCCCCGTCCATTGTATATCCTCTCCGATGTTCCCATCGTGTAGGCAGTCGGAGAAGGCATGTCATGGCGCAAGAGGAAAAACTCAGCATCTCCGTCTCGGCGGAACTGGCAGCCGCCCTGCGCACGGCCGTCGCCTCGGGCGAATACGCCTCGCAGGACGAGGTGATGAGCGAGGCTCTGCGCGACTGGCAAATTCGCCGGACCGACCGACATCAGGCCCGTCAGGAGCTCGGCCGGCTCTGGGACGAAGGGCTGGCGAGCGGACTACCGACCGATGGCGAAGCCGCTTTCGCCCGGATTCGGCGAAGGGTCGACGGACGCCTCGCAAGCGGCGACGACTGATGGCGTTTCGTCTCACGCCGCGGGCCGAGACGGACATCACCGAGATCGCACTCTACATCGCCGGTCATAGCCCGAAGGCCGCCTTGCGCTGGCAGGACGACATCCTGAAGCATTGCCGCAATCTCGGTCGGATGCCGCGCGCGGGGGTCGCGAGGCCGGAAATCCGGCCGGACCTGCGGACTTTTCCGGTGGGCAACTATCTCATTCTCTACCGGGAAAGCGGCGACGACGACGCCGAGATCATCCGCGTCCTGCATGGCGCCCGGCGCTGGCAGGACCTGATCGACTGACCGGACGGCCATGCAACGATCACCGCTCCTTCACCGCGCGAACCACCATGCTGCCAGGCCGAGAAAGGCGAAGAAGCCGACGACGTCGGTCACCGTCGTCACGAAGGTGCCCGAGGAGATCGCCGGATCGGCGCCGAAATGATCGAGCAGCAGCGGAATCAGGATGCCGGCCAGCGCCGCCGCCAGCATGTTGACGACCATGGCGATGGCGATCACCTGGCCGAGGGCGACGTCCTCGAACCAGAGCGAGGCGACGATGCCGATGACGACGGCGAAGACGACGCCGTTGAGAAGGCCGATCAGCACCTCTCTCCTGACGATGCGACCGGCATTGTAGATGTCGAGATCGCGGGAGGCGAGCGCCCGCACCGTGACGGTCATCGTCTGGGTGCCGGCATTGCCGCCCATCGAGGCGACGATCGGCATCAGGATGGCGAGCGCCACCATCTGCTGGATGGTCGCGTCGAAGATGCCGATGACCAGCGAGGCGAGGACCGCCGTCGCCAGATTGATCAACAGCCAGAGGAAGCGCGAGCGCGCCGCCGTGACGACGGTATCGGAGATCTCCTCGTCGCCGACGCCGCCCATGCGGCGGATGTCCTCCTCGGCCTCCTGCTGGACGATGTCGATGACGTCGTCGATGGTGAGCACGCCGACCAGCCGCTCGTTCTCGTCGACGACGGCGGCCGACAGGAGATCGTACTGCTCGATGATCTGCGCCGCCTCTTCCTGGTCGGTCTCGGCCGGGATGGCGTGCCGCGTCTCGTGCATGATCTCTTCGATCTTGGCCGGGCGGCGGGTGCGCAGGATGCGGTCGAGATCGACCGCGCCCAGAAGCTTGAAGGTCGGGTCGACGACGAAGATCTGGGCGAAGGATTCCGGCAGGTCCTCCTCGTCGCGCATGTAGTCGATGGTCTGGCCGACGGTCCAATAGGGCGGCACGGCGACGAACTCCGTCTGCATGCGCCGGCCGGCCGATTCCTCCGGATATTCCAGCGACCGCCGAAGCCGCAGCCGCTCGCGGAACGGCAGCTTGGCGAGGATCTCCTTGCGGTCTTCTTCCTCGAGGTCCTCCAGAATGTAGACGGCATCGTCGGAATCGAGTTCGCGCAGGGCTTCCGCGACCTGCTCGTTCGGCATCGCGTCGACGATCGACAGGCGGATCGCCTCGTCGACCTCGGTCAGCGCGGTATAGTCGAACTCTTCGCCCATGAGGCGGACGAGCGCCTGGCGCTCGTCATGGCCGAGATTGCGCAGGACGTCGCCGAGTTCGGACTCGTGCAGCGGCCCGACGGTCTCGCGCAGATAGGCCGCGTCCTCGGCCTCGATCGCCTGCTTGACCCGGTCGAGGAAGTCCTCGGCGAGATAGCCGTCCGCATCGTAGATGCCGCTTCTCGGTTCGGGAGAAGGCGCGTCCGAGACATGCTGCGCGTCAGCCATGTTGCCCTCCCGTCGAAGTTTGGAATCGGTGGCGCGGCGCGCGCCTCACTCCGCGTCTAACGCAAGCGCAGGCAAACAGAAATGGGGTCGGGCCGGATTTCGCGAGCGGTCCGGGCGCATCTCACCCGGACGCACGCCCCGTGCAACAAATCGTGGAAGTCGGGGCATTTCGGCTTCGCGCGCCTTCGTTCAGACGCATTGGGCGCGGATAAGCCGCCGTTACGATCAGGGCCGTGCGCAGGATCGTCGAAGGGCGGCAGCCGATCGCCTTGCCGGTGCGGCAAAGACCAAGACAGTGCGCCATGACGAAAAGTTCTGCCGCCTTTGCAGCATGCCGTTTCGGGCTTGGACTGCGTTCGCAGGACGGCGCATCCTTGGGAGGCGATCCGGCAGCGGCACTCCTCGACGAGGCGATGGCCCAATCGAAGATCCCGCTCGCCGACGGCGGGCTGCGGACGACACCCGAGATCCTGCTGGACTTCCGGACCTATCAGGCTCGCCAGGTGGCGCTGACCAGAGCGGAAAAATCCGCGGATGTCGAACCTTCCGCCAAGGTCCGCTCCATGTCGATGGCCGAAACGAACGAACGGCCGGGGCCCGGCATGAAATCGGAGCCGGACGGCGGAAAGCCGCCCCACATCGTCGCGTACGAGGCCGATCTCGCAGCCAAACTCGACCGCCAATTCACCGCTCCGATCGGCTTTTTCGAGCGCCTCGTCGATTTCTGGTCGAACCATTTCGCCATCGAGGTCGACAAGTCCTTCTACACCCGCGCGACCATCGGCGCGTATGAGCGCGAGGCCATAAGGCCTCATGTTCTCGGTCGCTTCGAGACCATGCTGCTTGCCGTCGCCCGGCATCCGGCCATGCTGACCTATCTCGACAACTGGCTGTCGGTGGGCGTTCACAGCCGGGCGGCGACGATCCGCAAGGACCGCGGGCTCAACGAGAATTTCGGCCGCGAGCTGCTGGAGCTCCACACGCTCGGGGTCGACGGCGGATATGATCAGGCCGATGTCAGAGCCTTGGCGAACGCCTTGTCGGGCTGGACGATGGGACTGAACATCAAACGCCCCGAAGAGGTGGGAACGTTCGTGTTCAGACCGGGAATGCACGAGCCCGGCCCCGTCACGGTCCTCGGCACGAACTACGGGCAAAAGGGCGAGGAACAGGCTGCGGCGATCATCTCCGATCTCGCCCGCCATCCGGCGACGGCCCGACATCTCTCCCGCAAACTCGTGCAAGCTTTCGTCGCCGACGAACCTCCGGCCGACCTCGTCGCCCGGCTTGCCGACGTCTATCTGAGAACCGACGGCGATCTCTTCGCCGTGACCAAGGCGCTCGTCACCTCGCCGGAGAGCTGGGAGGCACCGCGGTCCAAGCTCCGCAGCCCTCAGGAATTCGTGATTGCCTCGGTTCGCGCCCTCGATGTTCCGCTTCGGCCGAACGAAGCCCGGCGGGCCCTGGCGATGCTCGGGCAGATGTTCTGGCAACCGAATTCTCCCGCTGGCTATCCCGGCGATTCGCGCTACTGGCTCGCTGCCGATGCGATGACCAATCGGCTCGACGTCGCGCAGTTTCTTGCCGCGCGCAAGCGCCCGGTCGATACGCAGGCGCTGGCGGATGCGGTTCTGGGCAATCTCCTTTCCGCCTCGACCCGGGAGGCGATCCAACGGGCGGAGACTCCCGGCCAGGCCTATGCGCTGCTCGTGATGAGCCCCGAATTCCAGCGGAGATAGCGTGATGGAACGCTGCAATTATCCCGCCCTGTCGCGTCGAAGGTTTCTCGTCGGATCCGGCGTCTTCGCCGCTTGGGCGACCATGCCCAAGGTCGGCTTTGCCGGCGCCCGAGATCCACGTTTCGTGGTGGTGATCCTGCGCGGCGCGCTCGATGGGCTAGCGGCGGTCGCCCCGATCGGCGATCCGAACTATCGATCGTTGCGAGGCGCGCTCGCTCTCGGTGAGGGCGGCAGGGAGGTGCTTCCGCTGAACGACGGCTTCTTCGCTCTCAACGATGCGATGCCGAAGTTCGACGCGTATTTTGCCCGGCGCCAGGCGCTCGTGGTCCATGCTGCCGCGACGCCTTACCGCGACCGATCGCATTTCGACGGGCAGAACGTTCTCGAAAGCGGCCTCGACGGCCCTTCGGGGACCCAGAGCGGCTGGCTGAACCGGGTCGCCACCGCACTGCCCGCCGGCGAGCGGGTCAGGACACAGTCCGGTCTCGCGATCGGCCCGACGATCCCCCTCATCCTCGCGGGGCCGGCTGGCACGCTGACATGGTCTCCGCAGAACTTCCGGCCTGCCCGCGAGGATACCGCGATGCGCCTCGCTTCACTCTATGGCGAGACGGATCACGAACTCGCCAAGCTCCTGACGGAAGGACTGGTGACCGACGGGATGATGGCGGGTACGCCCTTCGACATCGAGAAAGGACCGGCCCGCTCGTTTCGCATCATGGCCAACGGAGCGGCAAAGCTGCTCGCCCAGGAAGACGGCCCGCGCCTCGCCGCGATCAGCTACGAAGGCTGGGACACCCACGTTCAGGAAGGCGCCGATCACGGCCGCCTGGCGCGAAATCTCACCGCGCTCGATCTCGCCCTCGACGATCTGGCGCGCGGTCTCGGCCCGGCCTGGAAGGACACGGTGGTCGCCGTCGTCACGGAATTCGGCCGGACCGCCTGGGGCAACGGCGGCGGCGGCACCGATCACGGCACCGGCACGACCGCATTCCTCCTCGGCGGTGCGGTGAGAGGCGGCCGCGTCGTCGCGGACTGGCCGGGATTGCGCGAGGCAGATCTCCACGAAGGCCGCGACCTCAAGCCGACCACCGACCTGCGCGCCGTGCTGAAGGGCGTCCTCAAGGACCATCTCGGTCTCTCGGAAAAGACCCTCGCGCGCGAAATCTTCCCAGACAGCATCGGCGTCCGGCCGATGGCCGGGCTGGTGGCATAGCGCCTCCAACCTTCGGCGACGTCGCTCTCTCGCAGGTTCTTTTCACCACCCCGGCCATGGGATATTGATGGGCGAGCGGCAGGGGTGTCGCTCGCACGGCGGGATGCCTGCGGGGGTCAGAGGGGCAGGTGAAGATGAGCGTCACGTCGAAGGACCTCGAGGGCGCGATCGATTCGATCGGCACTCGCGTCAGCGAGATCTGCGAGTTCCTGGCCGATCTCGAAAACGGCCAGCCGGTCAGTGCCGAGGCCCTCGCCGAAGCCCAGCACGATTGCCGCAACGTCACCCAGTCGATGACGTCGCTGAAGCGCGTCGTCAACCGCATCGACGGCCGCAAGGGCTGACCGGAACCCTTGTGGAAAGCGCCTTTCTTTCCAGGCCAGGGCGCGTCTTGCCGCCGGTGGTGACGACGTCGGCCGATCGTCCCGGACGCTCCGGCCGACGGTCTTGGCGGCCTGTGCGGTAGAGCGGCCACCGCCCGGACAAGACGGCATCGCTTGACGCGGCGGCGTCTCGCCCCGCATGAAGCAGACGACGGCGCCCGGCCGCAATGTCGCGAGGGTCGCCCGCTTGCCGCACGAGTTGAGCGAGATGGATCGATGAACGGAATGGTCGCGACGGATATCGCCACCCGGGTCTGGAACCACACGTTCAAGCTCGACCCGATCCTGCGCAGCCTGCTCGATACCGACTTCTACAAGCTCCTGATGCTGCAGATGGTTCGCGGCTTGCACCCGGACGTCGACGTCACCTTCTCGCTGATCAACCGGTCGCGGGACGTGAGGCTCGCCGACATCATCGACGAGGCGGAACTCCGCGATCAGCTCGATCATGCCCGCGAACTGACCTTCTCCAAACGCGAGATGATCTGGCTCGCCGGCAACACCTTCTACGGCACCAAGCAGATCTTCCGTCCGGATTTCCTCGAATGGCTGGCGGATTTCCGGCTGCCGGAATACGAGTTGCGGCGCGTCGACGGCCAGTTCGAACTCGACTTCCACGGCCCCTGGACCCACACCATGATGTGGGAAATCCCGGCGCTGGCGATCATCAACGAGCTGCGCTCGCGCGCCGTGATGAAGGAGTTCAAGCGCTTCGAACTCGACGTCCTCTATGCCCGCGCCAAAGCCAAGATGTGGGAGAAGGTCGAGCGCCTGCAGGCCCTGCCGAAGCTGAAGATCTCCGATTTCGGAACGCGGCGGCGCCATTCCTTCCTGTGGCAGCGCTGGTGCGTCGAAGCCCTGAAGGAAGGGCTCGGCGATCGCTTCATCGGCTCGTCCAACGTCCTCCTCGCCATGGAGGCCGATCTCGAGGCGATCGGCACGAACGCCCACGAACTGCCGATGGTCCTGGCGGCTCTCGCCGAGACCGACGAAGACCTGCGGGAGGCGCCCTACGAGGTGCTCGCCGAGTGGCAGAGCTACTACGGCGGCAACCTGCTGATCGTCCTGCCCGACACCTTCGGCACCGGTTCGTTCCTCGCCAAGGCGCCGGCCTGGCTCGCGCGCTGGACCGGCTTTCGGCCGGATTCCGCGCCGCCGATCCAGGGCGGCGAGGAGATCATCGCCTGGTGGCGGATGATGGGCGAGAACCCGCGCGAGAAGCTGCTGGTGTTTTCCGACGGCATGGATTCCGACACGATCGAGCGGACCTATCGCCATTTCGACGGGCGCGTGCGCACGAGCTTCGGCTGGGGCACCAACCTGACCAACGACTTCCGCGGCGTCGCGCCCGAGCCGATGGGCGGCCTCGATCCGATCTCGCTGGTCTGCAAGGTCGCCTCGGTCAACGGCCGCCCGGCGGTCAAGCTCTCCGACAATCCCGCCAAGGCCACCGGCGAGCCCGAAGCCGTCGAGCGCTACAAGCGCATCTTCGGCGAAACGCCCTACGAGGCCCGCGCCCTGGCGGTGTGACCGGCAGGCCGCAGTCTTCCTCGTCGCGCGCCGCCTCGCTTTCCGCGCCGGCAGGCGGGTCCGTCGCCGAACCGCCGGCGCCGCCGCCGTCCGATCGCGACACCGGCGCAGAATCCCTCGATCGCTCCAGTTTGATGCTGCCCTACGCGTGACAGCGCAGGAGATTGCAGCTTTTCCTCCCGCGCGCCGCGGCCTGCGCCGAGACGTCTCTTGCCCACCGGTTTTCAGATGCACCGGCAGCAATCCGGGTCATTCTCGGCTTGCCTATCATAACTACGCTTATTATATACATGGCATGCAAAGCCAAGATCCCCTTTCCGCCGATCTCAGCCTCGGCTTCCTGCTCGCCGATGCCGCCCGTTTGATGCGCCGCCGCTTCGAGCAGAAGAGCCGCGACATCGACATGACCTCCGCCCAGATGCGCATCATCGCGCGGCTGTCGCGCAACGAGGGCATCAGCCAAGTGGGCCTCGCCACGCTGGTCGATCTCGAGCCGATGACCCTTTGCCGGCACATCGATCGCATGGCGAGCGCCGGCCTCGTCGTCCGCAAGCAGGATCCGAACGATCGCCGCGCCCGTCAGCTCTTCACCACGGACAAGGCGCGCGAGCTGATCCATCCGATGCGCCTGCGAGCCGAGGAGATCTTCGCGGAGGCGCAAGAGGGGCTGTCCGAGGAGGCGCGGCGGCAGCTTCACGAGGCACTGTCCGTCGTCGTCAAGAACCTATCCGATGCCGAAACGGCGATGAGCGCGCCCGAAGCCGCTGCTCCGCGTCGCCGTGCCGAAGCCCGTCAGGAGACCACCGCATGAATGCCCAGCCTCGCAAGCAGGACTTGGCCGAGGCGAAGCCGCTTCCGGCCGACGCTCCGGCGGAGACCGCAAAGTCGGACGACGGCGCCAAGACCGCGACGGGCGAAGCGGAGCCCGCCGCGGAGAGTGCCGCGCCCGATACGGCTTCGACGCCCGCCAAGAAGAAGCGCGGGGGCCTCCGCCGTCTCCTGATCGTCTCGGTTCCTCTCGTCCTCGCCGTCGCCGGCGCCTACTACTGGGTGACCGGCGGCCGTTACGTCGAGACCGACGACGCCTATGTCCATCAGGACCGCGTCACCGTCATGCCGCAGGTGTCCGGCGAGATCGCCGAGGTCGAGGTCGCCGAAAACCAGGAGGTCGGCGCCGGGCAGGTGCTCTTCACCATCGACGGCAGTGCCTACCGCGCCGCGGTCGAGCAGGCGAAGGCCAATCTGGAAAGCGCGCGGCTGACGGTCGAGAAGTTGAAGGCCGCCTACCAGCAGGCCGTCGTCGACGCCAGGACGACGGGCGATTCCGTCGCCACCGCGCAGGCGACCTTCGACCGCCAGCAGGCCCTGGTGAAGCACGGCGTCTCCTCCCAGAGCACCTTCGACGACGCCCGCCTGGCGCTGCAGAAGGCGCAGGGAGATCAGGCCAGCGCCCAGCAGGCGGTGATTTCGGCCAAAGCCGCCCTCGCCGGCGATCCGAACATCGCCACGGACAAGCATCCGACCGTGATGCAGGCGCTCGCCGCGCTTCATTCCGCCCAGCTCGATCTCGACCACACCGTCGTCCGCGCCTCCGAGCCCGGCGTCGTCAGCCAGACCGACAGGCTCCAGGTCGGCCAGTACGTCACGCCCTCCATGTCGGTCATGGCGATCGTCGAAGGGGATGAAAGCTGGGTCGACGCGAACTACAAGGAAACCGACCTCACCCACATGCGGGCGGGACAGCCCGTCACCCTCACCTTCGACGCCTATCCGGACGTCTCGCTGGACGGGATCGTCGGTTCGATCGGCGCCGGCACCGGTTCGGAATTCGCGCTCCTGCCGGCGCAGAACGCTACCGGCAACTGGGTGAAGGTCGTTCAGCGCGTGCCCGTGCGCATCCACATCGAAAAGGACGCCGACCTGCCGCCGCTGCGCGCCGGCATGAGCGCCGACGTCACGGTCGATACCGGCCAGGTGCGCGGCTTCCCGGACTTCATGGAACCGGTCACCACCGCGCTCGGCCTCGACCAGTGGATCCGGAGCCAGAATGCCGTCGCCGCCACCCGCGACGAGGACGGCGCCAAGCTGGCCACGACGAAGGGCTCCGACGCGCCCGTCCCGGCTGCAACGACCACGGGAGGGGCCGCCGGCGCGACCCGCTCGCAATGAGCACCGCCGGCTCGGGTGCGGCAGTCGACCCCACCAACGTCCCCTACAAGGGCCTGATCACCGTCTCGATCATGCTCGCGACGGTCATGCAGGTGCTCGACACGACGATCGCCAACGTCGCGCTGCCGAACATGCAGGGCTCGCTCCAGGCCTCGCAGGACCAGATCAACTGGGTCCTGACCTCCTACATCGTCGCCGCCGCGATCATGACGCCGGTGACCGGCTGGCTGTCGGACCGCTTCGGTCTCCGCCAACTCTTCATCGCCTCCGCGGCCGGCTTCGTCGCCACCTCGATGGCCTGCGGCATCGCGACCAGCCTCGAGGAGATGATCTTCTTCCGGCTGCTGCAGGGGCTTTGCGGCGCCGCCCTGGTCCCGCTGTCCCAGACGGTGCTGCTCACCATCAACACCAAGGAACAGCACGGCAGCGCCATGGCGATCTGGGGCGCCGGCATCATGGTCGGCCCGATCATCGGCCCGACGCTCGGCGGCTGGCTGACCGAGACCTTCAACTGGCGCTACGTCTTCTTCGTCAACCTGCCGATCGGCGCCCTGGCGCTTGTCGGCATGGTCTTCTTCCTGCCGAACACGCCGAGACGCCAGCGCGACTTCGATTTCTTCGGCTTCGCCATGCTGTCGCTGTTCATCGGCGCCCTGCAGCTCTTCCTCGACCGCGGCGAGCAGGCGGACTGGTTCTCTTCGGCCGAGATCTGGATCGAACTCGGCCTCGCCATCACCGGCCTCTGGGTGTTCACGCTGCACATCACCGGGCGCGAGCACGCCTTCATCGACCCGAAGATCTTCACCGACCGCAATCTCGTCATCGCGCTGGTGATGATCTTCGTCGTCGGCATGATCCTGCTTGCCGGCCTCGCGCTCTTGCCGCCGATGCTGCAGAACATCCTGAACTATCCGGTGGTGACGACCGGCTTCGTGCTCGCCCCGCGCGGCGTCGGCACGATGGTCTCGATGCTCGTCGTCGGACGCCTCGTCGGCAAGGTCGATACGCGCATCCTGATCTTCGCCGGCCTCGTGCTCACGGCGATCTCGCTGTGGCAGATGTCGGGCTTCTCGACGACCATGGACGACACGCTGATCATCGTTTCGGGCGTGGTGCAGGGCCTGGGGCTGGGTCTCGTCTTCGTGCCCCTGTCGACGCTCGCCTTCGCCACGCTGGAGCCGCGGTTTCGTGCCGATGGCGCGGCCCTGTTCAGCCTGATGCGCAACATCGGCTCGGCGGTCGGCATCTCGATCGTCTCGGTGCAGCTCGCCCGCAACATGGTGATCTCGAAGGCCGATCTCGTCTCGCACATCACGCCGTTCGACCCGAATTTCACCGATGTCGCGGGCAGCCTGCCCCTCGACCAGACGACGATGATGGCCGTCCTCAATCAGGCCGCCTCGGCGCAGGCGGCGATGGTCGCCTATGTCGACGACTTCAAGATGATGATGATCATCACGCTCTGCGCCATCCCGCTTCTCGCGCTGATGAGCCCGCCGAAGAGGCAGGCGGGCGGGGAAGCCGGTCACGCGCCGGCGATGGAGTAGGCGAAGGGCGGGAGCGGAAATCGCCCCGCACGATGCCGCAGACGAAAGAAGGGCGCCGGCGGTGAACCGCGGCGCCTTTCCCTTTTGTCTTCGCGTCAGTTTCTCGAAGCCAGTCTCTGCTGAAATCGACGGTGCCCGAACCAGCCGAGTCTGCTGCGGCGGCAGACGCCTCAGCGCGCCCGCATCATGAACGGCGTGTCGATGCCGAGCGTCTTCATCATCGAAAGCTGCGGACGGCGCATGGCCTCGCCGTTGACGGCTCCGCGCCCCGTGACGCGGGCGAGCGCGACGTGATCCATGGCGATGGCCGTAAGGCGCGAGCGGTGCATTGTCCTGGACTCCAGCGAGATGTTTTTGCTTTTGGTGCACTGCACATAAGCTGGGAAACATTTCGCCAGAAGCACGCGATTTCGGGAACTGCCATGCACACAGTGCATGCCGTCACGGGAATGTCATGCGAAAGCATGGGTGACTGGCCCCTTTGCGCCCTCGGAACGCGAGCAGCCTCGACTTCCGGCAATGGATGACAATCCAGGCGGCGGCACGCCGACGAGAGATGCCCGGCCGAGGGTTACCAGGCGCAGATCTTCGTCGAGGTCTCGGGGTTCGACCAGCAGGCCGGCTCGTCGCGCTCGCGCACATACATGCCCGGCAGCGAGACGTTCCGGCCGGTGCCGAAATCGGCAAAGGCGGAGGCAAAGCCCGGCCGGTCGACGATCAGCGAGAAGGTCGGCTTGCCCGGCGCGGAAATGTCGAAGCTGCCGGCGCGGTCCGTCGCACGGAAGTCGCAAGGATAATAGCCGTCGTCGGTGGTGAAGCAGCGCGCCGGCTTGGCCGAGGCGGTCGTCGCGACGCCGACAAGCATTGCGGCGGCAAGACCGGCCGCAACGAGACATGAGTGGCGCATCGAACGAACTCCCGCAAGGCCCCGCGCGATCTTACGCCATCGCGGGGCCTTGCGGGAGGAAAATTCTGCAGCGATCCGGTCTCCCCGTCGAAACGGGAGGAGCCGCCCCGCATGGCTGCGGGGCTTCCCCCTCACCGCGTCAGGCGCTTGTAGGTCGGGCGCTTCGGATTGACCGATTCCGGGCCGAGGCGGCGGATCTTGTCCTGCTCGTAATCCTCGAAGTTGCCCTCGAACCACTCGACGTGGCTGTCGCCCTCGAAGGCGAGGATGTGAGTGGCGAGCCGATCGAGGAACATGCGGTCGTGGCTGATCACCACGGCGCAGCCGGCATATTCCTCCAGCGCGTCTTCCAGTGCCGTCAGCGTCTCGGTGTCGAGATCGTTGGTCGGCTCGTCGAGCAGGATGACGTTGGCGCCGGACTTCAGCATCTTGGCGAGGTGAACGCGGTTGCGCTGACCGCCGGAGAGCGTGCCCACCTTCTGCTGCTGGTTCGGGCCCTTGAAGTTGAAGTTGCCGACATAGGCTCTCGAGTTCATCTCGTATTTGCCGAGCTTCATGATGTCGACGCCGCCGGAGATCTCTTCCCAGACGTTGTGGTTCGGGTCGAGGTCGTCGCGGCTCTGGTCGACATAGCCGAGATCGACGGTCTCGCCGATGTCGATCTTGCCGGAGTCGGGCTTCTCCTGCCCGGTGATCATCTTGAACAGCGTCGACTTGCCGGCGCCGTTCGGGCCGATGATGCCGACGATCCCGCCGGCCGGCAGCTTGAAGGAGAGGTTCTCGATCAGCACCCGGTCGCCGAAGCTCTTGGTCAGGTTCTCGACCTCGATCACCTTGTTGCCGAGCCGCTCGCCGGTCGGGATGACGATCTTGCCGTCGGCCGGCTTTCTGTTCTCGGCCGCCTCGACCAGCTCGTTATAGGCCTTGATGCGGGCCTTCGACTTGGTCTGGCGGGCCTTGGCGCCCTGCTGGATCCACTCCCGCTCGCGATTGATCGCCCGCATGCGGGCGTCGTCCTCGCGGCCTTCCTGGGCCATGCGCTTGGCCTTCTTTTCGAGATAGACCGAGTAGTTGCCCTCGTAGGGCACGCCGTGGCCGCGATCGAGCTCGAGAATCCAGCCGGTGACGTTGTCGAGGAAGTAGCGGTCGTGGGTGACCATCAGCACCGAGCCTTCATACTCGCGCAGGTGCTTTTCCAGCCACAGGATCGTCTCGGCATCGAGATGGTTGGTCGGCTCGTCGAGGAGCAGGATGTCGGGCTTCGACAGGAGCAGCTTGCAGAGCGCGACACGGCGGCGCTCGCCGCCGGACAAGGGCGCGATCTCGGCGTCGGCCGGCGGGCAGCGCAGCGCGTCCATCGCCATCTCGACCTGGTTTTCGAGATCCCACAGGTTCTGGGCGTCGATGACGTCCTGGAGCTTCGCCCCCTCCTCCGCGGTCTCGTCGGAGTAGTTCATCATCAATTCGTTGTAGCGGTCGAGGATCGCCTGCTTGTCGGCGACGCCTTCCATGACGTTTTCGAACACCGTCTTGTCGGGATCGAGATGCGGCTCCTGCGGCAGGTAGCCGACCTTGGCGCCTTCGGCGGCCCAGGCCTCGCCGGTGAATTCCCTGTCGACCCCCGCCATGATCTTCAGAAGGGTCGACTTGCCGGCGCCGTTCGGGCCGAGGATGCCGATCTTGGCGTCCGGGTAGAAGGACAGATGGATGTTGTCGAGAACCTTCTTGTTCCCGTAGGCCTTGGAGAGACCCGACATGTGATAGATGAACTGGCGAGCCATGGCGCGCTGCCTCTTTCGTGTCGAAGAGTGTGAGAAGTTGCGCCGTCTCTAAGCCATCTCAGCCGAAGGGGCAACGCCGGACGCGCGTTCCGGCGGCTCGAAACCGTCACGATCAGGAGGCGCTCCGCGCCGGCGAGCGGGCACCGATCGAGCCGAACTCGCCGATCGCCGCCGGACGGCAGGTGAAGAACACCCGCCGCCCGGACCCAGGGTTCATTCGCAGTCGGAGACGACGATCCTGCAGGAATTGTTGCCGCACTGCTCGAGCGCCGCGGACTCCGCCGCTCGCTGGCTCTCGCCCCAGCCGATGCCGAAGTAGTCGGCGGAGCCGGCATAGGCGCCGCAGGTGTCGAAGCGCACCACGACCTTGCAATTGCCGTTGCCCTCGTCCCGGCAGTTCTTGAGCGCGGCGGCGCCGGCCGCTTCGCGGGTCGAATAGCCGGTCGCCGTGCCGTAGCCGACGTCACCGGCTTTCATGCCCTCCTCGTCGTCCACCGCGATGGCGCCGGCGGCAAGCCCCGGGGTCGCCGGGACGAAAGCAAGGAAGCAGACGGCGAGACAGATCGCCCTCGCGGTTCTCATGACACTGATACCTTTCAGGAAAAACCGAAATCGACGTTCCGGCGTCTTGCTCTTAGCGCCGTTTCTTACGCATGGAAATGGCCGAGAAAGCTCTTTTTTCTTCCCGTGCATGCACCCTCGCCATGCCGTGCCCTATCGGCAGGGCGAAAAATTCTCGTCTCGCACGGGCGTCCCCGCGTTGCAGCCCTTCGTTAACCACGCAAACGGCCCGAGATCGAAAAATTCCGGGCTGCCAGCGCTCGAATCGCCTTCGCATTAACCTTTCGGGGGTCCCGCCGGCCTCCCTGATGGCGACGCGCAGAGGCCGGACCGACGACATCCGGGCGCATGGGCCGCTGCCTGGACTGCGATGGGGAATGGCCCGACAAGACGTCGGGCGGTCCGAAGCGATCGGCCGATCCCCTGGAAAGCCGGCGTTTCGTTGGCGACGACGCGTGTCGCCCGCTGCGAGGGCGCACGCGCGCCCGATTTCGCCACGCCCGGCATGCTTTCCGATCGATGAACGTCGACGCTGCAATTTCGCGCAAGCCGTCCATATTATTGCAAGTATATCCATCCACGAATTGCGTCAAATTTGAATATAATTTCGCTTCGACATTTCGATCGGAAGTAAAATCCGGATGTCAATCTCCTCCCAACGACGAGGAGAACGACGATGAACAAGACCAAGAAGGCGCTGGGTTTCGCCCTCGGAATGATCGGCCTTCTGGCTTCGGCCCAGGGCGCCGAAGCGGCCGCTTCCTCGCCCATGCCGACCACGGGCTACACGTCGCAGCCGATCGGCCATTACGAATTCTGCAAGCGCTATGCGACGAGCTGCGAGGCCAACGCCACCTCGGCGGCGCTCAAGCTGACGCCGCGGATCTGGGCGCGCATCGTCGACGTCAATGCGGCGGTGAACAACAACATCTTCCCGCGCACCGACGAAGAGATCTACGGCGTCGCTGAATACTGGGCCTATCCGACCAGCGAAGGCGACTGCGAAGACTTCGCTCTCCTCAAGCAGTACATGCTGGAGCGGGAAGGTATTCCGGCCTCGGCCCTGCTCGTCACCGTGGTCAAGCAGACCAATGGCGACGGCCATGCCGTGCTCACGCTGCGGACCGACCAGGGCGACTTCGTCCTCGACAACCTCGAGACCCAGATCCTGCCCTGGCAGGCGACCAGCTACACCTATCTGAAGCGGCAGTCGGCGAACGACGCCGGCAAGTGGGTCGGCATCGTCGACGACCGCAATCTCCTCGTCGGCAGCGTGCGCTGAATTTTGCGGAGCGGCAGCCGCCGCGGCTGCCCGTCGCCACCGCCTCGACGGGGGCCTCGCCGGCCGGACCGGCCCCACTGAAAGACCGACGCCCTGGCCGATTCGGCCGTCGGGAGTCGTCAGACCGCCCCGGGCGACCCGTCCCGCCCGGGAGGTTCCGGGGGCTGGCTCGCCGCTCGCGGCGTCCAGCCTCCGGGTTACCCTCCGGTCAGCCGGTCATTCGAGATCGATGTCGAGGATCGTCATGGTCAGGTGGTAGGACAGTTCGCCCTCATCGGTGTCCTTGGCGATCAGGCCGACGAACTCGTCCTTGATGTAGAGTTCCGCGGAGTCCGTCTTGCGAGGCATGCCGCGCACGGACAGATCGACGCCATCGAAGGTTCTTTTCAGATAGGCTTCGAGCTTTCTGATTTCGGCGGGGCTCAATGCTCTCTCCTCGCTGCTGTGGTAAACGTTTAGCTAGGGTGGATCGCGGCGAGTTCGATGGGGGCCGGGGATTTCCGGCGAGGCCCCGTCCTTCGTGGTCGTCCGGGCCGATGACGGATGCAGCGGAGCGAACGAAGCCGTCCATACGTCGGCGTCCCGCGATCCGGCATCCGTTACCCCACGGGAGGCGGGAACGGTCGTTGCGAGAACCTCGCCGCGGCCGACGATGCCCGCCCGGTCAAGCATCCCGGCGAACGGCGACCGCGGAGGCGACGCTCCACTCCTTTTGGCGCCTTTCAAGACCGGGCGACAGCTGCCTGCCGGGCGTCGTCATCCGCGCCCCAGGCGAATTGCGGACGGAAGAACAGGCCGGCATCCCTTCCGGCCTCGTTTTTGATCGCTTGCGGACTTCCGGCCTCGGATCACTCCTCGCGGCCGAATCCCTGGTCCATCTCGCGGGCCGGCTGGTCGCAGATCGCCTCGCCGATCACCTTGGCCGGAACGCCGGCCACCACGGCATTGGCCGGCACTTCCTTCAGCACCACCGAGCCGGCGGCGATCTTCGAGCAGTTGCCGATCCTGATGTTGCCGAGAACCTTGGCGCCTGCGCCGATCAGGACGCCCGAACCGATCTTCGGATGGCGGTCGCCGAATTCCTTGCCGGTGCCGCCGAGCGTCACGTCCTGAAGGATCGAAACGTTGTCGCCGATCACGGCCGTGAAGCCGACGACGAGCCCCGTGGCATGGTCGAGAAAGATGCCGCGCCCCATCCGCGCGGCCGGATGGATGTCGGTCTGGAACACGGCGGAGGAGCGGGACTGGAGATAGAGCGCGAAGTCGCGCCGCCCCGTTTCCCACAGCCAGTGAGCCAGCCGATGAGTCTGGATGGCGTGGAAGCCCTTGAAGTAGAGCAGCGGCTCCAGATAGCGCTCGCAGGCGGGATCGCGGTCGTAGACCGCCTGGATGTCGATGCGCACCGTCTCGGCGAAGTCCGGATCGGCGGCGATCATGTCGCCGAAGGCCTGGGCGATCAGCACCGCCGGCACGTCCGGATGGTCGAGCCGCTGCGAGATCCGGTGCACCAGCGCCGCCTCGAAGCTCGGCTGGTTGAGGACCGTTGCGTGGATGAAGCTGGCGAGGACGGGCTCGTCGGCCGCGACGCCCTTCGCTTCGCCGCGGATCTCCGCGAAGATCGGGTCGATGGCCTGGATCCTGTCCTGGCTCTTCGTGCTTGCGACGCTCATGGTGTTCTCCCATGGCAAATTGCGGCGGGTGTCGTCCGGCGCGCCAAGTTGGAGGAGATTTAAGCGATCGGCGCGGGAAGGGAAAGGGCGGGTGCCGGATCCTCGCGCCGCCGTCGCCGCGAGTTCTTCTCGACGGGTCTTCGAGAAAAGCTCAAGAGGGCGCGTTCAGGAAGGCGATCACCCGCTGCTTGAACCGCCGGTCGCCCACGGACAGCATGTGGTCGCGCCCTTCGATCGCCAGCACCTCGGCGTTTGGCAGCAGCGCCGCGAGCGGCTCCGGCGCCCCGGCGATGTCGTCCTCCGTGCCGACCCCGATCAGCACCTTCTGGCCGATCCGCCCGACCTCCTCCTCGGTCAATTCGTCGCGAGAGGTCTCGATGCAGGCGGCGAGCGCCAGCCGGTCGCTCTTCGTCTTGTCGGCGAAGGCGCGGAACATCCGGCCGCGCGGGTGGCTGACGTCGTCGAGCGACGGCGCCCGCAGCGCCGCGGCGATCGGATCCCAGTCGCCGACACCCTTCACGAGGCCGATGCCGAGACCGCCGAGGACGAGCCGCTCCACGCGCTGCGGCTCGGCCAGCGCCGCGAAGGCCGAGACCCGGGCGCCCATCGAATAGCCGAAGAAGGTGGCCGAGCCGATGCCGAGATGATCGAGCAGCGCGAAACAGTCCGACGCCATCATCCGCGGCGTATAGGCGGCGGGATCCTGCGGCTTGTCGCTCTTGCCGTGGCCGCGATGATCGAAGGCGACGGCGCGGTAGCCCGCCTCGGTCAGCGCCTGGACCCAGCCGGGCTCGATCCAGTTCACCCGCATCGAGGAGGCGAAGCCGTGCACCAGGAGGACGGCCGGCCGGTCCTTCTCGCCCTCGTCGAGAAAGGCGAGGGCGAGCCCGTCATGTTCGAATGTGCCGGTGGTCATGGCCGTTCCTGCATGCTGTTGGGGGTCCGTCGGGTCATGGACATTCGATAGCGCGGGCGAGACTGCCTGACACCCCCTGTTCTTTTCGCAATTGCGGTAATATGGTCCGGCTCCATCGCAGGCAGGACGTTTTTAAGGTTGCAAGCAGTCATGGCCGGTCATCCGATTCCGCATTTTTCGAACGACGCCGGGCACGCGACCATCTCGGTCGGCGTCAAGGAGTTCATGTGCGTCGGCGCCAATCCGCCCCATGATCATCCCCATGTCTTCCTCGACATGGGCGACGAGCCGGAGATCGTCTGCAGCTACTGCTCGACGCTCTACCGCTACGACCCGTCCCTGAAGGCGGACGAGACGCGGCCGGAAGGCTGCCTCTTCGCCGCGGCCGCCTGAGGAAAGGCGCACCGGCCGGCCCGGAGGCGGGACTGCATCTCGCCGGCTTCTTTTCCGCGCCATCGGCCGAAACGGCTGCAGCATCATGAGCCAGAGCCAACCCTTCATCGCGATCGTCGGCGGCGGCGTCGCCGGCCTCACGACCGCCCTTTGTCTCGCCCGCGTCGGCCTCGCCTCGACGATCTTCGAACGGGCGAACGAATTGTCCGAAGTCGGGGCCGGGCTGCAGCTTTCGCCCAATGCCCTCTCGGTGATGGACCGGCTGGGCCTGTTGCCGGCGCTGAAAGCGGTCGGCGTCGCGGCGGACCGCGTGGTTCTCAAGCGCGGCTCGAGCGGCCGGACGATCGCCGCGGTGCCGGTTCATGCCGGCGACGGAACACCCTATCTCTCCCTGCATCGCGCCGACCTCCAGGCCGTGCTGCTCGACGCCGTCCTGCGCGAGCCGAAGATCTCGCTGCGGCTCGGCGCCGAGATCGCCGCCCTCGGCCCGGGCGAGCATGCGGTCGAACTCGGTCTGGCGAATGGCGGTGAAACCGTCCTCGCCGATTTCGTGATCGCTGCCGACGGCGTCCGATCGGCAATCGTCCGCCAGATGGGGCTCGCGCCCGCCACGCCGACGGGAACGACCGCCTGGCGCACGACAATCGAGGACGACGGCGAGACCGAGGACGACGGCGAGACGCCCCCCGGCGCCGGGGACGGCATCCGCGCCTGGCTCGGCGCCAGGCGGCATGCGGTCGCCTATCCGATCCGCGCCGGCCGCGCCGTCAATCTCGTGATGATCACCCGCTCCGACGACGACCCCGGCGCCGCACACCGCCTGATCGCCGGCTTCTCGCGGTGGGACGCGCAGCTCGTCGGGCTGATCGGCCGCGCACCGGCCCCGACGCCCTGGCCGCTTTTCGCCGCCCCCGGCTCGCGCCCCTTCACCCTCGGCAACGGCCGCATCCTCCTCGTCGGCGATGCCGCCCATGCCATGGCGCCCTATGCCGCACAGGGCGCCGGCATGGCGATCGAGGATGCCGCCGTCCTCGCCGAAGCGATCGTCCGAACGAACGAGCCTCGTGCGGCTGCCGGCCGCTACGAGGCCGCACGACGGCCGCGCATCGACGCGGTCCGCAAGCGCGTCGGGTTCCACCGTTTCGTCTACCATCTGCCGGCCCCTTTCTCGCTCGGCCGCGACATGGCTCTGGCGCTGCGACCCCATGACGCGCTGAGGGCCGATCTCGCCTGGCTCTACGACTGGCGCGCGCCGGCCCTGGCGGCGGATCGTCCGCACGCCGACGACGTCGGCGTCCCGCGGTGACGGAACGCCCCGCCGCGTCCGACCGTTTGTCCTGACCCTGATCGACCCGGGAACGGTGCCGACGACGGCCGAAGAGCCATCCATCGGCACCCGTGGGCGTCAGGCCGTTGCAAGGGACGAAACGCGAAGGTCATAATCTTCATGTCGAATATCAAACGCCGCGGCAGGTTCGTCGGTATCGCCGCCCTCGCCGCATCGACGGCCCTTTCGGGTCCGGTCGCAGCGCCAGCCTTCGCCGCGCCGATCGCGCGCAGCGCCGTCGCTGCCGGAACCGCTCCGAGCGACATGGGCGAGCCGGGATCGTTCCGGGTCGCCCAGGCGGACGAGGCTCCCGCAGCCGGAGCGCCGGCCGAAGAGCTCCCGCCTCGCGAGGAACCGGCACCCGAACAGGCGGCGCCCGAGCCGGCACCCGAACCAGTTCCGGAACCAGCCCCGGCGCCCGAACCCGCACCCGCGCAGGCCGAACCTCCTGCTGCCGAGGAGCCGGCCCCCGCGCCGAGCGAGGCTCCGGCCGAGCCGGCGCCGGCCGAGCCCGAAGCGCCCGCTGCCGCGGCCCCGGAACCCGAGCCCGCCCCGGCACAGCCGGAAGCGGAAGCCCCTGCCGAGACGCCGGACGAGCCGGCAGGCGCGACGGACACGCAATCACCGGCCGATGCCGCGCCGGCGCCCGAGAGCCCGCCCGCTGCGGAAGAGAAAGCCGCCCCCGCGCCGACCGATCGGCCCGCGAATGAGCCCGTCCCCGGCGAAAAGCCCACCGAGGCGGCGCCGGAAGCCCCCGTGCCGTCGACGTCTCCGACCCGGAGCGAGAGCGACGAACCCGCCGCCTCCGAGGGCGACGCCCGACCGGAGCGTCGCGGATCGCGTGGACGAGACCGCGCGAACGAGCCGCGCGGCTCGGACGGTCCGGGTGAACAGGGATCCGATCAGGCCGGGGGAACCAGCGCGGCACCGGGCGCCGCGCCGGCAGCCGACGCCCCTCGCGGCAACGGCGAAGACGGCCGGAACGCCACCGGCGCCGGCGCGCCTGCCGGAAACGGCGAGCAGCCGCAGTCCGGCGAGGGCGAAGGCCAGGAGGCCGCAGCCCCCCAGGAGCGACCGACCGAGCAGCCTCAGGCCGTCCCGGCCGACGTTCAGAACGCTCCCGTCGAGGACGGGCGGATCGACGCCAGCGACGCCAGGGTCCAGCAGCTTCGCGAGCCGGTGAACATCACGCCGATCACCGAGGAGCAGGGCGAGCGCATCGAGCCGCAGGCGCGCGGCGAGCGCGGCGAGCGAAATCGCCGAGGCGGACGCGACGGCCGCGAGGCTCGCGGCGAGCGAGACGGTCAGCGGGGACGCGACGGCGAGCTGCCGCCGAACGTCGAGGTGGTCAAGCGTGACGACGACGGCCGCGAGATCCTGTCGATCGTCGGCGCCGCCGCGGCGGGTGCCGTCGCGGGCGCGGCTGCCAGCTATTTCATCAAGGGCGACGACCAGCCACGCCTGTCCCGCAACGCCCAGGAGACCTATTACGAGCGGCTGCCGCGCGGCCGGACCCGCCAGGTCATCGTCCGCGAGAACGGCGTCCAGGTGATCACCATCACCAATCGCTACGGCGACATCGTCCGTCGCTCGCGCGTCCTGCCGGACGGTCGTGAGGTCGTGCTGTTCTACGATCCCTATTCGGGAGACGACGACCGCCCGACCTACGAGATCGATGCCGGCCGCGACCTGCCGCCGCTCGAAGTCGAGATCCCGCGCGACGAATATGTCGTCGACGTCGCTCGTCCGGACGAGGACCTCTACTATCGCACGCTCGTGGCTCCGCCGGTCGAGACGGTCGAGCGGATCTATTCCGTCGACGAGGTCGTGCGCTCCGAGCGCATTCGCGACAAGGTTCGCCGGATCGACCTCAACACCATCAATTTCGACTTCGGCTCCTCCCAGATCGCCCAGGAACAGGTGGGCAATCTCGAAGCCCTGGCGGATGCGATCAAGGAGGTCGTCGACAAGAATCCGTCGGAAACCTTCCTGATCGAAGGGCATACCGACGCAGTGGGTTCGGAGATCGCCAATCTGGCGCTGTCCGACCGGCGGGCCGAGGCCGTCGCCACCGCGCTGACGGAATATTTCGAGGTTCCGCCGGAAAACCTCGTCACGCAAGGCTATGGCGAGGCGTATCTGAAAGTCGATACGCAGGCGCAGAACCGCGAAAACCGTCGGGTGACGGTGCGCCGGATCACCTCGCTGGTGAAACCGGTCCAGACCTCCGGCAACTGAGGGCGCAGGCCCGAAGGCGGCGGCCGCCGTGGAAACCTCGCTTCCTGGTGGCCGTTGCTGAACGAGAAAACGAAACCGGGCCGACGCTTCGATGGAGCGCCGGCCCGATCCATATGAAAGGGACGAGAACGATGAGCCTGACCGACAAGACCTTCATCGTCACCGGCGCGGCCTCCGGCATCGGCCGCGTCGTCGCCCTCCAGTTGCTGTCCGAGGGCGGCAAGGTGCTTGCCATGGACACCGACCGGGCCGGCCTCGACGCGCTGTCGCGAGGCGGCGGCACGACAGACAGGGAACGACTGCACACTTTCGTCGGCGACGTTGCCGAGGAGGACGACGTCGCCGCCTGCATCCGCCGGGCGGGCGACCATTTCGGCTCGATCGACGGCATCGTCTGCAACGCCGGCATCATGAAGCGCATTCCCGCGCAGGACCTGTCCTACGAAGACTGGCACCGGGTCCTCGACGTCAACCTCTCCCAGAGCTTCCTCTTCGCCAGGCATGGCGGTCCGAAGCTGCGGGAGACCAAAGGCGCGATGCTGCTCGTCTCCTCGACACGCGCCTTCATGTCGGAGGCCGACACCGAATCCTATTCCGCGACCAAGGGCGGGCTCTTCGCCCTCGCCCATTCGCTCGCCGTCAGCCTCTCGCCCGACGTCCGGGTCAATGCCGTCGCGCCCGGCTGGATCGACGTTTCGGGTGATGAACTGCGCCCGGTCGACCACCAGCAGCATCTCGTCGGCCGCGTCGGCGTGCCGGAAGACATCGCCCATGCGGCCGCATTCCTCCTCGACGGCGAGAAGGCCGGCTTCGTCACCGGCCAGACTCTGGTCGTCGACGGCGGCATGACGCGCAAGATGATCTACGCCGAGTGAGACTGGAACGGCAGGTGCCGGCTTGGCGGGGCGGGTCTTCTCCCTCACCCTGCCGAAACACTCCCGCCGATCAGTCCTCGTCTTCGTCGTCGGTATGGCGGGCCTGCTCGGCGGAAAGGAAGTCACCGAGGGCGGTCAGCGGCTCGACATAGCTCGCGAAGACCTTGATGCAGACCATCAGCGGCACGGCGAGGAACATGCCGACGACGCCCCAGATCCAGCCCCAGAAGGCGACCGACAGGAAGATCGCGGCGGCGTTCATCTCCAGGCGCCGGCCGACGATCATCGGCGTCAGGAACTGGCCTTCGACGGCCGTACAGGCGAGATAGAGCAGCACCGGAACGGCGGCGCTCGACAGGTGGCCGAATTCCGCCAGCGCGATGACGCCGACGAGCGCCATACCCATGATCGAGCCGATATAGGGGATGAAGTTGAGCAGCGTCGCCAGCGCCCCGAACACCGCCGGCGTCGGCATCCCGACCCACCAAAGGCAGGCGCCGACGGCGATGCCGAGGCAGATGTTGATCAGCGTGATGGTGAAGAGGTAGCGCGACAGCTCGCGCTCGATGTCGTGGGCGATGTGCAGCGCCCGCTTCTTGTCCGACATCGTCGGCATCGACCGGACGAGCTTCTGGTAGAACAGGTCCCCGGAGGCGAGCAGGAAATAGAGAAAGATCAGCGAGAAGGCGATCGAGGCGAGGATCTGCGGCGCCGTCTGCGTGACGTTGTCGAGGAGGCCGGGGTTCTTGACCACCACTTCCCGCGGCTCGTCGTCGGATTGCTGGTCTCCGGGCGCTGCCTCGGACGCGGCGGTGCGGACCTCTCTCTGTGCCGCCTGGAAGCGGTTCAGCCGGTCGCGGATCGACCGCATCTCGTCGTCGACGGCCGCCGCGTAACGTGGCGCGTCGTTGACGAGATTGGTGATCGGATCGCTCAGCATGTAGAAGCCGAGCGTCAGGGTCATCAGCGAGCCGACCACCAGCACGAGCGCCGAAAGCGGCTCCCAGATCTTCAGCCGGCGCCGCAGGAACCGGACGATCGGGCTCATCACCAGTGCGAAGATCACTGCCAGGATCACCGGCAGGAGAAAGCTTGCCGTCAGATAGAGTGCGCCGAAGAAGAGGATGAAGAAAATGCCGACCACGGCCCAGCGCGGGCCCGTCTCGAAGTTCTGCGTGTTGACGAGACCGATGGTCGGGGAAATCGTCGTGGAGCGCTGCTCGCTCCGCCGGTGGGCTTCTTTTTCCGACGACAATTCATCCCCCGGACACGAAAGTTGCCATCTCAACGGCGCGCGATCTTCAAAGTTCCGCGATAATAGCCGAGGCTGAGGGCCCGCCATGGTCGTGCGGGCCCCGCTCGATCGCCGCCGAGAGGGCGAGAGAACCCGCCCCGGCACGCGCCCTCGTGACATTCGGCCAGCCGGACCCGACGTTCAATCGCCGACCGCCACCGGCCCGGACGAGACCATCTTCAGCTTCCAGCCCGCCGCCGCGGTGTCGTCGAGGTCGAGCTGGCTGGTCAGATAGGCCAGCCGGTCGCGGTCGGTCCCCTTCGCCGTGCAGAAGCGGTCCTGCAGATAGAAGGGCGGAATCGCCTGATAGTAGAGGGTCGCCTCGACGCTCGCGACCTGACCGTCGAGCGACGCCAGGTCGATCTCGTAGTCGAGCGTGTCGCCGCCGCCGGTGACGTAGTCCGGGTCGTCGCCGACGGCGACCGAACCCGTGTCCTCGGCGAGCGCCGTGCCCTTCGAGCCGAGCGCATTGGCGATCTTCACGCGCTCCTCGAAGGGCAGATAGCCCGACGGCAGGATGCGGTTGTCCTTCACATGGCTGCAGATCGACAGGAAGCTCGTCGTCAGTTGGCCGGCGGGCGCCGCGTCGTGGCCGCACATCGCCTCGCCGGAGGGGGCCGGCGTCGAGACGAGTTCCTGATAGATCTGTGCCTCGCTCTCGCTGGTGATCGTCTGATAATGCGGCTGGTGCCGCCGCTCCAGCGGCGCGACGCGGGCCGAACAGTTCGGCTCCCACCACAGTTCGCCCGGCAGCGGTTCGCCCTTGCCGTCGACGATGACGCCGGCGGCGTTCGTGCCGCCCGACGTCCACAACGGCTTGCCGGCCGCATCGAGCGCCCGGAACTCGACGAAGGCCCGTCTGAAACCGACGCCGGAGGGGAACTTGTGCCCGACGTCGGACGCGATCTTCACGGTCGCCGCGAGCCGCCCGTCCGCCTGGCTGACCTTCGTCACCGCAATCGACGCCGACAGCGTCTCGGCATTCTCCAGCATCTTGTCGCGGGTCGTGACGATGTTGTCGACGCCTTTCGAGACCAGCATCGGATCCTGGACGGCGATGCCGAGGAAATCCGGAAACTGGTCGGCCATCTCGATCAGGAAGACGTTGAGGCCGACGAGAGTGTGGAGCGCGAAGCCGACGCGGCGCTCCAGATCGATCGCGTCCGGCCCGAGGGCGTTTTCCGCCGCGGGGAAATTGCTGTGCTCCTGGATGCTGGCGATCTTCGAGACGAGCGGCTGACCGGTCTCGTCGTGGCTCTTCATGTGGCAGTCCTGGCAGCTCTGGGCCTTGGGTCCCTCCCCTTCGGGAAGGCTGCCGTTCGCCGTCAGTCCGGTGCGGTAGTCGCTGAAGGCCCATTCGGGATAGGTCGTCTGCTCGAAGGTGTAGCCGAGGGTCTTGCCCCGATCGAGCACCGGCAGATGCACCGTGTGGCAGCTGCCGCAAAGGTCCGACTTCAGGAACGTCTCGTCGTGCTCGGGCTGGATCCCGAGGGCGTTCTTCATCGGGACCTGCCTGGGATCCTCGAACGGCCCCTTCAGGCGATCGGCCGCGCCGACGAAATAGCTGCCGGTGAAGGTGCGCGCGAAGCCTTCGGCGAGGTCCTTCGGATTGAGCTGATCCTGCCGGGCGACGATGCAGCGATTGGCCTCGCTGTCCTTTGCCAAGGCGATGTCGGCATCCTTGAAGATCGCATGGTGGCAGGCGGTGCAGGAGATGCCGTCGCGGGCGAGCGCGCCGAAATCCGCGTGCTCGGCGCCGGGATTGTTCGGCGGATAGGGCACGGCGTCGGCCATCGAGCGCTCGAAATTCGGGCAGCCTCCGCCCTTCGAGGCGCCGTCGAGCTGAAACTGCCGCTGGCCCTGGATGCCGTGGCAGCCGAGGCAGATCGACTGCACTTCCGGCGAAACGTCGGGGTGAAAGGTCTGGGTTTCGCTCGCCAGCTGCGAAAAGAAGATCGGGTCGCGGCCGGCAAGGCCCATCGGCGAGTTCCGCCAGGTGCCGTAGGGCGACATGTTGATCAGCTTCGAGCCGTCCGGATTGTGCACCTTGTCGAGCGGCGCCGGCCTGGTCATGTCGAACTGCAGCCCGGTGCTGCCGGCGTCGTGGCAGCCGACGCACTGGTCCGAAGTGAGGTACTGGCTCTTTTCGGTGGTCTCGGCGTGTTCCTTGACCCAGACCGTGTCGTAGCTCGCCGACGGCATCTGCAGCGAGCCGACGTCCTTCGGCAGCTGCGCGAAAACGTAGTCGAACAGCGCCGCGACGTCGGGATTGAGTTCCTTCGGCGCGGGCTTCGGATCGTCGACCGCCGGCGCGACGTCGGTCAGCGCCTCGTGATGGGGCTCGGCCCCGAGATCGAGGGCGAAGTCCTGCGACAGGAAGGCGATCGGCCGGCCGGGTTCGCCCTCGATGTTCGTCAGGCTGGAAAAGGTCGAATTGGCCTGCGCCGACGCATGGCAGTTCAGGCAGTACTGGCCGAAGCCCTGATAGGGCAGCCCGTTCGAGGGGCGCGGCGGCCAGTCGATATTGGCCTTCGGATCGTCGCTCCAGCCGTACCAGCCCCAGTACCAGCCGTCATGGGAAGCCTTGGCGTCGCGCACCATGAAGGCCGCGCCGCTGGTCGGCTTCAGCATGGCCGGATCTTCCTTGGCGCAGAGCGCCGCCGGCGCCGGATACATCTCCTTGACGATCATCGCGCCGTCGGGGACCGGCGGCTCCTCGGCCGGGCGCGCCGCTTCGTCGGAAGGGCGCGCGGTCTTCAGCCAGTCGAGCATTTCCGGCGAATACCAGATCACGACGGGGGCATGGGTGCCGCGGTCCGATCCCATCCAGGCGCCGTTGACGAGGCTGGCGACATAGGGGCCGGTGTCGCGCACGAATTTGTCGCGAACCCAGCCGGCGGCCGGGTCCCGATGGCAGAAATGCGAGAAATACTGGTTGAGCGCTTCCTCGTATTCGTTGAGCGGCAGGGCGGCGGGCTTGCGCACGACCGGATCGAGGCGCTTGCAGAGGGCGAGGTCGTCGGGAAGCTGAGGCGTCTTCTGCAAGGCCACGCAGGCGGCATCGGCGGAGGTCGCCGCCATCGCGGCGAAAGCGATGGCCACCAGCCATCGCGTGAAGCTGCCCGACATCGTGCCAACCCTCCCGGTCGAATCGTCGTTGCCCGAAGGGTACAGCAAATTGGAATTATTAGAAGTTGATTTCCACTTTCGAAAGCCAGGCATAGTTTTGGAAGAATGAAGCGGCCGCCTCGCTCTTCGGCCGGAGGCGACGAAGAACGGGGGCCCCCGGCCCCCGTTTACTTGCCGAAGCCACGACCCGCCGGGATCAGTGCAGGATCTGCGACAGGAACAGCTTGGTGCGCTCGTGCTGCGGATCGGTGAAGAAGGCGTGCGGCTCGTTCTGTTCGACGATCTGGCCGGCATCCATGAAGATCACGCGGTTCGCCACCTGCCGGGCGAAACCCATCTCGTGGGTGACGCAGAGCATCGTCATCCCTTCTTCGGCGAGCCCGACCATGACGTCGAGCACCTCCTTGATCATCTCCGGATCGAGCGCCGAGGTCGGCTCGTCGAACAGCATGACCTTCGGATTCATGCAGAGCGAGCGGGCGATGGCCACGCGCTGCTGCTGGCCGCCGGAGAGCTGGCCCGGATATTTGTTCGCCTGTTCGGGGATCTTCACCCGCGTCAGATAGTGCATGGCGATTTCCTCGGCCTTCTTCTTGGGCATCTTGCGAACCCAGATCGGCGCGAGGGTGCAGTTCTCGAGAATGGTCAGGTGCGGGAAGAGGTTGAAGTGCTGGAACACCATGCCGACCTCGCGGCGCACCTCGTCGATCTTCTTCAGGTCGTCGGTGAGCTCGATGCCGTCGACGACGATCTTGCCCTTCTGATGGTCCTCCAGCCGGTTGATGCAGCGGATGGTGGTCGACTTGCCGGAGCCAGACGGGCCGCAGATGACGATCCGCTCGCCTCTGCGGACGGTCAGGTTGATGTCGCGCAGCACGTGGAACTCGCCGAACCACTTGTTGACGCCGATCATCTCGACGGCGATCTCGTCGGACACCTTCATCTTCTTCGCCGGGGCGGAGGCCACATCGTCTTTCGCGGCGGCTTCGTTCTGGAGACTCATGGCAGCTATTCCTCGAAAAGATTTCAGCTCCTGTGACCCGTGTCGAGACGCCGCTCGGTATAGATCGAGTAGCGGGACATCGAGAAACAGAACAGCCAGTAGATGAAGGCGGCGAAGATCAGGCCGGTTGCCGGCGTCGAGGGCGTGATCCAGTTCGGATCGTTGAAGCCGCGCCGCACCGTGCCGAGAAGATCGGCGAGCCCGATGATGTAGACGAGGCTGGTATCCTTGAAGAGGCCGATGAAAGTGTTGACGATACCGGGAATCACCAGCTTCAGCGCCTGCGGCAGGATGATCAGCCGCATCTTCTGCCAATAGGTCAGCGCCATGGCGTCGGCGCCCTCGTACTGGCCCTTCGGGATCGCCTGCAGGCCGCCGCGGATCACCTCCGCCATATAGGCGGCCGAAAACAGCGCGACGCCGACGCAGGCCCTCAGAAGCTGGTTGAAGGTCACGCCTTCCGGCATGAACAGCGGCAGCATGAAGTTCGCCATGAACAGGACGGTGATCAGCGGCACGCCGCGCCAGAACTCGATGAAGATCACCGAGAGGAGCTTCACAGCCGGCATGTCGGAGCGTCGGCCGAGAGCGAGCAGAATGCCGAGCGGCAGCGAGGCGCCGATGCCCGACAGCGCCACCACCAGCGTCAGCATCAGGCCGCCCCAGAGATTGGTCGGCACCTGGGTGAGGCCGAAATTCGTCGACATCAGGAAGAGGAAGAGGATGACCGCCGCCGCCGGATAGAACAGGCGTGCCACGTTGCCCTCCCCCCGCCGCGCCATGAAGCCGAGGAAGACGACGAGGCCGAGCGCGACGAGCGCGGCCAGAAAGGAGACCAGCGACAGCAGCGTGAAGCGGAAGTCGAGAAAGACCAGCGTCCGGGCGCTGACGAAGTTGGAAAGCAGGATCGCGACCAGCGACAGCAGCGCCGCACCGAGGGCGATCTTGACCGGCAGGCTGTGGAATCCGACCTGCGGTTCGGACGACACGTCGCTGATCGTGACGGCCGCCGCGATCAGGAAGAGCACCGCCAGTTCGCCGCCGGAGAAGGAAAAGCGTCCGCCGGTGAGGAGGACCAGCGTCACCACCGGGAAGACGCCGAAGAGGAGAACCGCGTTCAGCCGCTTGTAGGGCACTCTCGGGATCGCCAGTCCGGCGACGAGGGCGACCAGCGCGACGAACAGGAAATCCACTCGCCAGCGATCGCCGAAGGGATAGACGCCATAGATGAACTGGCCGAACTTGGCGCGGATGAACGCCCAGCAGGCGCCGCCATGGCCGCCGCCCTCGACCAGGCAGGCCTCGCGGTTTTCGCCGGTGAACACCGCGTCGACGACCGCCCACTGGAAGATGTTCCAGACCGCCCAGAGAACGAAGAGGCCGGCGGCGATCGAGAGGATCGAGTCGACGGGCGTGGCGAAGAGATTGCGCCGGACGATGCCGAAGGCGCCGACCTCGCTCTCGGGCGGCGGCAGCGCCGCCTTCTGGTCCTTCGACACGTATTGGAAAACTTGCTCTTCCATCGATCCGTCCCTCAGCGCTCGACCAGAGCCATCTTGGCGTTGAACCAGTTCATGAACACCGAGACCGACAGGCTGATCGTCAGATAGACGGCCATCCAGATGCAGACGACCTCGATCGACTGGCCGGACTGGTTGAGAACCGTCGAGCCCACCGCGACGAGCTCCGGATAGCCGACGGCGAGGCCGAGGGAAGAGTTCTTGGTGAGGTTCAGATACTGGCTGGTGAGCGGCGGAATGATCACCCGGAAGGCCTGGGGCACGACGACGAGGCGAAGTGCCTGGCCGCGCCTGAGGCCGAGCGCCGAAGCCGCCTCGTTCTGCCCCTTCGACACGGACATGATGCCGGCGCGCACGATCTCGGCGATGAAGGCGCCGGTATAGATCGACAGGGCCAGCCACAAGGCGATGAATTCCGGCCTGATCTGGACGCCGCCGGCGAGATTGAAGCGATTGGCCGTCGGAAATTCCAGCACCGCGGGCAGGCCCGTCACCAGGAAGACGAGGATCGGCAGGCCGACGATCAGGGCGAGAGCCGTCCACAGGAGCGGCTTGCGCTCGCCGGTCGCCAGCTGGTGCTTCTTGTTGCGCCTCGCGATCACGATCGCCGCGACGATGCCGACGACGAAGGCGGCGAGCGAAGCCCAGGCCAGGGCGCCGAAGATGATGGCCGGGATCTGCAGGCCGCGATTGGTCAGATAGACGCCGAAGGCGTTCTCTTCGAGGCCGCGCGGGCCGCTCAGGACCGACAGGACGCCGAAATACCAGAACAGGATGACCAGCAGCGGCGGAATGTTGCGGAAGATCTCGACATAGACGGTCGAGAGCATGCGGATCAGGAAATTGCCGGACAGCCGGCCGATGCCGACGACGAAGCCGAGGATCGTCGCCAGCGCGATGCCGGCCGCCGAGATGATCAGCGTGTTGATGACGCCGATGATCAGCGCCTGGCCGTAGGTCTCGTTCGACGTATAGGGGATCGGCGTGATGGCGATGTCGAAGCCGGCCCGCGACCACAGGAAGCCGAAGCCGGAGGCGATGTTGGCCGCCGCGAGGTTGCGCGCCGTGTTGTCGACGATCCACCAGGTGAAGCCGACGAGAAGGACGATCAGCGAAACCTGGATGACGATGCTGCGCACCGTCGGATTGTTGAGCATCGACGAGCCGCTGACGCGGCGTGGCATGGTCTCAGTCTCGACGCTCATGGCGACGAACTCCCACCTCCGGCAAGGCACCGGCGATCGTCCGGCGGGGCGCGCGGCCCGACGCCCCACGCTCCAGCAAACGGCCGACGGCCTGCCAGTTCCGGCACTGTCCGAAAATGGGCGCCCCGATCGAGGGGCGCCCGCACATCAGGCGAAATGCAGTCCGGATCAGCGGATCGGCATGCCGTACTGCAGGCCGCCCTTGGTCCACAGGGCGTTCTGGCCGCGCTGGATCTCCAGCGGCGTGTTGACGCCGATGTTGCGCTCGAAGATCTCGCCGTAATTGCCGACGGCCTTGATGATGTTCACCGCCCAGTCCTTCGACAGACCGATCGAGGCGCCGAAGTCCTTGTCCTCGCCGAGCAGACGACGGATCTCCGGGTTGTCGGAGGACTTCATCTCTTCGACGTTCTCCTGGGTGACGCCGAGCTCTTCCGCGTCGAGGAGGGCGTAGTGGGTCCACTTGACGATGTTGAACCACTGGTCGTCGCCCTGGCGCACGGCGGGCCCGAGCGGCTCCTTGGAGATGATCTCCGGCAGGATGACGTGATTTTCCGGGCTGGCCATTTCGAGACGCGAGGCCGCAAGGCCCGAGGCATCGGTGGTCAGCACGTCGCAGCGGCCGGAATCATAGGCCGAGTTCACGTCGGACTGGGCCTCGATGACGACCGGGTTGTAGTCCATCTTGTTGGTGCGGAAATAGTCGGCGAGGTTGAGCTCGGTGGTCGTGCCGGACTGGACGCAGACCGTCGCGCCGGAGAGTTCGAGCGCCGAATTGACGCCGAGGTCCTTCTTCACCATGAAGCCCTGGCCGTCATAGTAGTTGACGCCGGCGAAGGCGAGGCCGAGCGTGGTGTCGCGGTCCATCGTCCAGGTGGTGTTGCGGGCCAGCATGTCGATTTCGCTGTTCTGCAGCGCCGGGAAGCGCTGGACGGCCGACAGCGGCGAATACTGCACCTTCGAGGCATCGCCGAAGATCGCCGCGGCCACCGCCTTGCAGTAGTCGACGTCGAGACCCTGCCAAGCGCCCTGGTCGTTCTGGGAAGCGAAGCCCGGAAGGCCGGTGTTGACGCCGCAACGAAGCTGGCCTCTCTCCTTCACGGTGTCGAGCGTCTGCGCAGAGGCCGCGCCGCCGGCGAGCCCTGCGATCGTCATGCCGAGCAGAGCTGTCAGGAGCTTGGAATTCATCAGGAAGCCTTCCCCATTTGGGTTATCGTTTTAACTGTGTCCGCGCCGTTGAAAAACGAGCGCGGCAGCGGCGGCACCGCTTCTTCATCGGTGACCTCCGCCAAGCTGGGCAATTCCATGACATAATTTTAATCAGGTCAAGCTGCCGGTTTTTTCTTTTGCAATGCAAACCGGCGAAACGATCAACTCTGCAGACGAAGTAGCCAAGAGGACGAACAGTTGACCACGGATCGCTCAAAATCCCGGCAGACCGGCCCCAATACCCTTCTCGCGCACGGGCCCTACGATCCCCGATCGATGCATGGTTTCGTCAATCCGCCGGTCGTTCACGCCTCCACGGTCCTGTTCGAATCGACCGACGCGATGAAGAACCGCAGGTCGCTGCCTTATACTTATGGACTACGCGGCACCCCGACGACGAAGGCGCTGGAAGACGCCTTGAGCGAACTCGAGAATGCCCATGAGACGATTCTGGTCCCGTCCGGCCTCGCCGCGATCTCGATTCCCCTCCTCGCCTTTCTCGGCGCCGGCGACCACTGCCTGATCGTCGATTCGGTCTATTCGCCGACCCGCCAGTTCGCCAACGGCACCTTGCGGCGCATGGGCGTCGAGATCGAGTATTTCGATCCGCATGTCGGCCCCGGCATCGCGGAGCTGATGAGGCCCAACACCAGGGTCGTCTTCCTCGAGGCGCCCGGCTCCAACACCTTCGAGATGATGGACGTTCGGGCCGTCTGCGATGCCGCCCATGCGGGCGGTGCCATCACCATGCTCGACAACACCTGGGCGACGCCGCTCTATTTCCGCCCGCTCGAACACGGCGTCGACCTGTCGATCCACGCCCTGACGAAATATCCGAGCGGTCATTCCGACGTGATGATGGGCAGCGTCTCGGCGACGCGCGAGACCGCCCACCGCCTGCGCGAGACGCAGATGCAGATCGGCGTCAACGCCGCGCCGGACGACGTCTACCTCGTTTTGCGCGGGTTGAAGACCATGGGCGTCAGGCTGGAGCGCCATCGGGCCTCGGCGCTCGAACTGGCCGGCTGGCTGGAGGGCCGCGAGGGCGTCGGCGAGGTGCGCCATCCGGCCCTCCCGTCGTTCTTCGACCGGGAACTCTACGAGCGCCAGTTCTCCGGCTCCTCCGGCCTATTCTCCTTCCTGCTTCCCGGCAGCTTCGCCCGCGCCAGCGCCTTTCTCGACGCGCTTCAGATCATCGGTCTCGGCTATTCCTGGGGCGGGCACGAGAGCCTCGCCGTCGCGGTGGATCTCTCCGACCGGACGATCTCCAAGGGTCCGTCGGACGGCACCTTCATCCGTCTGCAGGTGGGGCTCGAAGACGTCGCCGACCTCGAGGCGGACCTCGAACGCGGTCTTTCTGCGGCGAAGGGCGTGACCTGAGGTCGCGGCGCGGCGGGCCGCCCGGCTCTCTTCACGCCATGGTTAGGCCCCATTGCAGCCCCAGGTAACGCTCCCAAAATACGATGACGAACCAAGATCGACGCCGGCGCGAACCGGCGCGACGTCGAAGGGCGAAGGTCCCAAGAGAGGAAGCCGCACGAAGATGGCCCAATTCATGCAATTCATCCGCAGCGCCGGGCGCAAGGCCGCGCTCGCCGGCGCCGGGGCGGCGATGCTGCTCGCCGCCGCCGTTCCCGCGGCACAGGCCCAGGCGACCGCCGCGGCCCAGAAGATCGCCGATCATTTCGCCTCCATCCCCTCGATGCACGGGGATTTCGTGCAGTTCGATCCGGGTGGCCGTCAGTCGGAAGGCAAGTTCTACATCGAGCGCCCCGGCAAGGTGCGCTTCGACTATGCCAACGCGCCGCTGCGCGTCATTTCCGACGGGTCCAACGTCGCGATCAACAACCGCAAGCTCAACACCTGGGAGACCTATCCGCTCTCCCAGACGCCGATGAAGCTCCTGCTCGACCGGCGGATCAACCTGTCGCAGGCCAACATCCAGAGCGTCAAGGAAGAGCCGGACCTGACCACCATCGTCATGGGCGACCGGTCGGTCTTCGGCAATTCCCGCATCACCATGATGTTCGACCCGAAGAGCTCGGACCTGAAGCAGTGGACGATCCGCGACAAGCAGGGCCGCGAGACGACGGTGATGATCTACAACGTCCAGGAAGGCGGCAACATCCAGGATTCGGCCTTCAAGATCCCCTATACGGCGATCTCGCAGGGCCAGACCGGCAACCGCTGAGGCGGCCTTCGAGGGCGACGTCCGTCGCCCTCACCTCTATTCGAAGAACCCGAGCAGAGCCGCCAGCGTCTCCTCCGGCGCTTCCTCGACGAGGAAGTGCCCGGCGGCGATCGGCCCGCCGGTGACGTCCGCGGCCCAGCGCTTCCAGACGTCGAGCGGGCTCTCGCCCGAGCCCGGAATCCCGTCCGAACCCCACAGCGCCAACAGCGGCGCGGCGATCTTGCGGTCCGCATCGCGATCCTCGCGGTCGAGCCGCCAGTCGATCGTCGCGCCGGCCCGGTAGTCGTTGCAGGCGCCGTGGACGTGCTCGGGCGTTGAGAAATGCTCGGCATATTCGGCAAAGGCCTCGGGCGCGAAAGGCTCCAGCGACTTCACGCCGGTCCAGCTCGCCATGGTGTGCCGCAGATAAAAGACCGGGTCGGCACCGATCAGCGTCTCGGGGAGCGGGTGGGGCTGGGCGAGGAACGGCCAGTGATAGACCTTCATCGCCTCTGCCGGTCCCATCTGCTCCCAGACCTCGGCGACCGGCACGATGTCGAGGACCACGAGCCGCGTCAGCCGCTCCGGCATGTCGAACCCCATCCGATAGGCGACGCGAGCGCCGCGATCGTGGCCGGCGACGGCAAAGCGCTCATGGCCGAGCGCGCTCATCACCGCCGCCATGTCGGCTCCCATCCGGCGCTTCGAATAGGCCTCGTTCAGAGGATCGTTCTCCGGCACCGACGAGCGGCCATAGCCGCGCAGATCCGGCACGACGAGGCTGAACCGCTCGGCCAGCCTGTCTGCGATCGGCGCCCACATCGCCCCGGTCTCGGGATAGCCGTGCAGCAGAAGCAGCGGCGGGCCCTCGCCGCCGAGCCGGCAGAAGATGTCGGCGCCTTCGCCGGGGATGACGCGTTCGGTGAAGCTTTCGAACATTTGTTTCTCCGCATCACGGGACCGTTCCGGCTGCAGGTCGAGATACGGAGTTCTAATGCATCGGCAAGGCCGGGGAGGAGCGCCGTCGTTCCACTTCATCTTCCTTGCCGCGCAGGATCTGGAATGACGAGTTCGCCTGACCCGCTGTCACCGACCGAAGTGTCGACTCCCAAGGGGAAAGGCGTGACGCCGCGCTTGCCGTCGAAGGCCCCGCAGGCATAAGCCGGGAGTGACATCCGACTTCCCCCGCCCGTCCCTTCCAGCAAAAGCGCCGCGCCCATGCCCTTCTCCCTCGCCACCTGGAACATCAACTCCGTGCGCCTCAGGATCGGCCTCGTCGAGCGGTTCCTCACCGAGCACCGGCCCGACGTCCTGTGTCTGCAGGAGACCAAGTGCCCGAACGACCAGTTTCCCGAAAAGGCGTTCCGGGCGCTCGGCTACGAGCACGTGGCGATCCACGGGCAGAAGGGCTATCACGGCGTCGCGACGGTCTCGAAACTGCCCTTCGAGGACATCGTCCGGCAGGATTTCTGCGAAGTCGGCGACGCGCGCCACCTGTCGACGCGGATCGAGGTCGGCGGCCGGAAGATCCGCATCCACAATCTCTACGTCCCGGCCGGCGGCGACGAGCCGGACCCCGCGATCAACCCGAAATTCCGTCACAAGCTCGATTTCGTCGAAGAGCTGCGGCGGACGAATGCCGATGGCGAGACCGGCGTCTCAGCGCTTTTATGCGGCGATCTCAACATCGCGCCGCTCGAGACGGACGTCTGGTCCCACAAGCAGCTCCTCAAGATCGTCTCGCACACCCCCGTCGAGACCGAAGGGCTCGTGACGGCGCAGAAGGACGGCAACTGGACGGACCTGATGCGGGTGCATTTTCCGCCCGAGGAGGTGCTGTTCACCTGGTGGAGCTACCGCGCGAAGGACTGGGCCGCCTCCAACCGCGGCCGCCGCCTCGACCATGTCTGGGGCTCGGCCGACATGGCGCCGGTGCTCGAAAAGGTCGAGATCCTCTCCGAGGCAAGAGGCTGGGAAAAGCCGTCCGACCACGTCCCGGTGATCGCGCGGTTCGCTCTGTAAATATTTCGGCGGCCCGGAGAGCCAAACCCGCCGAACCTCAGCGAAAGCGGTCTTCCAGCCGTTCGATGTCGGCGAGCATCGCTTCGAGTTCGTCGCGGATGCGCTGGTGGAGGACGGCGGCGAATTCCGGATATTCTTCGAGCATGCGGCGAAACAGCGTCCGCGACACGCGGATGAGGTCGCAGTCGCTCTCCGTCTGGGCGCTCGCCGGCCGGGTGGTCTCGGTGATCAGGCAGATCTCGCCGAGGAGCGCTCCCGGGCCGTGGCGGGAGAGGATCTTCGCATCGTCGCCGCGGCCGCGCGTCAGGGCGACGCTGCCCGTCACGATGACGAAGCCGGCGTCGGCCCGGGCATTCTCGCGGAATACGAATTCGCGGGCCCGCACCCGCCGGTGCTCGGCGCCGAAGGCGAGAAGCCGCAGCTGATCGGTCTGAAGGCCGTCGAAGAGCCGGACGTTCCGGAGGATCGCGATGTCGCTCTCGAGGCTCATCGTTGCGGCGTACCGATCTTTTCCTGCCCGAGGGCGCGCAGCATCGCCGCAGGCGCCGGCCGAGCCTCTTCGTTAACCATCGAAACGGCTCCGGAGCCGCGCCCGCGGAGCTTCGCCGCGCGGACACGGCAACGTTATCGTGAACGGGATTGGTAGAGGAAGGGTGAACGCGCGGGCAAGACTTGCGGGCCGGATCGCCCGTGGGTTGCGAGAGGGCGTCGCTCGCGCGGCGACGACGCACCGCTCGTCCGCGGGAATGGGACCGGGGCGACGGGAGTTCCGGGCGACACCAGCCGCCCGGCCCTCCCTTCCAGGTCAGGGCATCAGCTTGTAGCCGCCCGCCTCCGTCACCAGCAGCCGGGCGTTCGACGGATCGGGCTCGATCTTCTGGCGCAGGCGGTAGACGTGGGTCTCCAGCGTGTGGGTGGTGACGCCGGAATTGTAGCCCCAGACTTCCTCCAGAAGCACGTCGCGGGTGATCACCTTCCGATCGGCGCGGTAGAGATAGCGGATGATCGCCGTCTCTTTCTCGGTCAGCCGGATCTTGCCACCCTTCTCGTCGATCAGCACCTTCTGGCTCGGCTTGAAGACGTAGGGGCCGACCTGGAAGGTCGCATCCTCGCTCTGGTCGTGCTGGCGCAGCTGCGCCCGGATGCGGGCGAGCAGCACGGCGAAGCGGAACGGCTTGGTGACGTAGTCGTTGGCCCCGGCCTCGAGGCCGAGGATCGTGTCGGAATCGGCATCCTGGGCGGTGAGGATGATGATCGGGGCCTTGAAGCCGCCCTTGCGCAGGACCTTGACGGCCTCCCGGCCGTCCATGTCCGGCAGGCCGACGTCCATCACCACGAGGTCGATCAGGCCGCCCCGTGCCGCCGCAATGCCCTTGGCCGCCGTATCCTCCTGCAGGACGTTGAATTCCTCGTGCAGGGACAGCTGTTCGGCCAGCGTCTCTCTCAGGTCATCGTCGTCGTCGACGATCAATATGCTTCTCGCGCTCATCCCAACCGCAGTTCGCCTGTCGTCAATGTTGCGGGCTCGCCCGCCCGGATCGTCGGCGGATGATTGTAACATAGGGATTTCGCGGCTAGGACAACACTGTTGCAGAAACGCAAGGCTTCCATGTCGCCCACCGTGACGATCGACCGCATCATCGTCCGGCGGAAACCGGGCGACGTCCGGCGCGGCATCCTCGCCGCCGGCCCGCTCCGCATCCCCTGCGCGCTCGGGCGTTCGGGCACGACGATCGGCAAGCGCGAGGGGGACGGCGCGACCCCCGTCGCGGTGATGGGCGTTGTCGAACTCTGGCATCGTGGCGGCCGCATGGCCCGGCCGAAAAGCCCTTTGCCGACCCGCGGAATCCGGCCCGGCGTCGACGGCTGGTGCGACGCGCCGCGACATGCCGCCTACAACCGCCACGTCCGCCTGCCTTTTCCTGCCAGCGCCGAGACGCTCGCCCGCGACGACGGGCTCTACGACGTCGTCGTGGTCCTCGACTGGAATTTCACCCGGCGGGCGCGCGGCCTCGGCAGCGCCATCTTCCTGCATGTCGCCAAGCCCGGCCATCCGCCGACCGAAGGCTGCATCGCCGTGTCCCCGTCCGACATGCGCAGGCTGGCCCCGCTCCTCGGCCGCCAAACGCGGATCGTCGTCCGCCGGTGAAACCGCCGGGCCTTTCGGGAGGCCGCGGAGCGACACGGGGGACCGCCGAGGCACGAAATTGCCGTCCGGGCCATCTTCTCTGCAACCCCAGCGAGGCTGGCGAGTTCGATTGATTGGAACCGTTTGAAGCCTGCCTGAAGCCCGTTCCGGGCCAGGCAGGCAACCGAGACCGCGAGGATGCCTCATGGACCGTTCGGAAAACACCGACAAGCCGACCATCGAACCCTATGACGAGCCCTCGGGGGGCTGGGGATCGGTCAAGTCGTTGGTCGCCAAGTCGAGCCAGGAGGGACTGCTCGCTTCGACCGTCTGGGCGACCTTGCAGAACCAGAACAAGCCCGACGGCTATCAGTGCGTTTCCTGCTCCTGGGCGAAGCCGGCCGATCCCAAACCGTTCGAATACTGCGAGAACGGCGCCAAGGCGACGATGTGGGAGATCACCCCGAAGCGCTGCGACCGCGAGTTCTTCGCCAGGCATCGGGTGTCGGAACTCCTCGAATGGACCGACCACGACCTCGAAAAGCAGGGTCGGTTGACGACCCCGATGAAGTACGATGCGAGCCTCGACCAGTACGTGCCGATCAAATGGGCCGACGCGTTCCGGGAAATCGGCGAGGAGTTGAGCGGTCTCGATCCGAAGTCGGTGGTCTTCTACGTTTCCGGCCGCGCCTCGCTCGAAGCCTCGCACATGTGGCAGCTCTTCGCGCGCATCTACGGCTCGAACAACCTGCCCGACTCCTCCAACATGTGCCACGAATCGACCTCGGTCGGACTGCCGGAATCGATCGGTTCGCCGGTGGGCACGGTGACGCTCGAGGATTTCGACGCCTGCGACATGATGTTCTTCTTCGGGCACAACACCGGCACCAATGCGCCGCGGCTGCTCCATTGGGTGCAAGAGGCGAGGAAGCGCGGCGCCCCGGTCATCACCTTCAACCCAATCTTCGAACGCGGCCTGATGCGTTTCAAGAGCCCGCAGAACCCGCTCGAAATGCTGTCTCCCGACGAGGGGACGAAGATGTCGAGCGATTACTACCAGGTCCGCGGCGGCGGCGACGTCGCGGCGATCACCGGCATCGCCAAGGCCGTCTTCGCCCTCGACGACGCGGCCAGGGAGACTGGCGGACGACGTGTGCTGGACGTCGCCTTCATCGAAGAGCACTGCCACGGCTTCGAGGCGTTCGAGACGTTCGTGCGCGACGCCGAATGGGAGCAGATCGAGCGCTGCTCGGGGCTTCCCCGCAGCGAACTCGAACACGTCGGGCGGGTCTACTCCAAGGCGGAGAAGGTGATCGGCAATTACGGCATGGGCCTCACCCAGCACCGGCACGGCATCGAGAACGTCCAGATGCTGGTGAATCTCCTTCTGATGCGCGGGATGATGGGCAAGACCGGGGCCGGCATCTCGCCGATCCGCGGCCACTCCAACGTCCAGGGCCAGCGCACCGTCGGCATCACCGAAAAGCCCGACCTCATCCCCGTCGAAAAGTTCGAGGAGTTCTACGGCTTCAGCGTGCCGAAGGAGAAGGGCCTCGACACGGTCGAATCGTGCGAGGGTCTCCTCGACGGATCCGTGAAGGGCTTCGTCTGCCTCGGCGGCAACTTCGCGAGGGCCATCCCCGACACGGGCCGGATGGAGGAAGCCTGGCGGAAGATGCGGCTCAACGTCCAGATCTCGACGAAGCTCAACCGCAACCATCTCCTCACCTGCGAAAAGACCTACATCCTGCCCTGTCTCGGCCGGCTGGAGCGCGATGCCCAGAACGGGGTCGAGCAGGTCGTGTCGGTGGAGGACTCCACCGCCTGCATCCACGCGTCCTTCGGCAAGACCGAGCCGGCCTCGCGCGAACTCCTGTCGGAGCCGAAGATCACCGCCGAACTCGCCAAGGCCACCATCGCCGGCAAGTCGACGGTGCCGTGGGACGAGTGGGTCGCCGACTACGGCCTCGTGCGCGACGCGATCGAGCGGGCCTATCCGGCGGACTTCAGGAACTTCAACCTGCGCATGGGGACGCCCGGCGGTTTCCACCGCGACATCGGCGCGACCAAACGCGAATGGCGGACCGAAACGAAGAAGGCGAACTTCCTCGTCCCCGAGAGCTTCGACGTCGATCCGGACATCGACACCACCCGGCCCGACGTTCTGAAGCTCATCACCGTCCGCTCGAACGACCAGTTCAACACGACGATCTACGGCTATGACGACCGGCTGCGCGGCGTGAAGGGCACGCGCATGGTAATCCTGATGAACGAAACCGACATGCGCCGGCTGGGCCTGACGGACGAGGACCGCGTCGACGTCGAAACCCATGTCGACGACGGCGTGACGCGGCGGGTGGAAAACTACCGCGTCCACGCCTGGCCCCTGCCGAAGGGCAATTGCGCCGGCTACTATCCCGAGCTGAACGTGCTCGTGCCGCTGTGGCACCACTCGCGTCGCGCCCACGTGCCGGCGGCGAAGTCGGTGCCGGTGCGGATCGTCAAGCGCGCGGCGGAGTGATCGGCCAGCGTTTCGCCAGCCGAGCCCTCGGCTGATCTGAAACGCAGAGCGCAGCGGCCCACCGTGGGTTATGGTGCGGCCGGCCGGCCTCGATCTCCCCTTGGGGGAGATGCCGTCAGGCAGAGGGGCGTGCCTCGGCGCCGCCGTGACAGGATCCGGTCGAAACGCGGCGCTACCGCCGGCCGACTTTGAGCAGCCGGGAAATGATGAAGACGGGCACGACGATCGCAGCGCCGAGGAGGAAATAATAGACCGCCCGCTCGGCCGAGCCGAACAGCGAGCGCCAGACCCAGTCGACGGTGCGCACGCCCCAGTCGATGATGTCGCGAGGGTTCCAGTTCAGCCAGGACAGAATGAACCCGACGAGGATCGAGATCAGGATCAACCGGACGGCGACGCCGATCGGCGAGCCTCCGAGAAAGCGATTGATGCGCTCGGACATGGGCGGCGTTGTTCCTTCGGGGTGGCGTCGTCCTTCGATCCCCGCAGGTAGGCGGCGGGCCGGCGAACTGCAAGTTCCGCCGGCCCTCCCGCATCGGGCGCACCGACCCGCGCCCCCCCCTATGGCGGACGCCTCAGCGGCGCCAGGAGCCGTCGGGCACCTCGACGTCTCTCTCGGCCGCAGCGAGCGCCTCGGCCAGCCCTTCCCGGTCGAGCGGCACGCAATAGGCGGGCTTAGCCCGCTCGAACCGCCAGCTCTCGGCGAGGCTCCCCGCATCGAACGGCTCGTAGCCGAGCTCGTCGGTGAGATCCATCACCTGCCGCTTCGCCTCTGCGTCGTCGCCTGCGATCGGCAGGGCGCGGCGCCCGGCCTCTCCCGCGGGCCTCGCATCCCGCGTCAATTCGATGGAGCGGATCGCGTTGAATGCCTTGACGATGCGGGCGCCGGGCAGATGCCGGGCAAGGCGCTCGCTGGTCGTCTCGCGATGCTCGTCGAGTTCGGCGATCGCGCCGTCGCGCTGGGGATAGTAGTTGTTGGGGTCCATGACGATCCGGCCCGACAACGCCTTCGCCGGCAGCCGGTCGAAAGCCGTCAGCGGCACGGCGACGAGGACGAGTTCGCCGAAGCTGGCAGCCTCCTCGGCCGTACCGGTCCTGCAGCCGAGCGCCGCGGCAACGCTGAATAGGGTCTCCGGCCCGCGGGAATTCGACATCATCACCTCATGGCCCCTGTCGATGGCGAGCTTCGCGACGTTCTGGCTGACGAAGCCGGCGCCGATCATTCCGATCCGCATGTCTTCTCTCCTTGGCTCGTGCGGGCGCTCCCGGCGCCCTCGCCATCCATTTGATTACCTTCCTCAAGATGATAAAGTCGTCATATCACGCAACAGTCGAAACCAGCAGTTTGGAATGATCGACCGACTCTCGGGCATGTCCGTCTTCGTGAAGGTCGCCGACTGCGGCTCCTTCGCCGCGGCTGCCGCCGAACTCGACCTTTCCGCCCAGATGGTCGGCAAGCACGTCGCGGCTCTGGAAGCCCGGCTCGGCGCCCGGCTGATCGCCCGCACGACCCGGCGCCAGAACCTCACCGAACTCGGCCTCGCCTATTATCGCCAGTGCCGGGTGGTCCTTGCCGAGGCGGACGCGGCCGACGCGCTGGCCGAAGACCTCGCCGCCGAGCCGCGCGGGCGGCTCAGGATCAACGCCTCCGTGACCTTCGGCAGCGCGGCGCTGGCGCCGGTCGTCCTCAGCTATGCCGAGCGCCATCCGAAGGTCGACGTCGATCTCGTCCTGAGCGATCGCCGCGTCGATCTGATCGAGGAAGGCTTCGATGCGGTCGTCAGGATCGGAGAGCTCGCCGATTCCTCCCTCGTCGCCCGGCCGCTCGGGCCCTATCGCCTGATCCCAGCCGCCGCCCCGGCCTATCTCGTCCGCCGGGGCCGGCCGAGCCATCCGCGCGACCTCGCCGACCACGAATGCCTCGTCTTCCTCGGATCGAGCGAGAGCCGCAGCCACACATGGACGTTCGGTCGTGACGGCGAAGTGGAAGACGTGCGCGTCGGCGGTCGCCTCAGGATGAACGACACGCGCGCCATGCTCCACGCCGCCGAGGCCGGTGCCGGCATCGTCATGGGGCCGGAAATGCTGATCCAGCCGCTCCTCAACGAGAAGCGGCTGGAGCGGCTGCTGCCGGGCTGGGACGCGCCGTCATGGCCGATGCACGTCCTCTACGCCCCGGATCGCCGCCCGACGGCGAAGCTGCGCACGTTCCTGGACATGCTGGTCGAGGCCTTTCCCCGGCCGTGAGCCGCCGCGCTCCAATTCGCCGCCGTCAATCCGGCAGCATCGCCTCCAGCGTCTCGATCCGGTCGGCCTCGAAGGCCGGCTTGTCCCATCTGAGACGGGAGACACGCGGAAAGCGCATCGCCACCCCCGACTTGTGCCGGCTCGATCGCGCCAGCCCCTCGAAGGCGACCTCGATGACGAGGCCGTGGTCCGGCTCGGCCCGGACCGAGCGAACGGGGCCGAAACGCTGCACCGTATTGTCGCGGATGTATTTGTCGAGCTGCTTCAGCTCCTCGTCGGTAAAGCCGAAATAGGCCTTGCCAACCGGCACTAGCTCCGGATCGTCGGCCGGGCCGCTCCAGACGCCGAAGGTGTAGTCCGAGTAATAGCTCGACCGCTTGCCGTGGCCACGCTGGGCATACATCAGCACGGCGTCGACGAGATGCGGGTCCTTCTTCCACTTGAACCACGGCCCCTTCGGCCGCCCCGGCACATAGGCCGAATCCCGCCGCTTCAGCATCAGCCCCTCGATCACCGGGTGCGGCGGCGCGGCGCGCAAATCCGCGAGCGCTTCGAAATCATCGAAGGCGACCAGCGGCGAGAGGTCGAAGCGCGTCGGCTCGAGGCCCTTGACGAAGGCCGCCAGCCTCTCCCGCCGCGCGGCGAAGGGCAAGGCGCGAATGTCCTCGCCCCGGTCGACAAGAAGGTCGTAGCAGCGCAGGAACACCGGGTGCTTCTTCAGCATCGCCCCGGAGACGGTTTTGCGGTTCAGCCGCTGCTGCAGATCGGAAAACGTCCCCGCGACGATGTCGTCCGGCCTTGCCCCGCGATCTTCGACCAGAGGCGTGCCGCCCCTCCCGCCGGTCGCGGCGACCAGCAATTCGCCGTCGAGCGTACCCTCGAAGGTCATGAAGTCGGTCAGGTCCGGGAAGGCGCCGGAAATGTCGTCGCCGGTGCGCGAATAGAGCCGGCGCACGCCGCCCTCGGCGCTCGCCTGGACGCGGATCCCGTCCCATTTCCACTCGGCGGCATAGACCGCCGGATCGATCAGCCCATGGTCAGGCTCTTCCAGCGGCTGCGACAGCATCACCGGCCGGAAGGGCGCCAACGCCGCCGAGACGGGCTTGTCCGCCCGCCCCTCCAGCCAGGCGAACAGCACCTCGTAGGGCGGTTCGAGCCCGTGCCAGAGTTCCTCGATCTCGGCGATGTCCTTTCCCCCGAAATCGGCCAGCGCCTGTTTGGCGAGCCGCGCCGAGACGCCGATCCTCAGCCCACCGGTGACGAGCTTCAACAGCGCATAGCGGCCCGAAGCGTCCAGCCGGTCGAGCCAGGCTTCGACCAATCTCACGCCCTCCTGCCGGGACGCGGCGCCGAGCCGGGCGACGATCTCCGACAGGGTCGGTGCGGTCCCCTGCACGAGATGACGTCCGATCTCCCCCCTTGAGGGGGAGATGCCGGCAGGCAGAGGGGGGTCCCCATCCGCACCGGCCGACCGATGATCGCCGATCGCCTCCCCCTCCGGCCAGACCAGCGCGATGGTCTCGGCGAGGTCGCCGACATAGTCGTAGGAATACTGAAACAGCACCGCATCCATGCGGCTCGCCACCAGCTCGCGCAGCATCGCCGGCTTGACGCTCCTGACATCGAGGTCGCCGGTGATCGCCGCCAGCGCGAGACCCCGCTCCGGGTCGGGAACGGCGCGAAAATGCTCGACGAGAAGCCGCAGCTTGCCGTTACGCGAAGGCTGCAGGACGAGGGCGTCGAGAAGGTCGGCGAAGGATTTCATCCTGCCGCAACATGCTGCGGCGGCGAGCGCCGGCAAGCCGGCCCGGCGTCGGGCCCTGCGCTTCGATCGGCAGCTCGGGCCGGACGGTCGCCAAACCGGCCGCGCCGGCCTCCCACTGCAGCCCTCAGGGCCGTTGCCAGCGCTGCACCGTGCGGCAGAACACCTTGGCGAGACAGCCGCGCAGATCCAGCCGCCCGCCGTGCAGCCGCAACCCGCCGTCATAGGTCTCGCCGCTGCGCGGGTCGCGCACCCGGCCCGCGTCGTCCGGCGGCGATCCGGCCACCCGGGCGACCCATTGCCCCCGGTAGCGGCCGCTGGCGACGGTGGCGCAGAGGCCGGCGTCGCAGCCGGCGACGGCGATCGTCGTACCGTCCTCGCTCACCGGGGTCCCGGCGATCGGCGGCGCGGCATGGGCCCCGCCCGCCGTGTTGGCAAGGAGGAGGATCGGGACGGCGACCGTCGGAGGTCGGTGCGTCATGGCCGACGGAAAGACGCCATCATCCTCCACCACGATGCCGCGGCGGACGTTCCGTCACACGTGAGCGGCCACCCCTTTGGTCAAACCCGCGCCGGCAGGGCCCGGGCGCCGCGGATGCCGCGCAGCTTCAGCTGATGCCGCGCCGTGAACACGGCGTCGGCGTCCATGCCGGGCTCGCGGCTCAGCCATTCGAGATAGTCCTCCGGCACCTCGCCGATCGGGATCCCCTTGTAGCGGCCGAAGCGGAGCTTGCCGAGCAGCGCCGGTTCGGCCGACGCCCGTTCGGCCCGGTCGAGAAAGTCGGCGAGGTCGTGGCAGCGGGGCATCAGAACGGCGGTGATGGCGCGCAACAGGACGGCGGTGCACACCGCGTCGTAGAGCGCGCGATGCGGGGCGAGCCCCGCAAGCAGCGGCTCGACCGGCGACAGATCGAGCGGCACGTATTTGACGAGGCTCTGGAGCCCATGCGCCTTCAGGCTCGGAAAGGCTCTGAGGGCGAGCTTGTGGGTGCACAGCCACCGGCCGGCAAAGCGCAGGCGCGAGCGATCGAACTCGGCGCGCTGGGCCGCGAACACCGCCGCCAAGCGAAACGGCGCGGCCGCCTCGGCAAAGCCCGGCGCGCCGGCGAGCATCTCGTCCGTGATCCGGTGGACCTTGCGCGCATGCGGGTTGATCGGGACGCCCGCCGGGTCGCAGAGGCTCTGCATCGGATTGGTGATTTCGCCCGTCAGAAGATCGAGATCGACCGAACCGATCTCGATCACCGCGTCCTCCGCCAGCCGCTGCCCGGCCGTCTCGGTGTCGATCACCCGGACGCGGCGCGGCGGCGATTCGGCAAACAACGACGGCGTCGTCGCGATGGGTGGAAAGAGATCGGTCATGCTTGCGAAAGATCGCCCTTCGCAACGGCGAAGACAAGAACCCCGAGGGCGGCGAGAGGCCGATCCGCGCGGATCGGCCGTCAGGGCTCAGACGCCGCCGACGCGATCCACAAACCCAGGCTGCGACGATCCTGCCCCCTCCCGCTCGCCTCCCCGGCCACCCGCCGGCCGCATCCCGTCACCGCGGTCGACGCCCCCGCCCGGCGCGGGCCGGCGCGGTCGGACCACCGAAGGGACACACGCCGCACGGACGGCGGCCGCCTCACGCCAATCGGACACGCCGCACGCCGCACGGACGGTGATCCCGCCGCACTTTTTTGATCGCGGCATGCTCCCGCCCGTCTCTCCCCACCTGTCGCCGGGCTGGCCGCGTGGCGGACCCGGCCGGATTTCCCCTTGAACGCCCGAACTTTTGCCGGTATCAGAGCCTCGATGACGGGCGGACGTGAGTACCCGGCTTCGCGTGCCCCAATAGCTCAGTTGGTAGAGCAACGCATTCGTAATGCGTAGGTCGCTGGTTCGAGTCCGGCTTGGGGCACCATTTTCCCTTTTTTCGTTGATTTTCGCCCGGTCGGGTCGCATCGCGCGTTCCGGAAGCCCATGGCGAATCCTGCGCCACGAGGGGGCACGATCCCGACGGCGCCGTCGCGCAGCCAGGTCTTGAGAAGCAGGGCGAGGCGAACCACGCCTTCCCTCAGAACAACTCCAGTTGCCGCCCCGACCGACCTGCTGTCGGCGCGAAGCGCTGTTTCAGGCTCTCGTCGTCGGTCAGCCCGCCGGGTGACCAGTCGAGCGTGACGACGAAGGGGCGGACCTTGTCGATCGACTGGCAGAGGCGGGCGAGGTCGTCGAGCCGCAGCGTCCGGTGCCGGCGGGTCGAGAGGATGCGTTTCACCGCCCGGGTGCCGAGGCCGGGCACCCTGAGCAGCATCTCCCGGTCGGCGCGATTGACGTCGACGGGAAAGCTCTCGCGGTTCTTCAGCGCCCAGGCGAGCTTCGGGTCGAGCGACAGGTCGAGCATGCCGGCCTCTCCGCCGGAGACGATCTCGGTGCGCTGGAAGCCGTAGAAGCGCATCAGCCAGTCGGCCTGATACAGGCGGTGCTCGCGCATCAGCGGCGGCTTGGCGAGCGGCAGGCGGCTGGAGGAATCGGGGATCGGCGAGAAGGCCGAATAATAGACCCGGCTGAGGCGGTAATTGCCGTAAAGGTTCTCCGAGCGATTGAGAACGTCGTCGTCGCTCGAGGCGTCGGCGCCGACGATCATCTGGGTCGACTGGCCGCCGGCGGAAAACCGCTTCGGCCTGGTCCTGTCGCGCTTCTCGCCCCGGTGCTCCTCGATCTTCGCGCGCAAATGGCCCATCGAGCGGCGGATGTCGCGCGGGTCCTTTTCCGGCGCCAGCGCCGACAGCGTCACGTCCGTCGGCATCTCGATGTTGACCGAGAGCCGGTCGGCGAAGAGCCCGGCTTCTTCCAGCAGCGCCGGCGAGGCATCCGGAATGGTCTTCAGATGGATGTAGCCGGAGAAGTTTTCCTCCAGCCGCAGTTTCTTCGCGACCCGCACCATCTCCTCCATCGTGTAATCGGAGCTGCGGATGATGCCGGAGGAGAGAAACAGTCCCTCGATGTAGTTGCGGCGGTAGAAGTTCATGGTCAGCGCCACGACCTCTTTGACGCTGAACCGCGCCCGCTGCACGTTGGAGGAAGAGCGATTGATGCAATAGACGCAGTCGTAGATGCAGAAATTGGTGAGGAGGATCTTCAGGAGCGAGATGCAGCGCCCGTCCGGCGCATAGGCATGGCAGATGCCGGAGCCTTCGGTCGAGCCGATGCCCTTCGACTTGGCGGAGTCGCGTCCGGCCGCCCCGCTGGAGGCGCAGGAGGCGTCGTATTTCGCCGCATCGGAGAGGACGGCGAGCTTGGTGCGAAGATCGAGCGTCGGCATCCGGGCCACATAGCGTTCATGAAACGTTCTTGCCAGCGAAAAAGCCGACCGCCGCCTGTTACCTTTCGTCGCGGCCACACCGCCGGGGCCGCGTCGCAAGGGCTTGATTCTCAATCAGTTTTGATCGGTCGATGAAACCAAAGACGATAAAGCTACGTTATATTCGCCAAGGGGACGATCCGATGGGACGATCCGATGACGAGACGTTTCAGGGCGTCGATCTGCCCTGGCGACGTTGCCCGTCATCACGCGCCTTTCGATTACCGGAGCATTCTGATGCGTAAACTCATTTCGATGACTCTCGCCGCGGTGCTGGCCCTCGGCACTCTCGGCACCACCACCGTCGGGGCCAGCGCGGACCCGCATTGGCGTGGTCACCATGGGAGCCATAATTGGAACCGTGGCCATCGGTGGAACGGGCATCGCTATTATCGCGGCGGCCGTCACTATCGGGGAGGCCGATACTACCGCCGGCATCACAGCAACGGCGCGGCGATCGGCGCCGGCATTGCAGGCCTGGCAATCGGCGCCATCGTCGGCGGCGCGCTGGCCGACAACGGCCGTCCGGTCCCCGTTCAGCGGGTCTATCCGACCCGCGGCTACGGCGGCGGACACATCGCTCGCTGCGAGGCGCGCTATCGCTCCTACGACCGCCGGACGGACACCTTCCTCGGCTATGACGGTCACCGTCACCGCTGCAAATACTGATTTCGGCGCGATGCCGATGTGAGCGAAAGGCCCGGCGGACGATCCGCCGGGCCTTGTCTCATCGCAGGTCCGCCGGTTCGCGTCGGAGCGGGTCGTCCCTGCGATCGTCGGTCGACGGGTCATTGCAAATGTGACCGCGCCTCGGCGCAACCGGCGATGCCTTCGAAGAGTTTATGGAACAGCCAGGAGAAGCCGCCGAGGGCGGCCTCCTGACGAAGGGACAGACGGGCTCCCTCGACCATTCCCGGCTAGGGATTTCGGCCGCTCGGCCCGGAGCGATCGGAGAATGACCATGAAGAGACTAGTTTCCGCGGCTCTTGCAGCCGCAGTTTCGCTCGGCGCGATGGGCGCCGGAACGCTCACCGCGAGTGCCGAGCCCTGGCATCGCGGTGGCGGCTACCACCATGGCGGCGGGTGGCATCACGGTGGCGGCTGGTATCGCGGCGGGGGCTACCGCCACCATTACGATCGTGGCGGCTGGCACCATCACAATAGCGGTGCCGCAGTGGCCGCCGGCATCGGCGGGCTCGCCCTCGGTGCCATCGTCGGCAGCGCGATCGCCTCGCCCGGCTACTACGACGAGCCTCCGGTCTATTACCGGCGCCCCGTCCCGGTCGAGCGGGTCTATCCGGTTCGCCGGGCTTACCGGGTCGCCCCGCGCCCGGTCTATTACGGCGACCACGCCACGGTCTGCGCCGAGCATTACAGGTCCTACGACCCGCGGACCGACACCTTCCTCGGCTATGACGGCTACCGCCACCGCTGCAATCTCTGACCCACGCTGGGGCAGAACGTACGGGAACACGAGAGGCCGGCGGATCGCTCCGCCGGCCTTTCGTCATTCGTCCTCGATTCTCACGCCTGATCGGCTCGCGCCCCGGCGCGTCGCCGTCAGTGGTCGAGGGCCTTCTTCACCGCCCGCTTGGTGACGACCTTGACGAGATTGGCCCGGTAGGCGGAGGAGCCGTGGATGTCCGAGACCATGTCGCCCTCCGGCACGGCCAGACTTTCGACCGCATCCGGGGCGAAATTGCCGGACAGCGCCTGCTCGCCGTCGCTCCAGCGGAAGGCGCCGCTCGCGCCCGCTCCGGTCACGCCGACCTTGACGCCGTCGGCGCGCCTGGCGACGAAGACGCCGCACATGGCATAGCGCGAGGCCGGGTTGCGGAACTTTTCGTAGGCGCACTGGTCGGGCGCCTCGAAGGACACGGCGGTGACGATCTCGCCCTCCTCCAGCGCCGTCTCGAACAGACCCTGGAAGAACTCGTCGGCCGGGATCTCCCGCTTGTCGGTGTGGATCGTGCCGCCGAGCGCCAAAAGCGCCGCCGGATAGTCCGCCGCCGGGTCGAAATTTGCGACCGAGCCGCCGACCGTGCCCATGTGGCGCACCGCTGGATCGCCGATCAGACCCGCGAGCGCCGCAAAGCCCGGGCAGACGGACTTGATCTCGTCGCTCGTCGCAACCTCGGCATGGGTCATGCCGCCGCCGATGCGGATGGACCGGCCGCTCACCGAAATGCCCTTCAATTCGCCGACATGGCGAAGATCGATGAGCGCCTCGGGTGCGGCGAGCCGCTGCTTCATCGTCGGGATCAGCGTCATGCCGCCCGACAGATATTTCGCCTCGTCGCCCTTTTCGCCGGCGAGCTGGGCCGCCTCCGCCAGAGAGGACGGACGGTGATAGCTGGTCTCGTACATGGATCGTGCCTCCTTGGGGCCTTCTCGGGGCGCCGGGCTGTCGGGCAGCCGCGCGGCGCAATCGTCGAACTCTCGTTGCCGGCCGGACCGGCCGCGCCCTTTGAAAGAGCCCGGCCAGTGTGTCTTCGCATCGCCTAGCGGACGGCGTTGAGCGCCTTCCAGACCTTTTCGGGCGTCGCCGGCATGGTCAGCTCGTTGTTGCCGATGGCGTCGGTGATGGCGTTGATCACCGCCGGCGGCGAACCGATCGCGCCCGCCTCGCCGCAGCCCTTCATGCCGAGCGGATTGCCCGGGCAAAGGGTCTCGGTGGTCGAGACCTTGAAGTTCGGCAGGTCCCAGGCCCGCGGCATGGCGTAGTCCATGTAGGACGCCGTGGTCAGCTGGCCGCTGTCGTCATAATGGGTGCTTTCGAGGATCGCCTGGCCGATGCCCTGGGCGAGGCCGCCATGCACCTGGCCCTCGACGATCATCGGGTTGATCACCCGGCCGAAATCGTCCGCCGCGACGAACTGGACGATCTCGGTCGTGCCCGTTTCGGGATCGACCTCGACCTCGCAGATGTAGCAGCCGGCCGGGAAGGTGAAGTTGGTCGGGTCGTAGAACGCCCCCTCCTTCAGGCCCGGCTCCATGCCGTCGGGCAGGTTGTGGCCTGTATAGGCGCCGAGACAGACCTCGTGCCAGCCGAGCTTCTTGTCGGTGCCGGCGACCTTCACCTCGCCGTTTTCGATGACGATGTCGCCCTCGTCGGCCTCGAGCACGTGGGCGGCAATCTTCTTGGCCTTGGCTTCCACCTTGTCCAGAGCCTTGTGGATCGCCGACATGCCGACGGCGCCCGACCGCGAGCCGTAGGTGCCCATGCCGAACTGCACCTTGTCGGTGTCGCCATGGATGACCTGAACGTTCTCGACCGGCAGGCCGAAGCGCTCGGCGACGAGCTGCGAGAAGGTCGTCTCGTGGCCCTGGCCGTGGCTGTGCGAGCCGGTGAGGATCTCGATGGTGCCGACCGGATTGACCCGCACCTCGGCGGATTCCCACAGACCGACGCCCGCCCCCAAAGAGCCGACCGCCTTCGACGGCGCGATGCCGCAGGCCTCGATGTAGCAGCTCATGCCGAGGCCGCGCAGCTTGCCGCGGGACTTCGCCTCCTCGCGGCGCGCTTCGAAGCCGGCGACGTCGGCCGCCTGCATGCCGGCGTTCAGCGTCGCGTCGAAGTCGCCGGCGTCATAGGCCATGATCACCGGCGTCTGGTGCGGGAAGGAGCGGATGAAGTTCTTGCGGCGGAACTCCGCCGGCGAGATGCCGAGTTCGCGCGCCGCCGTCTCCATCGTCCGCTCGACGACGTAGGTCGCCTCCGGCCGCCCGGCGCCGCGATAGGCGTCGACCGGCACGGTGTTGGTGTAGACCGCTTTGACGTTGGCGTAGATCGCCGGGATGTCGTACTGGCCCGACAGAAGCGTCGCGTAGAGATAGGTCGGCACCGACGACGAGAACAGCGACATGTAGGCGCCGAGATTGGCGATCGTCTCGACCTTCAGGCCGAGAATCTTGTTGTCGGCGTCGAGCGCGAGTTCCACCTCGGTCTCGTGATCGCGGCCATGGGCGTCGGTGAGAAAGGCTTCCGAGCGGTCGGACGTCCACTTCACCGGCACGCCGGTGCGCTTGGAGGCCCAGAGACAGACGATCTCCTCGGGATAGATGTAGATCTTCGAGCCGAAGCCGCCGCCGACGTCGGGCGCGATGACCCTCAGCTTGTGCTCCGGGGCGACGTTGTAGAAGGCGCTCATCACCAGCCGGGCGACATGCGGGTTCTGCGACGTCGTCCAGCAGGTGTAGTGATCCTCGGCCGGATCGTAGACGCCGAGCGCGGCTCGCGGCTCCATCGGGTTCGGCACGAGGCGGTTGTTGTGGATGTGCAGCCTGGTGACGTGGGCGGCCCTGGAGAAGGCCTCGTCCGTCGCCGACTTGTCGCCGAGTTCCCAGTCGAAGATCAGGTTGCCGGGCGCCTCGGGATGTAGCTGCGGCGCGCCGTCCTTCAGCGCGTCGACCGCCTTGGTGACGACGGGCAGTTCCTCGTAGTCGACAACCACCGCCTCGGCGGCGTCGCGGGCCTTCGCCTGGGTGTCGGCGACGACGATCGCCACCGCCTGCCCGACATGGCGCACGGTCCCGGAGGCGAGCGCCGGCCAGGCGCCCATCTTCATCGGCGTGCCGTCCTTGGAACTGACCGCCCAGCCGCAGATCAGATTGCCGATGCCGTCGCCCTGCAACTGCTGGCCATTGAGCACGCCGATGACGCCCGGCATGGATTCCGCCGCGCTGGTGTCGATGCCGGTGATCCTGGCATGCGCGTGCGGCGAGCGCACGAACGCGGCATATTTCATGCCCGGCACGCTCATGTCGTCGACATAGCGGCCGCGCCCGGTGATGAAACGGCGGTCCTCCTTGCGAAGAACCTTCGCACCGATACCCTCAACGCCCATTCTCAAACCTCCCTCGAGATCGATCACGGCTCCCTTGCGCCAGGGCGCATCCCGCGACCGATGAAACCGTTCGAAGACCGCGAAGCCGGGTGGGGCCCGCGGCAGTGCATCACGTCACTCGGCCGCCATGGCCGGCGCCTGCGAGGCCCCCGCCGCGGACAGGATCGCCTTGACGATGTTGTGGTAGCCGGTGCAGCGGCAGATGTTGCCGTCGAGTTCCTCGCGCACCGTCTCCTCGTCGAGGGACGCGCCGTGCCGGTTGATCATGTCGACCGCGGTCATGATCATGCCGGGGGTGCAGTAGCCGCACTGCAGGCCGTGATGCTCGCGGAAGGCGGCCTGCACGGGATGCAGTTCCTGGCCCTCGGCGAGGCCCTCGATGGTGGTGACGGAAGATCCCGAGGCCTGGACGGCGAGCATGGTGCAGGACTTCACCGCCTTGCCGTCGACATGGACGACGCAGGCGCCGCACTGCGAGGTGTCGCAGCCGACATGGGTGCCGGTGAGGCCGAGATTTTCGCGCAGGAACTGGACGAGCAGCGTCCGGTCTTCGACCGATCCTTTCATCTCGCGCCCGTTCACGGTGATGGTGACGTCCGTCATGCAACTCCTCCCAAACTCGCCGGCTCGATCGGCCGGTCATGTCGCCGGTCCCCCTTCCGCTCGGCACCCGCTTCGGCGTCGAAGCAGGCAGGGCGGGGCGCTCGCGGGGGAGATTGCCCCTTTGTGGCGTGGGCTTCAAGCGCTTTTCAGAATCGTTCCATCCAAGCCGCCGTCGCCCGGCGGACGGCGCGTCGGCGGATGGCGTATCGGGTCTGGCACGGCCGAGTCGTCGCGACCCGGCGCCGGGTGCCGCCGGCCGCCGGCGCCACACGCAAGGATGAGACGATCCGGCCTCTCGGGATCAGGCGCGTTCCGCGAGGGGTTCTGACGCCAGCGCCTTGCGGACGGCGTCGGGATCTTTCTCGATCACCCGAAGAAGAGCGATCGTCGTCTCGTCGGGACGGCGGCGGCCCTGTTCATAAGCGTCCATCCTGCGAGCCGGGATCGCGAATTCGCGCTCGAAAGCCCGCGTCGTCACGGCAAGCCTCGATCGGATCGAACGGATCCGCTCGGGGGTGAACAGGGCGGCCGGAACGTCGTAGGACTGCGCCTTTGCCGTGCCGCCGAGTTCGGCTTCGATTTCTGCGAACGCTTCGACGAGGTCGTCGCCAACTCGGCTCATCCCGCTCCTCCCTTCAATCTCTCGATGGCCGCCAGAATTGCCTCGCGTTGCGCATTCGACAGATCATCCGACTCGTTCTTCGGATAAGCGGTCATCATGTAGATGGCAGACTTCACGGCGACATAATAGATGACGCGCCCACCACCGGATTTCCCCCGGCCCGGCAGCGCGAACCGGGCCTTGCGAACACCCCTCAAGCCTCGGATGACGGGATGCGCGTTCGGGGCAGCGGCAAGCCCGGCTTCTATCTCGCGCATGGCCGCATCATCCAGCCCCATCCGTTCCATCGCTCGAAGATATGGCTTCAGACGTACGACCCTCATGAGCCCATGCTATGCTCTGGCCGCATGACGTCAATGCGCTCTTTCCATGACGAAGCATTCGGCACGCCAACCGAACGCGCTCCGTCGGCCTGAAGCCGCCAACGTCCTTTCGAGGGATGATCGGCATCGGGACGCGAACATCGCGGCCCGATCCGTCGGCCCGCCAGACCACCCTTGTCGCACATTGGCCACGCGCAAGAAAATTCTGGCCTCCAAGCCTCCCTGCGACAGTAAGTCCGGCTTTGCGTCCGTCCTGTTGTCCCATCGGCACAGCACGGGCTCAATCGACGTTTGCGAGGTGTTCGCCGGCCGATCCGGCGGGCCTTCGTAGTTGTTATTTCACGATTTCCGGGCATGCTTATCCATACCTGAAGGGGGGAGCGAAACTTTTCGGGAAGGGCCGGCAGGCCCTGGCGCGCCATGACGGCGGGCACTCTCACCCTCCACATGACCGCTGGTTCAGGGGATTGAAGCGTTTGCCCGATTTTGGCCGCCTGCCTGCAATCTGTGTTGCGATTGCCCTGGCGATCTCCCTGGCCTCGCCGGCCGGCGCGTTCGAGATCTTCGGCGTGAAGTTCTTCGAAAGCGCCGATGCCGACGTCGAGGTCATCGATCCCCTCAACTACACCGTGACGCTCGCCGTCGAGCCCACCCCGGAAGACGCGGACGGATCGCTGGAAGACACGCTGCGCGACGCCTCCGGCCTGATCAGCGACGAGGACAAGCCGGTCTCCGGCTCGCTCGGCCTCCTGTCCAAGGCCAAGACCGACCGCAAGCGGCTCGTGGCGGCCCTGTTCGAACAGGCCCGCTACGACGGTCTCGTCGACGTCTTCGTCGAGGGCCGCGACATCACCACCCTGCAGCCGGATGCGAGCTTTTCCGCACGGCCCGTGCCGGTGACGATCCGGGTCCGCCCGGGGCCGAAATACACGCTCGGCCGCATCGCCGTCTCCTCCGGCGGCATCCCCGTCGACCCGGCCGAATACGGGCTCGAGGCCGGCGGTGACGCCGGCTCGGCGAAGGTGCTCGAAGCCGAAGGCAAGATGTTCAACGCGCTGCGCGAGGACGGCCGCCCCTTCGTCGCCGTCACCGATCGCGACATCATCGCCGACGCGGCGACGGACCGGCTGGAATATCAGGCGGCCCTCGATCCCGGCCCGCGGGTTCCCTTCGGCGACGTCTATGTCGACGGCGCCGAGGACGTCGATCCGGGCTTCATCGCCTACATGACCGGGCTGAAGGCCGGCGAGGTGTTCTCGCCCGAAGAACTCGCCGACGCGCGGGCCCGCCTCCTCAAGCTCGGGGTCTTTTCGTCGGTCACCGTCAAGGAAGGCAAGGCCCAGGATCCGGACGGCACTTTGCCGGTGCAGGTCGAGGTCGGCGAGCGCAAGTTCGGCTTTTACGGCGTCGGTGCCACCTATTCCAACACCGAGGGCGCCGGCGCCAGCGGCTATGTCGGCTATCGCAACCTCTTCGGCCGGGCCGAGTCGCTGCGCTTCGACGCCTCGGTGTCGCGGATCGGCGCGACCGCCGTCTCCGGCGAGGCGCGCGAGACCGACGGGTTCGACTATTCGAGTTCGCTGGTGTTCAAGAAGCCGGGCGTCCTCGGCCCGGATTCGGTCTATATCGGCTCGCTGGAGATCAAGCGCGAGCAGCCGCTCGCCTACGACCGCACCAGCTATGCGGCGACGAGCGGCGTCGAATACGACATCGACCGGCAGCAGAAGCTCAACGTCACCCTGCGCGCCGAATACGAGGAGATCACCGACTATCTCGGCGATCGGAACTATTTCATCACCTCGCTGCCGATCACCTACACCTATGACGGCCGCGACAAGGAGCTGAACCCGACGGAGGGCTTCTATTTCCAGGCGCTCGCCGAGCCGTCCTACGGCTTCAACACCTCGACGCCCTTCGTGAAGACGAGGCTCGACGGCCGGGCCTATCTGTCGCTGACGGAAAGCGACCGGCTGATCCTTGCCGGCCGGCTCGGCTACGGCACGATCTTCGGCGCCGACGTCGAGGACATTCCGAACGACCGCCGCTTCTACGCCGGCGGCGGCGGCTCGGTCCGCGGGTACGAGTTCCAGTCGATCGGCCCCTATTTCCCCGGCGACGTACCGCCCGGCTCGGGCTTCAACGAGCGCTTCACCGACACGCCGACGGGCGGCCTGTCGCTGTTCGAGGGCTCGGTCGAGGCGCGCATCGGCGTCACCGAGAACATCCAGATCGTGCCCTTCCTGGATTTCGGCACGGTCTCCGACGAACTCGTGCCCGACTTTTCCAACTTCAAGCTCGGAGCCGGCGTCGGCGCCCGCTATCTCACCAGCTTCGGTCCGATCCGCATCGACGTCGGCATCCCCCTCGATCCGGGGCCGCGGGACGCCGGTTACCAGATCTATGCCGGAATCGGACAGGCCTTCTGATGCTCAACGAACGCCTCGCCGCCCTTGTCCTGACGCTGTTCCTGGCGCTCGCCGCGCTGCTGCCGGCGAACCGGCCGGCCCATGCCCAGCAGTTCATCGCCGGCCAGATCGAGAACCTGATCTCGACCGACACGATGAAGGTGAAGATCGAGGGCCTGTCGGGCGCCCTCAGCGGGTCGATCCGCATCGACACGGTCACCGTTTCGGACCCCGAGGGCGTCTTCCTGACGGCGAGCGACCTCGCCATGGACTGGTCGCCGCTGGCGCTGGTGCGCTCCAACGTCTCGATCGAGAACCTTTCCGCCGGACGGATCGTGCTGGAGCGGCTGCCGACCGGCCAGCCGGCCAGCGAAGGCGGCGGCGGGTTCTCCCTGCCCTCGATCACCGCGGACATCCAGCAGATCGCCATCCAGGAATTCGTCCTCGGCGAGGCGATCGCCGGCACGCGGGCGCGGCTCAAGGCCAATGCCAGCCTGGCCCTCGATGCCGACCCGACGCAATTGTCCGCTCAGGCGACCGTCGAGCGGCTCGACCAGCCGGGGCGGATCGCCTTCACGGTCGACTTCGCGCCGGACGACAACCGGCTGGTCGTCAATGTCGACGCCAGCGAGCCCCAGGGCGGCCTCGTCGCGACGCTGCTCGGCATTCCCGGCGCCCCGCCGGTGCAGCTGACGGTCAACGGCTCCGGCCCGCTCTCCGGCTTCATGGCGAACGGCGCGCTCACCGTCGACAACGAGCAGGCCGCAACCCTGACCGCCCGCGTCGACCGGCAGGACGATGCCTACCGTGCCGCGCTGTCGCTCAACGTCGCGGCCGAGCGCTTCGTGCCGGAGGCCTATCAGCGCTATGTCGAAGGCGGCGCCAATCTCGACGCGACGGTCGAAATCCGCGACGACGGCACCTACCGGATCGAACAGGGCACCCTGTCCTCGCAGGCCGTGCAGGTCTCGGCCACGGGCACGGTCGATCCGTCGGGCTCCGGCAACGATCTCTCCGTCCAGCTGAGCGCCCCCGGCGGCGGACCGCTCGCCCTGTCCTTCGGTACGCCGGAGACGCCGATCGACCTGTCCATATCGAGCCTGCAGGCATCGCTCCAGGGTGCTTTGTCGAACGCCAATCTCACGGTCAACGCCAATCTCCCGCAGGTCGTCTATGCCGACTACGCCGCGAACAATCTCGGCGCCGAACTGACCAGCGCGGGCTTCGACGTCACCGGCCTCACCGGCCCGTTCCAGCTTTCGGCGAGCGCCGCCTCCGCAAAGGCCCCGGAGGGCGTGCAGCAGCGCTTCCTCGACGGTCCGATCAGGCTTTCCGGCAGCGGCGCGCTCGACCAGAACGGCATCCGGCTCGACCCGGCGAGGCTTGAGACCGACACGGCCAATCTGACCGTCACCGGTTCGGCCGCGCTGAGCTTCTCCACCTTCGACCTGACGCTCGATTCCAATTTCCAGACCGTGGCGCTGTCGGCGGCCCTCTCGCCCATCGCCGGCGAGAGCCTTGCGGTGGCCGGCCGCTTCGCCCGCACCGCCGACGGCGGCCTCAGTGCGAACGACCTGAAGGTCACCGGCGACAATCTCTCGATCACCGGCCAGGCCGGGCTGAACGGCGACACCGTCTCGGCCGACATTTCCGGCCGTATCGCCAATGCGGGTGCGGTCAGCCAGTCCTTCTCCGGTGCCGCCACCTTCGATCTGACGGCCAGCGGCCCGGTCGAAAAGCCCGACGTGAATCTCACCGTCGACGGCAACGGCCTGTCGATCAACGGCCGCGAACTCGCCAATCTGACCGTGAAGGCCACCGGCACGCTCGATCCCGCCTCGCCGCGGGCAAGCGTCGACATTTCCGGCACCATCGACGGCCAGCCGCTGGAAGGCCAGGCGCAGTTGACGACGCAGGAGAACGGCGAACGCCGCCTTTCCGGCCTCGTCATCCGCCAGGGCCCGAACCGCATCACCGGCGACCTCGTCCTCAACGAGAACTTCCTTCCGATCGGCACCCTCGACGTCAGTCTCGACGATCTCGAAGCCCTGGCCGCCCTTGGCGGCGTAACGGCGAGCGGCGACGTCGCCGGAACCATCGGCTTCGACGTCGAGGCCGACGGCACGCCCGTCGCCCGCCCGGATCTTGCCGGCGACAACGTTTCGGTCTCCGGCAACAGCCTCGTCGGTGCGAAGATCGACCTGTCGGTCTACGACTATCTCGGTGTCCCGAAGCCCGAGGGCACGATCCGGGCACTGTCGATCGGCGCCGCCGGGATCGACGTCGAGGATCTCGCCATCGATCTTGGCCGTGAAGGCGAGGGCACGGCGATCGACGCTTCGGCGCGGGCGAATGGCGTTCCGATAACGCTCGCCGGCAACGCCGCTTTCTCCCCGAACGAGACGCTGATCGAACTCCAGCAGCTCACCGCCGCCATTCCCGATGCCGCCGTGGCGCTGCAGGAGCCGGCGCGGATCCGCATCGCAGACGGCACCACCACGCTCTCCGATTTCATCCTCTCCGTCGGCGAGGGCAGGCTGTCGGCCTCCGGCTCGGCCGGCGAGACGCTCGACCTGTCGGCCGATCTGACGAACGTGCCGGCCGCCGTCGCCAATCCCTTCGTCGCTGACCTGTCGCTTGCCGGCACCCTCGACGGCACCGCCGCGGTGAGCGGCCAGGCGAGCGATCCCTCCGCCCGCTTCGACATCCGCGCCCGACAGGTCGTCGCCACCCGTTCCGGCGGCCCGGCGACGCCGCCGGTCGACGGCACGGTCGCCGGCAGCTATTCCGGCGGCACGCTGCAGCTCCAGACGGCCCGCCTCGATCTCGGCGACGGCTCGCTCACCGCCACCGGCTCGGTCGGCGAGACGATCGACCTCGACGTCGATCTCACTGAAGCCCCCGTCGCCATCGCCAACGCCTTCGTCGAGGGGCTCGACGCCTCGGGCACCCTGTCCGGCGAGGCGCAGGTTTCCGGGACGACGAGCGCACCCGCCGCCACCTTCTCGCTCACCGGCCGCCAGATCACCGCCAAGACGATCGCCGACGCCGGCATCGAGCCGCTCTCGCTCGACGCCTCCGGCTCCTACGACAACGAGACGCTGACGCTCGCCAATGCCGACGTCGAGGTCGGCTCGGCCTCGCTGACCGCCTCGGGCACGATCGGCGAGACCCTCGACGTCCGGGCGCGGGCGGAAAACCTCCCCGTCGGCCTCGTCAACGGCTTCGTGCCCAACCTCTCGGCCAGGGGCATGATCTCCGGCACGGTGAGCGCCACCGGCACGCTGACCAACCCCGATGCCACCTTCGACATCCAGGGCAGCGGCATCACCACGGACGAAATCGCCCAGTCCGGCATCAAACCGCTCGATTTGCGCCTTGCCGGCAGCTATGCGGACGGCACCGCCGACATCCAGACCGGCGTCGTGAACGTCGGCGACGGTTCGCTCACCGTCTCCGGCCGCATCGGCGAGACCCTCGACGTCACGGCCGAAGTCAGCCGTCTGCCGGTCGGCCTCGCCAACGGCTTCGTCGAGGGCCTCGGCGCCGAGGGCACCGTCTCCGGCACGGCGCGGGCGACCGGCACGCTCGAAAGGCCCGACGCCACCTTCGACCTGTCCGGCACCGGCATCACCACCAAGGCGATCGCACAAGGCGGCGTCCCGCCGCTGACCCTCGCCGCCGACGGCAACTACCGCGACGGCACGCTCAACCTTGACACCGCAAGGCTCGACGTCGGCGACGGCTCGCTGCGGGCGTCGGGCACGGTCGGCGAAGAGTTGAACCTCGACCTCGCCCTCGACGCCCTTCCCGTCGGCCTCGCCAACGGCTTCGTCGACGGGCTCAACGCCGAAGGCACGATCTCCGGCACCGGCCGGGCGACCGGCTCGCTCTCAGACCCGAACGCCACCTTCCGGCTTTCGGGCAGCGGAATCACCACCGAGCAGATCGCCAGGTCCGGCGTCGCGCCGCTCGCCCTCGATGCGGCGGGCTCCTATGCAGGCGGCACCGCGACGATCGAGCGCGCCGACGTCACCGTCGGCGAAGGCTCCCTGTCGGCTTCGGGCACGGTCGGCGAAAATCTCGACCTGACGCTGAACCTGTCGGAGCTGCCGGTCGGTCTCGCCAACGGCTTCGTCGAAGGGCTCGGCGCCCGCGGCACGGTCTCCGGCTCCGGCAAGGCGACCGGTTCGCTCTCCGACCCGCAGGCGACCTTCCAGCTCACCGGCTCGGGCATCACGACCCGGCAGATCGCCGACTCCGGCATCGCGCCGATCGGCCTCGACGCGGCCGGCTCCTATTCGGGCGGCACCGCCACCATCGAGCGGGCCGACCTGTCCGTCGGTTCCGGCAGCCTGTCGGCATCCGGCACCATCGGCGATCAGTTGGATCTGGAGGTGACCGCCACCGGCATTCCCGCCGGCCTCGCCAACGGTTTCGTCGAAGGCCTCGGCGCTCGCGGCACGATCTCCGGCAACGCAACGGCGACGGGATCGCTGTCCAACCCGTCCGCGCAGTTCACGCTGTCCGGTTCGGGCATCACCACCGAAGAGATCGCCCGCTCCGGCACGGCGCCGCTCACCCTCGACGTCGCCGGCACCTATGAGGACGGCACCGTCAACCTCGCCAATGCCGAGGTCGTCGCCGGCGACGGTCGCCTGACGGCGCGAGGCACGGTGGGTCAGCAGCTCGACGTCGACGTCGATCTCGCCCGGCTCCCCGTCGGCCTCGCCAACGGCTTCGTCGACGGCCTCGGGGCGCAGGGCACCCTGTCCGGCACGGCGACTGCCACCGGCTCGCTTTCCAGCCCGAACGCGCGCTTCGACCTCTCGGCTGCCAACGTCTCGGTCGCCCAGAGCCGAGCCGCCGGGGCCCCTCCCCTCTCGGCCGACCTCGCCGGCAGCTATCAGAACGGCAATCTCGCCCTCGACCAGGCGCTGGTGCGGGTCGGCGGCGGCACCATCCGCGTCACCGGCGGGGCGAGCCAGAGCAATCTGAACCTCACTGCCGAGATCCGAAACCTGCCCGCCTCGATCGCCAGTGCGGCCGCCGGCGATCTCGCCCCGCAGGGGACGATCAACGGCACCGTCAGGGCCACCGGCGCGCCGAGCAATCCGCAGGTGAATTACGACGTCACCGCCTCCGGCGTCTCGATCCAGCAGACCCGCAGCGCCGGCGTCGGCGGCCTGCAGATCGTCACACAGGGGCAATATGCCGGCAACCGCGTCACCACCGATACGCGCCTGTCCGGCAGCGGCATCGATCTCGCCGTCAACGGCTCGGTCGGCCTTGCCGGCACGCCGACCCTCGATCTTGCCGCCAACGGCACGGCGCCACTTTCGCTCGCCAATCCGATTCTCGCCGAGGGCGGGCGCTCGGTTCAGGGCACGGCCCGCATCGACGTGCGGGCGACCGGTCCCGTCACCCAGCCCAACGTCAACGGCACGGTCACCGTCGCCGGAGCGCGGCTGGTCGATACCGGCTTCAACGTCGCCCTCAACGACATCAACACGAAGATCGTCCTCAGCGGCACGACCGCGACGATCCAGAGCTTCACCGGCCAGATCTCCTCCGGCGGCAGCGTCACCATCGGCGGGACGGTCGGCCTCACCGGTCAGTTCCCCGCCGATCTGACGATCCGCGCCGACCGCGCCCGCTACAACGACGGCGAACTCGTCGCCGCGCGGCTGTCGGCCGACCTGACGCTGACCGGCCCGCTGGTCGCGACGCCCACCCTCACCGGCACGGTCAACGCCGAAGAAATCGACATCATCGTGCCGGACAACCTTCCGAGTTCGCTGGCGCGGATCGACGTCACCCACCGCAACGCTAGCCCGGCCGTCATCGAGCAGCAGCGTGAGCTCTTCCCGAAGAACGCCAGCGGCACCAGCGGCGGCGGCATCAATCTCGACATCACGTTCAACGCGCCGAACCGCGTCTTCGTGCGCGGCCGCGGCCTCGATCTCGAACTCGGCGGCTCGCTGCGGATCACCGGCCCGGCCGCGAACCTTTCCATCGTCGGCGGCTTCGAACTGGTGCGCGGCCGGTTCCAGATCCTCTCCAAGGTGCTGACCTTCGAGCGCGGCAATCTGAGCTTCACCGGCGATCTGATCCCGACCCTCGACCTCGAGGCGTCCTCGACCGTCGACGACGTCACCGTCTACGTGACGGTGACCGGGCCGGCGAACGATCCGTCGGTCAGCTTCTCCTCCAACCCGGCGCTGCCCCAGGACGAGGTGCTGGCGCGGCTGATCTTCGGCCAGGGAACGTCCGACCTCTCGCCTCTGCAGATCGCCCAGCTGGCCGAGGCCGCAGCGACGCTCGCCGGCGTCGGCGGCTCGACCGGCCTCCTCGACAATCTGCGCTCCCAGCTCGGCGTCGATGCCCTGAACGTCACCACCACCTCCGACGGCCAGACCGCCGTCGGCGTCGGCAAGTATCTCAACGAGAACACCTATCTCGGCGTCGATTCGACCGGCCGCGTCTCGCTCGAACTGAAGCTCGGCGGCGGGCTGAAAGCCAAGGGCGCGGTGACGACGGAAGGCGGCGGCGAGGTCGGCGTGTTCTACGAGGGTGAGTTCTGAGGGGCGCAGGCGTCACCGGCAAAGAGAGGCGCAAGCTCTCGAACGGTTTGGATATCGGCGAAATCAGCCGGCCCGCAAAGACGTCCAGGGGCAGCCTGAGCGGCTACGGCAGCACTTTTCCTTCTTTGGAAACGCGCTTAGCTTGAGGGCGTAACGTTGTTGTCCTGGAAAAGCCGATGCGAACGACCGTGACGCTCGACGACGAACTCCTCCGGCGCGCCGTCGCCCTTACGGGAAACACGGAGCGGACGGCCTTGCTTCGTGAAGCCCTCACGGCCCTCATCGAACGTGAGAGCGGACGCAAGCTTGCGGCGCTCGGTGGCACGGAGCCGGATTTCGAGGCACCGCCTCGCCGTCGCCTCGATTGATGATCATTGCCGATACGTCCGTCTGGGTCGATCACCTCCGCCAGGGAGACGATTTCCTGGAGGATCTGCTCCTCGCCAATCAGATTGCAGCCCATCCTTACGTCACCGCGGAACTCGCACTCGGATCGGTTCGTGACCGAGGGGCATTCCTCGCGATGATCGAGGGTTTGCCGACCGTCGCTCCGACGCCTCTCGGCGAAGTCCGGCAGCGAATTGAGCGGCATCGGCTTTACCGGCGCGGTATCGGCTTCGTCGACGTCGCACTGGTCGCAGCCTGTCTGTCGAATTCCAGCCTGAGGCTCTGGACCCGGGACAAAAGACTGGCTTCCGTCGCCCTGGAACTGCAGATCGCTTATTCGCCAAATGCCGTGTGAGCGGCCGGCGCAGCCGCCGGTCGCAGCTACAGATACTTGTCGATCAACCCCGTCACTTCGGCGTTGCGCTCATTGCCGGTCCGCCCGCCCATGACGACGACGATCAGGCGCCGGCCGCCACGCATGGCCGTGGCGACGAGGTGGAAGCCGGAATCGCGGATGTAGCCGGTCTTCAGCCCGTCGACGCCCTCGACCTTGCCGAGCAGCTTGTTGGTCGCGCGATAGGTCCGGCCCTTGAAGGAGAATTCGGTGACGCGGAACATCGGCATGTAGCGCTGGAACCGCGAGATCAGGGCCCTCGCGAGAATCGCCATGTCGCGGGCCGTCGAGATCTGGCCCGGATCGGGCAGACCCGAGGCGTTGACGAAGCGGGTGTTGCGCATGCCGAGTTGGCGGGCTTTGGCGGTCATGACGGTCGCGAAATTGGCCTGCGTACCGCCGAGATTTTCGGCGATCACCACGGCGACGTCGTTGGCCGATTTCGTAGCCAGCGCCTGCGCCGCGTCACGCACGGCGATGGTTTCCCCCGGCTTGAAACCGAGCTTCGACGGCGGCTCGGCGGCCGCCTCGGCGCTGACGACGAGCTCCGTGTCGAGCGAGAGCTTGCCCGCATCCACCGCCTCGAAGAGGAGAAAGAGCGTCATCATCTTCGTCAGCGAGGCCGGATAGCGCAGCGCGTCGGGGTTTTCGGCCTCGAGAATGCGGGCGCTCTGGTAATCCATGACGAGAACGGAGTGGCCGCGGATCTCGGCGACGCTCTGCTCCGTCAGGGTCGTCAGGCCGAGCGAAGCCGGCGTCAACTCCGCCGTCTGGCAACCGGCCAGAAGCAGCGCCGGAAGCAGCACTGCAAGGACGCCGAAGAGCCGGACGGATCGAAGCTGCTGAAACCAGTCGCGCATGGTGAGCCGGCCCTCGTCGATTGCGGGTGGCCGAGCTATGCGCAACCGGCCGGAATCCTGTCAAACCCCGAACAGAGCATTGAAAGACTTCGCGCTTCGCCTGTGCTGGCGATGCCACAGGGGCGGCCGGGCGGCTGCGGAACGCCCCTCCGTCGCGGCGGCACCGGCGTTGCGCAACCCCCTTCGACTTGACATCGGACCGTCATCGAACAGGTCGCATGATGCCGCGGACCAGCGACGACGCCGAAGCCTGCGGCGTCCTGGTGCGTCGAGGGTCGGACACGGCCGGAACTTTCGAGGGGACGACCGGCATGCGCGCGGCGATCTATTTCACTCCGCCGGCGGGCTCGCCGCTGGCGATGACGGCCAATCGCTGGCTCGGCCGCAATCCGTTCGACGGCGAGGCCAGCCGCGAGGCGATCGCGGTGCGCGACCCGCTCGTCGCCTCCCCGGCCCGCTACGGCTTCCACGCGACGATCGTCGCGCCCTTCGCGCTCGCGGATGCGGTCGATCTTCAACGCATCGACGCGCGGCTGTCGCAGTTCTGCGCCGCGCAGCGCCCCTTTGCAATCACGGCCCGCGTTCCCGCAAGGCTCGGGGCGTTCTTCGCGCTGGTGCCGGCGGAGCCCTCGCCGGAAATGTCGGCAATGGAAGCTTCGGCCGTCCGCGCCTTCGCGCCGTTCCGGGCGCCGTTGAGCGAAGAGGCCATCGCCCGCCGCCGGCCGGACCGGCTCACCGAGCGCCAGCGCGCCTATCTCGAAGAATGGGGCTATCCTTACGTCTTCGAGGAATTCCGCTTTCACATGACCCTGTCGGGCGCGCTCTCGGACGAACAGGTAGAGGCGCTGAGCCCCGATCTTCAGGAGACCTTCGCGGAATTCGACGGCGAGACGCTCGCGATCGACCAGCTGGCGATCTTCGTCGAGCCGGAGCCGGGCGCGCCCTTCCGCGTCCACTCGGTCCACCGCTTCGAAGCGGTTTGAGCCGATCTTTCGCCACCCGGCGGTCTCGCCGGCGGCCGTGAAATGCCGGAAGCCGCCGGGGCGCAAGGCGCCTCGGCGGCTTCCGAGCAGCCACGGGACCGGCGTGGACGGTCGCCGATCCCGCGAATCTGCAGCGAAGACCCGAGGGGGGTCGGTCTCCGCCGCATTTCCTCTCAGGCGGCCCGATTCGGGCAGGCCGCCGCGTATCGCCTCAGCCCTGCTGCGGCTCGTCCATCGACGGCGTCTCCGGCTCCATCTCGTCCTGGTCCTCGTCGGCGGGGCCGCCGGGACCTCCCGGACCCATGTGCATGCCGCCCTGTTGCGACATCGGACCGCGTTGGCCCTGCCGGTGATGGCCTCTCCAACCCGTGCGATCGCCGCGATCGTGACGGTCCCAGCGGCCGCCGCGATGCTCCTTGCGCATGTCGCGCATCATCGCGCGGACGAGACCGCGGGCCCGGTCGACCTGCTCCGGGGTCAGGGTGGCTTCGAGGTCGGCGAGCGCCGACTTCAGCGTCTTCGCCTTCTCGCCCGCGTCGATGGCGCGATCGGCGAAGCGGTCGAGCATGCGGAAGGCGAAGAGACCCTGCTGCGGCCGATCGCCCGGCGCACCCGCGGCCGCGGCGTCGTCGGCATTGCCGGCGCCGGCCTCGGGCGGCTGCGGTGCCGGCGTCGCCCCCGGCCCGCCCCGTCCGGCATCCATGCCGCGCGGACCCCGCGGCCCCGGCCCCATGCCATGGCGGCCGCGCGGCGGCTGAGCCGCTTCGGCGAAGGCGACGAGCGCGCCGGTGAAGTTGCGCCAGGTGCCCATCTGGTCCGGCTGAATGCCGATGCCGGTCTCCAGCGCCGCCAGGGCGCCCGCCAGCTTCGCCGGCGACATCATGCCGTGGCGCGGGCCGTGATGGCGGCCATGGCGCCAGCCGTGATGGCCACGCTCGAAGTCCTGGGCGAAGCGCATCGCGCCGTGCCGCCCGGGCCCCTTGTGCCCCGGTCCTTCCCCGGCCTGCATCCTCGCCGACGGCTCGCGCGGCTGCTGCGGCACCCCTTGCGCGAAGGCGCTGGTGCCGAACAGCGCCGCGGCCAGCGCCGCCCCGGTGGCCATCTTGGCGCGACCGCCGAACCGGCCGGTCTTCGTGTCTCGAATTGTTCTCATCACTGATCTCCCTTGATTCGAGTGATGGGGAGAACATAGGGACGGGATGTTGCGAAGGTGCGGCGGAAGATTGCCGAACGTCGCCGCGACAGGCCCGATTTGTTACGCCGAGTAACGACATGGGGTGTTGCAACAGATGATTACAAAACGGCTCTCGCCGGGATCTCCGCGACGTCGCAAAGCAGGGGCAAAGTGACCATCATGCTCGGCAAACGCCATGTTTCGGGACCGACGTCGATGAACCAGCCCAACATTCTCGTGGTGGACGACGATCCGGAGATCTGCCGGCTCCTCGGCAAATATCTCGACGGCCAGGGCTTTCGCTGCCAGCTCGCGGCCAATCGCCGGCAATGCCAGCAGCGGCTGGCCGATTCGAGGGTGGATCTCGTCGTCCTCGACGTCATGCTGCCCGACGGCTCCGGCCTCGACATCTGCCGGGAGATCAAGGACGAGCGGCCGGAACTGGCGGTCATCCTGCTCACCGCCCTGAAGGAGGACGTCGACCGGATCATTGGGCTCGAGCTCGGCGCCGACGACTATCTCGGCAAGCCGTTCAACCCGCGCGAACTCGCCGCGCGCATCCGCGCGGTGCTGCGCCGCGGCAGCGCGTCGGCCCAGAAGGAGGGCGGCGAGGCGACCTCCTCCGCCTTCCGCTTCGAGGGCTTCACCGTCAGCCCCGAGCGGCGCAGCCTCACCGGACCCGACGGCAGTGAGGTCTCCCTCACCGGCGCCGAGTTCGACCTCCTGATGATCTTCCTCGAACGGCCGGGCCGGGTGCTGTCGCGCGACATCCTCATGGACCTCCTGCATGGCCGCTCCGCCGATCCGTTCGACCGCTCGATCGACGTGACGATGAGCCGGCTCCGGCGAAAGCTCAACGACAACGGCGTCTTCCGGCTGTTCAAGACGGTGCGCAACGGCGGCTACCAGTTCGCCGCGCCGGTCGAGCGGGACGAGGAGGAGGCCAAGCCGTGAAGTCCCTGCGGTTTCGCCTCGCTTTGCTTCTTCTCGCCTCCGTCCTCGGCGTCGTCGCCCTCGCGGCGCTGGTTTCGCTGACCATGCTCGACCGGCCCGACCGCGACAGTTTCCGCGCCACCTTCGCCGAGGAGGTGCGCATCGTCGCGGCCGTTCTGCAGGAAGACCCCGGCGCCGCCGAACGTCTCGGCGTCACCATCGGCAGGATGCCGACGAGCGAGCCGGACGTCCTGGTGCGCGACGGCCTCGGCATCAGCGAGGCCCTCGCCGCCCGGGGCCTCAGCATTCCGGTGCGGATCGTCGGCGACCCCCAGGCGCGCACCCGCCAGATCGCCTTCGAGGTCGAGCCGGGGCGCTGGGCCTATCTGCCCTATCCCGGCTTTCCGCCGCGGGGTCTGCTCGGCTTCGTCACCTACATGACGGTGCTGGCCGTCGGCGTCGCGGCGATCTCGATCTTCGCGGCCACCAAGATGACCCGGCCGCTGGTCATCCTGGACGAAGCGGTCTCGACCGTCGGGCCGGACGGCCTGCCGGCCCATGTCCCCGAGGACGGTCCGGCCGAGGTGCGCGCCACGGCCTCGGCGCTGAACCGGCTGACGGGACGGGTGCGCGCCGCCGTCGAAAGCCGCATGCGCCTCGTCGCCGCCGCCGGCCACGACCTCAGGACGCCGATGACGCGCATGCGCCTGCGCGCCGAATTCCTGCCGGACGACGAACGCGAGACCTGGCTGAAGGATCTGGAGGAACTCGACCGCATCGCCGACAGCGCCATCCGGCTGGTGCGCGAGGAGGTCGAGCCCCAGGCGAACGAGCCGGTCCGGCTGAGGCCTCTGCTTCAGGAAATCGTCGGCGAGCTGGCGGACCTCGGCCATACCGTCGCGCCGCCGGGCCCCGCGACCGTCGATCTCACCGTTTCGGCCCGGCCGCTGGCGCTGAAGCGCGCCTTGCGCAATCTCATGGAGAATGCCGCCGTCCATGGCGGCGCGGCGCGGCTGTCGCTCGCAAGGCGGGGTGGCTTCGCCGAGATCGGGATCGTCGACGACGGCCCGGGCATTCCCGAAGCGCTGCTCGAACGCGCCTTCGAGCCGTTCTTCCGGGTCGACCCCGGCCGCCGCAAGCTGAAGCCCGGCGCCGGGCTCGGCATGGCGATCGCCAAGGAGATCGTCGATCAGGCCGGCGGCACGATCGCGATATCCAACCGGCCGGAGGGCGGCCTCGAACAGCTGATCCGCCTGCCGCTCGCCGCGGGCTGAGGCGGCGGCACGCATCGCAGGGCGCTCGCTTGAAGCAAGGGGCCGGGCTGGCGATCGGCCCGATTTCGCCCTTGCGGAGAAATGCCGACAGGCGGGTGCACTCGCGCCGGACCATCGGACGATAGCGGGACACTCCCTCGGGCTTGCCATGCATCTCCTCCGTAAAGAGGGAGATCGAAGCGTCGCCGACGGCACTCGCCTTCAAGCGATTGCCCTGACACCCGGCGATGCGCGATTGCAAGCTGCACGGAAAATCCGTCCGATGCATAAAATCTTACGGAATGCTTTCACGGCCTGGCGACCGGGCGGCCGCAACCTGCGGTCATGCGCAACGCACCGTCCCAATTCGTCCGAACCGGTCCCTCCGCTCGCCGACGCCCGGCGCGCCGGCGCCGCGCCCGCGGGCTCTCGATTCCCCGCCTGGCCGGCGACGCTCTGGTGGTCGCGGTGGTCTTCGCCGGCGCGCTCGTTCTCGGCAAGGTGCAGGAGAACGGCGCGCTCGACGCCGCCTTTGCGGCCATCGAGCGGCAGGTGGCGATGCTCGATCTCCGGGTTCCGCCGATCGGCGCGGCCGAGGAGGGGCCGCGGACCGCGGCGCGCTGGGGCGCCCTGCCCCTTTGCGGTCAGGGCAAGCGTCACACGTGCCTCGTCGACGGCGACACCGGCTGGGCCGGCGGGACCAAATGGCGCCTCGTGAACATCGACGCGCCGGAGATCTCCCGCCCCGAGTGCCCGCGCGAAAGAACCATCGGCCGTCAGGCCACCCGCCGCCTGCAGGCGCTGCTTGCGGCGGGTTACGATCTCGACGGCGACGGCCACGACCGATATGGCCGCGAACTCGTCACCATCACCCTGTCGGATGGCCGCGACGCCGGCGCCGTGCTGATGGCCGAAGGCCTGGCACAGCCCTGGCCGAACCGCGGCAACGTGTGGTGCGGACGATGAACCCATCAGGCTGCTGACACGCAGCCGCCCCGCCGCAACGGCGGGGCATCGCGGCGACGGCGCGATGGATCGGCCGGCACCGGCATCCGCCAACGCTTCGAAGCCGGCTATGCCTCCGGCGTCGGCACCGCCTCCGGCACGCCGGCCGCCTCCTCGGGCACCCGCACGGTCGCCGCCGCGGCCCTCGCCTTGGGCACCAGTAGTGCCAGGGCGAAGGTCAGGGCCGCCACGCAGAACATCGCCCAGAAGGTGAGATGCAGGGAGTGGGCGAGCGCCTCTTGCGTCTGCGGATCGGCGGCGATGGCGCCCGGCCGTTCCAGCAGCGCCTGGATCCTGTCGAGGCTCGCTGGCAGGGCGCCGCCGCCGCCGCTGGCGAGGCTGAGATTGAAGACGGCGCCCAGCGCCGTCGCCCCGAGGGTCGAGCCGAGATTGCGCGAAAAGATGTTCGACGAGGTGGCCGCGCCCCGCTCGCTCCAGCCGACCGAACTCTGCACGATGACGATCGCGGCATTGCTGAGAAAGCCCATGCCGAAGCCGACGATCAGCGAGCCGAAACCGGCGAAGACGGGCGATGCGCCGGGGCCGAGAAAGAGGAAGACGCTGGCGCCGATCGGCAGCAGCGCGGCGCCGAGGAGCAGGATGGGCCTGAGGCCGAAACGCTTGAAGTTCTTCGCCGCCACGGTCGCCCCGATCGGCCAGCCGAGCACCATCACCGTCAGGGTGAAGCCGGCGACGAGCGGCGTCTGGCCGAGAACGCCCTGGACGTACATCGGCAGGAAGGTGGTCAGCCCGATGATCGTCATGCCGCTGAGCAGCGTCACGACGTTGGCCGTGGCGATGACGCGGCGCAGCCACAGGCCGAGATCCATCATCGGATCCCTCACCCGTCGCTCCTGCGCGAGAAAGAGAACGCCGGCCGCCAGCGCAACGGCGAGCGCCGCGGCGACCGTGACGGTGGAGGACCCGATCTCCGTCAGCGCGACCATCAGGGCTGCGACCGAGACCGCGAAGAGGCCGGCGCCGAGGACGTCGACCTTGCGCTTCTCGCGGGTGATGCCCTCGTTGAGAAAGGCGACGAAACCCGCGGCGGCGAGAATGCCGATCGGAATGTTGATCCAGAAGATCCAGGCCCAGGAGAGATGCTGGATGATCAGGCCGCCGGCGAGCGGCCCCGCCACCGAGGACACGCCCCAGACGCTGGCGAGATAGCCCTGCACCTTACCGCGTTCCTCGACCGAATACATGTCGCCGACGACGGTCAGCGCCACCGGCTGGATGGCGCCGGCGCCGACGCCCTGGATCAGCCGGAAGACGATCAGCGAGGGCATCGACCAGGCGAAGCCGCAGAGCAGCGAGCCGGCGAGGAAGATGGCGATGCCGATCAAAAGTATGGGCCGGCGGCCATAGAGATCTGCGAGCTTGCCGAAGGCGACGGTCATCGCGGTCTGGGCGAGGAGGAAGGCGGAGAAGACCCAGGAATAAAGATGCAGATCACCGAGCTGGCCGGCGATCTGCGGCATCGCCGTCGAGACGATGGTCGCCTCGATGGAGATCATCGCCATGGCCGCCATGATCGCGGCGACGATGAGGGGACGGCGGAGCGCCGGGGTCTCGGGCATTGGGCAAACCGGTGATGGCCGTGGCGCGATGGCACCCCGCGGCGACTGCCCCGGATCGACCGGAACGACGCGGGCGCGGCGGTCGAGAGCCGGGAGGGAGAGATTCACTAAGGAAATCTTGCAATGTTGCCATAGACCCGTCGCCGGGGGCTGGCAAGCGCGGCATGATGTCGGCGCCGCACGGCGGAAGACCCGGCGCCGCGGTCAGACCCCGGGCAGGACGATTACCGTCGGACGGTCCGGCAGGGTCTTCACCGAGACGGTGAAGCTGTCCTCGCGCGGCCATTCCACCGCGAAGTCCGGCAGCTTTTCCAAAAACCGGTCGATCGGTCCGCGAAAGCGATGCATGGGCAGGACGATCCGCGAATGCAGCCGCTCGGTGATCTCGCCCATCCCGGCCTGGCTCATGGTCATGCCGCCGTCGACCGGAACCATCAGGACGTCCAGGCGGCCGATCGCGGCATAGTCCTCGTCCGTCAGCGTGTGGTGAAGATGGCCGAGATGCCCGATGCACAGCCCCGCCACCTCGAAGATGAAGATCGAATTGCCGTCGGCCTCCATCGCCCCGCCCCATGAGCGGATGTCGGTGGAAACGTTGCGCACGAACATGTCGCCCACGGTCACCGCATGATGCACCGGGCCGTCGCCGTCCGGATTCCAGCCCGGCAGCACGTGCTGGATCGCCGGGTCCGGATAGGGCGTGTTGTGGGACGAATGGGCCTTGTTCATCGTCACGATGTCCGGAACGGCCGGCCCGGCATAGCCGGCGAAGTCGGTCGCCGCGACGACGCCCTGCGGGCTCTCGATCAGGAAGGTCGCATGGGTGACGTAGGTGATCCTGACGGACTGATCGCCCTGCGGATTCTGGAACAGACCGCGCTCGCCGCCGGAAAACTGCGCGAAGGTCGCCTGCGGCATCAGGCTGGCGATCGCGCGGCACTGGCTCGGCCGTTCGTTCGGAGCGCCGGCCGGCTGCGCCTCGGCCCGGCCGGCGATGCCGGCGACGCAGAGAATGGCGATCGATCCGAACGAGGTGAGACGCACGGCGAACCCTCCGGCAGTTTCGCTTCGCGGGTCGGATCACGAAGACGCCGCGACGACGGCGACCGACCCGTTGTCGACGCTACAGTCAGCCGGGCGCCGGCCAAACTCAATTACCCGTCATTGCCCTCGCATCGACCGAGGACGGTCCTCGTCGCGACTGGAGACGGCGGCCGACAGTGGCGGTGGCCTCAAAGGTCTATGCCCGGCCGCGGCGGTTCGGACGGTTTCGCCGGCTCGCCGACCAGCATGCCGCGCTCCTTCAGGAAGGGATGGATCTCGACTGCCCGGCGGAGCTCTGCCTGGGCGAGGCGATGGCGGCCCTGACGCATCAGGATCAGCGCCCGCCCGGCCCTCGCCGCGAAATGCCGCGGCTCGCGTTCGATCGCCCGGTCGACGTCTTCGAGCGCGCCGTCGTAGTCCTCTTGCAGGAAGCGGACGAAGCCCCGCTGGTTGTAGGCTTCGGCATAGTCCGGAGCCCGGGCGACCGCCTCGTCGAGCAGCGTTCTGGCACCGGCAAAGTCGTAGATCTCCCGCCGGGCCATCGCCTCGCGGACGAGATCCGCGGTTCGCAGGTCCGGCGCCTCCATCCAGCGGCGCCAGATCGCATCCTCGATCGCCCGCGCCGCCGCCTCGTCCGGCGCCGTCTTCAGCGCCGCATAAAGGCGGTCGAGACCCGTAGCCGCCGCCTGCGGACCGCCGGACGGAGCCGCTTTCGCCTCCCCGGCTTCCGCAGGAGGCACCGAAGCGGCCGCGACGAGAAGGACGCCGGCGACGGCGACCCGTGCGACGAAACCCATGCCTCTCATCCGACGTTCCCTTCGCAAGCCTTCGCCTCCGGTGCGATCACCGTCCGTCCGCCGCCATTCCTCCAGTTGGCGCGGCGCCGGCAAAGTCATATTGTCGTTATCGCTCGACCCGAGGATCGCCGCGGCGGCGGGCAGGCAGCAAGGATGGCATCCATGACGGTCTACCGGCTCGCTTATCTCTCCCGCCCGGCCCCCGGCATCACCGCCGCAGACGTCCGCGCCATCGCCGCGAGCGCCGCCCGGCGCAATGCCGACCTCGCCGTGACCGGGATGCTGATCCACGAGTTCAACCGCTTCATCCAGCTCCTGGAAGGCCCGCTCGAAGCCATCGAAACCCTGATGACGGCGATCATCGCCGACAAGCGCCACACCGACATCCGTATCTTCCTCAACCAGAGCGCGGCGGGGCCATCCCTGTCGCGGTGGATCATGTGGTCGGACTTCGACCGCATGGCGATGAGCCGGCGCGAGCTGGAACTGCGCGAAGAGATCGTCCGCGCCGCGCTCGAAAGCCTCGCCGAACTCGATGCCGAACGGCGCAACGCCGGCACCGTCGCGGACGGGGCGGCATAGCGCCGTCGGCCTTCCTTGCGTTCGAACCCATGGTCCGACGAGGAGCCGCGGGCCCTGCCCCGCGCGTCGCCGAGCCGGCCTCCGGGCAGGGCAGCAGGTCCTAGGGCGCTTCGCTCGCAGCGTTTCCCAGCATCTGCCGCCAACGCGCCTTCAGCGCCGCCCCGCCGTCGTCGGGCCCCTGCGGATAGGCGAGTTCGTCCTCGCCGATCGCCACGAAAGCCTGTTTCGACCGCGTCCAGATATGGCCCGCCGGGACGAGCCAGCCGGCGTCGTCGAGGGTGCCGGCCTTGACGTTCAGTCGGCCCGGATCGCCTTCCGAGCGATGCAGGATGCGCACGCCGCAGTCGGGACAGAAGTCGCCCAGCCGCACGCTGCCGCTTTCGGCCACGCGCCGCATCGTGCGCATCGCGCCCGTCACCGTCACGGATGCCGGATCGCAGCGCAGGCTCTCGCCGAAGGCGCTCGAGGTTTGTCTCTGGCATTCGGTGCAGTGACAGAGATAGAACATCGCCGGCACCGCCCGGATCTGGTAGCGTACCAGGCCGCACTGGCAGCCGCCGGTGAGCGGCAGCGACGGCATCGTCACCGTCATGGTCTCGCCTCCTCGTTGCGCCGACCAATCGGCGGTTCGTGCGTGATCTCGCCGCGGGATGCCGTGGCGCCCGCTCTTCGTTTGCCGGGCCGCAGACTGGAAATCTACACTCTCTTCGATCACTGTGGACCTGCAATCGAAAGGACCGGAACATCTCGCTTTTGCAGCATGGCATTCTCGCCGAGGTTCGACGGCAGGTCGAGATTTCGCGACGAAAGGTGAGGCGCGAGTTGAACGCCACATGGGCGAGCATGCCCGCGGATCTGCCCTATGTGAATTTTGGTGACGCGCTGAGCCCGATCGTCGTCAGCGCGATCTCGGGGCGGCGGCTACGAAAAATGCCATTCGTCTCACCTGAGAGCCGCCTTTCCGGCATCGGCACGATCGCTCAGAATTTTGCCGGCGGGACGGTTCGCATCTGGGGGACGGGCCTCGACACCTTCACGCGCGGCTCCAACGTCGACGAGGCAGGCTACCACCTGCCGCCCGGCACCCGGTTTCGGGTCGCCGCGACCCGGGGACGGCTGACGAAAGAGCGCCTCGCAGCGCTCGGGCTCCACGCTCCCGACGTCTATGGCGATCCCGGCTGGTTCGCCAACAAGATCTGGCCCGAATACGCAAACGAAGAGAAGGTCCACGATTTCGGGCTCGTCCTGCACCTGACCGAATGGAGCGAGCGCCGTCCCGGCGCATCGCTCAAGCCGGGTCTGCGGCGCTACGACATGCCGCCGGAGCTCGCAGCGCGCGTCACCTTCATCAACCCCGTCGCCGAGCGGTCGGTCGAAGGTGTCGCCGAAGTCGTTCGCAGGATCTGCCAGTGCCGCCGGATCCTGTCGACGTCGCTGCACGGGATCGTCGTTGCCGAAGCGTTCGGCATCCCTGCACTGTTTCTCGGCGCCACGGCGCCCTTCGGTCCCCAGAACATGGAGATCGCCGAGATCCAGACCCATCGACTGGATCATCGCATGGCGGACTTTTATTCGGTCCTCGATCGAGAGACCGTCCCGGCTTTTTCCTGGCCTCGCCCGCAACCGCTCGACTGGCATCGCGTGCTGGAATGGTGCGAACGTCAGGCGCCGTTCTTTCATTTCGACCCTCGGCCGCTCTTCGACGCCTTCCCCTATCGCAAAGCCGTCCGCTTCGAGGACGAGCGCTGGCCGGTGCGAAGCGACCTCCTCGTTGACGGCGACTTCCTTTGATGAGCGGCCCGAGGGGCGGCCGACAGGCCGTCGACCGTTCTGGACGTCACGGCGAGAATTTTTTATATGACCGTCACGTTTCAGCGCTGACATTCAAACGGGCAGGTGCCGCATGGCCGGTCATTCACAGTTCAAGAACATCATGCACCGCAAGGGGCGGCAGGATGCCGTCCGCTCCAAGCTGTTCTCCAAGCTGGCGCGCGAAATCACCGTCGCCGCCAAGGCCGGCCTGCCCGATCCCGACATGAATCCCCGCCTGCGCCTGGCGATCAACAACGCCAAGGCCCAGTCGATGCCGAAGGACAACATCGACCGCGCCATCAAGAAGGCGGCCGGCGGCGAAGGCGACAATTACGACGAGGTCCGCTACGAAGGCTACGGCCCGGGCGGCGTCGCCGTCATCGTCGAGGCCCTGACCGACAACCGCAACCGCACAGCCTCGAACGTGCGCTCCTACTTCACCAAGTCCGGCGGCGCGCTCGGCGAGACCGGTTCGGTCTCCTTCATGTTCGACCGGGTCGGCGAGATCGTCTATCCGGCGAAGGTGGGCGACGCCGACACGGTGATGGAAGCGGCGATCGAGGCCGGCGCCGACGACGTCGTTTCCGACGACAACGGCCACACCATCATCACCGCCTTCGAGGACCTCAACGAGGTCTCCACCGCGCTGGAAGCCTCCCTCGGCGAGGCCGAGAGCGTCCGCGCCATCTGGCGCCCGCAGACCGGCACCCCGGTCGACGAGGAAAAGGCCCAGAGCGTCCTGAAGCTCATCGGCAATCTCGACGAGGACGACGACGTCCAGAACGTCTACGCCAATTTCGAGGTCGACGACGCCGTGATGGCGAAGCTCTCGGCGGCTTGAAGCCCACGAGCCAGAGCGCCGGCGCGCCTTGCCCGTCGAACGAGATCGGGAGCGGCAAGGCGAGATCGAACCTCCCGCCTCACGCGCCGCCCGGTCCGTCCTTCACGCCCGTGTCCTCGTAGACCTCTTCGAGCGCCAGCTCGCAGCCGATCTCCGGCAGGTCGATGGTCGCAGCCAAGCCCTCGACGATCTCCGAGCGCCAGGCGTCGGCGCCCTCCCCGTCCCGTCGCCAGACGATGACCTCGGCCGATTCGGAGGCGACGAGCAGGACGACGCGGACGCCGTCGTTGGTCTTGTACTCCTCCACCTTGCGGAAACGGTCGAAGGCCATGGTCGAGGGCGACAGCACCTCGAAGAGGACGCGCGGCTCGCCGGTTTCCATGGAGCGGTCCGGCCCGCCCTTGCAGTCGACGATGACGTCCGGCCGGCGAATGTTGCCGGCGGGATTCCTCACCGTCATGTCGTCGGTATGCGGCCGGCAGGGCTTGCCGCGCAGCTGGTTGCCAAGAAGCCGCAGGATGTTGACGGTGATGATGTCGTGGCGGCGGCTGGCGCCGGTCATCGCCTTTGCAGGCAGCACCGGAATTCCGTTCACCAGCTCGTAGTTCTCGTCCTGCTCGGCCTGCCAGACAAAAAACTCGTCCGGCGTCATCCGTTTGATCGTCTTGGCCTCGCTCATCGCCATCGCCTCCATTCCGGTCGATCATAGCGCGATACCGTGTCCTGCGCGAGCGATGTTCTCCCGCTCCGGCCGCTCGTTTCATCTTTGTTCATGTTTCGTCTGTCCAATCGCAAGCGATTCGGGTAAAGGAGAGTTTGAACAAAATGTTAATGGAGTCCCCCGTCCGCATCGTCGGCATCGATCCCGGCCTTCGCCGCACCGGCTGGGGCATCGTCGAGACCATGGGCAACTCGCTGCGCTTCGTGGCGAGCGGCACGATCACGTCCGATGCGAAATGCGACCTCGCCTCGCGGCTCTGCCAGCTGCACGAGGGCCTTTCCGGAATCATCCACACCCACCGGCCGGACGAGGCGGCGGTCGAGCAGACCTTCGTCAACAAGGACGCCGTCGCCACCCTGAAGCTCGGCCAGGCCCGCGGCGTCGCGCTGCTGGTCCCGGCGCTCGCCGGGCTGCCCGTTGCCGAATACGCGCCGAACGCGGTGAAGAAGGCGGTCATCGGCGTCGGCCACGGCGAGAAGAAGCAGATCCACATGATGGTGAAAGTGCTGATGCCGAAGGCGACATTCGACACCGACGACGCCGCGGACGCCATCGCCATCGCCATCTGCCACACCCATCACCGCCAGTCGGCCCAGGCCCGCGCCGCCTTCGCCGGGCGCTGAGGCGGCCCGGCCCGCAGCCGGCCCCCGTCACGGCCCAAATCTCTCCCGCAACGCGCAATCGAACGCTTCCAAGACGCGTTAACTGTCTTTATATCGCGGGCCATGAGCACCATGCCCGCCGACACGCCGCTTTCGCGCATCCGCAACTTCTCGATCGTCGCCCATATCGACCACGGGAAGTCGACGCTCGCCGACCGTCTGATCCAGAACACCGGGGGCCTCGACACCCGCGAGATGAAGGATCAGGTGCTCGATTCGATGGACATCGAGCGCGAGCGCGGCATCACCATCAAGGCGCAGACCGTGCGCCTGCACTATACGGCGAAGGACGGCGAGACCTACGTTCTCAACCTGATCGACACGCCGGGCCATGTCGACTTCGCCTATGAGGTGTCCCGCTCGCTGTCGGCCTGCGAGGGCGCGCTCCTCGTCGTCGACGCGGCGCAGGGGGTGGAGGCGCAGACGCTGGCCAACGTCTATCTCGCCCTCGACAACGATCTCGAGATCGTCCCGGTCCTCAACAAGATCGACCTGCCCGCCGCCGAGCCCGACAAGGTCAAGGAGCAGATCGAGGAGGTGATCGGCCTCGACGCTTCCGAGGCGGTGATGATCTCGGCGAAATCCGGTCTCGGCATCGAGGACGTCCTGGAAGCGATCGTCCATCGCCTGCCCGCCCCCAAGGAAGGTGACCGCAAGGCGCCGCTCAAGGCGATGCTGGTGGATAGCTGGTACGACGCCTATCTCGGCGTCATCGTGCTGGTGCGCATCATCGACGGCGAGCTCAAGAAGGGCCAGACCATCCGGATGATGGGCACGGACGCCAAATATCCGGTGGACCGGGTCGGCGTCTTCACTCCCAAAATGGTGCAGGTCGACGCTCTGGGTCCAGGGGAACTCGGCTTCATCACGGCGTCGATCAAGGAGGTCGCCGACACCCGCGTCGGCGATACGATCACCGAGGACAAGCGCCCGACGACCGACATGCTGCCCGGCTTCAAGCCGGCCCAGCCGGTGGTCTTCTGCGGCCTCTTCCCGGTCGACGCCGCCGATTTCGACGATCTGAGAGCCGCGATGGGCAAGCTCCGGCTCAACGACGCCAGCTTCTCCTACGAGATGGAATCCTCGGCGGCGCTCGGTTTCGGCTTCCGCTGCGGCTTCCTCGGCCTTCTCCACCTCGAGATCATCCAGGAGCGCCTCTCCCGCGAGTTCGACCTCGACCTCATCGCGACGGCCCCCTCGGTGGTCTACAAGATCAGACTGACCGACGGCTCGGACATCGAGCTGCACAACCCGGCAGACATGCCGGACGTCGTCAGGATCGACCACATCCAGGAGCCCTGGATCAAGGCGACGATCCTGACGCCCGACGACTATCTCGGCAACATCCTGACCCTCTGCCAGGAGCGCCGCGGCATCCAGATCGACCTCTCCTATGTCGGCAAGCGCGCGCTCGTGGCCTACGAATTGCCGCTGAACGAGGTGGTCTTCGACTTCTACGACCGGCTGAAGTCGATCTCGAAGGGCTATGCCAGCTTCGACTACCAGATGACCGATTATCGGGAAGGCGATCTCGTCAAGCTCTCGGTCCTCGTCAATGCCGAGCCGGTCGACGCGCTCTCCATGCTCGTCCACCGCAGCCAGGCCGATCGTCGTGGAAGAGCCATGTGCGAGAAGCTGAAGGAGCTGATCCCCCACCACCTCTTCAAGATCCCGATCCAGGCGGCGATCGGCGGCAAGGTCATCGCGAGAGAGACCATTTCGGCGCTGCGCAAGGACGTCACCGCCAAATGCTACGGCGGCGACGCCACCAGAAAGCGCAAGCTCCTCGAAAAGCAGAAAGAGGGCAAGAAGCGCATGCGCCAGTTCGGCAAGGTCGAGATCCCGCAGGAAGCATTCATCGCGGCGCTGAAAATGGACAGTTGAGCGGGGGCGCTGGCCTTTCCCCTCATCGTGGGCTTCCTGAGCCCGTCGAAGGATGCATAGGTCGAAGCGCCGATGGCCTGCTCATGCTCGACGAGCCCGGCGCCGCGGCCCTCGGACGTGTGACCGCGGCGCGTCTTTGAGTCTGCAAGTCGACGGGCGACACGCTCGCGTGCTTCTTTTGCAGAAAGTTCGCAGGACGATTTTACGTCGCCACCACGCCGAGCATCATCCGAGATTTGTCCGTCGCCATGGAACCGGGACGAAATATCCGCCCCGGTTCCATGCATCGATCTCCGCTCTCCGGGCGCGGCACGGATCGTGGCCAGGTTTCACTTGCAAATTCGCGCTTGAGTTTGCCTGAGACATGGCTTCCGACCCCGTCGCGCGTCCTTACAGCGTCCGCGCCACGTGTTCGACGCGGAAGCACTCGATGACGTCGCCCTGGCGGATGTCCTCGTAACGTTCGAAGGCCATGCCGCATTCCTGGCCGCTGATGACCTTCTGCACCTCATCCTTGAAGCGCTTGAGGGTCTTCAGCGTGCCCTCGTGGATGACGACGCCGTCGCGGATCAGGCGAACGCCCGCGCCGCGCTCGACTTCGCCCTCGGTGACGAGACAGCCCGCGACCTTGCCGACCTTGGTGATGTTGAACACCTCCCGGATCTCGGCATTGCCGAGGAAGGTCTCGCGCCGCTCCGGGGACAGCAGGCCCGACATCGCGTCCTTCACGTCATCCACGAGATCGTAGATGATGTTGTAGTAGCGGATCTCGATGCCCTCGCGTTCGGCCGCCTCGCGCGCCTGCTTGTTGGCGCGGACGTTGAAGCCGATGATCGCCGCGTTCGAGGCGGCGGCCAGCGAGATGTCGGACTCGGTGATCGCGCCGGCGCCCGAATGGACGATGAGCGCCCGCACCTCGTCGGTCGAGATCTTGTCGAGCGAGCCGACGATCGCCTCGATCGAGCCCTGCACGTCGCCCTTGATGACCAGCGGGAAGTTCTTCTGGCCGGTATCCTGGAGCTGCGACATCATCTGCTCGAGCGAGCCGCGCTGGCCGGCGGACTTCGCCACCTGCTTCTCGCGGGCGAGCCGCTGGCGGTACTCGGAGATCTCGCGGGCCTTGGCCTCGTTCTCGACCACCGCGAAGCGATCGCCCGCCTGCGGCGTCCCCTGCATGCCGAGGATCTCGACCGGCAGCGACGGCGGAGCCTCCTTGAGCTGCTCGCCCTTGTCGTTGACCAGAGCGCGCACCCGGCCCCACTCGTCGCCGGTGACGACGATGTCGCCGACCTTCAGCGTGCCGGTCTGGACGAGTACGGTCGCGACCGGGCCGCGGCCCTTGTCGAGCTGCGCCTCGATGACGACGCCCTCGGCGGTGCGCGTCGGATCGGCCTTCAGATCGAGCAGTTCGGCCTGCAGGAGGATCGCCTCCAGAAGCTTGTCGAGACCGGTGCCCTTGACCGCCGAAACCTCGACGTCGAGAACCTCGCCGCCCATGGATTCGACGAACACCTCGTGCTGCAGCAGTCCGCTGCGCACCTTGGCGGGATCGGCGCTCGGCTTGTCGATCTTGTTGATCGCCACGACGATCGGCACGCCGGCCGCCTTGGCGTGGCGGATCGACTCGATCGTCTGCGGCATGACGCTGTCGTCCGCCGCCACGACCAGCACCGCGATGTCGGTCGCCTGGGCGCCGCGGGCACGCATCGCCGTGAAGGCGGCGTGGCCCGGCGTGTCGATGAACGAGATCTTGTGACCGTTCTGCTCGACCTGGTAGGCGCCGATGTGCTGGGTGATGCCACCGGCCTCGCCGGAAACCACCTTGGTCTTGCGGATCGCGTCGAGCAGCGACGTCTTGCCGTGGTCGACATGGCCCATGATGGTGACGACCGGCGGCCGCGACACCAGCGCTTCGGGATTGTCCTCGACGCCGAAGATGCCGGTCTCGACGTCCGACTCGGCGACACGGTTCACCGTGTGCCCGAATTCCGATGCGATGAGTTCGGCGAGATCGGCCTCGATGATGTCGCCCGGCTTCATCATCTGCCCCTCTTTCATGAGGAACTTGATGACGTCGACGGAACGCTCCGACATGCGGTTGGCGAGTTCCTGGATGGTGATCGTCTCTGGAAGTATCACTTCGCGTATGATCTTCTCTCGCGGCGTGTTCTGCTGCGAGCGTTTGAATTTCTCCTGGCGGCGACGGATCGACGACAGCGACCGTCCGCGGCCACCCTCTTCGGCCGTCAGCGCCTTGTCGAGGGTGAGCTTGCCGCTCCGCCGTCCCTCGTTGCGGTCCGAACGCGCCGGCTTCGGCGTCTCGGCCGTGGCTCCGCCGCGCGGGCTGCGACGCGGGCTGCTGGCGCCGCGGCGCGCACCCTCGTCCTCCTCGCCGACGTTGCGCCGCCGGCCTTCGCCGCGTTCGGCCCTGGCCGCCGCCGCCTCGGCGTCGGCCGGAGACAGGGGCGCGGCTTCCTTGGCCGTCGAGGCGGGCTTGTTGCTGCGCCGGGTCGCGGCGTCGGCTTCGGCCTTGCGTCTTGCTTCGGCTTCGGCCTCGAGACGGGCCTGTTCCTCGACCTGACGGCGCTCGGATTCCTCGCGCTCGGCCCGGCGACGTTCGTCGTCGGCGATGCGGCGGGCTTCTTCCTCCTGGAAGAGCCGGCGCGCCTCGGCCTCGCGCTGCTTGGCGAGTTCGAGGGCCCGGCGGCGCGCATCCATTTCCCGCGACGACAGGTCGGAAAGCACGGCGCCGCGCGGCTGCCGCTGACCCGTGGGAGCCGCCTGCGGCGCGGCGCGGCGATCGTCACGGCCGCCGGGACGGTTCTGGCCACCGCGATTGTCGCGGGTGTCGCCACGGTTGTCCGGGCGCGGACCACGCGGACCGTCGCGTCCCGCGCCGTCGCGGCCACGCTGGACGGGGGCCGGCGTCGAAGAGGCCTGGCCGGTGCGCGAAGACGGCGCCGATGCGGCGGGCCGCTGCGGTGCGCCGGTCGCCGACGCATCGCTCGCCGTCGTCGCCGGGCGGGCCGTCTCGGCGGTCTCGTCCGCGGCAGGAGACGTCGCACGCGCTTCCGCGGGCGTCGGCTCGGCCGGAGCGACTTCGGCCGGCTTGGCCTCGGCAACGGGCTCCTGCGGCGGCGCCTTCGGGGCCGCAGCCTCGGCCGCGACCGGCGCTTCGGCAGGGGCGCTCGCGGCTGCGGGCGCCTCGGGCGCGACCGCCGCCGGCGTCTCGGCCGGCTCTGCAGCAGCCGCCGGAGCCGGCTTCGGCGGGAATTCGATCTGCTTGGGGCGACCGCCGCTGTTGAGCGGCTGAGGCGCCGGCGCGACCTTCGGGGCGACGCTGCCGGCGGGCGCACGGTCCTGCTGCGGGGCCGGCTGGGCCGGCTGAGGCTCGCTGGCGCGCGGCTTCAGTCCGGCAGCGACGTTCGGCTTGGGCGCCGCCGCCTCTTCCGGCTTGTGAATCCGCCGCTTCTTGGTCTCGACCACGACATTCTTGGTGCGCCCGTGACTGAAGTTCTGGCGCACCGTCGACTGCTCGACGCCGCCGCGCTTCAGGGTCAGGGTCTTCTTCGAGCTCACATGGAGCGTCTTGTCGTCGCCGGACTTGGTATCGCTCATCTACGCTTCCACTTCCTGCGCGGGATCGGTTCCCGCGCCCTTCGTCTTGCCAGGAAGCGCGCTTTGCGAGGCGCTTCCAATCGTTTGCAGTCTCAATGTTCCGGCGACGAGTCGCCGCGGACGGCGCCGTCGATCGCCTCTTCGGGGATCTCACCCCGATATCTGGCCAGCGCTTCCAAGCGCTTCAGAGCAGCCGAGCCTGCATCACCGGCAAGGATGGCTGCATGTATCACATTCCCCCCGCCCAACGCCAAGCTGATTTCGTCGGTGCCAAAGAGGCGAAACCTTGCGATCGTCCGGCCCGTCTCGCGCTGTCTGGCGCGTCGAACCGCCTCGATCTTCCTCACTCCGTCTTCGGCCGCCTCCAGCGACTGGAGAAGGCCGATGGCCCGTCCCGTCCGGACCGCGGCCTCCACCTTGGCGGCGCCCGCGACCAGCTGGCCGGCCTTGCGGGCGAGGCCGAGAGAGCCGGTGGCCTGGCTCGCCAGAAGGCGATCGACCATCGCCCCGAGATCCTCCGGCGCCTCCACCTTGGAGCGAAACGCCCTGGCGAACAGCCGCCGCTTCACCGCCGCCTCAACCGCCTCGCGGCTGATCGAGACATGTGCGCCGCGCCCGGGAAGCCGCCGCTTCAGATCCGGCACGACCCGGTTCTCGGGGTCGCGCACGAACCGGATGAGCGCGCTCGGATCGAGGCTCTGCCGCGTGACGATGCAGGTGCGCGGGTTCAGGAGATCCTCCCCCGGAAAATCGCTTTCGTCCGGGGCCTCGCCCCGTTCCGCCCCGCCATCCGGCCCCGTCACCGCAGCACCTGCCCGGTCGCCGTTCAAGCCGCGTGGTCTTCGACTGCCTCCTCGCCTTCTTCCTCGTCGACTTCCGGACCCCTGAGATCCGCCTCGGTGATCCAGCCGGCCTTCAGCCGTGCCGACAGGATCATCTGTTCGGCGTCGGCGCGCGAAACGTCGAAGGCGCTCAGCGTCCCGGGATAGCGCTTCGTCTCGCCGTCCTTGCGCTCGCTCCAGCCGGTCAGGTCGTCGACGGCACAACCGGCGAAGTCCTCGAGCGACTTCACGTCGTCCTCGCCGAGCGCGACGAGCATCTCCGTCGTCAGCCCGTCGATCTCCTTCAATTCGTCGGCAACGCCGAGTTCCTTGCGCTTGGCGTCGAACTCCGCCTCGCGGCGTTCCAGATACTCGCGGGCCCGGGTCTGGATCTCCTGGGCGGTGTCTTCGTCGAAGCCCTCGATCGAGGCGACCTCGTCGGCGTCGACATAGGCCACTTCCTCGACCGTCGCGAAGCCTTCCGAGGCGAGGAGCTGGCCGACCATCTCGTCGACGTCCAGCGCCTCCATGAAGGTCTCCGACCGCTCCTGGAATTCCTTCTGGCGGCGCGAGGACTCTTCTTCCTCGGTCAGGATGTCGATGTCCCAGCCGGTGAGCTGCGAGGCGAGGCGGACGTTCTGGCCGCGCCGGCCGATCGCCAGAGAAAGCTGGTCATCGGGAACGACGACTTCAATCCTCTCGGCATCCTCGTCGAGCACGACCTTGGCGACTTCCGCCGGCTGCAGCGCGTTGACGAGAAAGGCTGCGGCATCCGGCGACCAGGGGATGATGTCGATCTTCTCGCCCTGCAGTTCGCCGACCACCGCCTGAACTCTGGAGCCGCGCATGCCGACGCAGGCGCCGACCGGATCGACCGAGGAATCCGAGGAGACCACGGCGATCTTCGCCCGCGACCCCGGATCGCGCGCCACCGCCTTGATGGTGATGATGCCGTCGTAGATCTCCGGCACTTCCATGGTGAAGAGCTTCGCCATGAACTGCGGATGGGTTCGCGACAAAAAGATCTGCGGGCCCCGCTGCTCGCGGCGCACGTCGTAGACATAGGCGCGGACCCGGTCGCCGTAGCGGAACATCTCCCGCGGGATCTGTTCGTCGCGGCGGATGATGCCTTCGCCGCGGCCGAGGTCGACGATGACGTTGCCGTATTCGACGCGCTTGACCGTGCCGTTGACGATCTCCCCGACCCGGTCGCGGAATTCGTCGTACTGACGGTCACGCTCGGCGTCGCGCACCTTCTGGACGATCACCTGCTTGGCCGACTGGGCGGCGATGCGGCCGAAATCCATCGGCGGCAGCTGCTCGGCGATGAAGTCGCCGGGCTCGGCATCGGGATTCTTGTCGCGCGCGAGTTCCAGATAGATCTGGGTGTTCGGGTTCTCGACGTCGTCCACCACCTCGAGCAGGCGCTGCAGCTTCATCTCGCCGGTCTTGGTATTGATGTCGACGCGGATGTTGGTCTCCTGGCCGTAGCGCGAGCGGGCGGCCTTCTGGATGGCGTCGGCCATGGCGCCGATGACGATCTCGCGGTCGATCGATTTTTCCCGCGCCACCGCGTCCGCGATCTGCAGAAGCTCGAGCCTGTTCGCACTGACTGCCATTTTTCAAGTCTCCTGATCGGACGATCGCGGCCGGGCTCGTTCCCGCGCGTTCGTCCTGAAGCATTCGTTTCCTGCCCGCAGATCAACGGGGCCATTCATTTTTCGCCACCGCCTTGCGGCCGTGCGGCGCGGCGCCGGATCGTCCGGCGCCATCTCTTTCAATGCAGTCCGCTCGGGTCGGAACCCGACTCTTCGCTTGGCTCTTCCGGTTCGCCGCGCCCCTTGCGCGCCGCCTTGTCGGCCTTCAGCGAGGCGGCGACGAGCTCGTCGGTCAGGATGAGACGGGCTTCGCCGATGGCGTCGAAGGGAATCTCCATGGCGCTCGGCTCGCCATAGGCGGGCTGGTCGCGCTCGACCCGAATGGCGGCGTCCGAAACCTCGACGATCTTGCCGCGGAAGCGCTTGCGGTCGTTGATCAACCGGCTGGTTTCCAGCTTCATCAGATAGCCGGCCCAGGTCTCGAAATCGCTTTTGCGGACCAGCGGCCGGTCGATGCCCGGCGACGAGACCTCGAGATGATACTCGCGGTCGACCGGATCGACGGCGTCGAGCACCGGCGAAATCGCCCGCGACACCGTTTCGCAATCCTCGACGGTCATCGTCCCGTCGGGACGCTCCGCCATGATCTGCACGGTCATGCCGTTCAGGCCGGAGATGCGGACGCGCACGAGGCGATAGCCGGCACCTTCGATCGTCGCCTCGACGACGTCGGCGATTTTGGCTTCCAGACCCTGTTCGCGGACGATGCGCATGTCGCTCAGACTGATGCTCCTTTGCCGATCGATCCCGAATCGTCGTTGCCGATCGCTCTCGGCGCGGCGGCGCCGCGAGGCCCGCGCCGCTTTCGAGGCCCCGGAAGCTGCCGCCGGCCCGTCGGCGCGGATGACCCGGGGATCGCGGCGCCTGCGGCCGATTCGGCTGCCGGCACGGTTTCGATCTCCCAATCACTGCAGCGCTGCCGTTCACCCGGGGCCGGAACGGTAGTCCCGGCGTTTGGTAACAAAAAAGAGCGGGACCGGCCGGACCCACTCTCACGACATCACCGCAGAGAATATGCGCTTCATATACCCCGCTTCGTTCCGCGCTTCAAGAGCCGGATCGGTCCTGTCGATCGGTCCTCGTCGCAAGCACATGAGTCGTCCGGGTCGGGTCGCAGAGGAGTCGTCCGGTCTGGATATCGCGCCGGAGGGGCGCGGAGAGCCGATCGTCGCTTCCGGACGGCTTTCGTCGGGAACGGCGCAGGACGAGACGACCAAAGAGCCGGACATCGGGCAAAGGCCCTTCGTCACTCCTGCGAAACGCGTTCATCCATTGGGAATGCGTCCCCTCTGTTGAAACGCATGGACGAGCGCGAAGCAAGGACGACGGCAATGCATGCAAAATACTAAGTTCGACAGAATATTTTTTGCCATGGCCGCCGGCGAGAATCATTCGCAGCGTTCCAGGGCTCCGAATCCAAATTTTTATAGGCTTTGTTGGAGCAGTTCTGCGATGTAATTCGGTGACCATCCAGCAAGTTTTCGTCGTGATTTGAGGGAGTGTTTATCGTTTGCGCTTCGGATGATGTTG
>NZ_JAJUWU010000044.1 GCF_021390325.1 Jiella avicenniae | reverse complement strand
CTTCAATCGCATCAAACAGATGCGGGGCCTTGCCACCCGTTATGACCGACGGGCCGACAACTTCATGGCCGCGCTCAAGCTCGCTGCCATCCGCATCTGGATCAATGCACAATGAGTCCGCGCCCTAGCGCCCGCGAACGTGGATACGACACGAAATGGGACAAAGAACGCGCCGCTCACCTCAAGGCGCACCCGACATGCACCCGTTGCGGCGCACCCGCGACCGTCATCAATCATCGCATTCCTCATAAACGCGACTTCTCGAAGGGCGGGCTGTTTTGGTCTCGCTCCAACTGGGAACCCGTCTGCGCACCCTGCCACAACGGTCCGATCCAATCCGAAGAAAGAAGGAAATGAACATGGCAACCACCACCACCCCGGCGCTCTCCGACAAGCCGGCGCCCTACTTCTACGCCGACGTTTTCCAGACCTCGCTTCAGGTCAACGTCGAAGTCGACGCCGGCACCGTTTCGTTCAACGGCACTCGCAAGGGCACGACCAAGACCGAATGCCGCGACGAGATGATCGCCACGTTGAAGGAAGCGGTCTCGCGTCTGGAGACGATGAGCCTCTGACATGGCAATCCCGACCTTCACGCCACCTTGCTCGCCATCACCCGGAACGTCCGAAAAGCCCGAGATCAAGATCCTCCGGGCACAGTTCGGCGACGGCTATGCGCAAGCAACGGCTGACGGTCTGAATCATATCCGGCGCGTCGTCGATCTCACATGGGAAGTGCTCGATCGCACCGAACGCGATCAGATCATCGCCTTCCTCAACGAGCGCGCCGGATACAAGACGTTCTATTACCAAATGCCGCACGACAACACGCCAACGCGCTTCGTATGCAGCGAGTGGAGCGACACCGCGATCAGCGGAAACTTCCACCGCGTGACTGCCGTCTTCCGGCAAGACTTCGGATTCTCCGGCGCATGAACTTCGCCGATCACCCCGCAGACGAAATCCCACTCTGGCGTGCCGTAATCGTTCGCCAGCTTAAGGACGCAACGTCGCTTAACCCCTCGTATGTTCATGCTGCCGTCGCCGCGAAGATTCGGCGCGAAGCCCGCGCCTGGCTGTTCGATGACGACCCTGATGGCTACTTCGCCCGCACCTGCGAACTCGCCGACTTCGAAGGCAAGCGAAGCGTTGATGCTCTCCGCAACTACGTCCTGAAGTTCGAAGCCGAGAACGCCGACGCCATCGCCGAGCAAGAGCGAGAAGAACAAGACGCAAAGCGCGCCAGACAGGAGCGAGCTGGTCGGATCGCGGAACAGCACGAGGCGAAAGAAGGACGCCGCATTGCTCGCGCTGCAAAAGCCGAGCGTCCCAAAGCTCCTAAACCGAGCCGGCTGATCGATGGGAGATTTAGGTACAGAAAGAGTTTCGAAGCGCACGGCGAGAGCCTGACGCTTCCTCAATGGGCCGAAAGGCTAGGCGTTGGCGTCGAGACACTTCGTCGTCGCATCCGCGCCAATTGGCCGCTGAACGCCGTCTTCACCTCGAAAACTCACGCCGGAAAGCCTTGGCAGCGGCGCGACGACCATGGGGCGGGGGTAGGTCGAAGCTCGCCTGATCACCGTGGGACCGGCGTGGGTCCATTCGTGCAAGATAGCGCGTAATTGGGATCTTTTTTTCGGAAGGAATGAAAATGCGCAGCCTAGAGAGCGTCTCCATAAACGGGTTCATCTGAGCGGCACGATCTGATTCATTCTCCTTGAAAGGAGAATGCCATGCGTCGTCATGAACTCACGGATCAGGAATGGGCGGTGATCGAGCCGCTGCTA
>NZ_JAJUWU010000043.1 GCF_021390325.1 Jiella avicenniae | reverse complement strand
GCCTGGACTTTGGCAACGCTGGTTCGGCAATGGACAGGGACATGAGAGCGCTCCGCGAATCAAACCCCTTCATCGAATCAGATCAAAAGCAACCCGTCATCCGCTGTCATATGAATTCGGAGCCCTGGCTTCGTGGAAGAGACGATGGCCGCCGGCCATTCCGGCATGGCATAAGCCTTATCGCCTCGCGCCGTCATCCGTCCCGCCGACCGACGGTCTAGCTGATCCTCACGCCGCCAATCCCGGCAGGCTCCAGATCGAGGATCAGAAAAATGGCCCAGTTCGAAACCTATCGCGACGCCTTCCCCAACACCCGCCTGACCCGCAAGGACAACGGTGTGCTCGAGGTCGCCCTTCACACCGACGGCGGCAAGCTCGTCTTCAACGGTCATACGCACGAGCAGTTCGTCGATCTGTTCCACCAGATCGGCGAGGATCGCGACAACCGTGTGGTGATCCTGACCGGCACTGGCGACGCCTTCATGGACTCGATCGACGGCGACGGCTTCGACTTCTTCACGCCCCGCGGCTATGACAAGATCCTGCGCGAAGGCCGCAAGGTGCTGGCGAACATTCTCGACATCGAGGTGCCGATGATCACCGCCCTGAACGGGCCGGTGCTGCTCCACAGCGAATATGCGCTGCTGACCGACATCGTGCTCGCGACGCCGCAGACGGTGTTCCAGGACAAGCCGCATCTCGACTTCGGCATCGTCCCGGGCGACGGCGTTCACCTCCTCTGGCCGCATGTGATCGGCTCGATCCGCGGCCGCTACTTCCTCCTCACCCGCCAGGTGCTCAATGCAGAGACGGCGAAGGACTGGGGCGTCGTCAACGAGGTCGTGCCGGCCGATCGGCTGCTCGCCCGCGCCCACGAGATCGCCGACGGCATCGCTGCATTGCCGGCGCTGACCTCACGCTACACCCGCATCGCCCTGACCCAGCCGCTTCGCCGGCTGATCGACGAAGGCACCGGCTACGGCCTGGCGCTCGAAGGCATCAGCGCCGCCGAGGTCGCACGCTCGATGGCTACTCAGGGCTGATCTCGCATGCCCCGCCCTGCGGTGTTGCCGGGCGGAGGCCCTGCCCAAGCGTCGACTTTCGTAGACGGAGGGAAGTTCGTCGTGCGGACCGGTAGGTTGGGCCGAAGAACGAAACCGCTCACGCGGGATGGGCAGCGGCTTGACCGTTCACGAACTGATAGGATCGTCATGCGCTGATTGAGCGTTGCTCGGCGCGGGTGGAGGATCCCGGCTCCTTCAGCCGACCTTAGCATTCCCATGACAACCCTCCCTATTTCCCCCGCTGCGATCGGCCCGGTGCGCCAGCGCGTGATCAACGAAATGGCCATGCGGCATTTCGAGGTGGCTCGGCGAATTTGAACAGCGGCATGAGCGGGTTGTCTGGCTGAAGACCGCGAAGATGGCCGTGAACAGGAGAGACGATGAGCAAGAGAAGGCCTCGGCATCACAGCCCGGCCTTCAAAGCGAAAGTCGTGTTGGCGGCAGTTGGGGGGAGAAGACCCTGGCCGACTTGGCGCAGCAATTCGACGTCTACCCGAACCAGATCACGCATTGGCGCTCGCGGCTTTTGGAAGGCGCCGCCGGGGTTTCTGGATCGCCGTCTCCGGCCGCGGCCGAGCCGGTTGACGTGAAGACGCCGCATGCAAAGCTCGGCGAGTTGAAGCTGGCGAACGATTTTTTAGACTAGAGGGCGCGCTCGACAAGGCCGGACTGTTAGCGAGCGCAAGACGATGATCGATCGTTCGCGGTTTCAGGCATCATCACATCTCGGGGGCCGAGAGCGAAGTGACATGGGCGTCGTCGTCCTCCTGCTTCTCGCACCGCCGGTGCCGCTCGGCCACCGCGGCGAGAAGGCGGAGGGGCTCGCCGCGAGCGAGCTTGCCGCGCATCGACGGCCCGATCTGGACGGCGTCGAGCGTAGCACGGTCCGGCGAGGCGACCGGCGCCGATCGCCAGCCTCGCGACGTGCGCCCGTACACACTCTGGGAGTCGGTGGAGCGATGGCCAAAGGCCGCTGCCACGATCACCGCGACGTCGATCATAGCTGCATCGTCCAGCGGACCGTTGAACTCTGCAAGGTAAGCTCGCATCATATTAGCCCTCGCCTGGTCGCGCGTCGTCCTCAGGACGATCCGCGAGTTCACGCCCCGAATGCCACGAAGCGTCCGGGCAAGCCGGCCGACCACCATGGACACGTCGCCGTCGGCGGCTTCGGCGTCCTCGCGCAGCGTCATCAAAGTGGCACCAATACGAAGGAGGTCTCTCTCGCCTTGAAGGCGCCCCGGAAGCTGAAGAGACCGCGTCTCCCCGGTGGCGCGGCCGTTGTGTTCGGAGTATTTGGCGCATCGAGCCACGAGCGTGTGGCCGCGGAGTTCTGCCGTCACCCATTCGGCAGGGCGCAATCCGCAGATCGGGCCCAACTCTAGGATCAGCCGCAGCTGTTGACCGGTCCGGCTCCCCAAGGCTTCGGCTCTCGCGACGAGATCACGGCTCGTCTCTTCGGTCATCGTTTTTGCTCGCCGGTTTCCACACCGAACGGGGCCAGCTTTGCTCGGGATGAACGGCAACACCTCCCCCTGCTCCTGCCCCGGAACGAAAAGCGTGCTGGCCACGTCCTCGGCGTCATCTTCCGTGAGCTCGCCGCGATCCCACAGGACGCGCGCGTGATGGAGGATCGCTGCTCTGTAGTTGCGATATGACCTATAGCGGAACTCCGATGCGCGGCTGCTACGTGCGCGGCAACGTCAAGGACCGACGGCTCATGTCCGAGAGCTCTTGCGGCCGCACGTGACAGATAGCCGTATCTGGCAACATAGGCGGCCTCCGTTGCGGGGGTGCGACTGCGAATGCGGCCGGCGAGGTCCGGACGCTCCAGGCAAACCGGGTAACGCTGAAGAGTACAATGCTGATGATGATCGGGGCGACGGGGCACGTCCCACTCCTATGTTACACAACAGGAGGAGCATGATGGCTAAGGTCGAAAGTCCGAAGCGGGGCGGCCGCCCCGTAGAGGCGACGCCGAGCAACGGACTGGCGCGCTACCCCTCCACGCAACCTGAAATCAAATAGTCGGCGAGATACATAACCAAGGGTCGAAAATAAGTTACCGAGAGGTCGTCTAGAGGTCGCCGGTAACTCACGGATCCGAGCTGTGCTCCGGTGGAAGGGTGTTATCGCCTTCCGGAAAGGTGTTACCGCGAGATGGAAGCGTGTTGTGAAGTTAACGGCACTCGTTACGGAATTTGCAAAACCGCCTTAAAATTTGCCCGAAATCAGGGGGTGCCCGGGATCCATCGCCTATGTTGAAATCCTGTCGTAGAAGTGATGTAGTGTATCGAGCGCCAATGAATGCATTCGATTCGCATGACAGGAATTCTTGTATGATCTTAACATTAAACTCGGATTACGATTTAATTTGATTTGAATAATAATTAAGGATTTGGGGGGCTAACATGAAAACAACCACCGATCTTGAAATAATCGAGCTTTCGTTGGGCCTGTAGGGGTCGACCTGCGGGGTAACGTACGAATAAGTGGTGGAAATTCGTTGCCCTTATTAGGCGTGATAAGGTGGCCATCAAGGTGGTCGGACACGGTGGTGTTTCGCGAATTCAAGCATACCGACACGAAGACCCCGATGACCGAAACCACCATGCCGCTGATCGAGCTTCTTCGAAAGCACGACGATGGAGATTTTCTACGCGCGGTGAGCGCGGCCGTTCTCCAGCTTCTGATGGAACACGACGTCAGAGGTGGCTCGGCGAATTTGAACAGCGGGCTGAGTGGAATGTCTGCCTGAAGACGGCGAAGATGGCCGTGAACAGGAGAGACGATGAGCAAGAGACCGCGCCGGAACCATAGCCCGGCCTTCAAGG
>NZ_JAJUWU010000042.1 GCF_021390325.1 Jiella avicenniae | reverse complement strand
AAACAGGCTGCATGCAGCCAGACGAAAGACCAGGCTTCAGGAAAAGGCGCGTCCGAGCGCCCGCCCGACAGGGCGGACGTCGCGAGGACAGCCCCGCTCCGAACGGAGCGGCGTCCCGCAAGGGACGTCAGCCAAGAGCCCGGATGGGCTCGCCGGCGCCTGAGCCAAGCTTCTCGAAAGCCAATTGCGATTGGCCGACCTGGTGGTTACAGCGGGGCGGCCGCACCCGATCCCATTCCGAACTCGGCCGTGAAACGCCCCAGCGCCCATGATACTTCGTCTCAAGACGCGGGAAAGTCGGTCGCTGCCAGGTCTGCCAATCGCAAAACATGCCGTTCTTCACACCATCAAATCAAAAAACGCCCCGCCCGGTCCCAACCGGCGGGGCGTTCTTGCGTTCGGGGGGGGCTGCGCGTGCAAGCGTGAGCCGCCTGACGCGGCGGCCCGCGGGCGCGGGTAGCCGCCATGATTGCTGCCGTCGGCCCGGAGATCACGTCGGCCTCGCTCAAGGTCGTCCGCCGCGCCGTCCGCGCTGCTCACTCACGCATCCACCCGTCTTCCTGTCGCCACCGCTTCGATTGCCCCCCGAGATGTCGCCCGGCCACTGAACGCGTTTTCCGCGTCGGGGGTTGTCTGTCGGAACCAGGTTTCGGGCAGGCGCCGGAGGCGCCGCTCCAAGTCGCGCCTCGCGCGGATCGGGGCTCTGCACCAGAGAATGCAGCCCCTCGTCGGCTGCGGAGGGAGCCGGTCGGACCTTCCAGATCGCGTCGGTTCGCCGGCGGTCGGAGGGGCGCATTCGCGTTAAATCTTCGTGACCATGCCATGCAGAGTGTGCACCCCTGATGTGCAAACCTCTGCTCTAGTTTTGTGCATCTCTGCCGAATATATGAGCGTCACGAGGTTGAGACATCACCGCCGAGGCGGCCATGCCCCGACCTGCGCATCGTTCAAAATCGCAGAATTTCCAGGGGGAGCGCCGTGCCGTCGGGCAGCGGTGCCCCTGGCGTCGAGGAGTTACCCCATGTTCCGTCATTTCGCAGACCGCATCAAATCCCTCCGCTCCGCCCGCAGCGACATCCGTCAGCTGCAGATGATGGGCGACCGCGAGCTCGCCGACATCGGCGTCATGCGCGCCGACATCGAGCGCGCCGTTCGCTTCGGCCGCCGCTGAGCGATCGGCGCCGGCAGGCATCGGAGCCGCCGGAGAGTAGTAGAATGCCGTCCGGGCATTCGTCCCAAAGGCGCTCGTTCCCCATGGGGGAGCGGGCGCTTTTTTTCGTTTCGCCCGGCATGCCCGCCCGCGAGTTGACGTCGACCGTTGCAGCCTCTCTGCACAGGCCGGCAGGATGGACGAGCGGCGCTCGGGCCACACCGGTCGGGTCGAAAGCGAGGCTTTGACGGCCAACGGTGCCACCCCCGTCGATCGACGCAGAACGGCTTGGCGGCGGTGGCGAGAAACATCGCACGGCCCAGGCCGGCAGAGGGCAATCGCTCGAAACCGTGGCCGGGCTGGCGATTGGCGTGATCTCCCCCGCAAGGGGGGAGATCGAAGCGTCGCCGACGGCGCTTGCCTTCAAGCGATTCCGCCGCCCGGCGGTCCGGGCTTGCCCTCGGCGTCCGGCCGGTGCAGGGAGGCGTCGCCCCTTCCGTCAGTGCCGTGAGCCGCCATGCTTCTTGCCCTCTTCGTCGCCGCCGCGATCGTCGTCCGCCTGGGATCGGTGGTGGTGTCCAGGCGGCACGAGGCCGCTCTGAGGGCCGATGGGGCGCGGGAAGTCGGAGCCGGGGTTTCGCGCCTGATGGCGGCCGCTCACGCCGCCTTCATGCTCGCCGGCGCGGTGGAGGCCTCTCTCGTCCGGCCGGTGGCGGACTGGGTGTCGGTGGCGGGGCTGCTGCTCTATCTCGTCGGCATCGCCATGCTGGTCGTGGTCGTGCGGCTCCTCGGCCGGTTCTGGACGGTCAAGGTGATGATCGCCCGGGACCACGCGCTGGTCACCCATCCGCTCTTCCGCGCGGTGCGCCACCCCAACTATTTCCTCAACATCCTGCCCGAACTCGTCGGCTACGCGCTGGTGCTGCATGCCTGGTGGACGCTCGTCGTCGGCCTGCCGCTCTATCTGGTGGCGATGGTTCTCAGGATCCGCCAGGAAGAGGCGGCCATGGCCGAGCGCTTCGCCGGCTACGCGAAGGCCTGAGCGGGACGGGCGAGCACGGGCGCTCTTCCCCGCCGGGCGTGTGGCGATCGGCGGTGCCGGGCGCCGCACCCGACGTGGTGGCTCCGCAGACACGCGCGAAACGCCCGCGCCGGCCGTCGATGCCGTCGGCGATCAGCGCACCGGGCCGAGCCTGGCGCCGGTGGCGGATCTGAGCTGCAGGGGCACGACCTCGAAGACGTGGTTCGGCGAACCCGCCGCCGCCCAGACGGTGGCGAACCGGAAGAGGTCCTCGTCCATGTAGACGGCGATCTCGGAACTGGAGCCCAGCGGCGCGACGCCGCCGATGGCAAAGCCGGTGACCTCGCGCACATAGGCCGCGTCCGGCCGCTCCAGCGCTTCGCCGAGCGCTCCCGTCATGGTCGAGTCCTCGACCCGGTTGGCGCCGGAAACGAGAAGGAGATGCGGTTCGCCGCTGTCCTTGCCGCGGAACACCAGCGATTTGACGATCTGGCCGACCTCGGCGCCGACGGCCTCGGCCGCCTCCTGCGCCGAGCGGGCGGATTTCTCGGTCCGGACGATCCTGATCTTGAGGCCCTTGGCGGCGGCCGCCTCGGCGACGCGCCGGACGGCCGGGGGATGGGGTTCGCTCATCGCGTCATGCTCCTGCGCGGGATCGTCCCGTGGCGACTTAGCGCGGAATCGGCCCGATGCGAACCGGCCGCCCGAGGCTCACCGGGAGCGGCGGCGGGCATGCGGCCCGACGACGTCGTGTGACGCCGGTCGAGCGCCCCGAGCATCGCCGGGGCGATCGGCGTGCGCGGCTCTGCGCCGAGAGGTTCGACAAGCCGCGAATTGTCGAGCTCGGCGAGGAGTTCCGGAATTTTGCAGCAACTAGAGGATCAGGCGAAAAAGTGCTGATGCGATAGCGCCGGAACGCGATCTCTCCGGGAGGGGCTCTAAGCGGCTTCCGCTACGCTCCGTTCAAAACGGCGCCAGTTGCGAAGGGCCTCCGTCGCCGGAGACTTCCTGCCTTCCGGGATCTTGTAGACCCAGTCCCTATGGACTACCCGAACCACCTCATACTCAGTCGTTCGAAGGACGTCGGCTCCGTCATCGTATTCCGATCCGCCGCGCATCACGAAAGCCGCGCCGCTGTCGGGATCGACGGATGCCATATCGAAATCTGCGACGGCATCAAAGAACGTTTGTCTAGGGCTGTATAGGCCAACGATCCAAGGATCGAAATCGGCAGGTGTCTTGGCGCGCTCGTAAGCATCGAACAGGGCGCGATAGATTGCATGTGGGCCGACCCGGTCGACCAGGTCACTGAAGAGCGACAACTCCAACGTCCCGGGCTCACCGAGACGCATGGACCAGACCGCGCCATCGGGCACAAAACCCAGGTCACGCAAGGCCGCCAGATACTCGCGCCCAGCGTCAAGTCTCGCCGGTGTCATAGTCTTCTTCAGCCATTCAACTACACCGTCCGGTCCGAAGGCTGCTTCGAACATGTCCCGCGCAGCCCTCCGCGGAACCTTATCAGCCCGATAGTCATGCTCCCTATCCCAGCTTAGCACCGTTTTCCATGCGGCGCGAAGCTGCGGCGAAAAAGCCAGATGCGACAGTTCGGCGATCGCAAACAGCCGACGAAGGTCGTGGGTATAAACGTCCGGCCGATCTGCCCGGTCCGGCCATCGATTCCAACGTTCGCGCCTCAAGATAAAGGCTTTCAGCGCAAATTCGACGGCGCTACCGGTTGCGTGCCAAGCTTCGATGGCGTTCTTGGGATCGTCCTTGAATTGAGCGGCGACGGCTCGCTTGTTTTCGACCCGTCGCCACCAATCCTCGGCTGTATCGATCGCAGCCCGCCAGACCTTACGTATTCATCGAATCGAAGAAGTCGGCGTTGGACTTGGTCTGCTTGAGCTTGTCGTTGAGGAACTCGATGGCGTCGGTCGTGCCCATCGGCGACAGGATGCGGCGCAGGACGAAGATCTTCTGCAGTTCCTGGCGCGGGACGAGGAGGTCCTCCTTGCGCGTGCCGGACTTGAGGATGTCCATCGCCGGATAGGTGCGCTTGTCGGCGACCTTGCGGTCGAGCACGATTTCCGAGTTGCCGGTGCCCTTGAACTCCTCGAAGATCACCTCGTCCATGCGCGAGCCGGTGTCGATGAGGGCCGTCGCGATGATGGTCAGCGAGCCGCCTTCCTCGATGTTGCGGGCCGCGCCGAAGAAGCGCTTCGGGCGCTGCAGGGCGTTGGCGTCGACGCCGCCGGTCAGCACCTTGCCAGAGGAGGGCACGGTGGTGTTGTAGGCGCGGCCGAGGCGGGTGATGGAATCGAGCAGGATGACGACGTCGCGGCCGTGTTCGACCAGACGCTTGGCCTTCTCGATGACCATCTCGGCCACCGCCACATGGCGCGTCGCAGGCTCGTCGAAGGTCGAGGAAACCACCTCGCCCTTGACCGAGCGCTGCATGTCGGTGACTTCCTCGGGCCGCTCGTCGATCAGAAGCACGATGAGGTAGCACTCGGGGTGGTTGGCGGTGATCGAATGGGCGATGTTCTGCAGGAGCACCGTCTTGCCGGTGCGCGGCGGGGCGACGATGAGGGCGCGCTGGCCCTTGCCGAGCGGCGCGACGAGATCGATCACCCGGGCCGAGAGATCCTTCTTGGTGCCGGGATCGCCGAGCTCCATCTTGAAGCGCTCGTCGGGATAGAGCGGCGTCAGATTGTCGAAGTGGCTCTTGTAGCGGATCTTCTCGGGATCGTCGAAATTGATCGTGTTGACCTTGAGGAGGGCGAAGTAACGCTCGCCCTCCTTCGGGCTGCGGATCGGGCCTTCGACGGTGTCGCCGGTCTTCAGCTGGAACTTGCGGATCTGCGAGGGCGAGACGTAGATGTCGTCGGGGCCGGGCAGATAGTTGGCTTCCGGCGAGCGCAGGAAGGCGAAGCCGTCCTGGAGGATCTCGACGACGCCCTCGCCGATGATTTCGACTTCCTGGGACGCCAACTGTTTCAAAATGGCGAACAGAAGCTCCTGCTTGCGCAGGACGGAGGCGTTCTCGACTCCGTTCTCCTCGGCGAAGGCGATGAGTTCGGGTGCGCTCTTGTTCTTCAGGTCCTGAAGTTTCATTCGGGGGCTGATGCTCTTTGGCTGTCGGTCCGATGGGTGTGATCGGACGGGGCAGATCGGGTGGGAAAGGAAAACGCTGCGGCCGAAAGGTGAAATCCGGCGAATGAGGGTGTCGGTGAATGACCGACCCTCGGCCTTGGGAAAGGCACTAGCTTTCCCCGAGATATAACCCCGCGGCCGGCGCGGCGCAAGAGGGTGGAGGCGGCAATGTCGTAAGCACATGAGTTGTCCGGGTTAGGTAGCAGACGAGTTGTCCGGTTTGGATATCGCGCAGGAGGTGGCGCGACGATGAACCGGACGACCTGGCTGCAGGACCACAGGATGAGGAAGTTTCG
>NZ_JAJUWU010000040.1 GCF_021390325.1 Jiella avicenniae | reverse complement strand
CGCTCAACGCCGCAACGCAATTTGCAAGTTTCTGCGGCCACAGACGGCTGAAACCGGCAAAAGTCAAATCTTTGCAGATGCCGATCAGTCAGCCATTTCAGTGGCTTCGAAATTCTTCACGGGAGACCAGCTGTTCGGGCCGCGCTTGCGCAAGCCAGGGGCCTTTCGCCAGCGGGCGTGCGGTCGTCGTCCGACTTGAGGTCGCATCTTGCGTCGAGTTGCCACGACTATCGGCAACCCGCTGCGGACCAAGGGAACTCGCTCCGACATCGCCGCGACCCGGGTTCAGGCCCGGCCGCCGCAGGGTGACCGTCCGAATGGTGCCGGCGGAGAGGATCGAATTCGACGTTATTATAGCAATATCAATATCTTATGGTGGCGTTATGGGTCTTGTTACAAACCTGAAAATGGACGCCTGCGCATGTGGATAAGTCAGAGCGGCGGCAGACGCTCGACGATGATGAAGCCGGATCGATCGCCGGGAAGCGTCAGCGTCTGGAGCGACGACTTTTCCGCGTTGCAGCCTATGCAGCGATAGCGGAGCTGTGAGACGCCGAGCGCCTTCTGTCGTTCGATGATGTCGCTGGCGAGGAAGTAGGCGAACCGATTGCAGCCCCGGCAGGTGACTTTGACCGCCATCGATCGGCGGAAGCTGTCGGCGTTGGTGATGTCTCTGCGGCCCATGCGCGAGGCATGGAACAAAACAGAAACACTGACAACTTGTCCCCGCTATTATCCACCGGGGATAGAGTTATCCAGACGGTAAGGGGCGAGCCCGCCTGCCCCCGGCTTCTTTGCTTTGCAGCGAATCGCCGCAGCCTGTACCAACAACCTGCGAGTGATTCGCGGCCCGGCGATGCCGGGTCTTCTCAAGCTCAAGGAGGAGCGATGGGCTCCCTAGTGATAACTCTTCCCTTCATCCAAATCAGCGGTCAAGGACAGCTCGCCGTCGGGCTCGCCTGTCTCTTGACCGTGATCATCATCGTGCTCGTGCTCCCTGCGAAAAGATAACGAGCGCGTTAGCGAAGGGCGTAGGAGAGATCCTACGCCCGAGTTCCTACACCGGGTGTTGCGCGCCACGCAACACGTTTGATGTCGGCCCCTAAATGTCGGGCCATGCTGAAGGAGCGTTCGGTGCGAATTGATCCTATCTTCGTAGCGTCTCTACCAGACGATAAACACCAAGCATTTCTAGAATTTGAAGTTTATATGGCCGCGCTGCGCGACGAGAATAAGAAGAACGATAACTCTGATTGGACTGCAGAGCAGTTTTACATCAATGGATTGAACGCCTACGCTATCAGCCGTGGCGATGACGAGCTTCAGAAGGTAACCAATATAAACATTGTTGGTGATGACCAGCCGTGGTATCCGTACTCCAACGTCATAAACTATGTCGAACGACGGAAAGCGCTGCACGCATTTTCTCTAGGCGATGAAAGACGAAAAAGTCGGAGCGCTATCGGTCTTTCTGCTGATGTTCGGGAGCAAATACACTCTTATATCAGCAATATCAGACATATATTACATCAAATCGACTTGCCGGAGCTGAAGCGCGAGCACATTTTCAACGCGCTCAATCGTTTGGCAATGGAGATCGACACCAATCGCACTTGGGTCGAATCCGTGGGTGAGGTTGTGATGCGCCTTACCGATCCGATTGACGACATTAACAAGAAGCTTGCTCCGGCAAAGAAGCTGTTCGATAAAATTCTGAAGCGCCTCGGTGAATCCCGTGACGAGAAGGAAGCCCTTCCCGCACCGGAAGAGCAAAAGCGGATCGAAGGGCCTTCGACCGCCAAAGAAGATGCAGCGAACGACCTCGAAGACGAGATACCATTTTGATGACGCAGGGCGGGCGAACGACGATGAGCCCGCCCGCCAACGGCAAATCTCTGATCCCGGCGTAGGCGAGCGCCGAGGTAACGTCCGAACCGTCTGCCTATCCCACGATCCGCAATTGCGGTGTCTCGGCGTCGATCACAACGTCGATCGAGCGCTTCGCGCATCGGACATGAGCAATCGCGCTCAAGAGATCCGAAGGGTCTTCGACACACTGAAGCAAGCTCTGAAGATCGCTCTCGACATCGTCGAGCGTCCGCAATGTCATGCCGAGCCCCGTCTCGACGCTCGGTTCTTCTAGCGGCTGATCGGCGATGCTCGCCTTTGTGCGCGCTACTAGTTCCAGCAGCTCCGGCGGAAGAGCGGGTTCTGGCTTCGCCGAGGCGGGCCAGATTGCGCGATCGGCGAGCGCCGAGACAATCGCCGTCTGACGATCGTGCATGTGTTCTGGACCGGGATTTTGAGACGCCAGCAGGCTCGCGATGAGCCGTTCGTATGCTTCGTCCGGAAGATAATGATCTGTCGGTTTCAAGGAAGTCGTTCCCCTCGTTGGTGTGAGCAAGATCGATATTGCATGGAGATTCACCCTTGCCAAGCAGTTTTTCTATCTGAACGAAAATATAACTCAAATATAAATAAGTACTTACTTTGGTTGACGAGTGAAAACGCTTTTCTTGCGATGGAATATCTAACACTCTTCGTCAGAACAGCGCATAATCCGGGTTGCCGCCGGATGCGTCGCTCTTTAGCTTTTCCCGGCGACGCCGTTGACGCTCCACCGCTTGAGCGCGCTTATGCGCGAGCCGCTCTTCCTCGCTGCGTACCGGGCGCGCGGTCGATCCTCGCTTCGCGCGCTTGCGCTCAGCATCCTTGCGCCTCCTACGCTCGTCGGGGCTTTCGCTGGCGTTTGGGTCGCTCGCCGTCGTCGGCTGATAGGAGCGAACGGCGCGACCTTCTGTCTCCTTTATGAGCAGGGCGTACCGGAGGCGGGCAAAGGCTCGGTTCTCTTCGCAGATACGGACATATTTCGCGGCCCGGTTCTCCTCGTGGCGTTTAGCCTGATGGCGCCGCGCTAAGTCCATGATCGCCGGCAGGTCGGGTTGCGCCGTCGGCTCATCAGCCGGAGCGCTCGCGGGCGCGTCAGTGATCTGCGGAAGGTCGTCGAGCGCGGCAAGCGCGTCCAGCTCATCTTGAGGGACATGATCGAGGTCGGAGCCGTCGATTTCCGGCAGCGGGTCGCGCTGGCGGCGCGAGAAGAAGTGATCAAGGTTCCGGAGCTGGCGAGCAACTTCGCGCTCGGCGTCGGAAACCGCTTGCACACTGCTAGCGCGATGCATTATGGTCTACCTATTGGATAAGTTAATTGCCGTCCCCCGGTGTCCGGTGGGGCGGCATTTTTTTGTTGCTAATGATTCTATACGATCACGCTGGAGGTGAGAAGCGGTTTTCGCGTTGCGTTTTGCAGATTTATTGTCTGTAAAGAGCGACGTTACTTTCGTCCTTAGCCGGGATGGGCGACGAGTGCGTCACGCTTCTGTCCGCATTTTCGCGGCTCGACGGCGTGATGGTGTGTCACGCCTGCTGTCCGCATTTGCGTCGGAAGGGCCATCTGTCACGCTGTTGTCTGCGTTTTCGTAGCAGGCGGGTGCGCTGAGGCGTCACGCTTTTTTCTCGACTTTCCCCCATATGCTCAAAGATCAAAAGTCAAAAGCATATAAACTTCATAATGGAGCAAAACGCGGACAAGCGCGTGACGTACTCTTTCAGCAAACATCCTCCGGGACGGATCAATCATTCCTCGCTTCGCTCGGAGCCGTCGCTTCGCGCCGGCTGCGGTTGATCTGATCTTCTCCGGGAAGGGTTACGCCAATCGGAGGTTAGGAAGCGGAAGATCCTCCGGGACGGAAAAGCGCCTGCGGCTGATACTGCGAAATTCTGCGGTCCCATGGGTGCGCCAAAAGTTGTTCCGCGCCGGCAAGCAATCTTCAGCTACAGAATCCACACAGAAGCCCGCCAGCGAGCAAACAGTGTGCGGGTGGTGCGATGGCGCCCGCCAATCAACAAACGCGCTCTATGACTCTGTATGAGCATTTTCGAATCGTTGCTTCTGTTCGAGCCGTTTGACCGGAGCATGTGCGAAATTTGTTGCGTCGCGTCTGCCGATCCTGCATAATAGTTGGCAGGTCATCTGTGTGGCTTCCTTTGATAAGGCCCGTCGCGTTTAGTCTCCGCGACGGGCTTTTTCGTCAGCCGCGCCGAACGCCGGCATAGGGTCCGCCTGGCTTGGTGGCCTTGTAGAGTTCCTCGTGGACGATCGCGCGCATCTGGTTCTCGACGGCCTTCGCCGTCTTCTTCGCCAGCTGATCGTTCTGTTCGGGTGTGCCGCCGGAGGCGTTCACGGTGACATTCGAGGTGATCGCGACTGCCCGGTCACGGCTCGCGCCGGCGGGGGCGAAGCGAGGCGAACTGATCGGCGCAGGTGCGCCGACGAGCCCGCCGTTGGCAAAGCCTGCGATCTGCCCGGAATTGATCGCCTCGAGCAAGCCGCGGTGCTTCTTCACGGCTGCGGCCCGAACGACGAACTCGCCATCGGAAAGTTTCGCCGGGATTGAGTCAGACGTACCGGTGCCTGGGCCACGAATGAGCCCGCCTGACGCTGCTTTGACGATGCCGCCGTCGCGGAAGCCGAAGATCGCGCTTACGAAAGATAGGAAGCCACCGCCACCGCCTCCGGTCGCGCCTGAGAAGGCGTTCTCGAAAAGCTTATTCAGCGCCATGTCGAGAAGCCGATCGGCGATCTTGCCGAGCATGTCGCTGAAGGCGCTCGCGGCATCCTTCCCGGCGAGCAAGTCGCTGATCAGTCCGTTCGCCGCGTTCTGAGCAATGCCCTGCCATTCCGCCGCTGCAGCGCGCGCGTCATCTTGGCTCTGCGCATAGGAGCGCGTTGCGGCCTCGGCGCTCGCCATCTGTGCCGCAGCGGCGGCAATCTCGGCGCGCATCTGCGGCGTAATGGCGATGCCCGCCGCCTGCGCATCATTCAACATTTGCTGTTCGTAGCGAAGCCGTGCCGCCGCCTCGGCGCTCATACCGACGGCTTGCTGTTCCGTGCGCTGTTCCTGGGTGTAGCGCGCGGCGTCGGTGATGATTTGCTTATAGGCGTCGCTCTGCTGGCGAAGGCTGTCGGCGCGCCGAGCCGCTTCGTCCTGCGACGCTTGGCGCTGTTCCATGAAATTATCGTCGTCGAGCTTCCGGCGCGCCTTGGAATCCTCGATGTGCCATGGCTCCCACGACATCGGGAACGACAACCCGAACTTACTGGCGTTGTCGTGGAACCACTGTTTCGCATCGCTCGTCGCAAAGCCGAGATCGGCAGCCTCGCCGTGATTGTGCTGAGACTTGCCGGGAGGCGCGACCCATTTGCGCGCTGCGGCAACGCTGCCGTACTTCTTCACGGCGGCGTCGAACAACTCGGCTTGCCGGCGCATCGATCGAGCACCGGAATTGATCGTGGTGGCGGCGCGCACGGCTTCCGGCGCCGCCTGCATCATCTGTGCGAGCGCTGTAGCAAAGCCGCTATCCATGTCCTCGACGTAGCTCGCCGGCTTTCCTGCGGCGAGCTTGCCTTTCAGGATGTCATGCGCGGCGCTCTGAGAGAGCGTCCCGGTCGTCTGCTTGACGGTCGTGGCGAAGTCCTTCAGCGAGACCTTCGCATCCTTGGCGCCTTCGCCAATGACGCGGCCCGCCTTCTCGGCTTCGGCAACGCCGGTCCCTGCGGTCGTCTCGAAAGCGGAGGAAACGCGGTTGTTCGCCGTGCGGGTGATGCCGTATTTCGCGAGATCGGCGTCGGACAGATCGTTCAGACCAAGGGCGTCATTGATCTTCGCGAAAACCGACGAGTTGCCGAGATCGTTCAGATACTTCGTCAGCGCGCCCATGCCCTGCACGGCAGCGTCGATATAGCCGGGAAGCTTCTCGATCACGCTGGCGACGGCGTTCAAGCCATCGGCGGCATTGCCAGACGCGCCCGATACCTCGTCGATATGTCCGACGAGAAGGATCATCGCATTGCCGATCCGGTTCATGCTCTGAGAGACGCGGCCTTCGGCCTTGTCGGCGCGTTCTTCAAGAGACTTCGAACCGGCGATGAAGGCGCGGAAGAAGGCTTCCGATGAGATCTTGCCGTCGAGCATAAGCTGACGAAGTTTCGAGACCGAACCGCCTGCCTCGACGAGACCGTTCGCGACGGCCTGAAGGACGGGCCGAAGACCTTCGTTGACGCTGTTGAATTCCTCGGCGCGCACAGTGCCGGCGGCGAGAAGCTGGCCAAGCTGTTGCAGCGGGCCGGCGGCCTCGGTGGCGCTCTTGCCCTCGACGCGAAGGGCGTTTGCGACGCCTTCGGCGAACTCCAGCCGATCGGCCTCGGTAGCGTTCAAGGTCTCGCCAGCCTGCGCAGCGTCGCGGTAGAGCGAGACGAGCGAACCGACTGCGGCGCCCTGTTTCTGCGCAATGGCGAACAACGCGCCGAAGGTCTTGTCGAGATCGTCGCCGGAGCGGCCCGCGTCGCGAAGTTGGTTCTTCAGCCCTTTGAACTGATCAGCGAGATCGGCGACAGCCTTGGCGCTTTCGACGCCGAGAACGCCAGCGGTGCCGATGACGAGACCGCGACCAATGCCAGCGAGCGAGGTTTTGAGGCTGCCTTCGATATTGCGCCCGGCGTGCTGGAAAGACGTTTCGAGGCGCTTGGCGCTCTTGCTGGCGTCGCCCTCCATACGCTTGAAGTTGCGTTCGGCAGTCTTCGAGGCGCGTTCCATCGACTTTTCAAAGTCGCGGATCTTCGCCTCAAGGCGGATTGCAAGTTCGGCTTCGTCAGTGCGCGCCATGGTACTCCTTCATTAAAATGCGGCGTAGTCCTGCCAGTTGTCACCGGTGAGGACGGAGGGGGTGGGTTGTTCGTTGGCTGCGGCGCGCGAGACGGCCATCCATGTCGCAACGGCGCCGTCTATCCGATCGGTGCTCTTGCCCTTGTGCATGGTCCTGTTGCCGGCGCTGTCGGTGTGGATCGCGACGTTTTGGAAGCACCAGCGCAAGACAGGGTGCCCGCCGTGCTGGAATTTCCCGGCGACGATCGCGCGCTCAAGCGTGTTGAGGGCGGGCGATTGCGTCACCCATCCTTGCCGCATGGTCGCGGTGGGAAAGCCGTCGTCGGTGAGCGGTCCCATGACAGGCTGCGCATAGGCCGGATCGAAATTGATCTCGCGCACGTCATAGCGATCGGCGAGGCTGCGAATATGTCGCTCGACGGCGCGGTAGTCGATCACGTTGCCGGGTGTCGCCGTGAGGTGCCCTTCGTCCTTCCACGCGGGATAAGGTACGCCGTCCCGTTCGCCACGGGCGCGCACGTTGTCACCGGGAATGAAGAAGTGAGGGAGCACGACGAAGCGCTCGTCGTCGTCAGAATGACGGAACGCGGCGACGACTGCGGTTAGATCGGTCGTCGTGCTCATATCGACGCCGATCCAACAAGGCGCACCGGCGAGGGCTTCAAAGTCGATCGGATCGGCGCCGCGCTCGTAAACCGTCATATCGACGAAGGGATCGGTCGATTTGTAGAAGTGGCTTGGTTTGTCTGAACAGCCTCGGCGGCTTGATAAGTGGATCGTCTGCCGGGTTTACGCTGCTGCGAGAAGCGGCTGGTTGAAGTAGGTCTGGTCGGGCGTTTTTCCTCCCAGCCGTGA
>NZ_JAJUWU010000039.1 GCF_021390325.1 Jiella avicenniae | reverse complement strand
GTGCGCGTGAGGTATCGGGACGAGGGGCATCAGAATGCCCGCGCTCCGCGCGGGTTCGATTCACGCCTCCGGCGCGGATCGAACAAGGGGCAGGATCAAGCAGCCTTGTCGCTCTCCGGGGCAGGCGCTTTCGGCCGGAAAAAGCCGCTAAGGGCTTTCAGGATTTCGGCAGGTGTCTTGTTGCCCTTTTCGGCCTGGGCGGCTGTACGGGCTTCCATGGCGTCGAGGCGAGCTGATAGCTGACGGTCCCGCTCTTGCTGGGCTTCGGCCTGCGCCGCCATCTTTTCAGCGATCTGCGCTAGGGTGTCCTCCAGCCGTGGGGCGGGCGGCTGATCCTTTAAGGTCTCGGTCGCGGCATCGCGCAAGGCGCGGTCGCAAAACTCCCCAATGCTGACTCCCGCCCGCCGCGCGGCCTTGCCAACCGCTACACGAGTTTCCGGACTGACGCCGCGAACGCCCCACACATTGCCGCCCCCGGCCTGTTTGCGGGCTGTCGAACGGCTTTTTTTCTGCTTTTCCATGACATTAAGTGCCTAAAGTAAGACGTTGTTTTACATGGTGTTATACCATGTCTCGAACTGTCGAACCAAGCCGAAAATTTACAGGTCGTTCCCCCCATAAATTCCCCCTCTTGTTGCACAGTGCTTTTTCTTCATTATCAGGTGGTTAATGGAGTAATGTGTGACCGTGTTTGATTGGGTGTCGTACAAGCTGGCTGCGCAGGAATTCAAAAATGCAGACGAGCTTTTCCAGCACTTTTCCGATCTGGCAGATCGCAAGCAGCAATGGGATTTCGCCCATTGGGCTGCCTTCATTTTTGAGAGCGTCGTCAAGGGACTGTTCTACGTCCTGTTTTACCCCGTTTTCGCCGTCGTGGAGCTGTTGCCGCCCGATGCAGGCGGCGCAACGCAATTCTTCGTCGGCCTTTTAGCCTTCATCATCACTGTCCGGGTCTATCTCGCCGCCGGTCGTCTGTTCATAGGACTGCCCTGGCGGCGCTTTCTACGCTCGCTCGTAGTGCGCAGCTCGCCCTTCGGGAAAACCCGCTGGGCAGGCTTCTGGACGCTCAAGCGGGCAGGCATGTTCAAGCCTGGCGGCCTGTTCCTGGGCGAGTGGCGCGGGCTATTCGGCCTCGTGCGCCGCGATCTGTATCACCACGGGGAAGCGCAAATTCTGACATTGGCGTCGCCCGGTAGCGGCAAGTCCGCCGGTCTGGTGGTGCCGAACCTTTTGACTGATCAGCCAGGGTCATTCGTCGTCAACGATCCGTCCGGCGAGCTGACTGCCATCACCCGGCGATTCAGAGCCACACGCGGACCGGTCGTGATCTTGAACCCTTATGCCGGGGATTTCACGGCCTCCGAACAATGGGCGAACCTGTTGGATGACACTGGATTTAATCCGCTGTCCCTCATCGACACAGGGCCTCATCTGGCGGCCGAATGCGCCGACATGGCCAGGCTGCTTATGGTCACGATCAACAGGGACCAAGGGGACTATTTCGATATCGATTCTGTGCAGTTCTTGTCGCTGGTGCTGGTCCACATGATGCTGAATTTCCCTGAGAAAGAGCGCACATTGGGCCAGCTTTTTCTCTTTGTTCACCGCACACCAGACGAAATCGAAAAAAGCCTGGTGAAGATGGTGAAGGCAGGCCAACCGCAAATCGTACCGCGCGCCAAGAAATTTCTCGGCATCCAGGCGGATGCGCCGGAACAATGGGCGGGCGTGATCGCCCGGGTTCAGCAGGCGGCTGCGACTTATGAACCCCTGACGCCGCTCGGGGAGCATGTCGCGAAAAGCGGCTTCGACGCTGCCGATCTCACGCGCCACGACATGACCGTCTATCTCGTCTGCCCATCGCAGCATCTGCGCACGGCCCAGCCATGGCTCAACTTGATGATCGGGGCGCTCGGAATGGCGGTCGGCAGGCCAGGGCCTGCCCGGTCTGTCACTTTCCTTGTCGATGAAGCTCCGGCCCTCGGCCTGTTGCCCGACCTGCGCGATATGATCGGGCAGTTCCGCAAAGCGGGTCTGCGCGTGTGGCTCTTCTCACAAACGCGGGCTGCGTTCGATTCAATCTATGGCCGCGAAAGCGCTGCCGCACTGCTCGGCCTCGCCACCATCACCCAGTTCTTTGGCATCACAGAATGGAGCGTAGCCAAAGACGCCTCAGAAATGATGGGCGAGACCTCGCGAGCCAATCGCGGCCTTTCTGAAGGCGACAAAACCGACAGGGACAGCTTCTCGTCGGTAGGCGTCCCGCTGCTCCGGCCTGAGGAGATTTATCGCGCCAAGCGTGGCCGCATGGTCCTGTCGATCGCTGGAATTCCTCACCCAATCCAGGCACGGCTAGTGCCGTATTTCAAACGACGAACCATGCGTAAGCGGGCTGATTTGAACCCTTACCGAGGCAGGTAGAAATGACTGCTATCGATATTTCTGTAATATTATTCTTTGTCCTGTACATTATATCATTTTTATGGGTCATATGGGGGATATTACATCAAATATTCAACATTAATTCTGTAATAGATAATGAAATTGTCGGCGCATCTCGCGTATGGTCGACCGCAATGTTTATATTGTCAGGCGGATTTCTAACGGTAGTTAGTTATAATAAAGTCGATTTAATGAAGTTTATTAACGGAATTATCGTATTTTCAATCTTATTATTTGTAAATTCACTTGTTGTCCCATTTATTATTACATTATTTGACAAAAGAGAAGAGCGAATTCGGCAACGACGATATGAAGTTGAAGCGGCAGAACGTGAAGAAATTAAAAGACAAAAAGAAAAAAGCGAACGAGATTTCGCAAACCGCCTCTCTTCTGAAGAGCGCGCTCGACAAGAAGAGGAAAACCGCGCCAAATCAAGGCGAGATCAAGATAATCACAAGAAAAATCAGGAAAGCAATAAAGATGAAAATGAAAACAATAATAATAATAGCAGGAGAGACAACGGAAACAATTCAGACCAAAAATTTAAAGACGCCTTGGAATTATTTGAACTCCCCCCGATTTACGATCTAAAACAACTTCAGGGACGGCGCAAGCAATTGCTTTTGCGCGTACATCCAGATCATGGTGGGTCTAATGCAATGGCCAGAATGGTCAATGAGGCTTTCGATTTATTGAAATCGAAAATTTAAGAGCTTTCCATCAATTCCACATGCGCTCGGCTATCGACCGCTGTTCCTCGCCAAGCGCGTTCGCGTAAATCGCCGTCGTCTCTATGGTGGCGTGCCCCATCCATTTCGACAGCATGTTGAGCGGCACGGCCGCGCCGATCGCCGCAACGCCGTAGCCATGGCGCAAGCCCTTCGGGCTGGCATGGGGGCCGGTAATCCCCGCCGTCTCCATAATGGCTTTGACGTGCCGCCAAGCGGTTGTGCGGCTCCAATCCCATAGGAGAGGATCGCCGCGCCGCGTGTGGGCCTCCCTGACGCCATGCACCAGGTCGAGGGTATCAAGGAGCCGGGGCGGGACCGGAACGGCTCTGTAGATGCCACTGCGCCGCTTCTTCAGCGTCTCGAACACGAGCGCCTGGCCATCGAGGTCAATCCGCTTCACCGACAGCGCCAGAGCTTCGGAAATCCGGCAGCCGGTGAAGTGCAGCACCTCGCAGAAGGATCGCACCTCGCGCGGGGCCTTGGCGGCGGCTGTGAGGAAGGCCGCGCGTTCGGCGGCGGTCAGATAGAGGCGGTTGCCCTGCGGGTCGATGAGATCGGTCATTTGAAACAGAATACTATGAAAGTGTTTCAAAACCGAGCGTCGATCGCGCCGCCTGACATTTGAATCTTGCGCAAAGCTTGTGCTGGCACGAAAAACAGGATGACACCCCCGAAAAATCGGCTAAGCTCCTGTTATCGCACATTTGTCAGACAGCCATAGGGTGGGGCACTATGCTGCAAATGATCGAAGCCCAGGCTAGGGCTCTTGCCGAGAAGATGGAGCATCTCGAAGACCGCGAACTGGTGCACGAGGCGCAAAACCTTCATGCCACCATCGTTTCAGCGATCCGCGTGACCGAGAAACGAGCCCAGCGAGAGCTGACCGGCGCCAACTCCCAAACATCACAGCGAAGCGCTGCTATCTGAAACAGAATTGGCAATTCTGTTTCAAAGCAGGTTGCAAAACTGGTCGTTTTTGCGTCAGGTGATCGCATCCTCAAAGCCTTGGGGCCTTGGTGACGAACAAAGAAACGCCTGCCTTATAATGCTCTTACCCAGTGTTTGGACCTGTAATGTATACGGTCCGGGATATTGGCTGCGATCTGTCTCCTAATCGGTTCCAGTTACGAGTCATGGATATCGCCGCGATCAATAACCCGCCAGAACAGACTACCAAAAATTTAAAACTCGCCCTATTACTGCACCAAATATTGCACTAATTATTATAGCAAAACCTTGATTCCTGTAATTATTCATTAAATCATATTCTCTTTTCGATGCTCCAACATCAAAATTAAATTTTGGTATTGCGATTTTAACGAAAAAATCGAAAATTGCTAATATTGATATTGTACATATTGCAGATATTATATTAGCTCGAATTGGGAATTCCGAAATGTTTTCATATTTCGAATAAAATGAAAGTAACAATAGAATCAAAACAAGGAATAATAGTGATATACGGATAATATAATTCATGATGTTTCTTGCGTTTCTGAAAAACCACGAGAAAAATGTTCGGCACGATTTTTCTACGATAGCAACTTTATGTATAGACTCGTCTAAAGAATCGGCACTTTCTAAATGTACGGAAAAGACTGGTATGCCGTATTCACTAGTCGCATTTATAAAGAATATATTTTTCTTTCCTTCAGAGAATGAAACGGAAGCAATTTGAATTGATTTTGGAATGTAAGCATTAAAATACGGATGCTCCCACAAAACATCCAAATTATTATCAACAATTTTGTAATTTTCGGAAAAAACAATTGTTATTTCTGGTAATGTACCAGTTAAATTCTGCGCAATAGTGCATAAGTTTTTAATTGATCCTTTCTCAATGTAATATGAACCTTTATAATTATTAGAATATAAATGACGCGTCATTTGTTTCCTATAAGCTTTATGGGTGCCGTCATTATCGAACGCTTCGGTCGCAAGGCGATCACTTCGAGCACGGCATTGCGAAACGCATCATTGCTAATCGATAAGTCCATAGCGTCAATGATCGCACTCGCCTGTTCAGCATGGTTCAAGGGGCTTTCCATATTCTCCGGCTGATCAGCGCGATCAGTGAAAAAGCGGCCTAAAGGCTTCCCGATCACCGATCATGTCGTGAAGGTAGCTCAAGGCGTAAAAGAGGGTTTCGACGGTCACGCCTGCCTTGCGGGCGATCTGCGAGGGTGTCGCGGGTCTTCCCTGTCGAAACGTGTAGGCAATCGCCCGCATGGATCGAGTGAGTTCGTCATTTGACGGCCTTCTGAAGCTGATCGGTTGATCGATCGGCGTCACGGCTTCACACTCGACGCGGCTGCTCGTCCTGGGGCAAAGTCTCATGCTGCTCGGCCGTCCAAGGCGTGAATAATTCTTCGGCCCCGCGATCCATAATCTAGGCGAGTTCCAGCCGGATCGTCCGGCCGACGGCGTGCGCCGCGCGGGACAGGGTGGCGAGTGTCACGGTCTCGTTGTCGGGATCGAGCAACCGGTCGAGCTGCGCGCGGCTGGTTGCGAGACGGCGGGCCATCTCGGTCTTGGTGATCCCCTGCTCCTCCATGATCTGTTGAAGCTGATAGGCGATCACGCGCTTTGTCGCGGTCGCCGTCGCTTCCTCATGGATTCCCTGATCTTTCAGGAAGCTGTCGAAGCTCTCGCCAAGCGTCCCTCTTTCGATGTCATCGCCGTTCATTGTTTTAGTCCTTTCATACGTTTAACCGCCACTGCAATTTCATGATCCGGGGTCTTCTGGGTCTTCTTCTCGAAGCCATGCAAAAGCACCATGTGGCCGTCATGGGCGCAGAAAAACACGCGGGCGATGCGCCCCCCGGAAAGCCTGCTCCTCACTTCCCATAAGCCGGGCTGGTTCTTGAGCGAGCGGCACAGCGGCATTCCGATGGGCCAGCCAAATTCAGCCGTCTTGATGTCGCTGCCGATGATGCGCCGATCCTCGTCCGTCAGCGACAAAAGCCACTCCCGCACGGGCATTGTCCCTTTTTCGTTTTGGAAAAACCGGGCCGGGAACCTCTTCTTCTGCAGGTCAGTCATAAGGGAATGTACCATGTAAGGTACGATTTTCGCAATAGGTACGTATTCCTTACAAAGTGCGTCACAAGCACCCCTGGTAGACAGTTGCGATTTCTCGGTTGCCCTGAATTCAGGGACCTTTCGCTGTCTCGTCCTGCCCCTTGTTCGATCCGCGCCGGAGGCGTGAATCGAACCCGCGCGGAGCGCGGGCATTCTGATGCCCCTCGTCCCGATACCTCACGCGCACCGTCGCGCGCAGAGGAGGCATAGCCCTTCACCGCGCAGCGGCGGCGAGCCGCAGGGACCCGCGCCCTTTTGGGCGTGGGTGGGCGCAGCCGGGGCTATGGCGGAGCGAGCACGGCGGTAAGCTGGCGGGCGGGTCGAGAGAAAAACAAATGACTCAATCGCCCGTCAGGGCGATTTCCGCCTATGAATATTAATTAGACATGGGTTCAGACGCCTTGGCGGACTCACGTTGTTTTTCAAGCTGCTGACTTTCAATCAGCTGGGCGAGCGCGGCCTCTAACGGCCCCGGTTCGATGTTGAACAAGAGATCGTCTTTCAACGGCAACTCTGCCCGCATGGCCTCGATCTCGGCGGCCTTCATCGCCTGCGCGTGGTCGTGATCGTCGGGCGCCGGCGCCGGCATCCCGTAGCGACCAAGCAGCCGGCGCGCGGCTGCCGGCAGGAACAGCCGGTAGGCGTTGCTGGTCTGCTGGACCTGGGGGCCTCGGCCGCCCTCGTTGGCGGTCGGCACGTAGCGCCGCAGCCAGTCGAGGAAACCATGTTGGCGAAGCGCCTTGAGCGCATCGACGACGGCGGATTTCGAGCGCTTGATCTTGGCGGCGATTGTCTCGAGCGCCGGATCGAGACGCCCGCTGCGAAAATCGACCAGGTGGGCGAGCAGCTCGAGCACCTCGAGCGCGATATGGCCAAGCGGGCCGTTACGCTGCCCGCCCTGCCTGCCTGCCATGTCATAGCGCCGCGCGGCCAGGACGAGCTGGCGCACGTCCTGGCGCGTCGTGGGCCGCCAGAACGTCCCCTCGCGCCCTTTCGCGCGGGATTCGCGGCGCACGGGTGCGCCCCGCCGTCCCCCTGGTGTCGGTTGGTGTTGGAGAATGTCCCCTAAGCTTTGCATGCGTCCCCCTCTCGGACCTGTGGGCCGAAGGGGCGGGGCGTCAAATTTTGGCAAAGCGGTGCCGTGGCAAGAATCCGCTTGCAAAAGGCCGGGGATTTTGGGAAGCTTCAGACACCACATCATGAAGTTTCCCGGGCTGTCCCCGGATATGAAGCCCGCCCTTTCGGCGGGTTTTCGTGTTTCTGGGCCTAGATTCCTCCGGGCTCGGTGAGTGATGCGCGGGCGAATCTCCCGCGCGGCATCACGCCATCGTGCCAGAGTCGGCCCGTTCCGAAAAGAATTTTTAAGGTTTGAGGATTTTTGCCGTAGATCCCGCGCGCGAATCTGTTCGCAGATCCTACCGCCTGGGACCGTTCGGCCGCATGGCATAGCGATAGCCCATGCCTCGCCGCTGTCCTTGCGCCTGCCGTTGTTGCCTGCGCTCGCGGCGTTCCTGCATCTCCCGTTCGACCTCGCCCCGGGCGTCATTCAAGGCGCGCCAGCGGGCCTTAATTTCCGCCTGTTCCGCCGCCTGCGCTGTCTTCAGCTGGGCGAGCTGCCGGAAATAGTCCGCCCGCAAACCTGTTTTGTAGTCGTGCGAGGTCGCGCGGATCGTCTTAGTTGCTTCCTTGACCTCTTGGCGCTGCCGCGCGGCGAGATTCATCCGGTCCTGAAACTGCGCCTGGTCGAGATGAGCACGGCGGCCGGTCGAGGACATGGCTGCATCGAGAGCGGCAAGTGGGGAATGCCCTTCACGAACCTTCAGGCGGTAGGTCGTCACCATGTTCGAAAACAGCCCCAGGAGGGTGTTTTCAGTGGCCTCGTGTCCACGATTTTGCGCCTCGTGTTGACGAAACAGAGCCGCCCATTGCGGCTTCATGCCCTGTTTGACCTCGGCCGTCGTCTTCTTGATGAGCTTTTCGCGCACCCGGTCGGCCGCTCTCGTCTGGTCGGTGAAATTTGTATCGAGAACCCGGCGTTCGCGCCCGTGCTTGGCTTCAAGATCGCGTCCGTCACTGAGAAGCTTGGCCAGTTGTCCGCGCTCATCGGCCTGCGCAAATTCGAAACTGAAATCATCGTTCGCCGCTGCCGCCTTGTAGGCGTTTCGGGTCTTGCGTTTACAGCTCGTCTTTTCGCCTTGCTCGCGCCGCTTCTGGTTTTCCCGCCTTCCCGCCGTGACGACTAACCCTTCCGCGTCCTCGAACTCCGCCGCCCAGGTCGAGAGCTTTCGGTGGCTGTATGACAGCGCAGCGGTTTTGCCGTCCTCCGGATGGACCAGATTGACCATGACGTGAACGTGGGCGTGATCTTTGTCCCGGTGTTCGACGGCAAGAGCCTGATGCTCGCCCAGGCCAAGGCGGTCCATCGACTGCGCGACGGCGCGGTGCATTTGGTCGGCGGTCGGGTTGTCGGCCGGATTGAAATTCAGGCTGTAGTGATAGACGGGCTTTTCGTTTTTCGCACCGCCGCGGCGAGCGCCCGCGGCGGCCTTCAGCGCGTCCGCGGAATTGTACGTCCAAAGCATATGAAGCCATGCTTTTTCGGGCTGAATGTTTGACCCCATGTTGCACGTCCACGCCGCGCCGACGCGCTCGGCCGTCTGCTGCAGCTCGTCGTGCAACAGGTAGTTTGACAGTCCCTTGAACGACTGCCCTCGTCCAATGTCCACGCCGTTCATTCGGCCAGCCGTTCAACGTGCCGGTCGATGGTGGCGATCAACTCAGGCAAATGGGGCGGCGCGGATCGCCCGGCGTTCATGTGCTTGGCAATCTGGTTGAGATTGACGCCAAGCCGCAGCAATGCCGTCGCCAACACGGCCCGGTTGTCTTCCCCCGTCCGGCTCGCAGGCATCCGGTGACCTAGAGAGCGCCGCCGCACGAACTCCGAAACCGACAAGCCAAGAGCCTCGGCCGCCGTCTCGATCTGGGCGCGCTCCTCGACCGTAAGCATGACGGCCATGTGGTGCGTCCGAAGCTCGGCAGGGTTCTTTTTGGGTCGGGCCATTTCGTTTCACATGCGCGGTTCTGGGGGTGTCCAGAGGGGGGCTTTCGCCCTCCTTTTGGCCAGGTTATTATGTAAATAAAAACACATCTGGCTATCTTCTAACGCCGCGCCCATTATGGCCAATCTCTGCTGCTGCGTCAAAGACTGTATAACGGGCCGTTCGACAGGCTGTTTGACCATCTGTATGACGGTTGAAGCACTTCAAAAAAGGCCGCAAACGCAGCGCCCACGACTGAAGTGCAGCGGCCTTTTTTGATCGGCCTAAGGGCCGATACGAGAAGCCTGACCGTTCCCCTGTGCGCTCAACTTTTTTGCAAAAAGGCGCGGGCCAAACTCGGGCTAAGCAGCACTCGCAAAAGTTTGGATCTGTTTCGACCCGCCCGCCAGCTTACCGCCGTGCTCGCTCCGCCATAGCCCCGGCTGCGCCCACCCACGCCCAAAAGGGCGCGGGTCCCTGCGGCTCGCCGCCGCTGCGCGGTGAAGGGCTATGCCTCCTCTGCGCGCGACGGTGCGCGTGAGGTATCGGGACGAGGGGCATCAGAATGCCCGCGCTCCGCGCGGGTTCGATTCACGCCTCCGGCGCGGATCGAACAAGGGGCAGGA
>NZ_JAJUWU010000038.1 GCF_021390325.1 Jiella avicenniae | reverse complement strand
AATCCTACGACGATATTCTCGATCACACCTGCAGGGCTTGGCGAAAGATCGAAACACAGCCGTGGCGCATCATGTCCATCGGCCTGCGAGAGTGGGCGCATGGGTTCTGATCAATGAGAGTTGGTATAAAGCTGCAGGGGCGGAAGCGGCCGATGCAACGGCGGCTGCCCCTGGATTTTTGGCACGGGGGCCTACGACATTCACACATCTCGAAAAGCGCCCCGACATAAGAGGTTTCGGAGATCCGAAGGGATTGCCGGGCGAGGAAGCCGGAGGCGCTGGCCTTGACGCATCGTCATTCTCGGGCCCGGTGCCTCCCATATTCACCCGTCTCATTCCGGTCCAGCGATCAGCGCATTGCGCGGCTCATCGTCCTTGCAGAATGGATGGCAGCCTCAAAACCTCGTCATCCCGGCCCCCGAGCCGGGATCCATTCCAAATCGTTGCCGTCGCTGCGGCGACCGTTCCCAACGCATTGTTTTCTCTGCACTGAACAGGCCGCTTCACCGCTGAGGAATGGATCCCGGGTCGAGCCCGGGATGACGAAGCTCCGAGCTTTGCGACCCGACCACCAGGCCGGGGAAGTCCGCCCAAATGCGTGAATCTCGTGGGCACGGGGGCCGAGAAAGACGCAGTCTCAGATTACGCTGCCACGGGTCCCGGCAGACGTCACGGGAATCGTCTCTGTCATCGCATTTCGACGAACCCCGCGACGGGCTCCGGCAAGAATCGAGAAGCTTGCGGGCCGGGACGTGGCGACGAGCCGGCCCCGGCAACCGTCCCGCACCGCGCCGCGACCAAACGACATGCTCGCCGGGGTAAGCCCGTCGACGCCTGCTTCTTCCGTCGTTCCGGCAGAACCGAACCACCGCCTCATCAAGCGGCGGCCCGGATGGGCTGAGCTCAGCCCTTCTTCTGGTCGCCGGCGGGCAGCCGCGGCGTGGTGGCGCCGTCGCTCGCCTTTTCGTCGGCGGTGACGATCGGCGTCATCGGCGCCTCGGCCGTCACGTCCTTCTTGAAGCTGCAGGCCATGGCGCCGGATGCGGCGGCGAGCACGAGGCCGGTGGCGGTCGTCACTGCGAGAAGCGTCTTCATGGCGTACGATCTCCGTCTGCGGTTTCCACGGGGACCGATGGTAGCGGCCGGTCGATCTCGCGCAAGCGCGATCGTGTCGGCGCGAATCACTTGTTGGTGTGGGCGGGTTGATCCGTTTGCGGAGAGTCGCCCGTCGACGGCGTCGCCCGATCCGTGCCGACCGGTTCGCCGTCCGCAGCGACTCGCCGCGCACCCATCGGCGCCTTCACCCGCGTCACCGTGAAGCCGCGCTCGCGCAGCAGCGCGACGAGGCCCTGTTCGCCCGGAAGATGCAGCGCCCCGACGGCGACGAAGCTGCCGCCCTTTGCGAGCAACGGCTGCAGCCGGTCGGCCATCGTGAGATTGCGCTCGGTGATGACCTTGTCCTCGAAGCTGCCGTAACCCTCGCCGGTCCCGACCAGCATGCCGCCCTCCGGCACCGCCGCCTCGATCGCCGGCAGGATCGTCGAGACGTGCTCGCCGAGATAGAGCACGATCATCGTCTCGAAGACGTCGGCGAGCCGGTCCTCGGCAGCCAAGAGCGCGACGAGACCGTCCATCTGTTCGGCGATCGGGATCGCGGAAAGGGTCTTCAGCTGCTCGGCGGCGGTCTCCAGACCCTCGACCGGCTTGCCCGCCCGCTTCGCCGCGGCGGCGAGATCGGTGTCGAGGACGAGCGGAACGCCGCCCGGCGCAGGCTTCAGGCAGTCCGGCAGCATGAAGCCGCTCGACAGGAACCAGGGCTGCAGCCGCTCGACCGCCTGCAGCGGCACGCCCTTGGCCGACAGCATCGTTTCGAGCCTCTGCCGCTGGTCGGGCGTCAGATAATCGTCCAGGGTCTTCCCGCCGGGCAGCGTCGTCAGCCCCGGATCGGCGAAGAGCGCGCCGGCCATCCTGATCCGGTCGAGGATGTCCGTCGTCTCGATGATCAGCCGGCGGCTCTTTTCGAAGGCGGTCTCGACCGGCGCCGGCAGAGCGAGGAGCCGCGGATCGCCGAGATGCATGGTGCCGAAGAGATAAGAGGGCGCGCCGCCCGCCGCCTCGATCTCGAAGAACCGGCCCTCGCCGTTCTCTACCGTCGCGGCCTTTTGCGCGACGGCATCGAACCTGCCGGCGTCGACGAGGCCGGGAACGAGGTTCTCGCCGTCGCAGGCGGGCGGAGCCGCGAAGCCTTCGGCCGGCCCCAACAGGCCCGCAAGGGCGACCAGCATGGCGGGCAGGGCGGAACGCCGCCGGCCCGCCATGGTCTTTGCGCGTTCGATCACCACGATGCTCCCCGTCTTCCGGCCCGTCTTCGGCGTACCGTCCGTCAGCCCCCCGCCGCGCTCTTCCGGCGGGCGCGCGGATGGGTCGAGCGATAGATGGACATCAGCCGGCCGGAGTCGACCGCCGTATAGGTCTGGGTGGTCGAGAGGCTGGCATGGCCGAGGAGGTCCTGAATGGTCCTGAGGTCGCCGCCGGCGGCCAGCAGATGCGTCGCGAAGGAATGGCGCAGCGCGTGCGGCGTCGCCGAGGCCGGCAGCCCGAGCGCGCCGCGCAGCCGCGCCATGTTGCGCTGGACGATCTGCGGCCGCAGCGGCCCGCCCCTGGCGCCGCGAAACAGCGGCTCTTCGGCGCAGAGCGCGAAGGGGCAGAGCCGGCGATACTCCGCCACCGCCCGAAGCACCGCCGGCAAAAGCGGCACCAGCCGCGTCTTGCCGCCCTTGCCGGATATCGCCATCGCCCGCGCATTCGGATCGGCGAGCGCGTCGCCGGCAAGGCCGAGCGCCTCGGAAATGCGCAAGCCACAGCCGTAGAGCAGCGTCAGGACGGCGACGTCCCGCGCCGAGATCCACGGCTCCACCGCGAAACTCCCCGCATCCTCGGCGACTTCCAGCGCATCCTCGACCGAGAGCGGCCGGGGCAGCGACTTCTGCGCCTTGGGCGCGCGCATCGCCCGCGCGCCGGCGGCCGAGACGAGGCCCTTGCGCTCCAGATGCTTCAGGAACGCCCGGACGCCGGAGAGATTGCGGCCGAGCGAGCGGGCGCCGGCGCCGTCCCCCCGCCGCGCCGCCAGGAAGGCGCGCAGCTCGGCGGTCCGCAAGTCGGCGAGGTCGGACAGCGCCGCCGGCCGGGCGTTGTATCCGGTGAGGAAGACGAGGAATTGCCTCAGATCCCGCTCATAGGCGGCGATCGTATGGGCGCTGGCGTTGCGCTCGTCGGCAAGGCCCGCCAGCCAGGCCGCCTTCTCGGCGAGAAGCTCCGCCGTCGCATGGACCAGAATCGTGTCGCTCATTCGTCGAGGCTCCCGCCGCCGCCGCTGCGCCGACCCTCCGGCCCGCGCCGTCTTTTTTTGCCGCATCGGCCTTCGCGCATGAAACCATCCGAGCGTTAGGAGAGTCTTGCAAACGGAAAGACGCATTCCTTCGCGTCCGCGTCATTCGTTTCGACCTCGTCGCCCCGGCCGGGCTGCCGCGGCCGAAAGGTCCGAACACGATCACCACGGAGACAGTCCCATGAAACGCCATGCCACCGCCATCTGGAAGGGCGCCCTTTCCGACGGAACCGGCGCCATCACCACCCAGTCCGGCGCCCTCGAAAATCACGGCTATTCCTTCAAGGCCCGCTTCGAGGACGAAAGCGGCAAGTCGGGCACCAACCCGGAAGAGCTTTTGGCCGCCGCCCATGCCGGCTGCTTCGCCATGCAGCTTTCGCATTTCCTCGCCGAAAACGGCACCCCGGCCGAAGAGCTGAACGCCAAAGCCGTCGTCGGCGTCGAACAGGAAGGCGAGGGCTTCGCCATCAAGTCGAGCGCCATCACCCTTCAGGCCAAGGTCCCCGGCATCGACGAAGGCACCTTCGGCGAGCTGGCCACGAAAGCCAAGGACGGCTGCCCGGTCTCGAAGGCGCTGGGCGCGATCACGGTGACGCTGGACGCGAAGTTGGTGTGACGGCGGCAGCCGCCTTGAAGCGGCACCGGCCCATGCAAAGCAACCCGTGCGGTGAAGGCCGCGCGGGTTCAGTGTTAGCTGGTTGGAAAACAACAACAACTATCCATCGTCTCCCTGCTCAATTGGTCGGAGCAACTCGTCAATTTCGTCGTCCGTCAGGTCGTCGACACTAGAAAAGCCATCTATAAGATAGATCGCTTCGAGCTTATCACGTATTTGTTCGAAGCTATCTGTGGGAAGGCGTTCGAGCCGCCCTTCGATCGAAGCGAACGCTTCCGCCACGGTGGGCCGAGCGGTTGTCTCTAACCTGCGGCTAAGCAGGTAGTGATAGGCTGTCGGAAAACCGAGGCGAGTGAGCTGCGGCAGGAAGGTGATCAGCGGACGAACAACCACTCCGCCCTCATCGCTAAGCTTTTTTGCGATCTGCACAAACAGGCCACATAAGAAGCTCAGATCCGGTGCTAATCGTAAAGCGAAGCGGCGAGCATGTTTAGCGTGTGGGTCTGCTCTAGTTGGTCGCTTTACAACGCCTTCATTGGCTGCGATGAACTCTGATATCTTACTCTCAAGATCAATAAGTGGCTCCCCGGAAAACCATGCGCGCATGGCTAACAATGTGCCATCGCGTGCAATAGAATTCGCTTCTTCTTCGGTATCTTGATTCGTTATGGCCCGACCGAACACTCTGATCGTATTTTCGGGCCTCAGGAAAATCTCGAATTCCTCGCTCTTGGGCTCAAGATGTGAGAGCAACCATTCTAGCCAAGACATGGCGTCAACAGCGTCAAACGGAGCCTCGGCATAGGCCTGTGCAAGCCTGCTTATGAATGTCACAGGCGCGCCGACCTTCGCCGCCAACTCTTCCTGCCATGGGAGTGAAGGCGGGTTTTCCCTCGCCGCAAGCGCTTCGGCGACGATCTTTTGGCGTGTAACCAGCCACGCATCGGCGCTCGATGGATTCGCCTTATATCGCTGAAAATAGGAGAAGGTTCTTTTCGTGAGCGTCGCAAATGCTTCGATTCCATCGCGTTCCTCGCCGATCGAAAGGGCAAGCCGGCGAAGCAAATAGTCCGCTTGTGGGCTAGGTTTCCCTGCCACTTCGATTTCGTCGAACAGCAGCCCCAACGGATCGGCGATTGGCAGGCATTGATCGCCCTCGGCGAAAACTACCTTTAATTCTTCGTCGGAGGTTACCCTCTTGCTTTCGTTGTCAATGCCAACAGGCGTGCTCGGAACCACAATCGCAAACCCCGTCGATGCATGCCCAGCGCGACCCGCGCGCCCCAAGGCATTGAGTACCTCATGTGGATGGAGTGGGGATCGTTTCCTTTCCTCAGGATCGGTTTCATCCAATCGATCCGACGATGCAAGAATGACAACATCACACGGAAGGTTGAGCCCTTGCGCTAGCGTCGATGTTGCTGCAAGTACGCTGAGGTTATTTTCACGATTGCGAAAAAAAGACTCAACGAGCCGTCTTTCGTCGGAAATAAGCTCACCGTGATGAACAGCGGCGGGCATTGAACCTACATCGTATATTGCTCCTTCGCTTCCAAGCTCGGCGACTGCCTGCGCACGAAGATATTGCTGACGGTCGTCAAGCTGAGTTTCGATTTGGGTATCAGATTGATTGATTATTTTAGCAACGCTTCCACACGTCACGATGCTCTCGCAGAATACGATAACTTTAAGACCGCCTTCAGCGAACCGCTTCGCGATGAAGGCGGCCACTTGGTATCGATTGGAGGTCAGGTAGCGTCTACCCCTTCGCCCGCCGATACCGAGGGGGACATCCGCTTCTGAGAAAGGTCTGAGGGCAATCTTTTCGGGCGCGCTCGGATTCCACCCGTTGCTGAGCGAAAAAATCCCTTGAGGTATGGCAGCCACTTTCTTTGTCTCGGCTGATCTTAGCGACTGCGCCAATTCGCGGAGACGCTTCGAGTCATACACAATGCAGGATTTTAGCTGCCGAGTCGGCTTCCACTTGTAATCGAAATCAGTAACAGCTCGGCAGGTTAGAGCGCTAAGCCAAGCTGCAATCTCTTCTCCGTTGCTGACCATAGCGGAGAGGAAAAGATAGTCGGCGTTCTGCTGAACTCTTTGAAATGTGAGCAAGCAGAGCATTGCGTCGATGGAGCGCCGATCAATAGAGGCAATGCCGGAAGATAACTTTGCTGCCCCTAGCAGATGGAATTCATCAAACACAAGTAGGCCAACATTTGAAAATAGTTGAGGGGCAAATATCAGTAGAGCGTAACAGCGCTCTGGTGTCACCACCGCGATGTCTGGCAGTTGATCAACCGTCTCGATTATATCGACTTGGTCGATGCTCTCCGCTTTGGCGAGGCTAACGACCCGCTCATTAAGATCCGTCTCCACCTGGCCAACAAGGGCATGAGTCGGTGCAAGGTAAACGACCGTCTTGCCAGCAGCGAGAGTTGAGGCGACCTTCAGGGCCGCCAGAGTGGTTTTCCCTGAGCCGGTCGGTGTTGTCATGACCAACGAAGAGCCGGGCTGAAGATATCCGGTTGCTATCGCGTCGCGATGGTTTTCCCAAAGGAATGGCCAACGGCTGGCCTCACTCTTCAGCCACTCGGTCCAGCGAGTTTCATCGACACCCGTTGGCGGAGGCGTGAAGACAAGAGCATCTTCGAAGAGAGCGCGGCCCGCCTTTTCCAGAAGCGCCGCCAGATGATGAGGACCCGCGAAAATGGACGTCGAACGTACTGTACCGAGATATGGATCAGCCTCGCGGATCTCGTCGTCGATCGACTCGTTTTGCACTCGACTGAAAATTACAAGCGCCTCCTCAATCGCGCCGCTGTCACGAAGACCTAGGCCAGCTTCCGCAAGCATCCGCAGCCCAACAAGGAGCTGTTGAAACAGAAGATCGGCTGCGTACTCGACTGCATCGCTGTGAGGCTCGACCTTCTCGAAATCTTGTATTTCGAGAATCTCCGTAAACCGACCTCGCGCATATCGAAGGACGGCGAGAATGAGTGCGCGCCGGATGGCTCTTGGTTCGCCGGCAGCGCGGATCGTTCGCGATGCCTCAAATGCATCCGACGACCGTTGTGCGATTAGAAAGAGCAAAGAGGCTGCGAGGTCGGCACCGATGACGTCCTCACGAAGTACAGCCGGCGCATCTTGCGATATGTGTAGGCGTTCGATTTGCGCTAAAACCTGACGCGCGGACGCGGCAACGAATGCAGTGGAACGCATGCGTTCCGTTTGCACGTCGAGGACAACCAACGCTTCGAATGCGTCCGCCAATCGCGACATTCTAATAGCTAGCGCTGCGAGTGATGACGGAAGCTCATCTCTCGCACCCGCCAGCGACAAGCGTGCAGCTGCTATCTCGACGTAAGCTGAGGTCAACTCGTCAACGAGATTGTCTGAGGGAAGCCCTGGCAGGCTCGGCGCGGACCTGATGAACTCGGCGGTGACGGGGTCGAACACGGTTACATTCTCTCCAGAACGGAAATGACCGAAGCAGCGAGTTGATCGAGATATCCCCGCACATCAGCAAGCGGCATTACGTCACCACGCCGCACGGTAGCGTCCCCGGTCACTTGCTCGTCAAAGCCTTCAAAGAGGTGCGCATATGCACTCGCCTTAATGTCGCCCGGGCCGGTTGTGAGTGCTACTCGGAAGCAACGGGTGCGTTGCCATACAATATCTCTTATCAACCCTTCGCGCTCTTCTTCAGGGACTCCGCTCAACAATGCTGTCAGTGCATCGAGAATTTCGAGGTCGCGCTCGCTTGCGACAATGGAACGAATTTCCGGCCAGATGCTGGTGGTGACTAGATTGCGCGGGTTGGTTGTCGCTTTGTCCTCGCATAGAATTATGCGAGATATTGCGTCGCCCGCATCCTGCCGTTCAATTAAAAAGCCGTCAAAACCTTTGTCGGCTTTACGCACGTGCGGTGGTGTTGCAAGTGCGGTTGGAAATTGGAGGCGAGCAGCCAACCATGATATGTGCTGGAATAACAGTCCATCCCTTTGGTAAAGACGGTTATTGCGCGTCTTTTCAGCTTTCGTCCGAATGTTTGGGTCACTGCTCGCAAGATTGCTCTCCAGATCGGAAACATCATACCGAAGTAAAGAGATTGCATTTTGAACCGAATTGCCGAACAAAGCGGCATCGCCGGGAGCGAAATTATTTATGATCCGGACGGCGTGATGTGGCTTTCGGAGATAGAGCCATGCTAGTGCCTCCACAAACGGCACGATTTCCTTCACCGACCATTCCGAAAGGACAAAATAAGGATCGTGGGTTGCACTGGCGATTCGGATAGGCATGAGTCAGAGTTATCGCAATTGCAGAATTCCGTACAGAAGGCTTCGGGTGACTGCTTTTCCGCTGCGCGTCTCGGCCGGTGCGGTAACGGCAGCTCTTTGGAAAGTTACTAGCGGTTGTATGTCTGGCATTGGCGCGGAGCTAGCGCGCCACCTCTACCACCAAGCGCCCCTCGTCCTTCGACAGGCTCAGGATGAGGGGCTACCGAACGGCCGTGCGGCGTCATCGACCCGTCAATATCTTCGCCCGGCGCCGTGACGGGCGCACCCGCTGTCTTCCCTCATCCCGAGCCCGTCTGCGGGCGAGAAAAGAGAGCGAGTGCCAAAAAGATATCCCCGCCCCCAGACGCGCCCGTACAATCCCCGCACCGCCGTCCCGAGGGACACGGACGATCGCCGGGATCGTTCGGGAGGGCGGGCGGTGTCCGCGGCGCGAACCCTTCCGGAGGGTTTGGCGTCCCGGACGGGTCCGAGGTTCCGCCGACCCCTCGCGTAATACGGCGCGGGTGCGGATTGGTCCGCTTGAGGTCGCCGCGCTGAAAAGGCGCGGCGGGTGAAGCGTCGGCAGCCGGTGAGCGAACTCGAGGCTCGGGGTGACGGTCAAAACGCCGTCGCGCCGGGCTGGGCGAGCGAGCCGAAAGGGCCTGAGAAAGACACCGTGCGGAACGCCGGAGGCGAGCCGTTACACTACAAAAGTTCGGAGGGCTTGCCTCCGGCGTTCCGCTGTCCGCCCGTTTGACCAACAAAGGGGAGGCCGGCGAAGACAGCGCCCCGCCGCTCTCGTCGGTCGGGGCAGGGGAGAAACCGGGCCGCGCCGCGGCGCCGGTGGATTCGGCGTGGCCGCCGCTCCGGGCCGCGTCAGTCCCGGCGGCGGCGGCCGTAGAGTTCCAGCCGGTGGGAGACGATCTCGTAGCCGAGTTCCCGGGCGATCTCTTCCTGCAGCTTCTCGATCCGGTCGGAGCGGAATTCCACCACCTCGCCGGTGTCGAGATCGATGAGATGGTCGTGGTGCTGGCCATCGGCATGTTCGAAGCGCGCCGGGCCGCCCTCGAAGGTGTGGCGCTGGATGGCGCCCTTTTCCTCCAGCACCTTCATCGTCCGGTAGACCGTCGACAGCGAGATCGACGGGTCCTCGCGCGCGGCGCGGCGATAGAGCGCGAGCGCGTCGGGATGATCGCCGCCCGCCGCGAGGATCGCCAGGATCGTCCGCCGCTGCCGGGTGATCCGGAGCCCCGCCTCCTTCAGCACCGCCTCCAGCTCGCCGGCCCCGCTCTGTTCCCGCCCGTCGCTCATCCGTGAAAGGTGCCGCCCCGTTCCTTGCGTGTCTCATGCCCCGAAAGTCCTGCCCGGTTCGCACCGCCAAGGCAACCGGGGCGCAGCTCCCGGCGGTCGATTGCAACCCCGGTCCGGCGTCGCCGGCATGGGGGACGGGCCGCGGCGGTGGCTTCTTGCAAATGATTTGCATTATTATCAGGATGTGGCATCATCCGTCGCGATCCGCCCAGGGCGGCCGGAAAGGGCGGCCGGACAAGGGCCGCCGCCCGCATCGTTGCGGCATCGGCGCGGGGGATCGGCCGAAGGAGAGAGCATGGCATTCGAGGAGCGAATCGATCAGGGGTCCGGCTTCGTCCCCGGCGCCCGGCAGGCCTCGCTGGACGAATCCTACCGCTCCGTCGCCGTCGGCGGGCGCAATCCCTGGCGCCGCTTCCTCGCCTTTCTCGGCCCCGGCTTCCTCGTCGCCGTCGGCTACATGGACCCCGGCAACTGGGCGACGTCGATCGCCGGCGGCTCGCAGTTCGGCTATACGCTGCTCGCCGCGGTGCTCCTGTCCTCGCTGATGGCGATCCTCCTGCAGGCGCTCTGCGCCCGCTTCGCCATCGCCACCGGCATGGATCTCGCCGAGGCCTGCCGCGAGCATTTTCCGCGCTGGGTGTCGCGGCCTTTGTGGGTGCTCGCCGAACTCGCCATCGTCGCCACCGATCTCGCCGAGGTGATCGGCACGGCGATCGGGCTGCAGCTCCTGTTCGGCCTGCCGCTGGTCTGGGGGGTGGTCGTCACCGCCCTCGACGTCTTCCTGATCCTCTATCTGCAGGCCAAGGGCTTCCGCCGGCTGGAGGCCTTCGTCGCCTCGATGATCCTCGTCATCGCCGTCTGTTTCGTCGGCCAGCTGATTCTCGCCCGGCCGGAGATCGCGGCGGTGCTCGGCGGGCTGATTCCCTCGCCGGAGATCGTCACCGACAACCGGATGCTCTATCTCGCCCTCGGCATCCTCGGGGCGACGGTGATGCCCCACAATCTCTATCTCCACACCGGCATCCTCCACACCCGCGCCTATGCGCTCGACGAGAAGGGGCGGGAGCAGGCGATCAAATACGCCACCATCGATTCCTCGACGGCGCTGGGCTTCGCCTTCCTGGTCAACGCCTCGATCCTGATTCTCGCCGCCGCCGCCTTCTACGGGTCCGGCACCGGCCAGGTCGACGATCTGACCGACGCCCACGCGCTGCTCGAGCCGCTGCTCGGCTCGTCGCTGGCGCCGATCCTCTTCGCCGTCGCGCTGCTCGCCTCGGGCCTCTCCTCGACGGTCACCGCCACGTTGGCCGGCCAGATCGTCATGCAGGGCTTTTTGAAGCTGCGCCTGCCGGTGGTCGCAAGGCGGCTGATCACCCGCGGCCTCGCCATCGTGCCCGCCGCGCTCGCCATCGTCGCCTATGGCGAAAAGGGCGCCGCCGAACTCCTGGTGCTCAGCCAGGTGGTGCTGTCGCTGCAGCTGCCCTTCGCGGTCGTGCCGCTGGTGATGTTCTCCGCCCGGAAGCGGACGATGGGCGAGCACATGCCGCCCCGCTGGCTGCTGGCGACGACGGCGGTCATCGCCGTGATCATCGTCGTCCTCAACGCCAAGCTGGTCTACGATTTCGTCGTGGGCGGCTTCTGAACCGACGCGTCGCGAGCCCCGCCACCGAGGGCGCGGCCGCAAGGCCGGACACAAGCAACGGGAATCGCGCGTCGCGCCCGCCGACAGTCATCGGAAGATCAACGTCGCAGCCTGACCGGGGCTGCCAGGAGGCAGGGCCCGGATTCGGGGCCGAAACGGGTCCCGGCGCATGCAGGGCCGCGGATCCGCCCGAGGGAGCGGGAAAAAACACCCGGCCGGGCGACGAAAAATCGTGCCGATGGCGAATCGTCGGGCCGCAAAATCCGTCGTCGATTCGTCATCATGACCGACCGATGACGCAGGCAAACCCAGCGAAACCGGCATTTCCGGCGATTTCGGCGGGGTTTCCGGGGGGCCGAATTTTTTTGAAAAAAACGCGTTGACTTCGAAAACGGGAAGGGCCTATAAGCCGCTCATCGACGGCAGCGGCGCCGCCGGCGAGCCAGACGGTTCGTCCCAACGGTTGCCTCAAACGCCTCGAAAATGGTTCTTCAGGCTTCGGTCGGAACTGCAAAATGGGTGGTGATGCGGAAACGCCTTTTCACCCGACGATCGAACTCGATCGTGTTCTTTGACATTGTTGGTAGTAGAGACAAGAAAGAGAAGCGTGGGCGGCGCGGGATCTGCGGCCTTTGACTGATTGGTATCCTTTCCGATTGGTCGAGGGTTTTGGAGACGACCTGGTCGTGACATGTTTCTTGGATGAGAATTGTTTCTTCGGTCTGTTTGACGGATTTGCCGGATCTTCGGGTTTGGCGGGGCGTCGTGGGCCGGAGGACGACGGCATCCTTCGTCGCTTGGCCTCGCAGGATTGCGGGTTGGGCATTCGGTCGTTCCGGAGCTTTCGGGCTTTGGCCGATCGGGCAGGGATGTCGGGAAGAATTCTCGTCAAGCTTTGAGACAGTGACGGCCGGGACAATCTCTTATCAAACCTGAGAGTTTGATCCTGGCTCAGAACGAACGCTGGCGGCAGGCTTAACACATGCAAGTCGAACGCATCCTTCGGGGTGAGTGGCAGACGGGTGAGTAACGCGTGGGAATCTACCCTTTTCTACGGGATAGCTCCGGGAAACTGGAATTAATACCGTATAAGCCCTTTGGGGGAAAGATTTATCGGGAAAGGATGAGCCCGCGTTGGATTAGCTAGTTGGTGGGGTAATGGCCTACCAAGGCGACGATCCATAGCTGGTCTAAGAGGATGATCAGCCACATTGG
>NZ_JAJUWU010000037.1 GCF_021390325.1 Jiella avicenniae | reverse complement strand
ACTGTTCAGGTTGAACGAGCGAAGCGGGAAGGGACCAGGCCATGCCACGATCTCCCGAAGGGCGATCCGGATCCCGTCGGTCTCCTTCCCGCACCCTTCATACACCAAGCCAAACACACAGGATCCCGGGTCAGGCCCGGGATGACGATGCGGGCATGCTGCCGCCCGTTCTGCAAGGTCGACGCAGCGCCCGATCTGCGCGGCGCCCCGCCGGGGTGGGGTGCGATAGCGCGCATGGGGTTGGGCCGGAAAGTGCCACAGCGCCGACGCTAGCTCACCGATTGCTTCGTCCCGGCAAGTCACGTGTCCTTAGGAATCCGCTGTCGTGAACGCGCCGTCCGAACAGGTCGACCGTCATGACGGAGGGCAGCAGCACCCGCAGCCCGTCCCCCGCGCGCCCCGCGCCTCCCTCCTCCCGGACGGCCGCCGGATGCATCTTCAGGACGGGCCGATCGACCTCGTCGTCGAGGCGACCGGCCACCCGGACGCGGTACAGGGGGCCTATCGCGCTGCGCACGGCCGTCTCACCGGCCTCCTCGACGGGCTGTGCGCCGAACTGCCCCTCCTTCGTTCGCCGGTCACCCGCGAAAGCTCGATCCCCCACGATCCCGTCGGCCGGCGGATGTACGACGCGGTCAAACCCTTCGCCGCCTCCGGCTTCATCACGCCGATGGCCGCCGTCGCCGGCGCCGTCGCCGAGGCGGTGCTCGCCGCGATGGTCGAGGCCGCGCCGCTGTCGCGCGCCTATGTCAACAACGGCGGCGACATCGCGCTGCATCTGTCGCCGGGGACGCAATTCGCCATCGGCCTCGTCGACCGGCCGGACCGGCCGTCGCTCTTCGCCCGCTCGCACATCGACGCGACCGATCCGGTCCGCGGCGTCGCCACCAGCGGCCGGCACGGGCGGAGCTTTTCCCTCGGCATCGCCGACGCCGTCACCGTCCTCGCTGAAACCGCAGCCGCCGCCGATGCGGCCGCGACCGTCGTCGCCAATGCCGTCGACCTGCCCGGCCATCCCGCCATCCGCCGCGCCGCCGCAAGCGACCTCCAGCCGGACAGCGATCTCGGCGATCGCCTCGTGACCGAAAGCGTCGGGCGGCTCGCGCCCGACGAAATCGCTCTCGCTTTGTCGAACGGCCTTTCCGTCGCCGATCGCCTCGTCCGGGATGGACTGATCACCGCTGCCGCGCTGCACCTGGCCGGCGCCACCGAGACGACCGGCGCGATGGCGCTGGCCGCAGCCTGAGGGAGACAAGCCGATGCCCGAAATCCTCGTCCGCAAGCGCCTGATCACCGTCGAGGAGATCTTCCACGAGGGCGGCCCGCCGGCGGCGACCCCGCTGAGACGCGCCGCAGCGCTCGCCGTGGTGAAGAACCCCTATGCCGGCCGCTATGTCGAGGACATCCAGCCCTTCATGGAGGATCTGACGCCCTTCGGCCTCACCATGGCCAAAGCGCTGATCGACGCGCTCGGCGGCGATCCCGCCGTCGTCGAGGGCTACGGCAAGGGCGCGATCGTCGGCTCGGCCGGCGAGATCGAGCACGGGGCCCTGTGGCACGCACCGGGCGGCTACGCCATGCGCGAACTCCTCGGCGACGCCAAGGCGATCGTCCCCTCGACCAAGAAGGTCGGCGGCCCCGGCACGCGCCTCGACGTCCCGGTCACCCACATCAACGCCTCCTATGTGCGCGGCCATTTCGACGCCATCGAGGTCGGCATCACCGATGCGCCGCGGGCCGACGAGATCGTCTTCGTCCTCGTCATGACGACGGGCGCGCGCATCCACGACCGCGCCGGCGGGCTGAAGGCGAAGGAGATCAAGGGAGAGGACGGACTGCGATGAAGGCCGAGATCCGCAAGCTGGTGACCATCGTCGAAGAGGTGTCGAGCGAGATGGGCCGGCCCATCGACCCGCCGACCCGCCGCGCCGCGGCCGTCGCCGTCATCAGGAACCCGTTCGCCGGCACCTATGTCGAGGACCTGACCCCGCTGATGGAGATCGGCGAGGAACTCGGCGGCCTCCTCGGCGCCCGCGCCGTCGCCGCCCTCGGCATCAAGGGGGAAGACGCCGAAAGCTACGGCAAGGCCGCCGCCGTCGGCGAGAACGGCGAACTCGAACACGCCGCAGCGATCCTCCATCCGAAGCTCGGCGCGCCCTTGCGCAAGGTGCTCGGCAAGGGCGCGGCGCTCGTTCCCTCCTCGAAGAAGCGCTGCGGTCTCGGCGGCGTCCTCGACGTGCCCCTCGGCCACAAGGACGCCGCCTATGTCCGCAGCCATTTCGACGGCATGGAAGTGCGCATCAACGACGCGCCCCGCGCGGGCGAGATCATGGTGGCCATCGTCGTCACCGATTCCGGCCGGCCGCTGCCGCGCGTCGGCGGGCTGACCACCGACGAGATCAAGGGCGAAGACGGCCTGCGCTGAGCCGCGCCGGGTCGCGGCCGACGCAAGGCGCGGCGTCGGCCGTCGGGGCGCTCGCTCGAAGGCAAGTGCCGTCGGCGACGCTTCGATCTCCCCCCTTGCGGGGAAGATGGGTGGCAACCCGGAGGGGGGTGCCGCGCCACCTTCGAGCAGTCCAGCGCGAGGCCACGCCCTCTGCGTGCCGGCATCTCCCCCGCAAGGGGGGAGATCAGGCCAATCGCCGGCCCGCCGACTGTTTTGAACCCTAGGGCGGCGATGTTGCGCATCGCCTGCGCGATATTTCGATAGAATGATGGAGGATCAATTGGCCAAAGCGATCGCCAAACGCGACTTCCCGGTCTGGAAAGCCCGCCGCTTCCTCGAGCCCGGGCCGGTCGTCCTCGTCTCGTCGCATCACCGCGGCGAGACCGACGTCATGACGCTCGGCTGGCACGTGGTCCTCGCCTTCTCGCCCTCGCTCGTCGGGCTGATGATCTCCGCCGGTAACCACAGCCACGATCTCATCCGCAAAAGCGGCGAATGCGTCGTCAACCTGCCGACGACCGATCTGACGGAGACGGTGATCGGCATCGGCAACACCACCGGCGCCGACATCGACAAGTTCGCCCATTTCGGCCTCACCGCCGAGCCGGCCGAAACCGTCGCCGCGCCGCTCATCGCCGAATGCCACGCCAGCTTCGAATGCCGCCTCGCCGACGACGCCCTCGTCGCCAGCCGCTCCTTCTTCGTCTTCGAAGTGGTCAAGGCCCACGTCGCCCCCGAGCCCGAGCACCCCGAGACGCTGCACTACGTGGGCGAAGGCCGGTTTATGGTGTCCGGGAAGGTCATCGACCGGAGCGAGCTGTTCCGGCCGGAGATGCTGGTGTGAGGGGGCGGGTGATGCGGCATGCGAACCCGCCCAAGGCGTTCACGCCTCCCGCTCGCAGGAGCAGCAACGCCCTTTGAAACGGAATACCACGAGAGTGTTTCAAAACGCGAAATGCAACCTTTGACTTCTGCTGTTTTTTTCTCCCGCGCGATTACGTAAAAACGCGAGAAAAGGTGCACTGGCGGCGACCAAATTCTTGTTGGCGGACTAGTAAAAATTGCCGACGATTTTGCCGCTATTGCATCTCCATGTCACCGGAAAGCACTATTGCTTCGTCTTCAATTGGCGCCCTCTGCGGGTCCCCAGCCCTTTGGAGGAACGTGTGATGCAGGGTGAAGTAAATGAAAAGGAGACCCCGGCCGCTGGTCGCAGGTCGTTCCTGAAATGGTCGAGCGCCGCAGTGGTTAGCGCGCTTGCGGCAGGCCTCGACTTGTCAGATCTCAGCCTCGGCGAGGCGATGGCCCAAGCTCCAGGGGGCCCACTGATTTCGAGTGGTAGCGTTGATCTCGGCTCCGGCGACATCGGCATCCTCAACTACGCCTATGCGCTCGAGCAGCTTGAGGCCGCCTTCTATACACAAGTGATGCGCACGCCCTATCGCGGCATGAACTCGGCCGAACGCCATGCGCTCGGTGACATCCGCGATCACGAAATCGCCCATCGCAACTTCTTTCGGTCAGCGCTGGGGGCGAACGCCATTCCGGCGCTGCGAGTCGACTTCAGCAAGGTCGACTTCGGCAGCCGCGTCAGCGTGCTGAACACTGCTCGTACCTTCGAGGATCTTGGTGTCTCCGCCTACAACGGTGCTGGCCAGTTCATCCAGAAGCCGGATTACTTGCTGCTTGCCGGCAAGATCGTCTCCGTGGAGGCACGTCATTCCGCCACCATTCGCGATCTGATCGCGCCGCGAAGCGCGGCCTTCGCCGGCGACGATGTCGTCGGGATCGACGGGCTCGGCCTTGCCCGGCTGCCCTCCGACGTCCTGCCGATGGCGGCTCCGTACATCGCGACGCCGGTCACGGCGAAACATCTCCAGTAGATTAGATCAGGAAAGCGACAATCCATGACCACGACAAACGAACCGGTCGTGCAGGACACCATCCTGAACGATCTTGACCCTGAACTCGCCACTCGCCTGACGTCGCGGCGCGACGTCATCGCCAAGACAGCGCTTCAACTCGGCGCGCTGGCGACCGTTCCGGTGCTTCTTGGCGGCTGTGCAGCACGCCTTGTGAGCGGCGGGATGCCCCAGCAGGTAGTTGACGTCCTCAATTTTGCGCTCACGCTCGAATATCTGGAGGACGAGTTCTATCGCACGGCGCTTTCGCAGCCGCGGCTGATTCCAGCGAGCGACCGGGCAGTGTTCGAGCAGATCTCGAAACACGAGAGTGCTCATGTCACGCTGCTGGCAACGGTGCTCGGCTTTGACGCTGTCGCCAAGCCGAAGTTCGACTTCACTGCCGGCGGCACCTTCCCGGACGTCTTTTCGAACTACCGGACATTTTCGGCGCTGTCTCAGGCGTTCGAAGATACCGGCGTGCGTGCCTACAAAGGGCAAGCAGTCTACCTCATTGGCGCGAGCTTCATTCTCTTGACCGCGTTGAAGATTCATTCGGTCGAGGCGCGGCACGCGGCCGAAGTCCGGCGTCTGCGTGGCGAGGACGCATGGATCAGCGGCTCGTCACGCGGCAATCTACCGGCAGCTGCCCAGCCGGTTTATGCTGGCGATGGCAGGGCTGCCCAGCTCGGCGTCTCATCCTTCGGCGTACCGCGGGAAGCAGTGACGGAAGCGTTCGATGAACCCCTCTCAAAGGCACAGGTGCTCGGCATCGCCGGCATGTTCATTGCCTCGGCATGAGAATGCTCAACTCAGTCTGTCTAGAATTGACTCCGAACTCAATTATTGATGCATGTGCATCTCTGATTGATTATTGATGCGTGTACATCTTTGAACCTCATCTGAAACAGAACGAGCAGTTCTGTTTCAGATTCGAAGCGGCCATCATCGCCGCTCATTATTTTTACTGCCGCATCCCTTCCTCGATGAACCGGGGGAATGCCCTGACGTCGCGCGGCCGGTTTCAAGGCAGCTGTTCGGTGGGATTGCGCACGTCGAGGCGGGCATCCTTCGGCTGGAATTCGAACCGGGCCGGCTTGAACCTTGAAAAATCGTAGTCGCTCAGATCCGCGTCCTCAACGAAGCGCTCCGCCGCTTCGTCGGTCGGGTGAACCGGGAACGGCTTACCGCTGTCTGGTGCGCTCATGTTTCTCGATCTCCTTGCGGGTCGTGCCCCGGGCGCTCAACGGTCGGGGGAGGCGTTTCCCGCCTTCCTCGACCCGGAACATGGCCGGTCGGCAGACCCGCGTCAGATCACCGAGGACGTGCGAGGCAGCGTTCTCGCTGCCCCGCGACATCGTCTCTGGATCACCCCAGCCCCATCGTCTCCCGATACCCCTTCAGATATTCCCGCTCGGCCTCGCTCACCCGGTCCATGCCGTTCATCGCCCGGTGCCACAGCGGCACGATCGCCGGCGGCCGCCCGGCCTTTTCGATGCGCTTCGCCTGCTCGTCGGTCAGCGTCAGCTCGATCGAGCCGAGATTGTCGCGCAAATGATCCTCGCTGCGGGCGCCGAGCGCGATCGAATGAACGCCCGGGCGCTCGCGCAGCCAGGCCAGCACCACCTGCGGTACGCTGCGGCCGACTTCACCGGAAACCTCCTTCAACACGTCGATCACCCGGTAGAGCCGGTCGGTGTCGACGATGTGCGGCTCCGGCCAGTCGTTGCCCTGGCGGGTGCCCGGCTGCGGGCCGTTGTCGCGGTCGATCTTGCCGGTGAGGAGCCCCTCGCCCAGCGGGCTCCAGACCTGCGTCGCGACGCCGAACTCGCGGCCGGCCGGGATGATCTCGTATTCGACCTCGCGGGCTTCGGGCGTGTAGTTGAGCTGGTGCGCCACCGGCGGCGTCGCGCCGAGCATCTTCGCGGTCATGACGGTCTTCGCCACCTGCCAGCCGCCATAGTTCGAGACGCCCCAGGAGCGGATCTTGCCGGCCCGGATCAGGTCGTCCATCACCGCGACGGTCTCCTCGACCGGCGTGACGCCGTCCCACTGGTGGATCCAGTAGTGGTCGATCCAGTCGGTCTGCAGCCGCTTCAGGCTTTCGTCGATCTGGCCCATGATATGGGCGCGCGATGCGCCGGCCATGTTCGGCCCCTCGCCCATGGGCGTGCGGACTTTCGAGAAAATCAGGAGATCGTTCCGCCGGCCCTTCACCGCTTCGCCGACGACCTTTTCGGAATCGCCCTTCGAATAGATGTTGGCCGTGTCGATGGCGTTGACGCCGGCCTCCCGGGCGATGTCGACGAAGCGTCTCGCGTCGTCGACGCCGACGTTGCCGGTCTTCTCGAAGCCGTGGGTGCCGCCGAAGGTGACGGTGCCGAGCACGAAGGTCGAGACCATCATGCCGGAATTGCCGAAGGGCGCGTATTTCATCTCGGACTCTCTTGGCTGATCGTGGGTTGGCGCGCGGCCGCTCGCCGCATTCTTACCGGGCCAACGCATGCGGCCCCGCATGGTTCGAGGCGTTGCCTCAATCCTGCAATTCGCCCCGCGCGAGCGCACCGGGGATCGAGGCCGCGATCGGCAGGCGCGGCGTCAGCGTCGGCTGATAGGCGTGATAGAGGTCCGGCTTGCCCTGGTAGATGCGCTCGGACGGCCGGTTGTCGGCATCCACCTCGTTCCACCAGCTTCCCTGCCGCCGGTCGATCAGATGAAGATCGACATAGTCCCAGAAGCGCCGATACCACCTCGCATAGTCCCCGTCTCCGGTCCGACGGTAGAGCAGCGCCGCCGCGGTGATGCCTTCGGCCAGCGGCCAGTGCGCCGTGTTCGGGACGGACACCGCGCCGTCCCAGCCGATGGTGTAGACGAAGCCGGTCGCCCCGTCCCGGTTCCAGCCGTCGCGGATCCCGCCGGCAAAGAGTTCGGCGGCGCATTCGGCGAGCCAGGCCGGCGCCGGGCGCCCGGCCGCCGTCAGCCCCGCCTCGAGCTTCAGGCAGAGATGCGACCATTCCAGCGAATGGCCGGGTGTCGTCCCGTAGGGGCGGAAGGGATGATCGGGCTTGTCGGCGTGAAAGTCCTTCAGCATCGTCCAGTCGAGCGAAAAATGCTCGGGGATGACGAAGCGCATCTCCCGCGCCAGCCGGTTGGCGAATCGCTCGGCGATCCGAAGCGAGCGGTCGAGCCACACGCTGTCGCCGGTCGCGTCGAACGCCGCCATGAAGGCTTCCAGCGAATGCATGTTGGCGTTGGCGCCGCGATAGTCCTCCTCCTCGCCGAAATCGGCGGAAAAGCTTTCGCGCATCGCGCCTTCGTCCTCGGCCCAGAAGCGCGCCGCGATGACCGACAGCACATCCGGGAGCAGATCCCGCCCGCCGGGCCGCCCGAGGATCGCCGCGGCGGACGCGGCCAGGGCGACGAAGGCCTGGACATAGGCCTTCTTCCGCCCGCCCCCGGACGGCGAGCCCGGATCCTGCTCGTACCAGCCGCCGTTCTCGCCATCGCGCAGGAGGCCGGACAATGCCGCCAACCCATGATCGACCAGCGGCACCGAGCCCGGAAGCCCCTGCATGGCGGCCAGCGCATAGGAATAGGTCATGCGGGCGGTGACGATCGTGTCGGCGACGGCGCCCTGCGGCCGTGCCCCGGCCATGTCGAGGGCGCAGAAGCCGCCGGAGGAAAGGCGCGAGGCCTTGGAGAAATCCAGCAGCCGCCGCCCTTCCGCCTCGAGCCAGCGCCGGTGTGCCGGCATGTCCATCGCCGCGCCCCGCGTCTCGGCCTCGGCCATCGTCGTTCCTCCCGCCCTTGCCATGCTTCGTTCGCCCACCCATGCGGTGTGCTGCCGCCGCAGGCCCATGAGCCACCGGTCGGCGCGCCGTCATCCCATTGCGGCACCGACCGGCTTCCGGTCCCGGCGGACCGATCCCGCATCTGGGGCAGCGCCTGCGATATCCAAGGATGGCCCCCGGGCCCCGGTCGCTCGGCGGAGGCTCTCGAGCGAGCACAATTCTCTTATAAAACCATAGTAGAAGGGACGGGACATACCGCCTCCGGGAATCCTTTCAGCATCTATTCGGCCTCCGATGCTCCCTCGCGGACCGAGACGGTCGGAGCCAGGGCAATCGCTCGAAGCCGGGCCGGGTTGGCGGTTGGCCTGATCTCCCCCCTTGCGGGGGAGATGCCGGCAGGCAGAGGGGGGTGACCTCGCGCCGGACTGCTCGAAGATGGCGCGAGACCCCCCTCCGGGTTGCCACCCATCTCCCCCGCAAGGGGGGAGATCGAAGCGTCCCGGCGGCACTTGCCCTCAAGCGATCGCCCTGCGGTCGGAGCGCTAGCCGTTGAGGAAGCGCGTCGTCTCGTATCCCTCATGAAAGCTGAGCAGTCGGTAACGATAGAGTTCGCGGCAATGATCCATTGGCTGAAGGATAAGGAGAAGGTTACCGACTGGAGAGGTGGATTGGAAAGACCGCTCCGCTCCGGCGCCAATCGCCATCGAACGGCGTCGGCGACCTTCCATCCGTCCCGCGCGGTCTCTATATGTTCCGCCATGGCTTCCAGACCCCGCAAAGCGCCCCGCCGCCCCGCCGACACCGACGACGCGGGCGAGATCTTCGACCCCTCGGCCCCCGCCCGCCGCGGCCCGCTGCAGGACTTTTCCGGCGCCTCCACACGCGCCGACGCACCGGCAGGCGGCTTCGGCGAGGCGCCCCAGGCCGGCTTCGACGCGAGCGAGCCCCTGTCCGGTCCGATCTCCGGCTGGGCCGAGGAGATCGCCCGGGGAACCGAGACGAAGGCCGAAAGGACGGCGGATGCCGCCGATGGCCAAGAGAAGGCGGCCGCCAAGAAGTCGAAGGCCGCCCGCGATCCGAAGACGACGACCGGCCAGAAGCCGATGAAATCGGCCCGCGGCACCTCGATGGGCGGCACCACCGACCCGAAGCAGCGCGCCGCCGCCGGCCTCAATCCCGTCGCCGGCATGGACGTCTCCCTGGAGGACGCGAAGTCGCTGCCCGAGGGCGGCGTCACCGCCACGGTCGAGGCGCTGACCAAGCTGATCTCCGAGGGCAACCCGCTGATCAAGAACGGCGAGGTCTGGCTGCCCCACCGCCCGGCCCGGCCGGACAAGTCGGAAGGCGGCGTGCCCTTCAAGATCGCCTCGGACTACACGCCGATGGGCGACCAGCCGACGGCCATCGCCGACCTCGTCTCCGGCGTGTCCGACCAGGACAAGACCCAGGTCCTCCTCGGCGTCACCGGCTCGGGCAAGACCTTCACCGTCGCCAACGTCATCGAGCGCACCCAGCGCCCGGCCCTCGTCCTCGCCCCGAACAAGACGCTGGCCGCCCAGCTCTACGGCGAGTTCAAGGCCTTCTTCCCGGACAACGCCGTCGAATACTTCGTCTCCTATTACGACTACTACCAGCCCGAGGCCTACGTCCCGCGCTCGGACACCTATATCGAGAAGGAATCCTCGATCAACGAGCAGATCGACCGGATGCGCCACGCCGCCACCCGCGCGCTGCTCGAACGCGACGACGTCATCATCGTCGCCTCGGTCTCCTGCATCTACGGTATCGGCTCGGTCGAGACCTATACGGCGATGACCTTCCAGATGAGCATCGGCGACCGGCTCGACCAGCGCCAGCTCCTCGCCGACCTCGTCGCCCAGCAATACAAGCGCCGCGACATGGACTTCCAGCGCGGCTCCTTCCGGGTGCGCGGCGACACCATCGAGATCTTCCCCGCCCACCTGGAAGACCGCGCCTGGCGCATCTCGCTCTTCGGCGACGAGATCGAGGCGATCCAGGAGTTCGACCCCCTCACCGGCCAGAAGACCGACGATCTGAAATCGGTGAAGATCTACGCCAATTCCCACTACGTCACCCCCCGCCCGACCCTCAACCAGGCGGTCAGGCAGATCAAGGAAGAGCTCAAGCACCGGCTCGTCGAACTGGAAAAGGCCGGCCGCCTGCTCGAAGCCCAGCGCCTCGAACAGCGCACGAGATTCGACATCGAGATGATCGAGGCCACCGGTTCCTGCGCCGGCATCGAGAACTATTCGCGCTATCTCACCGGCCGCGCCCCCGGCCACCCGCCGCCGACTTTGTTCGAATATCTCCCCGACAACGCCCTCGTCTTCATCGACGAGTCCCACGTCACCGTGCCGCAGATCGGCGCCATGTATCGCGGCGACTTCCGCCGCAAGGCGACACTCGCCGAATACGGCTTCCGCCTGCCCTCCTGCATGGACAACCGGCCCCTCCGCTTCGAGGAGTGGGACGCCATGCGCCCGCAGACCGTCGCGGTCTCGGCCACCCCCGGCGCCTGGGAGCTCGACGAATCCGGCGGCGTCTTCGCCGAACAGGTGATCCGCCCCACCGGCCTCACCGATCCGCCCGTCGAGGTCCGCCCGGCGCGCTCCCAGGTCGACGATCTCCTCGGCGAGATCCGCGAGACCGTCGACAAGGGCTACCGCGTCCTCTGCACGGTGCTGACCAAGCGCATGGCCGAGGACCTCACCGAATATCTGCACGAGCAGGGTGTTCGGGTCAGGTACATGCATTCGGACATCGACACCCTCGAGCGCATCGAGATCATCCGCGATCTGCGCCTCGGCGCCTTCGACGTGCTGGTCGGCATCAACCTCTTGCGCGAGGGCCTCGACATCCCCGAATGCGGCCTCGTCGCCATTCTCGACGCCGACAAGGAAGGGTTCCTGCGCTCCGAGACCTCCCTCGTCCAGACCATCGGCCGCGCCGCGCGCAACGTCGACGGCAAGGTCGTCCTCTATGCCGACCAGGTCACCGGCTCGATGAGCCGCGCGATGGCCGAGACCACCCGCCGCCGCGAGAAGCAGGAGGCCTACAACGCCGAACACGGCATCACCCCGGCGAGCGTCAAGGCCAGGATCGCCGACATCCTCGACTCCTATTACGAAAAGGACCACGTCCGCATCGACGTCGGCCCGAACGCCAAGGAAGGCGAGCTCGTCGGCAACAATCTGCGCGCCCATATCGAGCACCTCGAAAAGCAGATGCGCGAATCCGCCGCCGACCTGGATTTCGAAAGAGCGGCCCGCCTTCGGGACGAGATCAAGAAACTCAACGCCAAGGAGCTGGAATTCGGCGGCAACGTCCCGCTCGACGCCGTCGTGGAAGGGGGCGCCCCCACCTCCCCCTTGAGGGGAGGTCCGAGCGGAGCGAGGGGTGGGGGTCGCGACAGTAACTCGTCCCGCACAGGTTCCGGAAAGGTCTCCCCCCCACCCGCGCCTTCGGCGGCCAGGGGCGAGCCGCGGGTCTCGCCCCGTTCTGCGAACCCCCACCAGGGGGAGGTGGGCGATCCCCTCGCCGACGCCGTCGCCATGGAAGAATCCGTCATGGGCCCCTCCACCGGCCGCACCAAGCACGGCAAGAAGGCCAAGCGCGACCGCGCCCCGCAAGGCGACGAACGCTTCGGCCCCCGCGGCGAGGTCCTCAAGGCCCCCGGCTCCGGCACCGTCGCCGCCCCCGCCTCGCTGTTCCGCAAGCCGTCCCTCGACGACATGGGCCCCGGCACCGACACCGCGGTGCCTGCGGGGCGCGCCGCTCCCACCGCCCCCGACCGTCATTCCAGAGCGCCGTCCCCCGACGATCGTCATTCTCGGGCCCCGTCCCGAGAATCCAGGGACGCCGGGCGCGGCGGCACCTCCCCTCATCCTGAGGTGCCCGGAACGGGCCTCGAAGGACGAGGCTCCTACTTCCGCAAGAACACCCTCGACGAAATGACCGTCGGCCGCACCGAAAAGCCCACCGGCAAGACCCCACCGAAAAAGCCGGCCGCAGAGCAGAAGGGCTCGACGCCCACCTCCCCCTTGAGGGGAGGTCGTGCCGAAGGCACGGGTGGGGGTCAGCATACGTCACACATGGGGGAGACCTCACAGGACGACGACCCGCCGAGCGGTGCCGGCGTCCCCCCACCCGGCGCTATGCGCCGACCTCCCCACCAGGGGGAGGTGGGGCACCACGACGACGACTCCCCCGCGCCCATCCGCCGCGAACGCATCGGCCGGGGCTCCTACGAAGACCCCGGCGACCAGAAGCGCAAGCGCCGGCCGACGAAGACCGGGCGGCCGGGACGGTAGGGGCGGCACCATCACCGCTTCGTCATCCCGGGCTCGACCCGGGACCCATTCCTCCGCGCCTCGACTGCCGCTCCGCTCCAGAACGACGCCGCTCACCCACCACTTTCGTCATCCTCGGCCCGCAGGGTCGGGGATCGATGCCGGAACCGCCCCACCGCCGCTCCGTGGCAGAACCGCACCCTCCGCCACGCACCGCCCTTCCCGCACCCGATCAGCAGCGGCGATGCAGAGGCGTGGATCCCCGACCCTTTCGGGCCGAGGATGACGAAGCGTCGGTGGCGCCACCTCGCCCTGCCGCGCCCAGCAACCGCAGAAGCCTCGCGCCGGCTCGCGGGCGCCCAGCCTCGGCGCTGCAGCGCCCGCCGGCGCCTTGACGCCGCCCCCGCCTCCCAGCACCATCCCCTCATGGCGGGACACGTCTACATCATGGCGTCGCAGCGGGGCGGCACGCTCTATATCGGCGTGACGTCCGACCTCGCCCGCCGCGTCTTCGAACACAAGTCGGAAGCGACGAAGGGCTTCACCAGCCGCTACGGCTGCAAGCGCCTCGTCTGGTACGAAGAGCACTTCGACATCCGCGACGCCATCGCCCGCGAAAAGTCCCTGAAGAAATGGTCCCGCGCGCGAAAGATCGCCCTCATCGAGACGATGAACCCCGACTGGCAGGAATTGTACCGTGGCCTGTGGTGACGACGGCGGATCGGCCCAATGCCGAGGACAAACGCCCCGGCGGCCTTCACCCGCCTTCCCCCGCCGCATCAGAACGTCGCCGCCCACCCCTCCACTTCGTCATCCTCGGCCCGCAGGGTCGGGGATCCTGTGTGTTTGGCTTGGTGTATGAAGGGTGCGGGAAGGAGACCGACGGGATCCGGATCGCCCTTCGGGAGATCGTGGCATGGCCTGGTC
>NZ_JAJUWU010000036.1 GCF_021390325.1 Jiella avicenniae | reverse complement strand
GGTCCGCGGTCGGCCGCCAGGCTTGGCAGGCGGCAGCATCGACGCGATCAGCGCCCACTCCCGATCGGTCAAATCGCTTGGATAGCGAGGGCATTCGCGGCTATGTTCGCGGCGAGCGGTATCATCCCACGGCATTGTCTTCTCCCATCGTCTCGACAACGAAGGAGAATCACAACCTCATGATATCGCTCAATTTCTTTTCGCTCGGGCTCTAAGAAATGCGGGTTCACCCCGCACCAATCCCGCCACTTCTTCGGGAACGAATTGAAGCAGAATCGTGTCTCGGCTGAGTTCCGAGCGGACCTTCTCGGTCATGGCGGCAAGACCGAAACGACCGAGCGATACTGCAGCCCGACGGCAATTGCCCTGCAGCTCGACGATCTGCAGAAGATCTCGGTCATGACCGCTCATCTCGAACCACGCTCGATCCAGCTGATCCCTTGGGTTTCACAGAAGCAGAATCCGCCTTGGAGCCGAGGCAGGAAACGTGTTGGATGATACGACCGTGTCGTCGGTCTCGAAATGATGGCTGACCACTGCCGTCCACGAAACACTCGGCCGAGCGTCACAGGGCGTAGGCTGCCTTTCGGCTTCGGCCAGATGAATGCGGAATTTCCGCAAACCGCGTCAGATCGAGAGATGCCTCGCGCCCGTCGCTTAACGGGTATCGTGCATGATGTGCGGCGGACAGGCGATCATCATTTTGTGAAATTTCCGGGACCGAATCGAGTTCCGGGTCAGCCGTAATCAGTGAATCACATGCGTCGCTATGTAGTCCGGCCAGATGAGACGTTGACCGAAATTGCTCGCCGCGAAATTGGTCTCGGTGCTTCCTGGGTCAGAATTTTCGCCTGGAACCGGATGGCGCTCGGCGACTGCGTCGAACCAGATGCACCTGTCCCGGAAGGGACGATTCTCCTCCTGCCGAGCGTCTCCGCCGCGTTCACCCACCGTGATGCGAGCGACTCACTCTGACCGAGTGTCGCGGCAGGATGGGCCCGCAGAGGCCCACAAATCTGTCTTATCAAAGCGTTACGCCGACAACGCAGCCAGAACCTCAGTTCTGCCTCTCTGCCTTCAGTTGAGCGATTTCGGCCCGCATATTTGCGAGGAGGAGTTGTTGACGTTGATCATTTCCGCTCATGCCTTCGAGCGCAGCGACCCGCTCCTCGAGCGTCCGCATTTTCTTTCGAAGTTTCGCACTTACTAACACGTGGCCGACCATCAAAAGAATGAGGCAGCCGAAAAGAATCAGCAGGGTCAGAGTTTTGTCCTCGAAATTGGGACCGTCAAGATGGGGTAGTCTGACTGCAGGGTGAGCCATTTCGCCCCCGTCGCAGACGCCCTATTTCATCAACGGTCATGCCGAGAATCAAGCCACATGTTTGCACAAAGAGCCGTTCGATCCTTTAAACCACAACCTAGATGCATTGCATTTGCTCGAGGCGCATGGGGTTGAAAGCCACTCTGCAGTTGCATTCCCTATCGTCATGAGATCATAGTGATCCTTCTCAGAAGGAGACTTCCATGGCAGATCAAGTGCAGGTCGGCGATGTCGTTCAGCTACTGTCGGGCGGCCCGTCCATGACAGTCGAGGACATTATTCAGGGGCCCCGGGCGAAATGCGTTTGGTTTGCCGAAGACAAGCTTCAAACCGGCGTCTTCGCGTTCGCGCTGCTGAAAAAGGTTTCCTGAAGAGCAAGTCCGTGCCTCTTGATTTGTTCGGTGGCAGATCTCGGATTTATATCCGTGGTCAGAGCACAATCGAAACGACGCGTACCCGTCTTGCACAGGCAATCGCGCTCATCGTCCTTTTTGCGACCGCGGCGGTCGCCGATCCGCCTGCGCCGGCTCAAACAAGAGATGGAGCGGCCAACGAGATTGGCATCTATCCCCCTAACAAAGGATCTCCAAAAGCCACTCAACAACGAGAAAAGCCGGTCACGTCCGAAGCAGAAAGTCCTACACCGATTCAGGCATCGCTTCACGAAATCTGTCGAACGATCCATTCCAGTGCGATTGAAGCAGGAATGGCACCCGGGTTCTTCGTTAGTCTGATCTGGAAGGAGAGTCGCTTTCGGATCGACGCGATTTCTCCGGCCGGAGCGCGGGGCATTGCGCAATTCATGCCCGCGACCGCCAACGACAGAGGCCTCCAGGATCCGTTCGAACCGATCGAGTCCGTCAAGCATGCCGCATCCTACCTTCGTGACCTTCGGCACGAATTTGGCAACTGGGGGCTTGCAGCGGCGGCTTACAATGGCGGACCGTCCCGCGTTCGGCGTTGGATATCTGAAGGCTCGTCTTTGCCTCGCGAGACGAGGGATTATGTTTTCTCTTTGACTGGAAACCAGCCAGAGTGGTTCTTGGCAGAGGGCCGTGAAGTCGACGCTCAGCGCGGTGATGGGGCGGAGGATTTTTCGGCAAGTTGCCTCAAGATTGCCGGCGGCGCCAAGCCGAAGCTTGTTGCCAGTCGCCAAGAGCGTGCGAGACCGACGCTACCTTGGGGCGTCGAAATCGCACGACACTTCCGCGGGGACGTCGCGGAACTGCTCGCCCGACAGCTCCAAAAGCGATATCCAAGGGTCCTCGGAGGCCGAGCAACAGAAATAGTGAAGCAGCCAAGGAACGGGCCGGGACCGCGCTATATCAACATTGCTCAAGTTGCCTTCAGTTCAAAGAATTCTGCGGATCATTTTTGTGTAAAACTAAAGCGATCTGGCGCACGATGTGCAGTTATTCGAAACTATTAATCAAACCGATCGGCAGGTTGCGCTGAATGTATGCGGTCACTTTTGCAAATCGGCACTCATGATTTCGGCCACATATTTCTCGTTTCAGGCGAATTAATCAGACAAGCCGTGCACCGCGGAATCCATGTGGCTCGATCCGGTGCAGCCCCTGGCTTTCGAGCGACTAAGCGTCCGAAAAACTGTCGCTCATGAAGTTTTCAAAGGAATCGCATTTGAGATTTGAAGTAGCGTTTCTGGGTTGAAGGGATTCGGATGTCGGCTGGCTCTGAGAGGAGAAAGTCGATGTCCTTGGTTCACAGCGAGCTTTGCCGAGGTTGCGGATCAGCGCACGGGCAATGCCAAGCGTCACGATCTTCTGGAGGTGTTGACGATCGCCCTGACGGCGGCGGTCGGCGGCGCCGAGCGCTGCTCCGACTTCGCCGATTTTGTTGCCGACCGGGAGGATCTGTTCCAAGAGTTCCCGCGCCCGGAGAACGGGATTCCGAGCCACGACACCTTCGACCGCGTGTTCCGGCTGCTCGACCAGGAGGCGTTCGCCACCTGCTTCGGGCGGTTCGTGGAGGCGTTTGGGCATGGCTGGCGAAGGGGTAATCGCCATCGACGGCAAGACGCTGTGCGGCTCCTTCGACACGGCGCCGAAGCGCTCGCCGCTGACGGTGGTGACGGCGTTCGCCGTGGCCACCCACGCGGTGATCGGGCAACAGGGTTTTCGCGCCGGCGAGGGCGACAGCAAAATCGTCGCGGCCGAGCCCTTCTGAAAAAGCCTAGACCTTTCCGGCCATTTGGTGACGGCCGATGCGATCCACTACCAGAAGGAAACAGCCCAGGTGTCCTTGATCGCGGGGGCGACTATCTTTTGTGCCTGAAGGGCAATCGGCCGGCCACGGTGACCGAATACTTCGCCGATTAAGCGGTTCGCGCAGACCTGCCCGCGGCCGAGACGACCGACGCCGACCACGGCCGCTTCGCGGTGCGGCGCGCCTTTGTCAGCCACGATCTGTCGTGGCTATGGGGGCCGAAACTGGCGGCGGGCGACTTGGTCATTCTGCCGGGACTTGCCTGCCTCGGCATAATCGAGTCCATCGTCACGCGCCACGGCAAGACCAGCATCATCCGCCATTATCACTTGTCCTCGCGGCCGCTAAGTCCCGGGGCCTACTTGGCGGCGGTCCGGACGCATTGGTCCATCGAGAACAGCCTGCATCGGGTGCTCGACATGAGCTTCGACGAAGACCGAACCCGCAACCCCAAGGACAACAGCCCGAAAGATCTCGCCATCCTGCGAAAGCTCGCCCTCAACATGCTCAAGCGCGCCAGGCCCGGCATCTCTATCCGCCGTACGCGAAAAGCTCCAGACTGTCCGGCGACTTCGCTCGATCCATCCTCGGCCAAATGCGATAGGCCTGTCGTTTTTGTCGTGGGTGATCGACGGTCTTACGACAAAATGATATGAGAGCAGATGTTTCCGATGGGGCTAATGCAATTTCCAGTCCGTAAACCCATCGTCAGAATGGCTCCGTCCTTGCCTTCGTCAAAGTCCCCTGAGCTATGACCAAATTTGGGGCGACGGCGCCGATCAGGCGGCGCATTGATCAGCATCGGTGATTTTGACGCCTGCGATGATCATCGGCAAGCGACTTTCGCCCTTCAACCCTCGCCAATTCGAAGCCGCCATAACGAGCTTAAGACCATGCGTAGAGGTGAGGCGCGTGGCGCGGCCGTTAAGTGCGCTCACCCTCGACTCGACGCCGAGAGATCCGACACCCCGACCGGGGTCGGACGGCATTCCGTCCCTCATCATGAACATCGGTTAGATCGACCCGATCGCTGCCAACGTCATTGCAAAGCCTGCTCTGCACGGTCGCGATTGCCAGAATGCGTTCGTTGGCCTCCTCCACCGTTCCTTTCACGTTCGGATCGTCGGACGCCATCGCCTTCGAAAGCAGAGACGAGGATAGGAGAGCGAGATTGTTTCCGATCCGGTGGCTCATACATAACGTCGATTGGCGGGGAATAGTGACCCATTTGCCTATGCCAAGATGGCGCTCGCCGCCATCGGCGACGGCAAGCCGGACATGGGCGAAGAGGGCACCGCGGGCATATAAGAGGCAAGGCAGCGAAGGGCGTACGAGTTGGCGATGGTCCGTCTGCCCGTACAGTCCGAGCGGGCGTCGGTCACGACGAGATCCTCCGCAGCAAAGGCCTTATAATTTTGTATTCTTCGTGCTACATATCCGCAAGATATGTGACACGAAGTTCGCAGATGCCGACACCCCACAATCCCCCTGCCTCCGTGCGACGCGCGTTGCGCAAGCTGGGGGTCGACATCAAGGACGCACGTCGGCGCCGCCGCCTGCCTATGGCCGTGGTGGCCGAGCGGGCCTTCACCTCGCGCTCGACACTTCAGAGGATCGAGGCCGGCGACACCAATGTCAGCATCGGGATCTATGCCGGTGTCCTCCACGCGCTCGGGCTTCTAAAGGGTTTGAGCGATATTGCCGATATCAGCAACGACGTCGTCGGCCAGTCGCTGGCAAGCGCGGATCTGCCGAAGCATGCCCATCCGAGGCGATCGGCCGGAACCTCGCGCGATGGCTGATTTCGAGGTTCATCTCGACCTTCCGGGACGCATTCATCCGGTCGGCCTAGGGCCCAGACTTATTCAGACCCAGAATGCTACGAGGGTTGCGAGAGCGACGGCGGAGAGGAAGTTTCGGGCGAGCTTGTCGTAACGGGTGGCGATACGGCGGAAGTCCTTCAGCCTGCAGAAGGCGGCTTCGATGCGCCACCGGCCCTTGTAGCGGACGGCGTCGTAGTCGACGGGCACCTTTCGGTTCGAGCGCCCTGGTATGACGACAGCGGCACCTTCCGCCTTCAGACGTTTGCGCAGCGCGTTGGCATCGTAACCCTTGTCGGCGATCAGGCAGCGCACCCGGCCAGCCGCGTCCAGCAGTGGTCCGGCCATGGTGATGTCGGCAACGTTGCCCGCCGTCAGCCGCAGAATGACTGGTCGCCCCAAGAGGTCCGTCACCGCATGGATCTTGGTGGTCTGGCCGCCCCGCGAGGTTCCGATTGCCTGCGCCTTCGCCCCCCTTTTCCGCCATGGGCGGAGCGGTGCGCCTTCACGTAGCTGGAGTCGATCGATGCCGAAAGCGCAAGCACGCCCCTGGCAACGAGAGCCTCGAGGATGCGGCTCCACAGCTGGCGGCGGGACCAGCGGTTGAAGCGGTTGTAGATCGTCGTCGGCGGACCGTACTCGGCTGGGCAGTCCTGCCAGCGGCAGCCGGTCTTCAGAACATGCAGGATGCCGCTGATCACGCGCCGATCATCGACCCTGCGCGCGCCCGGCTGGTTCTTCGGAAGGTGCGGCTCGATGGCCGCCCATGCCTCGTCGTCGAGCCAGAAAAGCCTGCTCATCATCGCCTCCGTCGCAAAACGACGACGGGGAATCCGATTTGCTGCACACCTTCAACAGCCTGATTGGGTTTTGGCCCTAGCAAGGAGCAATCGCACCCGTGGCGTCGAGACGATCATGTTCGAGTATGAACACTCCTGGCTCGAAAGCCCCGTCCGGTTCTCTTTGGAACCGGCTCTGGCTCTGACCTGCGGAACTTTCGCACCGCCAGTGGGCCTCGCGACCTTCGGATCGATTGGCGACTCCGCGCCCGATACCTAGTGGTTTGACCGAGACGGCTGAGTCCGTCGTGGGATTTCAATGTGCTATTGCTCATACGAGTCTTGGGCATGCGCGAAGGAATATCCATCAAGCTCGAAGCCGGTGATCGCGACCGGCTCGAGACGGTCGTCGCCGATCGCAACACGCCGCAGAAGCACGTCTGGCGGGCGCGGATCGTCCTCATGAGCTCCGATGGCGTTGGCACGAACGCGATCATGGCCGCGACCAGCAAATCGAAGACGACGGTCTGGCGCTGGCAGGAGCGCTTTACGGTTGAAGGCGTCGAGGGGCTGTTGCGCGACAAGACCCGTCCATCCGGCACGCCGCCGGTTCCCGATGAAACGGTGAAGGAGATCGTGCGGCTAACCCATGAAGCACCGCCTCACGAGGCGACGCATTGGACGGCGCAAGCGATGGCCAAGACGGTCGGGTTGGCGGTCTCGACCATTCAGACAATCTGCCTCATGCAACGCGCGGAACGACACTGCGCCAAGCGTGATGGTCGGGCCGTGCGGACCTTGACCGAGAGCGATTATCTGCTCGGCGTCGCAGACGGGACGTAACTTGGTTCGCTCCTGTTGCGTCGGGTCTCGCCATGCGGTTAGCCACGGCGCTCGCACCGCCCCTTGGCCCGGCCGAAGCGGATGACGAGAGACAGTTCGCGGCAGTCGATCGGATAGAGATGCCGGTCTTCACGCCTTATCGGCATCGACCCGCTCCCCGGCTGGTGGCGCCTTGTGGCTCCCCGTCGCACTTCCAGTATCGTCCGCACGCTCTCATTTTATTTGTCGCGGGCGCGCGTGATGGTGAGACGGCTGACGCCATAGTCGCGGGCAAGCCGGCTGATCGAGACGCCGTCCTGAAGCTTGGCGACGACGGCACGCTTTTGGTCCGCGGTCAAACGCGGCGGGCGGTCCAGGATCTTGCCCTCGGATTTGGCCCTCACAAGGCCAGCCTGAGTGCGTTCGATCAGGAGGTCGCGCTCGAACTCGGCGACGGCATTGATGACCCCAATGATCATGCGCCCGCCGGGCTGGTGAGGTCGACGTCGCCGAGCGCCAAGCAGTGAACCTTGATACCGACTTCGTCGAGTTGATCGACGGTCTTACGCACATCTATCGCATTGCGGCCGAAACGGTCCAGCTTGGTGACGACGAGGATGTCGCCCTCTTCCAGCCGATCGATCAACCTTGCGAAGCCCGGCCGCTCCCAGGCGGCGACCGAGCCGGAGACAGTTTCGGCGACGATGCGACGGGGCTCGACCTCAAAACCCGCCGCGCGAATTTCGCCGAGCTGGTTTTTGGTGTGCTGCTCGATGGTCGAGACCCGTGCATAGGCGAAAATGCGCGACATGGATGGCAATGCATCAAAAACGGCCGTGAATTTATCGCGCATGCTCATATCGATATCACGCTATGTTGTGAGCGCCCCCCCCGGAGAGATGCTCACAACCCGGTCAATTATGGGCAAGTCCGGCTCACGGATAGGATGTCACGAAAGACACCGACGGTTATGAGGTCAGGAAACAAGGCTTTGTTCATAAGGCAAAATTTGTTATAATCAGCCTCACCGGCCTACTTAGAAAACAATGGATACTAGCTAAGTGATCTTGGCCAGAATTGCCGTGCGATCGTCTTGACGCTGAGCAGTCTATGTCCTGCCTTAGAACCCGAAAGCTGAGATCGACCCTCAGGCGGAGAGCGTGATGAAACTCTATGAACTGCCGATGCAGGAGAACGGACGGGTCGTACTGCCTGCTGACCTTCGGAAGTCACTTGGGCTTTCGAAGGGCGATAAGGTCCTGATCGAGGCGGAGGGCGATGAGGTCCGGCTGACCACGGCCCGACTGAGGCGCAAAAAGGCGCATGCTATCGCCAGCAAGTACGCTCGCCCCGGCGTCAGCGTCGTGGACGAGTTTCTCGCCGAGAAGCGCGTCGAGGCTGAACGTGAGATCGCCCGTATGGCGCCGGCGGCGGAATCGGACGATGCGGGTGATCGCTCGTGATCGCCTGAGTCATTGATACCTCGGCAATTCTCGCTTACGCCTTCGCTGAAATGGGCGCCGCTAAGGTCGACTGCTGGATCGAGGCCGGGGCGGCAGTCTCAACGCTCACAGTGCAGGAAACCGTCTCGAAGCTGTGCCAAAGCGGTACGAGCCGCAGCGAGGCGGAAGATCTGTTTCTTTCGCTCGGCCTCAGTGTCCAGAATCTCGACCTGAACCTCGCCTTCACCGCCGGCGCAATGTTCGACCTAACCAAGCCCTACGGCCTCAGCCACGGCGATCGTGCCTCGCCCTCGGCCAGAAGCTTTCCGTCCCGGTCGTTACCGCAGATAAAGCATGGTCGAAGGTTGCCGCCGACCTTGGACTTAAGGTCGAGCAATTTCGCTGAAACTGCAGGCGAGCGCGTGGATAAATTGGGCTAGAGCGCCCGGTAAGAAGTGTGAATCGCCTGGTTTCGGTCGGACTCGTTTTCTGATTCCCTTGGCGCGGGAGGATGCGCACCATGGGAAAATCGGTTTCATCGGACTTGCGGCTTCGGATCGTCCGCGGTGTTGCAGCCGGCCAGACGCGGCGGGGGGCGGCGGCGCGGTTTGACGTGTCCCCCGCAACGGCGGTGAGAGTTCAGGCCCGTTACGCTCGCACCGGTTCGGTAGAGCCGGCCAAGCAGGGACGTCCTGCCGGGTCCGGCAAGCTCGGGCCACATCGGTGCGCCATCATCGAGAAGGTGAAGGCCAAGCCCGACATCACCATGCCGGACCTCGCCGTCTGGCTGGAAGAGCAGTTCGGCGTGACGGCCGATCCGTCGAACCTCTCCAAGCTGCTTCGTCAGGAAGGGTTCACCTATAAAAAAAACGCTGCTGGCATCGGAGAAAGATCGGTCCGACGTCAAGGCGGCGCGGCGTGAGTGGCAAGACCGCCGCCAGCCTTTCATGCACCGGCAACCGGGACGGTTGGTCTTCATCGACGAAACCAGCGTGAGGACCAACATGACGCCGTTGCGAGGCCGCAGCCCTTGCGGCGAGCGCCTGCGGGCAGAGGCGCCGTTCGGCAAATGGCGGACGCAGCCCTTCGTGGCCGGCCTCAGATGCCATGAACTCGTCGCCCCCTGGCTCATCGAGGGCGCCATGGACGGCGCGGCTTTCGACGTCTACGTGCGCACGCAACTGGCGCCATGTCTGGAACCGGGCGACGTCGTGGTGCTCGACAATCTGAACGTCCACAAGAGCCCGAGGGCGGCGCAGGCCATCGCCGAGCGAGGCGCCTGGTTCTTGTTCCTGCCGAAATACTCCCCCGACCTCAACCCGATCGAGATGGCGTTCTCCAAGCTGAAGACGCTGCTTCGCAAAGCGGCCGCCCGCACTCTGGACGAGCTCTGGCAGGCCGTCGGCGACATCTGCGCCCTCTTCAAACCCGACGAATGCTGGAACTACTTCAAAGCTGCAGGCTGTGTTGCAGATTAAACGCCCAACGCTCTAGGAGCGGAATGGCAACTTTCGAGCGTTTGAGCGCGGAATCTGCCGCTTGTTCGCAAGCACGTCTTGCAGTTCGATGCGCGCGTATGCGGCCTCTGCACGGCACGTCGCTCAGTCGCGGGCGGTTTCACGCCTCAGATTACCACGAGAGTTCCTGGTCGAAGCGGTTGAGATACCTCAGCCCTTTCTTGCCGCGGTTGGCCGCGATCATGTCGACGACCTTCGGAATGCTCTCGTCGATCGACAGCGTCGCCTCCTCGCCGCCCATTTCGGTGCGGACCCATCCCGGTGCGACGAGCAGCATCGCGCGCCGATCATCCGGTCGGTGGGCGGCATAGCCCTTCATGAGCATGTTGAGCGCCGCCTTGCTCGACGAGTAGAGCGGCCAGAAGCCGGTGCTGTTTGTAATGCCGCCAAGCTCGGACGTCATGATGGCGATGACGCCGTCTTCGGACACGAGATGATCCAGCAGTTGGACCGAGCGAACGGGAGCAAGGGCGTTCGTCAGCATCATGTCGACGAAGTCCTGCTCTTGGACATCGACCGGGGTCTTGTCGTTCGACCGGGCGATTCCGGCATTGACGAACAGGACGTCGAGCCGGCGATCTTTCAGACGAGCGCCGAGGTCGCGAACGGTCCCGGCCTGCAAGACGTCGGCATGTTCCACCTCGAGCCGATCGGGAAAGCGCTTGCGCAGATCCTCGAGGCTGGGCGCCGAACCGCGTGCCGTGGCGATGACGCGAAAGCCGCGCGTCAGCCATTCCTCGGCCAGCGCAAGGCCGAGCCCGCGCGAGGCGCCGACGATCAGAGCGGTTTCTTCAGTCATGATGGTCTCCTTGAGGTTGTTTTCGACGATCAGAACGCGACTTTGCCGACCGAGGCGCCGCCATCGACATGGATGGTCTGGCCGGTGATGAAGCCGGCGTCCTCCGACAGGAGGAACGCGATGGCTGCGGCGATCTCGTCCGGCTGGCCGACACGACGCATCGGGACGCCGGCGAGATAGCGGCGTTCGCCCTCGCTGCCGGGGGCATTGTTGGCTCTAAACAGCTCCGTCTCGGTCGGGCCGGGCGAAACCGCATTGACGGTGACCCCGGTGGTCGCGAGTTCGAGCGCCCAGCTCCGACTGAAGCTGACGAGGGCCGCCTTGGCCGCGGCATAGGCGGTGCGCTCCACCGAGCCGAGGACGGTGAGGCTGGAGATGTTGACGATCCGCCCCCAGCCCCGCTCCCTCATGCCGGGCAGCAGAGCCTGCACCGCCTGGAGCGCGGGATGCAGATTGACCCGCATCACCTCTTCGAGCGCAGCCAGCTCGACCTCGCCGAGCGGTTGCGGCCGGACGAGCCCAACATTGTTGACGACGCCGTCGAAGCGAAAGCGCCTGGTGAGGTCGGCCAGGATGCGGTCGGTCGCCCGCGGGTCGGCAAGGTCGACGGAGACGAGGGTGCCGGGAAAGTCAGCCGACGCACCGCGCGCAAGGCCGACGACCTGGTGACCGTCTCGGGTGAGACGCTGCGCCAGGGCGAGGCCGATGCCCTTGCTGGCGCCGGTGAGAAGAAAAGTCCGGGACATGAGAGCTCTCGCGAATAAGGCCCCGGCCGCTGACGCGACCGGGTCGGTTGGTCAGGCGGCGACAGTGGTAGCGGCGCGGCGCAGCGCCGGCAGCATGTCCTCGGGCTCGGGGCGGCGGGTATAGTCGGGGTTGACCTCGGCATAGAGGATGGTGCCGTCCTGTCCGACGACGTAGCGAGCCGGCATCGGCAGGGTCCAGCTCGGGTCGCCATTGAAGGCCGGCAGGTCGTTCTTCAGGCTCTTGTAGAGATCGACGAGATAGTCCGGCAGTTCGAAGCGCAGGCCAAAGGCCGCCGCGACGTCATTGTGAGGATCGGACAGGATCGGAAAGCCGATGCTGTTCTGGCGCACCGACTTGCGGCTGTTTGCCGCCGTCTGCGGCGAGATCGCGACGAGGCTGGCGCCGAGCGCCTCGAACTCCGGCAGCGCTCCCTGGAGCGCCTGAAGCTCCATGTTGCAGTAGGGGCACCAGACGCCGCGATAGAAACTGATGACCAGCGGTCCCTTCGCGAGGAGATCGGTCGAAGAGACGAGCTGGTGGTCCGGATCGTAGAGCGTGAAGGCGGGTGCCGTGTCGCCGGCCCTGAGCGCGCGAGCGGCGGCACCGCTGGCGATCAGCTCGGCGGTCGCACGGTGCATCGTCTCGATCACCGAAGGCGGCACGTTATAGGGCGGCTTGCCGGCTTCGAAATCGGCCTTGAAGGCGTCGAGCTTGGCTTGAAGGGTCATGGGAATGTCTCCTTGGATGAAGTTTTGGATAAGATGTTCGATGGCCGATGGGCCTCGCAGCCGCCTGGAGGCAGGCCGCGTCCGTGCGGCTGTGGCTGGTCAGGCGGCCGGCACCAGCGCATTGACGCGGGCGATGGCGCGCTGGACGGCAGGCCGCGCCTCGATCTCGGCGTACCAGCGGGCAAGGTTCGGCGCGTCCTCCAGCCCGACGCCGGCGAACTCGCGCCGCCAGAGCCAGCCGAAATGCGCGATGTCGGCGATGGTGAAGGCGTCGCCGGCGGCGTAACGGCGTTCCGCCAGCACGCCATCGAGGACGGACACGATGCGCCTGGCTTCGCTGACGAAGCGCTCGATTGCGATCGGTTGCGGCTCGGCGGCGAAGCGCTGGAAGAAGCCGGCCTGGCCGAAGGCCGGGCTCAGTCCGGAGGCGTGGAAGAAGAGCTGCTCGAACACCCGCGCCCGGCCTGTCCCCGACGCAGGCAGCAGCCGGCCAGTCTTCTCCGCGAGATAGACCAGGATCGCCGCGGACTCCATCAAAACGAGATCGCCATCGAGGAGTACCGGCACCTTGGCGTTCGGGTTGAGCGCGACGAAGTCAGAGGCCTTTTGTTCGCCCTTGCGGACGTTGACGGCGTGGAGGGTGTAGTCGAGGCCCAATTCCTCCAGTGCGATCGGCACCTTGACGCTGTTGGGCGTGGCGAAGGCGTAGACGTCAAGCATGGTTCTTCCCCGTGAGCGGCAGCCCGATCCGCAGGATCCCGGCTGCCCTGTCTTCGGTGCATCCGAAGGCGTGGGAAAGAGATGCCCGGCTTTGGCTCGACAGGGCAGCCGGCTCAGGGCAATAAAGTTCATTCCGGAATGGAATGGCCGACGAGGACAGAGTGGACCGATACCAGTCGATGAAGACCTTCGTGCGTGTTGTGGAGACGGGCTCGTTCTCCGCCGCGGCGCGTCTTCTCAATGTCGGCCAGCCTGCCGTCTCCAAGACCATCGCCCAGCTCGAGGATCACCTCCAGGTCCGGTTGCTCATCCGCTCGACCCACGGGCTGACGCCGACTGAGGCGGGCCTGCGCTTTCATGAGCGGGCCAAGTCCGCCATCCAAGAAGCCGACGAAGCCGAGCTTGCGGCCAGAGGCGCCGGGGCCGGCCTCTCCGGCCGTCTGCGTGTGTCCGCGGCGACCACCTTCGCACGGCTTCACATCGTGCCGCTGCTGCCGCGCTTTCTCGAACAGCATCCTGGGCTCGAGATCGACGTGATCCTCGACGATCGCTTGATCGACCTAGTCGCCGAAGGCGTCGACGTGTCGCTGCGCATGGGCGCTCTGCTCGATTCCTCCGCCGTTGCACGCAGACTCGCGACGGGCGGTCGCTCGGTGGTGGCGACGCCGGCCTATCTCGCGCAGGCCGGCACGCCGCAAAGCCCGGCCGATCTCGCCGACCATGAGGCCGTGATCTACAGTCAGCTCCCGAATGTCTGGTCGTTCACCCGGGAGAGCACCGAGGCGTCGGTCTCGGTGCGGGGCCGCGTCCGGGTGAGCGCGGCGGAGGGACTGCGCGCCGCGGTGCTCGCCGACGTCGGCCTGACGATCACGTCCGACTGGATGTTCGGGCCGGAACTCGCGAGCGGTGCCGTCCGCCGCGTGCTGGAAGACTGGGCCTTGCCGCCGCTCGACCTCTGGGCGGTGTTCCCGGCCGGTCGCATGGCCAGCGCCAAGGCGCGCGTGTTTGCGAGCTTCGTGGACAGGGCTCCGAATCCAAATTTTTATAGGCTTTGTTGGAGCAGTTCTGCGATGTAATTCGGTGACCATCCAGCAAGTTTTCGTCGTGATTTGAGGGAGTGTTTATCGTTTGCGCTTCGGATGATGTTG
>NZ_JAJUWU010000035.1 GCF_021390325.1 Jiella avicenniae | reverse complement strand
TCACGGCTGGGAGGAAAAACGCCCGACCAGACCTACTTCAACCAGCCGCTTCTCGCAGCAGCGTAAACCCGGCAGACGATCCACTTATCAAGCCGCCGAGGCTGTTCAGACAAACCAAGCCACTTCTGTCAAGGGCCTGATCGGCGCCGGACAGCACGAGCGTGCGGAAGGCCGGCTGACCTATCGCAATGACTACCGGGACCGCGAACTAAAGACGCGGCTGGGAGCGTTGAACCTTCGCGTGCCGAAGCTGCGGCAAGGTTCCTATTTTCCCGGCTTCCTTGAGCCGCGACAGACCTCGGAGAAGGCGCTCGTGGCCGTGATCCAGGAAGCATAGATTGGAGGGGTCTCCACGCGGCGGGTCGACGATCTGGTGCAGGCGATGGGCCTTTCCGGCATCTCCAGCGGCACGGTGTCGAAGCTGTGCAATGAGATCGACGAGCGGGTCGGCGAGTTCCTTGATCGGCCGCTCAACGGCGATTGGCCCAATGTCTGGCTCGATGCGACCTATCTGAATGTCCGCCACGCCGGACGTATCGTGTCGGTGGCCGCCATAATCGCAGTGGCGGTCAACACGGACGGAAGTCGCAAAATAATCGGCTTGGCGATTGGTCCTTCAGAGGCAGAGACGTTCTGGACCGAGTTCCTACGCTCGCTCAAGAGCCGCGGGCTCGCCGGCGTGAAGCTGGTTATCTCGGACGCCCATGCCGGCCTAAAGGCGGCGATCGCCCGTGTCTTCGAGGCGACGTGGCAAAGATGCCGGGTTCATTGGATGAGAAACGCGCTGTCCTACGTCCAGAAGGGCCAGCATGCGGTTGTAGCGGTCGCCGTTCGGCAGGCATTCAATTAACCCGATCGGGCTCATGCCGGCGAAACCGGGACTGTCGGGAATTCCGTGTGTGGGCGGGCTTTTGAACATTGTCAGGTCATGGCCCGTGTGAAGCGCTCGCCGTAGAGAATGGCGAACTGCGCTTTGGCCATCGCCCACTCACGTGGCGCCATCTTCCACTCCTTCTCGGCTCGGTTCAAGACGAGAAGAGCAGCTTAATTGCGGCGTCGTCGCTCGGAAAGTGGCCGCGGGCGCGGACGGCCCGGCGAAGCTTGGAGTTCAGTGCTTCGATAGCGTTCGTCGTGTAGAGGATATTGCGAACTTCCTCGGGGAAGGCGAAGAACGGGACGACCCCGGCCCAGGCCCGACGCCAGCTCTGGCCGATGGCTTTTGTATTTCCGGCCCCATGCGCCCTCCTCGAAGGCTGCCAACGCCTTCTCGGCCGCGCCGGCGTCGGTTGCCCGGTAGATTTCCTTCACCGCGGCCGCAACAGTGTAGCGCGACAATCTGGGTGAGAAGCGAGCGACAATCTGGATGAGAGATCTTGCGTCGCGGCGGGGTGGATTGTTGCCGCCGGCGGCGCCGATGGCAAGGATTATTCAGGGTGATTGACGCGGAGCGACAATCACGGTGCGGCCCTGGCTGTCGCGCGCGAAGGCGGGCGCCCCGGTCCGCGGCGGTTCTCGATGGCGGTTCTGCGCCGGTAGCTTCGACGTTCATCTCGAAGATGGTCGCGTGGTGAACCAGGCGATCGACGGCCGCGACCGTCATGGCGGCGTCGGGGAAGATACGGTTCCATTCGCCAAAGGGCTGGTTGGCAGTAATCATCAAGGAGCGCCGCTCGTAGCGGGTGCTGATGAGTTCGAACAGCACGCTGGTCTCGGCCTGGTCCTTGGTGACGTAGGCGAGATCGTCGAGGATCAGCAGGTGATACTTGTCGAGCTTGGCGATCGCCGCTTCGAGGGCGAGTTCGCGACGGGCCAACTGCAGCTTTTGGACGAGATCGGTGGTGCGGGCGAAGAGGATCCGCCAGCCGTTCTCGACGAGAGCAAGGCCGATGGCGGCCGCCAGATGCGACTTTCCCGAGCCGGGCGGCCCGAACAGGATCAGGTTGACGCCCTTCTCGAGCCAACTGTCGCCGGCGCAGAGCGCCATGACCTGTGCCTTGGAGACCATCGGCACGGCCTCGAAGTCGAAGCCGTCGAGCGTCTTTCCGGTCGGCAGGCGCGCATCGGCGAGATGGCGTTCGATCCGCCGCCTGGCCCGTTCGGCGATCTCGTGCTCGGCGATGGTGGCCAGGAAGCGGGCGGCGGGCCAGCCTTCCTTGTCGGAACGCTCGGCGAACTGCGCCCACAGCATCTTGGTGGCGGGCAGGCGCAGCTCGTTCAACATCAGCGACAGGCGTTCGACGTCAACGGAAGAAACGGTCATGCGAAGTCTCCCGTGCCGTCGCCAAGCAGTGCCTGATAGGCTTCGAGCGGAACCACCGCGACGTCGACCCTCGGCAGGCTGGCGGGATCGGGCGTGAAGCGCGCTCGTAATGCCCCGAGGTCGGGCAGACGCCTGGCATCAAGATCGACCTGAAGCACGGCGGCAAGCTCGCCTTCGCAGGCGCGTTCGTGGGCCAGAGCCAGGATCTCGACCATGAGGCGGCAGGCCTGTCGGTCGGCGAGCGCCTCGATCAGGACCTCGAAGGTTCGCCGGTAGGCGTCTCGCGGGAAGAGCTGGTCGCGGTAGACCAGGCCGAGGAGCGCCATCGGCTTCCTGCGCAGGGAGTGGATCACGTGCCGGTAGTCGACGACATGACCATGTTTGCCGTTCGCCCCCGGCCGCCCGCGAGGCAGCGTCATCAGCTCCGTCGCGCCGAGGAACAGATCGAGACGGTCGTCGTAGAGACGGACGCGCAGGCGATGCCCGACAAGCCGGGAGGGCACCGAGTAGAACACCTTGCGCAGGGTGAAGCCGCTCGATGAGGTGACCCGCACGACGGTCGCCTCGTAATCCTCGGTGCGCCGGTCGGGTAGCCTGTTCAGCTTCGCCCGTTCGGCATCGATCAGCTTGGCATGGCGGGTGTTGTGGCGGCTGACGATCTCGTCGATGAAGTGGCGATAGGCGGGCAGATCGGCGAAGTCGCGCGAGGCGCGCAGCAGCAGGGCATCTTCGACGGCCCGCTTGAGATGCCCGTGCACGCTTTCGATCACGCCGTTCTCATGAGCGATGCCGGCGTTGTTGCGCGACGGCTTCATCCGGTAATGGGCACAGAGCGCATCGTAGCGGCAGGTCAGGTCGTCCCGGGCGTCGCGGTCGAGGTTGCGGAAAGCGGCCGACAGGCTGTCGCTGCAGTGCTCGAACGGTGCACCGCCCAGCGACCACAGAGCATTTTGGAGCCTCTCGGCCAAGGCCACGTAGCTTTCGCCGCCGAGGATGACGTGGGCATGCTCGAAGCCGGAATAGGCCAGCCGGAAGTGATAGAGCCGGTGGTCGAGCGGCTCACCCGCGACCGTCACACCGAAATCGGCCATGTCGGTGAAGTCCGACAGGCCGAGCCGACCCGGTTCGTGGATCTGACGGAAGATTACCTCCTGCTCCGGACCGTGGACCGCCCGCCAAAGGCGGACGCGCCGTTCGATCGTGCGGCGGATGCCGGCGCCCAAATCGGGATGACGCCGCAGCATCTCCTGATAGATCGCGACCGAGCGCAGACGCGGCGCCGCGGCCAGCATCGGCACGATCTCCGCTTCGAAGATGTGCTCGAGCGGATCGGGCCGTCGTCGCGATCGCGGGGCCCGCTTCGCCGAGGGAGGTCGAGGATCGGCCTCGGTCCGGTAGCCGGTGGCAGTGCTGAAGCCGGCCTTGGCGGCGGCGACCGGCGTGCTGTCGGTTTGGCGCAGTGTCATGAAGAGCCTCATTTGACGGTCGGTGATCTGTCGGCCGGGCATGGCGATCCTCATGACGTGAAGACCCATCCCTCGTCCGGTCGGCCACGGCCGCCAGTGCGTCACGAACCCGAAAGTTCACGCCGTCGCGGGCTCGGCTCCTTCGGTCAGGCTACGCCCTCCCTTCGAAACCGAGCCCGCGAAGCTCTCTCATCCTGATTGTCGCGCTGTTCTCACCTTGATCGTCGCGCCGCACTCTTCACCCGCAGGCGGCGTGAAGAAGCGCTCGCGCACGACGCCAACCTGGTTCTCGACCTGGCCCTTCTCCCAAACCGACGCTGGCGTGCAGGCGACGGGATCGACGAGGTAATGGCCGCACATCTGGAGGAAGCGCCGGTTGTAGGCACGCTCGCGGGCGACGAAGATCGTCTCCACCGCCGTCTGTCGCTGCCGAAGCAAAACTCCCCAGAAGTGCCGTTTGAATCTTCCCCAGTTTAGCGCTGCCGCCGGTCTTCCGGGGCGCGCCCCGGAAGACCGGCGGCGCGTGATCGCCGATGCTTCTCCCGATGGTCGAGAGAGGGATTTCGGTGATCAAGCTCGGGGAGATGATGATGATCCTGGATTTGCATCGGCAGGGCCTCTCGATATCGGCGATCGCCAGGCAAACCGGCACCGATCGCAAGACGGTACGCAAATATATCGAACGGGGACTGGAGGCACCGGCCTACGGCCCACGCAAGCCGCGCCAGGCGGTGATCGATCCCTTCACGGCCTATCTGCGTGAACGGGTCGCGGCTTATCCCGGTCTCACGGGGCGCCGGCTTTTCCGGGAGATCAAGGCGATCGGCTACACGGGCGGCTATACTGCCGTGACCGACTTCCTGCGGGACGTCCGCCCGACACCGGAGCGCGGCTTCGAGGTTCGTTTCGAGACACCACCGGGCGAGCAGGCCCAGGTCGACTTCGCGCAATTCCACGTCATCTTAACCGACGAGCCGACGACACCACGGATCGTCTGGCTGTTCTCGGTGGTGCTCGGCTACAGCCGGCTGATCTGGGCGCGTTTCGTCGTTCACCAGGATCTGCCAACGGTCCTGCGCTGCCACACGGCCGCCTTCGAGGCGCTGGGCGGTGCGCATCGAGAGGTTCTCTACGACAGGATGAAGACCGCGGTGATCGGCGAGGCCGAGACCGGCGGCATCGTCTACAACCAGGCCCTCGTCGATCTCGCCCGCCATTACGGCTTTCATCCCAAAACCTGCAGACCCTATCGGGCCAAGACCAAGGGAAAGGTCGAGCGGCCCTTCCGCTATATCCGGGAGGACTTCTTCCTGGCCCGCTCCTTCCGCAATCTCGACGATCTGAACGAGCAGCTCTGCCATTGGCTGGAGACCGTGGCCAATCCAAGAGTTCACGCCACCACCCGGCGCGTGGTCAACGAAGCTTTCGCTGAGGAGCGCGCGCATCTGCGGCCGTTGCCGCTGGCCCCGTTCCGCTCGGTCCTGAAGCTGGAGCGGCGCATCAGCCGGGAAGGCATGGTCAGCGTCGGCGGCAATTTCTACAGCGTCCCCGACGCCACACGACGAAGGACCGTCGAGATCCATACGCTGGCCGACGAGGTCCGCATCTTCGAAGACGGCACGCTGATCGCTGCCCATCCGGCCTTCGAAAGGCGCCACCAGCGCCGCGTCGAACCCGGCCATCGGCGACCCCAGTCGCGGCCACGGCGCCAAGGCCCCAGCGACAGCATCGTCATCCACGGCGCCGGCGACACGGTGGCGCAGCGCCCGCTCGCGTTCTACAAGGCTGTCGGCCGGGCGATCGCGGAGGTCCGGTCATGACCGCCTCGCTGAACCTGACGCCTTCGACGATCGAGCGCATCCGCCACGATCTGGTGGGCCTCAAGATGCCGCGGGCGCTCGAAGCGCTCGATCATGTCGTGCGCCGGCTGGAACAGGGCGATATCGCCGCCCTCGAGGCGATCGACACCCTTCTCTCGGAAGAACTCACCCTGCGCGAGAACAGCCGCATCAAGACGGCGCTGCGCATGGGGCGCCTCGCCACGATCAAGACGCTCGCCGGCTTCGACTTCTCCTTCCAGCCTTCGCTCGATCGCGACCGCATTCTCACGCTCGCCCAGTTTGGCTTCATCGCCCGCTGCGAGGTCGTCCATTTCCTCGGGCCGCCCGGCACCGGAAAGAGCCATCTGGCGACAGCCCTTGGTGTCGAAGCCGTCAAGGCGGGCAAGAGCGTCTATTTCTCGACCCTCGCCGAGATCATCACCGCGCTCGCCCGCGCCGAACGCGAGGGCCGCCTGCAGAAGCGCATCCGCTTCTTCTGCCGGCCAGCCCTCCTGGTCGTCGACGAGATCGGCTATCTCCCCGTCGTGCCCGGCGGCGGCAATCTGTTCTTCCAGCTCGTCAACGCCCGCTACGAGAAGGGGGCAATGATCGTCACCTCCAACCGCGGATTTGCCGAATGGGGTGAGGTCTTCGGCGATCCCGTCGTCACAACGGCTCTCCTCGATCGCCTGCTCCATCACGCCGTCGTCGTTCAGATCGAGGGCTCAAGCTACCGCCTCCGCCAGCATGCCGAGCTGATGCCCGAGCATGTCCGATCCAAGGCGATCATCACGCCGCCAACGCTCGATCCTGCCCCGCGGCGAAGAGGTCGACCTCCGAAAAATGGACATCACTCCGCGACAGCCTGAACGGCCAATCTGGGGATTTTTACTTCGGCGCTTCTGGGGAAATTTCGAGCGGCATTGACACCGTCTTCATATTGTCGAAGGTACCGCGGGTGCAGGCGCCCTTGAAGAAGGCGAAGGCCCGGTCGTGGGCATCGAACACCATCTCCTGGCTCTCCCGCGGATAGGCCCGCACGAACAGCATCCGGGAATGGCGGAGCCGGACGTGGGCGACCTTCACCGTCATCGTCGTACCGTTAATGAGGGCGATCTCGTGGCTCCAGTCGAACTGGTAGGCTTCGCCCGGATCGAAGCTCAAGGGCACGAAGGCCGCGGCCGATAGCGAGGCCTGCTCCCCCTGCCAGCCTCGGGCGTAGCGGCGAACGGCATCATACCCACCCTCGTAGCCGAGCCCTCGCAACTCCTCGAAGATCCGGATCAGCGTCAGCCGCTCCCGCACCGGACGGGCATCGTTGATGGCCAGAATCCGGTCCAGCTCAGGCTTGAAGGCGCCAAGCTTGGGCATCGGCTGCACCGAGTGCGCATACTCGAAAGCCGTCTCATCCGAGCGCAAAACCTTCCGCACCACCTTCCGCGAGACATTCAGTTCGCGGCAGATCGCCTTGATCCCTTTGCCCTGAACAAAATGCGCCCGCCGGATCTTCGCAATCGTCTCAACGACAAGCATCCCAACTCGGCCTCAGATCAATCTCGGAAGGCACTGTGAACCCCTGCGTTAGAGGGGTCCCGTTTGGGGTCTGACTCACAACTGATGCAGTTGAGGCGCGAATTGGCGGTTCCTGAAGGAGGTCGCCATGCCCAACGTCATTTCTCTGTCGTCGCTGATTCCGGCCGGGCTTACGGTCGAGCAATTTGAAGCCACTGAAGGCGCTCTCGTTGTGACTGCCTTTGCCCGGGGCAGCCAGGCGGCGTGTCCCTCCTGCTCGTCGCCCGCACGCCGGGTACATAGTCGGTACGTTCGGCGTGTGGCGGACCTTCCGTCGGCAGGAAGGCCGGTGCGATTGCGGTTGATCACGCGCCGGTTTCGGTGCGACGTTCGCACCTGCCGGCGCAAGATCTTCGCCGAGCGCTTTGGTGAAGCTGTTCCAGAGCGGGCGCGACGTACGGGCCGGATGGAGTGCATCGTCCATCATCTCGGGCTGGCGCTCGGTGGTCGTCCGGCCGCCAGCTTCGCCGAGCGACTGATGATGCCGGTCAGCAACGACACGCTGCTCCGGGTCGTCCGGCGCCGGGCGCCACGGCGGAACGATAGCTTGACGGCCGTGGGCATCGACGACTTCGCGTTTCGCCGGAACCACCGTTATGGTTCGATTATCTGCGACCTCGAGCGGCGGCAGATCGTCAAGCTTCTGCCGGACCGGGAAGCTGCCACCGTTGCGGCATGGCTGACCGATCACCGGGAGATCCGGATCGTCTCTCGCGATCGCGGCGGCGGCTATGGCGAGGCAGCGGCGCTCGCCCTGCCGGAAGTGGTTCAGGTCGCGGACCGATGGCACCTGATGGAGAACGCCAGCGCGGCGTTCCTCGATGCGGTGAGGAAGTCGATGAAGCCGATCCGCGCCGTGCTCGGGGCGACGACAATCGACCCGAAGCTCCTGACTTCCGCGGAGCGGATCCAGTACGAAGGCTATCTGCGGCGGGAGGAGATGAATGGCGTCTTCGCGAGCCTTGCGGCCGATGGCCTCGCGATCAAAGAGATCGTTCGGCGAACAGGTCGGAGCCGCAAGCTGGTTCGCCAGATTGTCCGCGGCGAGTACAACGATGTATTCCGGACGCGGCAGGGGACACTCGACCCGCACCTTCCCTATCTCGAGGCCCAGTGGGATGCAGGCTGCCGGAACGGCGCCGAACTCTGGCGTCGTCTTCGCGCTCAAGACTTCCACGGCTCGCTGCGTGTCGTCGGGGAATGGGCCACCCGGCGCAGACGAGCGGAACAGGTCTCGGGATGCGCACTTCGCAGAATTTCGTCTGCGAGTACCATAGCCCGTCTGATGACGCTGAAGCGCGATCATCTGACGAAGGCGGAGACCGTGATGGTTGCCGCAATCGAAGCCGGCGTGCCCGCCCTGGCCGAGGCGAGAGCGCTGATCGACCGCTTCCACGTCATGATCCGCAGCCGGTCAGTCGGTCATCTTCCCATTTGGATATGCGATGCCGAGGCAAGCCTCTTGGCCTCCTTCGCTCGTGGTATCCGCAGGGACGTCTCCGCAGTTCAGGGGTCGATCACTGAGCCGTGGTCGAACGGCCAGACCGAAGGCCAGGTGAACAAGCTCAAGCTCGTGAAGCGGCAGATGTACGGCCGCGCGAAGCTTGATCTCCTCGAAGCGCGCTTGCTCGGCGCCGCTTGATCGTCATCGGGAGTGCGTCAGACCCCTCATTCCATGCCGGTTCACATCGATGCAGGCCGCGAACTTGCCTGCCACATCGAGTGGCCAAAGTTGAAAGTCGGAAGCGGGGTGCGGTCCAAGCGGTTGCGCATAGAAGAAACGCCGACCAACGGACTGGCGCGCCAACCCTCCGCGCAATTCTAGGTCACATATATGACGGGATTTACATCTATAAGAGGAAAATAATTCACCTAGAGGTCGCCGGCAACTCACGGATCCGCGCTGTGCTCCGGTGGGAGGGTGTTATCGTCTTCCGGAAAAGTGTTACCGCGAGATGGACGCCTGTTACCAATTGAAGGGGATCATTACGGAACTTGCACAAGCCGTTAAACCCCCAAAATCGAGGATTGATCCGCAGTCGTCGAACATGTTGAATTTCTTTCATAGTATGGATGAAGTGAATCGATCAAAATTAAATGAATTTGACCTATATTATTGAATTTTTTGTGCGGTCTGCGGTGTAAAATCGAATTATAAATTCAGTGCATTCGTATTTTTATGGGAGCGACGGGGATCAATATGCAAAAAACCACCGATCTTGAAATATTTTCGAGCTTTCGTCGGGTTTGAAGGGGCCGCTGATATCACCAACGGCGTGCCAGGGTTCCTTCAGAGTCGGGGCTGCCGGGTTGTCCAGGATCACGACGTGTCCTGAGTTTCAAAGAAAGAGCCAGTTCGGTGAAACCATAGACATCGAAGGCCATGCCATCCATGGCGCCCTTAAGGATCTAGGACGCGACGAAAGCAAGGCGAACAGTGCCAGCTCCATCACGTCCCCTGCCATCATCAAGGCGTGCCGATCCAGCGGTCCGAGACCTCGGCGTTACGAAAAGATGCGAATCCGCGATCTTCCGACTGTGATGCCGGCCCGTAGATGTCCCAGAATTCGGCCAAAGCCGTCCGCCCGAGCACCCCTCTCTCGAGAGCCAAGGCAGCCAAAGCGTCAATGGCGTGCCGATGGCGCATCGCCGACATGAGGGCTTCGGCATACGCGATGCGCAACCGGCGCTCGACGGATGCCTGATCGATTGTCTCGATGACGCCGAGACGTGTCCCGAGGCCGTATCTCCCTTCGATCATCGCGACCAAGCGGGTCGCTTTCCAGAGGTCCGAAGCATCCCCACCACCTGCACCTGCGGAGACAGACCCGAGAATGACCTCCTCGGCCGCCCTCCCCGCCAGACCAATCGCGAGTTGAGCCGTCAAATCTTCGAGAAGCTGTTCCGTCTCCGGAATGTCATGAATGACTGCCCCTCCGGTCGCGGAGAGGATCGAAAGACTGCGCGGAACACGCCCCTGCAAAAGGACCGCGACGGCGTGTCCGGCTTCGTGCACCGCGATGCGGCGACGCAGGCTGATCGGCCGGTCATCTGCCGGCAGGGCGATTTCCAGAAGGTCGGCGCCGGTCGGTTCGCGGCCTTCGCTTCGTGCGCGGTGACGGACGTCTCGCGCGATCCTCGCCGCATCAGCACCCGACGCCGAGCCAGCAAGCGTGACTGCTGCAGGCTGAATTTCGTCCTCGGTGACCATCGGCAGATGGTGCGCGAAGATCTTCGTCAGATCGTCCTCAGAGGGTAGGCCGATGTAGAATCTCCGATCAAGGCGACCCGACCGTACCAGCGCAGGATCCAGGTTCCGATCGTCGTTGCAGGCCGCGATGACGATCACCCCCTCCCGTCGCCCGGTACCATCAAGGCATTCGAGCAGGTTGTTGACGATCGTTCGCCACCAGTCGTCGTGCCGGGACGCCGTACCACGCGCGGGCAGCGAGTCGATCTCATCGATGAAGAGAATACAGGGCTTCTGCGATGCGGCCTCGGCAAAGGAGTTTCTGATCGCACGGGTGACGTCGCCCAGATGCCCCTCCCCTGTGCCTTGCCATGTCGAGTAGGACGTCGCGATGAACGCCGCATGGCAGGACGTGGCGAGTGCACTGGCATAGAGCGTCTTGCCGGTACCGGGCGGACCGACCAAAAGCGCCCCGGCGTCGACATCTCGCCAGCTCCGCGTCCCAGCACGGTATTCTCTCAGAGCCGAAGCAAGGCGAAGGCCCCATTCCCGGGCCTTGCCATAGCCATAAAGAGTGTCAAGAGCCGGCACACCTGCATCATAGCCGGAACGAGCGTGTGCGTCCATGATCAGTCGTACGGCATCGCTTCCACTCTCGCTCCGGCCGATCGCGACATCCAGCCATTGCGGGTCAACGGTTGGCATGGAGAGGCCCGAGGGCCAGGAGATTTGTTCCAATGGGAACGCCGCCTCGACGGTTCGCCTCAGGTCCTCCTCTTCGAGCTGCGTCAAGTCGATCGTCATGTCGGCTAGAGCGGCGACCGCTTTATCGAGCTCCTCACCCGTCGAAAGAGCGACGATGGTGATACCGCTCGACAGCGTGGACATGATTTGGCTCGACCTCTCGCGAGGCTTCTTCCGTTGCCAAGACCGCGTTGCGACTTCGCCGGATGGGAGGTGGAAACTCTGCGCGTAAACGATCGCCTCGGTTCGGACCGCGTCCTCAAGCGCCAGCATGGTCGCCTCGAACGCCGGCTGCCGCCAATCCGCCGAGGCAACGTGAATGACGGCGAGCGCCGGCTTCGCCGCCCGGAGTCGGTTTGCCAGATGATCGGGAATGACGGGCCTAATCCGGTCGAACAGGAGCCGCACCGACGGAGACATCTCTTTAAGTCGCCTGTCGATCTGTTCGCCGATCTGCTTCTGAAGATCTGCTCCTTCGACGTCCTCGACCGGCAAAGCGGCGTCGGTGGCCTGTCGTGTCAGAGCGGCGAATTTTCAGGCTTTGGCCGGCATGATGTTCTCCATGAAAACAAGCGTTGCGGACCCTCGCAAGAGGCCCCGGCGTAAGGGTGGGTGGACCGCTGTCTCGACAGTGGCGCCAGTCGTTAATGCCGGCGCCCGCCATCCGAATGGCCAGGAAGCTCGGCTGCCAGTCGCCAAAGCCGTGAATAACTTCGCACCCACGTGCCATGCCGATCGATAGCGTAGATCCGGGACGTTGCAGCCTGTCCCGGCCCGATACGGGGATGTCCGCTCACATCACCCACAAGACGGAATGCCGTCGCATCCGGTATAATCGCGGCGGGTGCGATCAGTGGCGCGGCCGCGAGTTCGGCGGCCGACGGACCCCCTGTTTCTGCGTAGCGCCGCAGATCCTCGGCCAACTCCTTCAACGTCTCGATGTCAGCGTTCTCGCCACCCAACGCAATCCCGGGAGCTTCGTAGGGGAACGGTTTCATCCTCAGTTCCCCTCGCTGGGCGGCAACATGCGGTCCGGCCGGCAGGCAAGCCAGGTGGCCGTGATCTTCGCCGTCGGGTCGCCGCCATCGGCGCGGGCCTTCACGTTTTCGGTCAGCCGGCGTCGTTCGATCCGCGAAAGCGGCCGACGGCCAAGCCGGAGGGCAGCACCCACCAGGACCGAAGTGTCCACATGCAGAATCGTCGCCGAGGACCGTTCGACGTTTTGTAACGGCGTTGAGACGGAGACGTTTTTGTCGACGTAACGACGTGACATCACAGGTTTCCTTCTGAGTGGGAGAGGAAGTGGCACCTGCGCTGCCAAGCGCATTGGCTGGCCCCACGCCTTGGCTATGCTTGCTTCGGTGCGCATCAAGAAGAGGCCGAGATCGAGACCATTGCGGGATGTGTCCGCAACGAATACGACACCGGCGAATAAACCCGCCGCCATCGGCGGCAGGCACAGGCAGTTTCGAGCCTAAGACAAGCGATTGCGGACGGCGTGGCGCGGTGCTTGCGCAGCCCGCCGGAGTTCCGCGGGGCCGACGAGACGCGAGAGATCGATGCTAGGCGATGACGGCATCCTGATGGACAGATCGAGCTTGTTCTCGTCCGCGTCGTCACCGTCTGCACCGCAGCTCACCGGCGCCGGGCCTTGATCCGGGTCGCCGGGGGAAAGCTCCGCGAGAATCACGGCGATGATCGTGCGGAGTTCGACTGCAAGCCGCTCGCGGATCTGCATATCGAGTTCGTCGAGACAGGTGAGGACCGGCATGCCGAAAAAGTCGTCAAGATCCTTCGGGCCGACCGTCATCGACCTGTCGTAATCAGCGCGTCCGTACCGGTCCAAGAAGCCGCAGGAGACGCTGGCGACGCGGTAATTCTTCGCTTCGAGGGCACGACGCGCCGTCAGCCCGGCGATGCGCAGGAGACGGACTGCCTCCGTTGCTTTCACACTCGAGACCGCAACTGTCCCGCGCCGACATTCGAGAATCGTGGCGTGCCGTGTCTCGTTGTCGATGACGACCAGGTCGCACCGGTATGAGCCGGTGACGTACTGGTCATGCCGCAACTCAAGATCCGGCGTCGACCGATTGGTGTCGACGACTTCGGTCGCCGGTTGCGTGAGCGGGAGCGCATACTCCCTAAGCACAGTGAATCTTGCGTCCTGACGCAGGCACTCCGCCACAACATCCGGAATGCTCTGTCCGACACGGGTGATGACAGAGCGAAAGGCGCTTGCCAATGTTGAGAACAGGCCGAGCGTCGCGTCAGGCTCGACCGCTTCGGCAGCAGCCATGGCGGACGTGACAATCGTCTCGGCAAGCTTCATGACGTATGCCATCGCCGGCTCGACGGGCCCGCTTTCCGCAAGCTGGTCGCCATCGGACCGCAGCGGCACCGCCCCGTCGTTCGTTCCGAGAATCTGGGATTGGACGCCGTTTCTCCGACCGGGCCCCGGACGCGAAGAATGGTGAAGTTTCTCATGCTGATAATTGGACATACGGATCTCCCACCGGCGATTGAACCGGCGTGTGCAATGGAAAAGGAAGGAAGATCGCAGTGGAACGCGCTGATCGATGATCGCGCCAGACTTTCGCTGCGATCTATCGAGGGTCAGCGCAGAGCCGACGAACCGTCAGCCGAGGGCGCACGCCTGATCAGGAGCAAACCGTTCACCGGCGTCGCCGCGATCATGCCAATCGCCGCCAACTTGCGGCACAGCGCCGGGAAAGCCCTTCGCCCATCGTCCGTATTGACGCCGGCTTCTCCCACGAGCACGAAGCGGCGGCGATCGAGCAGCCGAAGGAGCGCTCGGGAAGTAACGATTTCCGCGCTATCGAACACTGGACCCGGCTTCTGGGACTGCGAGGTCGCAGAGCCGAAACCGCGACCGTCCGCCTTGGCGACGGCGTCGCGTCCATCCTCGCCGGACGGTCCGCGCTGGGGATCCGACGCATCTTCCGGTTCCGGACGGATTCCGGCCGGCGACCAAGCCTTGGCCAGGCGCGCCTTGATGTCCGCCGGAATGTCGGGGATTTCGTCCAACGGAATGGCCGGCACGAGTCCGGCGACATAGGCGCGGCCGCCGATGATCAGGCCGCGCGGATTGGGACACCAATCGACGGAGACGGAGACTGCCGAGGCATCCCCGCGCCAGGGCGCGGCGGGCTCATTATCTTCGATCGTGGAGGAATTTTCCTTGCGCGACGTCGTCGCGCGCGCGAAAAGCGCGTCAGCCATTCTAACCTCTTAGCCAGGTTGGGATGGTCAGGCTGCTGGAGGGGTTGCCGCCCCTCTGGTGGCCGCTTTCGCGGACGCCGCACAGTGGACCATCGTGGTCGACGACGGGATGCCGCCGATAGCACCAACATAATTGTCGTCGGCAATAATGGAAGTATGTGTCGAAGAAATTTCAGCGTAGTAATTAATAATTTGATATTTATTCAATTTCTACCAATTTTTGACACAACAGCGAAAAGCCACGCCCGTCTGGCGACATTGTGAGAAAGCTTTAAATTGTCCCGACATTTCGCGCATCAGCGAGTTTCTTCAGAATCTCTTCGACCAGTCTCACTTGGCCCGTCAAACGCCTGGATCGCTCGACGGCTTTCTCAAGGTCACGATTTTGCAGAACGACGTCGAGGTCGGACACCGCCGCGTCGTCCCTTGCGTTGCTCCAGATCTTCTTTTCGGCGATTTGCGTGGAAACGAGGCGGATGCGTCGGTTCAGTCCGTCATGCTCATTCTTGATTTCGTTGAGGACAGCCTCGATTTCGTCGTGCAGCCGGCTGTAACGTTCTTCATCGACAGTCTTGTCACGTTCCGTCGACCGGAATGCCCGCTTGATCAAATTCCTCATACCCGCATCCACCGCAACGGTCGCGCCCGACCGCACTGGCGCGGTCGCAACGAATTGGCCTGATGGATCTTCTACCCGAAATCGCTTGCCGTCGTCGAGCGCAATAGCCTCTCGGATCCATCGAAGATTAGACTGGAAGTCAGTTTTACCACAGCTTCAACCGAAGGCTTTAAATTCTTTCGGATCGCTGTAAGACGGTCCAAAGCACTGTCTCGTTGCGTCAAGTCGGAATTTTTCCTCCCATCTTCGGTGACTCCCCATGATCTCTCGGCCGACCATCATCCCGATTATCATGGCCGGCGGCGCCGGGTCGCGGCTCTGGCCGGTGTCACGAGACACAATGCCGAAGCAGTTCATCGAGCTCCTCGACGACGGTCTCTCGGCCTTCCAGGCGACGATGCGGCGGGTGGTCGGGGAAGGCTTCGGCCGGCCGATCGTCGTCACCAATAACGACTTTCGCTTCATCGCAGCCGAGCAGCTGTCGCGACTCGGGATCGAGGCCGAGATCGTGCTCGAGCCGGAACGCCGGGACAGCGCGGCGGCCGTCGCCGTCGGCGCGCTCCTTGCGGAGCGCCAGGACGCGGGCGGCGTCTGCCTGCTGCTCGCTTCCGACCACGTCATCGTCGACGAGGCCGGGTTTCTAACCGCCGTCCGTAAAGCGGCCTCGGTCGCAGCAGATGGCCGCATCATGACAATCGGCATTACGCCGGACCACGCCTCGACGGCCTATGGCTACATCCATCCCGGCGCGGACGAGCTGGGTCAGGGCGCCCGCTCGATCGAGCGCTTCGTCGAAAAGCCGGATCGTCGGACCGCCGAAGGCTACATCGCCGAAGGCTATGTCTGGAACTCCGGCAACTTCGCCTTCTCGGCGGACGTGATGCTGAAGGAACTGCAGCATTTCGCGCCGAATGTCCTCACTGCTGCGCGCGAGGCCGTCGATAAAGCCATCCGTGACCTCGATTTCATCCGCCTCGACGCGGCCGCCTTCGCCGCCTCGCCGACGATCTCGATCGACTATGCGGTCATGGAAAAGACGCGGGCCGGCGGGGTGCTCGCCGCCGAATTCGGCTGGTCGGACATCGGCTCCTGGGATTCGCTGCACGCCGTCAAGGACAAGGACGCAAACGGCAACCGGCTCGAAGGCGACGTCGTCGCCATCGACACCAAGAACAGCTTCGTTCGCTCGGAAGACGCGCTGACGACCGTCCTCGGTCTCGACGACGTTGTCGTCGTTACCACCCATGACGCGGTACTGGTCTCCTCGATGGCGGCCGCGCCGAAGGTGAAGACCCTCGTCGCCGAGCTGAAGAAGACCGGCCGCCGCGAGGCCGGCGAGCACATGCGGATGCACCGGCCTTGGGGATGGTATCAGCGCATCGACATCGGCGACCGCTTCCAGGTGAAGCACATCTGCGTCAAGCCGGGCGGCCGGCTGTCGCTGCAGCGGCACCATCACCGGGCCGAACACTGGGTGGTCGTCCACGGCACGGCGGAAGTCACCATCGACGGGTCGACGAAGTACTATCACGAGAACGAGGCGGCCTATCTTCCGATCGGCTGCGTCCACCGGCTGCACAATCCCGGCAAGATCGACCTGAAGCTCATCGAGGTGCAGGTCGGCAGCTATACCGGCGAGGACGACATCGTGCGGATCGAGGACGTCTATGCCAGAAGCTGAGGCGCAGCTGGCGGCAGGGCCGTGTCGTCTGAATGAGAGTGAAATGAAAGGCCGATAACCCGCCTAAATTCTATGCCTACTGCCTTTCGTGGCTTCATCATCGAGCTCACAGCCTTCAGATCGGAGGCCAGAGCCTCACTGCGCTGATGGCTCGATCGAGAAGCCGTTTGGACAAGTAGGCACAAGAGTGCCAGCCTCGTCGACTCCCTGATGTAGCGGCAGCCCTCTCCCTCGTCGTGTCGGCGGCATTGCGATGTTTCGGGCCGGCCTGCCGCGGTCGATGTCGGGGCAAGGGCAGGCACGCTCAATGCAGATCACGCTTGCGCATTTCACTTCCTATCGCCCGGAACGGCAATCTTTGCCATAAGCCCCCTGTGGTTTGAGCCGAACGCGTCCGGCAAAGCGCTGACGTCTGCGACCTGCGCACCGCTGCCGGCGAGGATGTGATCGATTGGTATCCCAAGCGACCCAAAGGCAACGGGCCAGGTCGCCACAAGATGAGAACCGAACCGCAAGCCCGTTTGGTTCAGCAGCCATTGAAGCGGCGGAGACCATGGTGCGGCATTGAAATCGCCTGCAACGACCAGCGGCACATCGATCTTGCGAACCTCTCGGATCAATGCCGCGATTTCCTCCTCTTCCGCGGCATCGAAATAGGGCTTCGTCATGTGAACCGACACGACAGTCACCTCTTTTCCGCCGACAGTCAGCTTCGCCTGGATATAACGATCCGGCGAAAAATGGCTGAGACTGCGCACCTCGATGTTCGACAACGGATACCGAGAGAGGAGCAGTGAATCGCATTTCGCCGCAGTCTCGCATCCGACCTTGTAGGGGTAAATTTCCTCAAGCGCGGCAAGACTGGCGTAGACGGGGCGCGCCTCGAGAACCGCCACCACATCGGCATCCGAACCCGCGAGAAATCTCGCGATTTCAGGGCCGTTGGGGTTTGTCCCGAGGACATTGAAGCTGATCAGCGAAAGTTGCCTTTCTCCTGCCCCCTGCCCCGTCACCGCCATGGCGGGGAGAATGAGGAGGAGCAGATAAGCTGCGATACCAGTCGAAGCGGCTGCAATGATTGCGGCACGAACTGGTCGTCCTACGCAGAAGAGAGCGACAGCGATGACGATCAGAGAGACGATGAGGTAGGGCGCGACCTGGAACGCCATCGGAAGTAGGGGCGCATATGGGAAGGCGATCCCGAGACAGATCGCCACCACGATGCCCACCGCTGTAAAGGTCAGGGCGCCGGCAACCTCGTCGAGCATGTGCAAGGCCGATCCAAACCGCAAACGGCGGTCGGATCGTGTGGTCGTGTAGGCGCCCATCGGCGGCATCGGCGATCGTGTGAGGCAGCGCGGCATCTCGCCAACGCTTCGGGTGTCTGCTGCAATGCAATATGACGTTCGAGAGGGTCTCACAAGCTGCCACGTCGGCAAAGGACGTTAAACCTTCGTCACCTCGGTCCGCGGACGATTGAAGGTCTCGATCATCGAAGGTGGAGAGCGGTAAGCGGAACATGGTTCGGCGGGTATACGATCGCCGAGCCGCACCTGGAAAAGCCCGTCTGCGCCGTCATCAATGCCATCCCCTCCACGGTAAAGTAGCCTTATTCCTCCAGACCGGAGGCGAATGGAGTCTGAGGGAATCGGTCTGCGATATCAACGCCCTGCGCGCCGCCTCGCGATATCGCGCTCCAGATCAGCTCCGCCCGCGCAAAGATCGCGAAGAGCGGTCGCAGGACAGGTCACGACGACGGCTCCCTGCCCTCTTCCCGGGTAGACGACCGGCGGGGGCTCGTCCTGTCTCAATTCGTGCTCCGACGACGGTTCGGCGGGCGGCGCCTTGATACCCAACCGGTCATAAGGCAGTGCCGGCCAATGGTCCAGCGTTGCCCTCTTCGCCGCTTCATCCGGCAGAACGACGAGCACCAGCGGGTAGATCGCGGCCGCGGCGGCAGCTCGAAAGAAGCGGTTCTTCGCTTCCAGCCGATAGCGCTCGATCACAGGCCGCTCCGAAACTTCCATCGCCGCCACTATCGGGGGTCTCGCCTCGATCGCTTCAGCGGTCTCATCCTCGCGAGCTCCCCCCATCTGCGCGAGGTCCAGATGAGTTTCCAGTTCGCCGAGGTCGTAAGGATCGAGCGGCCGGACTTCGCGCAGTTTGGTGCGGTCGACAAAGGCCGTCGCGGTCAAGCCGCATGCGACATCATAGCCGGAGAGATCGCGCTGGATCTCAAGCACTCTGTAGGGGAAAGGCGGCAAACCCATCCGGCGGATACCCTCTTTGATCCCGGCGTTGGGCCACTGCAAGCCGCCGAGGCCTTCTGCCTCGCCCAACGTCTCGAAGAGCGTGTCCAGCAACGGCCGAAATTTCGGCGATGGCCTCGCCGACCTCTCCGCCGCGACGAAGCCGCGCACAGACAATGTCCCTGATGCCGCCTTCGCGAGTGCGTCGGCGGCTCCCTGCCCGTCATGCCGAACCCATCGTCCATAAGCCTCGACGAGCGAGACCGGTAGCGTCGCCAGAGCCCTGCCAGCGGCGGCATCGCGCTTCGAAGCCTGCTCCACGATCGTAAGGGCCGCCAACGCATTGCGCAGGGCCGCCCGGGACGTGCCGGACTGCCCGGCGAGTTTCGTCAGAGCCTCCAGACGCGAACCGTGCGGCACGTCCGTCGGAAGGCTCTCCCGCGCCTGCCGCGCTTGTCGCAGCCAGTTCTGCTCCTCGTCCGCCATCGCCGACATCTAGCCGTACGTCCTTGAGAACGCCAGCCATCAATCGAGATAGAGAGTTGCGATGTAGTTTTTTTTGTACTACACTTCTGAAAAATCGCATCTGGAGTGGTTCATGCCCATGAAAGCCCGTTCATCCACCTCGTGCCTGGCTATCGCCAGCGCTGATCCGAATTCCGGCCTGAAGAAGGTCGAAGCCTACCTCGCGGGCCTTTCCGAACGTGGGGAGGCACTGCCGGCTCGGGCCGAACGCCCGACGGAACCCTGGTACGGCGAGATCGAACGACGAGCCGGTTGCTTTCCGTTGTTCCTGTCCAAACCTGCCGGCGAAACAGCTCGGAAGCTGGTGGACGCAGCCGCACAGAAGCTCGGGGTGGCAGCGCGGCGCCCTGTTCTGGAGCGCGAGGTGGTGACGCTGAACGCTGCCGGCGGGGGCTGGATGGAACGAATCCGCCGTGATCACGAAGAACGGGGCGAGTATGTCGGCCCCGCGTTGGGGGACGCACGCCGGCTACTGACACTCATGGAGCGGCGCTTCCCGGCCGGAGCGGCGGTCGCAGTCGACGATGCGATCGCTTCCCTCGAGACAGCGGTGGCAGACGGAAAGATCAGGCAAAGCGACGACATCCGGGAACTCTTGTCTGACTTCAAGACGTTCCTCGCTACTCTCTCGCCGCGCCTCGACTTGCCCGCGACCTTCCATGGTGCGCTGGAGGTGGCGATGGCGGCAGCGGGACTTTCGCCCGCAGCCCTCGCCAAACAGCTCGGCGTCAATGCTACGATGATCGTCCGATGGCGATCCGGCGAGCGCGTGCCGGACGAGCGGAACGGACACCTCGTCGCCAAGATCGAGCAGCAACTCGGGCTCGCTGCCGGCGAACTCTCGCAGCGGATCGAGCGGCGCCGCGCAGGGAGGGGCTCGGTCGCCAAGGGAGCATTTCCGCCCGAGCTGCAGACACAGAAACTGATGGGTCGCCGCAGCGAGATTGCCCGCCGTCTGCCCGCCGACGTCATGTGTCTCGGCCAGGAGGACCGGCATGAGCTCATGCGGAAGATCAACGCCGAGATCGATGCCGAGGTCGCGGAACGCGCCGCTCGGAACGCATTACGCAGGGACAGCTACGCCCTCAAGGACTGGCCGGCGGGCGCGCGCGAGGAATTTGCTTCCTTTGCCGACTTCAAGATCAGTCTGATCCCGGAATGCGGCCTGCAGCGTTTCGGCGAGCGCAACCGCCCGACGACGATGGAAATGCGGCGACAGCACATCGCCCAATATTTTGGCTACCTGGCGACGCGGGCCGAGGACGGAGGGCGGATCGATGAGTCCGACACGTCCCTCGTCCTGCTGGTGATACCGAGCCTTTTGGAGAACTATCTCGTCTGGAAGTCATTCCGCACGGTGACCGCCGACCGGCGCCTGACTGCGACCGACACGGATTTTCTGACCTTGGCCGCATCGCTCGTGCGACCGATTGACGGGTTTCTCCGACAGCGGCCGGATTTGAGGCAGCGCGTCAACCCGATCCTCGCCAAATACGCTTTGAAGATTGCCGGCCGCGACGGCCGTGAGTGGACGAGCGTAGAGGAAAAGGAGTGGGCGCTCTTCTGCGACGACGTCCTCCACGCAATCAAGGCTTTCGAACGAACCTTGCGGCACGTGGTCAAGCAGACCAAGCGCTTTCGCGAACTGAAGCCGATCCTGGATCTGCCCGATCCACTTTCGGTCGTCTACCGTGCGGTCGACACGATGCGTAGAGACCTTGCGAAACTCGACAGCGATAGCCTGGCCTACGCTCGATTGCAGCGGGGCCTGGTCATCTTCCATATCTCGACCCAGGTCGCGATGCGCACCGAGACCTGGGTCGCCCTTACAGCAGCGAGCGACGGTCCTGACATCCGGAACAACAACGGGACATGGCATCTGCATATTCCCGCCAGCAAGATCAAGACCGGCGACGTCGCCGCGCGCTTCAAGGACGATCCCTTCTATCGCCGTACGCTGCTCGACGATGCTGGTCTCTACGGAGATATCGAGGAGTATCTGGAGAAATCCCGCCCAAGCCTCCTCGGTGCACGCCGGTTCGACGGATTTCTGGTGAACAACGAGGCGCGGCCAGCCTTCACCAAGGCCTATTTTTCGAACGTTGTTCGCGGCCTCGTCGTTCGTTACATCAGCAAATACAGCAACAACGACAATGCCTCGCTCGGTTTGGACGACTTCAGCATCCACCCCTTCAGACATATTCTCGCCACCACCATCCTGAAGCGAACCGGCAGCTATGAACTCGCCGGCGATGCCCTCGCCGATGATCCGGAAACCATTCGTCAATACTATGGTTCCTGGCGGAGCAACGACCGGGCGCAGCAGCTTCTCGATGCGCTAGGCAAACGGAAGCTGAACAAACCCAAAAAGTGAACGGATATGACGTGTGGGACCGCGAACTGATGCGGGGATGCCGAGTTAGGGCCTGAACTCGGTGATGGGTCCGATCACGCGGCGCGTTGTTCGGCTTCCGTGGTTGCGGTCATGTCGGTGGAACTTGACGCCTGCGATGATCATCAGCGAGAGATTTTCACCTTCACCCTTTGCCAAGCCCTGCTGGTGCCCGTGACGAGCTTGAAGACCACCAGCCGATCGGTCGATCGGTGTTTGCCAACGGAGAGGTGGCTCGGCGAATTTGAACAGCGGGCTGAGTGGAATGTCTGCCTGAAGACGGCGAAGATGGCCGTGAACAGGAGAGACGATGAGCAAGAGACCGCGCCGGAACCATAGCCCGGCCTTCAAGG
>NZ_JAJUWU010000003.1 GCF_021390325.1 Jiella avicenniae | reverse complement strand
GACGACGCCGAGCTGCTCGAGCTCGTCGAGCTCGAGGTTCGCGAGCTTCTCTCGTCCTACGAGTTCCCGGGCGACGACATTCCGATCGTCAAGGGTTCGGCGCTGGCCGCCCTCGAGGACTCGAATAAGGAAATCGGCGAGGACGCCGTCCGCGAGCTGATGAAGGAAGTCGACGCTTACATCCCGACGCCGGAGCGCCCGATCGACCAGCCGTTCCTGATGCCGATCGAGGACGTCTTCTCGATCTCGGGTCGCGGCACGGTCGTCACCGGCCGCGTCGAGCGCGGGGTGATCAAGGTCGGCGAGGAAGTCGAGATCGTCGGCATCCGCGACACCAAGAAGACGACGGTGACCGGCGTCGAGATGTTCCGCAAGCTGCTCGACCAGGGCCAGGCGGGCGACAACATCGGCGCGCTGATCCGCGGCGTCGACCGCGAAGGCGTCGAGCGCGGCCAGGTGCTGTGCAAGCCGGGCTCGGTGAAGCCGCACACCAAGTTCAAGGCCGAGGCCTACATCCTGACCAAGGAAGAAGGCGGCCGCCACACGCCGTTCTTCACCAACTACCGGCCGCAGTTCTACTTCCGCACGACGGACGTGACCGGCGTCTGCACGCTGCCGGAGGGCACCGAGATGGTGATGCCGGGCGACAACGTGACCATGGACGTCACGCTGATCGTTCCGATCGCGATGGAAGAGCGCCTGCGCTTCGCCATCCGCGAAGGCGGCCGCACCGTCGGCGCCGGCATCGTCGCGGCGATCGTCGAGTAGCATCCGCGTCTTCGGCCGGCGCCCTGCGGTCGCTTCGACCCGGGCGCCGGCCGCTCCGCCTCTCCAGTCGAGAGGCGGGCGGGACGGGGTTCCGCGCACAGATTGGCTGATTTTGAGACTGATAAGCGCTCGGAGAAGGGCCGGCGGCAGCCGGCTGCTTCCGACAGAGGACAATAGAACATGAACGGCCAGAATATCCGCATCCGTCTGAAGGCGTTCGACCATCGGGTCCTCGACGCTTCGACGCGCGAGATCGTGTCGACGGCCAAGCGCACGGGCGCGAATGTGCGCGGGCCGATCCCGCTGCCGACGCGCATCGAGAAGTTTACCGTGAACCGTTCGCCGCACGTCGACAAGAAGTCGCGCGAACAGTTTGAAATGCGCACCCACAAGCGGCTTCTCGACATCGTCGATCCGACGCCGCAGACGGTCGATGCGCTGATGAAGCTCGACCTCGCCGCCGGCGTCGACGTCGAGATCAAGCTCTGATCAGAGCACGGGAAGGATAACGCCCATGCGTTCAGGTGTGATTGCACAGAAGGTCGGCATGACCCGCGTCTACAACGACGCCGGAGAGCATGTTCCGGTCACCGTCCTGAAGGTCGAGAACCTGCAGGTCGTCGCCCAGCGGACCCGCGACAAGAACGGCTACACCGCCGTTCAGCTCGGCGCCGGTCTCGCCAAGGTGAAGAATACGTCGAAGGCCATGCGCGGCGTTTTCGCCCAGGCCTCCGTCGAGCCGAAGCGCAAGCTCGTCGAGTTCCGCGTCTCCGAGGACAACATGATCGACATCGGTGCCGAGATCACCGCCGATCATTTCGTCGCCGGGCAGATCGTCGACGTGACGGGCACCTCGATCGGCAAGGGCTTTGCCGGTGCGATGAAGCGCCACAACTTCGGTGGTCTTCGCGCGACCCACGGCGTGTCCGTCTCGCACCGTTCGCACGGTTCGACCGGTCAGCGCCAGGATCCCGGCAAGGTCTTCAAGAACAAGAAGATGGCCGGTCACATGGGCCAGGTTCGGGTGACCACCCAGAACCTCGAGATCGTTCGCACCGATCCCGAGAAGGGCCTGATCCTCGTGCGTGGCGCCGTGCCGGGTTCGAAGGGTGGCTGGATCGAGGTCCGCGACGCCGTCAAGGCTTCGCTGCCGGACAACGCGCCGAAGCCGGCCGCGCTTCGCCAGGCCGCGAACGACACGGCCAGGGCCGAAGTGAGCGAAGCCGAGGGGGCTGAGTAATGGATATCACGATCAAGAGCCTCGACGGCTCGGACGCCGGCAAGGTGACGCTGGCCGACGAGATCTTCGGCCTCGACCCGCGCGAGGACATCCTCCAGCGCATGGTTCGCTGGCAGCTGGCCAAGCGCCAGCAGGGCACGCACGAGACGCTCGGCCGCGCCGAGATCGCCCGGACCGGCGCCAAGCTGTACCGGCAGAAGGGCACCGGCCGCGCGCGTCACGGTTCGGCGCGTGCGCCGCAGTTCCGCGGCGGTGGCAAGGCCCACGGTCCGACGACCCGCAGCCATGCCCACGATCTGCCGAAGAAGTTCCGGGCGCTGGCGCTGCGCCATGCCCTGTCCGCCAAGGCGAAGTCGGGCGGCCTCATCGTCGTCGACGATCTGAAGGCCGAGGACGGCAAGACCAAGGCCGCGGTGAAGCGGTTCGCCGATCTCGGCGTCGCCAACGCGCTGATCATCGGCGGCGCCGAACTCGACGTGAACTTCTCGCGCTCGGCCCGCAACATTCCGCACATCGACGTCCTGCCGGTGCAGGGCATCAATGTTTACGACATTCTGCGCCGTCAGACGCTGGTTCTGTCCAAGGCCGCAGTCGAGGCTCTCGAGGAGCGCTTCAAATGACCGATCTGCGCCATTACGACGTGATCACCTCGCCGGTGATCACCGAGAAGTCGACCCTTTTGTCGGAAGCCAACCAGGTCGTCTTCAACGTGCCGGGCACGGCCAGCAAGCCGCAGATCAAGGCGGCGGTCGAGGCCCTGTTCAACGTCAAGGTCGCCGCGGTGAACACCCTGGTCCGCAAGGGCAAGGTCAAGCGCTTCAAGGGCCGCATCGGCCGGCAGAGCGACCAGAAGAAAGCCGTCGTGACCCTGGCCGAGGGCCAGTCCATCGACGTCTCGACCGGACTCTGAGCGGGACCGGAGGAAAAAGCAGATGGCACTGAAGAATTTCAAGCCGAACACTCCGAGCCAGCGCCAGCTGGTCATCGTCGACCGTTCGGGCCTCCACAAGGGCAAGCCGGTCAAGCACCTGACCGAGGGGCTCAGCTCCAAGGGCGGGCGCAACAACACCGGCCGGATCACCGCGCGCTATCAGGGCGGCGGTCACAAGCGGACCTACCGCATCGTCGACTTCAAGCGTCGCAAGCTGGACGTCGCCGGCACCGTGGAGCGGCTCGAATACGATCCGAACCGCACGGCCTTCATCGCGCTGATCCGCTACGAGGACGGCGAGCTGGCCTACATCCTGGCACCGCAGCGGCTCGCCGCCGGCGACCAGGTGATCGCGGGCCTGTCGGGCGTCGACGTGAAACCGGGCAATGCGATGCCGCTTTCGGCGATCCCGGTCGGCACCATCATCCACAATGTGGAGATGAAGCCCGAAAAGGGCGGCCAGATCGCCCGGTCGGCGGGCTCCTATGCCCAGCTGGTCGGCCGCGACCAGGGCATGGCGATCCTGCGCCTCAATTCGGGTGAGCAGCGGCTCGTCCCGGCGTCGTGTTTCGCGACGGTCGGCGCCGTGTCGAACCCGGACCACGGCAACATCAATCTCGGCAAGGCCGGTCGCAGCGTCTGGCTCGGCAAGCGGCCGCACGTTCGCGGCGTCGCGATGAACCCGGTCGACCATCCGCATGGCGGCGGCGAAGGCCGCACCTCCGGCGGCCGTCACCCGGTCACGCCGTGGGGCAAGCCGACCAAGGGCAAGCGCACGCGCCAGAACAAGGCGACCGACAAGTTCATCATGCGCTCGCGCCATCAGCGCAAGAAGTAAGGGAAACTTTCAATGGCACGTTCTGTCTGGAAGGGCCCGTTCGTCGATGGCTTTCTTCTCAAGAAGGCCGACAAGGCCCGCTCGAGCGGCCGCAACGACGTCATCAAGATCTGGAGCCGGCGGTCGACGATCCTGCCGCAGTTCGTGGGTCTGACCTTCGGCGTCTACAACGGCAACAAGCACATTCCGGTTTCGGTCAACGAGGACATGGTCGGACACAAGTTCGGCGAGTTCGCCCCGACCCGCACCTACTACGGCCACGGCGCCGACAAGAAGGCGAAGAGGAAGTAACCATGGGCAAGGCGAAAGCCGAGCGTCGGCTTGCGGAGAACGAGGCGAGGGCAGTGGCCCGCTCGATCCGCGTCAGCCCGCAGAAACTCAATCTCGTCGCGCAGCTGATCCGCGGCAAGAGGGTAGACCGCGCGCTCGCAGATCTCACCTTCTCGCGCAAGCGGATTGCCGAGACGGTCAAGAAGACGCTGGAAAGCGCGATCGCGAACGCCGAGAACAACCACGATCTCGACGTCGACGCATTGGTGGTCGCCGAGGCCTATGTCGGCAAGTCGATCACGATGAAGCGCTTCCACGCCCGCGGTCGTGGCCGTGCGAGCCGGGTCGAGAAGCCCTTCGCGCACCTGACCATCGTCGTGCGCGAAGTCGAGGAAGTCGAGGAGGCCGCGTAATGGGTCAGAAAATCAATCCGACCGGCTTCAGGCTCGGGATCAATCGGACGTGGGATTCGCGCTGGTTCGCCAACAAGGGCGAGTACGGCAAGCTGCTCCACGAGGATCTGAAGATCCGCAACTACCTGATGGGCGAGCTGAAGCAGGCGGCGGTCTCCAAGATCGTCATCGAGCGTCCGCACAAGAAGTGCCGCATCACGATCCACTCGGCGCGTCCGGGCATCGTCATCGGCAAGAAGGGCGCCGACATCGAGAAGCTTCGCCGGAAGCTGTCTTCGATGACCAATGCCGAGACGCACATCAACATCGTCGAGGTCCGCAAGCCCGAGACCGACGCGACGCTGGTGGCGCAGTCGATCGCTCAGCAGCTGGAGCGCCGCGTGGCGTTCCGCCGTGCCATGAAGCGCGCCGTCCAGTCGGCGATGCGCCTCGGCGCCGAGGGCATCCGGATCAATTGCGGCGGCCGTCTCGGCGGCGCCGAGATCGCCCGCACCGAGTGGTATCGCGAGGGCCGGGTGCCGCTGCACACGCTGCGCGCCGACATCGACTACGGCACGGCCGAGGCCGAGACGGCCTATGGCATCTGCGGCGTCAAGGTCTGGATCTTCAAGGGCGAGATCCTCGAGCACGATCCGATGGCCTCCGAGCGCCGGGCGGTCGAGGGCGACGGCCACGGCGGTGGTGGTGGCGGACGCCGCCGCGAGCACGCCTGAGGGCCGGTTGAGAATTCGGAGTAGACAAAGATGCTACAGCCAAAGCGAACGAAGTACCGGAAGGCGTTCAAAGGACGCATTCACGGTACCTCCAAGGGTGGAACGGCTCTCAACTTCGGCGCCTTCGGTCTGAAGGCGCTGGAGCCCGAGCGGGTCACCGCCCGCCAGATCGAGGCGGCCCGCCGCGCGATCACCCGTCAGATGAAGCGCCAGGGCCGGGTGTGGATCCGGATCTTCCCGGATCTGCCGGTGACGTCGAAGCCGACGGAAGTGCGCATGGGTAAGGGTAAGGGCGGCGTCGACTATTGGGCGGCCCGGGTCCATCCCGGCCGCGTGATGTTCGAGATCGACGGCGTTCCCGAGGACATCGCCCGCGAGGCCCTGCGCCTCGGCGCGGCAAAGCTGCCGATCCGCACGCGCTTCATCCAGCGCATCGCGGAATGATAGGAGAGTTTGACGTGAAAGCTTCCGACGTCAGAACCATGACCCAGGACGAACTCACCGACGAGCTCGCCAAGCTGAAGAAAGAGCAGTTCAACCTGCGTTTCCAGCGTGCCACGGGTCAACTCGAGAACACGGCGCGCGTGCGCCAGGTCCGTCGCGACATCGCGCGGATCAAGACGATCGCACGGGCCAAGTCGGCCGACGCCAAGGCCTGAAGGACGAGACTATGCCGAAACGCATTCTGCAGGGGACGGTGGTCTCCGACAAGAACGACAAGACGGTTGTGGTGCTGGTGGAACGTCGTTTCGCCCATCCGCTGCTGAAGAAGACCGTGCGCCGGTCGAAGAAGTACAAGGCGCACGACGCTCAGAACGAGTTCAAGGTCGGCGACATCGTCTCCATCGAGGAGTCGCGCCCGATCTCCAAGGACAAGAGCTGGACCGTCGTTTCCAGCGCGTCGACGACGCAAGCAGCAAGTTGAACGAATGCGCCGGTTCGCCGCCATATGGCGGCGCTCCCGGCGACAAGCTTTTGAAGGCGGCCTGACATGATTCAGATGCAAACAAACCTCGACGTCGCGGATAATTCCGGCGCCCGTCGTGTCATGTGCATCAAGGTTCTGGGCGGCTCGAAGCGGAAGTACGCCTCGGTCGGCGACGTCATCGTCGTGTCCGTGAAGGAGGCGATCCCGCGCGGCCGCGTCAAGAAGGGCGACGTGATGAAGGCCGTGGTGGTCCGTACCGCCAAGGACATCCGTCGCGCCGACGGCTCGGTGATCCGGTTCGACCGGAACGCCGCCGTCCTGATCGACAACAAGAAAGAGCCGATCGGCACCCGTATCTTCGGACCGGTTCCCCGCGAGCTTCGCGGCAAGAACCACATGAAGATCGTGTCGCTGGCCCCCGAAGTTCTTTAAGAGGAGAGCGGACGATGCAGAAGATCCGCAAGGGCGACACCGTCGTCGTGCTCGCCGGCAAGGACAAGGGCCGGTCGGGCGAAGTCATCAAGATGATGCCGAAGGAAGACAAGGCCCTGGTCCAGGGCGTGAACATGGTCAAGCGCCACCAGCGCCAGACCGCTTCCCAGGAAGCCGGCATCATCGCCAAGGAAGCGCCGATCCACCTTTCGAACCTCGCGGTCGCCGACCCGAAGGACGGCAAGGCGACCCGTATCGGATTCAAGACTCTCGAAGACGGCACCAAGGTGCGCGTCGCCAAGCGTTCGGGGGAAGAGATCAATGGCTGAAGCTGCTAACTACGAGCCTCGCCTCAAGCGCGTCTATCGCGAGGACGTCCGCAAGGCGTTGCAGGATCAGTTCTCATACGAGAACGACATGCAGCTGCCGCGGCTCGACAAGGTCGTCATCAACATGGGCGTTGGCGAAGCGACCGGCGATTCCAAGAAGCCGTCCGTCGCCGCCGAAGACCTCGCGCGGATCGCCGGCCAGAAGCCGGTCATCACCCGCGCGGGCAAGTCGATCGCCGGCTTCAAGGTCCGCGAAGGCATGCCGATCGGCTGCAAGGTGACGCTGCGCCGCGAGCGCATGTACGAATTCGTGGATCGGCTGATCCAGATCGCACTGCCCCGGGTCCGCGATTTCCGCGGCCTCAATCCGAAGAGCTTTGACGGCCGTGGCAACTTCGCCATGGGCATCAAGGAGCACATCGTGTTCCCCGAGATCAACTACGACAAGGTCGATCAGATGTGGGGCATGGACATCATCGTTTGTACGACGGCCAAGACGGACGAGGAAGCGCGCGCCCTCTTGAAGGCGTTCAACTTCCCCTTCCGGACGAACTGACGCCCGTAACGGCAGACGAGCAAAGGACGAGACAATGGCCAAGAAGGGCATGATCGAGCAGAACAAGCACCGCCAGGAAATGGTGGCGAAATACGCCGCCAAGCGGGCTGCTCTGAAGGCGATCACCAAGAACGCCGACGCTCCGATGGAAGAGCGTTTCAAGGCGCAGCTGCAGCTCGCCGAGCTGCCGCGCAACGGTTCGAAGGTGCGCATCCGCAATCGCTGCGAGGTCACCGGTCGGCCCCGCGCTTACTATCGCAAGCTCAAGATGAGCCGTATCGCGCTCCGGGAACTCGGCAACAACGGCCAGATCCCCGGCATCGTGAAGTCGAGCTGGTAAGGAGGGTTCGCCATGTCTATGTCTGATCCGCTCGGCGACATGCTGACCCGCATCCGCAACGCCGTCATGCGCAACAAGTCGTCGGTTTCGACCCCGGCTTCGAAGCTGCGTGGCCGCGTTCTCGACGTCCTCAAGGACGAGGGTTACATCCGCGGCTACACGCTCACGGAATTCGGCAACGGCAAGTCCGAATACGAGATCGAGCTGAAGTACTACGAAGGCCAGGCGGTGATCCGCGAGATCGCCCGCGTCTCCAAGCCCGGCCGCCGCGTCTACGTTTCGGCGAAGACGATCCCGCAGGTCGCCAACGGCCTCGGCATTTCGGTCCTCTCGACGCCGAAGGGCGTCATGGCGGACCACAGCGCCCGCGAACAGAATGTCGGCGGCGAGGTTCTCTGCCGGGTCTTCTGACGCGCGCAGTTTCATGCCATAGGGCGGGTGTCGCATCGACTTTACCAGTCGCGCGCCACCCGTCAGCATTTGAAAACGCATGGTATGTCGCCTCGAAAGGGCAGATGGCAGCCGTGCACGAAACGGACAGGGTTTCGAAATGTCCCGCATTGGAAAGAAGCCGGTCACCGTTCCCGAGGGCGTCACCGCCTCGGTCGACGGACAGACCGTCAAGGCCAAGGGCCCGAAGGGCGAACTCGCCTTCGTCGTCAACGACGAAGTGCTGGTCAAGATGGAAGACGGAGCGGTCAAGGTCGACCCGCGCGATCAGTCGAAGGTCGCACGCTCCAAGTGGGGCATGTCGCGCACCATGATCGAGAACATCTTCGCCGGCGTGAAGACCGGTTTCGAGAAGAAGCTCGAGATCAACGGCGTCGGCTATCGCGCCGCCATGCAGGGCAAGAACCTGCAGCTGTCTCTCGGCTTTTCCCACGAGGTCGTCTATCAGACGCCCGAGGGCATTTCGATCGCCGTGCCGAAGCCGACCGAGATCGTCGTCACCGGCATCGACAAGCAGCGCGTCGGCCAGGTCGCCGCGGAAATCCGCGAATATCGCGGTCCCGAGCCCTACAAGGGCAAGGGTGTGAAGTACGCGGGCGAGAAGATCGTCCGTAAGGAAGGCAAGAAGAAGTAAGGTCCGGTCATGGCTACTCCTAAGGAATCGCTGCGGCGCCGTGCTTCGCGGATTCGCCGTTCGCTGAAGAAGGTGGCGAATGGTCGCCCCCGTCTTTCGGTTCACCGCTCGTCGAAGAACATCTACGCTCAGGTCATCGACGACGAGGCCGGGCGCACGCTCGCTGCCGCCTCGACGCTTGAGCCGACGCTGCGTAAGGACCTGAAAACCGGCGCCGACGTCGCCGCGGCCACCGCCGTCGGCAAGCTCGTCGCCGAGCGCGCCAGGGAAGCCGGCGTCACCGACGTGGTTTTCGATCGCGGCGCGTTCATCTATCACGGCCGCGTCAAGGCGCTGGCCGATTCGGCCAGAGAGGCCGGCCTGAACTTCTGATCGGGCCTTCCACTCTTCGGCGTCGGCGCCTTCGCGCCGGCGTTTCGCTCGGCCGCCGATGGGCGGCCGTTCCCATGGACGCCACCGGAAAAGAACAAGGACTAGGATATGGCGCCTCGTAACGATCGCAATGATCGCCGTGACGATCACGACGACGGTTTCGTCGACAAGCTCGTCCACATCAATCGTGTCGCAAAAGTCGTCAAGGGCGGTCGCCGCTTCGGCTTCGCCGCGCTCGTCGTCGTCGGCGACCTGAAGGGCCGCGTCGGCTTCGGCCACGGCAAGGCCCGCGAAGTGCCCGAAGCGATCCGCAAGGCGACGGAAGCCGCCAAGCGCGACCTGATCTTCGTGCCGCTGCGCGATGGCCGCACGCTGCATCACGACGCTTCCGGTCGCCACGGCGCCGGCAAGGTGATCCTGCGCGCCGCCGAGGCCGGTACCGGCATCATCGCCGGTGGCCCGATGCGCGCCGTCTTCGAAGCGGTCGGCATGCACGACGTCGTTGCCAAGTCGCTCGGTTCGTCGAACCCCTACAACATGGTTCGCGCCACCTTCGACGCCCTGAAGAACGCGACCCATCCGAAGGACGTCGCTGCTCGTCGCGGCATCAAGTATTCGACGCTTCAGGCCCGTCGCCAGGATCATCGCGGCGCGGCTCCGGCCGCCGCCGAGGACGCCGTCGCGGCGGAATGACACGGACGGCCTTCGTGCCATCGATTGAAGGAGCCTGAGCATGGCCAATGACAAGACCGCCGGCAAGACGGTGACCGTCGAGCAGTACGGCAGCCCCATCCGCCGCCCGAAGGACCAGCGCCAGACGCTGGTCGGCCTCGGACTGAACAAGATGAACCGCCGCCGGACTCTGGAAGACACGCCCGCCGTTCGCGGGATGATCGCCAAGGTGAAGCACATGGTGCGGATCGTCGACGAAGTCTGAGCGCTTCGCCGACGCCGGCCCGCGCCCTTTGCGGTTCGGGCGTTAGACCCCTTTTTACCAGGCGGCCTCTGAGCGCTGATGCGGCTCGCGGCGGCCAAGGAGAAGAGACATGAAACTCAACGAGCTTTCCGACATGGACGGCGCCACCCACTCGCGCAAGCGGGTGGGGCGCGGCATCGGTTCGGGCAAGGGCAAGACCGGCGGGCGTGGCGTCAAGGGCCAGAAGTCCCGTTCGGGCGTCGCTATCAACGCCTTCGAGGGCGGTCAGATGCCGCTCTACCGGCGGCTGCCGAAGCGCGGCTTCGTCAACATCTTCGCCAAGGACTACAACGTCGTCTCGGTCGGCCGCCTGCAGCAGGCCGTCGACGCCAAGAAGCTCGACGCCTCGCAGCCGATCGATCTCGCGACGCTCGTCGCGGCGGGCGTGATTCGCCGTCCGAAGGACGGTGTGCGGCTCCTCGGCGACGGCGAGCTTTCGGCCAAGCTGACGATCACCGTCGCCGGTGCCTCCAAGTCGGCCGTCGGGAAGGTGGAGAAGGCCGGCGGTTCCGTCACCGCGACGGCCGTGCGCAAGTCCGCAGCGTCCGCCGAGGCCTGAAGCCGCGGCCACTAGCGTCGGCCGCTTGCCGGCCGACGTCACGGAGGGAGAGGGCCCCTCGCTCATGCGCTGTTCGCTGAAACGAATTGGGCGCTTGCGTGGCAGAGCACTCCCGCTTATCTGACGGGTCTCGGCAAAAGGTCCGTCTTTGAGCCCGAGTCCGGTCGGGCGCCTGATGCGCTGCTCGGCCGTCTGCGGGACAACCCCGGGGAGCCCCTCGACATGGCATCGGCAGCGGAACAACTTGCCGCCAATTTGAATTTTTCGGCCTTCGGCAAGGCCGAAGACCTGAAGAAGCGCATCTGGTTCACCCTCGGCGCGCTCCTCGTCTATCGCCTCGGGACCTACATTCCGATGCCGGGTATCGATCCGGCTGCGCTCGCCCAGGCGTTCCAGCAGCAGTCGACCGGCATTCTCGGCCTGTTCAACATGTTTTCCGGCGGCGCCGTCGGCCGCATGGCGATCTTCGCCCTCGGAATCATGCCCTACATCTCGGCCTCGATCATCATCCAGCTGATGACTTCCGTCGTCCCTTCGCTCGAACAGCTGAAGAAGGAGGGCGAGCAGGGCCGCAAGGTGATCAACCAGTACACCCGCTACGGCACCGTGCTGCTCGCGACCTTCCAGGCCTACGGTATCGCCGCCGGGCTCGAGACGCAGGCAGGTCTCGTCGTCGATCCGGGTTGGTTCTTCCGCATCTCGGCCGTGATCACGCTCGTCGGCGGCACGATGTTCCTGATGTGGCTGGGTGAGCAGATCACCTCCCGCGGCATCGGCAACGGCATCTCGCTGATCATCTTCGCGGGCATCGTCGCGCATCTGCCGGCGGCCATCGCCAACCTGCTCGAACTCGGTCGCACCGGCGCCCTGTCGACGACGATCATCCTGCTCGTCATCGTCGTCGCCGTCGCCTGCATCGCCTTCATCGTCTTCGTCGAGCGGGCGCAGCGGCGGTTGCTGATCCAGTATCCGAAACGCCAGGTCGGCAACCGGATGTTCCAGGGCGACACCTCGCATCTGCCGCTCAAGCTCAACACCGCCGGCGTCATTCCGCCGATCTTCGCCTCTTCGCTCCTGCTTCTGCCGGTCACGGTGGCGAACTTCACCGATACGTCGCAGCTGCCGGACTGGGGCACGGCGATCGTCGCCTCGCTCGGCCACGGCCAGCCGCTCTACATGCTCTTCTATGCCGGGCTGATCGCGTTCTTCGCCTTCTTCTACACGGCCGTCGTGTTCAATCCGAAGGACACGGCCGACAATCTGAAGAAGCATGGCGGCTTCATTCCGGGCATCCGCCCGGGCGAACGGACGGCGGAATACATCGACTACGTCCTGACGCGCATCACCGTGATCGGCGCGATCTATCTTGTGCTGATCTGCCTTTTGCCCGAGTTTCTGATTTCCGCGGCAGGCGTTCCGTTCTATCTCGGAGGGACGTCGCTGCTCATCGTCGTCTCCGTGACGATGGACACGGTGGCGCAGATTCAAGGTCACCTTTTGGCCCATCAGTACGAAGGCCTCGTGAAGAAAGCGAAGCTCAGAGGGGGGAGACGCGGAGCACGATGAAGCTGATTTTGCTTGGACCGCCGGGTGCGGGAAAGGGAACGCAGGCGCAGCGTCTGATCGATCGCCACGGCATTCCGCAGCTTTCGACGGGAGACATGCTTCGGGCCGCGGTCGCCGCCGAAACGCCGGTGGGTGTGAAGGCCAAGGCGATCATGGACGCCGGCAATCTCGTCCCCGACGAGGTGGTGAATGCCATCGTCGCCGATCGGCTGGCGGCGGACGACTGCTCCGACGGCTTCATTCTCGACGGCTATCCTCGGACGCTCAAGCAGGCCGACGCTCTGGAGGCGCTGCTCAAGGGGCGCGGCCAGCATCTCGATCACGTCATCGAGTTGAAGGTCGACGACGACATCCTCGTCAAGCGCGTCTCCGGTCGGTTCTCCTGCGCGAATTGCGGCACGGTCTATCACGACGAGGATCACCGGCCGAAGAGCGAAGGCGTCTGCGACAATTGCGGCTCGAAGGAGTTCAAGCGTCGGCCGGACGACAACGCCGAGACGATGCGATCGCGCCTGCGGACCTACTACAGGGAAACGTCGCCTCTGGTCGGCTATTACCATTGCAAGGGGACGCTGCGATCGATCGACGGTATGGCGCCGATCGACGACGTGACCCGGACCATCGAAGAAATCCTGAAGAGCTGACCCGGCAATTTCGTCGGCAGCGGTGGGGGTGGGCGCTTGCGGGAACGCCGGGGCCGATCGCCGGCGGGCGGTCCGGGAAGCATCGCCAACCCGCCCCTGCGGTAGCCATGCGTTCGAGATCGGTCTATTGCGGTGCTCTCTGCTCGTCCGGACCGCGGCGCCGAGGAAGGCGGCGGTCCGGGCGGCGTGACAGGATGAAGGGCGAATTTCCAGCGTGACGCCGAGTGCCGACATCGACAGGACGAGTGCGACGACGTCGTCGGGCAACCGGGAGGCGATCGAGCCGTCGAGTCCGGTCGCCTATTTCGGCGATGACGAGCCGCTTCATCTCGATGCGGGCATCGATCTTTCGCCGCTTCAAATCGCCTACAACACCTATGGTGAGCTGAACGCCGATCGCAGCAACGCGATCCTGATCTGCCACGCGCTGACGATGGATCACTTCCCCGCCAGCCGCTCGCCGGTGACCGGCAAGCCGGGCTGGTGGCTGCCGCTGATAGGACCGGGAAAGCCGGTCGACACCGACCGGTATTTCGTCATCTGCTCGAACGTCATCGGCGGTTGCATGGGCTCGACCGGTCCGGCATCGATCGATCCCGCGACGGGAGAGCCCTACGGCCTGACGCTTCCGGTGATCACGATCCGCGACATGGTGCGGGCCCAGAAGATGCTGGTGGAGCGTCTCGGCATCGACACGCTGTTCGCCGTGATCGGCGGTTCCATGGGCGGCATGCAGGTGCTGCAGTGGACGGTGAGCTATCCGGACAAGGTGTTCGCGGCCTTGCCGATCGCCACGGGTGCGCGGCACTCGGCCCAGAACATCGCCTTTCACGAGATCGGCCGCCAGGCCGTCATCGCCGATCCGGATTGGGAGAGCGGCCGCTATTTCGCCCATGGCAAGCGGCCCGTGAAGGGGCTGGCGGTCGCCCGCATGACGGCGCACGTCACCTATCTTTCGGAAATGGCGCTGCATCGCAAGTTCGGACGCAATCTGCAGGATCGCGACGTCCTGGGCTTCGGTTTCGATGCGGACTTCCAGATCGAGAGCTACCTGCGCCACCAGGGCATGACCTTCGTCGACCGCTTCGACGCCAACTCCTATCTCTATCTGACCCGGGCGATGGATTATTTCGACATCGCCGGGGATTTCGACGGCTCGCTCGCCAAGGCGTTTCAGGGATCGCAGACGCGGTTCTGCCTCATCTCCTTCTCCTCCGACTGGTTGTTTCCGACCGAGGAGAACCGCGCCGTCGTCCACGCGCTCAACGCGGCTGCCGCGTCGGTCTCCTTCGTCGAGATCGACACCGACCGTGGTCATGACGCGTTCCTCTTGGACGAACCGGAGTTCTTTGCGGCGATCGACGGATTCGTCTCGTCGGCAGCGCGGGCGAGGGGGCTTTCCCGGTGACGTTGTCCGGCGATACGAGAGCGCCAGGTCCGACGGCGACGAGCGAAACGGTGGCGGGGACCCCTGCCGGGATCCGCGTCGATCTCGAGGTGATCGCCGGGCTCGTCGAACCGAATTCCCGGGTGCTCGACGTCGGCTCGGGCGACGGCGCTCTCTTGGCGCTGCTGCAATCTCGCCGTCACGTGGACGGGCGGGGCATCGAGATCAGCCAGGCCGGCGTCAACGAATGCGTGGCGCGGGGGCTCTCGGTGATCCAGGGGGACGCCGACCGCGACCTCGTCCATTATCCCGACGACGCTTTCGACTACGTCATCCTCTCCCAGACCATCCAGGCGACGCGCAATCCCAAGATCGTTTTGACCGAACTCTTGCGGATCGGCCGCCGGGCGATCGTGTCCTTCCCGAATTTCGGCCACTGGACGATCCGCTATTCGCTCGGCCTCAGGGGCTCGATGCCGGTGACCCGGAATCTCACCCACGCCTGGTACGAGACGCCGAACATCCATTTCTGCACCATCCGCGACTTCGTCGCGCTCGCGGGCGAGCTCGGCGCCACGGTCGAGACGGCCATCGCGATCAATTCCACCGGCCAGAAGATGGGCATGAAGATGCCCTGGTGGTTCTGGAACCTGTTCGGCGAGCAGGCGGTCTTCGTCCTGCGGCGGTAGGAAGCGGCCCGCTCGCGACCGCCGGCTTCGCGCTTTCGGCGTTGAGCGGGGCGCGAGATCTGTCGCTGCGAGCCGGCTCGCTGGCCGGCGGGTCAAAAGGCCGTTGCCCGCGATGGCAGGTGCCTTTCCAGAGTTCATCGAATCCCTCGGGGCGCGAGAGCGAACCGGACCGTTCTCAGCCGCGGAAGTCGGTGACCCGTCGTTCGTCATGGCGGCGGGTTCGCGGCGGCGCGATCCAGGGTGATCGGCGCCGATGGGAGAGCTTGCGCCCTGCGGCACCGGATCAATCTACGGTGGCGGCCTCCGGAAATCGCGACCATTCTTTTCTCGGGATCCTTTTCGTGCGGTCCGTCGCGGTTGCCGTTGGGAAAGGAGTTCCATTACGCAACGATATCGATAGCAACGTGGCTCAGAGGTGACACGCAGGGGTTTAGTGACTCAGAGTCACATAATAATATTGTATCGTCATCAAACGATGAATAGCGTTCCTTTGTCCTGGAGATGACCGAGGCAGAGGGGAATGTCATGCAGTTCAAGAAAATTGGAAGAGTAGCCGTCACTGCGACGATGTTGACGGCGTTGACGACGACGACGGCGTTGGCGGACTCGCAATTCGTCTTTCTCGTCGACGAGTCCGGATCGATGGCGGGTGCGCAGAATTTCCTGACGACGTTCGTGCCGCAGCTGAATGCGCAGTTGGTCAGTGGTGGATCGGCCAACAATTCTTTCGGCCTGGTCGGTTACGGCGACACGAACGAAGTTCCGCGCCAAGTTCTCGTCGGCGGCGTTCCCCTCGGAACGGCCGCCGATTTCGCGACAGCCGCGGGAACCTTGTCGACGAGCGGCGGAACCGAAGATGGCTATGCCGCCATCGACTTCGCGCTGAACAACTACATGCTGTCGAGCGACCCCAACGTGAAACGCGTGTTCGTCCTCGTGACCGACGAGGATCGCGACATCATCGACGGTTCGCTGACGTCGATCCTCATCGAGCAGGAATTGCTCAGCGGGAACATCATCCTGACGGGCATCGTGGGTCAGGAGATCACCGATCAGGCGGGGCAGCAGGCGGTTGGCGCGAGCCCGACGCAGACCTTCACGGACGTCGATGGCGACGGCGTGCCGGAGCCGTCGTCGGCACCGATTTTCACGACGGCTTTCGGCACGACCTTCGAGGATTACACCTCGCTGATGCTGTCGAGCGGCGGGTGTCTCGGAACGCTGGCCCTCATCAACCAGGGCGGTGCGGCTGCCGATGCGTTCGCGGCGGCGCTGGCGAGCTGTCTCGTTCAGGCCGTCGTCAATCCCGGTGGCGGGACGCTCGACGGCGCCAACAAGTACATCCTCCTCGCGACGCGCGACACGATGTATCGCTTCCACAACGACTTCAACGATCAGATCGCGCTACGACTGTCGGGCCTGACCCGCGGCCCCGATCTCCTGACCGGCGGCGCCGGGCCGCTGGCCTTTGCCGAGGAATCGAGCAACCCCTTCAGCGGGATCGCCAATTCCGCGCTCTCGCTGGGAAATCCCACCCTGTCGCAGAATGCCTATCAGGGGGAGGGCTGGCGGCTCTACATCGGCGCGGCCGGGACGCAGGGCTCCACCGACTACGGCGACTTCGGAGAGGATTTCAGCCTCGGCAGTTTCACGACCCTGGCGGGACTGGATTATGCGATGTCCGAGAGGTCCCTCGTCGGCGTGGCCGTCGGCTACTCGGTTTCCGGCTCGCAGGAGGATGGAACGACCAGTTCCGTCGACGGTGAAGCGATTTCCGTGGCACTTTACGGCACGATGCCGATCCTGTCCGACGGTTATGTCGACGCAATCGCGTCCTACACCCACGCGACCTTCGACATGTTCCGGGAGAATTCGACCGGCGGTGCGACGTCCGAGACCGATGGTGACGCCTATGGCGCCAAAGTCGAGGCGGGCTGGAAGTTCGATGCCGCCTCGATGGTCGACGTCATTCCCGCGGTGGAATTGGGATATACCCACATCGACGTCGACGGGTTCACCGAAAAACAGGCGAACGGCGCGACCTACGGCGACCAGTCGAACGACGTTTTCAACGTCACACCGAAGTTGACGCTCACCAAGGCGTTCGTCGGCGACGTCTACACCGTTGCTCCGATCGTCATGGCCGGGGTGCGGTTTGCGGCCGGAGATCTCGACAACGAAGTCGACGTCAAGCTCAACGTCAACGGCAACGCCTTGCCCGACTTCCATCTCCCGAGTCTCGACGAGGTGACGGGCATTGCCCAGGTCGGCATTGCCTTCAACAAGAACGACAGCACCGTGAGCGCGCGGCTCGACTACACCGGGTCCTTCGCATCCGACCACGATGCACATTCCTTCTCCGGCAAGGTGCGTTTCGCGTTCTGACCTCTGCCGTCGGGCTTCTCGGGTGCGCGTCTGCGGTCACGGGCCGCAGGCGCGCCTTCGCTCGACCGGGCGCAAGGCTCCGCTTTCGGGACCTCAGGACGTCACGGTTCGAAGACGAATTCGTGCCGTGTGCCGTCTTCGTCGCTGTCGATATTCACCGTCCCGTTCGCTTGGGCGGTCAAAGCCCGAATCAGCCGCATACCGAGAGAACCGGGCCGGCCTTCGCCGCTCATCCCCGTCCCGTCGTCGCGTACCTCGACACGATAGGTTTCGTCGTCCCGCCTGAAATGCACCCGGATTTGCCCACCCCCGTTGGCTCCGAAGGCGTGCTTGACGCTGTTGTTGGCCACTTCGTTGACCAGAAGTCCGATCAGGATCGCCCGGTCACGCGGCATGTCGGCCGCCTCGGCGTCGCAGAGGATGTCGACGTTGCGAGCCGAGCCGAAGGACGTCGCCAGAGCCCGGCACAGGCCTTCGAGATAGCTCCGCATGTCGACCGCGCCGGTATGGTCGGAGTCGTGATAGAGAAATTCGTAGGCCTGGGCGAAGCTCTCCACCCGGCCGAGCGCTGCCTTCAGCTCCTCCTTGGCTTCGCCGCTCGCGGTCGCCGATATCTGCAGACGAAGGACCGAGGCGATCGAGGCGAAGTTGTTCTTGACCCGATGTTGCAGTTCCAGAAGCAAGGCGTCGCGATCGGCGAGCGCCTGGCGGACGGCCCGGCGGAACAACTCGGCGAGGGCGACGACGAAATAGCCCGAGAGCATGTTGACGAACACCCGCGGCCCGTCCGCAGACGTGGCGAATTCGAAGCTGCCGGCGACCGGGAGGACGAAATACCAGGCGTAGAGCGAGGAGATGGTCTCGGTGATCGCGCCGCAGAGCCAGCGCCCGAACAGGGTCGCGACGAGAACCGCCGGGATCGTCAGGGCGAATGGGCCGGCGCCCGGCATGAAGAGATCGGCGACGAACCGCAAGCCGATCGATACGGCGCTGCAAAGGATGGCGAACAGGAACTGTGTCGCGACGACCGGAAGATAGTTCTCCGCCTTCTGGGGCAGGTCGATATGCGTCAATCGCCTGAAAGCGAGATTCAAGCCGGCATCCTCCCACACGCCCCGACCTGCCGGGCGATCGGCACGGGCCTGGCCGATGGCCGCCCGCTCGACGACATCGGGCGCAAGTCGCTGGCAAAAAAGTCGGACTCGCGGCTCATGGCCATATCTCAACGGACCTGACGGCGCCAGACCCGCGCGCCGGCGCCGGCGCCCGCCGGGACCAGCACCGGCTTTGCCACCCGGCGCTCCTTCGCGGCCGAGGCGACAGGGATGCCTCGATGCAGCTGCTTCACCGCCTCGATGATGACGACGCCGGCGAACATCGGCCAGAATTTCCGCCCGATCCGCTCCATCGCCGGGGCGAAGCCGACGAGCGACCGGCGCTCGAAGGGCGGGAAGAACAGCGCTTCGCCCCAGGCGTGGGGGGTGAAGGTCACCGACCGCAGGAGCCGCGTCAGCTGGCCGCGCGACCAGGGGCGGCCCGAGCCGAAGGGCGTGTGCTCGAACCGCGCCCAGACGCCGCGGCGATGCGGCACGACGATGACCAGGCTGCCGCCCGGCGCCAGCACGCGCCAGGCCTCGGCGAGGAGCGCTTCCGGGCTCTCGGCAAATTCCAGCGCGTGGACCATCAGAATGCGGTCGATCGAGGCGTCGCCGAGCGGCAGATCCTCGATCCCGACGAGAGCGGTTCTGAGCGGAGCTCCCGCCGGCCAGCGCTCGGCACCTTGTCCGGCGGGCATGAATGCCAGCGAGCGCTCGCAATCGGTGCCGAAGCGGGAAAGGTAGGGCGTCGCATAGCCGAGCCCGAGCAGCCGCTCCTCCGAGATCGGCCGCCAGAGCGGCGAGAGCGACAGGGTGATCGAGCGGGCGGCCACCGTCCCGAGCGGCGTGGCGTAGAAGTTGCACAGATCGATGATGTCGGCATTGGTCGACAGAGCGCAATCTCCCGAGGTTCCAGCGCAGCGGCTCGTTCCCATATAGAACCATGGCCGGCCGGCTCGAAACCGTCCTGGTCGAGATTCGACGGCCGCCGCCCCGGCGGCCGGGTGGAAAACCGCCGCCGTGCCAGCGGACGTATTCTGACCCCGTCTTCGTTCCGGGCCAAGCGATCGCTCGCAACGCTATCAGGAGAGCATCATGGCATCCTTCGAAATCCGGCAGTTCGTCTGCCGCAGCGACAATTTCGGCGTCCTCGTCCACGAAACCGAAAGCGGCACGACGATCGCCATCGACGCGCCGGAGGAAAAGCCGATCCTTTCGGCGCTGGAAGAGGCCGGCTGGACGCTCACCCACATCCTGACGACCCATCATCACGGCGATCACGTCGAGGCCAACGAAGCCCTGAAGGCGCGGTTTCACGTCGAGGTGATCGGGCCGGAGAAGGAGCGGCTGAAGATCCCCGGCCTCGACCGTGCGGTGTCCGGCGGGCAGACGATCGACGTCGGCGGGATCGCAGTCGAGGTCATCGATACGCCGGGCCATACGCTCGGCCACGTCTCCTACTACATGCCGCAGGCGAAGGCCCTGTTTGCAGCCGACACCCTGTTTTCCCTGGGCTGCGGGCGGCTTTTCGAGGGTGATCCGGCGATGATGTGGGAATCGTTGCAGCGGCTGCGAAAGCTGCCGGGCGAAACGATGCTTTATTGCGGGCATGAATATACGGCCACCAACGCCAAATGCGCGCTGTCCGTCGATCCGGGCAACGTGGCGCTTCGCGAGCGGGCGGGGGAGGTCGAGGAATTGCGCCGGGAGGGCCGACCGACCTTGCCTGTTCTGCTCGAACGGGAGAAGAAGACCAATCCGTTCCTTCGGGCCGACGACGAGGGCCTCATGGCCGCCATGGGGATGGACGGCGCCGACCCGGTGGACGTGTTCGCCGCGATCAGAAAGAAAAGGGATCAGTACTGATGAGTTCAGCCGCGCTCAAGATCGTCAGAAGCCTCGACATGAAGCCGCATCCCGAGGGCGGCTGGTACCGCGAGACTTTCCGCGACGAGCGCACGGACGAGGGCGGCCGGTCGCGCTCCACCGCGATCTACTATCTGCTCGAAGCCGGCGAAACGTCCGAATGGCACCGGGTGAACGATGCGGCCGAGGTCTGGCACTGGTACGCCGGGGCGCCGCTGGTGATCACCGTTTCCGAGAACGGCCAAGACGCGGCCGCCCATCGGCTGGGTCCGAACATCGAGGCGGGCGAGCGGCCGCAATTTGTCGTGCCGGCGGGCTGCTGGCAGACCGCCACCTCGCTCGGCGAGTATACGCTCGTCGGCTGCACGGTCGCGCCGGCCTTCGACTTCGCGAGCTTCGAAATGGCGCCGAAGGACTGGCGGCCGACCCCGCGCAAGAGCTGACGCTCGTCGCGGCGACGCTCACCCCTGCGCCGCCATGACGCCCGCCTTTTGCGGCTTACGGGTCCGCCGAAGGCGGTCGGTTCCTTTCGAGGCATCCTTCCTGGCCGGCATCCTCTGCCCGGCCGACCCCTCATGTCGCCCGCGCGGGCTGCTCCTCCCGCTTCTCCCGCCGCTCGTAGAGCGACTTGGCGAGTTCGCCGAGCGAGCCGAGGAACATCCCCGTGGAACCGACGACGAACAGCCAGACGCCGAGGGTGTAGAAGCTTTCGAAAGTCTTGAAGAACAGCACCGAGCCGACGACGAAGCAGAAATTGCCGAAAAGCCCGATGCCGAGATGGATCCAGGAATAATCTCGGACGAGTCGTTGCAGCATGGTTCGAAGCACTCTTTCCCGTTGGACGTCCGCTGGCGGATGAGAATGGCTGGCGCCATACCTCCGAGATGGGCCGGGTCGGACCTATGTCGATGGGCGGCCTCGTTGGGCGGCGAGCGAGGCGAAGGCCGCGAAGGCGAGGACGCAGGCGAGCGCGACGATCACCAGCGCCAGATCGTAGCCGCCGATCAGCCACAGGAGCGAGCCGGCAAAGGGAGCGAGGGCGGCGGCGGCGGTCGAATAGCGCGCCATCCGGCCGCTGGTCGCGCCGAAATTCGCCTCGCCGAGGGTCTCGCGCAGCATCACCGGGCGCATGATGCTGACCGTCCCGTAGCCGCTGCCGTGCAGGACGACGAAGGGAACCGCCAGGAGCGGCAGGAACTGCGAGCCGAGGAGGCAGCAGGCGGCGAGGCCGACGGCGACGCAGCTCGCCAGCGCCACGGCCTGGTTCGACAGGTGGCGTTCCAAGCCGAGAATGGCGAGGCGCCCGACCACCTGCATCGGTCCGACGCCGGCCGCGATGAGGACGGCGAGGTCGTCGCTCATCCGGTGGCTTTCGAGGATCGGCAGAAGATGGTTGAGGACGAGGCTGTGGGACGCGCCGACGGTCGCAAAGCCGAGCGTCAGCAGGAAGAACAGCCGGCCCCGCAAGGCCGGGGCCTGCGTCGGTTGAGAGGGCCGGTGTGCCGGGTCTTCGACCGGGGCTCGGGCGAGAGCGCAGGCTTCCAGGCGCGTAGTCGAGAGCCACAGCAGCGGCGCGGCGACGAAGAGGGCGAGGCCGGCCATCGCCTGCGAGGCCAGCCGCCATCCGCCCGCCTCGGCGATCCAGTGGTTCATCGGAAAGGCCAGCGTCCCGGCAAAGCCGGCAAGAAGGGTGATGGCGGTGATCGCCCGCCGGGAGGACGGGCCGAGGGCGCGGGTGACGACGGCAAAGCAGGGCTCGTAGAGCGCACCCGCCATGACGACGCCGAGGCAGAGCCAGATGGGGACGAAGACTGCGAGGCTTGTGGTGACGGAGGACAAAGCGAGAAGTGCCGCACCGACACAGGTCGCTCCCGTCATCAGCGCCGGCCGTGTCCCCGGTCGATCAGCCGTCCGGCGAGCGGCGCCAGCAGTGCCGACAGCATGATCGTGCCGGCGAAGGCGGCGGTGAGGATGGTCTTGCTCCACCCTTCGGCGCCTTTCCACCGGGTCAGAAGCGCCGGAAAGGTGTAATAGAACGCCGCCCAGACGATGGTCTCGCCGACGGCGAGTGCGGCAATGCCGGCGGACGGATGGGCCGCACGGGGCGTCGGCGACACGGAGGCGGGCTAGTCGAGGGTTTCCGCGGGAATGGCACTCGGGCGGCCCTCGTCGTCGATCGCCACCATGACGAAGGTGCCTTCCGTGACTTTCGCCTCGACGCGCGAGGTGCGCCGCTGGGTCCAGGCTTCGATGGCCAGCGTGATCGACGTCCGGCCGACCTTCTCGATGGCGGTGTAGACGCAGAGCGTATCGCCGATCTTCACCGGCTTCTTGAAGACGAGGGCGTTGATCGCCACCGTCGCGACGCGGCCTCGCGAGCGCTCGGCGGCCCGGATGCCGGCGGCGAGATCCATCTGCGAGACCACCCAGCCGCCGAAGATGTCGCCGTTGGCGTTGGCGTCGGCCGGCATCGCCGGAATGCGAACGGTGAGTTCGCCTTTCGGCATTTCGTCGGTCTCGTCCATCGCATCGTCCCCGTCTGAAGATCGGCAGAATCGGGCGAAAGGTCCGGCTCGCCCCCCCGCCATAGGAAGGTGCTGCCGCTTCGATGGCAAGCCGTCGCCGCGCCTGCATCGGCCGGCAACGGCGCCGCAGGGAGGTTTCGGGATGCACATCCCCCGTGCAATCTCGGTTTTGCGGGATTATATCGGCCCCACGACGCCACGAAATACCGGCTCAACGAGGAATACACGATGTCCGAGACCGCTGCCGCCCCCATTCCCGTCACCGTACTGACCGGCTATCTCGGCTCCGGCAAGACGACGCTGCTCAACCGCATCCTGTCCGAGGATCACGGGAAGAAATACGCCGTCATCGTCAACGAGTTCGGCGAGATCGGCATCGACAACGACCTCATCGTCGAATCTGACGAAGAGATCTACGAGATGAACAACGGCTGCGTCTGCTGCACGGTGCGCGGCGATCTCGTGCGCGTCGTCGAGGGTCTCACCCGCCGCAAGGGCCGCTTCGACGCGATCCTCGTCGAGACGACCGGCCTTGCCGATCCGGTGCCCGTCGCCCAGACCTTCTTCATGGACGAGGACGTGCGCGCCAAGACCCAGCTCGACGCCGTCGTCGCGCTGGTCGACGCCAAGCACCTGCCGATGCGGCTGAAGGATTCGCGCGAGGCCGAGGACCAGATCGCCTTCGCCGACGTCGTGCTTCTCAACAAGACCGATCTCGTGTCGGCCGAAGATCTCGCCCAGGTGGAGGCGACGGTGCGGGCGATCAATCCTCATGCCGTGATCCATCGTACCGAGCGGGCCGGCATCGACCTTGCCAAGGTGCTCGGTCAGAGCGCCTTCGACCTGAAGCGCGTCCTCGACGACGATCCGGCGTTTCTTGAGGAAGCCGAACACGCCCATGACGATCACGTCTGCGGTCCGGACTGCGATCACGATCATCATCATCACGATCATCATGGGCACGATCATCACCATCATGATCACGGCCATTCGCACGATCATCACGCCGTCTCGCCGATCCACGACGTCACGGTCACCTCGATCTCGCTGCGGGGCGGGCCGCTCGATCCGAAGAAGTTCTTTCCGTGGATCCAGGCGCTCACCCAGGAGCAGGGGCCGAACATCCTGCGCCTCAAGGGGATCATCGCCTTCGACGGCGATCCGGACCGCTACGTCGTGCAAGGGGTCCACATGATCATCGAGGGCGACCACCAGCGGCCCTGGCGCGACGACGAGGCCAAGCTCAGCCGCCTCGTCTTCATCGGCCGAAAGCTCGACGCCGAAGAACTGGAAGCCGGCTTCGCCGCCTGCGCGGCGAAGGCGAAGGCCCCCGCCTGATGCCATCGATCGCCGCGTATGAATTCGCCGACTTCGTCGAAACAGCCTGCTTCCTCGGCCATCGGCCGGCCTTTGCGCTGGCCGATGGTTCGTTGCGCCTGCCGGCCGGTGGCGACAAGACCCTGACCCTCCACGAGGGCGGGCTGCTTGCCGCCGTCTACGACGAGTTCGGCCGGCGGCTTCTGTCGGGTGGCGAGGACGGCCGCGTCGTCGCGACGAGCGACGGCGAAAGCGTGGTCGAACTCGCGAGCATCGGCCGCAAATGGGTCGGCGCCGTCGCCGGCGGGCCGAATGGCGCGATCGCCTTCGCATCGGGCCGCAGCGCCTGGTTCAAGCCGGCGAAGGGCGATCTCAAGGAGCTCAAGCACGATCGCACCGTGGAGGGCGTGGCCTTCGCGCCGAAAGGGACGCGCCTCGCCACCGCCCGCTACGACGGCGCCTCGCTGTTCTTCCCGGCGACCGACGCCGCGCCGGTGTCGCTCGACTGGAAAGGGGCCCATCTCGGCTTGTCCTTTTCGCCGGACGGGCGCTTTTTGGTCACCGTCATGCAGGAAAACGCCCTGCATGGCTGGCGGGTCGACGACGGCAAGCACATGCGCATGACCGGCTACCCGGCCAAGGTGAAAGACTGGTCCTGGTCGGCGAAAGGCAAGTTCCTCGCCACCTCCGGAGCGCCGGCGGCGATCCTCTGGCCGTTCTCGGGCAAGGACGGGCCGATGGGAAAGGCGCCGCTGGAACTCGGCACCAGGGGCGACTCGATGGTCACTGCCGTCGCCTGCCATCCCGCCGAAGACATGCTGGCGATCGGCTATCAGGACGGGATGATCCTTGCGGTGCGCTTTGCCGATTCCAAGGAAGCCTTGCTGCGCCGGGGCGGCTGCTCGCCGCTGCGGACGATGGCCTGGGACGCGAAAGGTGGCCTTCTCGCCTTCGGCGCGGAAAACGGCGAGGCGGGCGTCGTCGACATTGCGGGATGACGCGCTGCGGCTTGCACCGTTTCGGGCAATGCGAACGGAAACAGCTTCGCCCCGTTGATGGCTCGTCCCTCAGCGAGGGTCGCCGGGCGCCTTCCACGTGCGCTCGAGGACGTTCAGCCAGTTGCCGTGGGCGATCTTTTCGATGAGCGCACTGCCGTAGCCGTGGCGATCCAGCGCCTCGAAGAGGGCGGGCAGGCCGGCCGCGTCGCCGATGGGCGCCGGGATGACGGCGCCGTCGAAATCCGAGCCGAGCGCCACGCCGTCCTCGCCGAGTGCATTGACCAGGGCGTCGAGGTGCCGGACCATGGTTTCGATCGGGGTGTCTGCATCCATCGCCCCGTCCTCGCGCAGGAAGGCGGTGGCGAAGTTCAGCCCGACGACGCCTTTCGATTCGGCGATCGCCGCCAGTTGCCGGTCGGTGAGGTTGCGGCTGACCGGGCAGAGCGCGTGGACGTTGGAATGAGTGGCGACCAGCGGTGCGTCGGTGAAGCGCGCGACGTCCCAGAAGCCCTTTTCGTTGAGATGCGACAGGTCGAGCAGGATGCCGAGGTCGTTGCAGCGTTTCACCAGCCGCTCGCCCGCTTCGGTCAGACCGTCGCCGATGTCGGGCGACGAGGGAAAGCGCATCGGCACGCCATGCGCAAAGACGTTGTCGCGGCTCCACACCATGCCGATCGAGCGCAGGCCCGCGGCGTGAAGGACGTCGAGCATTGCGAGATCGGGATCGATCGCCTCGGCGCCCTCGATGTGCAGCACCGCGGCCATCGCATCCGCCGCCCAGGCCGCACGGACGTCGGCGACCGAGCGGCAGATGCGCAGTCGCCCGTTCGAGCCGCGCTCCAGCCGGAACAGGATCGACGCCATGCCGATCGTCGCCGCTTCGGCGATGGCCGTCTCCAGCGGCGCCGGCAGCGGCATCTCGTAGCCGCCCGGCGGCATGCGGGAAAAATCGATGGAGCCCTGCGGTGAGGGTGGAAAGATCGCGAACAGCCCGCCGCGCAGGTTGCCGGATTCGGCTTTGGCGAGGTCGATGTGACCTGGTCCCGTGCCGGCAAGGAAGGCGTCGATCGCCTGCTGCGATCCGTCGACGTGGAGGCGAAGCAGGCTGTCATTGTGCCCGTCGAAGACGACTGGAGCATTCATGGAGTAGGGTCCTCGAAATGCTGGAGGTCAGGCGAATCTGGACATGGGCGACCGTTCCGTCGGCAACCCTTTCCGCCCGAGCCTCGCATGACTGATCGTCGGCTTGGTCGATCGGGCCGCGAATGGAATAGAATTCAGCGCACGTACCCCTCGCTCGCCGTCAGAAGGGAGCGCGTATAGTCAGACGCGACCTTGCGGTCGGCCAGCGCAGACCGGTCGAGCGCCTCCACCGCCTCGCCGCCGCGCATGACGAGGAGGCGCTCGCACATGTGGTCGATCACGGCGAGGTCGTGGCTGACCATGATGACGGTGAGGCTGCGTTCCTCGCGCAGCCGCGTGAGGAGATTCAGGACCTCCGCCTGGATGGAGGCGTCGAGGGCCGAGGTCGGCTCGTCGAGGAGGAGGATCTCCGGCTCGACGATCAGCGCCCTCGCGATCGCGACCCGCTGGCGCTGGCCGCCGGACAGCTGGTGGGGCAGGCGGAAGCGGAAGCGGGCGTCGAGGCCGACGTCCTTCAGCGCCTGGACGATGCGATCCTCGCGGTCGGCGAAGCGGTGGATCGAAAGCGGCTCGGAGAGGACCCGGTCGATCGTATGGCGCGGATGCAGCGAGCCGTAGGGATCCTGAAAGACCATCTGCACCTTGCGGGCGAAGGCCTTGTCGCGGGGCTGCGGGATGGCGCCGCCATCGATCCGGATGTCGCCGCCCGAGACCGGGGCGAGGCCGCAGATCGCCCGCAGCACCGTCGACTTGCCGGAGCCGGACTCGCCGACGAGGCCGAAAGACTCCAGCGGCCTGACCGAAAAGCTCACGTCCCTGACCGCCCGGACGGGGCGCCGGCCCTGGACGAAGGTGACCGACAGATCGGAAACGGCGATCTTGGCCCCCGGCATGTGCTTGGTTTCGCTCATGCCCAGGCCGCGTCCCGTTTCAGCACCTTCAGCGGCGTCCGCGGAGCGCCGATCTCCGGCAGGCATTCCAGCAGACCGCGCGTATAGGGATGTTTCGCCTCGCTCAGACGCGACGCCTCGATCTCCTCGACGATCTTGCCGAGATACATCACCAGCACCCGGTCGCAGAAGGTCGAGACGAGCCTGAGATCATGGCTGATGAAGATCAGCCCCATGCCGCGATCCTTCACGAGATCGTCGAGAATGCGCAGCACTTCGAGCTGCACCGTCACGTCGAGCGCCGAGGTCGGCTCGTCGGCGATCAGGAGGTCGGGCCGCGGGATCAGCATCATCGCGATCATCACCCGTTGTCCCATGCCGCCGGAAAGCTCGTGCGGATAGGCGGCGAGCACCCGCTCGGGGTCGCGGATCTGGACGTCGGCCAGCATGTCGAGCGCACGGCGGCGGGCCTCTTTCGAGGAGATCCGCTCGTGCACCTTCAGGGCCTCGATCAGCTGCCGTCCGACGCGCATCACCGGATTGAGCGAATATTTCGGGTCCTGCATGACCATCGACATGCGGCGTCCGCGCATCGCCCGCATCCGCCGTTCGGACAGCGCCGTGAGATCGGTTCCCTCGAAGGCGAGGCGGTCGGCGGTGGCGATGCCCGGCGGGCGGACCAGCCGCAGGATGGCGCGGCCGGTCATCGACTTGCCCGAGCCGGATTCGCCGACGATGCCGACGCGTTCGCGCCCGACCGTGAAGGAGACGCCGCGCACCGCCTCGGTGACGCCGCGATGGGTCTCGAAGCGGACGCGAAGGTTCTTGACGTCGAGAAGCGGCGCCTCGGTCGGTGCCCGGCTCATCGCTGTGCTCCGCGGGGATCGAGGACGTCGCGCAGCGAATCGCCGAGCAGGTTGAAGCCGAGCGAGACGGTCAGGATGGCAAGGCCCGGCATGGTCGCGACCCACCAGTGGCTGAGGAGATATTGCCGGCCGGTCGAGATCATCGCGCCCCATTCGGCGAGCGGCGGCTGGGCCCCGAGGCCGAGAAAGCCGAGGCCGGCGGCGGTGAGGATGATGCCGGCCATGTCGAGGGTGACACGGATGATCACCGAGGACAGACACATCGGCATGATGTGGCCGGTGATTATCCTCAAGGTTCCCGCGCCCTGCAGCCTCGCGGCGGCGATGTAGTCGGCGCGGCGCACGGAGAGCGTCTCGGCCCGCGCGACGCGGGCATAGGGCGGCCATGCCGTCAGGGCGATGGCGAAGATGGCGTTGACGATGCCGGGCCCGAGCGCGGCGACGAAGGCCAGCGCGAGGATCAGCCGGGGAAAAGCGAGGAAGATGTCGGTGATGCGCATCAGCACTCGGTCGGTCCAGCCGCCGATCGTGCCCGCGACGGTGCCGACGACGAGGCCGAAGACGGGCGCCGTCAGCGCGACGAGGGCGACGACCTGCAACGTCACCCGCGAGCCGTAGACGATGCGGCTCCAGATGTCCCGGCCGAGTTCGTCGGTGCCGAGGATGTGGCCGCCGACGCCGGGCGCCATCAGCCGGTCGGCCAGATTCTGCTGGTTCGGCGGATCGGTGGCGATCAGCGGGGCGAAGATCGCCATCAGGATCAAAAGGACGACGATGACGAGCCCGGCGACGGCCAGCGGATTGCGGACGAGATCGCTCCAGGCGAACCACAGGCCGATCGCCCGCGCCTGCAGGCGCGAGGCGGGGGTGTCGCTGGTCAGCCAGGCCTTCAGACCGCCGGCGGGTTTGGAGACGGTGTCGCTCATCGCGCCCTCGGATCGACGACGGTGTAGAGGAGGTCGGACAGAAGGTTGAGCACGATGAAGGCGACGCCGATCACCACCGTGCCGCCGAGGACGGCGTTGAGATCGGCGGCGAACAGCGCCTGGGTGATGTAAAGGCCGAGCCCCGGCCAGGCGAAGACGGTTTCGGTCAAAACCGAGCCTTCCAGCAGCGCCGCATAGGAGAGCGCGATCACCGTGATCAGCGGCACCATGGCGTTGCCGAGCGCGTGCACCCAGACGACGCGCCGCTCCGGCACGCCCTTCACCCGGGCGGCGGTGACGTATTCCTGGCCGAGCTGCTCCAGCATGAAGGACCGGGTCATCCGCGAGATGTAGGCGAGCGAGAAATAGCCGAGAACGAAGACCGGCAGGGCGATGTGGGTGAGAGCGTTGAAGAAGACGTCCCAGGCCCCCGAAAGAGCGGAGTCGATCAGGATCGATCCCGTGTAGGCTGTCACGTCGAGCTCGTAGGAGAGTTCGTAGGAGACGTCGAGCCGGCCGGGGCCGCCGACCCAGCCGAGCTGGCCGTAGAAAATCAGAAGCGCGATCAGGCCGAGCCAGAAGACCGGCATGGAATAGCCGAGCAGTCCGACGACGCGCAGGACGTGGTCCGGCCATCGCCCCTGATTGACCGCCGAAACCACCCCGGCCGGAACGCCGAGAAGCACGCCGAGAAGGGTCGCGAGCGTCGCGAGTTCCAGCGTCGCGGGGAAAGCCGAGCGAACGTCCTCGATCACCGGGCGAGAGGTCAGGTTGGAGCGGCCGAAATCGCCCCGGACGACATCGCCGAGATAGGTCGCGAACTGCACCGGGATCGGCTGGTCGAGCCCCATCTCGGTACGCACCGCCTCGTATTGCGCCTGCGTGGCTCGCGGACCGACGACCGCGAGCGCCGGATCGATCGGCACCAGGCGGGCGATCGCGAAGGTCACGACCAGCAACCCGAACAAAGTGACGACGAGGCTGAACAGCGTCTTGCCGAAACGCCCCGCGATGCGTGGCAGGAGCGACGTGCCGGCGATGGCGGATTCCTCTTCCGCCGTCGCCGGATCGTGGGCGCCGTGTGTCTGGCTCATCGCCGGCGCCCTCGGACGCGCCGGCGCAGGGCTGCGGGTGCGGTCACTCGGACGACTTCGTCACCGCCTTGTAGAAGGCCGAGGAGACGGCGCCGCCAGTCGAGAAACCCTCGACGTTCTTCTGCATGCCGTCCTGCTCCTGCTGCTGGAACATCAGGACGAAGGGGGACTTCTCGTTGCCGATCCGCTGCATCTCCTCGTACATCGCGGCGCGCTTGTCGGTATCCTTCTCGACCACCGCGTCCTCGGCCATCTTGGTCGTCGCCTCGGCGGCGTAGGCGTTGCGCCAGGAGAGATTGCCGGTCAACTGGGCTTCGTCGGAATTGTCCGGGTTCTCGGCGAAGACCGAGGCATTGGTGTTCGGATCCGGATAGTCCGGCCCCCAGACCTCAAGGGTCAGCTCGGCCTTGCGGGCGCGATAGATGGACAGAACCTCCGAGCCGGTCGCCGGCTTGATGTTCACCTTGATGCCGGCCTGTCCGAGCGTATTCTGCACCGCCTGGGCGATGGCGAGGCGATCCTGGGCGTTTCGCACGAGGAGTTCGACCGTGAAGCCGTCGGGATAGCCGGCATCGGCGAGCATCTTCTTGGCCTTCTCGACGTCGAGCTTGAACGGCTTGTCGTCGATCGCGCCGAGGAAGCCGATCGGCAGGAACTGCTGATTGACGACGACCTGACCCTTCAGGAACGAGTTGGCGATGCCGTCGTAGTCGACGAGGTACTTGATCGCCTGCATGACGCCGGGCGTCGCGAGTTCCTTCATCTTCTGATTGCCGGAAATGTAGTAGATTCGGCCGCGCGGCTGCTCGAAGACCTTGAGCTTGTCGTTGCCCTCGACGGCCGCGATGTCCTCCGGCGTGAGGTTGCGGGCGATGTCGATGTCGCCACGCTCCAGCAGCAGCCGCTGGGTCGCCGGTTCGGGCACGTGCCGGACGAAGACGCGCTTCATCGCGGGCGCGCTCGGATAGTTCTCGTTGGCCTCCATGATCACCGATTCGTTCGGCTTCCAGCCGCGCAGCGTGTAGGGACCGGCACCGGCGGAATGGGTCTTCAGCCACTCGTTGCCCATGTCGTCGCCCGAGGCGTTCTCCATCGCCAACTTCTCGTCGACGATGCCGCCGACGTCGGCGGTCAGCGCGTTGTAGAGGAAGGACGGCGCATAGGGCCTGTCGACCGTGATGCTGACGGTTTCGTCGTCGACCTGCTTGATGGTCTCGTCGACATTGTCCTTGGTCAGGCCGAACTGGGTGATGATGAAGGAGGGGGTCTTGTCGAGCTTGACGACGCGCCGGAGCGACCAGACGACGTCCTCGGCGCGCACCGGATTGCCCGAAGCGAACTTGCGGCTGGTGTCGAGCTTGAAGGTGAAGGTCTTGCCGTCTTCCGAGACTTCCCAGCTCGTGGCGAGACCGGGGCCCATCTTCAACGTCTGGGGATCGAGCTCGATCAGCTTGTCGTAGAGGTTGTTGATGACGTCGCCGCCGGAGAATTCGAAGCTCTCGGCGGGATCGAGGCTCTTCAGGTCGTCGATGGTGTTGGCGATGACCAGCGTGTCCGCCGGCGTTTCGGCGAAAGCGGCCGGCGCCGCGAAAAGGCCTGCGGCGGACAGCAGCGTCGCAGCCGCCGTGCGACGGATGGCGCGAGAGGACGGGAACGGCAGGAGGAAACCCATGAACAGCCTTTCGTCTCACCCGGTCCGTTGCCGGGATCTCGTTTCAACTCGTTGAGGAAGCTAGGCCATCGCCCATTCGGGAGGCAAGCCCATTTTCAGCGCATGTCCACCGATCTCGCAGATCGTCGCCGCCGTGCCGTCCGGTGAAGCTCCACGACGGCGCGCCGGTTCTCCTCCGTCTCGCCTCACCGCGCCGGCTTCGCCGGCGCGCGGCCGGCGAGAGCGATCCTGTCGGATGGTCGCGGCCTGGACGGCGTCACGCCGCCGACTGACGGCGGGGCAGCTTCCAGTTCGGCCGGACGAAGTGGCAGGTGTAGCCGTTCGGAATCCGTTCCAGATAGTCCTGGTGCTCCGGCTCGGCTTCCCAGAACGCACCGGCCTCCGCCACTTCGGTGACGACCTTGCCCGGCCAGATCCCGGAGGCGTCGACGTCGGCGATCGTCTCCTCGGCGACGCGCTTCTGCTCGTCGCTGGTGTAGAAGATCGCCGAGCGATAGCTCATGCCGCGATCGTTGCCCTGGCGGTTCGGGGTCGACGGATCGTGGATCTGGAAGAAGAATTCGAGGAGATCGCGAAAGCTCGTCCGGTCGGGATCGAAGGTGATCTCGATCGCCTCGGCATGGGTGCCGTGGTCGCGGTAGGTGGCGTTCTCGACGTTGCCGCCGGAATAGCCCACCCGGGTCGAGACGACGCCGGGCATCCGCCGGATGAGTTGCTGCATGCCCCAGAAGCAGCCGCCGGCGAGAATGGCGCGTTCGGTCTTGGACGTCATGGCTGAACCTCATGGTTGGAAGACAGCTTATGTGTCGTCGCAACCCGCGATCTTCAACGCGGCGCATTCGCCGCATCATGAAATCCCGGCCCGCCGTCAGGCATGCGGCGGCAGGGGCGATCCGCTGCGTCTGGCGCTCAGCCACTCCTTCGCGCGGTGATAGCGCAGCGAGAGCTGCGGCCCGAAGGCCATGTAGAAGGGCGCGGCGCGCAGCGGCTCCAGCCGCAGGGAAAGATCCTTCTCCGGCACGTCCATGGCCCATTCCGACAGGATGCCGCCGAGCATCGAGCCGGTCGGAACGCCGCGTCCGGACAGACCCGTGAGGCCGACGATGCCGGGGGCGAGATCGTAGAGCCGCGGCACGGTGCGGTACTGCATGTCGAGTTCGCCGAACCAGAGATACTCCCAGCGGATCTCTTCGCGAATGTCCGGATGCAGCCATTTCAGCCGGTCGGTCATCACCTGCCGCGTGTAGGCGAGGTCGACGCCGCGCCGGCCCATCGGGAACATCGAGGCGACGATTCGCCCGTCGCGGTCGTATTTGTAGACGTAGATGTCGCCGCGCCCGTCGTGCATCGTCGTGTTCTGCGGCAGGACGTGGCGCCGCGTCTCTTCCGAAAGCGGCTGGGTCGCGGCGACGAAGACGCGCATGATCTTGAATGTTTGCTCGAGCTTCGGCCAGCCGCCCACCGTGTAGGCTCCCGTGGCGAAGATGACCTTGTCGGCCAGAACGGCGCCTTTCGGGGTCTCGACCCGCCATCGTCCCGCCTGTCGCTCGACGGATCGGACCGGCGAGTGGGTGAACAGGCGGCCGCCCTCCTGCATCACCGCACGGGCAAGGCCGCGGGCATAGCCGAGCGGGTTGAGATGGCCGCCTTCCTCATGTTGCCAGCCGCCGATGAGGCGCGGCGAACCGGTGATCTCCCGGGCCGCCCCGTCATTCAGCAGCCGGGTCCTCGCGCCGACGGCGTTGTATTCCTCGACCTTCTGCTCCAGCGCGGGGATGTTGGCCGGCTGCAGCGCCCCCATCACATAGCCGTTCTGCTGCCACTCGCAGGCGATCTGATAGTCGCGGATCATCGCCCCGACCCGGTCGTTGGCGCGGGTCTGGCGCTGGATCAGCCGCTCGGCCCAGGGCTCGCCCAGCATGCGGCGCAACTCGCCGAGCGAATAGTGGGTGAAGGTCGGCGTGCAGTGGCCGGCGTTGCGGCCCGACCCGCCGAAGCCGGCCTCCTGGGCTTCGAGAACGACGACGGAGACGTTCTTCTTGGCCAGCTCCAGTGCCGTCGTCAGGCCGGTGTAGCCCGCCCCGACGATGCAGACGTCCGCGTCGAGGCTTTCCGCCAGCGCCCGCGTCGCCGGGGCCGGCTCGGCCGTCGCAAACCAGAGGGAGGCCTCGAAGGGCGAGAAGCGGTTCATGGAAGTGTCTCCGCCCGGATGAGGGCTGCGGCTCAGGCGATGTCGCTGCGCGCGTCGAGCGCGTCGCGCAGGCCGTCGCCGACGAAGTTGAAGCCGGTGACGGCCAGCGTGATCGCGACGCCGGGGACGATCGCCAGCCAGGGCGCCGAATCGAGATATTGCTGGGCGCCGTTCAGCATGTTGCCCCAGCTCGGCAGCGGCGGCTGGATGCCGTAGCCGAGGAAGCTGACATAGGCTTCGAGCAGGATCGCCCGCGCGACGGTGAGCGTCGCCGCGACGATGATCGGCCCCATGGCGTTCGGCAGGAGCTCGCGGAACATGATCTGGCCGTTGGACAGGCCCAGGGTCCGTGCCGCCATGATGAAGTCGCGTTCGCGAAGCGACTTGATCTCCGCCTCGACGATGCGGGTGATCTCCATCCAGCTCGTCGCCGCGATGATGACCGTGATCATGATCGGGCTCGGCTTGATGAAGGCCGCGAGCGCGAGCAGGAGGAAGATGCTCGGGAAGGACAGCATCGCGTCGACGAAGCGCATCAGGACCGCGCCGACCTTGCCGCCGTAATAGCCGGCGAGAATGCCGATCAGGCTGCCGAAGACGGTGGAGATCAACATCGCGGCGAAGCCGACGAGGAGCGAGATCCGGCCGGCCATGAAGAGCCGGGCGGCGAGATCGCGCCCCAGAGGATCGGTGCCGAAGATGTGCGAGCCGGTGAGGGGCGGCGCGAAGCGTGCGCGAAGGTCGATGTAGAGGTCGTCGAAGGGCAGGAGATAGGGCCCGACGACGCAGGCGAGCACCAGGAGGACGATGATCGCGAGCCCGAACAAGGCGAGGCGATGCCGCAGGAAGCGCCTGACCGCGCGCCGCTGCCACCAGCGCTGCGTCGGGGCGGGATCGGCCTTGAATGCCATGTCGGTCATCTTGCGCCCCCTCAGCCGAGCCTGATGCGTGGATCGATGACGGCGACGGCGATGTCCGCCATGAGATTGCCGACGAGGACGAGGATCGCCGAGAGCATCAAGAGCCCCATCACCACCGGATAGTCGCTGTAGCCGAGGCTATCGAGGAACAGCCGGCCCATGCCCGGCCAGGTGAACACGGTCTCGGTGACGAGGGCGCCGCCGAGGATCGTCGGCAGTTGCAGGCCGAGCAGGGTGATCATCGGCACCAGCGCATTGCGCAGGATGTGACGCGTCAGGACGGCCCAGCGGGTGAGCCCCTTGGCCCGCGCGGTGCGAACGAAATCCTGGTTCATCACGTCGAGCACCGCCGTGCGCATGTAGCGGCTCCAGACGGCGACGTTGACGAGGGCGAGGACGAGGCTCGGCATGATCAGGTGGACCGCATAGTCGAGCACCGAGCCGTCGCCGATCGTGTACATGTTCCCGGCCGGCAGCCAGCCGAGGCGGAGCGAGAAGAGGTAGATCGCGATCAGGCCGAACCAGAAGGTCGGGATCGACAGGGCCACCATGGCGCCGACGGTCGCGGCGTAGTCGAAGATCGAGTAGCGCCGCAAGGCGCCGAGGACGCCGACCCACGTCCCGATGAGCACCGAGATGAGGGTCGAGGTCCCCATCAGGAGAAGCGTCGCCATAAGATGCGACCAGATCACCGATAGCACCGGCTGGTTGTCGCGGTAGGACCGGCCCCAGTCACCCTGCAGGAGCCGGGTGAACCACTCCCAGTACTGCACGGGGAGCGGGCGATCGAGGCCCATCTGGTGGGCGATGCGGGCGAGCTGGGCCTGCGTCATGCCGGGCGTCAGGGCAAATTGCGACAGCGGGCCGCCGGGCGCGAGGTTGAGCACGGCAAAGCCGATCACCGAGACGATGACGAGGAGAACGAGGCTCTGCCAGAGTCGTCCGAAGAGAAAGCGCAGCATCGTCGAATTCGCTTCCGCAAGATCCGCCTCGGGCCGCGGGCGCCGGACGACGGGGTGAGAAGTGGAACGAAGAGGCCACGGCCGACGGGATCATCGGCCGCGGCGGGACGGCCTTATTTGTCCCAGTACCAGGTGGCGACGTCCCAGCTGTCGATCCGCACGTTGATGTTCGGCACGACGCCCTCGACGCCCTCCTTGTGGCCGCGCACCGTGGCGTATTGGAACATCGGCAGGAAGGGCAGGTCGCTGCGCACGACCTCCTGCAACTTCATGTAGGCGGCCTTGCGCTCCTCGGTCACGAAGGTCGATCCGCCTTCGTCCAGGAGCTTGCCGACCTCCTCGCTGTCGTACTGCCAGGTGTTCTGGCCGGCGCCGCCCTTGGCGGGGATCGAGGTCGGGGCGAGGTAGTTCGACACGTCCGGATCGGAGCCGGTGAGGAAGTTGATGCCGACGACGACGGAATCGAACTTCGACATCATCCAGTAATCGCCCCACATGACGGCCGGCGGCAGGTTGGAGATCGACATGTCGACGCCGATCTCCTTGAACGACTGCTGGATGAACTGCTGGGCCTGTTCGCGGATGTGATTGCCGGCGGTGGTCGAGTTGGTGAAGGCGAGCTTCACCCCGTCCTTTTCACGGATGCCATCGCCGCCCGGCATCCAACCGGCTTCGTCGAGCAGGCTCTTGGCCTTTTCCGGGTCGTATTCGTGCTTTGGCAGGTCGGCGTTGTAGTAGGCCGATTGCTGCGGCATGAAGGTTTCGGTCGGCGTCGGCAGGCCGTAATAGAGCGCGTCGATGATCGTCTGCTTGTCGAGCGCGTGGTAGAGCGCCTGGCGAACCTTCGGATCCTTGAACTGCGGCCGGTCCATGTTGAAGGACAGGGATTCGACCGTGGCGGCGGGCACGACGGCGACCGACTTGCCGGGAAGATCCTTGGCCTCCTGGTACTTGTCCGGCGTGATCCACTGCAGCCCGACGACGTCGATGTCGCCGGTCTTGAACTGGGTGTAGAGGACGGTGAGATCGGGGATGTACTTGTAGATCAGCCGTTTGAGATAGGGACCTTCGCCGAAATAGTCCTCGTTGGCTTCGAGCGTGATGTGGTCGCCCGCCATCCGCTCGACCCATTTGAACGGGCCGGTGCCAACGGGGGCATTGTTGTAGGGCGCGTTGTTCTTGTCGGCTTCTTCGCCGAGGATGTGCTTGGGCACGATGAAGGTCGCGGCCAGAATCGACGGATAGGGCGCGTATGGCGACTTCAGGTCGAAGGTCAGCTCGGTCGGCGAGACCACCGTCAGGTTCTCGACCAGTTCGTGGCCGTCGCGCCGCCAGCTCCGGAAGTCCGGATCGACCAGAAGCTCGATGGTGAACTTGACGTCCTCGGCGGTGAACGGCTTGCCGTCGTGCCATTTGACGTCGTCGCGCAGCTTGATCTTCCAGTGCAGGCCATCCTCCGAGATGCCGCCGTTCTCGACGCTCGGTACCTCCGTGGCGAGGGACGGCTGGAATTCGCCCTTGTCGTCGACGATGAACAGCGGGTCGAAGAGCGAGAAGTGGATGCCTTCGTCCACCTCGATATGCGGCATGTGCGGGTTGAAGATCGTCGGCTCCTGGGAAAAGCCGACGATGACCTGACCGGTCGGCTCCGACGGCGGGGCGGCCATGGCCGAACCCTTGCCGAACAGGCCAGGGGCGACGAGGGCGGCGGAAGAGGCGCCGATGAGGGAAAGAACCCGGCGCCGCGACGGGCGGCTCCACGAGGAGAAGTGCTGATCTGCCATGCCGATGATCCTTCTGTTGGAGGGTCTGCCTGCGATGTCTAGAACCCGCTGATGGGACGAACCTTCGATCCGTCGGTGAAGCGGGAGAAGCGGAATTCGTGCGGGTCGACGACCGGCGTGCGGCTCATCACGATGTCGGCCATCAGGCGGCCGGCGCCGGGGCCGATGCCGAAGCCGTGGCCGGAAAAACCGGTGGCGACGTGGAAGCCGGGGATCTCGTCGACGGCCGAAATCACCGGGATGGCGTCGGGCGTGACGTCGATGCGGCCGCCCCAGTGCTGGGCGATCTCGGCCTTGGCGAAGGCCGGAAAGGCGCGGCTGAGTTCCGTCAGCGCCTTGTCCGTCAGCCGCTTTTCGGGCTTCGGATCGAGGACGCGGCAGTATTCGAACGGGCTCGCTTCGTCGAGCGACCACTTTTTCGGCGTCCGTGCCTCTTCGAAGAAGCGCGAGGAGAGCCGGAAATTGAGGGAGTTCCAGTCCTCGCGCAGCGCCGGCAGGAAGCGGCGGGCATAGCGGAAGGAGTTCGGCACGATGTCGACGACGTTCTCGTGGCCGCAGGCGATCGTGTAGCCGCCGTCCTTGCGCTTGCGGCAGGCGAAATCCTTCGCCCAGATCGCCTGGTCCGGGCCGCCTTCGAGCGGTTTCGTCCTCAGCACCGAAGCCAGCACCGTCAACTGCGGCAGATCGAGGCCGTAGAGCCCGCAGAAGAGGTTCGACCAGGCGCCGCCCGCCAGCACCACCGAGGAGCAGGCGATCGGCCCGCGCTCGGTGACGACGCCGGAGACCTTGCCGCCGCTCGTCTCGATGCCGCGGACCGCACATTCGGTGAGGATATGGGCACCCTTGTCGCGCGCGGCCTCGGCGATGGCCGGCGCGGCGATCTGCGGTTCGGCGCGCCCGTCGGCGGGGGTGTAGAGCGCGCCCTTCACGTCGAACTGCGCCGCAGGGAACATCGCCTTGAACTCGTCGGGGCTCAGCATCCGCGATTCGATCTGCCAGGGTTCGAGATGGCGGATCCAGTTGGTGTAGTTCCGGACGTCCTGGTCGGTCGCGCAGGCGAAGACGATGCCGGACCGGGTGTAGCCGGTGGGGCGGCCGATCCGCCGGTCGAGATCCTTCCAGACGCGCAGGGCTTCGACCATCAGCGGCACTTCGCGCGGATCGCGGCGCGAGATGCGCACCCAGCCCCAGTTGCGGCTCGACTGTTCCTGGCCGATGCCGCCCTTTTCGCAGAGGGCCACGCTGACACCGCGCTCGGCGAGTTCGAGCGCCGTCGACACGCCGACGATCCCGCCGCCGATGACGACGACGTCGACCTTTTCGGGCAGGTCGAGATCACCGTGGACGGGGGTGACGAATGGGCCGGGCATGATCAGTATTGCTCCTCGAGCTGGCAGTTCACGGCAAATTCGGCGACGCTCGCGGTGTTCGACAGGCCGATCAGCATGGCGACGACGCCGGCGAGTTCGTCCGGGTCGGTCATCAGCGCGGTGTCCCGGTCGGTGACCGTGCGCGCCATGTCGGTGGCGACGAAGCCCGGACAGACGGCCGTCGCCCTGATGCCGTGCTCGAAGCCGGCCTGGCGAATGCCGTGGGAGAGAGCCACGGCGGCAAACTTGGTCATGGAGTAGAGGCCGGACTTTTCCGACTTGACCCGTTTGCCGGACAGCGAGGCGAGGATGATCACCCGGCCGCGGCCACTGGCGGCGAGGGGCTCGAAGGCCGCCTTCACCAGGCGGCGCGGCGCCTTGACGTTGACCGCCAGCATCGCGTCGAGATCGTCGTCTTCCGCCTCGATCACCGATTTCGGGATCATCAGCCCGGCATTGGCGACGATCGCGTCGATCCGGCCGAAGCGCTCGAGAGTTGCCGCGGTCCAGGCGTCTTCGCCACCGACGGCCGCCTCGTAGGCGGAAAGATGGGTGTGGGCCGGATCGACGCCCTCCGGCACGAGAGGCTTTCGCATGCCGAGGGAAAGGGCCCATCCGTCGGCGGAGAGCCGCCGGGCGACGGCGAGCCCGATGCCGCGGCTGGCGCCGGAGATCATCGCGACGGGCCGTGCGGTCATAGCTTCGTTCCCTTTGCCTGATGGGCCTTGACGATGCGCCAGTAGAGCCCCCGCAGGAGATCGATCACCTGGGTGTATTCCTCGTCGGAGATGTCGTGGAAGAAGTCGCGGGACTGGCGGACGATGGCCTGGACCTCCTGCGACGCCTTCTTTCCCTTCTCCGTCAGATGAAGGGCCTGGACGCGGCCGTCCTCGGGATCGGGCTCGCGCCGGATCAGGCCGTGCCTCTCCATGTCGTCGAGGATCCGTGCCATGGCGGAACGGTCCTTCATCGCGGCCGCGGCGATGACGGAAGGGCGAATGCCCGGGTGACGGTCGATCAGGAAGAGCGCGGTGATCTTGCCGGTTCCGCGCGCGACCTCCATGCCCTCCAACCTCGCGTCGAGATCGCGGGTCACGGCGAGATTGAGCGCGCGGATGAAGAAGCTCAGAGTGTCGTCGAGAACCCCGAGATCGACGTCCTCGACGCGCGTCACCGCGGGCGTCGAAACGCGTTTTCCGTCAGCCGCCATGCCCGGCTCCGAGAGGCCGTGGGTGGGAACCGGCGCTTCGCCGATCTTCCCGCCGCAGATTGCTTGCGGGACCGACTATCGAAAATATGGTGGATAGTGTCAATCAATTTTGCCGCGAATTTCGGCGGCAGAAGAACTGCTCATCCATTGTGCAGCGCGAAGCGTCCCGTTGCACCGACTGTCCATCGGATGCCTGCTCTCGCGTGGTCGCCGGCTCTCGTCCCGGCGGTGGCATCATTCGACGTCGGTCAGGCGGCTGTTTCCCAGCGTCCGCCCGGAATGGCCGCGACGAGCGTGCGCGTGTAGTCCTCGCGCGGCGCCCTGAACACCTGTGCCGGTGGGCCGGCCTCGACCATGCGGCCATGCTGCATGACGACGACCTCGTCGCAGATGCGGCTGGCGATGCGCAGATCATGGGTGATGAAGATCATCGCGAGCTTCATCTCGTCCTGGATCTCGGCCAGAAGGTCGAGAATCTGGGCCTGCACCGAGACGTCGAGGGCCGAGACGGCCTCGTCGGCGATGATCAGCTGTGGGTCGAACATCAGCGCGCGGGCGATGCCGACGCGCTGGCGCTGGCCGCCGGAAAACTCGTGCGGGTAGCGCTCGAAGGCGGAGGGATCGAGCCCGACCCGCGACAACAGCCGGTGCGCCTTCATCTTCGCCTCGCCGGAGGAGACGCCATGGGCCATCGGACCCGCGGTGAGGATGCGCCCGACGGTCTGGCGCGGATTGAGGGAGGCGAACGGATCCTGGAAGATCATCTGGATCAGCGGCCGGCGACGGCGGAACTCGGATTCCGGCATGCGCGCGACCTCCTGGCCGTCGAAGGTGATCGAGCCCTCGTCCGCATCGAGGATCTTCATCAGCATGCGGCCGAGCGTCGATTTGCCGGAGCCGGATTCGCCGACGATGCCGACCGTCTGCCCCTTGCGCACCACGAGGCCGACGTCGTCGACGGCCTTGACGACGCGCGGCGGCTTGAAGAAGGCGCCGGGGAGGCTGAAGGTCTTCTTCAGCCCGCTTGCCGCGAGCACGACAGGCGCCTCGCTCGCTCCCGCCGCATGGGCTTCACTCATCCGCGGAACGGCGGCGATGAGGCGCTGGGTGTAGGGGTGGCCCGGTGCGCCGAGGACGTCGGCCGCCCGGCCTTCCTCGACGATGCGGCCGCGCTCCATGACGATCACCCGGTCGGCAATCTCGGCGACGACGCCGAAATCATGGGTGATGAACATGACGCCCATGTCCTTGCGCGCCTGGATCGTCCGGATCAGTTCGAGGATCTGCGCCTGGGTGGTCACGTCGAGGGCGGTCGTCGGCTCGTCGGCGATCAAGACGGCGGGCTCCAGCGCCAGCGCCATGGCGATCATCACGCGCTGGCGCTGTCCGCCCGACAGCCGAAACGGATACTGCCCCTTGATGACCTCGGGATCGGGCAGGCCGACCTCGTCGAGAAGCTCGACGACGCGGGCTCGCTTGTCGATGCTCTCGTGGCCGCGATGGGCGTCGATGACCTCGGCGATCTGGTCGCCGATGGTCATCAGCGGGTTGAGGGCCGACAGCGGGTCCTGAAAGACGATCGAGACGATCCGCCCGCGCATGTCCCGCAACTCGGAGGGCGAGGCGCCGAGAAGATCCTCGCCGCGCAGGACGATCCGGCCGGCCTTGATCTCGAGCGCATCGGGCAGGAGGCCCATGATGGCATTGGCGGTGACGGATTTGCCGGAGCCGGATTCCCCGACGATGCACAAGGTTTCACCGGCCGCGAGTTCGAAGGTGACTGCCTCGACGGCAAAATCGCGATCCATCCCGCCGGGGAGCGAGACGGTCAGCGCGTCCACCGTCAACAGCGGCGCTACGGCGGCTCGGGATTGGGGCATCGCGGATTTCCTCGGGTTTCTCGTTCGTCGATCCTGTCGGTACGCCGCCGTCGATGCAATTCCCGGACCACCATCGAAATGGCGGGCCGGTCCTGCCGCCGATTGCCCTAGCCGTCATCGCCACCCGTCGAGGCGGGGTGGGGCGAGCGCCTAGACCAGTCTCACCAGGACCGCATAGGCGTCGTCGAGGTCGCTCGCGATCGCCGCCCGGGCCGATGCGCCGTCCCGATCGACCATCGCCCGGAAGATCCGGGCATGGTGGTCGTTGGAGATCCTGAAGTTGCCCGATTCGCGCAGGAGGTGGAAGTACGGGCTCACCTGCAGCCACAGGCTCTCGATGATCGAAAGCAGGGTCGGCGAGCCGGATTGCCGGTAGACGGCGAAGTGAAACTCGTAGTTCGCTTCGAGATACATCTTGGCGTCGTCGGCCGCCTCGCTCTCGACCAGACGGCCGTAGAGCCGCTCGAGGTCGGCCGTGAATGCGGCGGTGGTGTTGGCGGCCGCCCATTCCGCGGCGATCATCTCGATCTCGATCCGCACCCGGCGCAGGTCGTTCAGCCGCTCTCGCGTCAGTTTCGGAACGCCGATCGTCCGGCCTGAAACGACGGTGAGGGCGCCTGCGGCCGTCAGCCGCGTCAGCGCCTCGCGGACCGGCATCGGGCTGACGCCGAAGGCCTTGGCGAGACTGGCGACGGTGATCGATTCGCCCGGCGCGATGCCGCCCTGAAGGATGAGGTCGCACAAGCGTGCATAGACGCCCGTCTGCAGCGTTTCCCGACGCAACGGCACGACTTTGTCCGCGATTTTCGACATTCCGCTCTTCACGCTCCGCAGGCCGCAATTTCCACCTGTCATAGCGGGATTCCGGATCGAGGTGAACAGGCCTTGATTTTTGATCAAAAATCAAACAGGCTGCATCGCATTCGTCGGCACATGGCTGGGAGGCCGCTCGGCGAAGAACGGTTTCGGGAGGATCCACATGACGACGATCGTGAAGTCGCTGGCGCTCGCCGCCGGACTGACCTGTGCTTTTGCGGCCAGCGGAGAGGCTGTCGAAAAACACAAGGTGTTTCTGTCGATGAGCTACATCGGCAATGACTGGCAGGCCGAGGCGGCCAACATGGTCAAGGCGCTCGCCGCCTCGAAGGACTATGCGGACAAGGTGGATCTGCAGGTGCAGGTCGCCGGCCCCAACGCCCAGCGCCAGATCCAGCAGATCAACGCAATGGTGCAGGCCGGGGCGGAGGCGATCGTGGTCTACCCGATTTCGCCGACGGCCCTGAACCAGGTGGTCAAGAATGCCTGTTCGAAGGGCGTGAAGGTCGTCGCCTACGACGCGGAGATCACCGAGCCCTGCGCCTACAACGTCACGATCGACCAGGAGGAGGCGGGTCGCAAGACGGCCGAATGGCTGGCCGACAAGCTCGGCGGCAAGGGCGACGTCGTCCTGGTGACCGGCGTTCCGGGGACCTCGGTCGACATCGCCCGGACCAAGGCGGCGAAGGAGGTCTTCGCCAAGCATCCCGACATCAAGATCGTCGGCGAGGCGGTCGGCATGTGGAGCCAGGCGGTGGCCCGCACCGAATTGTCGAAGCTTCTTGCAACGCGCAAGTGGGACGACATCGACGGCTTGTGGATGCAGGTCGGCTGTTACACCGCCAATGCCATGCAGCTGGAAGCGGGCAAGACCGACGACGAGCTGCTCCCCTGCGCCGGCGAGGGCTCCAATGGCGGCCGCATCCAGGCGCTGGCGAAGGGGACCGAGGTCGAGGGCGCGAGCAGCCCCTATGCGCCGCTCGGCGCACCGCGCATCTCCTACGCTTCGCCGCCCTATTCGGGGGCGCTCGCGCTGAAGCTCGCGGTCGACATGATCGAGGGCAAGGACGTGCCGCATCACACGACCCTGCCGCTGCCGCTCGTCACCAACGAGACGATCCAGCTCTGCGAGACCGGCAGCTGGGAAGAGATGAAGAGCGGGTGCAACACCTTCAAGCCGTCGATCGTCGCCAATCCCGGCTGGTTCGGCTCGATCTTCTCCGATCAGTTGCCGCAGCTCGGCCTGAACGCGGCGCTGGTCGGCCAGCCCGAGACCTGAGCGGGCCGCCGCCGGCACGATCGAGCCGCCGGCGGCGCCACGCTAGGCGCATCTCATTCAGACGACGAGGGTTGAGCATGTCCGACGATCGGCCAGCGGCGATCGCGATCGAGGGTCTGTCGAAGGCGTTCGGCGCCACCAGGGCGCTCGACGACGTATCCTTCACGGTCGCTCCCGGCACCGTCCATGCGCTGCTCGGCGAGAACGGCGCCGGCAAGTCGACGACGATGAAGCTGTTGTCGGGACTGATCGAGCCGGATGCCGGGACGATCCATGTCGACGGCCGTCCGATGCGCCTGCGCAGGCCGCGCGACGCCCACCGGGCCGGCATCCAGACCGCCTTTCAGGAGCTGACCCTGGTTCCGGATCTGACGGTCCTGGAAAACATGATCATGCCCTATGCGCCGGTCGGCCTTGCCGGGACGATGCGCAAGCGGGCGGCGGGACGGGCGGTCGCCGAGCATTTCGACAGGCTCGGCGTGTCGATCGATCCGCAGGCGCTCGCCGCCTCGCTCGATCTCGCCGAGCGCCAGAAGATCGAGATCGCCCGGGCGCTCTTCCGCGAGCCGCGGATCCTCCTCCTCGACGAGCCGACCTCGGCGCTCGCCGGCGGCGACGTCGCATGGCTGGGGCGGATCGTCGCCGACGCCAGACGCCGGGGCGTCACCATCCTGTTCATCTCGCATCGGATGCCGGAGGTGCGCGAGTTCTGCGACCGGCTGACGATCCTGCGCAACGGCCGCCACATCGTCAGCTGCGACGTCGACGACATCACCGACGCGGCGGTGGTGGAAAAAATCATCGGCCGTTCGATCTCGAAGACATTTCCACCCAGGCCCGCGCCGTCCGGCGCGCCGGTGCCCGATCCCATGCTCGAACTGAGAGGCGTTTCGGCCGGCGCCAAGCTGCGCGGCATCGACCTCGACCTCCGGCCCGGCGAGATCCACGGCGTCGCCGGGCTCCAGGGAATGGGGCAGGTCGCTTTGTTCCGCGCCTGCTTCGGCGCGACGCCGATCCTCGACGGCGAGTTGCGGGTCGACGGGCGCGCGGTGCGGCTGTCCTCGCCGGCCGATGCCCTCCATCCCTCGCTGCGGATCGGCCTCCTGCCGGAAGACCGCAAAAGCGAGGGCCTGTTCCTGAAGCTCGACGGCAGCAAGAACGCGACGCTGCCGACCATCGCCAGGTTTTCGCGGCACGGACTGCTCGATCGGGAGGCGGAGCGCGCGGCAACGCTCGCCGCGTTTCGCGCCGTCGAGGTGGACGATCGGGCGATCTACATGCCGGCCGGCTCGTTTTCGGGCGGCAACCAGCAGAAGATCGCCATCGCCAAGTGGATCCTGGCCGAGAGCCGGATCCTCCTGCTCTTCGACCCGACGCGCGGCATCGACGTCGGGACCAAGCATCAGCTCTACCAGCTGATGCGCGATTTCGCCGATGCCGGCGGAGCGGTGCTGTTCCACTCCACCGAGGTGCCGGAGCTGGTCCATCTCTCGGACCGCGTCTCGGTGCTCTACGAAGGCGAGATCGTCGCCCGGCTCGAACGAGACGCGATCAGCGAAATTGCGGTGATGGCGGCGGCGCTCGGCGGCGCCGATCCGGTCGTCGCGTCAAGGCCGGAGATGGTCCATTGAACCAGGCCGCCGTCGTCACCGAAAACCGCCCGACGCGAGCACCGAACGCGGCCCCGGCGTGGTACGCCGGGATCGGACGCAGCGCCGCGCGCAGCCGGGCGACGCTGGTCGCGATCGTCGTCTTCGCGCTTTTATTCCTCGTGACCGACTGGATCAGCCCCGGTCCGATCACCTATTTCGACGTCTCCTTTCTCGCCAGCGGCGGCACGACGCTGGCGCTGGCCGCGGTCGGCCAGACGCTGGTCATCCTCTCCGGCGGCTTCGATCTGTCCGCCGGCGCGGTGATCTCGCTCGTCAACGCGGTTCTCGCCGCGAATATGAGCATGACCGACATGGAGGCCTCGGTCGTCGAATGGACCGCCGTCGGGATCGCCGTCGGCATGCTCGTCGGCGCGTTCAACGGCCTCTTCATCGCGTTTCTGCGGCTGCAGCCGATCGTCGTGACGCTGTCGACGATGTTCATCGTCCAGGGCGGCACGCTGCTGGTCCTCGAGCAGCCGGGCGGCTTCGTCGCCCCGAGCCTCGGCGCCTTCTACATGGGCGATGCCGTGCCGAACCTCCTCCCGGCGCCGATCCTGCTCCTCGGCGTCGTCTTGCTGCTCTGGGCCTGGCTCAAACGCACGCGCTACGGCCTCGCCCTCTACGCATCGGGCAGCGATCCGGCCTCGGCGGCGGCGATCGGCATCTCGGTGCCCTGGGTGCGCTTCGCCACCTACGTCATCGCCGGCGGACTCTACGGACTGGCCGGTGTCTTCATCAGCGCGCAGACCGGTTCGGGCGACCCGCTGGTCGGCAATTCGCTGCTCCTGTCGATCTTCGCGGCGGTGGTGATCGGCGGGACGCGCCTCGGCGGCGGCAAGGGCGGCCCGGTCGGCAGCGTGTTCGGCGCCTTCACGCTGATGATCGTCGTCAACATCCTCCTCGCCCTCAACGTCTCGGCCTATTTCTCGACCGTGGCCGAAGGCGGCGTCCTGCTTCTCGCCGTGCTCTTCGCCTCGCTGTCGCGGGACTCCGTCCTTGCCGAACAGATCCGCGAAGGCCTCGCCGCCCTCAGGGCACGCAGCGCCGGCCTCCTCGTGACCCAGCGCCCGAAGGTCGACCACCGGCTCGCCTTCGCCGCCCGGCGCGGCGCAGAAGCGGGGGCCGCAACGCCCGTCCCGGGCTTCCTTGAGCGCAACGCCGAGACGATCCGTTACGCCGCGCCGGCCTATGTCGCACTCGCGCTGGTGCTGGTCGCGACGCAGTTCGTCCTCGGCAACGTGCTGACCAACTTCAGCTACTGGAACGCGCTCTTCGTCCTCTCGACGTTCCTGGCGATCCTGGCACTCGGGCAGGGGGCGGTGATCCTCACCGGCGGCCTCGACCTGTCGCTGCCCTGGACGATCGCCCTGTCGGGCATCCTCCTCGCCGGCCTGGTGCGCGGCTCCGACCCGGCGCTCGTCTATGCGCTGCCGCTCGTCTTCGCCGTCGCGGCGGCGATCGGCCTGGCGAACGGGATCGGGGTGGTGATGCTCGGCCTGTCGCCGATCGTCGTGACGCTCGCGATGAACGGCATCCTTCAGGGGGCCGCGCTGCTCTATTCGAACGGCACGCCCTCCGGCTTCGCCTCGCCCGCCCTGCGCTGGTTCATGACCGGCTATCTCGGCGGCGTGACGCCGGTGCTCGTCTTCCTCGCCGCCTTCGTGATCGGCGCGACGGTGCTGCTCGGACGCACCAGCTTCGGCCGCCGCGTCTACGCCATCGGCAACAGTCTGGAGGCGGCACGTCTTTCGGGCGTCCGCACGGGCAGGGTGATCATCGCGGTCTACGTCTTGTCGGCGCTCTGCGCGGCGCTGGTCGGCATTCTCCTCACCGGCTTTTCGGGCCAGGCCAGCCTCGGCATGGGCGACGACTATCTGCTGCCCTCGATCGCCGTCGTGGTGGTCGGCGGCGCGCTGATCACCGGCGGCCGCGGACACTATCTCGGCATGTTCGGCGGGGCGCTGCTGCTCACGGCGCTGCAGACGCTGCTGGCCGGCACCACCTTGCCCTACGCCTTCCGGGCCATCCTCTTCGGCTGCGTCGTCCTCGCCGCGGTCATCGCCCTTCGTGAACGCAGGACCTCCTGACATGGCAGATCAAGATCCCAACATCCTCGCCGGACTGTCCGGCCAACGCGTCGTCGTGACGGCCGGAGCCTCGGGCATCGGCCTCGCCATCGCCAGGCTGCTTCACGCGATGGGCTGCCGGCTGGCGATCTGCGACATCTCGCCGGCGGCACTGGAGGCGGCCCGGGCCGCGCTTCCCGGCTGTCTCGCGGTCGAGGCGGACGTCTCCGACGAAGCTGGGGTGGAACGGTTCTTCGCCGCCGTCGCCGACGGTCTCGGCGGTCTCGACGCGCTGGTCAACAATGCCGGCATCGCCGGGCCGACCGGGGGCGTCGAGGAGATCTCGCCCGCCGACTGGCGCCGCTGCCTCGACATCGGCCTGACCGGCCAGTTCCTGTGCACGCGGCTGGCCGTGCCGCTTCTCAAGGCGGCCGGCGGGGGGGCGATCGTCAACATGTCCTCGGCGGCCGGCCGACACGGCTATGCCTACCGCACGCCCTACGCCTCGGCAAAGTTCGGCGTCATCGGCTTCACCCAGAGTCTCGCCAAGGAACTCGGACCCGCCGGGATCCGCGTCAACGCGATCCTGCCCGGCATCGTGTCGGGCCCGCGGATGGAGGGCGTCATCCGCGACCGGGCCGTGCAGCTTGGCGTTCCCTACGAGGAGATGGAGGCGCGCTATCTCGAGAAGATCTCGCTGCGCCGGATGGTGACGCCGGAAGACGTGGCGGCAACGACGGCCTTCCTCCTGTCGAATGCCGGCCGCAATCTGTCCGGCCAGTCGCTCGGCGTCGACGGCAACGTGGAGACGCTGTGATGGTGCCCTCGCAGACCACGGTCGCGATCGTCGGCTCCGGCCTCATCGGCCGCGCCTGGGCGATCACCTTCGCGCGCGCCGGCTGCAAGGCGCGGCTGTTCGATCCCGATCCCGCCGTGCCGGAACAGGCGGTGACCTTCATCAGCACGGTGGCCGACGATCTCGCCGCGAACGATCTGCTGCTCGGTTCGACGCCGGCCGAGACGCTGTCCCGCCTCAGCTGCCACGCGGAGATCGAAGACGCGCTCGACGGCGCGGATTGGGTGCAGGAATGCGGACCGGAGGTGATCGCGGTGAAGCGCGAGACCTTCGCCCGGCTCGACGCCATCGCCGCGCCCGAAACGATCCTCGCCAGCTCCAGTTCGGCGCTTCTGCCCTCGGCGATCTCCGAGGGGCTGCCCGGCCGTTCGCGCTGCCTCGTCGCCCATCCGATCAATCCGCCTTATCTCGTGCCGGCGGTCGAGCTCGTGCCCGCTCCCTGGACGACGGCCGAGGCGATGTCGCGGGGCGAAGCCCTGCTGCGGGCCATCGGACAGACGCCCCTCGTCATGGCGCGCGAGATCGACGGCTTCATCATGAACCGCCTGCAGGGCGCGCTCCTGGAGGAGGCGTTCCGGCTGGTCGCCGGCGGCTACGCCTCGCCGGAGGACGTCGATGCCGGCATCGCCGAGGGGCTGGCGCTGCGCTGGTCGTTCATGGGGCCGTTCGAGACGATCGATCTCAACGCTCCCGGCGGCGTGAAGGATTACGTCGCCCGCTATCAAGGCCTCTATCGCGGCCTGTTCGAGGGGATGAAGGAGCGCGTCGACTGGTCGGGGCCGGTGCTCGACACGGTTCTCAAGTCGCGGCGCGACCGGCTGCCCGAGGATCGGCTGGCCGAGCGCCAGCTCTGGCGGGACCGGCGCCTGATGGCGCTGTCCGCCCACAAGAAACGCGCCGACGACGACGCCGGCCGCTGAAACAGGACGAGACTCCCATGAGCACCCAAGGCAAAGTCATCATCACCTGCGCGGTGACCGGCGCGATCCATACGCCGACCATGTCGCCGCATCTGCCGATCACACCGGACGAGATCACCGAGGCGGCGATCGGTGCCGCCGAGGCGGGCGCGGCCATCCTGCATCTGCATGCCCGCGATCCCGAGACCGGCAAGCCGGACCAGACGCCGGAGGCCTTCGCCCGCTTCCTGCCGCGCATCAAACAGGGGACCGATGCGGCGATCAACATCACCACCGGCGGCAGCCCCTACATGAAGGTCGAGGAGCGGGTCCGCCCGGCGGCGCAGTTCAAACCGGAAGTCGCCTCGCTCAACATGGGCTCGATCAATTTCGGCCTCTATCACCTCGTCCAGAAGTACGACAGCTTCAAGTTCGACTGGGAAAAGCCGCATCTGGAAGCCACCAAAGACCTCGTCTTCCGCAACTCGTTCAAGGACATCGAGTACATTCTCGAGACCTGCTACGACAACGGCACGCGCTTCGAGTTCGAGTGCTACGACATCGCCCATCTCTACAATCTGGCGCATTTCGCCGACCGCGGGCTCGTCAAGGCGCCGTTCTTCGTCCAGTCGGTGTTCGGCCTTCTCGGCGGCATCGGCACACATCCCGAAGACGTCCAGCACATGAAGCGCACCGCCGACCGACTGTTCGGGGCGGACTTCCGCTGGTCGGTGCTCGGCGCCGGGGCGAGCCAGCTCAGGATCGCTGCACAGTCGGCTGCCCTCGGCGGCAACGTCCGCGTCGGGCTGGAGGACAGCCTGTGGGCGGGCAAGGGCAAGCTCGCGACCTCGAATGCCGAGCAGGTCACGATGGTGCGCAAGATCATCGAGGGGCTCGGTCTCGAAGTCGCGACCCCCGACGAGGCACGCCGGATCCTGTCGCTGAAGGGCGGCGATCAGGTCGGCTTCTGAGGCGGGGAGATGGCCGATGCTGCGGATCGAACTCCTCACTGACCAGCGGGACAGCCTCGGCGAAGGCCCGCTCTGGGACGTCGACGAACAGAGGCTCTACTGGATCGATTCCTACGGGCCCGCGGTCCATTCCTGCGACGCGCGCGGGGGCGAGCGCAAGAGCTGGCCGGTGCCGGAGCCGATCGGTTCGCTGGCGCTCCGAGAAAAGGGCGGCGCGATCGTCGCCCTGCGCTCGGGCTTCTTCACCCTCGACTTTGCCACCGGCGCCGTCGAGCGGATCTGCGAAACCCAACCGGGCGAGCTGCGCCCACGGCTCAACGACGGCAAGGTCGACCGTCAGGGCCGCTTTCTCGCCGGGTCGATGGATTTCGAGGAGAGCGATCCGGTCGGCGCGCTGTTCCGGCTCGATCCGGACCTTTCGGTGCACGAGCTCGACCGCGGCATCGTCTGTTCCAACGGCCCCTGCTTCAGCCCCGACGGCAAGACGCTCTACTTCGCTGACACCGGCCGGCGCGTCATCTACGCCTATGACTACGACACGGCGACCGGCGCGGTCCGCTCGCGGCGCGTCTTCGCGAGCTTCGAGGGAATGCGCGGCCTGCCGGACGGCGCGACGGTCGACGCCGAGGGCTTCGTCTGGAGCGTCGAGGTCTATTCGGGCCGGCTCGTGCGCTTCGATCCGAACGGTGTGATCGACCGGATCGTCAACCTGCCGGTCGAATCCACCACCAGTCTCACCTTCGGCGGTCCCGATCTCGACGTCGTCTTCGTCACCTCCATGGCTCGGCCATACCAGGGCAGCTACCACCGCCACCGCGAGGCGGGCGGGCTGTTCGCGGTCATCGGCCTCGGCGTGCGGGGCCTGCCGGAACCACGCTTTCTCGGATAGGAGCAAATGCGATGCGCATCGAAGTTCTTCTCGACGTGAAGACGACGCTGGGCGAGGGCCCGCTCTGGGACGTCGGCCAAGAGCGGCTGTACTTCATCGACAGCTTCGACGGCCGGGTGTTCCGCACGACGGCGGACGGCCGCGAGCTGCGCGCCTGGGACGTGCCGGAAAAGATCGGCTCGATGGCTCTGAGAAAGGACGGGGAGGGCGCGATCGTCTCGCTGCAGGGCGGCTTCCACACCCTCGATTTCAGGACCGGCGACGTCGATCTCATCCACGATCCGGAGCCGGACCGGCCGGCCAACCGCATCAACGACGGCAAGGTCGACCGCAAGGGCCGGTTCTTCGCCGGCTCCATGGACACGATGGAGGAGGGGCCTTTCGGCGCGCTCTACCGGCTCGATCCGGATTTTTCCGTCACCAAAGTCGACACCGACATCATCTGCTCGAACGGTCCGTGCTTCGCCCCGGACGACGGGACCTTCTACTTCACCGATACGTGGACCGGCGAGATCTGGGCCTACGACTTCGACGCCGGGACCGGCACGATCTCCAACCGGCGCACCTTCGCCAGGGTCGACACGACGGGCGGCGGCGCGGCCGACGGCGCGACGGTCGATGCCGAGGGCTGCCTATGGAGCGCGCTCGTCTATGCCGGCAAGCTGGTCCGCTACACGCCCGACGGCGCCGTGGAGAGGATCATCGACATGCCGGTCAAGAAGGTCACCAGCGTGATGTTCGGCGGCCCCGACCTCGACATTCTCTACGTCACCTCGATGGCGAAGCCGCCTCTGCCCCGCTTTCCCGGCGACGGCGTGATGCGCGGCAGCCTCTTCGCCATCCACGATCTCGGCATCCGCGGCGTGCCGGAGCCGCGCTTCGGCGCGTGAGCGAAGCGGCCGCGTGGCGGGAGGGGGCGGTCCGGCCTGGAGCGAACTGCCCATGGGTCCCGCCGTGCCAATCGGCGGGCCAGGAGCCGCCATGCAGCATACTCGTCACACCTGTTGACATGGGATCGAGAAACATCGAGTCATCTGCCTGACAAAAGAGCCGCCGACCTGCGATGCTGGCGCCGATGGCCGTACCCGTGCCGGAGGCAGGGTCCTGGGGGCGCAGCGCCGACGCTACACCTGCCGCCGTCTTCATCGATCAGGGTTGGCGTCGCCGCGGAGCTTGGTCGGCGCTGCGGGCGGAAGCGGTGCTCGGCAAACGAGGAGATCTCCTGAATGAAAGGCGCGCTGATCGGCTGCGGCTTTTTCGCCCAGAACCAGCTTCACGCGTGGTCCGGGATCGAGGGTGCCGACATCGTCGCCCTGTGCGACCAGGACGGGACGAGACTGTCAGACACCGCCGAGCGGTTCGCGATCGCGCGCACCTATCGCGATGCCGCAGCGATGCTGGAGGCCGAGCAGCTCGATTTCGTCGACATCGCGACCACCGTGCCGAGCCATCGGCCGCTTGTGGAGATGGCGGCCGCGGCGGGCCTCGACGTGATTTGCCAGAAGCCCTTCGCGGCGACGATGGCGGATGCCCGAGCCATGGTCGAGGCGGTGGAGAGCGCCGGGCGCGTCCTGATGGTGCACGAGAACTTCCGTTGGCAGTCGGCCGTGCGCCGGGCGATCGAGACGGTGCGCGAAGGGGCGATCGGCGCGCCCTTCTTCGGGCGCATCTCGTTCCGCTCGGGCTACGACGTCTTTTCCGGCCAGCCCTATCTCGCCGAGGGCGAGCGCTTCATCATCGAGGATCTCGGCATCCACATCCTCGACATCGCCCGCGCCTTCTTCGGCGACGTCGAGCGGCTGTCGGCCGCGACGAAACGCGTCAACCCGCAGATCCGCGGCGAGGACGTCGCGACGATGCTGCTGCAGCATTCGCAAGGGGCTAGCAGCGTCGTCGACTGTTCCTACGCGACGCGGCGCCAGCCGGAGACATTTCCCCAGACGCTTCTCGAGATCGACGGCAGCGAGGGGACGCTCCGCCTCGATGCCGGCTATCGGCTCACGGTGCAGACGAAGGGCGGCGAGAGCATTGCCGACGTCGAACCGCCGCTCCTCCCGTGGGCCGAGAAACCGTGGCACAACATCCAGGAGAGCGTATCGATCATCCAGCGGCATTTCGTCGACTGCATCGCCGCCGGCCGGGAGCCCGAGACTTCGGGCCGGGACAATCTGAAGACCCTCGCCCTGGTCGAGGCGGCCTATCGCTCGGCCGCGACCGGGCAGACGGTCCGGCCCGCGGATCTGTGAGCGGGCGGCTGGTCCCTTCACGCCGATGGAGCAACGCTCGGGGGAGGCGTCGCGCAACTGACGCCGGGCGGGTGCCGCATCGTCAAACTTGACCGCCGCGCCGCTTCGTGGATGAAACCCCATGACTGGTCCGAGAAACCGTCGGCCGGCCGAAGCGCATTCGAGGAAAGCCCGTGGCGTCGCAACTCTCCCCAGGCCCCGAGGGGGACAAGATCGTTCGCCGGAAACTGTCGGACCAGGTGCTCGCGCGGCTGCGCCAGATGATTCGGACCGGTGCGTTGAAGCCCGGCGATGCGATGCCGTCGGAACGGGCGCTGATGGAGCGCTTCGGCGTCGGCCGCCCGGCGGTGCGCGAGGCGCTGCAGTCGCTGCACAATTCCGGCCTGATCTCCATCAGCCACGGCGAGCGCAGCCGGGTGAACGAAATCACCGCCGGCACCGTCCTCGACCGCTCGGACGAGATCGCCCGGCTGCTGCTCGACGCCGTGCCGTCCAATCTCGAGCACCTCAAGCAGGCGCGGCGGATGTTCGAACTCGGCATCGTTCGGCTCGCGGCCGAGAAGGCAACGGAGGGCGACGTCGCGGAGCTGCGGGACCTCGTCGCCCGCCAGCGCGCGCTGCTCGGCACCGATCCCGTGCCCTTCATCCAGACCGACATGGCGTTCCACGCCCGCATCGCCGAAATCGCCGACAATCCGATCATCGCCGCCGTCTCGGTGGCGATGCTGCGCTGGCTGTTCGAGTACCACACCGCGCTGCTGCACTGGTCCGGCAAGGAGGAGATCACCCTGGCCGAGCACGCGCGCATCGTCGACCGCATCGCCGCCCACGACGCCGAAGGGGCGGTGGCGACGATGCGCGACCATCTCGACCGCTCGCTCGAGCTTTACGCCCGGAGCGAGGGGCCGACAGAGGCGGGGACGTAAGATCGTCGGAGGGTCCGAGTTCCTCATTCGTCGGGTCACGCCGTCTTCTGGGGTCGGCCGCCTTTCCTGCCATTTCGGCGGGCGGCCGCGGTCTTGGCAGGCGAGCGGGACATTCCCCCTTTGGACTGGATCTCCGCCATGTAACGAGCCGTTCCGAATAGACCCGCCATCAGGCCGGGGATGGTGAAGTCCGTATCGAGCTTTTCCCAATGAAGGCCGTAGCTGCCCACGAGTTCGACATCCGCCAACTCTTCGTCCGAGGCGTGCTGCAAGCCCTGCAGTGATCGTGCCGGCACCATGAACGCCGAACCATTGGTGAATTCCACGATGACCCGGCCAGAAGCAGAATCATAGCGGACGTCCAGCGGTTCCGGCCGTGAGGATTTGTCATCTTCGGCACGACGGATGGCCGTTTCCACGTCCGCCTCCGGAAACTCGAATTCAGCCATGGAGCTCTCTCCATTTTTCGAGAAGAAACGCTTGTCGATCCGCGACCAGCGCGCTCGCCCTGCGCAGTTCGCCATGCCGCATCGAGTTCGAAATCAGTCGGGGCTCCGAGCCGGAGATATCGATTTTCGCTTCTGCATCGCCGAACACATGCACGTGTGCCGGCAGATGATCGTCCGTGAAAATGACGACGCGCAGGGCGCCGGAACGGAGCACCGTAATCATCGTCACAGTTTACCCAGCTTGTTGGGTTTTTCAACGCTGCGTGAGTGGGTACGGTCGTCTGTTCCAGGTCTGAGCCAGCACGGAAGCCGAATTGACATCGTCTCTTCAATCGTTATCTCATCATACCAGTTGATGCCGCCCCTTCGGGTGGCGAGGGGAGAGATTGCGATGACGAGCATTGCGCTGTTCGGTGCCGGCGGAAAGATGGGGGTTCGGCTGTCGAAGAACCTGGCCAAGACCGATTTCGACGTGCGGCACGTCGAGGTCATGCCGGCCGGGCAGGCGCGGTTGAAAGAGGCCGTCGGCGTCGACTGCGTCGAACCGGACGCGGCGCTCGACGGGGCGGAGGTGGTCGTGCTCGCGGTGCCCGACACGGCGATCGGCAAGGTGGCCGGGATGGTCGTTCCGAAGGTCGCCCCCGGCACGATCGTCGTCATTCTCGACGCCGCCGCGCCCTTCGCCGGCCATCTGCCGGAGCGCGCCGACATCACCTATTTCGTCACCCATCCCTGCCATCCGACGATCTTCACCAAGGAGACGACGGAGGAAGGCCGCAACGACCATTTCGGCGGCATCGCCGCCGAGCAGGCGGTGGTCAACGCCCTGATGCAGGGGCCGGACGAGCACTATGCGATCGGCGACGAGGTGGCGCGGGCGATCTATGCGCCGGTCTGCCGCACGCACCGGGTCACCGTCGAGCAGATGGCCTATCTCGAGCCGGGCCTGTCGGAGACGGTCTGTGCCTCGCTCCTCGTCGTCATGCGCGAGGCGATGGAGGAGGTGATCAAGACCGGCGTGCCGCGCGAATGCGCCCGCGACTTCCTGCTCGGCCACATGAACATCCTCGGCGCGGTGATCTTCGAGGAGGTCGACGGCGTGTTTTCCGATGCCTGCAACAAGGCGATCGAATTCGGCAAGCCGATGCTGATGCGCGACGACTGGAAGAAGGTCTTCGAGCCGGGCGAGATCGCGGCGAGCATCGAGCGGATCACCTGATCGCCGCCGTCTCGCGGTGATCGAGAAACGGAACGGGCCGGGGCGAGACGATCGCGCCGGCCCTTTCTCTCGTCCCGCTTGGTTCAGCCGTGGGCGATGGAGACGGTCTTCAGCCGCGAGAAGCCGTAGAGCGCCTCGAAGCCCTTTTCGCGCCCGTGGCCGGACTTGCCGACGCCGCCGAAGGGCAGTTCGACGCCGCCGCCGGCCCCGTAATTGTTGACGAAGACCTGGCCGCAATGGAGTTTGCGGGCGATCCGCATCTGCCGGCCGCCATTCTGCGTCCAGACGCCGGCGACGAGGCCGTAATCCGTGCCGTTGGCGATGCGGATCGCGTCGGCTTCGTCGTCGAAGGGGATCATCACCTGCACCGGACCGAAGATCTCCTCCCGGGCGAGCGCGTGATCCGCCGGCACGTCTGCGAAGAGCACCGGCGCGACGTAGTGGCCCGCCGCCGGCGCGCTCGCGTCGATCCGCCCTTCGGCGGCGACCGTCAGTTCGGCGCGGCCCTTGGCGATGTAGCGGGCGACGACGTCCTTCTGTTTGGCCGAGACGAGCGGGCCGAGGTCGAAGACTTCCGAGGCCGGGCCGGCGACGAGGGCGCGATAGGCCGCGGCCATCCGTTCCTTGACCGTCTCATAGATGCCGCGCTGGACGAGGACCCGCGAGGCGGCCGAGCAGGTCTGGCCGGCGGCCTGAATGCAGGCGCCGACGAGGGTCGGCAGCGCCGCTTCGAGATCGCAGTCGTCGAAGACGATGTGCGGGCTCTTGCCGCCGAGTTCCAGCGTCACCGGCACGACGTTCTCGGCCGCCGCGCTTTGGATGCGCCGGCCGGTGCCGACCGAGCCGGTGAAGGAGACGTGATGGACGCGCGGATGGGCCGAGAGCGCGGCGCCCACCTCGTGGCCCCAGCCGGTGACGACGTTGAGCGCGCCGGCCGGCAGCCCGGCCTCTTCGGCGAGCGCGGCGACGGCGAGGGCGCTCAGCGAGGCGTCTTCGGCCGGCTTCAGGACGCAGGCATTGCCCATGGCGAGCGCCGCCCCGACCGAGCGGCCGAGGATCTGCATCGGGTAGTTCCAGGGAATGATGTGGGCGGTGACGCCGTGCGGCTCGCGCAAAGTGAGGACGGTGGTGCCGGCCTGATAGGGGATGGTCTCGCCCATCACCTTGTCGGCCGCGCCGCCGTAGAACTCGAAGTAGCGGGCGAGGGCCTTCGCATCGTTGCGGGCCTGGGCGATCGGCTTGCCGACGTCGGCCGATTCCAGATGGGCGAGCGTCTCGGCGCGGTCCTCGACGAGGCGGGCGAGGCGCATCAGGATGCGTCCGCGCTCGGTCGCGGTCATCGCGCCCCATTCGCCGTCGAGGGCCGCCTCCGCGGCCGAGACGGCGGCCTCGACATCCTCGGCCGTGCCGGCCGCGATGCTGGCCATCGTCTCGCCGTTGGACGGGTTTTCCACCGGGATCAGGGCGCCGGATGCGGCCGGACGCCATCGGCCGCCGACGAGGAGCTTCGATGGGTCGAACCACAGGCCCGTCTGGATCGTCATCGTCTCGTGTCCTTCCCTGACGTGTCGAGCCACCCGGCGCGAAACGCGCTCTTCCTTGGCGGCTCTTGAAATCAGAAGCGCGCCGATCCCGGCGCTTCAGCGCGCGGCGTCGGGCCTGCGCCGCTCAGTCGCTCCGGCGCACGTGCGTCTCGATTCTCTCGCGCCCGGCGTCGATGTGGCCGCGCATCGCCGTCTCGGCCCGGGACGGATCGCGCGCGGCGATCGCGGCGAGAATGTCGAGATGCTCCTCGATCACCGCGTGGGCGACGTCGGAGTGATAGCGCAGGCGAAAGATGTGCATCTGCGTGAACAGGCGGCCGAGCGTGTCCTCGATCAGCTCGTTGCCGCAGGCCCGCGCGATCGCGGTGTGGAAGCGGCTGTCGAGGACGACGAGCCTGGCGCGATGGCCGCCGATGTTCTCGGCGGCGAGCGTCCGCATTTCCTCGGCGATCGTGCCGAGGTCCGAAAGTGCCTCCGGCGAGGCGTGCCGTGCCGCCCGCGCGGCGCTCGCCGGTTCGATCAGGCTGCGCAGTTCGAAGATCTTTTCGAACTGGTCGAGGGTTGGGAGCGGCCCGACGCTCCAGCCGGAATATTGCTTCTTGACGACGAGCCCCTCGGCTTCGAGGCGGATGAGGGCGGCCCTGGTCGGCGTCTGCGACACGCCGAAGCGCCGGGCCAGCCCGTCGATGGAAAGCCGCTCGCCCGGCGGAATGCGCAGCGAGATCAGATCGTCGACGAGGCGCTGATAGATCTCGTCCCCCAGCGACGGGCGCAGCGGAATCTGGTCTTTCGCCTCGGGCCGCCAGTCCGCGGCCGGGCCGGATGTTGCGTCCTTCGCGACCAAAAAGCGCGTCCTTGACCGATGGCTTCAGTTTTCATACGAATATCGTATCGGATATCTGGTGTAAACACTGGGCCGATCGGGCCGGCGCCCGGCGCGAGGGAGACGCGCGGCGCATTCATGAGGCCCTGTCAAAGGGAGGAGAGATCCATGACTTGCAGGTCGATGCTCGCCGGGCTGCTGCTGGCGACGAGCGCGCTTGCCACGACGATGGCGGACGCCAAGGAGGTGAACTTCGCCATCGTCACGCCGCCCGACGGCCACTACGGCCAGGGCGCCAAGGCGTTCGCCGAAAAGATGAAGGAGCTCTCGGGCGGCGACTTCGTCGTCAACGTCAAGGCCGGCGGCTCGCTCGGCGGCGAGCGCGAGCTTCTGGAGGGTGAGCAGATTGGCACGATCGAACTCGCCATGACCTCGACCGGGCCGGTCGGCTCCTTCGTGCCGGAGATCTACGCCCTCGACTTCCCCTTCCTGTTCGAGGACTACGCCAGCGCCCGCAGGATCCTCGACGGCGAGATCGGCGACGAACTCCTGTCGAAGTTCGAGGACAAGGGCATGATCGGCCTCGCCTGGTCCGAGAACGGCTTTCGCCACGTCACCAATTCGGTCCATCCCGTCAAGACGCCGGAGGATCTCGCCGGGCTGAAGCTCAGGACCATGGAGAACCAGGTCCATATCGACGCCTTCAAGGAACTCGGCGCCTCGCCGACGCCGATGAGCTGGACGGAGGTTTTGACCTCGCTCCAGCAGGGCACGATCGACGGGCAGGAGAACCCGATCCCGATCATCGTCTCCAACAACATGTGGGACATGCAGAAATACGTGACGCTCACCGGCCACGTCTATTCGCCGGCGGTGATCACCATGTCGAAGATCCACTGGGACCAGCTTTCCGACGAGGAGAAGGGCTGGATCAGGGAGGCCTCCGAGGCCGCCGTCGAAGCGACGCGCAAGGTCGTCGACCAGACCGAGGCGGATGGCGTGAAGACCATGCGCGAGCATGGGATGGAAGTCGTCGAGGACGTCGACAAGGCGGCTTTCCAGTCCGCCGTCGAGCCGACCTACGAGCGCTACGGCAAGGAATACGGCGAGCAGATGATCCAGCGGATCCGCGACGCCCAGAAGTGAATGTCGCGCCGCCCGGCCCCGTCTTTCTGCAAGCGGGACGGGGCCGTGTGCTCGGCGCGTCGGACCCGTTCGGCGTCGTCGCGATCTGCCGGAAACGCCGGGCCCGCCGATCTCGCGCCTCGACGGTGCGGTGTCCGCCCGTCCGCCGTCGAAGCTGATCATCGAAGGTGCCGCCGATGCGCAAGACCGCTCTCAACGCCGCCGAGCGGGTGATCTCGCTCACCCACAATCTCGCGGCGCTGCTGCTCGCTCTGGCGACGCTGCTGGTGTTCTGGCAGGTCGTCACCCGTTTCCTCCTCGGCGACGCGGCGGCCTGGTCGGAGGTTCTGGCCCGCGGCGTCGTCATCTGGATGGTCTTTCTCGTCGCCGGCGCGGGTTTTCGCTTGAGCGCGATGATCCCGCTGGAATTCGTACGGAGCGCGCTGCCGGCTAAATTCCAACGCGTCGTCGGCTTCGTCGTGATGGCCCTGATCCTCGTCTTTCTCGGCGTCCTCGTCTGGTTCGGCACGGCGATGACGATCCGCGTTTCGACCCAGCAAGTGGCGATGCTCGGCGTGCCGATCTCCTGGTTTTATGCGGCGATCCCCATCGGCGCGGCGCTGGCCGTTCCCGGCGTCCTACTCGAATTCTTCAGGCCGATCGACGGCGTGCGCGACGAGGCGGCGGCGCGCGACGAGGTGTTCGAATGAACGCCGCCCTCGTTTCGGCGCTGATCGTCTTCTTCGTCCTGTCGGTGCCCGTCGGGGTGGCGATCGGCCTCGCCGCGATCGTCGGTGTCGGCTTCTTCTCGCCGCTGCCGCTGCTCGTCGTTCCGCAGAAGATCTTCACCTCGCTCGACAGCTTCCCGCTGCTCGCCGTGCCCTTCTTCATCCTCGCCGGCAATCTGATGACCCATGGCGGCGTCTCGCGCCGGCTGGTCGGCTTCGCCAAGTCGCTGGTCGGCGGCGTCCAGGGCGGGCTCGCCTCGACCTGCGTCGTCACCTGCATGATCTTCGCGGCGATCTCCGGCTCGTCCGTGGCGACGACCTTCGCCATCGGCGCGATCCTCGTCCCGGCGATGGCGCGGCACGGCTATCCGTTGCCCATGGCCGCGACGATACAGGCGACCTCCGCCGAACTCGGCGTCATCATCCCGCCCTCGGTGCCGATGATCATCTTCGGCGTCGCGACGGAGACCTCGGTCACCCAGCTGTTCATGGCCGGCATCGGCCCCGGTCTCCTCGTTGCGGCGGCGCTCGTCGCGATGACGCAGGTCTGGTGCCGGGTGAAGGGCATCGGCCGGCAGGACGGTGACGAGAGCGCGCCGATCCTCACGAGCTTCGTCGAGGCCTTCTGGGCGCTGATGCTGCCGGTCATCATCCTCGGCGGCATCTATGGCGGCGTCTTCACGCCGACCGAGGCGGCGGCGGTCTCGGTGGTCTATGCGCTCGTCGTCGGCCTCTTCGTCTACCGTGAGATGACCATCGCCGACCTGCCGCAGATCTTCCGCTCGGCCGCGGTGTCGACCGGGGCGATCATGCTGATCATCGCCACCGCCGGGCTGTTCTCCTTCCTGATCAGCCTGTCGGGCCTGCCGAACCTGATCGGCGGCTGGGCCAAGGCGAATTTCGACGGCGCCGTCGGCTTCCTGCTGTTCGTCAACGCTCTCCTCCTCGTCGTCGGCATGTTCGTCGAGACCTCGGCGGCCATCCTCGTGCTGGCACCGATCCTGACGCCGATCGCCGTCGGCTTCGGCGTCGATCCGGTGCATTTCGGGATCGTCGTCATCGTCAACCTGGCGCTCGGCATGATCACGCCGCCGCTCGGCGTCAATCTCTTCGCCGCCGCCCAGGTGGCCAAGATCCCGGTGCAGCGGATGTTCGGCTCGCTGGTGATCCCGGTCACCGTCGTCCTCGGGACACTGCTCCTCATCACCTACGTGCCAGAGATTTCCCTGTTCCTGCGCGACCTCTTCACCTGAGGCCGTCGGGCGCCTTCGGCCAAATCCCGCAACGAGGCTGGAAACCATGAACGACACCGCGAAGCCAAGCTACCGCATTGCGACCATCGAGGGCGACGGCATCGGCCCGGAGGTGACGCGCTCGGCGATGGCCGTGCTCAAGGAGGCCTGCGGCGGTAACCGCCTCGACTTCGTGATGGTGCCGGGCGGTGTCGGTCACTACCAGGCGACGGGCAAGGTGCTGCCCGCCGAGACGCTCGCCGCCTGCCGCGACCTCGACGCGGCCCTGCATGGCGCCGCCGGCCTGCCGGGCGTGACCTATCCAGACGGGACGGAAGTCGGCAACGAACTGCATCTGCAGCTCCGCTTCCAGCTCGACCTCTACGCCAACGTCCGGCCTATCAAGCTCCTGAAGGGCGTCCGCTCGCCGCTGCGTGACCACGACGCGACGATGGCGGGCGGGGGCATCGACTACGTCATCGTGCGCGAAAACACCGAGGGCCTTTATGCCAGCCGCGGCGCGGGGGTCCTGCTGCGCGGCGAGTTCGCCTCCGACAGCCTCGTCGTCACCCGCAAGGGCACGGAACGGGTCGCGCGCTTCGCCTTCGAACTCTCTGGCAAGCGGGGCGGCGCGCTGCGCGACGGCAAGCGCCGCGTGACCGTCTGCGACAAGGCCAACATCCTGCGCAGCTACGCCTTCTTCCGCTCGGTCTGCGACGAGGTCCACCGGGAGTTTCCCGGCATCGACATCGACTATGCCTATGCCGATGCGATCACCGTCCACCTGCTGAAGAAGCCCGATTTCTACGACGTCATCGTCGCGGAGAACATGTTCGGCGACATCATCTCCGACCTCGGCGCGGCGACCGTCGGCGGCATGGGCATCTCGCCCTCCGGCGAGATCGGCGACGACCATGCGCTCTTCCAGGGCGCCCACGGCTCGGCGCCGGACATTGCGGGCCAGGATCTGGCGAGCCCCATCGCAGCGATCCTCTCGGGCGTGATGATGCTGCGTTGGCTGGCGGACCGCCATGGCGACGAGGCTCTGGCACGGGATGCCGAGCGGATCGAACGGGCGGTGGAGACGGTGCTCGAAACGGGCGAGCACGTGCCGACCGATCTCGGCGGCAAGGCCCGCTGCAGCGAGATGACCGAGGCGATCCTGCGGGCTCTCGCCTGACATTCGAGAACGGGAAGACCTTGATGAGCAAACAGACCATCGGCATCGTCGGCATCGGCATGATGGGCCACGGCATCGCCCGCAACGTCCTGAAGGCCGGCTGGCCGCTCGGCTATCTCGCCCATCCCGGCAACCAGCCGACCGACGATCTCGATGCGGCCGGCGCGCGGCGCTTCGATGCGCTGCAGGACCTCGTCTCAGGGAGCGACGTCGTCATCCTCTGCGTCACCGGCAGTGCGCAGATCGAGGAATTGATCCTCGGCGAGGCGAGCCTGGCGGACGCGCTTCGCCCCGGCGCGATCGTCGTCGACTGCTCGACCGGCATTCCCGCCGTGACCGTCGAGGCGGCCGAGCGGGTGGCGGTGGCCGGCGGCCGCTTCGTCGACGCGTCGATGACGCGCACGCCGAAGGAAGCCGAGGAGGGGCGGCTGAACCTTCTGATCGGGGGGGACGACGCCATCGTCGCCGAATTGACTCCGCTCTTCGAGGCGTTTTCGGAAAACCGCTTTCATGCGGGCCCCGTCGGCTCCGGCCAGATGCTGAAGCTGATCCACAACTTCGTCTCGCTCGGCACCGTGACGCTGATCAGCGAAGCCGCCGCCTGCGCCGCCGAAAACGGCATTTCGCCGGAGATCCTCGTCGACTGTCTGCGCCGGGGCGGCGGACATGGCGCGGCGCTCGAGCGTGTGGCGCCCTTCCTGCTCGACGGCGAGACCGGCCAGATGCGCTTCACCAATGCCAATGCGCTGAAAGACATCAGCTATTACGGCAAGCTCGTCGAGGCGACCGGAACCCGCCGGGACGTCGCCGACGGCGTGCTCTCGGCGCTCGGATGGCTGAACGAAAACGGCTTCGGCGAGGCGATGGCGCCGGAGGCGGCAAAAGCGTTCCGGCAGAAGGGATGAGCCCGGCGGCAGCGACCCGACCGCCTTCGGCTCGCCGCAAGTCGCGCCTGCCTGCAAGGCCTAGCGAAACGTCTCCAAGGCCGCCGCGACCGCCGGATGCGTCCTGGCATGGACGTCGAGCGGTGTGCCGGCCATCGCCGCTTCCCAGGCCTCGCGCATGCTGGCGACGCCGCCGGCTGGGCCGTGCGGATGCGCCATGATGCCGCCGCCGGCCGCGTGGATGAGGTCGCTCGAGCCGAGCCGCGCGAAGGTCTCCGGTGCCTGCAGGGCCGTCTGGCCTGACGAGAACACCGGCATGGCGAGGCAGGGCGCGTCGTCGGAAAGCGGCGTCAGGCAGGCGCGCGCCGCTTCGATGACGCTGTCGTCGTCCTCGGAGAATTTGTTCGCAAGGCCGTTGACGTGCATGTGGTCGCAGCCGGCGAGCCGCCAGATCTTCTGCCAGGCGCGGTAGGACCAGCCGAGGGCCGGGTGGCGCGAGAGATAGCCCCAGCCGTTGCGATGGGCATGGATCGGCAGCTCCGAATGGCGGGCGAGTTCGATCATGCCGACGAGGCCGACGGAGTTGATGCTCGCCATCACGCAGGTGCCGCCGAGATCGCGGACGCGGTCGTGCCGGCGGCGCATTTCGTCGAGGTCGCCGGTGATGTTGAAGGCGAACATCACCTTCTTGCCCGTCCGCTGGGCGTGGCGGTCGATCACCGCCATCACCGCCCGCGCACGCGACTCGAAGGGGCATCCGGGGCCGTCCGACTGGAGTTCGTCGTCCTTGACGAAATCGATCCCGGCGGCGGCGAGGGTGTCGACGATTTCGGCCGTTCCCTCCGCCGTCAGCCCGATGCTCGGCTTGACGATCGTGCCGATCAGCGGGCGATCGAAGACGCCGGCGAGCTTCCGGGTGCCCGCGATGCCGAATTGCGGACCGCGATATTTGTCCGCAAAAGCGCGCGGCAGACGGACGTCGAGAAGGCGCAGGCCGGAAACCTGCTTCAGCTCGTAGAGATTGCCGGCGATGGTGGCGAGAAGGTTCGGCAGCGAGGCGCCGATGTTGTCGAGCGGCCAGGAGAGCGTCACCCGGGCCCGGGTGAAGCGCCCCGCCTCGGCGGGCTTCGCGGCGCCCGGCAGCGAGGGCTCCGCGACGGTGCCGAGCACCGCGATCCGCTCGACCCGGGCCGCCGCCCGCGCCTTCAGTTCGGGCGTCTCGCCGGGGACGGGCAGAAACGTCCCGCTCGACTGTTCGCCGGCCATGACCTCCGCCGCCCTCTCGACCGCGACGGGCGTTTCGAGGAGATAGTCGGCCTCGATCCGATCGGTCGCGAGTTGGCTGCGCGCTGGGGCGATGTCGGTTTGGGTCATGGATGCGGGAGAGATGTGGTCGATGGCGTCTTGTATCATCATGTCGTTATACCAGTCGATTTCGCACGACAAGCCGCGTCCATTCACGGAGCCGATCGGAGGCCGCGTGAATGGGGCTTGCGAGCAATCGGGTCGAGGCGCATGTCGCTTACGATCTCCCGGCCGTCGGCCTCGGCTCGTCTTCGGCCTGCACGCCCGCCAAGGCGAAGGAAGTCGATGCCGGGCCTCGGCTCCGGTGGAACCGGTCCAGCAAGAAAGGAGAAGATCGCATGGCACTCGCGGGCAAGGCGGCCGTCGTCATCTGGAACGACGTCACGCCCGAGGCACGGTCCGACTTCCTCGCCTGGCACGGCCGGGAACACGTTCCCGAGCGGGTCTCGATCGCGGGCTTTCGCCGCGGCCGGCGGGGCCGGGCGGTCTCCGGCGGGCCGGAGTTCTTCACCCTCTACGAGGTCGAAAACGAGGCGTTTCTCGGCGGGGCGTATCTGCGCCGTCTGAACGACCCGACCCCGTGGACGCGGCGCGTCATGCCGGCGTTCCGGCAGGCTTCGCGCGCGTTGTGCCGTGTGGAGTTCAGCCTCGGGGCGGGGGTGGGCGGCTTCGTCGCGACCGCCGTCCTGCCGGAACTCGCCGATGCCGATGGGGCCTTCCGGAGCGCCCTGCAACGGACGGCCGAAGCGCTGTTTGCCGCACAATCCGCGCTGACCGGCCTTCATCTCTTGCGCTGCGATGCCAATGCGAGCCGCGAGAAGACGGCGGAACACGGCCTGCGCCGCGAGACCCCCGAGTTGCCGGCGGGCGTCCTCCTGGCGGAGGCCGGCGATGCGGCGCCGCTCGCCGACGTGGTCGCCGGCTTTTCCGAAAAGATGGCGAGCGAGACGGGCAGGCGCTTCGAAGCGGGGCGCATCGCGATCTACCGGCTCGAACTCTGCCTGGCCGCCGGCGAGGTCCTGCCCCCCTGGGATGGTTCCCCGACTTTTGCTGGCGAAGGCGATTGACGATCCGGTCGGATCGACCGGACCGCCTCCATGCTCATGCGCGCGGGTTCAAACGTCCGCGCTGGCCAGGCTGTTCTGCACGGCGCGGGCGAGAGCGGCGTTCTTGTCGGCGAGGCTACCGGCCGCCTCGTAGGCCTCGATCGTCTCGAGGATCTGCTGGCGAAACGCGACGGCGGTCGCTTCGCTCAGCGCCTGATCGAAGTAGTAGTCGCAGAACGGCTGGACGATCTTCGCCAAAACGAAGAGCGCCACGGTGTCCTCCTCGCCCCGGGCCGCCTTCTGGAGGCAGGACTGGGCGAACTCTTCGTATGTCCGGACGCCGAGATGGCCCTCGGCGATGATGCGCTTGACGTCGCTCAACATAAACGGCTGCTCCTAGTCCTTGGGATAGGAGCTGGCGCCGCCGTGGGCGGCCGACCAGCTCATCGGATTGTGGAGGAAGGCTTCGACTTCCTGCAGGATCGATTCTTCGAAATAGCCCTGGTCCCGCGCCACCTTCAGAACGTCCCACCAGGTGGCGAGGGCGTGCATCTGGATGCCGTTTTCCTTCAGGGTTTCTTTGGTCTCGGGGAAGATGTCGTAGTGGAAGATGACGAAGGTGTGCTCGACCGTCAGGCCGGCCTTGCGCAGCGCCTCGCAGAAGCGGATCTTGCTGCGGCCGTCGGTCGAAAGGTCCTCGACCAGCACGATCCGCGAGCCTTCACGGTAGTCGCCCTCGATCTGCGCGTCGCGGCCGAAGCCCTTCGGCTTCTTGCGGACGTACTGCATCGGCATCGACAGGCGGTCGGCGATCCAGGCGGCGAAGGGAATGCCGGCGGTCTCGCCGCCGGCGATGGCGTCGAGGGATTCGAAGCCGATGTCCCTGAGGATCACCGAGGACGCGAAGTCCATCAGCGTGTTGCGCACCCGCGGATAGGAGATCAGCTTGCGGCAGTCGATATAGACCGGGCTCGCCCAGCCGGAGGTGAAGCGGAAGGGCTCGTCCGCGCGAAAATGGACCGCCTTGACCTCGAGGAGCATCTTCGCGGTCATTTCGGCGATCAGGGTTTTGTCGGTGAAGCTCGTCAAGTCCGGTGCCTTTCCTGGAATGAGTGAGGCCCGTCGGGCGAGCGCCACGCTCTCTCCGACCACTGCAAATCCGCATCAGGCCTCCCCACCCTTACTCGCACCCTGCAGCCGGCTTCAATATCAAGAGCGCCGCTTTCCTCCGCCGGTTTGCCCTCGCGGGCGACCGCGGCGGCGGCGAAGCCGAGAGCAGCAAACGCCCGAGCATGGCGACGGGCCGCGGTTCCCGGCCGAGCCGGGGCGGTCGCTGCGCCGAGGTTTCGGGCGATTGCGGCACATCGGCTCATTGCGTCAGCTCCCGCGCCACCCGCCGCATCACGCCGATGGCGGCGACGAGATCCTCGACCTCCATTTGTTCGTCGGGATTGTGAGAGCCGTTGCGGTTGCGCACGAAGATCATGCCGGTCGGCACGCCAGCCTGCGCAAAGATCGCGGCGTCGTGCCCGGCCCCGCTCGGAATCGCCTCCGCCGGCAGACCCACTGCGGAACAGGCGGTGAGGATGGCCTCGATCATCGCCGGATCGAGCTCGGCGGGATCGCTGCGCACGGCCTCGTCGAAGACGAACTTCACCCGGCGTTCGCGTTCTATGATTCGGCACTCGGATTTCAGAAGTTCCTCGAAGGCGCGCAGGGTGCCGGTATCCTGGCTGCGCGCCTCGAAGCTGAAGCTGCACTCCCCCGGAATGCGCGACATCGCATGATGAGCGGGGTCGGTCTGGAAGATGCCGGCGGTGAGGACGAGGTCGCCGCCATGCTGCTGAATGGTCGCCCAGTGGTCGTCCATTCGCATGATCAGTTCGGACGTCGCGAACACCGCGTCGCGCCTGAGCCAGCGCGGCACCGCGCCGGAATGCCCGGCCTGGCCGATGCACTGCACCTCCCGGTGGCGGACGTTGCCGCGAATCCCCGTCACCGCCGCGACGGGCCACTGCCGCTCGACGAGGACCGGCCCCTGCTCGATGTGGAGTTCGAGGAAGAAGCGGATCTGCGTGGCGTCGACCAGCGGCTCGCCCGCCTCGATCTTCGCCATCTCGATCCCGGTCTCGCGCATGGCGTCGGCGAGCGTTCCGCGCCCGTCCCGGCGGCGGGTCGAAAGGGCTTTCTCGCCGAGCCGGCCGAACAGTGCCTGGGAGCCCATATAGGCGTTGCCGAACCAGGCGCTTTCCTCGCCGCGCAGAGCCAGGACGCGCAGCGGAACGCGCATCGGCGCGTCTTCCCGTACCAGCGCAATCAGCGTCAGCAGCGCGGCGACGACGCCGGCGAGCCCGTCGAAATTGCCGCCCTGGGGCACCGAATCGACATGCGAGCCGAAGTAGCCGCAGGGCGCCTCGGGCGAGGTGTCGCCGGGGGCGGCGACCACCAGGTTCTCGCCGGCGTCGCGCCAGGTCCGGAGGCCGAAGTCGCGGGCGAAGCGCTCCAGATAATCGAGCGTCTCGGTTTCGACAGTGCTGTAGGCCGGACGCGACACGCCGAGGACGTCCGGCGACATCGCCGCGACGTCGGCGAAGATCTTCTCGGCGAGGCCTGCAAGGTCCGGGAGGTCGGGTGTCTCGCCGGACCGTGCACCCTCGGCGATGGCGGTCGTCGGGCTCACGCGATGGCTTCCCATTCCAGCGAGGCGTCGTGGGCCTCGGCGCTCAGCGTTCCGGTGAGGTCGGCGATGCGCTCGATCCCGTTCTGCCGGCAGTAGTCCTCCAGCCCGTCGATGACGGTGAGCATCGCGCCGGGGTGAACGAAGGTGGCGGTGCCGACCTGCACGGCCCGGCAGCCGACGATCAGATATTCCAGCGCGTCCGCGGCGGTCATGATGCCGCCGCAGCCGATGACCGGAATGTCGACGGCGCGCACGCACTGATAGGCCATGCGCAGGATGATCGGCTTGACCGCCGGCCCGGACAGCCCGCCCATGACCCGGCCGAGGCTGGCGCGGCGGGTGCGGATGTCGACGCTCATGGCGAGAATGGTGTTGGCGACGACCAGCGCGTCGGCGCCGCCCGCCGCGGCCGCCTCGGCGACGGCCGGCATCTCGCCTGTGTTGGGAGTCAGTTTCGCCCAGAGCGGCAGATCGGTCGCCTGGCGCAGCTTGCGCATGACGGCGAGGGTGGTCTCCGGCCGCATCGCGAAGGCCCGCCCGTCGTCCTCGATGTTCGGGCAGGAGATGTTGACCTCGACCGCCGCGACGCCCGGCACGCTGACGCGGCGGCAGATGTCGGCGAAGCCGTCCGGCGTGTCGGCGGAGATCGAGACGACGAGCGGCACGTCGAAATTGGCGTAGAGCGGGATGGTCTCGGCGACGAAGGCATCGACGCCCTTCGAGGGGATGCCGATCGAATTCAGCATGCCGCCGGGAACCTCGGAGACGCGCGGCGTCGGATTGCCCTGGCGCTTGCCGGGGGTGACGGTCTTGGTGACGAAGGCGCCGAGGCGTTTGAGCGCGATGATCTCGGCGAGCTCGGACGCGAAGGTGCCGGAGGCCGGCATCACCGGATTGGCGAGGCGGATGCCGCCGCAGTCGACCGAGAGGTCTACCATTCGAGCGCCTCCAGCAGGGGGAAGACCGGGCCTTCGCTGCAGACCCGGCGGTGGACGATCTCATCGCCCTGACGGAACGGTCGGACGCAGCAGAAGCACATGCCGACGCCGCAGGCCATCTGCTGCTCCAGCGCAGCCTCGCCGAACACACCGAGGCGGCGGGAGACCCGTTGCGCCGCCAGCATCAGCCGGTTCGAGCCGCAGACATAGAGGGCGCCGAGGCGGCCCTCGCCGTGCAGCGCATGCAGCATGTTCTCGACGTTCTCGACCGCCGAGGTTCCTTCCGAATCGGTGACGGTCATGACGCGGGCTCCGGCTTCCAGGAACTCGTCCTTCGACATCACCAGTTCCGGCGTCCGGGCACTGAGGATGGCGGTGACGGCGTGACCGGCCTCGCGGGCATGGGAGACCAGCGGGGCCATGGTGGCGAGGCCGACGCCGCGGCCGAGAAGGGCGATCGGCGCGCCGTCCTTCGGCAGCGAGAAGCCGTTGCCGAGCGGGCCGAAAAGGTTGATCGAGGCGCCGGGGTCGAGCTCTGCCATGGTGCGGGTGCCGGTGCCGGTGACCTTGTAGAGGAACGACAGCCGCCCCGCCTCGGGCTCGATGCGATAGATGCTCATCGGTCGGCGGAAGAACGGCTGCAGGGCGCCGCTGTGGGGGCAGAGGATCTGGAAGAATTGACCGGGCCGGGCATTCGCCGAGCCGTCCGGCACCGCGACCGTCATCAGCCGGTACTCGGCGTTGACGGGATCGTTCGCAAGGATCCGCGCGTCGAATTCGCCGGCGCGTGGCGCCACGAGCGACGGCGTCGGAGCGGGCGTGGGAAGGGTCGCAGCTTGCATCGGTTTTTCCTCAGCCCAAAATCAGTTTCGGCAGGAAGGTCGAAAGCTGGGGCACGTAGGTGACGACGAGGAGCGTCAGGATGTTGATCAGGACGAAGGGCCAGACGCCCGCGATGATGGTCATGACCGGCTTGTCGAGGGTCGAGGAGGCGACGAAGATGTCGAGCCCGAAGGGCGGCGTGATCATGCCGATGCAGATGTTGAGGCAGACGATCAGGCCGAAATGGATGGGGTCGATGCCGAAGGTCATGGCGACCGGATAGAGCGCCGGCACCAGCAGGAGCAGCGCCGAGTTCGGGTCGATGAACATCCCGGCGAGGAGGAACAGGACGTTGACGATCAGAAGGAAGATCAGCCAGTCGGCGCCGATCGTCTGCATGAAGTCGATCACCAGCGCCGGGAACTGGCCGAGCGTGATGAAGTAGGAGACGAGGCTGCCCATGCCGAGGAGGATGAAGATCACCGAATTGGTGATCGCCGCCTGTCCGGCGACCCGGAAGAGGTCGCGCAGGCCGAGTTCGCGATAGACGACCGCCTCGACGAGGACGGCGTAGACGACGCTGACCGCCGCCGCCTCGGTGGGGGTGAAGATGCCGCCATAGATGCCGCCGAGGATGATGACGGGCAGGCCGAGCGCCCATCCGGCGGCGCGGAGCACCGCGAGCCGCTCTCCCCAGGGCATCGCCGCGCCGCCCTTGCGGCCGGTCCGGATGCTGTCGACGACGACGTAGAGGGCGAAGGCGAGGGCGAGGAAGATGCCGATGACGAGGCCGCCGGCGAACAGCCCGGCGATCGAGGTGCCGGTCAGCCAGCCATAGATGATCAGCGTGATCGAGGGCGGAATCAGCAGCGCCGTCTCGGCCGAGGAGACGATCAGGCCGAGGGCGAAGCGTTCGCGGTATCCGGCCTTGATCAGTTCCGGATACATGATCCGGCCGAGCGCCGCGACGGTGGCCGGCGCCGAGCCGGACACGGCGCCGAAGGCCGCGCAGCCGGCGATGGTGGTGTAGCCGATGCCGCCGGCGCGATGGCCGAGGAAGGCCTTGACGAGGCTCGTCAGGTCGCGCGCGATCCGCCCGCTCGCCATCAGTTCGGCGGCGAAGATGAAGAAGGGGATGGCGAGCAGCGTCGACTGGTTGATGCCGGCGACGATCTTCTGGCCGACGACGATGTCGGGCAGGGCGCCGAAATAGCCGCTCTTGATCGCGAGGCCCGGCAGCCCGAGCACCAGAAACATCTCGAAGCCGAGCCCCAGAAGGACGAGGGCGAGGAGGAAGATGGCGAGGGCGAGCATCAGTGGGCGTCCGCCGGGGATGTGGCCGCCCAGCGGTCGAAGACGCCGACGAGGCTCGCGAGATAGCGGATGGCGAGAAGCGCGAAGCCGACCGGCAGCGCGGCATAAAGGAGCGCCGTCGTGACGCCGAGGGTCGGGCTAGACTGGCCGGAGCGCAGCACCAGGAGCGCGATGTCGGTGCCGAACCAGGCGATGAAACCGCTGAAGGCGAGGCCGGCGAAGTCGATCAGCTTGCGCACGAGGGTCTGGAGCCGCTGCGGCAGGCGTTCCAGCAGCGAGCCCATGGCGATGTGGCGGCCGCGCTGGAGGGCGAGGCCGAGGCCGAGGAAGACCATCCACACCATCAGGTAACGCGTCGCCTCGTCGACCCAGGCGATCTGGCGGAACAGCTCGTCGGAAACGGCCCTGACCAGCACCGACCCGCTGAACAGCACGGTCATGACGACCATGATGCCGGCGAGCAGGAATTCTTCCACTCGACCCAAGGTCTCGAGAACCGCCTTCATCCGGCACTTCCTTCAGACTTCCGGAAAGAAAAGGCCCGCCGCGCGGCGCACGGCGGGCGCGAAGAGGCCGGCGATCAGTTGTCGCCGGTGACCTTCTCGTACTGGGCCTCGTAGGCGTCGACGATCGCCTTGCCGGCATCGCCGGCCTGAGCGAGATAGGCCTCGCGCGCCTTCGGATACATCAGCTCGCGCATCTTCCGGCGCTCCTCGTCGGTCAGCTCGCGCACGTTCATGCCGGCGTCCTCGAGGGTCTGCAGCGCCTTGTCCTGCGAGGCTTCCTTGATCGCCTCGACCTTCGGGCGAACCTCGTCGAAAGCCTCGACGATGATCGTCTGATACTCGGCGGGAAGCGAATTCCACCAGGCCGGGTTGAACAGGACGACGTCCTCGTTGGCGCCATGGCCGGAGACGAGGAGGTTCTTCTGCACCTCGTTGTATTTCATCGTCGCGATCGTATCGAGCGCGTTCTCCTGGCCGTCGACCACGCCGGTCTGCAGCGCCGTGTAGAGTTCGCCGAAGGGCAGCGGCACGGCCGAGGCGCCGACGGCGTCGAACTGGGCCATCAGCACCTGCGAATCCATCACGCGGAAGCGCTGGCCGTCGAAGGCGTCGACGCTCTCCATCGGCTTGTTGGAAGTGAAGCTCTTGCGGCCGTTCGGCCAGATCGCCACCGCCTTGAAGCCGAGCGGCTCGAAGCTTTCGAGCACGGCGTCGCCGAAGGGGCCGTCCCGGAGTTCGGCCGCCGTCTTGCGGTCGGCCGGGTAGAGGAAGGGGACGTCGAGGATCGAGACGGCCGGGTTGAAGCCGGCGAGGAAGGCCGCGGGCGAGACCGTGCCCTCGATGACGCCGAGCTGGACGCCCTCGTTCATCTCACGTGCCTGGCCGAGCTGGCCGGCCGGATAGATGCTGAATTCGACCGCACCCTTGGTGCGCTCCTTGACGAGGTCCGCGACCATTTCGAGGCCCTGGTGACGCGCCTGCTGCGGCGACTCCAGATGGCCGATGCGCGCCGTGAATTCCTGCGCGGCCGCCGTGCCGGCCAAAAGCGTCGCCGCCAGAGCGACCACGCCGGCAATGCGAAAATGCGTCCCAAACATCGAAGAACTACCCCTGCCCATGATTGACGGAAGGCGAGAGAAGAGCCGTCCGGGGCGGGGGTGTCAAGCGGAAATCTCAAAAATGAGACGGATCGCCGCTGCCGTCGATCCCGTATCGAGCGACGAGGCCGCGCAGGAAGTCGGCAGCGGCGTCGCCCTTCAAGGCGCCCTCCCACAACCTGCGGGCGATGTCCTCGTGCAGGCGCATCGGCTCCGGCGCCGAGGTGATCAGGGCGACGCCGATCCTGACGTTCGGCTGCTCCCCGAGCCGGAACGGACTGATCGCCAGCGTCGAGCGGTGACGCTGCCGGAAGATCTGGAACGTCGTCGCCGGCGTCGGCTCGCGGGCGATGCCGATCTGGACCCCGGAAGGCGGGTGGCGCAGGAGGGCTTCGATGCGCTCGACCTCGCTCCTGGCGAGGCGGCGGCGCTCGGCAACGGTCTCGGCCGGCAGGTCGTGGCGGCCGAGCGCCCCATGCAGGAGAAAGCGCTCGAGGTCGGAGGAGGCGATCAGGCTGACGATCAGTGGCTGCCGGCGCTTGTACCAGTTCTTGCGCTGGCGCAGCACGGCCATCAGGGCGTCGACCGACTGGCGCGCTGCGGCGGACGCGTCCTCGCCGGGCGGAATCGCCTCCAGCATCACCGCCTCGAGCATCCCGTCATAGGCGTCGGAGGTGAGAAGATAGGAGACCGGGCCGAACAGGCCGATGATCTGCTCGGCCTCTTCCTCGATCTGGCGCATGCGCTCGAAGAAGGCGATGGCCGTGTCGACATATTCGACGCCGACGCCGAGGAGACTGGGCAGCGACGTGCCGAGGACGTCGGCGATCCGCGTCAGCGTCTCGATCTTCGGGATCTCGCCCTTCTCGGCGCGGTAGAGCGCCGCCCGCGAAATGCCGAGGCTGGCGGCGACCGCCTCGGGCGTCAGTCCCCGGCCCATGCGAAAGGCGCGCAGCCGCGCGCCGATGTCGCTCAGCCGGATGGGCGCGGTTTCGCCCGTCTCCGACAATATCTCGCCCACCTCCTTTCGGCCGGCCTGCACCCCGTCCGTCAGGTCGGTTTCGGAGGAAAGCCGCGTCTCGTCTCGGGTGGAATGCAGGTCGGAGCGTGTCACTCGAGGATCTCCCGAACGTTCGGAGCGCGGCGAACCGCTCGGTTCACGGGTTTCTGCCGAGAGGATTAATCCAGCTCCGCGCGAACCGGAACAGGCAGGCGTCCGTCCCTTTCACCGCGCGAGATCGCAGCGGCCGGCTGGAAAAGCCGCGGACCCGGGCATTCCCGGCCGGTTCGCCCGCCGTGTGTACTTTTCGTCAACGCCGCAGTCGGAAGGCGGCACTATGCCGATGCGGCGGCTTTGGTAGGTTCGAGCTTATCTCAAAAATGAGATGCAGCCCATCGCCGTCACCGAAGGAGCAAGGCATGACACGCACAGCCTTTCATCTCGCCACGATCGCCGTTGCCGGCTTCGCCATGACGCAGGCGGCCGCGGCTGCGGATTTCGACTGGAAGTTCGCCCACATCGTCAGCCCGGACACGCCCTCCGGCAAGGCTGCCGCGAAGCTCGCCGAACTCATCGAAGAGCGCTCCGGCGGCCGCATGTCGGTCGAGGTGTTTCCCTCCGCGCAGCTCGGCGACGACGCCCAGATCATCGAGCAGATCCAGCTCGACACCGTGCAGATGGGCATCCCGCCGACGGCCAAGCTCGGCAATTTCGAGCCGCGCATGCAGGTCTTCGATCTGCCCTTCATCTTTCCCACGCCGGAGGCCGCCTACACCGTCCTCGACGGCGAGATCGGCCGGGAGCTGCTCGACACCCTCGACGAGAAGGGCCTGAAGGGCCTCGCCTATTGGGAGAGCGGCTTCAAACACCTGACCGCCGACCATCCGATCGAGAGCCTCGCCGACCTCTCGGGCGTCAAGGTCCGCACGATGGACAGCCCGCTGATCATCGACCAGTACCGCAGCTGGGGCGCCAACCCGATCCCGATCGCGTTCGCCGAGGTCTACAACGCCCTGCAGACCGGCGTCGCCAATGCGCAGGAGAACTCGCTCACCTCGATCGACACGATGAAGTTCTACGAGGTGCAGTCCGACCTGACGCTTTCGGGCCACGCTTATCTGCCCTACGCCTTCATCGTCAGCAAGCAGGCCTGGGACGGGCTGCCGGAAGACCTGCAGAAGGTCGTCCAGGACACTGTCACCGAGATGCGCGACTACAACCGCCAGCTCACCGCCGACGTCGATTCCAAGCTGGTGGACAAGTTCGAGGAAAAGGGCATGCGCGTGCATGAACTCGGCGAGGACGCCCGCGCCAAGTTCGTCGAGGCGAGCCGCGACGTGCACGAGAACTTCGAATCGGTGGTCACGCCGGAACTGCTGCAGCGGATCTACGAGGCGACCGAATAGATCGTCCCCGCCGACCGGAGGGTGTGATGGGCCGTTTCCTCAAGGTTCTGGACCGGACGGAAGACGCGGCGATGGTGGCGGGGCTCGCGCTCGCCACCGTCCTCGTCGTGATCCAGGTCGTCCTGCGCTACGTCTTCAACAGCTCGATCTTCTGGGCCGAGGAGCTCGTCCGCTACACCATCGTCTGGACGGCCTTCATCGGCGCCGGCATGGGGCTGCGCAACGGCAAGCACATCTCCGTCGACCTCTTGCAGACGTTTCTGCCGGAGCGCCCGGCCCGCCTGGTGGCGCTCGCCGGCGTGGTGATCGGCTGCCTCTTCTCCGTGCTCCTGTTCTGGTACGGGCTCGCGCTGGTGCGTCATGCGTTGGCGATGGGACAGCTCTCTTCGGCGATGCGGATCCCGATGGGCTGGGTCTATCTGATCCTGCCGATCGCCGGCGTCCTGCAGTTCGTGCGGTTTTCGCAGATCGGCTGGGAGCTTCACACCGGCCGCCGCACGGCCCGCATCGACATCGATCATCTGGCGCGCGAGGCGGGCGTCTGAACCATGCCCGTCATCCTCCTGACCCTCGTCGGCGCGACGCTGCTGATCGGCGTTCCGATCTTCCTGGCTCTGGCGCTCACCGCCTTTCTCGGGATCGGCCTGTTCACCTCGACGCCGCCGGTGATCGTCGCCCAGCGCCTGTTCGCCGGCATCGACAACTTCACCTTGATGTCGATTCCGTTCTTCGTGCTCGCGGCGGACCTGATGCGCGTCGCGGGCATCGCCGATCGGCTGATCCGGCTGGCGCGCGTCCTGGTCGGCTGGCTGCCCGGCGGGCTCGCGGCCTCCGGTGTCGTCGCCTGCCTGTTCTTCGGCTCGATCAGCGGCTCGAGCCCGGCGACGCTCGCCGCCGTCGGCAGCATCATGATCTGTGCGCTGATCAAGGCCGGCTATCCGGAGCGCTTCTCCATCGGCCTGATGACCACGGCCGGCTCCCTCGGGATCGTCGTTCCGCCGAGCATCACGCTGATCATCTACGGCGCCGTCACCGGCACCTCGATCGGACAGCTCTTCGCCGCCGGTCTCGTCCCGGGGATCATGCTGGCCGCCATGCTGATCGCTTATTGCGGCTATGCCGGCTGGCGCTACGCGGTGCCGCTGGAGCCGCGGCCGAGCGCCGGCGAAGTCGGCAGGGCCTTCAAGGACGCGGGTTTCGGGCTCGGCCTGCCGGTGCTTCTCCTCGGCGGCATCTATACCGGCGTCTTCACGCCGACCGAATCCGCCGCCGTGGCGGTCGCCTACGGGCTCGTCGTCGGGATGCTCGTCTATCGCAGCATCGACCTTCCGGCGCTCGGGCGCGTTTTGAAGGAATCCGGCCTCGTCTCGGCGACGCTGCTGCTGATCGCCGCCGGTGCCTCGGCGCTCTCCTGGCTGCTCGCGAGCCAGGGCATCGTCGGGGACGTCGCGGCGCAGGTGCTGGGGACGACCGACAATCCGGCGCTGATCCTGCTTCTGTTCAACCTCGTCCTGATCGTCGCCGGCTGCTTCCTCGACGGGACGTCGGCGGTCATCATCCTGGCGCCTCTGATGCTGAAGATCATCAGTTCGGTCGGCATCGATCCGGTGCATTTCGGCATCGTCACTCTGGTCAACGTCGAACTCGGCATGATGACGCCGCCGGTCGGGCTGAACCTCTTCGTCGCCTGCGCGATCACCCGCAAGCCGATCCACTTCGTCGCTCTGGCGGTGCTGCCGAGCACGCTGATCGTCCTTCTCGGCCTGCTCGTGATCACCTACGTGCCCTGGATCTCGATGGTGTTGCCCGATGCGCTCTACCGCTAGCCCCGTGACCCGCATCGCCGGCGCTCTCGTGTTCCTTCGGGAGGGTTCGCAGTGGCGCGCGCTGGCGCGCGATCTGTGGATCGAGGACGGCCAGATCCGGCGGATCGGCGATCCGCAGGAGCCGCGGAAGGACGGCGAGACGATCGTCGACGCGGCGGGATGCCTCGTCGCGCCGGGCCTGATCAACGCCCATACGCATTCGCCGCTGTCCTCGCTGCGCGGCACGACGGACGGGCTGGGGCATGTCGGCTTCATGTGGCGCAACCAGGCCGACACGGCCGGGCGCGACCCGCAGGAGGTCTACGATCACGCGCTGGCCCAGGCGCTGGAGGCGCTGGCCACCGGCACGACGGCGATGATCGACCATTTCCCGGAGCAGAATCCGACGCGCGAGATGATAGACGCCGCCGCGCAGGCCTATCTCGATGCCGGGATCCGCTGCAATCTGGCGCTGCGGATCTTCGACGGCGCCTATGACGACATCCTGCCGGATCCCTCGACTGGTCTCGTTCCGCCCGACCCGTCGCCGCTGGCGCCGGGCTCGATCGACGGGCTGATCGGCCTCTGCGACGAGGCGGCGGCGCGCTGGCACGGTGCCGGGGACCGGCTCGCGGTCCTGCCCGGCCCGTCCAATCCGCTCCGCTGCAGCGACGACCTGCTGCGCGCTTCTGCCGAACTCGCCGAGGCGCGCGATCTCGGCCTCCATGCGCACATGCTGGAGACCCGCCGGCAACGGGAGATCAGCCGGGCGCGGCACGGCGTCTCCAACGTCGCGCGCCTCGACCGGTTGGGCATCCTCTCCGACCGCTGGTCGCTCGCCCACTGCGTCTGGGTCGACGAGGACGACCGGGCCGCACTCGCCGCGTCCGGCGCGGTGCCGGTGCACAATCCCGCGAGCAACGCCAAGCTCGGCGTCGGAACGGCGCCGGTGGCGGCGATGCGCGATCAGGCGATCACCGTGGCCCTCGGCACGGACGGCGCCAGCACCAGCGACAGCCTCGACCTGCACGAGGCGATCTGGCTGGCGGCGCTCGTCTCGCGCGGCGAGGGCAAGGGGATCGGCGCGGCCGACGCCTACGACCTTGCTACCGTCGGCGGCGCGCGCGCTCTTCGCCAGCCGGGCGTCACCGGGCGGATCGAGGCGGGGGCGGTCGCCGATCTCGTCTTCTACGATCTCGACGATCCGTCCCTCTGCCCACTGAACGATCCGGTCCAGCAACTGGTCTTCGCCGTCCGCGGCGGTGCCGTGTGCCGTACCATGGTGGCCGGGCGCAGCGTCTACGAACGGAGCGCCGAGGCGGAGGAGCGGCTGCGCGAGGTTCGGCTGCGGCTTGCCCGTTCGAGGCCGGCGGCAGCCAGCCGCGACCCCGAGCTGAGCCGCTTCGCCGACGCCATGGCGGCGCTCGATCGCCCCGGCGGCAGGATGAGCCGATGACGAGCGCCCCCGAGACCACAGCGCCGATCGGCATGATCCGGACCGATACACCCGCCATCGGTCGCTCCATGCCGAGGGCCGAAACGCGGCGGCTGCTGGCCGGGCGCGGGCGCTATGTCGACGACGGCGCGCCACGGGGTTGCCTGCACGCCGCCTTCCTGCGCAGCCCCTTCGCCCATGCCCGCTTCACGATCGCCGATACGTCGACGGCCGCCGGCCTGAGCGGCGTCGTCGCCGTGCTGACCGCGGCGGATCTCGCGCCGGTGTGCCGGCCCTGGCAATGCCGCTCCGGCGCCTTTCCCGGATTGGTCTCGCCGGTGCAGCGGGCACTTGCGGACGGCCGGGTGGCCTTCCAGGGCGAGCCGGTGGCGATGGTCGTCGCCGAAAGCCGGGCCCGGGCCGAGGACGCGCTGGATCTGATCGCGGTCGACTGGGAGGAGTTGCCGGCCGTCGCCAGCCTCGCCGCCGCCCTGTCCGCCGAAGCCCTGACGCATCCGGAGCTGGCCGACAACGTCGCCTGGCGCACGGAGTTCGGCTCGGCCGATTTCGACGCCGTCTTTGCCGGCGCCGACTTCGTCGTCGAGGAGCGCTTCGCCTTCGAGCGCAAGACCGGCGTCTCGCTGGAGCCGCGCGGGGTGCTCGCCGAATTCGATCCCGCCGAGGGGCTCCTCGACGTCCGCATCTCCCACCAGATGCCTCACCAGCTGCAGCTCCACATCGCCGAACAGCTCGACCTTCCGATCGGCCGGGTGCGGGTGGCCTGCGGCGACGTCGGCGGCGGCTTCGGCATCAAGATGCACGTCTATCCCGACGAACTCGCGACCTGCGCGGCGGCAAAGCTGCTCGGCCGGCCGGTGAAGTTCGTCGCCGACCGCATCGAGGCGCTCGCCACCGACATCCACGCCCGCGAACATCAGGTCGACGCCCGCATGGCGGTGGACGGCGAGGGCCGCATCCTCGGCTTCGACATCCACGACGTCCAAGGGCTCGGGGCCTATTCCGTCTTCCCCCGGTCGAGCACCACCGAGGCGATGAGCGTCTTGCGGGCGATGGGCGGCCCCTATCGGTTCGAGGCCTATCGCGCGCGGCTCGAATGCCTGCTGCAGAACAAGTCGCTGACCGGCCAGTACCGCTCCGTCGGCCATCCGATCGCCTGCGCCGTGACCGAGCGCCTCGTGGACCTCGCTGCGGCGCGGCGCGGCGAGGACCCGCTGGCCTTCCGACGCCGCAATCTCCTCCCCGTCGAGGCCATGCCCTGGACCAATCCGGCGGGCGGGCGGATGTTCGAACTCTCCCACCACGCCTGCCTCGACGCGATGATCGGGCTCGTCGACCTCGATGCCAAGCGCGAGGAGGTTCGCGCCGGCCGGGCCGCGGGGCGGCTGCTCGGCCTCGGCTTCGCCAGCTTCGTCGAATTCACCGCGACCGGGTCGCAGGCCTATGGCGCGGCCGGCGTCAAGGTCGCCGCCGGCGACACGGTGGTGGCGTCGCTGGAGCCGTCCGGTTCGGTCCGGGCGCAGGCTTCGGCCAGCGAGATCGGCCAGGGGGTCCGGCAGGCGCTGGCGCAGGTTCTGGCCGATGGCGTCGGCCTCGACCCGTCGAACGTCCGGGTCGAGACGGGCGACACGCGCACCGCGCCTCATGGCGGCGGCGCCTGGGCCTCGCGCGGCGCGGCCATCGCCGGCGAGGCGGCCTGGCGCGCCGGGCGCCGGCTGCGCGGCGAGATTCTGGCCGCCGTCGCGGCGCTCGTGCAGGCGAAACCGGCGGATCTCGACATCCGCGCCGGCGAGGTCGTCGAGGTCGCGACCGGCACCCCGCGCATGACGCTTGCCGATCTCGCCGACCTCGTCCTGTTCCGCAGCCACGAGCTTCCGGCGGGTGTGCGGCCGCAATTCACCGTCGCCGAGCAGTATCACCGCGACGACGACCCGTTCCTGCCGACCAACGGCATCCAGGCGGCGATGGTCGAGATCGACCGCGCCACCGGCTTCGTCCGCCTGCTCGGTCACTGGGTGGTCGAGGATTGCGGCCGAATCATCAATCCGCTCCTCGTCGACGAGCAGATCCGCGGCGGGGTGGTCCAGGGCATCGGCGAGGCGCTCTACGAGGCCTGCCGCTACGATGCGGCCGGCCAGTTCACCAGCGGCACGCTCGCCGACTATCTGGTGCCGATGGCCGGCGACCTGCCGGAGATCGCGATCGGCCATGTCGAAACGCCCTACAGCGGATCGTCCGTCGGCGCCAAGGGGGCCGGGGAGGCGGGCACCTGCGGTGCCCCGGCCGCCATCCTGAACGCCGTCAACGACGCGCTCGCCCCGCATGGCGCCAGCCTCGCCGCGCTGCCGATCAAGCCGGTGTCGGTCCTGCGCGCCCTCGGGGATCTCGGCGCGGGAGAGGCGCCATGAAGCCCGCCCGGTTTCGTTATTTGAGGCCGGAGACGCTGGAGGAGGCGCTGGCGATGCTCGCCGAGTGGGGAGATGATGCGGCGGTCCTCGCGGGCGGCCAGAGCCTCGTTCCCATGCTCAACCTGCGAATGGCGCAGCCCGCCGTGCTGATCGACGTCAACCGCATTGCCGGGCTCGACCGGATCGAAATTATCGGTGAGCGGCTGCATGTCGGCGCCCGCGCCCGCCATGCCGAGGTGCTCCGGTCCGCGACGGTCGCGCGTGCGGCGCCGCTTTTGGCGCTGGCCCTCGGCAACGTCGCGCACGAGGCGGTGCGCAACCGCGGCACCTTCGGCGGCAGCCTGGCGCTCGCCGATCCCGCCGCCGAAATCCCCGCCGTCACCGTCTGCCTCGATGGCGCGATCCTCGCCCGTTCCTCGACCGGCGAGCGGCGGATCCCCGCGGCCTCGTTCTTCGAAGGCGTCTATACGACGGCGCTCCGGCCGGAGGAGTTGCTCGTCGGCGTCGACTTCGCCCCGCTCGGCCCGGATTTTCGCTTCTGTTTCCGCGAGGTCTCGCGGCGGCACGGCGATTTCGCGCTGGCGGCGATCGCCTTTGCCGGACGCATCGAGGCCGGCCGCGTCGGCGAGTGCCGCGTCGTCTTCGCTGGCGTCGAGGAAAGTCCCCGACGCCTCGCCGCCGTCGAAGCGGCACTGGCGGGCGCCGCCGTCTCGGACGAGCAGGCGTGGCGGGCAGCCGGCGACGGCCTCGGCGCGGTTCTGGATCCAATCGAGGGGGCCGAATACCCCGCCGCCTACCGGCTTCTCCTGGCGCGCAATCTGCTGCTGGAGACCCGGCGCCAGCTCGAGGAGGAAGCCGCCCGATGACGGTCGACGAGGAAACCCTGACGATCACCTGCACCGTCAACGGCGAAGCCGTGCGCGACGTCGTGCCGGTGCGCCGGTCGCTGGTCGACTGGGTGCGGCACGATCTCGGCCTGACCGGGAGCCATGTCGGCTGCGAGCACGGCGTCTGCGGCGCCTGCCACGTTCAGGTGGACGGGCGCGTGGTGCGCGGCTGTCTGATGCTGGCGGTGCAGGCGGACGGTGCCCGCGTCGAAACCGTCGAAGGGGCGACGCGATCGGGGCGCGTCGCCGTGCTGCAGGACTGCTTCTTTGAGCGGGCGGCGCTGCAATGCGGTTTCTGCACGCCGGGAATCCTCCTGCAGGCGGCGGAACTTTTGGAGCACACTCCGGCGCCGGACCGGGCCGAGATCCGGGCGGCGCTCTCCGGCAACATCTGCCGCTGCACCGGCTATCAGGCGATCGTCGAGGCGGTCGAGGAAGCCGCCGGGCGCCTGCGGGCCTGACGGCGGCATTCGGCCGGTCCGGCGTCGGCGTTCAGCGCATCGAGAAGCGGTCGAAGGGCAGCGGATAGGCATCGGCCCGCTCGTAGGCGGCGAGAAGGTCGCCGACGAATTCGGCATTGCGCCGGCCGATGGCGGCGATCTCTTCGCGCGATGCCCCCCGCGCCGCTTCGGCATCGGCCTTCAACTGCGCCTCGGACTGACCGACGAGCCGGCCGTCCTGCAGCACGATTTCGCCCTCCACCATGACGCTGCGGATCGCCGTGCCGGTCTCGCCATAGACGAGCTGGCGCAGGGCGCTGTTGAGCGGGCGATAGCAGGGCGCGGCGAGATCGATCAGCACCATGTCGGCCCGGTAGCCCGGCTTCAGCGCGCCGATTTCGCCGGCAAGGCCCAGCGCCTGTGCCCCGCCGAGTGTCGCCGCCCGAAAGGCCTCGCGCGCGGCGCCGGTCTCGCCCGCGGCGGTCTGCATCCCCCAATAGAGCGCGAACATCTTCATCGACTGGAACAGGCTTTGGGCGTCGTTGCCGCTGCAATTGTCGCAGCCGAGCGACAGGTTGGCGCCGGCATCGGCATAGCGGCGGACGGGGGCGAAGCCGTTCAGAAGCTTCATGTTGCTCATCGGATTGCAGGCAAGGCTGGCGCCGGACGCGCCGAAGCGGTCGATCTCGTCATCGTCGATCCAGACCCCATGGGCGATCGTGAGGTGCGGCGACAGCAGCCCGAAGCGCTCCAGCGTCGACAGGAGCGAACCGCCTTCGCGGCGGGCGAGCACCGCCTGGGAGCGGGCCTCGTAGAGATGGGTGAAGACCTGCAGGCCGTGCCGCTCGGCCTGTTTCGCCGTCCATTCGAGCAGCGTGTCGGAGGAGCGTTGCGGCGCCGAGGGGCCGAGGCCCCAGGTGAGGCGGGGCGGGGCCTTCTCGTCCAGCAACTCCTCGATCATCGCCCGCGTCGGCGCCGTGTCGAGCCGGCCGGGCAGGCGGGCCCGCACCGACTCGGGCAGTTCGTCCCAGAAGGGCACGGCCTCTTCCGCCGCGCGGTCGCCGAGCTGCAGGGCCAGTACCACGCGGGTGCCGATCGCCCCATAGGCGGAGAGGATCTCGCCGACATGCTCGCGGTCGGGGCCGACGACGGTCACCATGTCCTGGATCGTGGTGATGCCGTTGGCGAGGCAGTCGGCGGCGCCGAGAAGGGTGCGCAGCCGCACCTCCCGGCCGCTGCGCCGCGTGTAGTTGGCCGGGAAGCTGTAGAAGCCCCAGACGTCGAGCGGCATCTGCTCGAACAGGCCGCGCAGAAGTACGTCGTGCGAGTGATAATGGGCGTTGACGAGGCCGGGGATCGCCATGAGGCCGTCGGCCGGCACGCGCTCGACCTCGGGGCGCCCGGCCGCGCGGGCGCTCGCCTCGGGACCGAGAGCGGCGATTCGGCCGGCCTCGATCAGGATGTCGTGCTGCGGCGGCTGGTCGACGTCGCCGTCGAGGTCGAAGACGCGCGCGCCGGTGACGAGCTTCGGTCTGGCGGTCATCGAGGTCTCTTTCGTCATGGCGTGGGCGGTGCGGAGGATTTGGCGGCGTCGCCGATCGCAACGCGGGGGCGGTGCCGGGACGGCGTGGCCATCGTGTGGTGTGTCCTCAGACGTCCGGCCCCGGCGTGCTGCGGATCGCCTCCAGGCTGCGCGACAGCTGCTCGGCGAATTTCGCCGCAGCCACCGGCAGGGTCCGGCCCTTCAGCTGGCAGACGACGAGCGGTCCATGGGCGAGATCGCGGTCGCTGAGGACGCGGTAGACGAGCTCGCCGTCCGGATCCTCGCGCGGCGCCCCGATCTCGGCCTGGAAGGTGACCACGTCGCCGGACGACGCGAGGTTGCGCAGCATCTCGAAGGAATTCGACTGGAGCTGGACGTCGAAGCGCGTCGAGCTCCCCGCCAGGAGGTCGTCGATGATCGCGCGGGTGCCGAAGCCGCTGCTCGGCAGCGCGACCGGATAGGCGGCACAGTCGCGCAGGCGCAGCTGGTCCCTTTCGGCCAGGGGGTGGTCCCGGCGCATGATCGCGACGAGCCGCTGGCCGAGGACGAACAGGGGATGGATGTCGGGACTGCGGTCCGGGCGGAAGACGATGGCGAGGTCGCACTCGAAGTCGCGCAGCATGCGCAGGGCGACGCCGTGATCCTGTACCTCGACGGAGAAGCGCACCTGCGGAAAGCGGCTGCGGAACTCGGAGATCTCCTGCGGCAGGAAGAACGGCACCAGCGCCTGGCTGCAGGCGATGCGGACGTTGCCCCGCCGGAGCCCGGACATGTCCTCGATCTGCGACTTCAATCGCTCCAGATCCGCCGACTGGCCGCGGATCCAGCGCACCATGCCTTCGCCGGCGGCCGTCAGGTGGATGCCCTGGGCCGTCCGCTCGAAGATCGGCGTGCCGAGGTCCTCCTCGACGTCGCGGATGCGCCGCTGCAGCGCCGAGGGAGTGATGTTCAGCTTTTCCGCCGCCTTGCGCAGCGAGCCGAGACGGGCCGCTTCGTCGACATAGGTCCAGATCCGCATGTGACGCATCGCGCACAGTCTCCTCGTGTATACCTTCCGGCACCACGCCAGCGGCCAATCGGCGTTTGAGCCGCACGCTCGGCGCCGCTAGGCTCGAACTCATCTTGAGTGACCGGTCGCTCCCGGCCACCCCTTTCCCGCAAGCAGGACCCGCATGAGCAAGCTGAAGATCACCGCCGGACCGTTCACCTTCGACGCCCGGCTCGAAACCGAAAAGGCGCCGAAGACCTGCGAGGCCTTCACGAAATTGCTCCCCTACCAGAGCAAGATCGTCCATGTCCGCTGGAGCGGCGAGGGCGTCTGGATCCCGCTCGGCGACCACGATTTCGGCCTCGGCTACGAGAACCACACCAGCTATCCGGCGCCCGGCCAGATCATCCTCTATCCGGGCGGCATCAGCGAGACCGAGATCCTGCTCGCTTATGGCGGCGTCCATTTCGCCTCGAAGATGGGCCAGCTCGCCGGCAATCACTTCATCACCCTGACCTCGGGCCTCGAAAACCTCGCCGAACTCGGGCCGATGGTGTTGTGGCAGGGCGCCCAGGACATCCGCTTCGAGCGGGCGTGACGTCCGCGAGTTCGAAGTCCGGCCGGGATTTCGCATGAGATCGACCGGCGCGTTGCCGCCGTTCGCCCGCTGATCCCGCGTTCGGGCGATCGGAACCGCGCCTTCGCCGTTTGCCGTCAGCAGCACGGCGGGTCGCGGAAATGCCGGCGCATGGCCGTGCCGAGTTCCGGCAGCGCGGCGGCGAGCTGGCCGCCCGATCGCATGCCGTGCCGGAAGCGGTCGACGAGTTCGCCTTGCAGCGCCGCGTGATCGATGCCGGTCAGCCGACCGTCCCTGACGATCGAGCGGCCGGCGACGAGGAGTTCGGCGATGTGCCGCGCCCGGCCATGGGTGAACAGCTGATCCACCGGCGAGAGATCGGCGACGAGGCGGTGTTCGTCGAGCGCGGCTTCGTCGAGGAGGAGGATATCAGCCGGCATGCCTGCAGCGAGAAAACCGCCATCGGCCGAGCCCGTGACGCTCGCCCGGCCGTTGCGGGTGGCGATGCGCAGCATTCCGGGCTCGGCGATCGTCTCGTCGAAACCCCAGCCGCGATGCAGTTCGAAGGCGAGACGCATTTCGCTGAAGGCGTCGTCGTCCTCGTCGAAGCTGGTGCCGTCGAGACCGAGCGCGACGTTGCATCCGGCCTTCAGCATGGCCGCGACGGGGGCGATGCCGGACTTGAGTGCGAGATTGGAGTGGGTGTTGACGGTGATCGTCGCGCCGGACCCGGCGATGAGTTCCAGTTCGTCCGGTCGGGCATGGGTGCAGTGGGCCAGCGTCAACCGCGGGCTAAGGAGGCCGATCTCCTTCAGGAAGGGCAGCATGCCACCCGGGAACTCCCGGTCGGCCCAGTCCCGCTGATAGCCGGTCTCGAGGCAGTGCATGTGGACGCGGCGCCCGGTCTCGGCGGAGGCTTGCGCGACGGCTTCGAGCAGCTCCGGCGTGCACCACTGGACGCCCGTCGGCCCGTACTGGACGTCGACGAGATCGCATCCGGCAGCCTCGGCGACCTCGTCCACCAGCGCGATCTGCTCGGCCGGGGCGAGCTGCGGTTTCGACAGCCGCTGCTCGATGGTCCGGCGCGCCGTCTCGGGCATCGCCGCAAGCACTGGCTCCGACGGCCCGTAGACCAGCGGGTTGCGGTCCTTCAGGGCGACGGCGAAGCCGATCCGCACGCCGACGTCCCGCGCCGCCCGCGCGACCTCGGCCGCTTCCTGCGGGAGCGGGGTCAGCCCGTTCGTCCGGGTGTAATGGATCATCACCGCGCCACAGCCGCCGAGCGCGCTGCGCCCGAGCGAGGCGGCCGCCGCGAGATAGGGATCGACCGCCGGCAGCAGCGCCAGATACTGCAGCCAGAGTTCCAGCGGGATGCCGACGGCGCCGAAGGCGCTCGAACGGATCGGCCGGGCGTGGTCGTGGGCGTTGACGAGGGCCGGCATGGCGAACAGTCCCGGCTCGTGCGCCGGCGCGCCGTCGATCGCGGCGATGCGCCCGCCCGCGAGGGTGATGGCGCGGCCGCGGCGGAGCCCGTAGTCCTCGCCCTCGGCGGTCGAGGCGCAGAGGATCGTCCGTTCGCTCATGGTCTCCGATGTCCCTTGCTGCTGGTCCCTGCCATGTCGCTTTCCTCCGAGTGCCTCAGCCCATGGCGAGCTCGGCCTTGCGGTTGGCCCAGCCGGTGACCCGCTTCTCGATGGCGGCGAAGACGAGATAGAGACCGATCCCCATCGCGGCGAGAATGAACAGGCCGGCGAAGGTCAGCGGCACGTTGAAATTGGCCGAGGCGATCAGCATCATGTTGCCGATGCCTCTGTTGCCGGCGACCGTCTCGGCGATGACCGAACCGACGAAGGCGAGCGTCACGGCGACCTTCAGCGAGGCGAAGAAATAGGGCATCGCCCGCGGCAGGCCGACATTGACGAGGATATCCGTCCGGCTCGCCCTGAGCGTCCGCAGCACGTCTTCGAGTTCCGGCTCCGTGGTGGCGAGACCCGTGGCGACGTTCACCACCACCGGGAAGATCGAGATCACCATGGCGGTCAGCACTGCCGGCACCGTGCCGGCGCCGAACCACAGGACGAAGATCGGCACCACCGCGACCTTCGGGATGGAGGACAGCCCGACGAGTAGCGGAAAGGCGACGTCGTAGGCGACGCGCGAGGAGCCGATGATCATGCCGATCACCACCCCGATCCCGACCCCCAGCGCGAAGCCGACGAGCGTCGTGTAGAGCGTCTGGACGGTGTGGGGCACGAGGGCCGGCCAGCGGTCGAACAGCGTGACGATGATCTGCGAGGGCCGCGGCAGCACGATCTCGCTGATGCCGAAGGCGACGCAGGCGAGTTCCCAGACGAGGAAGAAGCCGACGATGAGTGCCGTGGAGGCGAAGCGTTCCTTGTACCAGCGCTTCATGCGGCAACTCCGGCGGGGATGGCGCCCGAACCGGCCGCGCGGGCCTCGAAGATCAGCGAGCGCAGACGGTGGTTGAGTTCGACGAAATCGCTGCGGAAGGTGGTCTCGATCGACCGGGGGCGCTGATAGTCGACCGTTTCGTCGACGATGATCCGGCCGGGACGGGCGCTCATCACGACGATCCGGTTGGCGAGATAGGCGCTTTCCCGAAGATCGTGGGTGACGAGCAGCACCGTCGGCTTCTGCTCCATCCACAGCGCCTGCAGGACGTCCCACAGTTCCTCGCGGGTGAATTGGTCGAGCGCGCCGAACGGCTCGTCGAGGAGCAAGAGCGTCGGTTCGTGGACGAGGGCGCGGCAGAGCGAGGCGCGCTGCTGCATGCCGCCGGAGAGCTGCCAAGGATAGTGCCCGGCGAAGCCGCCGAGGCCGACCTTGGCGAGCAGGGCATCGGCGCGGTCGCGATATTCGCCGTTCTTCTTGCGCCGCCAGTCGCTTCGGAACGGCTGGGAGATCTTCAAGGGCAGCATGACGTTGTCGCGGATCGACAGCCATGGCAGCAGCGTCGGGTTCTGGAAGGCCATGCCGATGCGGATGTCGACGGCGCCGATCTCGCGGCCCGCGACGAAGACGTGGCCCTCGCTCGGCGAGAGCAGCTGCGCGACGATCTTGAGGATCGTCGACTTGCCGCAGCCGGACGGCCCGACGAGGGCGACGAAATCGCCGTTCGGGACGTCGAGCGAGGTGCGCGAGAGAGCCTGCACCTTGCGCTCGCCCCGGCCATAGGTGAGCGAGACGTCCTCGATCCGGATCAGGGGGCGGGCGACGCTCGCTTCGGGCGCGGTCGCCGGCGGCGGGGCGTGCAGTGCGGTTCGCTGGAGAGCCTCGGTCATCGTGCACCGCCCGATCCGAAGCGTCCCGCGCCCGGACGCGTCACCGCTTCCATGGTCAGGTCGAGGTTGCGCGGGGCGGGCGGCGGCATCTTCTGCTTGGCCGACACGTTGCGGCCCCAGCCGGCGGCGTCGGTCATCAGCTTGCGGTCGCGCATGACGAAGCGGCCGCGTACGAGCGTGTGGATCGGCGCACCGACCGTCTCCATGCCTTCGAAGGGGTTGATGCGGGAACGCGAATGCAGACCGGCGGCACGGATCGTCTCGCGCCGCGACAGATCGACGATGGCGATGTCGGCGTCGCTGCCGGGCAGGAGCGTCCCCTTCCGCGGATAGAGCCCGAAGCTGCGGGCGGGTGCTGCGCTCGACAGGCGAACGTAATCCTCGAGGCTCAACCGTCCCCGATGCACCTCCGTCAGCATCAGCGGCATCTGGGTCTCGATGCCCGGAAAGCCGCAATCGGCCTTCCAGATGTCGGCATTGACCTTCTCGGCGTCGGTGTGGGGGGCGTGGTCGGTGGCGATCATGTCGATCGTGCCGTCGGCGATGCCCTCCCATAGCGCCATCTGATGCGCGCGCTCGCGGACCGGCGGGTTGACCCGGACGATCGAGCCATGCCGCTCGTAGGCGGTCTCGTCGAGCAGGAGGTAGTGCGGGCAGGTCTCGCCGGTGACGTCGACGCCGCGGGCCCGCGCTTCGCGCAAGGGGCGCAGTTCGTCGCCCGAGGAGATGTGCAGGACATGGATGCGCGCGCCCGTCCATTCCGCCAGCACCGCCGCGCGGGATACCGCTTCGACGGCGACGACCGGGGGACGGGCCTGGAGATGGGCGATGGCGTCGTGCCGGCCGGCCTCGGTCAGCCGCCGCTGCCGCCACTTGTTGATCGAGGCGGTTTCGGCGTGGAGCGAGACGCGGATGCCGTGTTTGGCGACGATCTCGAAGCCTTCCAGCATCGCTCCCGTCGAGGGCGAGGGAAGATCGCCGAAGGTGTTGCCCATGTAACATTTGAAGGCTGCGACGCCGCCGTCGATCAGCGCCTCGATCTGATCGAGGTTTTCCTCGCCGAGCAGCCCGTAAAGGCCGAAATCCACCATCGCCTTTTCGGCCGCCTGCTGCTTGATGCGCAGGCCCTCTGGCGTCGAGGTCGGCGGGACGACGTTCGGCATCTCGAAGACGGTGGTAACGCCGCCCATGGCCGCGGCGGCGGTTCCCGTGCCGAAGTCCTCCTTGCGGGTGTAGCCGGGATCGCGGAAATGCACGTGCACGTCGATCGCGCCGGGCAGGATATGGAGACCCTCCGCCCTCATCGTCTCACGCGCCGGCGGCATGGCCGCTTCGTCGCCGACGACGAGGATGCGGCCGTCGAGAATGGCGATCGAGGCGGGGACGGTGGCGTCCTCGCGCACCAGCGTTCCGCCGGCGATGACGAGGTCGGCGATGAAAGCCCCTTCGGGGTGGATGTCGGTCGTGGTCATAGCTGGGCCCATCCTCCGTCGACCGGCAGGTCGGTGCCGGTGATCTGGCGCGAAACGTCGCTGGCAAGGAACAGGCAGGCGCTGGCCACGTCCTCGCCGGTCGAGACCCGGCGCATCGCGTAATCCTCGGCGTGGCGCTCGGCGGCCTCGGCCTCGGAGATCCCGAGACGCCGAGCCATTTCCGGCACCACCTTGCCGCGGAAGCGCTCGCCGTCGACCATGCCGGGCGCGACGTAGTTGACGTTGACGTTGTACGGCCCGGCTTCCAGCGCGAAGCTCTTGGTGATGCCGCGCAGGCCCCATTTGGAGGCCGAGTAGGCCATCCGGCCGGCCCGGCCGCGCATGCCGAAGGTGCCGCCGACATTGACGATCTTGCCGTAGCGCTGCTCGATCATCACCGGCATCACCGCCCGCATGGTGTTGAAGCAGCCGGCCATGTTGACCTCGATGATGTCGTCGAATTCTTCGCGCGTCGTCTCCCAGCCGGTCTTGCCGATCGGGCCGGAGCCGCCGGCGACGTTGACGAGGATGTCGACGCGGCCGAAGCGGGCTTTCGCCTGCGCCACCAGATCCTCGCACTGGCCTACGTCGGTGACGTCGCAGGCGACGACCTCGACCGCGCGCCCGGCCTGCCGGACGTCTTCGGCGACCGGCTCGATCGCCGCGACGTCGCGCCCGGCGAGAACGAGGTTGCAGCCCTCGGAGGCGAAGGCGCGGGTGACCGCCGCGCCCATTCCCTTGGCCGGACCGGTGATGATCGCGGTCCGGCCTTGCATGTTCAGTTCCATCTGCGCTGCTCTCAGTCGGCGATCTTGGTCGGACGCTCGGAGAGCGGCGGCAGGAAGCGGTCGGTGAAGATCTCGGAGACTTCCGGCGCCCGGGCGAGGTCGCGCGCCTTGACCAGCGTGTCGATCGAGCGCTTCAGCCGCGCCTCGTCGACGTCGCCGAGGCCGATCGTCTCCGCCTCCGGATTGCTCATCTCCATCTTGAGGGTGGCGACGGTCCGCTCCGCCTCGACCTCGGAATTGAGAAGCGGTTCGCGGTCGACGACGTATTTCACCGAGCCGTCCGGATCGGCGATCATGTCCTTGACGCCGCGGTTGATGGCCCGCAGCAGCCCCTCGACGGCGTCCGGATGCTCCTCCGCCAGCTGCTTGGAAACCACGACGGCGTTGGAATAAAGATCCATGCCGAAATCGCCGTAGTTGATGAAGCGGAAGTCCTCGTCCGGGTTCATCCCGGCGCTCTTGGCGCTGAAGGCGATGGTGTTGACGTAGCCGAAGACGCCGTCGACCTGGCCGCGCGCCAGCATCTGCTCGCGCAGGTTCGACTGCATGTTGGTGATCTCGACCTTGGAGGCATCGATGCCGGTGATCTCCGCGAAGGCTGGGAAGAGTTGCAGCGCGGCGTCGCTGGCCGGCCCGCCGATGGTTTTGCCCTCGAGATCCTTCGGCTCGCGGATGTCGCTTTCGGACTTCACCGCGATGGTGAAGGGCGGGTTGTTGTAGAGGACGTAGACGGCGATCGGCGCTTCCTCGGGCTTGTCTGCGGCGAGGGCGATCAGGGCGTTGATGTCGCCGAAACCGGCGTCGTAGGCGCCGCTCGCCACCTTGGTGATGGCCGCGGCCGAGCCTTCGCCCTGATCGAGGGTGACGTCGAGGCCTTCTTCGCTGAAGTAGCCCTTGTCCTTGGCGATGAAGAACGCCGACTGCGGTCCCTGGTATTTCCAGTTCAGGACGAAATCGATCTGAGTTTCCTGGGAAAGAGCCGGCGTTGCCGAGAGGGCGGCCGAGAGCAGCGCGGCCGAAAGGCAGGAGAGCGTCGCGTGTCGCATGATGCGTCCTTCTTCTTGGGGAGGGGCGGGATGGCGGAGATGTCAGGGGGTGGGCGCGAGGCCCTCGGCGAGTTGGTCCAGCCGGACGACGAAGCCGTGGAGTTCCGCGACGAGCCAGGTGATCGCCCGGCCGATTTCGGGCGGCGAGACGGTGGCGCAGGCATCCTCGACGAGCAGGCAGTCGTAGCCGCGGGCGCCGGCATCGGTCAGGGTCTCGAAGACGCAGCGATCGACGTTGACGCCGGCAAAGAGCAGCGTCGTGACGCCGAGATTGCGCAGGACGCTGTCGAGCCTCGTTTCGTAAAAGCCGGAAAAGCGCTGCTTCGGCACCACGAGGTCGCTCGCCTCCGGCAGGAGGTCATCGGCGACGGCGGCGCCCCAACTGCCTTCGCGCAGGGCGCCAGGCTCGCCGTAACCGACGGCGTCGGCCTTGCGCTTCCCACGGAAGAGGACGTTCGCCGGCAGGCCGTCGGCGCCGTAGCCGACGCCCCAGTTCACCCAGACGACGGGGAAATTCGCCGCACGACAGGTGGCGGAGAGATCGCGGACTGCGGGCATGACGGCCGCAAGCGGCGACACGTCGACGCCCCGGCCGGCGAACCAGCCATCGGGGTGCAGGAAGTCGTTCTGCATGTCGACGACGAGGAGCGCCGTCCGTGCCACGTCGATCTCGACGTCGAGCGGCCGGGCCGGAATGCGGACGGGGCGGCTCGACGGCTGCGGCCGGACGGTGCCGACCATCTCGGCGCCGATCGTCCAGCGCTGGCCGGGCAGATGGCCGATCGTATAGCCGCCGGTGGGATTTTTGCCGCTCAAGGACCGCCTCCGCTGCGATGATCCGCCGGAGGCTAGCAGGGGGAGGTGATGCGCTGAAATGCCGTCTGGGAACTACGGCGTTGCCGAAAAGTATGTCACCCTCCGGCGCGGCCGTCGCCGGCGTCGGGCGAAAGGACGCGCCCATGCGCGAGGGAGACCGGTCGAGACGTCGCCTTCGCGGGACGAAATGGATCGGGAAGGGGGGACGCGATCGACCGGCGCAGCCGTCGCCGGTCTCCTCCGTGCACGACGGCCAAGGGCTCAAATGCCCGCTCGCGCCGTGCGGGCTTCGATCCGCCCGTCTGCGCCTGCCGGCGAGGGGCGGAGTGGCCGGGCCGAGGGCGCCAGCCGGGCCGTCGCCTCTTCGACGCTGCGGGACCCGGCGACGTCAGTAGAGCGTCACCTTGTAGCGCTCCGCAAGGTTGCGGTCGATGTCGTCGGCCGGCTCTTCGAGCGCGATCTGATCCTTCAGCATCGCGCCGAAGGAGGGGAAGCTGCTGCGCTCGATGAAGGTCGAGGGATCCCACAGCCCGGACCGCATGAAGGCCTTGGCGCAGTGGAGATAGACTTCATCGACGTGGACGACGAGGACGCTGATCGGCAGCTTGCCCTGGTGCTCGAACATCGCCATCAGATCGGCGTCGGTGCGCAGTTCGGCCCGGCCGTTGATGCGCAGCGTCTCGTTCATGCCGGGAACGAGGAAGATGAGGCCGACCTGCGGATTGCCCAGAATGTTCTCGAAGGTGTCGAGCCGGTTGTTGCCGGGCCGATCGGGAATTGCGATCGTCCTGTCGTCGAGGGGCCGGACGAAGCCCGGCTGATCGCCCTTCGGGCTGACGTCGGCGCGCCCGCCGGGCGCGCAGGAGCCGATCAACAGGAACGGGCTGATCGCCAGAAACGCCTTGGCGTGCTTGTCGAGAGATTTCATTTCCTTCTGGAGGGACCGTTCGAGCGCCGGCTTGTAGACGGAGCGCAATTCCTCGACGGTGCGGATGGTGCTCATGATCTCGATCCTCCTGCATGGCCACGCGTGACCGTTCTCAATCGTAATCGTCCCGTCTTCGCCGTTGCGCACGGCATGGGCGACGACCGTTCGGCTTCGGCTCCGGCTCCGCGACGGCTGCAGGCCGACTCCGCCGGTTGCGAAGACGTCAGGACTTTGCTTCGACGCCGCACCATTCGGCGATGAACAGCGCCATCGCGCCGGTGATCCGCTTGACCGAGGCGAGGCTGACGCATTCGTCGAAACCGTGGACGTTGCGCGACACCGGACCGTAGCAGAGAGCCGGGATCCGGTCGTAGAGCGCGTAGACGCGGGTATCGAGGTAGCCGGGCGTGGTGAAGCTTTTCAGCGGTTCCCCGACGGCGGCGACGTGGGCGCTTTCGAGCACCGCCTCGGCGTCGGAACCGGGCTCGAGCGCATAGCCCTCGGCATGGAAGCCGTTGAAAGTCACCTGCGGCGGGTGGTTGGAAAGATACGGATCGCGGCGGGCGAAGGCCGCGATCCAGCCGCGGACGTCGTCTGCCGCCGCGGCGGCGCTGGTTCCCGGGTAGATCGCGATGCGGCAGTCGATGCGGCACCAGCAGGGCACGGATGAGGCCCAGTCGCCGCCTTGGATCTTGCCGACGTTCAGATTGATCGGGTGCGGCAGGTCGTCGAAATAGGGATGCTCATGGCGCTGCGCGTTCCAAGCCTCCTCGAGCTCTCGCAACGCAGCGATCAGCCGGTAGGTCGCATCGATCGCATTCGTGCCGGTCTCCATCTCGCGGACATGGACCGGAAGGCCGCTGACCTCGACCTGGAACCACAGGACACCGGTGTTGGCACGGACCAGCATCTCGTCTTCCGGCTCGGGGATGAGCACGGCATCCGCCTGATAACCGCGCAGGTGGGCCATCAGCGCGCCGTTGCCGGTGGATTCTTCCTCGACGACCGACTGAATGGTGACGGTGGCGGCGGGCTGCAGCCCGAGCCGGGACAACGCGTCCATGGCGAAGACGTTGGCCGCCGCGCCCGCCTTCATGTCGGCGGCGCCACGGCCGAACATCCAGTCGCCCGAGATCCGCGGCTCGAAAGGCGGGCTCTCCCACATCGCGGACGGGCCTGCCGGGACGACGTCGAGATGCGACTGCAGGATCAGCGAGCGGCCCGTTTCTTCGCGTGGACGATGGATCCCGACCACGATCGGGGCGTCGGAATGCTCTTCGGACCAGGGCGAGCCGCCCGGATGGCGGGCGATCGCCTCGCGGTCCATGGAGAACCGGTCCAGCCCGTAGCCGCGCTTTCTGTATTCACGGAAGACGAAATCCTGGATGGCGTGCTCGCCGCCGCGCGTCGAGGGAAACGATACGAGCTTCCGGGTGAAACCGACTTGGTCGTCGAACCCGGCCTCGACCGAAGCGAGGATGTCCTGGCGCAGCTTTGGATCGAGAGACATGGGTTCCGATCCCGCATGGAGAGGGGGAGAGAGGGAAGATCGCGTTCCCACCGCCTTGAATAGTCAGGGAATCTGCCGATCGTCAACGACCGGGTTGCCAGGGCGAGCAAAAAATCGACAGCAGCCATCGGTGATGAAGGACTGTGCGTTTTATCGCTCGGCAGACTTGCTTACCATCCATCCGCCGACTAGCCTTTCCCGAATGTTGGGGGCGAGGACGATGGATGGCGGCTGATTTTCTGAGCGTCGAGCGACTGACCGTCGCCTTCGGCGGCGTCTTCGCCCTGAAGGACGTGTCGTTTGCGATCGACGAGGGGCGGACGACGGCGATCCTCGGCCCGAACGGCGCCGGCAAGACGACGCTCTTCAACGCGATCTCCGGCGCCGTGCGGCCGACGGCTGGGAAGATCCGGTTCCTCGGCGAAGACATCAGCACGAAGTCGCCCAGCAGCCGCTGCCATTCGGGCATCGCCCGGACCTTCCAGATCACCCAGCCCTTCGGCGGCCTGTCCGTCATCGAGAACGTCATGGTCGCCCTCGCGACGAAAGGCGCTTCGATGGCGGATGCGCGCCGCGAGGCCGCAACCTATGTCGACTTCGTCGGCCTGACGGCCAAAGCCGAGGATCCTGCCCGCGTGCTCAGCACCGGCCAGCGCAAGCGTCTCGAACTCGCCCGCGCGCTGGCGACGCATCCGCGCCTTCTTCTCCTCGACGAGGTGACGGGCGGCGTCGACCGTCCGAGCATTCCCGAATTGCTGTCGTTGATCCGCCGGCTGCGGGAAGAACGGCGGATCACCATCGTCGTCGTCGAGCACAACATGGAGGTGCTGCTCGACCTTGCGGACGATGCGGTCTTCCTCAATCGCGGCGAGGTGGTGGTCACCGGCGGCATGGAAGAGGTCGCCGGGCACGAGGCGGTCCGCAGCATCTATCTGGGCGACATCGATGCTGCAGCTTGACCGGGTGAACGTCCACTATGGGGCGACCCGCGTGCTCTGGGACGTCTCGATCAGCGTCGGCTCCGGCGAGATGGTGGCCGTCATGGGGCCGAACGGCTCCGGCAAGAGCACCGTCCTGAAGGCCGCCATGGGGCTGAAGAAGCCCTCGTCCGGCGTCGTCTCGCTGAATGGCGAGGAACTGCAGACCAAGCCCGCCACCGTGCGGCCGCAGCGCGGCATGAGCATCGTGCTCGAGCGCCGGCGGCTGTTCCCGCGCATGAGCGTCGAAGAGAACGTCATGCTCGGCGCCTATGTGCGCAAGGCGTCCGAAGCGCGCGAGACCTACGAGTGGGTTCTGGAGATCCTGCCGGAAATCAAGCCGCATCTCCAGGCGACGGCGGGCCGGCTCAGCGGCGGCCAGCAGCAGATGGTGGCGATCGCCCGTGGTCTGATGGCCGATCCGAAGATCCTGTTGATGGACGAGCCGTTTCTCGGCCTGTCGCCGGCCATGGTGAAGAACGTGCTGGCGATCATGAAAACGATCAACGAGCGGGGCGTCGCGATCCTCTTCAACGAGCAGAACGCCAAGCTCTCCTTCGCCGTCAGCCATCGCGGCTACCTGTTGGAGAGCGGCCGGGTGGTGCTCAGCGGATCGGGAGAGGAGATGCTGGAGCATCCCGAGGTCAAGCGCGTCTATCTCGGCGTTCGGGAGGCGGCGGCTTGAGCGGCACCCATCTTCTCGAAACCCTGATCAACGGACTGATCAGCGGGTCGATCTATGCGCTGATCGGTTCGGGATTGGCGCTCATCTACGGCACCACGCGCGTCCTGAATTTCGCCCATGGCGAGCTTTTGATGCTGGCGGGCTATTTCATCCTCATGTTCGCCGTCACGCTGGGCTGGCCGGTGATCCTCGCCGCCATCGCGACCATCGTCCTCGTGATGGTGCTGGGCGCACTTCTGCAGCGGGTCACCATCGCGCCGCTGATGAAGCGGGAGGACTGGGCCTTCAGCGTCATCGCCGCGACGATCGGCCTGTCGATCTTCCTGCAGAGCGGCGCCCAGCTCGTCTGGGGCGAACAGTACCAGGGCGTGCCGTATTTCTTCCATGGCGTCGCGGTGATCGGCGAGGTGCGCATGCCCTGGCAGCGCATCGCCATCCTCGTCGTCGCGCTCCTGGTCATGGGGATCTGCGGCCTGATCCTCTACCGCACCAAGCTCGGGCGCATCGTCCGGGCGACGGCGCAGGATTCGGAGGCGGCGCTCGCCGTCGGCATTCCGGCCGGTCTCGTCCACACCACCGTCTTCGCGATCTCGGCCGCTCTCGCCGGTACGGGCGCCATCCTCCTGTCGCCGCTGATCACCGTCAATCCGTGGATGGGCACGGCCTATCTCCTGAAGGGCTTCGCCGTGGTCATCCTCGGCGGGCTCGGGAGCTTCGGCGGCGCCGTCGCGGCGGGCTTCCTGCTCGGCCTGATCGAGACGATCAGCGTCGCCTTCGTTCCGTCCGAATGGAGCAACGTCATCGCCTTCGCCTTTCTGATCGCCGTGATCACGGCCCGGCCCGAGGGCCTGTTCGCCGGCCGCGGAGCGTGAGGAGGATGGACGATGCTTGAAGTCTTCGGCCGGCATCCGTACCGCGACCTTCTGGTCTGGACCGTGCTGCTCGTCGTCGTGCCGTTCCTGCCGCTCGACGACTACGTCCTGCACATCCTGACGCTGTTCCTGATCTTCGCCGTCTTCGCGACGGGGTGGAACCTGACCCTCGGCATCCTCGGGCTGAAGACCCTCGGCCACCACGCCTTCTTCGCGATCGGCGCCTATGCCTCGGCGCTGGTGTCGCATTATTTCGGCGTCAGCCCCTGGATCACCATCTGGCTCGGGGCGCTTGCGGCGTCGTTCGCCGGTGTCGTCATCGGCTTTCCGATCCTCCGGATCCGCTCGATGCCGCATGTGGCGATCGTGACGCTCGCCTTCGCCGAGATCGTCCGCCTCGTCCTCAGCAATCTGAAGGAGATCACCCGCGGCGAACTCGGCTTCTGGGGCATTCCGCCCTTCGATCCGATTCCGATCGGCGCGAGGACGATCGAGTTCGGGCTCGGCAACGCCTTCGGCTCCTTCGCGGTGGCCGCCGTCATGTTCGTCGGCGTCCATCTCCTACTCCTGATGCTGTTGAAGAGCCGTTCGGGCCTGACCTTCCTCGCGATCCGCGACGCCGAGGCGGCGGCCGAAAGCCTCGGCGTCAAGCTCGCCGCCTGGAAGATCTTCGCCTTCGCGGTGAGCGCGGCGGTCGTCGGCCTCAGCGGTGCCGTCTATGCCCATTACGTCCTGATCTTGACGCCCAGTTCGGTGGCGGGACCGGACATGCTGATCAGCCTGTTGGCGATGATCATCGTCGGCGGCGTCGGTCGCTTCTTCGGCCCGATCTACGGGGCGCTGCTCCTGACCGTCACCTCCGAGCTGCTGCGGGACTTCGGCGACTACCGGATGCTGCTCTATGGCGCTCTCATCGTAATTTTCGTCTTCGCCGCGCCGGCCGGCATCGCCGGTCTGAAGCCGGCTTCCTGGCGCAAGCGCCCGGGAGCGGCATCGAAGCCGGCGGAGGCGACCTGAGATACGGACGGAAACCAGAAGGCGGCGCCGCAGGGCGCCCGACACCGCAACACGGAGAGGGTAAAGCATGTCCAATCGAACAGTCCGGAGCCTGCTCGCGGCAGGCATCCTCGGAACCGGCCTTGTCGCCGGCGCCGCATCGGCCGAGGACTTCACGGTCACGATCGGCGCCGTCGGACCCTTGACCGGTCCCGCCGCCAACACCGGCAAGGACCACCGGCAGGGGCTGGAGCTGGCGGTCAAGGAGTGGAACGAGGGCAAGGGCGACTACGTCACCAAGAATCCCCCCAAAGTGACGTTCACGATGGAGGACAGCTCCGGCAAGCCCGAGGTCGCCGTCAGCGCAGCCCAGCGCCTCATCACCCGCGATAAGGTCAACATGCTGATCGGCGACACGCTGCACAGCCACGTGACGCTGGCGCTGATGGAGCTGGCGCCGCAGTACGATCTGCCGATCCTCAGCGCCGAACCGGTCAGCTCGGCGATTGCCGACAAGGTCGAGGCGGATCCCGACCGCTACCAGCTCTACTGGAAGGGCAACTGGAACAGCGACGGCTACGGCACCGCCGTCCACGACTTCTATGCATGGGCCTTCGCCAACGAGACCCTCGATCCGGGCGGCAAGAAAATCGCCTTCGTCGTCGAGGACACGGACTACGGCATCGCCAATGCGCAGAAGATCGGCGACCTGTTCAAGGCGGACGGCTGGACCCTGGCGGCGACGGAGACGGTGCCTCCCGCGACGACGGACTTCTACCCCCAGCTTTCCAAGCTTCGCGATGCCGCGCCCGACGTGGTCGTTTCGGTCTTCACCGTGCCGAATTCCGGCGTCGCCTTCGTCCGGCAGATGAAGGAGCAGGCGCTGGAGAGCTCGCATCTGGCGATCTACTACCCGACCAAGCCGGAATTCATGGATCAGGCCGCCGACATCGCCGAGGGCATGTACTGGGCCGCGCTGACCTTCAGCGCCGAGCTGAATCCGGCCCACAAGGCCTTCAGCGACAAGGTCGAGGCGGAATTCGGCAATCCCGGCACCTACAGCACCGCCCATGCCTACTGCACCATGGAGATCGCGCTGAGGGCGATCGACGCGGCGGGCAGCACCGATCCGAAGGCGATCGCCGAAAAGCTGAGCCAGACCGACTACGACTGCGTCGTCGGCCACATGAAGTTCGGCGAGGATCACGCCATGAAGTCGGGCCCGGACTTCATTCCGGTTCCGGTCGCGCAGATTCAGGACGGCAAGAACCAGATCATCTGGCCGGAAAACGTCGCGACCGCCAAGCCGCAGTGAGGTGACGGGCGGCCGCGGACATTTCTGCGGCCGCCCGTTCGGGAATCGGCGTCAGTCCGGCCAGCGGAGCGCCCTCGCCGTGCCATGGCGCGGCTCGGCCATGGCGGATTCCGGCCGCGGGGCTGTCATCACCCGCGTCAGCACCTCTGCGACAACCTCCGCTTCGCCCGGATGGAGATTGCAGGGATCGAGGAAGAAGAAGCCGAGCTCGGCCTCGTGATCCCGGACCACGATCGGCGGTTCGCCGGCGGCCAGGGCTTTCGACAGGCCCGTCGCGGCGAAGCCGCTTTCCGGCGAGACGACGATTTTCAGCCTGTCCAACGGATTGCGGGTCGGATCCGGTTCGATCTCGGCAGATAGGACCGGCAGGGAGCCGATCGTCCCGGCCCAAAGATCGAGCGCCGCCGTCTCCCGCGCCCTGATGCCGTCGTGGTCGCGCTTTTCCCAGGCTTCGAGCGCCGCCATGACGCCGGCGATCGATTCCTTGCCGACCTTCATCCCCCGGCCGATCCCCTTGTTCTGGAGATAGGCGGCGCGCACGAGATCCTTCCGCCCGGCGACGATGCCGCTGGTCGGGTTGGAAAAGAACTTGTGGCCGGAGTAGATGACGATGTCGGCGCCGCGGGCGAGAAAGCCGCGAAGGTCGTATTCCGACGCCGCGTCGACGATCACCGGCACCCCGCGCGGCCGGCAGATCTCGACGGCGATCGAGCCGGCTTTCTTGCCGTTGAAGCAGTGGGTGACGATGTCGCCCTCGGTCAGGATGTCGAAGACCTCGTCGATCAGCGGCGGCGGTTCGCCGACGTGGACCATCAGCGGCAGGTTGACGATCTCGGCGACGCGCTTGGCGATCTTGGCAGGCGTGATCCCCCAGCCGCCGACGATGACCCCGGAGGCCCGCACCTTCACACCGCAGATGACGTCGCGATTGGCCTCGATGACCGCCAGCGTCCGGTCGACGTCGATCGAGCGCAGATCGATCAGCTCGGGCACCCGGTTGCAGGCGACGAGCCGATCGAACCGATGTTGAGGAAGGCCTTGATGGTCTCCGTCGCCGGGTCGATGACGTATTCGCGCAGGCCGTGGAACGAGGCTTCGCCGGCGCTGCCGGCATCGGCCATGGCGGTGACCCCGGTGGCCCGCCCCGCCTGCGACGCGCGGATCGAGATGTCGGTGCCGCCATGCCAGACATGGAAGTGGAGATCGCACCAGCCGGGCGAGAGATGGGTGAGCGGGTTGCGCCGTCCTGTCAAGTCGGATCGGACCTTTGCGTCGATCGTGGCTGCTTATTCTTTCCGGATCTTCCCGGGCAGAACCGCCGAGTCGCGTCGGCAGGCTCGCCCGTACAGTGCAGTTCGGGACCTTCGCCGACCGAATTCCGGTTTCCTCGAAGACCATCTCGGATAGGATCGTCCGCGGCGAAGCAGTCGCGTTTCGTTCGGAATTGGCCGAACCCGTCGGTCGGCGCCGCGGCATGCGGGATGTCCCGAAATTCAACGAGGACCGTCGAAAGCTGATGTTTCTGACTTCTGCGCGCATATACGCCGTCGAAAGCGGCGGGATTCGCCCCGTCATCCTCCGCCTCGAAACGAACGAGGGCGTCGTCGGACTGGGGGAGGCTGCCGTCGCCTACGGGGTCGGCGCGAGCGCTGCGGCGGCGATGCTGAAGGAACTCGCCGGGCGCTTCCTCATCGGCCGGATCGATCCCTTTCGCATCGAGGCGATCACCGCCGCGATCCGCGATTTCTCCTTCTGGGCGAAGGGCGGTGGGCCGATCCTCAATGCGGGGCTCAGCGCGATCGAACAGGCGCTCGTCGACATCAAGGCCCGCAGCCTGAACGTTCCTGCCTACGACCTCCTCGGCGGCCGGCTGCGTGACGAACTCGGAACATATGCCAATGGCTGGTATTTCGGCTGCGCATCCGACGCCGAGTTGCCGGCCGCCGCGGAAAAGGTCGTCTCGGAGGGCTATGAGGGCCTGAAATTCTATCCCTTCGCGACGATCCTGCCCGATGGCCGGCTGCGCCATCCGGCCTTTCGCGGCGCCGGCGACCCGGATCTCGTGCGGCGGGGAATCGCCCGCGTCGCCGCGGTTCGCGACGCGGTCGGGCCTGATGTCGAGGTGATTCTGGATCTGTCCGCCGGGCTCACCCCGTCCGATACGATCCGGTTCTGCCGCGCGATCGAAAAATACGAGATCGCCTTCGTCGAGGAGCCGACCGAGCCGGACGATCTCGGCGCGCTGCAGCAGATCGCCCGCTCGATCTCGCAGCCGATCGCCGTCGGCGAACGCCTCTATGGGCGGCAGGGCTTCCGCGACCTTCTGGAAAGCCGCAGCGTCGCGATCGTCCAGCCCGATCTCGGCAATACCGGCGGAATCTGGGAGGGCCGCAAGATCGCCGCCATGGCCGAGGCCTACGGCCTCAAGGTGCAGCCGCATGTCTGCGCGAGTTCGCTGTCGACCGCGATCGGGGCGCATTTCAGCGCCGCCATCCCGAACTTCTACGTCCAGGAGCACTTCCCCTATTGGGACCGCACGCCAGGCCATGTCGAGGTCCTGCAAAACCCGCTGGAGACGCGGGTCGTGAACGGGCGCATTCCCATCGAGGATGCGCCGGGCTACGGCGTCGCGCTCGACGAGGAGCGTCTCAAGGCCTTCGTCTTCGCCGAGATCGATCTTCGCTGATGGGGCGCTGCCGGTGAACATCCAGCACTTCGCCGCCTTTCGCGCGGTCATGATGACGGGCACGGTCAGCGGGGCGGCCGAGATCCTCGGGCGAAGCCAGCCGGCCGTCAGCCGGTTGCTCGACCGGCTGGAAGCCGAGTTGGGCCTCGCCCTCTTCGAGCGCAGGAAGGGCCTGATCCGGCCGACGGCCCAGGCCCACCGGCTGCTCGACGAGGTCGAGCGCGCCTATGTCTCACTCGATTCCCTGCAAAATCTCGCCTCGCGCCTCGCCAAGGGGCAGGGCAACCAGATCAGCCTCGCCATCCTGCCGGCGCTCGGCATGGGCTTCATGCCGCGGGTGATCGCCAGGTTCCGGCAGGACTGGCCGGAGACCCGCGTCAGCCTCAACATTCGCATGTCGCCGACCGTCGAGGAATGGGCCGCGGGCCAGCAGGTGGATTTCGGCTTCGCCGAGATGCCGGTGCGACGCTCCGGCTTCGAGACGGAGATCTTCTCCACGGCGCCCTATGTCGCCGCGGTCCCGAGCGGCCACGAACTCGCCGATCGCTCCTGCCTGACGCCCGAAGACCTCCGCAAGGGACCGATGATCAACTGGACGCCCTTCGTTGCGGCCCGTCATCTGCTCGATCAGGTGCTCGTCACCGCCGGTGTGCGGATCGAGGCGCTTTGCGAGACGAGCCTTTCGGGGGCCGCCTTCGAGATGGTCAAACTGGGGCTCGGCATCGCCATCGTCGACCCCTATACGGCGGTCCTCCAGGCCGACGACCGGATCCGGCTGATCCCCTTTCGCCCGGCCATCCCGTTCAATCTCGCTCTGCTTCGCCCGGAATCGCGCGGGGCGACCCCGGCCGTCGAGCACATGCTTTTCCTGGCGCGGGCCGAGCGGGACGAGATCCTGGCGCAGGTCCCGACCTGACCGGAAAAACGGTCCTGCGCAGCTCGTCTGGCTCGTTATTACATTCTCGCATAACCATCGCCGCATTTTCAATTTTGAACATTTCGAACCTCTCTGCATAGTCGGCTCCGGAACCGTCGGAACGGGGATGGAATGCAGCACGCGCTGGCCGGTATCGCTGGATCGCAATGGGATGTCGCCGTCATCGGGGCGGGCATCAACGGCGCCGCGACCGCCCGCGAACTGACCATGGCCGGGTATTCGGTGCTGCTCTGCGAGAAGGGCGATTTCGCCGACGGCGCGTCCAGTCGTTCGTCCCGCATGCTCCATTGCGGGCTGCGCTATTTCGAGGCCGAGGATCCGGTCCGGGCATTCGCTCTCCACCCCCGGCGCTTTCTTCAGGCGGTGACGATGGCGCGCGCGGGGATGATCGCCCGCCACGAGATCGCGACGACGGCACCGGAGGCCGTGAAGCCCTTCACCATGTGCTTTCCGGTCTATCCCGAGAGCCCCGTCAGGCCCTGGCATCTCGACGCCGGTCTGAGGCTGCTGAAGCAGCTCGGTCCGAGCGAGCCGCCGCTCGAATACCGCAAGATCACGTCCGACTTCGAGGCACGGCTTCCATTTGCCGGGCATCTGCGGGATCGCGATCGCCTGCAGTTGATCGCGACGTATCGGGAATACGTCTTCGACTGGCCGGAGCGGTTCTGCGTCGATGCCGCGCTCGAAGCCGAGGCCGGCGGTGCGACGGTGCTGAACTTCTGCAAGGCGCGGCTCGTCGAGCCCGACGCCGCCGGGTGCTGGGAGATCGCGCTGGAGGCGCAAGACGGATCGACGGCCAAGGTGGGCGCGCGTCTCGTCTTCAACATGGCCGGCACCTGGATCGACGGTGTGAATGCCGGGGCGGGCGAACGGCCGACCCGCTCCCGCCGCCTCGTCCGCGGCACCAAGGGAAGCCATGTCATGGTGCGGCTGCCCGAGGCCTATCGCGGCTACGGCATCGCCGCCATGCATCGCCAGGGCATGCCGTTCTACTGCCTGCCGTCCCATGACGATTTCTTCTACTTCGGGCCGACGGAGACCCCGTTCGAAGGCGACGCCGCAGATGTCGCCGCGACCGAGGCGGAGATCGACTTTCTCCTTGGCGAGGCGAATTTCCTCCTGGCGGGCCTCGGTCTGACGCGCAAAGACGTCGTCTTCACCTGGGCGGGCGTGCGGCCGCTGACCTTCGACGAGGCGCAGCCGATGGGGCGGCGCTCGCGCGAGATCCACGATCTGTCCGACGACGGGCTGCCGGGCGTCCTGGCCATGACGGCGGGGCCGGTGATGTCGCATCGCAGCGCCGCGAGGACGATGCGCGAACGGGCCGAGGCCATTCTCGGCAAGCCCCAAAGGACGATGCGCGGCGAGCCGGCGCCCTGGCGGATCGCCAGCAACGCCCCGCGCCTGTCCGAGCCGGAGCCCTCGGGAAATCTCCGCCGGGCGGCGATGCGCCGTGCGGTCAGCGAAGAACGCGCCCGGGATCTGAAGGGCATTCTCTACACGCGCACGGCGCTGGCGTGGCGCCGGCATCTGGCGCGTCACGAGGTCGAGGACGCGGCCGCCTCGGTCGCCGACCTGCTCGCATGGTCGCCCGAACGGGTCGCCCGGGAGGTCGACGAGTTCCTCGCCTATCAACGAACCGTGTTTCGAGCCGGTACTGCCGATCGATCTTATGCAATGCCAACCTCAACAGGAGACATGCAGCCATGAATTCGATTGCCAAAATCATGCGCCTTCCCGTCCTTGCCGCCGTCATGGGGGCGACGCTTCTCGCGGCGGCGGCTCCTGCGAAGGCGGCCGGCGGCCGGCTCGAAGAGATCCTGGATCGCGGCACGTTGCGCGTCGGCGTTCTCGGCGCCTTCAAGCCCTGGTCGTTTCCCTCGCCCGACGGCTCCCAGCAGGGCATCGAGGTCGATCTCGCCCAGAGCGTCGCCGACACCCTCGGCGTGAAGCTCGAGCCGGTGGTCGTCACCTCGGCGAACCGCATGCAGTTCCTGCAGCAGGGAAAGATCGACGTGATCATCGGCGGCATGTACGACACCGCCGAGCGGCGCAACATCGTCGGCATCGTCGAGCCGGCCTACTGGACCTCGGGCCCGACCCTGATGGCCAAGGAGGGCGCGGTCTCCGGCTGGGACGACATCAAGGGCAAGCCGGTCTGCGCCAAGCAGGGCGCCAACTACAACAAGCAGGTCCAGCAGGACTACGGGCCGCGTCTCGTCGCCTTCGCCGGAAACACCGAGGGCAAGGCGGCGCTCAGGGCCGGCAAGTGCGTCGCCTGGCTCTATGACGACGCCAGCATCATGGCCGACCTCGCCTCCGGCGAATGGGAGGGCTACGCGATGCCGGTCTCCGTCCTGTTCAACAATCCCTGGGCGTCGGCCGTACCGATCGAGGAGCTCGACAAGCCCTGGGGCGTCTTCATGACCGGAATGGCCTACAAATGGCAGGCGGACGGCACGCTCGTCGAGCTCGAGAAGAAGTGGGAGGTCAAGCCGTCGGAGTGGATCGCCGAGCAGCACGAGCGGCTCGAATGGGACGAGAGCTATCTGCAGGGCCAATGACCCCGGCCGAAGGGAGCCGCCGTTGAGACCGTCGCGCACAGGACCGTAGCGTGTTCGAGCTGATTGCCCCGATCTTCCAGCGTCTCTTCGAGGAGACGGGATGGAACTTCATCATATTCTACGACCGCTACGAATATGATCGGTTCGTGACGGGCATTTCGATCTCGCTGCAGCTCATCCTGTGGTCGACGCTGCTGTCTCTCGTCATCGGGGTGCTGGGCGCGTGGGTGCAGACCGCGCGCTCGGCGCTGCTGCGGGGCATCGTCGACGGCTACATCCAGTTGTTTCGCAACACCCCGCCGCTGATCCAGCTCCTGTTCTTCTATTTCGGCCTCGGCGCCTTCACGCCGCAGGTCGACATGGGGGGCTATTACGAGCCGATGATCTCCGCGTTCACCTGGGCGGTCCTGTCGCTCGGGATCTTCGGCGGGGCCTTCAACGTCGAGATCTTTCGCTCCGGCATCGAGGCCGTGCCGAAGGCCACCGCCGAGGCGGCCGAGAGCCTGTGCTTCTCGTCATGGCAGACCTATGCCTACGTCACCCTGCCGTTGGCCTTCCGCATCAGCCTGCCGGCGCTCACGAACAACCTCGTTTCCCTGGCGAAGACGACGTCGCTCGCCTACGTCATCTCGGTTCCCGAAATGACCTACACGCTGAACCAGGTCTGGTCCGACAACATCAACGTTCCGGAGATGATGCTCGTCCTGTTCCTGTTCTACGTCGTCGTCGTCAGCCTGATCGCAGCCGGGCTGCATGCTCTGGAAAAGCGCCTCGCACTGCCGGGATACGGTCGATGAAACCGCCGGCCGCACCCTTCCGGATCGACGTCGAGGCTCTCTCGTCCTTCCTGCCGAGCCGCGCGCTTCGCGGCTGGCACGGGATCCTGATCCTGGCGCTGTTCCTCGCCAGTCTCGCCGTCGCCACGGCCCATGCCCAGAGCGGCGGCGGGGGAGGGCCGCGATCGCCGCTGAGCACGCTGATCGAATGGATTCCGTTCATCCTAAGGGGCTTCCTGCTCAATCTCGGCATGAGCTTCCTCGCCATGGCGATCGCCACCGTCCTCGGCATCGGCCTCGGCCTCCTGCAACTCAGCCGGACGCGCTTCCTCAGCGCTCCGGCCTGGCTGGTGACCCACCTCTTCCGCAATTCGCCCTGGCTGGTGATCCTCTTCGTCGTCATGCTTCTCGTGCCGTTCGAGCTCGAACTGCCCGGTGGAGGGATCTTCATCATGTCCGACTGGCTGAAGGCCACATTCGCCTTCTCGCTCCCGGTCATGGCGAATGTCAGCGAGATCGTCCGCGGCGCCATCGTCTCGATCCCGAAGGGCCAGTGGGAATCGGCCGAGAGCCTCGCCTTCACCCACGGCCAGACGCTGCGCTGGATCATCCTGCCGCAATGCGTCAAGCGGGCGATTCCGCCCTGGATGAACTGGTACGCGCTGCTGGCCATGGCGACGCCGATGGCCTCGATCCTCGGTGTGCGCGAGGCGGTCGGCAACGCCCAGGCGGCCATGGAGGCGGCCGGCGCCCGGCCGGAACTCCTCGTCCCGTTCTACCTGTTCCTGCTGCTTCTGTTCTTCGCCTACATCTATCCGATTTCCATCTGGACCCGAATGATCGAGCGCAAATATGCCGTCGAATCCTGAGCTTTCCCCGCATGGAGCGGCGCCGGCGGCCTGGACTCCGGACATGCCGCTCGTTTCGGTCAGGGACGTCCACAAGTCCTTCGGCAAGCTCGAGGTGCTGCGCGGCGTCAGCATGGACGTGAAGAAGGGCGAGGTGGTCTGCATCATCGGGCCGTCCGGCTCCGGCAAGTCGACGCTGATCCGCTGCATCAACGGTCTCAACGACATCCAGCGGGGCTCGATCCTGGTCGAGGGCCAGGAGGTCAACGATCCCAAGCTCGACAAGCTCGCCTTGCGAAAGAAGGTCGGCATCGTCTTTCAGCAGTACAATCTCTTTCCCCACAAGACGGCGCTCGAGAACGTCATGATGGCGCCGGTGAAGGTGCTGAAGGAGCCGAAGCGCGAGGTCGAGGCGCGGGCGAGGGCGCTGATCGCCAAGGTGCGGCTCTCCGGCAAGGAAGACGTCTATCCCGGCCATCTGTCCGGCGGCCAGCAACAGCGCGTGGCGATCGCCCGCAGCCTCGCGATGCGGCCCGACGTGATGCTGTTCGACGAGGTCACCGCCGCCCTCGACCCCGAAACGGTCAAGGAGGTGCTCCTGACGATCAAGGAACTCGCCGCCGAGGGCATGACCTGCATTCTCGTGACTCACGAAATGGGCTTTGCCCGGGAGGTCGCCGACCACGTGTATTTCACCGACAGGGGCGTGATCGTCGAGCACGGGCCGCCCGAGGAGCTTTTCACCGAGGCCAGGGACGAGCGCACGCGGCGCTTCCTCAGCCAGATCTTCTAACCGCTCGCCCGCGAAGGGCCGGTGGACGCAACGGTCGGACGGGTGCCCGTTCAGCCGACGTCATCCCTTTGCCTGAACCGAAGAGACCGATCCATGCTGGATTCACCCGAAACGACCGTCCCGTCCCGAGGAAGAGGTGCGCCGAAGGATCCCCTTCTGCAGCCGTTGACGATCAAGCATCTGACGCTGCGCAACCGCATCATGAGCACCAGTCATGCCTGTGGCCTCGAGGTCGGCGGCATGCCGCAGGAGGCCTATCAGCGCTATCATCTGGAAAAGGCCAAGGGCGGCCTCGCCCTTTCGATGTTCGGCGGCTCGTCCAACGTCGACCGGGACTCCCCGAACATCTTCCGTCAGCTGAACGTCGGCTCGGACGCGATCATCCCGCACCTTCAGCAGTTCGCCGAGCGCATGCATGGCGCGGGCGCCGCCCTGATGTGCCAGATCAGCCATCTCGGCCGGCGGGGCGACCCCTATGCCGGAGACTGGCTGAGCACCATCGCCCCGTCTCCCTTGCGCGAGACCCTCCACCGCAGCATCCCCAGGGAGATGGACGAGCACGACGTCGACCGGGTGGTGAAGGCCTACGGCGCCGCCGCCCGGCGCTGCAAGGACGGCGGGCTCGACGGGATCGAGACGCTCTCGGCCGGCCATCTCATCGGCCAGTTCCTGTCGCCGGCGACCAACCGGCGCACCGACCGCTTCGGCGGCTCGCTCGAAAACCGCTGCCGCTTCGCGCTGATGGTTCATGAAGCGATCCGCGAGGCGACCGGTGACGACTTCCTCGTCGGCATGCGCTTCGTCGTCGACGAGGCGATCTCCGGCGGCATGGATTTCGACGAATGCGTCAAGGCCGCGCAGATCCTGAAGCGGGAAGGGGCGGTCGACTTCTTCAACGCCATCTACGGCACGATGGACACGACCCGGGCGCTCGCCGAAGAGAACATGCCCGGCATGGGCTCGCCGCTCGCGCCCTGGGTCGAGCCAGTCGGCGCCTTCCGGCGCGAGGTCGGGCTGCCGGTCTTCCATGCCGCGCGGATTTCCGATCTCGCCTCGGCGCGCTTCGCCGTCGCCGAGGGCAAGGTCGACATGGCGGGCATGACCCGTGCCCAGATCGCCGATCCGCACATGGTTGAGAAGCTCGCCGCCGGCCGCGAGGACCAGGTGCGCCCGTGCATCGGCGCGACCCATTGCCAATCGCCCTATCGCCCCTCCTGCCTCCACAATCCGGTCACCGGGCGGGAGACGGTCCTCAGCCACGCCACGGCGCCGACGAGCGGGCCGAAGCGCAAGGTGGTCGTCGTCGGCGGTGGCCCCGCAGGACTGGAAGCGGCCAGAATCAGCGCCGAGCGCGGCCACGACGTTTCTCTCTACGAGGCGGCGGCCGACGTCGGCGGTCAGATCCTCCTCGGTGCGACCGGCTCCTGGCGCCGCGACCTCGTCGGCATCGTCGAGTGGCGGGTCGCCGAGCTGGAGCGGCGCGGGGTTCCGATCCACACCAACAGCTACATGGAGGCCGGCGACATCACCGCGCTCGCACCCGACGTGGTGATCCTGGCGACCGGCGGCCTGCCGCAGATCGACCTCGTCGAGGGCAGCGAACTCTGCGTCAGCACCTGGGACATCGTTTCGGGCCAGATGCCGGTCGGCCGCGACGTCCTCGTCTATGACGGCACCGGCCGCCACCCGGCGCCGCTCGCCGCCGAGCGGGCGAAGGAAGCGGGCGCCAGCGTCACCTATGCGACGATCGACGCGAACCTCGCCGAAGAGCTGACCTATGCCGAAAGGCTGCGCTGGAAGAAGCGCTTCCTCTCGCTCGGCCTCCAGCCGATCTCCGAGACCCGGCTCCTCGCCGTTCGCCGCCGCGACAACCGGCTCGAAGCCGTGCTTTTGAACGAAATCTCGCGCGAGGAGCGTTCGGTGGCCGTCGATCAGGTGATCGTCGAGCAGGGCAGCATCCCGATGAACGAGCTTTTCGAGGAGCTTCGCACCGCTTCCTCGAACGAGGGCGTCACCGACATCGAGACCTTCGTGCGCGCCGCGCCGCAACCTCCGTCGGAACGGGACGGCTTCGCGCTCCATCGCATCGGCGACGCGGTGTCCAGCCGCAACATCCATGCCGCGATGCTCGACGCGATCCGCATCTGCAGCCCGCTCTGACGATCGCGGCATCGGCCAGCCGGCCCACCCGAACCGCTTTTTCGAAAAGGACACGCGTCTCATGACTTTCGCCCGCTTCAAGGTGTTCACCTTCGACGTCGTCGGAACGCTCATCGATTTCGAGAAGGGCGTCCTCGACGGCTTTCGCGCGATCGGCGGCCCGGCCACGAGCGATCTCGGCGACGACGACATCTTCGGTCCCTATGTCGAGGCCCGCGACATTCATCCCGGCCGCTCCAGCCAGGTCATGGGGGACGTCTACCTCCATGTCGCGCGGAAGCTCGGGCTCGATGCGAGCGCGGCGTCGGCCGCCGCCTTTCAGACGAAGGTGCTGCAGTGGCCGGCCTTTCCGGACTCCATCGAGGCCCTGAAGCGGCTCCGCAGCCGTTTTCGGCTGGTGGCGATGACCAATGCCGACCGGGTGGCGTTCTCCTGCTATTCCCACACCCTCGACCATCCCTTCCACGACAGCGTGACGGCGGACGAAGCGGGCGTTCCCAAGCCCAATCCGGAGTTCTTCGCCTTCAATCGCGGTCGCCAGTCGGCCTTCGGCTACAAGCAGGAGGAGATCCTGCACGTCGCCCAGAGCCAGCACCACGACATCGGCGTCGCGCGCAAGCTCGGCTACACGGTCTGCTGGATCGAGCGGCGGCAGGGGCAGAAGGGCTTCGGCGGAACGCCGGTGCCGAAGGAGGTGACGAAGCCGGACTTCCACTTCGCCACGCTCGCCCAACTGGCCGACGCGGTCGAGGCCGACATGGCCGGCGGACGGTGACGACCGCAGCGCCCGGCACGGAAGGAGCGATGGCGGCTTCCACAAAGGGATGGCCGGCCTCGCTCTGGAGGGAAACGGCGCGGCCTCGCCCGTCCTTCGGCGAAGCGGGCGGGAGCCAGAGGGCGGACGTCGTCATCGTCGGCGGCGGCTATACCGGACTGTCCGCGGCCCAACGCTTCGTCGAGCGGGGCCTTCGGCCACTGATCGTCGAGGCGAATGGCATCGGCTGGGCGGCGAGCGGGCGAAACGGCGGCGTCGTTTCGCCGAAGTTCCGCTTCGCCATTCCCGACATCGCGCGACGGCACGGACTCGGCGTCGCGCGGCGGATGGCCGAACTCGGCCACGAAGCCGTCGAGGCCGTCGAGGCGGCGGTGCGCCGCAACGGGATCGCCGATGCCGACCTCGCCATGACCGGCAATCTGCGCTGCGCCCATTCGTCGGGCGCATTCGACGCCCTGAAGGCCGAGGCGCGGACGATGCGGGAGGATTTCGGCGACGAGACGATCCGCATCCTCGACCGTGACGAAGTCGCCGAAGAGACGGGCTCGCAGGATTTCGTCGGCGGCGTGCTGGTCTCCCATGCCGGTCTCATCCATCCGCTGAACTATGCGCTCGGCCTCGCCGAGGGCGTCTGCGGGCGGGGTGTCGGCATCTGGGAGGGCGCCCCGGCGACCGCGATCCGCCATGACGGTTCCGAGGTGGTGGTGGAAACGCCCGTTGGCGCGATCCGCGCGAAGCACGTGCTCTTCGCGACGAACGGATATTCGGACCTTACTCCCGGAACGGCGGCGATCCGTCGATCCGTCATCCCGTTTCGCAGCGCAATGGTCGCCACCGGGCCGCTGCCGGAAGAGCTTCGTGCCCGGCTGCTGCGTCACGGACGCAGCTATTCCGAGACACGGCGGATGATGCGCTGGTTCCGGCCTTACCGGGACCGGCTGATCTTCGGCGGACGCGGCGCCTTCGGCAAGACCGACAGCAAGGCTGCGTTCGACGCCCTGGAGCGGGCGATGCAGCGGGTCTTTCCGGACATGGAGGGCGTGCCGGTCACCCATCGCTGGTCCGGCCTCGTCGCCATGACGCTCGACGCCGTCCCGCAGATCGGCCGGCTCGACGACCGGATCGCGTTTGCGCTCGGATATAACGGGGCGGGCATCGCCATGGCCTCGCTCATGGGCCGGTATGCTGCCGACGTCACGCTCGGGGACCGGCCCGACCTCGCCCTTCTCGGCCCGAGAAAACTGCCGAACGTGCCGTTCTATTCCTTGCGGGAACCAGCCGTGCGTCTGACCGCCGGCTGGTACCAGTTCCTCGACACGATCGGTCGCTAGCACCCCGCCGCCACTTGATCGCAGCGACGGAAAAGAGCCCCGCGGATCTGAGATCCGAGGGGCCTGCCGATCGTGCCGCCATGGGCCTCAGAGCCCGAGCTTGCCCTTGACCGCGGCGAGACCCGGCTCGCCGTCGAAGGTCGTGACGCCGGCCAGCCAGGTATCCAGAAGCTCGGGATGCTTGCCGATCGCTTCCTTGGCGGCCTCGTCCGCCGAGATGCCGTCCGTGAGGATCCGCGCCATCATCGCGTTCTCGAGATCGACAGAGAAGGTCATGTTCTTCAGAAGCGCGGTGAGGTTCGTGCACTCCTCGGCAAAGCCCGGACGGGCGACGGTGCGCACCTCGGCCGACCCCATGTTCGGGCCGAAATACTCGTCGCCGCCCTTCAGATAGGTCAGCTCGTATTCGGTGTTCATCGGATGCGGCTCCCAGGCCGGGAAGACCACCCACTTGTCCGAGCGCTCGGCCCGCTGCACCTGCGAGAGCATGCCCTGCTCGGAGGATTCGACCAGCTTCCAGTCGCCGAGACCGAAGGCGTCGTCGTCGATCATCCGCAGCATGTTCTGGTTGACCGAGGCGCCGGCCTCGATGCCGTAGATCTTGTGATCGAACTTGTCGGCATTTTTCGCCAGGTCGTCGAAGGAGGTGACGCCCGCCTCGGCGACGTAGTCCGGCACGGCCAGGGTGAAGCGGTTGCCGGAGAGATTGACCTTCAGGACGTCCAGCTCGCCCTTCTCGACCATCGGATCGACGATCTTCGTCTGCGTCGGCATCCAGTTGCCGAGGAAGACGTCGAGTTCGTCGTTTGCGAGGCCGCGGAAGGTGATCGGCACCGACAGGGTCTTGATGTCGGCCTGATAGCCGAGCGGGCCGAGCACCGCCTTCAGGAGGGCGTTGGTCGAGGAGATGTCGGTCCAGCCCGGATCCGAATAGCGCACGGTCTGGCAGGAGGCCGGCTCCTTGGCCATGGCGGTGCCGGCGAGGAGAAGCGAGAAGGCGGCGGTCGTCTGCAAGAGCTTGATCATTCCGTTTCCTTTCTTCCGGTTGCGAGAGATGCGGCGTCTCAGCCGCGGTTGGATGTGTTTGCCTCCGCGGCTGCGGCGGCATGGTCCGCAGGAGGCGTGGCGGGACGGATGGCGCGGCCGGCTTCGGCTTCCGCGGCTTCATGAGCCTGCGCGGCCGCCAGAGCCGCGATGCGCCGCAGGATCGTATCGGCCGCGGGCGCCGCTTTGCCGCTCGCCCGCTCGACATGCAGGAGCATGTGTTCGCCGGTCGCGATGGTCGCTCCGTCCGCGCTGCGGGTCAGGCGATGGAAGAGATGCAGGCGCTTGCCGTCGAAGGACAGGACGCGGCTCGTCGCGGTGATTCTGTCGCCGAGCTTCGCCTCGCCGAGATGGCGCAGGTGGCTCTCGACCGTGTAATAGCTGGCGCCCGCCTCGACATAGGCGAGATCGACGCCGATGAACCGCAATAGCTGGTCGGTTGCATCGCCGAGGACCTGCAGATAGCGGTGCTCGGTCATGTGGCCGTTATAGTCGATCCAGCTCGGCGACACGCGCACGGTCAGGGGCCGGAGCGCGTCCGCGCCGGCGGCCTCGGCCGATGCCTGCCGCCACAGCCCTTGCTCGAAGTCGGCGAGGAGCTTGCCGGCGCCCCAGCCGCGGCCGTCGTCGCCGCCCTTCAGCGCCTGCAGGATGCCGACGAGGTTCTGGTCGCGGATCCGTTCGAGGCGGCGGATCGACAGGCCCTCGTTCTGGGCGTCGGACTGGCTCGCGATCCGGTCCACCAGCGCCTCGTCGAGGTCGACGACGTCTGTAAGCTTCGTCCAGGGCCATTGGAGCGCCGGGCCGAACTGGCCGAGGAAATGCCGCATGCCGGCCTCGCCGCCGGCGATCCGGTAGGTCTGGAACAGGCCCATCTGCGCCCAGCGCAGGCCGAAGGAATAGCGGATCACGTCGTCGAGGGTCTCGACGTCGCAGATTCCGTCCTTGATCAGCCAGAGCGCCTCGCGCCACAGCGCTTCGAGCAGCCGGTCGCCGACGAAGGCCTCGATCTCCCTGTCGATCGCAACGCCCTTCATGCCCGTTGGCTCGATCAGCCGGATCGCCTCGCTTATCGTCTCTCTCGCCGTCGCCTTGCCGCCGACGATCTCGACCAGCGGCAGGAGATAGACGGGGTTGTAGGGATGGGCGACGAAGAAGCGCTCGGGATGACGCAGCTCGGCCTGGAGGTCGCTCGGCAGGAGACCGGAGGTCGAGGAGCCGATCAGCGCGTCCGGCCGGGCGGCGGCGTCGATTTCGGCGAGGACACTGCGCTTGAGGTCGAGCCGCTCCGGCACGCTCTCCTGGATCCAGTCGGCGCCGGCGACGGTCTCGGCGATGCTGGCGCGGAAGGTGAGGGTGCCAGGCTTCGGCAGCGGCGCGTCGGTCAGCGCCGCATAGGCGGCCTCGGCATTGGCGACGACTTCGCCGACGATGCGCGCCGCCTCCGGATGCGGGTCGAAGACGGCGACGTCGATGCCGGCCAGGAGGAAGCGGGCGACCCAGCCGCCGCCGATCACCCCGCCGCCGACGCAGGCGGCCTTGGTGACCCGGGCGAGGGCGGGCGTTGCGGCCGAAGAGGGTGTGGCGTGATCCATGTCGCTCACCACCGGCGTTCGAGTTTCAGCTTCGCGCGCACCTCGGCCGGCGAGAGCACGCGGCTGCCCACGCCTTCGGCAATCTGCACGGCGCGCCGGACGAGATCGCCGTTCGTCGCCAGGACGCCCTTCGCCAGCCAGATGTTGTCCTCCAGCCCGACGCGGATGTTGCCGCCGGCGGCGAGCGCCAGCGCCGCATAGGGCAGCTGGTTGCGGCCGATCGAAAAGGCCGAGAAGATCCAGTCGTCCGGCAGGTTCTGCACCAGGGCCGAAAGGGTCGCGACGTCGTCCGGCGCGCCCCAGGGAATGCCCATGCAGAGCTGCACCATCACCGGGTCTTCGATCAGGCCCTGGTCCTTCAGCCATTTGGCGAGGACGAGATGACCCGTGTCGAAGATCTCGATCTCCGGGCGGACGCCGAGTTCCCTGATCCGCGCGGCCATCGCCTTCAGCATGGCCGGCGTGTTGGTCATGACGTAGTCGCCCTCGCCGAAATTCATCGTCCCGCAGTCGAGCGTGCAGATTTCGGGCCGAAGCTCGGCGACGTGGGCGAGACGCTCCTCGGCGCCGGCCATGTCGGTGCCTGCCGGATCCGGCGGCAGCGGCGCCTCGGGCGAGCCGAGGACGAGATCGCCGCCGGCGCCGGCGGTGAGGTTGAGAACCACGTCGACGCCCGAGGCGGCAACCAGCCGCACGACCTCACGGTAGAGGCCGAGATCGCGAGAGGGCTTGCCGGTCTCGGGATCGCGGACGTGGATGTGGGCGATCGCGGCGCCGGCCTTCGCCGCCTCGATCGCCGCCGCGGCGATTTCCTCGGGCGTCACCGGCACCTTGTCGGACCGTCCTGTCGTGTCGCCGGCGCCGGTCACGGCGCAGGTGATGAAGACGTCTCGGCTCGGGCGAAGTGGCATCGGGGTCTGCCTCCTGGTTTCGAACGGGGCGCCGGGTTTCGGCGGGCGCGATCGCAAGCGCTGCGGGATCGGACCCTTCGCGATCTTTCGACGTCCCGGCGCCATCGCTGCGGGCGGTCGTTGCGCGGTCCAGCCAACGCTCGATGTCCTGGCGAGAGAGATTGACGGAGAGGCGTTTCGGTCGCTTAACCTGTTGCGCGACTGATTTGGCGTTTTGCGCAGCAATGCTTGAAAGATCATCCCAACCCCTCGACGTCACGCTCGTGGTCCTGCCGGACACCTCGCTGATGTCGCTCGCCGCGACGCTCGACCCCATGCGCGGCGCGAACCGCATCTCCGGCCGCCAATGCTACCGCTGGCGTGTGGTCTCGCCCGACGGCACCGATCCGGCCACGAGCTGCGGGCTGGTCGTCAAGGTCGACGGACGGCTCGATCCGGCGGCACGCTGCGACGTCCTGATCGTGCTGGCGGCCTTCAACGTCCACCGCCATGCCGACGCCGCCTTCCGCCACACGCTTCTGGCCGCCGCGCGCAATGCCGGTCACGTCGGCGGGATCGAGGCCGGGCCCTGGGTCCTCGGCCTTTGCGGGCTCCTCGACGGCCGCGCGGCGACGACCCATTGGGAGGATCTGGAGAATTTCGCCGCCGCCTTCCCGAACGTCCGCACGGTCTCCGACCGCTGGGTGATGGATGGACGGGTCTTCACCACCGGCGCCGCCGCGCCGGCCCTCGATTTCCTGCTGAATCTCATCCGGGCGCGGCAGGGCCAGGTGCTGTCGCTGGAGGTGGCCGGCCTCTACGTCTATGACGGTCTGGAAGCCGGCAGCCGGAACCAGTCGCCGGTCGCTCTCGGCCGCATCGCCGCCCGCGATCCCCGCCTTGCGGCGGCGGTGCGGATCATGGAGGCGCATGTCGACGAACCGCTGACGGTGAGCGAGATCGCTCGCCGTGTCGCGGTTTCGCGGCGCAGCCTGGAAGTCTCGTTCGAGCGGCTGACCGGCAGCGCCCCCGGCGCGTTCTACCTGTCGCTGCGCCTTGCCGCCGCGAGGCGGCTGATCGTCGACACCGACATCTCCATCGCCGAGATCGCCGTCAGAACCGGCTTTTCGTCTGTCTCCGCACTGTCCCGCAGCTTCAGGCGACAGTTCGGCCAGCCGCCGACGGCGACGCGCCGCGAGAGCATCGAGGCATCCGCCCGCCCGTCCTGAGGTCAGTCGGAGGCGCCGCCGTCCGCGGTCGCGGTCTCGCCGAGCGCCTCCTCGATGACCGGTTTCATCCGGTCGACGATTCTTGCGACCCCGTCGGCGTTCGGATGCATGCCGTCGGCCTGGTTGAGGCCGGCCTCGGCCGCGACGCCTTCGAGGAAGAACGGATAGAAGGTCACCGGATATTGCTGCGCGAGATCCGGATAGATGGTGTTGAAGCTCCTGGCATAGTCCTCGCCCATGTTCGGCGGGGCCAGCATGCCGGCAAACACCACCTTTTGCCCCCGTTCGGTCAGCCGCTTCAGGATCTCGTCGAGGTTCTGGCGGGTGATCTCGGGCGATATTCCCCGCAGCGCGTCGTTGGCGCCGAGTTCGACGATGACGAGATCGGCCGACTGCGGCACCGACCAGTCGAGCCGGGAGAGCCCGCCGGTGGTCGTGTCGCCCGACACGCCGGCATTTTCGACCGTCGCGTTCAGCCCGTCTTTTCGAAGGGCCGCCTGAAGCTGCTCGGGAAAGGCCTTGCCGGGATCGACGCCGTAGCCCTGGGTCAGGCTGTCGCCGAAAGCGACGATCTCGATCGTCTTCCCCTCGGGCTCGGGCGATGACGTTTGCGCCGCCGTCGGCGATGCCGCGCCGACGGCGAGCCATGACAAGGCCGTGAGGACGATGGCCAGACGGCCGACGAGCGGTTGGAAGCATTGCATGAGGCACCCATATGGTCAGCCGAGCCGGCCGAACCGCCTTGCGGGCCGGACTTCGGGCCCGCAGAATTCAACCATCCTGACATAGGAAGCGACGACCTTGGCGGAAACGGCAATCCGATTACGAAACGTTCAACTCACCCTCGGCTCCGGCCGCTCGACCGTTCACGTGCTGAAGGGGGTGGATCTTTCGGTCGAACGCGGCGAATCCGTCGGCATCGTCGGCCCTTCGGGCTCGGGCAAATCGACGCTGCTGATGGTCCTGGCGGGGCTGGAGCGCGCCGACGAGGGGGTGGTCGAGATCGCCGGCACGCCGCTCGCCGGCATGAGCGAGGATCAACTGGCGGCGTTTCGCGGCCGCAACGTGGGGATCGTCTTCCAGTCCTTCCACCTGATCCCCAACATGACGGCGCTCGAAAACGTCGCCGTGCCGCTCGAACTCGCCGGCGCGCCCGACGCGTTCGCCCGGGCCGAGCGCGAATTGTCGAATGTCGGCCTGAAGGACCGCGCGACCCATTATCCCGGCGAACTTTCCGGCGGCGAGCAGCAGCGCGTCGCCATGGCACGGGCGCTGGCGCCGGAGCCGGCCATCCTGATCGCCGACGAGCCGACCGGCAATCTCGACCAGGAGACCGGCCGGCAGGTCGCCGATCTTCTCTTCGCCGAGCAGGCGCGCCGGCAGATGACCCTCGTCCTCGTCACCCACGACCCGGCGCTCGCCTCGCGCTGCCAGCGGACGATCGCCGTCAGATCCGGCATCATCCACGACGACGGCCTCCGCGATGACCGGCTCGGCAAGGCGCAGCCGCGTGAGACGGCGTCGCTAGAGCGTCCGGACTCTGCCGCGCAGGCGGCCCGATGAGCGTCGCCGCCGAGGACATTGCCCGGGCCCGTGATATGGAGCGGCAGGATGCGCTCGGCCGCAAGGCGAGGCTTCGTCTTGCCCTGCGCTTCGCATTGCGCGAGATGCGCGGCGGCCTTTCTGGCTTCTACATCTTTCTCGCCTGCATTACCCTCGGCGTCGGTGCGATCGCGGCGGTGAATTCCGTCGCGGGAATGATGTCGGAGGGCATTGCGCGGGAAGGCAAGGCGATTCTCGGCGGCGACCTGCGCTTCGCGCTGGTCCAGCGCCAGGCGACCCCGGAGGAGCTCCGCTACCTGAATTCCCTCGGCGAGGTGTCCGAGACCCAATCGCTGCGCTCGATGGTGCGGCTGTCCGACGGCAGCGATCAGGCGCTCGCCGAGGTGAAGCCGGTCGACGGCTCCTATCCGCTCTACGGCCGCGTCGAGACGACCCCGGAGCAACCGCTTTCCGAGCTCCTCGCCAAGACCTCCGACGGTTACGGCGCGGTGGCGGTCGAGGGGCTTTACGACCGTCTCGGCGTCAATCCCGGCGATAAGGTCAGGCTCGGCGATCTCACACTGACCTTGACCGGCGTCCTCGACCGCGAGCCCGATCTTCTGTCTGAGGGGCTCGCCTTCGCACCGCGGCTGATGATCTCGGAAGACGCGCTGTCGGCCACCGGCCTCGTCCAGCCGGGGAGTCTGATCGCCTATAACTACAAGGTGAAGCTGCCGCCCGGCCGGGATGCCGAAGCGATCGCCACCGAGGCGAACGAGCGCTTTCCCCAGTCGGGCTTTCGCGTGCGCACCGCCAAGGATGCCTCGCCCTCCCTGCAGAACAATATCGAGCGCTTCTCGCAATTTCTGACGCTGGTCGGTCTCACCGCGCTCATCGTCGGCGGTGTCGGCGTTGCCAATGCGGTCCGGGCCTATCTCGATTCCAAGCGCAACGTGATCGCGACCTTCAAGAGCCTCGGAGCGAGTGGCCGCTTCGTCGTCGCAGTCTATCTCATCCAGATCATGGCGCTGGCGAGTGTCGGCATCGTGCTCGGTCTCGTCCTCGGCATCATTGCGCCCTTCGTCACCGCCCGCTTTCTGGAGAGCATCATTCCCGTCGCGGCGGACGCATCGTTCTATCCGGGAGCGTTGCTGGTCGCCGCACTGTTCGGCATCCTGACGTCGCTCGCCTTTGCCCTGATCCCGCTCGGTCGGACCCGGGATGTGCCGGCCACGGCGCTGTTCCGTGAGGCGGGTGGTGGCGGCAAGGTGCCCATGCGCTGGTTCTATCTCGGTGCAGCGGTGGTGCTGGCGCTGATGATGTCGGGCCTCGCCGTCGCCATGGCGAGCGACAAGAGGGTGGCGCTGATCTTCCTGGGTGGCACGGCGGCCGCCTTCGTCATCCTGCGCGTCGTCGCGACGGGGATCGCGGCGCTCGCACGGCGCGCGCCGCGGGTGCGCTCGACGCCGTTGCGCCTCGCCATCGGCAACATCCACCGTCCCGGCGCGCTGACGCCTTCCGTCGTTCTCTCCCTCGGCCTCGGCCTGACGCTGCTCGTCACCCTCGCGATCATCGACTACGACCTGCGCCGGGAAGTCGGCACCGGGCTCGCCAACCGTGCGCCCGACTTCTTCTTCATCGACATCCAGAGCGGCCAGATCGACCCGTTCCGCGAAAAGGTCGAGGAACTGGCGCCCGGCTCGACGCTCGATGCCGCGCCGATGCTGCGCGGGCGGATTACCCGTCTCAACGGCCAGGAGGTCGCAAAGATGAAGATCCCGGCCGAGGGCGGCTGGGTGCTGCGCGGCGACCGCGGAATCACCTACTCGCCGACGGTGCCCGAAAACTCGTCTCTCACGGAAGGCGAATGGTGGCCGAAAGACTATTCCGGCGAGCCGCTAGTCTCCTTTGCGGCCGAGGAGGGGGGCGAACTCGGCCTGAAGATCGGCGACACGCTGACGGTGAATGTGCTCGGACGGAACGTGACCGCGAAGATCGCCAATTTCCGCCGGATCGAGTGGGAAAATCTCGGCATCAACTTCGTCATGGTGTTCTCGCCCAACGCCTTCGCCGGGGCGCCGCACGCGTGGCTCGCGACGCTGTCGATCCAGAACGACGACGAAGCGGCGGAAAAGAGCGTCGTGAATGGCATCACCAACGCCTTTCCGGCGGTGACCACCGTGCGCGTCAAGGAAGCGCTCGACGCGGTCAACGCGCTGATCGCCCAGCTCGCTTTGGCGATCCGCGTCGCGGCGGGCGTCGCCCTCGTCTCTTCGGTGCTGGTTCTGGCCGGTGCGCTCGCGGCCGGCAATCGCGGGCGCATGCACGATGCGGTGGTTCTGAAGACGCTCGGGGCGACGCGGGTGACGCTCGTCCAGGCCTTCGCCACGGAATACATGATGCTCGGCCTCGCGACGGGCGTCTTTGCCGTCGCTGCCGGGGCGGCCGCCTCGTGGTTCGTCGTCGATACGATCATGGCGCTGCCCTGGGTGTTCGACTGGACCGTGGCGCTGACGACGCTGATCGTCTCGCTGGTGCTCACCGTCGGCTTCGGCCTCGCGGGCACGTGGCGCATCCTCGGCCAGAAGGCGGCGCCGGTGTTGAGGAACCTGTAAGACTGGCGACGGCATCATCGGGATGCCGGGGTTGGCGATACGCCGCGTCCGGCTTCGCCGATAACGCAGATTTAATCGTATCGGCCGGGATTTCGGGCATTCGCGCGGATTGCGCTCTTGTGCCGGAAAACCGCAATCCGCATATTAGCCGCAGGACTGCTGGGCGTCCCGCCAGCGGCGCCTCCCCGCCCGTTCCTGAAGTAATCCAGGGCGCGGACACCGGACGGGACACGCAGAAAGGAATTCGATCCATGGCTGATTATCGCAATGCCAGTATGCGGTCCGTGCCCGCTGCCGGTACGCGGACCGATATCGACCAGGGCCTTCGCAGCTACATGCTGAAGGTCTACAACCTGATGGCGGGCGGCCTCGCGCTGACCGGCATCGCTGCCTATGCTCTCTACGCCATGTCGGTCACGACCGAGCCGACGGCCTATCAGGTCCGTCCGGATCTGTTCCTGACCGATCTCGGTTACACCGTCTTCGTATCGCCCTTGAAGTGGGTGCTGATGCTGGCGCCGCTGGCAATGGTATTCTTCCTGTCGTTCCGCGTGCACAAGATGAGCGTGCAGGCGGCGCAGGCGACCTTCTGGAGCTACGCGGCGATGGTCGGCCTGTCGCTGGCGACGATTTTCCTCGTCTACACGCAGGAATCGATCACCCAGGTGTTCTTCATCACCGCTGCCTCCTTCGGCGCGCTGTCGCTGTGGGGCTACACGACGAAGCGCGACATCTCGGGCTGGGGCTCGTTCCTGTTCATGGGCGTGATCGGCATCGTCATCGCGATGGTCGTCAACATCTTCTTGGCTTCGCCGGCTCTGACCTTCGCGATCTCGGTCATCGGCGTCCTGGTCTTCGCGGGCCTGACCGCCTACGACACGCAGCAGATCAAGGAAATGTACTACGAGGGCGACGGCTCGGCCGTCATGGGCCGCAAGGCGGTCATGGGCGCGCTGCGCCTCTACCTCGACTTCCTGAACATGTTCCTGTTCCTGCTGCAGCTCTTCGGCAACCGCAACTGACCTGCAGGGCAGACGACGGAATGAGAAAAGGGCGGCTCTCGGGCCGCCCTTTTTCGTATCGGATCGTCGCGACGCTCGTCGGCGTAGGCCGCCGCGCCGAGGCTCAGCTTTCGGCGTCGTCTTCGCCCTCGACGATCGCCTTGCGCTGTTCCTGCGCCTTCAGCTCGTCGAGCGCGGGCATCGACATGACGTTGTAGCCCGAATCGACATAGTGGATCTCGCCGGTGACGCCGTTGGCAAGCTCCGACATCAAATAGAGGACGGCGCCGCCGACCTCCTCGATCGTCGTATTGCGGCGCATCGGCGCGTTGCGGCGCTGGTAGTTGAACATCAGCCGGGCGTCGGAGACGCCGGCACCGGCGAGGGTTCTGACCGGTCCGGCCGAGACGGCGTTGACGCGGATGTTGCGCGGGCCGAAGTCGGCGGCGAGATACCGAACGGAGGCCTCGAGGGCCGCCTTGGCGACGCCCATGACGTTGTAGTTCGGCATGACGCGAACCGAGCCGCCATAGGTCATGGTCACCATCGACCCGCCATTCTCCATGATCTCGGCGGCGCGCCGCGCCACCTCGGTGAAGGAGAAGCAGGAGATCACCATCGTGCGCACGAAGTTCTCGCGCGTCGTGTTGGCGTAGAGACCCTTCAACTCGCTCTTGTCGGAAAAGGCGATGGCGTGGAGCACGAAGTCGATCGAGCCCCACTCGTCCTTCAGCGTCTTGAAGACGGCATCGAGCGACGCCGTGTCCTCGACGTCGCAGGGGATCACCAGCTTCGAGCCGATCTCTTCGGCCAGCGGCTTCACCCGCCGCCCGAAGGCGTCGCCCTGATAGGTGAGGGCGACCTCCGCCCCCTGGTCGGACAAGGCCTTGGCTGCGCCCCAGGCGATCGAGTTGTGGTTTGCGACGCCCATGACGAGGCCGCGCTTGCCTTTCATCAGATCGCCCATGGCGGTGTCTCTTTTCATTATTCGCCCACTCGCTGGAAGACGAGACAGGCATTGGTGCCGCCGAAGCCGAAGGAATTGGAGAGCACCCGGTCGAGCCGGGCGTCGTCGAGGCGCTCGCGCACGATCGGAATGTCGGCGAATTCCGGATCGACTTCGTCGATGTGGGCGCTCTTGGCGATGAAGCCGTCGCGCATCATGATCAGCGAGTAGATCGCTTCGTGGACGCCGGTGGCGCCCTGGCTGTGACCGGTCAGCGACTTGGTGCCGGAGATCGGCGGGATGTCCGCGCCGAAGACCTCGCGGATGGCCTGGATCTCGACCCGGTCGCCGACCGGCGTCGAAGTCGCGTGGGGGTTGATGTAGTCGACCGAGGCGTTGCTCTTGCCGTCGAAGCCCTGCAGCGCCTGCCGCATGCAGCGCACCGCGCCTTCGCCGGAGGGCGCGACCATGTCGGCGCCGTCCGAAGTGGCGCTGTAGCCGACGATCTCGGCGTAGATCTTCGCGCCCCGGGCCTTCGCCCGTTCGTAGTCCTCGAGCACCAGCACGCCGGCGCCGCCGGCGATCACGAAGCCGTCGCGGTCCTTGTCATAGGCGCGGGAGGCGACGCCGGGGGTCTCGTTGAAGTCCGAGGAGAGGGCGCCCATGGCGTCGAAGAGGTTGGAGAGCGACCAGTTGAGGTCTTCGCAGCCGCCGGCGAACATCACGTCCTGCTTGCCCATCAGGATCTGCTCGGCCGCGTTGCCGATGCAGTGGCTCGAGGTGGAGCAGGCCGAGGAGATCGAATAGTTGATGCCCTTGATCTTGAACCAGGTCGCCAGCGTCGCGGAGGCGGTCGACGACATCGCCTTGGGAACGACCGTCGGCCCGATTCGCTTCGGTCCCTTGTCGCGGGTGATGTCGGCGGCCTGGACGATGGAAATGGTGGACGAGCCGCCCGAGCCCATGACGATGCCGGTGCGTTCGTTGGAGATCTCCGCTTGGCTCAGCCCGGCATCGGCGATCGCCTGATCCATGGCGACGTGGTTCCACGCCGTGCCGCCGCCGTGAAAGCGCATCGCCCGCCGGTCGAGCACCGTCGAGGGGTCGAGGGTCGGCTTGCCGTGGACGTGGCTGCGGAAGCCGAGCTCCTTGTATTCCGGCGCGAAGGAGATGCCCGAGCGGGCTTCCCGAAGAGAGAGGGCGACCTCCTCGACATCGTTCCCGATCGGGGACACGATCCCCATGCCCGTGACGACGACCCGTCTCATCCCGTGCGTCCTCTCCTGTCTCCCCGAGAACGATGCGCCCAAGACCCGGCCATCGTCTCGAGGAAGCGGTCGTCGCTCGACGATGGAGCGGCCGCTTCGTTCCTGGTTCTTCGTTCAGCCCGTTGGTCGCCGCCGGGCGCTTCAGGCACCGGCGCCGGCTTCGGCATCGGTGAAAAGGCCGACCCGAAGGTCGCTCGCCCGATAGATGATCTCGCCGTCGGCCTTCATCCAGCCATTGGCGATGCCGAGCTTGAGCTTGGAGCGCATGACTCGGCGAAACTCGACGCCGTATTCGACCAGCTTGACCTTCGGCGTCACCTGGCCGGAAAACTTCACTTCGCCGACCCCCAGCGCCCGGCCGCGGCCGAGTTCGCCGAGCCAGCCGAGGAAGAAGCCCGTCATCTGCCAGAGCGCGTCGAGGCCGAGGCAGCCCGGCATGACCGGATCGCCCTGGAAATGGCACTGGAAGAACCAGAGATCCGGCTTCACGTCGAATTCGGCGGTGATCAGCCCCTTGCCGTTTTCACCGCCGGCTTCCTCGACCCTGGTGATCCGATCGAACATCAGCATCGGCGGCAGCGGCAATTGCGCATTGCCAGCGCCGAACAACTCGCCGCGACCACAGGCGAGAAGATCGTCGTAGTCGAAGAAGGATTTGCGCGCTGTCATCGGTGTCGATTTTCCGCCCTGAAGTGATGGCCGGTCGAAACATGGCCGTTGTCGTTGGCGCCCTTAGCATGTCGGATGCGCGCGTGAAAACCGGGAGCGCATCCGATCCCTGCCGGTTCGCCCCGACCCGGCTCCGTGGAGCGCGGAACCGCGGCGGAAGCAAGGGCACGTTAAATGTGTCGAGGGTGGGTGACATTTAAACCCCCGACGCCCGGAATCCTTCGCCAAAGTTATTCCAGTAAGTCTAGATAACGATCGATGGCGGCAGAAATGCCGCCGGCCGAGCCCACCCGCACGAAAGCCTCGACGCGCATGAAAAAGACGATCTCCCGCCCGCCCCGACGTCTCGTCCGGACGCTCGTTCTCGTCTCCCTTTGCGCCGCCACGTATCCTGCGCTCGCGGCCGGCTGGCGCTTTGCCGGCGGGGAGGCCGGGCTGTGGGTCGACGGCGGCTTCAACGGGCTTGCCGTGGGCTGCCGGGGCGGGGCACTGTCGCTGAGCTTCTTCGGCTTTGCCGCCCGCCTCCAGCCCGGCACGGCCCATTCGGTCGTCCTGACCGTCGACGATACGGCGCGCCGCTTCCGCGCCAGACCGGCGCAGCGGCCGGGGGCCAGGCTGCCGGCGCTGGTCACTTCGGTCTCGGGAAGTGCTGCCGGGGAACTGGTCGCGGCACTGCGCAAGGGGCGCAAGGCGGAGGTCGCGACGCCGGCGGGTCGCTACGACCTGCCGCTGTCGGGTTCGGCGAAGGCGCTCGACGCTCTCGCCGCGTCTTCCGGCTGCCCGTGAGGCGGAACGCGGCGCTGCCGGCGGAAAGGCGCAGGTGGAAACATGATCGTGAATATCATGTTTATCGCTGATTTTTGATGCGCCCGCCGTGCCGTTGTGCTATGTGCCGCCATTGAACCGGTCCCCACCTTTCCCGGTGGCGGGCGAACGCAATTCGGACCATGGCATTTTCGGGAATGGAAAAGCAGACGCGGACGCAGGGTTTTTGCGTGTTCGAACGGCTCCGTTCGGTGGGCCTGCGGCCGACCCGGCAGCGGGTGGCCTTGTGCAACCTCATGTTCGGTGCCGGCGACAGGCATCTTTCTGCCGAGGAGCTCTACGAAGAGGCGCACAAGGCGGGCGAGACGGTCTCTCTCGCGACGGTCTACAACACGCTGCACCAGTTCACCGACGCCGGGCTCGTCCGTCCGCTTTCGGCCGAGGGCCAGCGGACCTATTTCGACACCAACACCTCCGATCATCATCACTTCTTCATCGAGGATGAGAACGAGATGATCGACATTCCGGTCGGAACGCTGAAGCTCGACGAGCTGCCGGAGCCGCCGGAGGGGATGGAAATCGTCAATGTGGACGTCGTCGTCCGCGTTCGCCGCCGGAAGGATGCCGCCCGCCAGGGCAGCGCGCACTGAAGCTTCATGCGGCGTCCCGGCAGTTTCGCCGGACGTCCGACGGAACCGTGACATTCAGAGCCCCGGCGCCATGATGGTTCCGGGGCTTCTCATTTTCGGCGCCCTGGCATCTGCGCCTCGAGGCGGGAGCCGGCTCGTCGGGTGCCCGGCGGCGGACGTGCCAGCGGTCGTGAGCGTCGGTTTCAGTCGCTGCCTTCGCCACCGGCCGGAGGATCGATGGCAAAGCGCTCGCCGCGATAGGCGAAGGTCTCCGCCTGTCCGCCCACGAAGCGCGCCGAGACCCAGCCTTTCGCCCCGGGCCGGCTGACGGCGTACCAGACGCCCTGATCGTCGGCCGTTACCCGGCAACCCGTCACCTCGACCGCGCTGTCGGCGGCAAGCGTCGTGACGACCTGGCCGCTCCGACCTGGCGCGTCGCGCAGATAGACGTCGCGCTTGATCTTCGGCTGGCGTTCGCCGGCGAAGGTGCCCGGCAGAACCACGTCGTCGCGGCAGGAATAGGCTTCGGCGAGGAAGACGTTGCTGACGGTGTCGACGCCGGTCGAAGGCGCGGCGCAGATTTCGCCGGGCTCCCTCTGGCCGGCGCCCCCGCAGGCCGCGTCCCCGCGCCGGATTGCCACCCCTACCTTCGATTCGTCGTCGAGGCGGATCTGACAGGCGAACCAGCCGCCGGTGACGTCGAAGGACTTGCCGCCGGATGTGGCGAGTTGCGTCAGGAGCGGCAGGTCGGCGCTGCGTTGGCCTTCGGAAAGGGTGGGCTGGAAATAGGTGAATTCGTCTTCCGCGCCGCTCATCCGGATCGGCCCGGCGGTGAGGTTGAGATTGCACAACAGGCCGATGGCATCGGTATCGAGGCCGGCCGGGCCGATCGCGCTGACCGCGCCCGGCGCTGCGACCGGCGTGAAGCCCATGCGCCAGGCTTCCAGATCGCCGCCGAGCACGTAGAAGGACGAGGCCGTGCGATGGCGCAGCATGCGCAGGAGCAGTTCCGGCGGATTGGCGCTGTCCTGGAGAAGCGCGACCATCTGGGTCGCCACGTCGTAGCCGAGACCGAGCATCTCGCGGGCGCCGGCCGTGCTCGTGTCGGTGCCTTCCGGAATGTAGGGCATGTGGAAGCCGAGCTTGCCGCCTTTTTCAATGAGGCGCTTGTCGGTGTCGGGGTGGGCCCGGTCGACCGAGGCGGCGAAGGCGATGGCGCAGGCCGAGAGGCACTGGTCGCCGGCCATGACGATCAGCCCGCCGATGCGCGGATCCTGACTCTCGATGTCGTAACGCAGCACCTCGGCGATGCGGAAGGCTTCCGCGAAGACGCCGCCGGGACTGTTGAAGGAAACGACGAGCGGATAGTAGGTCCAGTCCTCGAGGACCTTCCGCACCTTCTCGGCATCGCCCTTGTCGATCTGCCCTTCGATGCGCAGGACGGCCGGTTTCGTGCCCGAGCTGGCATCCGGCGAAAACACGTCGAGCGTGGTGAAGGCGCCGGCGTCGTCAGACTTCAATCCGTCCGCGCTGGACTGCGAGCGGGGCGGAAACAGCCGCTTCACCTTCGCCACGCGCTCGTAGAGGTCCGGCCTGACGGTGACCTCGGCGGCGGAGGCGGGGAGGGACGAGGCGAAGAGCGAAAAGGCGGTCAGAGCGGCGGCAAGGGTGCCGGGTGCCGGCACCGGCGACCGGAACGACGTGAACGAAACCCGCATGGAACGAGACCTGAATGATCGGCCGATCGTCCGGCCGGGATGGCCTTGGCCGATCCGCCGTTGCCCCACCTCGGCTATGACGGTGAAGCTGACGCAAAGTCAATTGCTTTGTTCCAAGCCGCCTTTACGGTAAAGCTGCGGACAGGTCTGATGATTCGGGAGAGCTTGACGGAAAAGACGTCGCGATCGATCCCTTAGATCCCAAGACGCCGCCGGCCGAGAGTGAACCTCGGCCGGCGAGGACCTCGCGGCGAGCGTTCGAACTCAATCGCCCTTCTTCAGAACGACCGGTATCAGCAGGTCGCCCCAATTGCCGTTGCCGCCATGGTGGCGGGCGGAACGGACGAGTTCGACGGAAACGCCGGCCTCGACGGCCTTCATGACCGATTGGTTGAGGCGGTGCAGGTCGTTGGCGAGCATGCGGATGGCGCTCTGCTGGGCTTCGTCCATGGCGGACGACTGCTCCTCGGCCCGCTCCTTGACACGGGTGCGGGGGCGGTCTTCGTGGGCGACTGCGCTCATGATCTTCCTCCTGATTATCGGCGGCGGGCGAGGGGCTCCGACGCGCCGATCCGGTTTGCCGCGCCTGGCGGCGATGTTGGTGAACTGCTGTACCGGGGCGGGACCGGACGGCATCTCCCAAGGCCGCCCGGTCCCCGGAGCGGGGAGCCGTGGCTGAAAGCTGTCCCGCTGGTTCTGTTGGGAGACAGGGGGGCCGCGGCGATGCCGTCGGCTCCGCCCGCCGGCCTCATTCGGCGGCGACGTGGAGCGGCGTCTCTTTCCGGAACTGGGCGCTCTCGGTGGATTCGCCCATGGCCGTCGTCGAGGAAAGGCCGCCGGTGATCGCCATCGACACCGCGTCGAAATAGCCGGTGCCGACCTCGCGCTGGTGCTTGATGGCGGTGTAGCCGACGGACTCGGCGTCGAATTCCGCCTGCTGCAACTCCGAATAGGCCGCCATCTGCCGGTCCTTGTAGCCGCGGGCGAGTTCGAACATGCCGAAGTTCAGCTGGTGGAAGCCGGCGAGCGTGATGAACTGGAACTTGTACCCCATCGCCCCGAGTTCGTGCTGGAATTTGGCGATCGTCGCGTCGTCGAGGTTTTTCTTCCAGTTGAAGGACGGCGAGCAGTTGTAGGCGAGGAGCTGGTTCGGATGCTCCTTCTTCACCGCTTCGGCGAAGCGCCGCGCCTGATCGAGATCGGGCTTGGAGGTCTCGCACCAGATGAGGTCGGAATAGGGCGCATAGGCGATCGCCCGGGCGATGCACGGCTCGAGGCCGTTCCTGACCCGGTAGAAGCCTTCCGGGGTGCGGCCCGCGTCGTAGTCGACGAAGGGCCGGTCGCGCTCGTCGATGTCCGAGGTCAGGAGCTTCGCGGCCTCGGCGTCCGTCCGGGCGACGACGAGCGAGGGCACACCCATCACGTCGGCGGCAAGCCTCGCGGCGGTCAGGTTGCGGATGTGGGCCTGGGTCGGGATTAGCACCTTGCCGCCGAGATGACCGCACTTCTTCTCCGAGGCCAGCTGGTCCTCGAAATGAACGCCGGCGGCGCCCGCCTCGATATAGGCCTTCATCAGCTCGAAGGCGTTGAGCGGGCCGCCGAAGCCGGCTTCGGCATCGGCGACGATGGGGGCGAACCAGGTGTCGACGGATAGGCCGTTGCCCTCGGAGGTCTCGATCTGATCGGCCCGCTGCAGCGTCCGGTTGATGCGCCGGCAGAGTTCCGGCCCGGCATTGGCGGGATAGAGCGACTGGTCGGGATACATCGCCGAGGCGGTGTTGGAATCGGCAGCGACCTGCCAGCCCGACAGATAGATTGCCTTCAGCCCGGCGCGGACCTGCTGCATCGCCTGATTACCCGTCATGGCGCCGAGCGAATTGACGAAATCTTCGGAATGAATCAGCTTCCAGAGACGGTTGGCGCCGTTTTCGGCGAGGGTGTAGCGGATCTGCACCGAACCGCGCAGGCGCATCACGTCTTCGACACCGTAGGGACGCGCCACGTCGTCGAAGCGGCCTTCCGACGCGGACGGGACGAGATTGTAAAAGTCAGTCATTGCAAAACTCTCCATGCTGCGGTGTCTGCGGCAGCGGCCGTCGTCGCCTGTCTCGCCGCATGGAGCGATATCTGTCACCGTTTCGGGCTCAAACGAAGCGCGAACGGGTCGATCAGGCCGAAAATTCGCGTCGCGATGTGTTGTCTTTGACGAGCTCGATTTGTAATATTGTCAAATCTGTAAAAGCCTACGGCTGGCCATTCCGCAGATCTTGAAGGTGTCACCCGAACGCCGCAGCCCCGATGGATTCATGCCGACCTTCGTGCCCTGCCTCAAAACAGCCCGACGGATGGTTCCGTTATGCACCTAAGCAGCTCTTTTCATTCGCTTTTCGTCAAGCTTCGGGAAGTAGTCTCGTGCTTCCATTGGGAGGTGGAGGAACGAAACCGTCGAGGGTGTCATGTCAGGCCCACAGATCATCGCGTCCATGATGCGGACCGTCATCGAATTCTTCCGGCCGAGCTACCGGCCGGAGCGCTATTACATGCGTGGACCCGGCCCTGCCTGCGCCCGCAAGACCGGCAGGACGCTGGCCGCCTGAGGCTGCGAAGCCGCGCGGGGCGCAGCCGGCGCGGTGGCGCGATGGCGCACGGCCGGAGCCTTGCCCGGGCAGGTGCCGGACGCTGATGGCCGAGAACAAGATCTTCGCCGGCCCGCGCATCCGCCGCATCCGCAACGGGCTCAACCTCACCCAGACGGCGATGGCCGAGCAACTCGGCATCTCGCCGTCCTACCTCAACCTCATCGAGCGCAATCAGCGGCCGCTGACGGTGCAGCTTCTCTTGAAGTTGTCCGAGACCTACAAGGTCGATCTCGCCGATCTTCAGGCGGGGCGCGAGAAGGGCGTCTTCTCGGAACTGAAGGCAATCTTCTCCGATCCGCTGCTCGCCGGCGAGTTGGCGGGCGACCAGGAGTTGGTCGAACTCGCCGATGCCGCCCCGAACGCAGCGGCGGGCGTCGCCAAGCTCTATCGTGCCTATCGCGAGCAGCAGACCCGCCTCAGCGACCTGTCTCAGCTTCTTGCCCGCGAAGGGCGCATGCTCGGTTCGGCCGGCACGCGGTTGCCGATCGACGAGGTCCACGAGGTCTTCGAGACGCGGCCGAACTTCTTCGCCGCCATCGAGACCGCAGCGGAGGCACTGCATGCCCGGCTGGCGCCCGGCGACGACCTGTTCGGAGCGATGCGCGCCTGGCTGCGCCGTGAGCACGAGGTCTCGGTCCGTGTCCTGCCGCTGGCGACGATGCCGCTTTGGCGGCGACGGTTCGACCGGCATTCGCGCCGGCTGTTCCTGTCGGAGCGTCTGTCGAGCGCCGACCGGACGCGCGAGACCGCCATGGAGGTCTGCCATCTTGCCATGGGCGAGGTGATCGAGGCGGAAGGTCGCACCTTCACCTTCGAGACGGACGAAGCCCGCCGGCTCGCCCGCTTCGAACTTCTGCGCTACGCCGCCCATGCTCTCATGATGCCCTATGGCGCCTTTCAGAGCGCCGCCGAGCGGGCGGCATACGACGTCGACGTGCTCAAAGGTCGCTTCCAGGTCTCCTTCGAGCAGGCGGCCAACCGGCTCACCATGCTGCAGCGGCAGGGGGCGCCGGGCGTGCCGTTCTTCATGCTGGAGGTCGACAATGCCGGCAACCGGTTCCGCCGGGCAGGCGCGCGCGGTTTTCCCCTGCAGCGCTTCGGCGGAGGGTGTCCGAAACTGCCGATTCACGCAGCCTTCGCTCAGCCCGGGCAGATCCTCGTCGAGCGGGCGGAGATGCCGGACGGAGCGGAATTCCTACTGATCGCCCGGACCCTCGAGGGTCTGTCCGGCGGCTTCGAGGAGCGGCCGCGGCGCACCGCGATCCTGATCGGCTGCGACATCGGCTTCAAGGACGAGACGGTCTATGGCCGCCATCTCGGCGACAAGGCGGCGATCCTCAGGATAGGCCCTGCCTGCCGGCTGTGCGAGCGGCAGGGCTGCCTCGCCCGCGCCGAACCGCCGCTGACCCGGCCGCTCGGCCTCGACGAAATGGTCACCGGCCTCTCGGCGTTTGACTTCCAGTGACGTGAGGTCCAAATCGGCGTCAAATCCTTTTGGTCGAGGCGGCCCCACCCGTCACCGAACCGTCATAAATCCACGTTGCGGTCCCCGGTGGCCGTGGGCGCCGGGACGATTCGGCCGCCGCGGACGGGCCGTGCGGAGCAAAGCGTAGAATCATGGACAAGCGAGTCAGCCAGCAGAATCTGAAGACGAAGGGCCTCGAGGACACGATGACGCGGGAAGGTCTCGTCGCCCGCACGGTCCAGAAGCTCGTCGACGGTGCCGAGGCGCTCAATCTCAAACACTCGGCCGTCGGCAACCCGCCGGTGTTTCCGACCGACGCCTTTCCCTGGGCGCGCGAGGTCGAAAAGGAGTGGCATCTGATCCGCGCCGAACTCGACAAGGTCCTGGTGCGCAAGGGCGACCTGCCGGCCTTCCACGAAATCTCGTCCGAGGTCCGCTCGATCTCGTCGGACAGCAACTGGAAGACCTTCTTCCTCTGCGGCTACGGCATCACCTCGGAAAACGCCATCGCCCAGTGCCCCGAGACCTGGCGCATCCTGCAGAAGATCCCGGGGCTGAAGTCCGCGATGTTCTCGATCTTCGAACCCGGCAAGCATCTGCCGCCCCATCGCGGCCCCTATAACGGCGTCTTGCGCTTCCATCTCGGCCTCATCGTGCCGGACGAGCCCGACAAGATCGGCATCCGCGTCGACGATCAGACCTGCCACTGGGAAGAGGGCAAGGCGCTGATCTTCGACGACGCCTACGAGCACGAGGCCTGGAACCACTCCGACAAGGTCCGGGTCGTCCTTTTCGTCGACTTCGAGAAGCCGCTGAACTTCCCCGCGAAGATGACCAACAAGGCCGTCCTCAACATGGCGGTGTTCACGCCGTTCATCCGTGAAGGCTACAAGGCGCACAAGAAGTGGGAGAAGCTGTTCTACGGCGAGGGCACCAAGCACCGGTGACCGAGATCGCGGCGGCCGCCGCCGCGATCGCGCGCTCTCGGCCTATCTCGGTCCGCCGCCGATGATGGCGGGTCCCTCACCAGCCTGGCGTCCCATGCATATCGCCGATCTCGCGGCGGTGATGCAGCTCGCCGGCCGCATCCATCCCGGTCTACCGGAAGACGAGGCGGTCTTCGCCGAGCGGCTGGAGCTTTTTCCGAAGGGTTGCCGCGTCCTCGTGTGCGGCGAGGGCATCGCCGGCTATGCGCTCGCCCACCCGATCCACTATCCGCATCCGCCTTCGCTCGACACGCTCGTCGGGGCGATCCCGCCGGACGCCGACGCCTTCTACATCCACGACGTCGCGATCGCGCCGGAGGCCCGCGGGCGGGGACACGCCGAGGCCGTCGTCGCGGCGCTCCTCGAAATCGCCGACGGCTTTCCCCGCGCCTGTCTCGTCTCCGTCTACGGAACGGCCGCCTTCTGGCAGCGCTTCGGCTTCGTCGCGACGGATGGAGAGGTTTCTGCCGAAAAGCTCGCCGGTTATGGCGATGATGCCCGCTTCATGGTCCGCCTGACGCAGGATTGAGCAGGTGGCGCATTTGTTCCATTTCTCGCCTCGGCCGGGCTAGGAATCGCGTCGTTTTTGCCGCTATGGTTGCCGCATGGTTCGCAGGCGCGTGATGGCATCGGGAAATGGGGTGGTGCGGATGATCGGGAGAATTCTGGCCGGGCTCGGCCTGGCGACGGCCATGATGGCGACCGCAGCTCAGGCCCAAGACAAGGTCGTCAACGTCTACAACTGGTCGGACTATATCGACGAATCGATCCTTTCCGATTTCACCAAGGAAACCGGCATCAAGGTCGTCTACGACGTGTTCGATTCGAACGAACTCGTCGAGACCAAGCTGCTCACCGGCGGCACCGGATACGACATCGTCGTCCCGACCGGCAGCTTCCTCGCCCGCCAGATCAATGCCGGCGTGTTCCAGAAGCTCGACAAGTCGAAGCTGCCCAACCTGGAAAACATGGACCCGGAGATCATGGATCGTCTGGCGACATACGATCCGGGCAACGAATACGCGATCAACTACATGTGGGGCACGACCGGGCTCGGCCTCAACGTCGAGGAAGTGACGAAGCGGCTCGGCGAAGATCAGCCGCTCGATACCTGGGCGCTCCTGTTCGATCCGAAGCTTGCCGAAAAGCTTTCGGACTGCGGGATCTACGTGCTCGATACTGCCGACGAGGTGGTTCCCGCGGCGCTGATCTATCTCGGCCTCGACCCCAATTCCGACGATCCGGACGATCTTGCCAAGGTCAAGGACCTGCTGATGGCGATCCGCCCCTATGTCCGCAAGTTCCATTCCTCGGAGAACATCCAGGCGCTCGCCAATGGCGACATCTGCATGGCCCATGGCTGGTCGGGCGACATGCTGCAGGCGCGCGATCGCGCCAAGGAAGCCGGGCAGGGCGTCGAGGTCAAATACGTCATCCCGCAGGAGGGCGCGGTGATCTGGCTCGACAACATGGCAATCCCGGCCGATGCGCCGCATCCGGAAGCCGCGCACGAATTTATGAACTACCTGATGCGGCCGGAGGTCATAGCCAAAGCCAGCAACGTCGTGAATTATGCCAGCGGAAATCTTGCGGCGAAGAAGTTCGTCGACGAGAGCATCCTCGACGATCCGGGCGTCTATCCTCCCGAGGCAACGCAGAAGCGGCTCACTGCGATCCTGCCGAAGGGACCGAAGGCGCAGCGGATCCAGACCCGCCTGTGGACCAGCATCGTGACGGGGCAGTAGGGAGGCTCATGCGAGTCGAGAATTCGGCCGCAGCGTGGCGTTCGCGGCCAACGTTTCATCGGGTGCCATGAAATCGCTCGGCAGCATCCGCCGCGATTTCGCGCCCTGGATCGACCCGGCTTCAACCCCCTTCCTGCGCTTCGAGGGCGTCACCAAGCGGTTCGGCGACTTCGAGGCGGTGGACGACCTCAGCCTGTCGATCTTCGAGAGTGAATTCTTCGCGTTGCTCGGGGCGTCCGGCTGCGGCAAGTCGACCTTGCTTCGCATGCTCGCCGGCTTCGAGATGCCGACGTCGGGGCGCATCGTCCTCGACGGCGAGGACATGGCCGGCATTCCGCCCTATCGCCGGCCGGTCAACATGATGTTCCAGTCCTATGCGCTCTTTCCGCACATGAGCGTCGAGAAGAACGTCGCTTTCGGCCTGAAACAGGAGCGGATGGCGAAGGGCGAGATGGCGGATCGCGTCGAGCAGGTGCTGAAGCTCGTCAAGCTGGAGGATTACGCCAAGCGCAAGCCCGAGCAACTGTCGGGCGGCCAGCGCCAGCGCGTCGCGCTCGCCCGCTCGCTGGCCAAGCGACCGAAGGTCCTGCTCCTCGACGAGCCGCTCGGCGCCCTCGACAAGAAGCTGCGCGAGGAGACGCAGTTCGAACTCGCGGATCTCCAGTATCAGTTGCACACCACCTTCATCATGGTCACCCACGACCAGGAAGAGGCGATGACGCTGGCCGATCGCATCGCCGTCATGGACAAGGGGCGGATCCTTCAGGTGGCCACCCCGGCGGAGATCTACGAGGCGCCGAACTCCCGCTTCGTCGCCGATTTCGTCGGCAACGTGAACGTCTTCGAGGGCACGGTGCGCTCGGCGACGGGGGACCGGGTGACCATCGAGACGAGCGGCGGCTTCGACATCGTCGCCGAGCGGGACGTTCCGGTCGAGACCGGCCAGAAGGTCTCCTACGTGCTCAGGCCGGAAAAGCTGAAGATCGCGGCAGAGCCGATCTCCGGGCCGAACGTCATGGAAGGGGAAGTCTGGGACATCGCCTATTTCGGGCCGGTCACCTCCTTCCACATCCGTCTCGACACCGGCGAGATCGTCAAGGTTGCTATGGTCAACGCCACACGGCAGTCGCCCCTGCAACTGACCTGGCACGACCGGGCCTTCGTCACCTTCGACGAGGACGCCGGCCTCGTCCTGACGCAATAGGACGAACGGGATGGGTGCCGAGCCGGCGATCGATCGAAAGCGAAGCGGCGATCCCGGAACTCGCCGCAAGTGTGGATTTGGATCGCGGGGCCTTTTCCGACGCATCGTCATCGGCGTGCCGTATTTCTGGCTCGTCGCCCTGTTCCTCGTGCCGTTCCTGATCGTCGTCAAGATTTCGCTGTCGCAGACCGCCGTGGCGATGCCGCCCTACCTGCCGACCTTCGGCGATCCTTCCACATGGTGGAGCGGGCTCCAGCAGTTCTCTTTCGACAACTACGTCTGGATCTCCAGCGACGATCTTTATTTCAATGCCTATGTGCTCAGCCTCGCCATCGCCGCGGCGTCGACGGTGCTGACGCTCCTCATCGCCTATCCGCTCGCCTACGGGATGGCGAAGGCGCCGCCCGCCTGGCGCACGACGCTTGTGATGCTGGTCATCCTGCCGTTCTGGACGAGCTTTCTCATCCGCGTCTATGCGTGGATCGCCATCCTGAAGCCGGAGGGGCTGCTCAACCAGCTGCTGATCTCGATCGGCCTGATCTCCGAGCCGCTGGTGATCCTCAACACGCCGACGGCGATCTTCATCGGCATCGTCTATTCCTATCTGCCCTTCATGACGCTGCCGATCTATGCCAGCCTCGACCGGATGGATCAGAGCCTAATCGAGGCCGCTGCCGATCTCGGCTCGCCGCCGCTGAAGTCGTTCTGGACGATCACCTTTCCGCTGTCCTTGCCCGGCGTCGTCGCCGGCTGCTTCCTGGTGTTCATCCCGGCTGCCGGCGAGTTCGTCATCCCCGACCTTCTCGGCGGTTCGCGCACCCTGATGATCGGCAAGACGGTGTGGCTGGAATTCTTCACCAACCGCGACTGGCCGGTCGCCTCGGCGGTCGCCGTGGTGCTGGTGGCGATTCTGGTGGTGCCGATCGTCGTCTTCCAGCGCCAGCAGGCGAGGATCGGCTGATGGGCTGGCGGCTGTCGAAATTCAACGTCGTCTCGATGGTGTTCGGCTTTTCGTTTCTCTACCTGCCGATCGTGCTTCTCGTCGTCTATTCGTTCAACGCCTCGCGCCTCGTCACCGTCTGGTCGGGCTTCTCGACGGTCTGGTATCGGGAGCTGTGGAACAATCGCGGCCTTCTCGACGCCGCCTGGGTGACGCTACGGGTCGGGCTGCTCTCGGCCAGCATCGCGACCGTTCTCGGCACCATGGCGGCGATCGCGCTGGCGCGCTACCGGCGTTTCACCGGCCGGACGCTGATGACCGGCATGGTCTACGCACCGCTGGTCATGCCGGAGGTGATCACCGGCCTGTCGCTGCTCCTGTTCTTCGTCGCGATCGATCTCGACCGGGGCTTCTGGACGGTGACGCTCGCCCATATCAGCTTCACCATGTGCTTCGTCACGGTGGTGGTGCAGTCGCGCCTCGTCAGCTTCGACCGCTCGCTGGAGGACGCGGCGATGGATCTCGGGGCGACGCCGACCGTCACCTTCTTCCAGATCACCCTGCCTTTGATCTGGCCCGCCGTCGCGGCCGGCTGGATGCTCGCCTTCACCCTGTCGCTCGACGATCTCGTCATCGCCTCCTTCACGACGGGGCCGGGGGCGACGACCCTGCCGATGAAGATCTACAGCCAGGTCCGGCTCGGCGTGACGCCCGAGATCAACGCCGTCTGCACGATCCTCATCGCCATCGTCTCCGTCGGCGTCATCGTCGCGACGCTGATCAACAAGCGTCGTCTGGTGCGTCAGGCCCGCAACGAGCGGCTGGCCGCCGAAGGTTGAGTTCCCGATCGCCCGTGCGGACCGCCGGTCCGTCAGTTGCCGTCGCAGCCGCAGCTTTGCGCATGGGCCTCGCCGATCGCGTCGAGCGTCCGGCCGATCGCGGCGGGGACGGAGTCGGCGCTCTCGGCCGGGCGGTGGGCGAGATAGTCGAGGATCTCGACGGAGGAGAAGCTGTCGATCAGCCGCCGCCGGACCGCGACGTCGCGGATCGGCGAGTTCGAGCCGTAGACGAGCGGTCTGAGGGCCGAGAGCCGCGCGATGACGGGACGCGCGCTCGCCCCATCCGAGCCTCCGCTTTCAATCGCCTCGGCAGCCGTCCCGGCCACGAGCGGTGCCGGCGAGGGTGTCGGGGCCGTTTCGTCGAGGGCGCCGCTGCGCCGGGCCGCGTCGATCAGGCCATCGAGGGCGGCGAGGCGAGCGGCGTCGGTGGACAGATCGATCGGCCGAGGCGCGCTCAGCGGCGGCAGGTCCGGATCGCCCGCCGATTCGCCGCTCATCGTCGCAGAGCCGACGGTGCCGGCGGTCGGGGCCGGGCCGGTTTCGGTGCCTCGCCCGGCCGCTCGGCCGGCTTGCGGCGCATTCCTCGGCGCGGCGCCATGCGCGGCCTCGCGCATCCCGAAGGCGGGTCTGAGATCGCTCCCGGCCGTCGGAGCTTGCGCCTCCGCGGGGCCGACCTGACCGCTCGCGACGGCGGGATCGGCCGGGGCAGGCGTCGGAAGCGGCACCGGGCGGAGCGCGGCGTGCGTGGCGAGGATGCTGTCGGAAGCGATTTCGGCCTGAGCCGATTCGAGGGCGTCCAGCGTCTTCCGATCGCCGCCGAACCGGGCGAGATAGCCGCGCAGGGTCTTCAGGTAGTCCGGGACGCCGCCGCACAAGAATTCGGTTTCGTCCTGGCCGAGATAGCGGCCGAGCTCGTTGCCGACCTCCTTCATCACCCAGCGCGAATCGGTGCTGACCATCCATCCGGGTCGGTTCTGCGAGCGGGCGAGCTGATTGGCCGACATCAGAGCCTTGCGGCCGTCATTGCTTTTCGGCGGAACGATGGGCGTGAAGAGCAGCCGCCCCGGCAGGGTCGGGTCCGGCTCGGCGGCGGTCTCGCGGGCTGTCTCGACCGCCTGATACTGCCCGTCCCTGATTGCCGCCAGGGCCGCATGGTATCTTCCGGCGCCGCAGCTTGCCGTGGTCGGCGTCTGGCCCGTCCGCGGCGCTGCCGGTTCACCGAGCTTGATGACGGACTGCGCTGCGAGCGGGCTCGTCGCGGCGAGAACCACGAGAGCTGCGAGCGCCGTCGCCATCGTCGAACGGACGGAGGCAGGGAGCCTCCCATCAGCGCGGGGGGAAAGGGGGGCGATAGGGAACACGGGAATTTCGGCTCGGCGCGGCATGGGCCAATTTCGCTTCATGGTCGTGATGATGGAATACATTCCGGATCTCGGCCGGATTGTGCGCTCAGGAGCTTGAGCGAGCCAAGCGGCTGGACGGCATTGCGGCTGGCCGTTCTTCCGGTGCGCCGCTTGACGGTGACGATCATTGCGTCGGCGCGGGTTCGGTGGTCACCGACGGGTCCGGCCACTGGCCCCTCATCATGAAGGCGACCGGCTTCGTTTCCGCCGAGGGCCGGCCCACCGGGAGAGAGGGAGCGGCCGAAACCGGATCGAACTTCCCGGCCATCCGGATCTCGTTCGACTTCGCGAAATATCGCCCCGCCGCCGTCAAGGTTCCGGTTTCGTTGCGAAGCTCGATCCGCTCGAGGTCGACCGTCATGCCGTCGAGCGCCAGCGCCGCGTCGAGTGTGACGAAGGGAACCGTGCCGTCCCGCGCTCCCGCAGCGAGCGGCCGCGCGCCGGGCTCGGTGAAGACGCCGGGATCGAAGCCGGAGATCGTGCCGTTGCTCGCATCGAGTTGCGCCGTCACGGAGATGCCGGACAGAACGGCGCGCCAGTCGTCGGCGGGCGCCTCGAGCTTGGCGCGTATCGCCGACCTCCCGCTGAGGCCGATCGACTCGACGGCAAGGCTCGACATCAGGCTGGCCGTATCGATGCCGCTGGCGCTGACCCATCCCTCGACCCGTTGCGGACGTCCTGCACGGGCATCGACGATGATCGCCGCCTGGCCCCGTCCGCCGAACAGCGTCGCGTCGCCGACGTCGAGTTTGGCCGTGCCGCCACCGACACTGATGACCGCGGCGACGTCCTCGAAGGGGATCGTGCCGAGCGCCAGTTCCGTCGCCGAGAGGCGGATCTCCATTTGGAGCGCGTCGGCGAAATCGATCCCCAGCGGACGCTCGAAATCCAACGGGTTGCGGGGAAAGGGGGCGATCGACCGGGCGATCGGCGTGAGGTTGAGTTCGGGGAAGGCCAGCGTTCCGCCGATCACCGGCACGCCGCTCTCCAGCCGGACCTCCATGGCGCCGCGCCCCTGGGAGCCGGCGACGCTCAGCGCCGCCTCCCGCAACTCGGCGCTCCGACCCTGGAGAAACAGGTCGCCCGCCAGGTTGATCGCGCCGAGCTCGGGAATGCGCATCGACGGGGCGAACAGCCATTCGATGCCGCGGGTGAACGACTGGGTGGAGAGCGACAGTCGTCCCTCCGCCCGGCGAAAATCCGTGATCGCGACGGTGCCGGAATAGGATGCGGTCAGAGCCGGCGAATCGAGGCTGAAATCGACGTTGCCCTGGCCGCCCTGGATCAGCGGACGGTCGCTCGAAACGTCGAGATCGACGGTCGTCGGCTGACCGTTCCAGACGAAGCTGCCGGCAAGGCGCAAGGTCTCGCCGGAGCCCGACTGGTCGATCCGGACATTGGCGTTGCTGATACCCCTCGAGCCGGCAAAGCCGGGCCCGGCGGGACGAAACAGCCCTTCGCGGATCTCGACCTCGCCGATCCCGCCGAGGCGGCCGAGCAGCGAGTGGAGCCCGGTCACGAGCCCGCTGCCGGTTCCCGCTGCGATGCCCTCGACGGCCGGTGGGGCGTCGGGGCTGCGCCATTCCGGCCGGACGAGCACCAGGCCGGAGATCTTGCCCTTGCCGGCGATGACGTCGAACAGGCTGAAATCTGCGACCAGCGTGTCGATGGTGAAGTCGTCGTCACCGAGGCGGACGTGTTCGAGGCTGAGGCGGGCGCGCGGCAGGATCGAAAAGTCGATGCGGCCGTCGATCGAAACGTTGCGGCCCGTCAGGCTCTCCAGTCGCTCGACGACCAGCGCCCGGGCGGCGTCGGACCCCAGTGCGAGGCCGGGCAGCACCGCGGCGAAGACGAGGACGAGCGCCATCGCCGCGGCGATCGCCGCCGTCTGCCAACGCCAACGCCAGAGCCTCGCGGAGGCCCTTGAGCCGTCCGCCGGTCCTCGTCTCGATGCCGGCCATCTGGGTCGCACGCCGCTGCTTCTCCCCTCGATCCCTCGATCCGCCCTTGGTAGCTGCGCCCAGGCTTCGGCGAAAGCCGGCGGCGGCATCCCCGACACGATATCCCCGGCCAGGGCAGGCGGGGATCGACGGTCGCGTTGCCTTTGTTACATGGGTATGGCACCAGCAAGGCGGTTGGAGGCAGGTTCCGTAATGAGCGACAAACCCTTGTGGACTCCCTCGATCGACCGCGTCGAGGGACATCCGATGACGCGGTTCATGCGCGCGGCGAGTGAGGCGACGGGCCGAAGCTTCGACGACTATTCGGCGCTGCATGCCTGGTCGATCGCCGATCGCGGGGCGTTCTGGTCGCTTTTGTGGGACTTTGCCGGCGTCGTCGGCGAAAAGGGTGAGCGCGCTCTCCTCGACGCAGCCTCGATGCGCGAGGACCGGTTCTTTCCCGACGCGCGTGTGAACTTTGCAGAAAATCTTCTCGCCCGGTCCGGCACGGAAGACGCGATCGTGTTCCGCGGGGAGGACAGGGTGTCCTACCGGTGGAACTGGGACGAACTCCGAGATCTCGTCTCGCGGCTGCAGCAGGCGTTCCGCCAGGAGGGCATCGTCGCGGGCGACCGAATCGCGGCGATGATGCCGAACCTGCCCGAGACCGTCGCCGTCATGCTGGCGGCGTCGTCGCTCGGCGCGGTGTTTTCGTCCTGTTCGCCGGATTTCGGCGAGCGCGGCGTTCTCGATCGCTTCGGCCAGATCGAGCCGAAGCTGCTGGTCGCCTGCGACGGCTACTTCTACGCCTCGAAGGAAATCGACATCGCCGAAAAGCTCGGGCCGATCAGCGAGAAGCTGGCGCCGCAGCGGACCATCGTCGTGCCCTATGTCGGCGACGGGACGAAAGCGGCCGCTGCCAGCCACAACGGTGTGACGCTGGCGGATCTGCTCGCGCCCCATCGGCCGGCGCCGCTCACCTTCGAGCGGCTGCCCTTCGATCATCCGCTCTACATCATGTTTTCCTCGGGCACGACGGGCGTTCCCAAATGCATCGTGCACGGGGCCGGCGGGACGCTCATTCAACATCGCAAGGAGCATCTCCTCCACAGCGGCAATCGCGAAGGCTCGCGGGTCTTCTATTTCACCACCTGCGGCTGGATGATGTGGAACTGGCTGGTCTCGGCGCTGGCCGGGGGCAGTACGCTCCTGCTTTACGACGGTTCGCCCTTCCACCCGCACAAGTCGATCGTCTTCGACTACATCGCCGAAGAGCGCGCGACCTTCTTCGGCACCAGCGCCAAATACATCGATTCCGCCCGCAAGTTCGGGCTGAAGCCGATGGAGAGCCACGACCTCGCGAGCGTCGAGGTCATCGCCTCGACCGGCTCGCCACTGTCGCCGGAAAGCTTCGACTACGTCTACGAAGCGGTGAAGGCGAACGTCCATCTCGCCTCGATTTCCGGCGGCACCGACATCGTCTCCTGTTTCGTCCTCGGCGTTCCGACGCGTCCCGTCTACGAGGGCGAGATCCAGGGGCCCGGCCTCGGCATGGCCGTCGACGTGTTCGACCCCGACGGCAAGCCGCTGCGCAGCGGCAAGGGCGACCTCGTCTGTGTGAAGGCGTTTCCCTCGATGCCGATCGAATTCTGGAACGATCCGGGCGGCGAGCGCTACACGGCTGCCTATTTCGAGACCTTTCCGGGCATCTGGGCCCATGGCGACTTCGCCGAATGGACGGAGCATGGCGGCATCGTCATCCACGGCCGGTCCGACGCGACGCTGAATCCGCAGGGGGTGCGCATCGGCACGGCGGAGATCTACAACATCGTCGAACAGTTCGAGGAAGTCGCCGAAGCCATCTGCATCGGTCAGAGTTGGGAGGGAGACGTGCGCGTCGTCCTGTTCCTCAAGCTCGCCGCCGGAGCGGAACTCGGCGACGATCTCGTCGAGCGCATCAAGAACGCCATCCGCAGCGGTGCCTCGCCCCGCCATGTTCCGGCCAGGGTGCTCGCCGTCAAGGACATCCCGCGTACCAAGAGCGGCAAGATCACGGAACTTGCCGTGCGCGAGGTGGTCGAGGGCCGGCCGGTGAAGAACAAGGAAGCCCTGGCGAACCCCGAAGCCTTAGGGGAATTCGAGCGGCGGCCGGAGCTGTCGATCTGAAAGGGGGCGCCGCAGCGCCCGAGCTTCACCGCCATGGAAATTGCCCGCGCGGATGATTTCGCGCGGGCAAGAGCATTACGACCGTTGAGCGGTGCTCAGTTCGACGAGTTCTGTCCGCCCTGCATCGCACGGGCTTCCTCGACGGCGGCCATACAAGCCGCTTCGTCGCCGGAGTCGAGGGCGCTCTGGGCGCGTTGGATCGCTTGATCGTAGCCACCACCGGAAGCGGCCGCCATCTGCCGAGACCCGCTATCGTCGCTGCCGGTTCCCTGGCCGCTGCTCGCGGCGGCGGTCTTGTCGCCGGACTGCTGCGCGCCGGCGTCCTGTCCGGACATCGCGACGTCTGGCTCGCCCTTGCCCTGACCGCTCGCCATCGGCATCGTCTGCCCGTCCTTGGAGACGTTGCCTGCGCTGGCGCTCTCGGACGAATTGCTCGTCATCCCCTGAGCAGACGCCGGAGACTGGTCGTTCGACATGGCACCGGACGTCCCGTCCTGCTTGCCTGCGCCGCTCGCCGAAGCGCTCTTGTCGGCGTCACCGGAATTTTCGAGCGGGGCGAGGCTGCCATCCTTGGAAATCTGCCCGGCCTGCTGGTCGGTGCCCGTTGCCGCAGCGCCGGTGGTCTTGCCGGTCTCGAAGTTGGTCGTGGTGCCCGGCGCAGAAGCCGATGCGTCGGCGGATCCCGACATGCCGCCCGGGTCGGACGAAGCGACGGAGGCGGTGGTCGTGCCGTCCGCTTTCAGGCTCGCGAGGTCTTCGCGGCAATCGGCGTAAGCGGAAGCGACCGGAAGGCTGCAGAGAGCCGCTCCGGCAAGAAGAATGGAAAGGCGTTTCATATCCCTGATCTCTCTTGTTGCCGGTGCCCGAAAGCAAACGCCGGAAGACGTTGCCGGTTCCCCGACCACGTCTTGATGACAAGAGCGATCCTTTACCCGGCTGCTCGGCCGGCTACTCGGGGAGAGCGTAGGTGACGACCTGGTCGGCGACCGTCGGCAAGAGGATCGTGTTGCCGCCGGCGACGAAGGTGACGTATTGTCGGCCCTCGTAGGTGTAGACCGCCGGCATGGCGACGGCCGGCGCATCGACCAGCGCCTTCCACAGCACCTTGCCGGACTTCAGGTCGAGCGCCCGCACGCGGCTGTCCATTGAGGCGCCGATGAATATCAGCCCAGACTTGGTGATGACCGGCGCGCCGATCGTCACGGAGCCCCATGATTCCGGCATGTAGAAGCCGTATTTCTGCACTTGCCCGAAAGGCTCGTTCCAAAGCCGATCACCGGTCTTGAGATCGTAGGCCGCGATGGTGCCGTAGGGGCCCTTCCAGCATGGCATGCCCGCCCAGTTGAGGAACGTCTCGAGCTTGAAGCCGTAGGGCACGTCGCCCTGCGCATAGTAGCCCGACGTCTCGCCCTCCTGGCTCTTCTGCTCGAACTCGTCCCGCGGGATCAGCGTGTAGATCTGCACGACCGAGTTCGAATTGACGACGTAGATGCCGGTGTTCGGATCCACGGCGCCGCCGCCCCACTGCGAGCCGCCGGTGGTGGGCGGGTAGGCGATGGTGCCTTGCAGGCTCGGCGGGGTAAAACGGCCTTCCCAGCGATAGCTCTCGGCCCGGCGCGAGCATTCGCCGAACGAGACGGCATCGGCGAGCGGGTCGACGCCAGGCCAGTCGAGACCGACCACCGGCGCCGGCCTGTCGACGAAGGGCTGGGTCGGCGAAGCTTCTTCGCCCGGAATGTCCGAAGCCGGAACCGGCCGCTCCTCGATCGGGTAGATCGGCTCGCCGGTTTCGCGGTTGAGAACGTAGAGGAAGCCCTGCTTGGAGGTCTGGACGAGCGCTGGAACGCTCTTGCCGTCCTTCTGGATGTCGACCAGCGTCGGCGGGGCGTCGGTATCGTAGTCCCAGATGTCGTGATGGATTAACTGGCGGCTCCACACGACCTTGCCGGTATCGGTGTCGAGCGCCGTGACCGAGGTCGCCAGCGGCAGCTTCTCCTTGCGCTCGCCGCCGTAATAGTTCGGGCTCGGCGAGGAGACCGGGATGTAGAGAAGCCCGCGCTCGGGGTCGATCGACATCGAGGCCCAGACATTGGCCGTGCCGGTCTTCGAGATCACTTCGTTCGGCAAGGCGTGGAACATCCATTTCAGGTCGCCGGTCCTGGCATCGAGCGCGAACACGGTCCCGGGAGGGGCGGCGCTGTTCGTCCAGTCCTTGCCGGCCCAGCCGAGGAACAGCGTATCGTGATAGACCGTCGCCGCCTGGAGGAGGGAGAGCGGCCACTTGTCGTTGACGGTGTTCCACTGGTTGACGTCGACCATGCCGTCTTGGCCGAAGTTCTGGCACGGCTTGCCGGTGTCGGCGTCGACGCCGTAGAGCTTGGCGTCCATGGTGCCGATATAGACGATCTTCTGGCAGGCGTCGCCGGCCTCGGCATTCTCCGCCTGCCAGTAGGCGACGCCGCGGTTCTTCATCGCCGGCTGGGTCAGCGCCTCGAGCTTGGCGTGCGGGTCGAAGGCCCACTTCTCCTTGCCGGTGTCCGGCTCCAGCGCGATGATCCGGTAAAACGGCGTGCCGATATAGAGCGTGTCGTTGACGAAGAGCGGCGTCGCCGACCAGACGCTGGTCGGAATGTCGCCGGAACCGTCAGAGACGTCGCCGGTGTGATATTCCCAGACCTTTTCCAGATTTCCGACGTTGTCGGGGGTGATCTCGTCGGCGGGCGAATATTTCTGCGCCATCAGGTCGCCGTTGAAGGTCGCCCAGCTGTTCGGATCCTGCATCCAGGCGTCGGGCTTCTGCTGCGGACGAGCCCCGGCGGTGGCGGCGCCTTCGTCTTGCCCGGCTGTGTCCGAAGCCTCGGAATCGGCCGGCCGCTCGACGCTGCCGCCGCCCTGGGTCTCCTCGGTGGTGAGGTTGGGGCTCTGCTGCTCCGTACCCGTATCCTCAGCGTCCCGAGCGCCCTCGGACCGGGCTCGGTCCGACTGCCCGGTGTCGTCCTGGACGTTCGATTCCCCTTCGTTGCCCGAGGTGGATGCACCGCCGCCGGAGGCGTTGCCGGGTTCGTCGGTCGCGCCGTATTGCGGCGCCGCCGGGGTCTGGCCGCCGCCCTGCTCCTGCTGGGCGAAGGCTGCCCCTGCCAGTGAGAAGACGAGGGCGAGAGCCGCGGATGTTGCGGCCGTTCTGGCTGTTTTCATCGATCGATAATCCCGTCAGCGAGAAAGTCTTCAGTCGAGCGGCGAGGGGTCGGCGACGACATGGATGAGCCAGCCCACCAGCGCCACGCCCATGGCGACGAGAAGGATCCAGGCGGTGAGGAAATAGGCGGCGACGCCCGTCCCGAGAATGCCGAGGAGCAGGAGCACCGCCAGGGTGCCGCGCGCCGCGCCGGAGAGTGCCAGATGCAGCCCGAGGATCAGCGCGGCGCACATGACCAGGAGGCTGGAGGCGAAGACCAGCCAGGCGCCGAAGCTGAAGGCGATGCCGTTGCCGACATTGACCACGTCGAAGGCCGCGACCACCGCGCCGATGGCGCTGGCGGCGACGACCAGCCACGCGCCGCCGGCCGTTTTCGGTTCGGAAATGTCGCTCGTTCCAGACATTGCGAGAAGACCCCTCGTCTAACCCAAAAGACCCGCCGGTCGCCCCGGGGACCGGGGCGTCACTCGAACGGGAGCTAGGGCCGATGCGCCTCTTTGGGAGAGGGGCGAGAAGGTGCGCTGCGGAAAACCGGCGGCCCGCTCTCAGCCGCGCGCCGTTTCCGCGAGGATCGAGCGGTTGAGGATGGCGACGGGGAGGATGCCGACGAGGACGATGAGCAGCGCCGCCACCGCGCCGTCCTCGAAGGCCGATCGCGAGGTCTGGGCATAGACGAAGGTCGCCAGCGTCTCGAAATCGAAGGGGCGCAGGAGGATCGTCGCCGACAGCTCCTTCGAGGTCTCGACGAAGACGAGGAGGAAGGCGGTCAGAAGCGCCGGGCGCATCAAGGGCAGGATCACTTCGAAGAGCGTCGCGCCGGGCGACCGGCCGAGGGTGCGGGCGGCCATGTCGAGATGCGGCGAGAGCTTGGTGAAGCCGCTCTCGAGCGAGCCGTGGCCCATCGCCATGAAGCGCACGAAGCCGGCATAGACGATGGCAAAGCCGGAGCCCGTCAACAGCAGACCGGTCGAGACATCGAAGCCGGCGCGCATCCGAGCGTCCACCCAATTGTCGAGACCAGCAAGGGGGATGAGGATGCCGATTGCGAGCACGGTGCCGGGTACGGCGTAGCCGAGCACGGCGAGACGGGTCATGAGAAGCAATCGCTTCGAGCCGGTCAGCCTGACGCCATAGGCCAGCATGAAACCGGCGAGGACGGTGGCGAGGCCGGTCGTGCCGGCGAGGGTGACGGTGTGGAAGAGCGCGCGCCAGAGCTGCGGATCACCGAGCTGATCGAGCCGCTTCAGCGCATAGTCGCCGAGAACGAGCAGGGGAATCGCGAAGCCGAGGAGGATCGGCAGCGCGCAGGCCGCCGAGGCCAGGAAGGCCTTGCCGCCCGAGAGCCTTTCCGAGCCTGGTTGCGGCCGGTCGGCCCGGCCGAGGGTGAAGCGCTGCCTGCGGCGGGCGAACCGCTCGACCAGCACCAGAAGCACGATCACCGCCAGCATCAGAAGCGCGATCTGCGTGGCGCCGTAGAGGTCGCCGCGGTTGAGCCAAGTCGAGTAGACGGCGAAGGTCAATGTCCTCACCCCGAGGAATTCGACGGCGCCGATGTCGTTGACGGATTCCATCAGGGCGAGGGAGACGCCGATGGCGATGGCCGGGCGGGCGAGAGGAAAGAGCACCTTCCGGAAGACCGCCGCCTGCGAGGCGCCGAGGGTCCGCGCCACGTCGGCCGCCTTGCGGCCCTGCATCAGGAATACCATCCGCACCGTCAGATAGACGTAGGGGTAGAGAACCGAAGAGAGGATGAGGATCGCGCCCCAGAGCGAGCGCACGTCCGGAAACCAGTAGTCGCGACTCGTCTGAAAACCGAAGATCGCCCGGATCGCCGATTGCACCGGCCCGGCGAAATGCAGGAATTCGACGAAGCAATAGGCGGCGATGTAGGTCGGCACGGCCAGCGGCAGGACCAGCGCCCAGGAAAAAAGGCGCCGGCCCGGAAAGTCGAAACTCGCCACCAGCCAGGCGGTGACGACACCGAACGTGCCGGCGAGAAGGGCGACGCCGAGCATCAGCTGGAGCGTGACCCGGCTCGCCTCCGGCAGGATCGTCGTCGCCAGATGCGACCAGTTCGAAGAGGTGCCCGAGGCGGCGAGCCAGACGAGCGCGGCGAAGGGCATGGCGACGAGAGCCGCCACCGCGAAGGCGAGGGCGAGATAACCGTCGTCGCCCCTGCCGCGGCGGTCGAGCCGCCACGGCAGGAAGGCTCGGGTCTTGCCGGAGGAGATGACGGACATCGGCGGTACGCCGCCGTCCTCAGCTTTGCGGGCCGCCGTCGTAATTCACCTCGTCGACGATCTCGGAGGCCTTGGTCCGATGCTTGGCGATTTCGTCGAGCGACAGGGTATCGGGCTTCAACTCGCCGAAGGACTTGACGAGATCGGAGGTCTCGATGCCGGGCTCGACGGGATACTCGTAGTTCAGCTCGGCGTAGATCTTCTGGGCTTCGTCGCTCGACAGGAATTCCATCAGCTTGACGGCGTTTTCCCGGTTCGGCGCGTTCTTGGCCAGGGAGACGCCGGAAATGTTCACATGGGTGCGGCCGTTGTCGAAGGTCGGCATGATGACCTTGATCGCGTTCGCCCAGTCCTTCTGCTCCGGCTCCTGCTCGTTCGTCGCCATCTTGCCGACGTAGTAGGTATTGCCGAGGGCGACGTCGCATTCGCCGGCATAGATCGCCTTGGCCTGGTCGCGGTCGCCGCCTTCGGGCCGGCGGGCGAGATTGTCGCGCAGACCGGTGACCCACTGGCGCGCCGCGTCCTCGCCGTGATGGGCGATGTAGGCGGCAATCAGGGCGATGTTGTACTGATGCTGGCCGGAGCGGGTGCACAGCCGCCCCTTCCATTTCGGATCGGCGAGCTCCTCGTAGGTGATGGCCTCGGCATCGACGCGCTCCTTCGAGGCGTAGACCACGCGGCCACGGGCCGTCAGCGCGAACCATTCCTTTTCGCCGTCGCGAAACTGCTCGGGAATGTTTTCGGTGAGCACGGCGCTGTCGACCGGCTGGACGACGCCGGCCTGTTTCGCCGCGTCGAGACGGCCGATGTCGACGGTCATGACGAGATCGGCCGGCGAGTTGGCGCCTTCGGCCCTGATGCGCTCCTCCAGACCCTTGTCGATGAAGATCGTCGCGGTGGACAGCCCTGTCTCCTGCGTGAAGGCATCAAGGACCGGCTGGATCAGCTCCGGCTGGCGGGAGGTGTAGATGTTGACGTCCGCGGCCCGTGCGGCCGGCGTCGCAAAGGCCGCCGAAGCGAGCAGGCAGAAGCCAAGGGGCAGGGCGGTGCGGGCGGAACGGGAACGTTTCATCTGACTCTGTCCTGTCGGGTCGGAACTCGATGCGGGGCGGCTGTGCACTGCGACCGCCGACGCGCTCCGTCTGACCCGACACCTTCCGGGTCGGCTCCGGACCGCACCGACTCGGCGATGCCGGGACGGCATAACAGCAACGCTTTCATCAGTAAAATCAACGCCTTGGAAGAGTTCTAAAAAGCCGGCTGACGGGGTCGACGTGGCCGGAAGGAGGTCAACCAATTCAAGCCGTTACCGCGATTGCTGGTGCGGTTCTAAATTGGATGGCGGTCATCACGTTTTCGTTCCGCGTTCGGAACCGCACTTTGCATGAGGATGGGAGAGGGTGCGGGAGGACAAATGACGGTCGATCCTCCCCATTTCGCGACGCACGTGTCCCGATGCCCAAAAGACGTTTCACGAATTATCGTGAAACGTCTACAATATCAAAGACAAGGGAGAAAGTTTGCAAAAATATTCGTGTCAAGACTCGAATTGCACGCTGCATTGCGTCATCTGACAATCGTTGAATCCATCGCAATCAGACGAGAGGTCGAACTTTGTCGAATTCGGAAAACACCATCCATGCATCGCACGTGCTTGCCGGTGATACTGAGAAGCTCGAAAAATACTATGCGGACTGGGCCGAACGTTACGACAACGACGTCAAGAACGAAGAATATGGCGGCCCGAAAGCAATCGCCAGCATCGCGCTGATGGTGGCCGATACTTATCTCTGCCGCGAATCGAAGACGATCCGTGTGCTCGACGCGGGCTGCGGGACCGGTCTCGGCGGGATCGAGCTGAGGGCGAAGGGCTTCGAGAAGATCGACGGTTTCGATCTCTCCCAGGAGATGTGCGACATCGCCCGCGAGACCGGCGTCTACGACAAGCTGGCGGCCAACGTCGACCTCAACGTCGACAAGGCTCCGGTCTTCGACGGGAAGTACGACCTGATCGTATGCTGCGGCGTGTTCACGCTCGGCCACGTCGAACCGGACGGTCTGAAGCGTCTGGCGTCCTACCTGTCGGACGACGGCTATCTCGTCACCTCCACCCGGAACAGCTATCTGGAAGGCACGGACTTCGCGGCGGCCAGCCGGAAGATCGAGGCGGACGGCGACCTTCACCTCGTCACCACGATGCCGGACGCCCGCTACATCGCGGAAGAAGGCGCCCACTACTGGGTCTACGGCAAGGGCCGCAAGCAAAACTGACGTCGGGTCCCCGTCCCGGAGCGATCCGGGCTCGGGCTCGAGAATTGATGAGACGGGCCGCCTCAGCGCGGCCCGTTCGACGTTTGCGGGGGCCGGACTTTCGGGCCCTCGCGTACTCGCCTCAGTCGAGCAGTACCCGCGACGGCGGGAATCGTACCTCGACGAGGGTGCCTTCGCCGGGCGTCGAAGAGATGGAAAGCTCCGCCCGGTTGGCTTCCGCCAGCGCCTTGGTCAGCGGAAGACCGAGGCGGCCGGTCTCGGCGCCGGTCGAGGCATAGCCGGTTCCCGGGCCGTGCAGCGCACTGTCGATCTCGTCCTGGCGCATGGCGACGCCGCTGTCGCGAAATCGCAATGAGACGCCGGTTTCGTCTTCGTGCCGCAGCGAGACGATCAGTTGTCCGCCGGCGGGCGTCGAGCGGATCGAATTGGCGACGAGATTGGTGGCGATCTGACGGATGGTGTGGCGGTCGCCGACGACGGGCGGCACCGAAGAGGGCATGTGCGTGCGCATGATGACGCGCTGGCGGTTGGCCTGCGGCGCCATCACGGCGGTGACCTCGGTGACGATCTCGGCCAGCGATACCGCCTCGAAGCTCAGTTCCTGCCTGCCGCTCTCCACCTTGGCGAGATCGTGCAGGATGGTGACGAGATCGATCACCTGATGGCCCGAGCGCTTGATGTCGTCGAGATATTCGAGATAGCGCTCGTTGCCGACCGGCCCGAGGCTCTCGGTCCCGATCAGATCGGCAAAGCCGATCATCGCGTCGATCGGGTCTTTGATCTCCTGTGCGACTTCGCCCAGGAAGGTGCTTTTCTGCAGGTTCGAAGCCTGTGCGCTGGCGCGGTCGCGGAGCGCCGTCTCCTCGGCCCGCTTCCACGGCGTGATGTCGTTGATGACCGCGCAAAAGCCGGTCGTCCCGGGCGCTCGCCCGAGCGAGACCGAGAGCGGCAGGAATTCGCCGCCGGCGACCCGGCCGATCACGTCGCGGCGCGCGAACCACTTGTCCCCAGGTCCCGTCCGGCTTTCCGCTGCGGCGAACCCGCCGTCCTCCGGGCCGCTCATCAGGCTCTTGATCGCCTTCTGGCTTTCATGGGCAAAGAGCGTGACGAAGGGGCGGCCGGAAATGTCGGCGGGCGGAATGTCGAACAGTTGCTGCGCCGGCTCGCTCATTGCGGTGACGAGGCCGTCCTCGTCGACGAGCACGATGCCGTCGGCGGCAAGGCCGAGCAACGGATCTTCGAGGACGCCGCGGGCGACGCCGGGCGTTTGCGCCTCGCTCGTCTCGACGATTTCACGCAGGACGAGCGACAGGCGCGGCGTTGCGAAGAAGGCGAAGAGCAGGCAGGACGTCCCGTCGACGCTCGTGCGCTGCATGCGCGCGCGGATGGCCAGGGTCTGGCCGTTGCTGCGCCGCAGCCGAAGAAAGTCCGCGTCGCCCTCCTGCCGGTCGACGATCAGGCTTTCGAATCCTCCCGCGGACTTCAGCGCCGCCAGATCGGCATAGCCGGCGAGATCGAGGAATTCGCGATTGGCATAGACCAGCTCCTGTCCGGTCTGCGCCAGGATCGGCATGGGCAGCGTTCCGTAGGCCCGCTCGAGGGCGGCCGCGAAATCCGGATCGATCGAGCCGGCCGCTCGTGGGTCATTCCGTGCGGCGTCCGGATCTGCCGTGTCGCCGTCCGCCTGGCGAGCCTCCTCGATCGCGCCGATTCGCTTCGACGCGGCCGTCACGGCCTCGGCGAGATCGTGCGGCTGCGAGCCGTCCTGTGCCAGGGTCTCGCCGATCGCACGGAAGGCGGCCTCCTCCGACTGGCTGAGACCGGCGTTCGGCGCGCGCCGCCGTTCCTCCAGCCGGATGACCTTGTCGGCGGAGCGCTCCCGCGGCTCGTCCGACCGGGCCGGCTGCTCCGGGGCCGGTGAGGGGGGGCGGCTTTCTGGGTCGCGGCGGCCGAAGTTGATCGGCGGCGCCGCCGCGCCGATGCTGCGCATGAAGGCCGGAAGCGAATCCTCCAGCGCCGTGTCGGCCTGCTCTCCTTCGGACGGATCGGCGGGCGGAACGTCGCGCAGCGCCGCCGCCGGCGAAAGCCCGATCGCATCCGCATCTTCCACCGCATCCGCGAGACGCACGACGCCGAAGCCGCGAAAACCGTCGAAGCTGCGGTCGCGCGCGTAGATCGGCAGGGCGGCGAGATCGACCGGCACCTTCTTGGCGGTGCCTTCGAGCGGCCACATGACCGTCCGCCCCGACCAGGTGTCGCGGCGCGACAGCAGCCGGCGCAGAGCGCCGTCCCCGTCGAGCCGATAGGCCCGTGCCACCTCGTCGACGCTGCGATCGAGAACGGCGGCAGAGGCCGGGCCGACGGCATCGGCGAATTCTGGCGACAGCGAGCGGAACCGGCCCTCGCTGTCGATGCGCCAGACGAAGCGCACCGGATCGCCGCCGGTGCGGGCGTGAAACGGGCTCGACGGTGCCGTCTGCCCGCCGGCGCCGGACGCCGCGAAGTCCGACGCTTTCGCCGGGCGAACGTCTTGCGCGGGAGGTTCGACGTGCTCTCCCGCGTTGGCACTGTCGTCGTCGGCCCTCGGCGGACCGTCGACGGCGCCGGGTGCGGCCACAGGCTCGCAAGGATGTCCGGAAATCATTGGCGCAGCCTCGTCCTGCGGGACGGAGTCCGTTTCGGCTCGGGCGTCGGGGCCCGTATCGGGTTCGTCAATCGCCGTCTCGACCAACGCGATTTCGTCTTCGCCATGAAACCTGCCGTCGGGCGAGGAAAGCCCGTCTTCGCCCGAGGTCCTGTCTTCGCTCGAAGATATATCGGGCCGGCGGTCGCCTTCCGACACGCCACCCCGCGAGGCGTGCGAGTCCTGCGCTTCGGGCCCCGTCGGATCCGTGCGGCTCGTGTCCGGCGCGGTCGGCTGTGGTGTTTCGGCCGAAACGGGTTGCGCGGTGACCTTTCCGCCTGCGGGGGCGGCGACGTTCCAGATCGAATGCCGGCGCAGCGGGCGCGGGTCTGATGCCGTCTCGAATGGCGGCGACGCCCCGGCTTCTCTCTCGGCGGGGCCGTGCGGCTCGTTCCCCGCAGCGGCGGTCGAACCCTCCGTGGCCAGGTCGAGACCAGCAGGGGGGGGCGCCGCGGCCTCTGCGGGCGAGGCGTCGTCGAAGAGCTCTTCCGTCGATCCGGTCGACGAGCGATCGGCATCATCCGGCGAAGCCGGGACGGCCGCCGGCGTCGCCGTCGACCCGGCGCTCGCCCAGTTCGAGCGGAAGCGCGCCGGGTGCTGCGGGGACGACGGCGCGTTTTCCGCCAAGGGCGGGGTGGCCGGCGAAGGCTCGAATTCTGGCTCGGAGGCGATCTGCGCCGTGTCCTTGCCCGGCGCCACGACCATCCTGTCGTCGGCGATGCGTGCCAGCAGGAGAGATCTTCCGGAGGTCGTGCCGACCTCCGCGATGGCTTTACCGCCGGCAATGAAGGCGGCGATCGCCTGGGCGGCCGGCAGATCGTCATCCGGCGCAAGCGACGTCGCGGCGTCCAACGGAACGAGGCGAACCTCATGCTCGTCCGAAAGACCTGCCTCGCGGACGAGCGCGCCGTCCCGGTCCTGCGGCCGATAGGCCGGACGGACGGCACTCACCGTCAGCAGCGCATGGTCCTCGCCGTCTCCGATGCCGCCGTCCTCGACGGCCAGCCGGCGGAGTTCGGCCGAAAGGTTCGTCGCGCGAACGCCCTGGTGGATGCGCAGGAGCAGCGACGTTCGCCCCTTGCGGGACAGAATGCCGGACGATCCCGAAAGCTGAGCGAGAACCCGGGGACGCCCGTCCGCGGCCCGCTGCGGGCCGGGCGAGGACAAGCCGAAGCTCTGCGCTCCGGCCGCATTCGCCCAGAGGAGGCGGGAAAGATCCGAAGAGAGAACCAGAACTGCGGTTTCAGCGGCGTTGGCCCCGCGTACGGCAGGGTTCGCCATGATGGCCAGCGTCTGTCGCATGAAGGTGGTCGCCATGGGTTCGTAGGTTGCTTCCGCCACACGCGCGCCGCCGGTGAGGCCCGTCAATCCGGTATTGGTCTTAAGCTTTCATTCATAGTGAGATGGACGGAGCGAATAAAGAACCTCCGTCCATCCCGCACAGCGGACTTTCGAAACGGTTAACGAGTGAGCAATTGCAAAAAAATTGATCGAGTTCATGTTGCGGTGCAACATGATCGATGTTATGTCAGCTCTCGAACGGAGGGAATGGGCCTTTCCGACGACAAGAACACGATGTGAGGAGACAACCAGATGTCCGATACGCGAGGCGATCCGTTCGCCATGCCGAATGCCCAGTCGATGCTCGGGATGGATCCGAGCCAGATGAACGAGACCTTCCGTTCGATGACCCAGAAGTCGATGGAGCAGTCCAAGGAGGCCTATGGCCGCATGAAGGCTGCCGCCGACGAGGCCACGAAGGCTCTCGAATCGACGATGGAAAACGCCCATCAGGGTTCGCTCCAGCTTTCCAAGAAGGCCATCGACGCGATGCGCACGAATGCCGAGCTCGGCTTCCAGCATCTCGATTCGATGATGACCGCCAAGACCTTCGCCGAGATGATCGAGATGCAGACCGCCTACGTGCGCAAGCAGGTCGAGATGGCGACCGACCAGGTCAAGGAAATGCAAACGCTCACCCAGGCCGTCGCCCAGGACATGATGAAGCCGGGCCGCGAAGCCTTCCAGAAGGCGTCGAAGGGCAACTGAGCCCGACGGACCCTTTTCGGGTCGCTGCTTGCCTGCAGCCTGTTGAGAATTGAGGGGGTCGCGCCCTGCGCGGCCCTTTGATTTTTTTGGCCGGGACCCCGCCGTTTGCGCCGCTTTGCGGGCTTGCATCGGCTGGCGAAAATCACTATCCGGTCTGTGTGGACGGCGGCGCCTCGTGACGCCCCGTTCCAGCGTGCGGTTGTAGCTCAGTTGGTTAGAGCGTCGGATTGTGGCTCCGAAGGTCGCTGGTTCAACTCCAGCCAACCGTACCACTTCTCTGCCAGTGGTTTCCATGTCGGCGACGTGTCGTGTCGACGGGTTCCGCGGCCGGTCCCCAGCCGCCTGCGGACAGGGCGATTCCGGTTTCGGCGGGAATGTGGGTGCCGGTCGGCGGACCGGTTTTTCGGCGAAAGAGCGTCGGTGCCCCTCGATTCCTGCAAGGTTTCGGCTAGATCCCGGCTGGCGGAGCAAATCCGCTAATCCGATCCCGGCTGGCCTCGGCGTCTTTCCCGGCGGCGGATACGGACATTCCGCTTGAACGAACGCCACTGGGGCGTGAGAGCACGGGCGCGGTGACGCGGCGCCGAAGAAGGGGCGCACCGCCGCGCGGAGGAAGCGGGCGTGGGGAGTGCGACCTATATGAGGGGCCCGGGCCGGGCTGCTTTTCCCGCGCTCGAGCCGGGCCGGCTTGCACTCATGGCGGATCGCGGGCAATCGATCGGCGCCGATACGGCCGATGCGAGACGTTGCGAAGATGCAGGAGAGTGTCGCTCGACGCTCCGACGTCCGACCCATCGCCGCGACCGTCGAGGCGCGCGGCCCGAAGCGACGAAACACTGACGAATAGCGAAGAAGGTTCGAACATGGCACTGGAACTCACCGGCAAACATCTGATCGCTGGCGAATGGAAGGGCTCCGGCGCGAGCTTCAAGTCCGAGCCGATGACCGGCGAGCCGCGGGACTTTTCCATCGGCACGCCCGAACTCGTCGATGCGGCGGTCAAGGCGGCCGAGGAAGCCTTCTGGACCTACGGCTATTCCAGCCGCGAGGAGCGCGCCGCCTTCCTGGAGTCGATCGCCGAAGAGATCGACAAGCGCGGCGACGAGATCACCGAGATCGGCACTGAGGAGAGCGGGCTGCCGGCGGGCCGCCTGCAGGGCGAGCGCGGCCGCACCACCGGCCAGTTGAAGCTCTTCGCCAGCCACATCCGCGAGGGGGCGTATCTCGACCGGCGCCACGACGCGGCGATGCCCGATCGCCAGCCGGCGCCGCGGCCCGATCTTCGCCTGATCCAGCGGCCGATCGGCCCCGTCGCCGTTTTCGGTGCCTCCAACTTCCCGCTGGCCTTTTCGACCGCCGGCGGCGACACCGCAGCCGCGCTCGCGGCCGGCTGCCCGGTCGTGGTCAAGGGCCACGGCGCCCATCCCGGCACCGGCGAGATCGTCGCCCAGGCGATCGATGCGGCCATCAAGAAGCACGGCCTTCATCCCGGCGTGTTCTCGCTCGTCCAAGGCGGCAAGCGCGACGTCGGAGAGGCACTCGTCACCCATCCGCTGATCAAGGCGGTGGGCTTCACCGGCTCGCTCCGCGGCGGCCGGGCGCTGTTCGACCTGTGCGCTCGCCGGCCCGAGCCGATCCCGTTTTTCGGCGAGCTCGGCTCGGTCAATCCGATGTTCCTGATGCCGGAGGCCGTAAAGGCGCGGGGCGAGGCGATCGGCAAGGGCTGGGCCGGCTCGCTCACGATGGGTGCCGGCCAGTTCTGCACCAATCCCGGCATCGCCATCGTCGTCGACGGCGAGGGGGCGGATGCCTTCGTCGAGGCCGCCGTCGCCGCGGCGAAAGACGTCGCCAAGCAGGCGATGCTGACCGAGGGCATTGCCGAAGCCTATCGGAAGGGCGCCGCCCGGATCGAGTCGACGCCGGGGGTCACCGCGCTGACCGGCGAGGCGAATGCCACGCGCCATGCGTCGCCCTACGTCTTCGAGACCACCGGCGAGGTATTCGCCAAGGACGAGACCTTGACCGAGGAGGTGTTCGGCCCGCTCGGCATCGTCGTGCGCGTCAAGGACGTCGCCGAGATGGAAAAGCTCGCCAAGGGTCTCGACGGTCAGCTGACGGTGACGCTGCACATGGATGCGGGCGATGCGGATGCCGCATCGAAGCTCCTGCCGCTTCTCGAGCGCAAGGCCGGACGCATCCTCGCCAACGGCTTTCCGACGGGCGTCGAGGTGGCCGATGCCATGGTCCATGGCGGGCCTTATCCCGCTTCGACCAATTTCGGCGCGACCTCGGTCGGCACGCTCTCCATCCGCCGTTTCCTGCGGCCGGTCTGCTACCAGGGCATTCCGGAGGCGATCCTTCCCGCCGACCTCAAGTGAGGCGTCGGGCAGGGCGGCTTCCACCGCTCGACGGCCCTTTGGCGAATCACCGCCAGGGCCCATTGCCCTTTGTCCCTTCACCGGCTATCGGTGAGCCATGGAAACAATGGTCGTCACGGCGATGAACTGGTGGTGGACGCTCTGAAAGAGCGGCCCGAGCCGTCACGCATCGTGATCTCGAACGAAAAGGCCGCCTCGTGAACCGGGCGGCCTTTTTGCTTTCGTCGTCCGGGCCAGCGGGGCCGACACGGAGGAATAGGACATGGCGAGCGAAGAGCTTCCGGGCGGTGCCGAGCGCTACGTGACGGCCGGCGGCGTCACGGTGACGCGGCGGCGCGAGGCGATCGAATATGCCGGCGCGATCGAACCGTTCTTCGATCGGCTGGATACGCGGCGCGGCGCGATCCTGTTTTCCAACTACGAATATCCCGGCCGCTACACCCGCCAGGACGTCGCCTTCGTCGATCCGCCGCTGGCGATCGCCTCGCGCGGGCGGAGCCTGTGGATCGAGGCGCTGAACGAGCGTGGCCGGGTGCTCGCCGGCTTCGTCGCCGGAGTGCTCGAAGGCTGCGAGGAGGTCGCGTCGACGTCGGTCGGCGAGACGCGCATCGACGTCGTCGTGGCCGAGCCGACCGTCGCCGTCACCGAGGAGGAGCGCTCGCGCATTCCGACGGTGTTCTCGATCCTGCGCCGGATCGTCTCTCTGTTCCGCTCGCCGGAGGACGACGCGGTCGGACTCTACGGAGCCTTCGGCTACGATCTCGCCTTTCAGTTCGACCCGGTCCGCGAGGTTCAAAGCCGCGATCCGGAGCGCCGCGACCTCGTCCTCTATCTGCCGGACGAACTCGTCGAGGTCGACCACTATTCGGCCTCGGCCTTCGTCACCCGCTACGACTTCGCCATGGACGGCACTTCGACCGAAGCGCTCGGGCGTGGCGGGGAGGCCGCGCCCTTCGCGCCGGCCGACCGGATTCCGCCCCGCGGCGACCACGAGCCGGGCGAATATGCCGAGCTCGTCCGCAAGGCCAAGGAGGAGTTTCGTCGCGGCAATCTGTTCGAGGTCGTCCCCGGGCAGGTCTTCTACGAGCGCGTCGAGCACTTGCCGTCCGAAATCTCCCGGCGGCTGAAGGCGGTGAACCCGTCGCCCTATTCCTTCTTCATCAATCTCGGCGACAACGAGTTCCTGATCGGCGCGAGCCCGGAGATGTTCGTCCGGGTCAACGGCCGCCGGGTCGAGACCTGTCCGATTTCCGGTACGATCAAGCGCGGCGAGGATGCGATCTCCGATTCGGAGCAGATCCTGAAGCTGCTCAACTCGAAGAAGGACGAATCGGAACTGACGATGTGTTCCGACGTCGACCGCAACGACAAGAGCCGCGTCTGCGAGCCCGGCTCGGTCAAGGTGATCGGCCGGCGACAGATCGAGATGTATTCCCGGCTGATCCATACGGTCGACCACATCGAGGGCCGCCTCCGCGACGGGATGGACGCCTTCGACGCGTTCCTTTCCCACGCCTGGGCGGTGACGGTGACCGGCGCGCCGAAGCTCTGGGCGATGCGTTTCATCGAGAAGAACGAGAAGAGCCCGCGCGCCTGGTACGGCGGCGCCGTCGGCATGGTGCATTTCAACGGCGACATGAACACCGGCCTGACGCTGCGCACCATCCGGCTGAAGGACGGCATCGCCGAAGTGCGCGCCGGCGCGACGCTGCTCTACGATTCCAACCCGGAGGAGGAAGAGGCCGAGACCGAACTCAAGGCCTCGGCGCTGCTCGGCGCGATCCGCGAGGCCGGCGCGTCGAATGCCGGCGCCGGCGACCGCGAGACGGCGCGGGTGGGCGAGGGGTTGAGGATCCTCCTCGTCGACCACGAGGATTCCTTCGTCCACACCTTGGCGAACTACTTCCGCCAGACCGGCGCGAGCGTCTCGACCGTCCGCACGCCGGTGCCGGCCGAAATCTTCGAGCGCATCGATCCCGATCTCGTCGTGCTGTCGCCGGGGCCCGGCATGCCGTCCGACTTCGACTGCAGGGGCACCATCGCGGCGGCGCGCGAGCGCGGCGCGGCGATCTTCGGCGTCTGCCTCGGGCTCCAGGCGTTGGCCGAAGCCTATGGCGGCGCGCTGAGGACGCTGCACGTGCCGATGCACGGCAAGCCCTCGCGCATCCGGATCGACAAGCCGGGGATCGTCTTTTCCGGTCTGCCGGCCGAGATCACCGTCGGGCGCTACCACTCGATCTTCGCCGATCCGGTGCGCCTGCCGCGCGACTTCGAGGTGACCGCCGAGACCGACGACGGCATCGTCATGGCTTTCGAGCATCGGACCGAGCCGGTCGCCGCCGTCCAGTTCCACCCAGAGAGCATCATGACGCTCGGTGGCGATGCCGGGATGCGGATGATCGAGAACGTCGTCGCCCATCTGCCCCGACGTGCCAGGGAGAAAGCCGCCTGACGACGGCGGCGGGATCGACGATGCCGGATACGAAAGCCCCGATCGCCATGCGCATGGCGGCGACGACCGTCGTCGTAGCGATCGCCGTTCTCGCGATCAAATATTACGCCTATGTGCTGACGGGCTCGGTGGCGCTGTTTTCGGACGCGCTGGAATCGATCGTCAACGTCGTCGCCGGCCTCGTCGCGCTCTGGGCGGTGGCCGTCAGCTACAAGCCGGCCGACAGCGATCATCCCTTCGGCCACACCAAGGCCGAGTATTTCTCCGCCGTCGTCGAGGGCGTCCTCATCGTCGTCGCGGCGCTGCTCATCCTGAAGGAAGCCTGGGGCGCCTATTGGGATCCGCGCGGCTTCGACGCGCCGCTCGAAGGCCTGCTTTTGAACGGCTTCGCGACGGGAATCAATGCCGTCTGGGCGACCCTCCTGATGCGGCTCGGCCGGACCCACCGCTCGCCGGCGCTTTCCGCCGACGGGCGCCACATCCGGGCGGACGTCGTCACCTCGGTCGGCGTCATCGCCGGCCTCGCCGTGGCGACGGCGACCGGCTGGACGGTCCTCGATCCGATCCTCGCCGCCCTGGTCGCGCTCAACATCCTCTGGGAAGGGACGCGGGTGGTCACCTCGTCGCTTTCAGGGCTGATGGACCAGGCGATCGACGCCGAATCGGACGCCAAGGTGCGCGAGACGATTTCCCTGAATGCGGAGGGGGCGATCGAGGTGCACGACCTGAAGACGCGGCTTGCCGGGCGCGCCATGTTCATCGAGTTCCATCTGGTCGTGCCCGGGGAGATGACCGTGGCGAAATCCCACCTGATCTGTGACCGGATCGAGGACGCGCTGCAGGAGCTGTTCACCGGCGCCCGGGTGCTGATCCACGTCGAGCCGGAGGACGAGGCCAAGCAGACCGGCGTGCCGGTGCTTTGACGGCCGGGACGGGCGCCGAACGGTTCTCCATCACCGGCTGCGCCAAGGCGCGGATCCTCAGTTGTTGACCAGCTCGATCGTGCCGATCACCGGCTTTGCGCTGGCAGCTGGATCGTCGGCGGGCAGGACGTAATAGCTCAGCGGATCGGTGATGACTCCGGACTGGATCTTGTCGGTGATGTCGAAGACGAAGCGCACCGGCTTCGTCCCGCCCTCCGCTCCGAAAGGCTGGGCGTCGAAGAATTGCAGCGATCCGACGTAGTTCGGGCTGTCTCCCGTCGCGGGCTGGCTGCCGGGCTGGCCGGCGAAGACGTTGTAGATCGTTCCGGGCTGAATGTCGGTCTTGATACCGCTGAGGACGAGATACTGGCGCTTCGGCGAGTTCTTCAATTCGAGCGCGAAGCTCTGGACCGGCGCGGCGCGCCGGGACGGCGTCAGGGTGATCGCCGTGGGCGAGGCCCCGAGAACCACCGGTTGGTCGGTCGTCGCCATCATCTCGCTCTGCGCCGCCTGTGCCTGATCCGGGGCGGCCTGGTCGTGCCCGGCCTGGCCGTTCCGGTCCTGGCCGGCTTGCGCGACCTGCGTGCTGCCGCCGCCGAGAATGTCGTTCACGGCAGCCGCTCCGCTCAATCCCGCCGTCCGTGCCGTCTCGCGCGAGGCGACGGCGACCTGCCGGCGCGGCAGCGTGTCGTAGGCGTAACCGAGCGGCTCGATCGCCGTCACCTGGCCGTTCGAGACCTCGATGCGGTTGCCGGTCGCGTCCGCGAAGACGTGGATCTGCTCGCTCGCCCACTGCCGTCCGGTCGGGTTGCGGCCGCCCTCGGCGTTCCATCCCGCCCAGATGCGGTCGATGTTGCAGTGGTGGATCCAGAAGACCGGGTCCTGCGCCGCGAACGGCACCGACCCCATGTTCTCGGTGCCCCCGGTATTGACGTGGATGAAGCCGTGCAGGTCGTTGTCGATCCGCTCGTTGAAACCCTGCGGAGCACCTTGGGGACCGGCGTAATATTGCCGCTCGTCCATGACCGCGAGGGACAGAAGCTGTCCCGGCAGGCCGCCCTTGACCCGCGTCAGAGGGAGGCCGTCATTGATGCCCGGATTGCGGTTCGCCTGATAGAGCGAGGCGAAAGCCGGGTCGTTCGGGCGGCGGAACTCGGCCGGGATCGAGGCGTCCTCGGTATAGTTCCAGTAGGGCAGGGTGAAGCCGTCGTCCTCCGCCACCCGCCGGATCGTGTCCTCGAAGAACAGGATGAGCGCCCGGTGCCAGGGCAGGAAGTTCGGCTCCCAGGTGCCGCTGCCATGGGCCTGGCAGGTGCTCCAGACGCGATTGGCGAGATCCCGGTCCGGACTCGGCTGGCTGCCGTAGATCCGGTTCAGTTCCGCCAGCTTGCTGGACGATCCGCTGACCGCATGGGTGTACCACTGAAACGTCCAAGAGGCCGGCGTGCCGGCGCCGGTCCGTTTCATGAGGTCGACCGCCCGGGCGTAGGTCTTGAGCATTTCCTTGCCCTCGGCCGTGCGGGCGTCGTGGCGCACCCTCAGCGGTTGGGCACTTGCGAGTTGCTCGAAGCTCACGGGCAGGAGGCCCAGCATCGTCAGCGATGCGACGGCTTTGAGAACACCACGTCTCGACATCTGCATGGGAACGGCCTCGACCGCAGGAATTCACGAGCCCCGGTCGTCTTCATAGGACGAAACCTGCCGAGATGCATCAATCTACCCTAGCGTCACGAAAAGTTTTTCGATCGACTTCCCGTGCGCCGAACGAGCACGTCCGCTCCTGCGCCGGCTCCCGCGCGGATATCGGCGCGATCCGTCTTGCATTCCGCGCACGATTGGCTACGTTCCCGGCCATGATTTCGACGCCCGCCATTTTTTCGGCCATCGGTACGCGCGTTTCCCGCGCCACGGCGTCGCGCGGCCTCCTTCCGCTCCTTCTTCTGCTTAGCGGCGGCCGTCGGACCCGTTGATCGAAGGGGCGTCCGGCGGTCGAGCCGGCGCGGTCTGCCTCGACTTCGCTCTGCCCCTTGCATCCCACAAAATCCGTGCAAATTCGGACGCGTTCCCGCATGAAGGCGGCGCCATGGCCCCTCGCGAGGGCGTTCCGAGCGATCAAGGTTGAAAACCGATGTCAGTCAGTCCCATCACTCCCTTTGCCGCCGAAGCCGCGCGACAGGCGGAGCGCCCGCGCGAGACGGCGCGCACCATGAACGACGCGCCGCGCAAGTACCGGCCCTACGGCACGATCGATTTGCCGGATCGCAGCTGGCCGTCGAAGACGATCACCGAGGCGCCCATCTGGTGCTCGGTCGATCTCAGGGACGGCAATCAGGCGCTGGTCGATCCGATGGGCCACGATCGCAAGGCGCGCTTCTTCGCGCTCCTGCTGGCGATGAACTTCAAGGAGATCGAGATCGGCTTTCCGTCGGCCTCGCAGACCGACTTCGATTTTGCCCGCTGGTGCATCGAACAGGGCGGCACGCCCGAGGACGTCTCGCTGCAGGTGCTCGTCCAGTGCCGGCCGGAGTTGATCCAGAAGACCTTCGACTCTCTGGAAGGTTCGGTCCGGCCGATCGTCCATTTCTACAATTCGACCAGCGAGCTGCAGCGCCGGGTGGTGTTCGACAAGGATCGCGCCGGGATCAGGCAGATCGCGGTGGACGCTGCGAAGATGATCACCGACATGGCGGCGAAGGCCGGCGGCGGTTATCGCTTCCAGTATTCCCCGGAGAGCTTCACCGGGACCGAGCTGGAATTTGCCGCCGAGATCTGCAACGCCGTCGCGGAAATCATCCAGCCCACGGCCGAGAACAAGCTGATCGTCAACCTGCCGGCGACGGTCGAGATGTCGACGCCCAACGTCCATGCCGACCAGATCGAATGGATGTGCCGCAATCTCGACGACCGCGAGAACCTCATCGTCTCGCTGCATCCGCACAACGACCGCGGCACCGCCATTGCCGCGACGGAACTCGGCCTGATGGCCGGCGCCGACCGGGTCGAGGGCACGCTGTTCGGCAATGGCGAGCGCACCGGCAACGTCGACCTCGTGACCCTGGCGCTGAACATGTACACGCAGGGGATCGACCCCGGCCTCGACGTTTCGGACATCAACCGGATCAAGGACGTCTACGAATACTGCAACAGGCTGGCGATTCCCGAGCGTCACCCCTATGTCGGCGAACTCGTCTACACCGCCTTTTCCGGCTCGCATCAGGACGCGATCAACAAGGGCATGAAGGCCCGCCGCGCGGCCAACAGCGAGGTCTGGGAGGTGCCCTATCTGCCGATCGACCCGAAGGACGTCGGCCGCAGTTACGAGGCGATCATCCGCATCAACTCGCAGTCGGGCAAGGGCGGCATCGCCTATGTCCTGCAGGCCGATTACGGGCTCAACCTGCCGCGCAACCTGCAGATCGAGTTCCGCGAGGACATCCAGAGGATCACCGACGAAACGGGCGTCGAATTGCCGGTCAAGGCGATCTACGACCGCTTCATCGAGCGCTATGTCGAGCAGCCGCAGGGGCGGCTGAAATTCGTCGATCACTTCACCCGGCCGAACCAGAGCGTGAAGGGCGAGCGGGTCGTCGAGGCGACGATCGTCGACGACGGCAAGGAGATCACCATCCAGGGCAACGGCACCGGCCCGATCGATGGCTTCATCGACGCGCTCAAGCGCCATCTCGGCATCGAGTTTTCGGTCTTCGACTATTCGGAGCATTCGCTCGGCGCCGGCTCCGACGCCCGCGCCATCTGCTACATGGAGATCGCCCATCCGGGCGGGCGGCTGTTCGGCGCGGCGATCAACAAGAACATCGTCACGGCCTCGCTCGAGGCCATCGTCTCGGCTGTGAACCGCATTCTCGCCGAGCGGGCCGGCACCAGATGAGCCGGCACGCGACGAGACGGCTTTGAACGACCAGCCGCGTCTTCACGCGATCGAAAGAGGTGGCGGCGACCGGCCGCCGCTCGTCTTCCTGCACGGCTTCGACGGCCGGGCCGAGGTCTTCGACCCGCTCGCCGAAGCCTTTGCCGCCGAGGGAAGGCGGTGCCTCGCCTTCGACCTGCCCGGCCACGGCCGGTCGCGCGATTACCCCGGCTTCGGCCCGCCGAAGGTGGCGGCGCGGGCGGTCATCGCCGAGATGCGGCGCCGGGGCATTGATGCTGCCCATGTCGTCGGCCATTCCATGGGCGGTGCGGTGGCCTGTCTGATGGCCCTGTTCGAACCCGCGCGGGTGTCGTCGCTGACGCTGCTCGCGCCGGGCGGCTTCGGGCCGCAGATCGGGGTCGAGCCGATCCGAAGGATGATGGAGGCCGAGACGGAGGAGGACCGGGTCGCCGCGCTGCGGGGCATGATGGCGGAGGGCTCCACCCTTCCGGGTGGAGCCTTGCAGGGCCTGAACGACTGCGATGCGCGAGATCAGGTCCGCCATGTCTTCCACCTGCTCTTTTCGTCCGGCCGTCAGGGCGTGCTGCCGCTCGATGCCGTCGCGGAGACGAAGATTCCCATCGAACTCCTCTGGGGCGAAGCGGACCCGGTCACGCCGGTCGCGCAGAGCGAGAACCTGCCCGCCGCCTTTGCCGTGAGACGGCTCGCCGGCGTCGGCCACATGCTGGCTTTCGAGGCGCCGGGCGAGACGCGCGCCGCCGTTGCCCGGGCGATCAGCAGGGCGGAGCCCGGATAGTCGTTTGGCCGAGATCGCCGGGTGGTGTTTCCTTCGCTCGCAAAGCCCGGTACGGTTAATTTTCGGTTACCGTGTCGATTCGAGGCGAGAATGAGCGAGTCGAGAGACAACATCGCGCAGCTGATGGGGACGAAGCGTCTGGCCGACGCCGTCCGGCAGGCGAAGATCGCCGCGGCGCAACGCTCGGACGTCGTCGTCGACATCCGCGAGGCCGATCGGGCGCGTCTGGAAATCCTCGCCGAAGAGCTTCAGCCGATCGTCGGCGAACTCGACCCGGCCGACGACTTCTTCGACTTCACGATCTCCGGCGGCAGCCATCCCCGGCTGTGGGTCGACGGGACGGCCAACGTCATGATGGCGCGCGACCGGCGCACCTACCGCTTCGTCCGCGAGACCCGCATCGGCCGGCTGACGATGGCCGAATCCACCGAGCCGCGGGTGATCGCCGATCGCGTCACCGACTATGTCGCCGCGCGGATCGTCGAGCGCGAGAAGGCCTATGCCGCCGACGACGCGATGGGCGCGGGGGAGATCCATCAGGCTGGTCGCAGTCCGAGGCATGCCGAGGAAGACGACGAGCCGCTCCGCTTTCCCGACAAGGCGCAGAGAACCCAGGCAAAGCCTCAGCGTTCGAGGACCAGCGACTTCGCCATCGGGCTGATCTGGCTGATGATCGGCGCGGTGCTCGGCGCCGCGATCCTGCTTGCCATCGCCTCCTATCGCGGCGTGACCATTCCCGGCTGATCGGCCGCATGTGGCCGACGGCCGCCTTCGACGACGGTCAGGGCGACACCAGCCGGAACAGATGGGCGAGATCCTTGAAGAAGATGCGCAGGTGCGCCGCCGGGTCGCGACGCGTCAACTTCTTGTTCATGTAGGATTCCCAGGTCAGGCGCTGCACGTCCTCGTCGCGGCAGATCGAGACGAAGCGCTCGCGCTGCTTGTCCGACCGGTACCAGACGGTCTGCATGATGCCGAGGATCCAGAACACCCGGCCATGCTCGCGCATGAAGGCTTTTCGCGCCGCGGCGAGGGCCCTGGCGTTTCCGGTGGCGAGAAAGGCCTCTGCCGCCTCGGCGACCATCCGGGCGCTGACCATGGCGTAATAGATGCCTTCGCCCGATGCCGGCGCGACGACGCCCGCCGCGTCGCCGGCGAGGATCACGTCGCGGCCGTTGTCCCAGCGCTTCAGCGGCTTCAGGGGGATCGGCGCGCCTTCCCGGCGGATGGTCTCTGCGCCGGCAAGGCCGGCCGTCTCGCGCAGCCGCTCGACCGCCGGCCGCAGACCGTATCCCTTGATGGCGCTGCCCGTGCCGACCGAGGCGGTGGCGCCATGGGGAAACACCCAGCCGTAGAAGTCCGGCGAGATCCGGCCCTGATAATAGACGTCGCAGCGCACCGGATCGTAATCGGCTTCGGGGGCGGCCGGTTTGGCGCGGACGATCTCGTGATAGGCGAAGACGCAGGGCACCTTGTCGGCACCGGGGATCGCCTGCCGGCCGACGGAAGAGCGGGCGCCGTCTGCGCCGATGACGAGACGGGTGGAAATCAGCCGTTCCGTCATGGTGTTGCCGTCTTCGACCGTGCCGGATGACGGCAGGAAGCGGACCAGGGTGCGGCCGCCCTCGCGTTCGATCGCCTGGAAGCGGCCGGTGAAGCGGGTGGCGCCCGCGGCCGCCGCCCGATCGCGCAGCCACTCGTCGAAATGTTCGCGATCGACCATACCGACATAGCCGTTCTCGATCGGCATCGGCACGCGCTTGTCCGACGGCGAGACCATCCGGGCGCTGGCGATGCGCGCGACGAGAAGCTCCGGGGCAATGTCGAAATCGCGGACGAGACGGGGCGGAATGGCGCCGCCGCATGGCTTGATGCGGCCGGCCCGGTCGAGCAAGGCGACGGAATGGCCGGCCTCGGCCAGGGCTTGCGCCGCCGTAGCGCCGGCCGGGCCGCCGCCGACGACGACGACGTCGAAGTGCGCGATGTCGTTTGTTTCGTCCGTCATGCCGGCACCACCTCGTTGGATGAACGCGTCTCTTCGCTTTCCCCCGGAGCTCGCGAATGCTGCCGGACGGTGGTGGTCACCAGCTTCGCCGAGACGAGGAAGAGCAGCGCCTCGACCGCGAAGACGACGCCATAGGCGCCGCCGCCGGGCCCGATGACCTGGCCGGCGAGATCGACGGCAACGGTGCCGAGGAAGCCGCCTGCACCGAAGGATATCGCCTGCGCCGCCCCCCATACGCCCATGCGCACCCCTTCGCGCCCGCGCTCACCCTCGCGGGCAAGCGCCATCATCTTGCCGATCGCCGCGACGGCGAAGACGCCGTTGCCGAGGCCGAGCGCAAAGACCAGGACCCCGATCGGCAGGAAGCCGGGAACGAGGCCCGAGGCGGCGAGCATGGCCAGCGCCAGGGCCGAAGCGAGGCAGCCTGCGACGGACAGTCTGGTCAGGACGTTCCGCATCCGCGGCGCGAGGATCGGCGAAAGAGCCGCGACGAGCAGCATGCCGAGAAAGGTTCCGCCATGCTGGGCGCTCGACAGGCCGGTGGTCTCGCCGGGGGTCATCGAAAAGACGATGCCCGCGAAGGGTTCGAGGATGAGATCCTGGCCGGCATAGGCGAGCATCGAGACGACCACGAAGATCGTGAACCGGCGGGTTTCCGCCTCGCGCCAGACCTCTTCGAGCGCCCGACGGAAAGGAGGCTTGGGGGCAGAGGCCCCGCGCCCCTCGTTCTCGCGTGCCGGCCGTTCGATGCCCGCGAGGCCAGCAAGAGCGACCAGGAACGCGATGCCGCAGACGGCGGCCGTCACGGCGATCAGCCGCTCGGGCGAATAGGGATCGAGAACCTTGCCGGCGACGGCGGTGGTGACGACGAAGCCGAAGATCATCATCATCCAGATGAGCGTCGCGGCGGGTCCGCGACGGTCCGCGGCGACGTGGGTCGCGACCAGGGTGAGGAGGTTGGTTCCCGCCGCGCCGACGCCGACGCCGATCGCGGCGAAGGCGAGAATCGCCGCGAGGATCCCGGCCGTCGGGTGATGTTGCATCAGGGCGGTCGCGCCGGAGGCCGCGACGGCGCCGAGGCCGAGGACCGCCAGGCCCGCGACGATGAAGGGGGTGCGCCGCCGGCCGCCATCCGAGCCGTGGCCGAAGAGCGGGCGCGTCAGCTGAAGGGCGTAATGGATGCCGACGAGGGCGCCGGGCACGATGGCCGGGAAGGCGAGTTCGACCACCATCACCCGGTTCATCGTCGAGGTGGTCAGCACCACCATCGCGCCGAGGCCGGTCTGGACCAGGGCCAGCCGGAGAATCTGCAGCCAGGTGAGACCGCCTTGCGCCATCGTCTAGCTCCCGACGATGCCGCCGAGTGCGAAGGCGGCGACCATCATGCCGAGGACGTAGAGGCTGGTGCCGGTGGCATTGTACCAGGGCGCCCGGCCGCGCGGATCGGCGACGAAACGGCGCATCAGCATCGCCTGTCCGGCGAGAAGGACGAGGATGGCGAGGCCGTAGAGCGGCGCGCCCCAGGCGGCGAGGAGGATGGCGACGAGAAGTTGCGGCAGCGCCATCACGAAACATGCGATCAGCGCCGCGGCCCTCGCACCGTACTGGACCGGCAGGGAGCGGACGCCGAGCGCGACGTCGCCCTCGATGGCCTTGAAGTCGTTGAGCGTCATGATCCCATGGGCGCCGATGCTGTAGAGATAGGCGACGAAGACGATCTCGGCGTCGGGAAGACCACCGGCGACGACGGCGGCGCCGGTGAACCAGGCGAGCCCTTCGTAAGCGAAGGCGACGGCGGCATTGCCCCACCAGCCATTGCGTTTCAGCCGCAGCGGCGGCGCGCTGTAGGCGAAGGAGAGCAGACAGCCGAGGGCGGAGGCGAGGCCGACCCACGGCCCCAGCGCGAAGGCGACCGCCAGCGCCAACGCCGTCCAGGCGATCGCCAGATAAAGCGCCGAGCGGCCCGGCATCCGCCCCGAGGGGATCGGCCGGTTCGGCTCGTTGATCGCGTCGACGTGGCGGTCGAACCAGTCGTTGACAACCTGGCTCGCACCGCAGAGCAGCGGCCCGGCGAGCACGATTCCGGCCAAGACGATCCAGATGGTCTGACGATCCGGCTCGGCCATGTAACGGGCCGAGATCGCTCCGCAGCCGAAGGCCCACATGGGCGCGAACCAGGTGATCGGCTTCAACAATTCGATCCCGGCCGAAACGATCGGTCGCATGCCGGCCGGGGTGTCTGCGATCAAGCGGCTCATGACGGGAGGCTAGGCGGGGCGGGAACGAGTGTCAACAAATTTTGACACTTCGGTGTCATGGCCGACATGTGCCCGTCGACGGCGACGAAGGTCCGCCGCGATCCTTTCAATGGGTTTCGTCGCTTTCGGAGAAATTGCCGGAAATGTTGTGGCGCCGCAGCTTGGAATAAAGGCTCTGCCGGCTGAGACCGAGCATTTCGGCGGCCGAGGCCCGATTGTTGCGGGTCAGTTCGAGGGCGGCCTCGATGCAGAGCTGTTCGATGATGTCCGCGGTCTCGCGGATGATCTCGCGCAGCGGCACGCGGCCGACGAGCCCGGTCATGTCGTTGGCCGAGCGGAAGGGTTCGGAGGTCGCGGGCCTTGCCGACACGCGCGACGTCTCGCGGATCGAGAAGCCGTAGAAGCGCCGGTCGCCCTTGGTGATCGCCGAGCCGCTGACGTCCACGTCGACGACCCCGCCGTAGCGGGTGTTGAGATGGGTGGCGAAATTGCGGACGAAGCCCTCGCCGTCGATCGCCTTCATCAGGATGCCGAGTTCGACGCCCCGCCGCCCGAGTATCTCGTCCAACGGGCGACCGACCACTTGGCTGCGGCTGGCGATTTCGGTGAGGTCGAGGAAGCTCTCGTTGACCTCCAGCACCGCCCGGTCGGGGCCGACGACGGCGATGGCGTCCGGCGAGGCCCGGCCCAGCCTTGCGACGAGATCGTCGCCGATTTCCCGCTTCCCGGCTCCCTCGTCGCCCGCCAGACGCAGAATGATGCGGCTGCTGCCATGCTGACGATAAAAGCGGATCACCACGGCGACCGCGTCTTCGCCGCCGGCCAGAACGAGTTCGGCGCTCTCCGACTCGCCGGACCGGCGAGCCGCCGCGATCAACGCCTCGACGTCCCCCTGGCTGGCCTGGCCGAAGACGCTCGACAGCGGCGCTCCGACGATCCGCCTGCCGTCCTTTTCGAGACGCTGACGCGCAGCGAGATTGGCGTCGATGATGCGTCGTGCCGCAGCGTCGACGAGCAGAATCGGTTCGACTGCCGTATCGAACAGAACGCGATATTGCGTTTCGGTACTGCGCAGGCGGGCATAGTCGGTTTCGAGCGCGAGCTGCGTCTCGACGAGATTCTGCTGCAGGGCCGCCATCGTCCGCAGATCACGCCCGAGGGCGAGACGCATGCCGTTCTGGGTCAAACGCAGCAGCGAATAGCTGATCGGCAGATCGGAGCCGTTCGCTATCGGATGGTTGATCTCGCGCCGGGCCGGTGAGTCCTGGTCGGGACCCTCGGCGAGCATGCGCTCGACCTTCTGCCGGCTCTCCACCGTGACGACGTCGACGAAGCTCTTGCCGATCCAGGCCTTTTCGACCGACCCGAAGAGATCGGGCTCGCGCATCGCGACGTCGACGATCGTTCCGGAACGATCGAGAAGCAGGGCGACGTCGGTCGCCGAGGTCACCATCGTCGCAACGAGGGCGGCTTCGAGATTCGCAAACGAACGGCTCGGGTCGGAAAACTGCCGGCCAGTGCTCGGATGTTCCATCCTCAGGGCACCTATCTCTCGTCCGTCCCCCCCGTTCGGTTCCGAAATCGTCTGCGCAGCGTCTCAGCGATCGATCAGTAGCGTTTCCGCCCGTTCGACTGCACTGCGCCCGTCTACTGCGACGAGATCGGCCCCGTAGTCATCTAACGATTGTCCCGCGACGGTGAAAGCCCATCCGCCGAGAAAGATGCGACTTGTTTGCGATCCGGTTGCCTGGCGCAACGCCGCGACCTGCTCGCGCACGGGCGGCAGGAACCGCTCGCTGCCGACGCTCATGCCGATCGCATCGTAGCGGCGGCTTTCGGCGAGTTCGCACAAGACGTCGAGGCTGGAATTGGCTTCGAGCGAAACGCTCCAGCCGGCGGCGAGGAAGAGTTCGGCCAGGACGAACAGGCCGAAGGTATGTTGTTCCCCGGGCGCCGCCGCCAACAACACGCTGGCGCGCCCATCCGTCATCTGGAACGAGTCGGGCCGGCCGAGCGAACGAATCATGTGTTGCAGCCGGGCCGACTTCGTCGTGACCTCGACGAAGCTCATCCGGTCGTTCAGCCACATCTCGCCGAGTTCGCGAATGGCGGGCGCCATGATTTCCATCAGCAGCGTTTCGAGATCCATGCCGGCGGCCTGGAGGTCGAGGAGATGGCGCCACTGGGCTTCCGGACTGTCCGAGAGAACGAGACCCAGAAAGCGCTCGGCTTCGATGCGCCGATGAATCTCCCCCGTGGACGTCGATCTCTGGTTGAGTGGACCGGCTTCGCCATGCGCGGCGTAGAGGCTCGGAATCACCTTTGCCACGATGGCCTCGGACAGGCGGTATCGCCAGTCCTCCTCACCGGCTGTGTAAGCGCGAGTTGACACCTGGCCCCGATCGAAGTGAGGCTGAAGGTCTCCGTGAGGTCGTTCTGCCGCTTGGGGGATGTCTGCCATTGATCTCCCCTCCCAGATCGTCGCCTGTCTCCACCGCGCCCGAAACGCGCTGTCAGCGCGGCGCCTGCGTGTGTTCGGCGATCTTTACCCACGAAGCTTCCTCCAAAGTTGGAACGATTGCAATCCGCCGCGCGGAGATAAAATCATAGGCGGAACGAAACCGTAAATTTCTCTCGACGTCAATTTGGCTTGACACATGGGTTGGCCGGTCTCACAGTTCGGCCATGGCACCGTTTCGTATCTCATTGCCGAACCAGGGCGCCGCCGCGAAAAGGGGCCGGTCGCTTTACACGCCGGCCGAGCGGGCGCGGCGGGACGCGACGGCCTGGACCGCCGTGCAGGGCGTTCTGGCGCCGCTGCAATTTCTGATCTGCCTCGTCTCCATCGCTCTCGTCGGCCGCTATCTTCTGACCGGCGGGGGCTACCAGGCGGCCGTCGCTTCGGTCGTCGTCAAGACGCTGGCGCTCTACGCGATCATGATCACCGGTTCGATCTGGGAGAAGGTGGTCTTCGGCCGGTGGCTGTTCGCGCCGGCCTTCTTCTGGGAAGATGCCGTGTCGATGGGCGTCATCGCCCTCCACACCGCCTATCTCGTCATGCTGATCGCCGGCGTCGGCTCGGCGGCCGAGCAGTTCACCGTCGCGCTCGCCGGCTATGGCGCCTATGTTCTCAATGCCGCCCAGTTCGTCCTCAAGCTTCGCGCGGCGAGACTTCAGGGGAGCGCGGGGTCCGTTTCGCCGACGCTCGAGGTGCCGGCATGAGCGGCGGTCCTTCGATGTCGCGAGGTGCGGCGCCCGCCGTCGCGGATATCATGCCGTCGCTCGGCTGCGCGGATCGGCCGGTGCTGCGCGAGCGCGGCCAGCGCGAGGTGTTCTGCGGGCTGACCGGGATCGTCTGGCTGCATCGCAAGATCCAGGACGCATTCTTCCTCGTCGTCGGCTCCAGGACCTGCGCCCATCTCATCCAGTCGGCCGCGGGCGTCATGATCTTCGCCGAGCCGCGCTTTGCGACGGCGGTGATGGAGGAGCGCGATCTCGCCGGCCTCGCCGACGCCAATGAAGAACTCGACAAGGCGGTATCGCGGCTGATCGAGCGGCGGCCGGACGTCAGGATGCTCTTCCTCGTCGGCTCCTGCCCCTCGGAGGTGATCAAGCTCGACCTGTCGCGCGCCGCAGCGCGGCTGTCGCAGCGCTATTCGCCCGACGTTCGGATCCTCAACTATTCCGGCTCGGGCATCGAAACGACCTTCACCCAGGGCGAGGACAATTGCCTCGCCGCCCTCGTGCCGCAACTGCCGGACTCCGAGGCCGGGGCGCCGCAGCTCCTCGTCGTGGGCGCGCTGGCGGACGTGGTCGAGGACCAGTTCGCCCGTCTCTTCGACGCGATGGGCATCGAGAACGTCCGCTTTCTGCCGCCGCGCCGGGCGCGGGACCTGCCGCCGGTCGGGCCGTCGACGCGCTATCTCCTCGCCCAGCCCTTCCTCGGCGAGACGGCGAGGGTTCTCGACGAACGCGGTGCGCGCCGCATCGCGGCGCCGTTCCCGCTCGGTGCCGAGGGCACGACGCTGTGGCTGAAGGCGGCGGCGGACGCTTTCGGGATCGATCCGATGCGCTTTCGCTCGGCGACGGCCGCGGCCGAGGCCCGGGCGAAGCGGGCTTTGGAGCCATATCGAGCCGAACTGTCCGGCCGCGCGGTCTTCTTCTTTCCCGACTCGCAGCTCGAGATCCCGCTCGCCCGGATGCTGTCGCGCGAACTCGGCATGAATCTCGCCGAAGTCGGCACGCCCTATCTCCACCGCCAGCATCTCGCCGAGGAACTGGCGCTGCTGCCAGAGAAAACTGCTTTGTCGGAGGGCCAGGACGTCGACCGGCAGCTCGACCGGGCGAGGGCGACGCGGCCGGATGTTTCCGTCTGCGGGCTCGGCCTCGCCAATCCGCTGGAGGCCGAGGGGCTGACGACCAAATGGTCGATCGAGCTCCTCTTCACCCCGATCCAGGGCTACGAGCAGGCCGGCGACCTCGCCGCGCTCTTCGCCCGCCCGCTCGACCGCAAGACGCGGTTGAAGGTCTAGGGGAGGCGGCCATGCAACTCACCGTCTGGACCTATGAGGGGCCGCCGCATGTGGGGGCGATGCGCGTCGCCACCGCGATGGAAGGCGTCCATTACGTTCTCCATGCCCCCCAGGGCGACACCTATGCGGACCTCCTCTTCACCATGATCGAGCGCCGCGACAAGCGCCCGCCGGTGACCTACACGACCTTCGAGGCCCGCGATCTCGGCACCGACACGGCGGCCCTGTTCCAGCGGACGCTGAAGGATGCTTATGAGCGGTTTCAGCCGCAGGCGATGCTGGTCGGCGCCTCCTGCACGGCCGAGCTGATCCAGGACGATCCGGCTGGCCTCGCCAAGGCGGCGAACCTGCCGGTGCCGGTCATCCCGCTGGAGCTGCCCTCCTACCAGCGCAAGGAAAACTGGGGCGCCGCGGAGACGTTTTATCAGATCGTCCGGACGCTGGCCGCCCCGGTTCACCCGCAGGTCGGCGATGCCGCAGGCGCCATTCCTGCCAATGCCGTGCCGGGGCACCCCCCTCTGCCTGCCGGCATCTCCCCCTCAAGGGGGGAGGTCGGCGGTTTCGATGCCTCGCCTGGTGCGTCGTCGGAAACGCAAGACCCAGCGTCTCAGAGTGGCCTCGGCGCAAAAGCGGGGTCAATCTCCCCCCTTGTGGGGGAGATGCCCGGCAGGGCAGAGGGGGGTGACGCCGGCATCGACTCTTCCGCCGAACCAGAGAAGAGAGCGGCCGACGCACACGGCGAAGCCGCGAATTTCGGGCCGCGCGAAGCACGCCGCCCGACCTGCAACATCCTCGGCCCCACGGCCCTCGGCTTCCGCCATCGCGACGACGTCGCCGAGATCCGCAAGTTGCTCGGCGAGATCGGCGTCGTCGTGAACGTCGTCGCGCCGCTCGGCGCCTCGCCCGCCGACATCGGGCGGCTCGACGAGGCCGACTTCAACGTCGTCCTTTATCCCGAGATCGCCGGCGTCGCGGCGAAATGGCTGAAGCGGACCTTCGGCCAAGCGTTCACCACCGTCGTGCCGATCGGCCATGGCGCGACGCGGGATTTCGTCGCCGAAGTGCGCCGGCTTGCAGGATTGCCGGAGGCGGCGGCGACGGGTGTCGCACCCCGCTCGAACCTTCCCTGGTTCTCCCGGTCGGTCGATTCCAACTATCTGACCGGCAAGCGCGTCTTCGTCTTCGGCGACGCCACCCACGCGCTCGCTGCAGCCCGGGTCGCGACCGAGGAGTTCGGCTTCACGCTTTGCGGCCTCGGCACCTATTCGCGCGAGTTCGCGCGCGACATCCGGGCCGCCGCCAAGGCGTACGGCGTCGAGCCGCTGATCTCGGACGACTATCTCGACGTCGAAGAGGCGATCGCCGCGGTCCAGCCGGAACTCGTCCTCGGCACCCAGATGGAGCGGCACATCGCCAAGCGGCTCGGCGTCGCCTGCGCCGTCATTTCAGCTCCCGTCCACGTTCAGGATTATCCGGCGCGCTACTCGCCGCAGATGGGCTTCGAAGGCGCCAACGTCCTCTGGGATACCTGGGTCCATCCGCTGGTGATGGGGCTTGAGGAGCATCTCCTCGGCATGTTCCGGGACGATTTCGAGTTCCACGACGATGCGCGGCCCTCCCATCTCGGGGCCGGCTCCCGGATTTCGACCGAGCCCGAGCGCGCTACCACCACCTTCGCCACGCCACCGGCCGTTCCTCCCGCGACGCGGGTGGGGGCCTCGGCCGACGGCAATCCGATCAACCTCGACTGGCTCAACGAAGCCGAGGTGGAGCTGAAGAAGATCCCCTTCTTCGTGCGGGGAAAGGCCCGCCGGAATACCGAAAAATTCGCCCTCGAACGGGGTCTTTCAGAGATCACCGTGGAGACGCTCTATGATGCAAAGGCCCATTACAGCCGCTAGCGGCCCTGCCGGGGCCGGCGCATCGGCGCCGGTCAAGGTCGTGCTGATCAGCCTCGACGGCCACATGGCCGGGGCGGTTGCCGCCGCGCGGTGCCGGCTGTCGGGCGAGATCCCAGGCCTCGAAGTGGTGCTCCATGCCGCGACCGACTGGGACCGCGAGCCTTCGAGCCTTGCCGGCTGCATCCGCGACATCGGCGAGGCCGACATCGTGTTCGCCAACATGCTGTTCATGGAGAACCACATCGAGGCGGTGCTGCCGGCCCTGAAGGGGCGGCGCGAGGCCTGCGACGCCATGGTCGGCGCGATGTCGGCGGGCGAGGTCATCAAGCTGACGCGGCTCGGCAGCTTCGAGATGGCGACCGAGGCGAAGGGCGTCATGGCGCTGCTCAAACGCCTGCGCGGCGGCCCGAAGACCGGCGGCAGGCCGTCCTCGGGATCCGGCGCGCGGCAGATGGCGATGCTGCGCCGGCTGCCCAAGATCCTGCGCTTCATCCCCGGCACGGCGCAGGACGTCCGCGCCTATTTCCTCATCCTGCAATACTGGCTGGCGGGCTCCGACGAGAACGTCGCCAACATGATCCGTTTCCTCGTCGAGCGCTATGCCAGGGGGCCGCGCGCCGACGTGGCGGCGAGGCTGCGCCAGACCCGCGCGCCGGTCGTCTATCCCGACGTCGGGCTCTACCATCCCCGCCTGCCGGACCGGATCGCCACCCGCATCGACTCGTTGCCGAACCGCAAGGGCGGCGCGGCGGGCACCGTCGGCCTCCTGGTCATGCGCTCCTACGTCCTGTCCGGCGACACCGGCCACTATGACGGCGTGATCGCTGCGATGGAGGCGCGCGGGCTGAAGGTCGTTCCGGCCTTCGCCTCGGGCCTCGATTCGCGCCCTGCCATCGAAGCGTTCTTCCTGCGGGACGGCAGGCCGGCGATCGACGCGCTGGTCTCGCTCACCGGCTTTTCCCTGGTCGGTGGCCCGGCCTACAACGATTCCAATGCGGCGGAAGAGGTGCTCGCCAGCCTCGACGTGCCATTCCTTTCGGCTCATTCGGTGGAGTTCCAGTCGCTGGAGGAATGGCGGCTCTCCTCGGCCGGGCTGACGCCGGTGGAAGCCACCATGATGGTGGCGATCCCGGAAATCGACGGCGCCACCGGGCCGATGCTGTTCGGCGGCCGCTCCACCTTGTCGCGGACCGACGGCCACCGCGAGATGACCGTCGATCGCGGCCGGGCCGATCTGCTGGCGCGCCGGACGGAAAAGCTGATCGCGCTGCGCCGCCGGCCGAAGGCGGAGCGAAAGATCGCGCTGACGATCTTCAACTTTCCGCCGAATGCAGGCAGCGTCGGCACGGCGGCGCATCTGTCGGTCTTCGCCTCGCTCCACAACACGCTGAAGGCTCTGAAGGCCGAGGGCTACGCGGTCGATCTGCCGCAGGACGTGGATGGGCTGCGCGATGCGATCCTCGCCGGCAACGCCGCCCGCTTCGGCGCGCAGGCCAACGTCTTCGCCACGATCCCCGCAGCCGACCACGTCCGCCGCGAGCCGTATCTCGCCGAGATCGAGGCGCAATGGGGGCCGGCGCCGGGCCGCCATCAGTCGGACGGCTCGTCGATCTTCGTCTGCGGTGCCGGCTTCGGCAACGTCTTCGTCGGGGTCCAGCCGGCCTTCGGCTACGAGGGCGATCCGATGCGGCTCCTGTTCGAGAAGGGCTTCGCGCCAACCCACGCCTTCTCGGCCTATTACCGCTGGCTTCGCGAGGATTTCGGCGCCGACGCGGTGCTGCATTTCGGCACGCACGGGGCGCTCGAATTCATGCCCGGCAAGCAGGTGGGCCTTTCCGCCGAATGCTGGCCGGACCGGCTGATCGGCGACCTGCCGAACGTCTATCTCTACGCCGCCAACAACCCCTCCGAAGGGACGATCGCCAAGCGCCGGGCGGCGGCGACGCTGGTGTCCTATCTGACGCCGCCGGTGGCGCATGCCGGCCTCTACCGCGGCCTCGCCGACCTCAAGGCGACCATCGAGCGCTGGCGCGTTTCTGCGCCCGAGGCGGCGCAGGAACGGCGCGATATCGAGGCGACCATCGCGGCCCAGGCGAGCGCACTGGATCTCTGCGCCGAGCCCGGCGTGGACGGAGCGCCCGCAATCGACGTGCCGGCGCTGCGCCGGGCCGTGCTCGAGGTCGAGGAAACGCTGATTCCGCACGGGCTGCATGTCGTCGGCCAGGCGGTCGGCGACGCAGAACGGGCGGATCTTCTCGCCGCGACCGCCGAGGCGACGCTTGGCGCCGCGCCCGCCCGCGACGCCATCGACGCGCTGGCCGGGGGCGATGGTGGCATCGTCCTGAAAAGCCGCTTCGGCGCCGACGAGGATAAGGACACGGCAATCGAAGCCTTGGTGAAGCTCGACGCCGACCTTCGCCGCGACACCGAGCTGCCGGCGCTGATGCGCGCCCTCGACGGCCGGTTCATCCGCCCGGTGCCGGGGGGCGACCTCCTGCGCATGCCGCAGATCGTGCCGACGGGCCGCAACGTTCACGGCTTCGATCCCTTCCGCATCCCCAGCGCCTATGCGGTGGCCGACGGACGCCGCCAGGCCGGGCGGATGCTCGACCGCCACGCGGCGAGCGGCCATGCCTTGCCGGAGACGGTCGCGATCGTCCTGTGGGGCACCGACAACCTCAAGAGCGAGGGCGGCCCGCTCGCCCAGGTCCTGGCGCTGATCGGCGCCGCGCCGCGCTTCGACAGCTTCGGCCGGCTCTGCGGCGCCGATCTCCTGCCGCTCGAAAGCCTCGGCCGGCCGCGCATCGACGTGCTGGTGACGCTGTCCGGTATCTTCCGCGATCTCCTGCCCCTGCAGTCGAAGCTCCTGGCGGAAGCCGCCTTCCTCGCCGCGACCGCCGACGAGCCGGACGAGATGAATTTCCTCAGGAAACACGCGCTCGCCTATGCCGCGCAGACCGGCTGCGACATGGAGACGGCGGCGCTGAGGGTCTTCTCCAATGCCGACGGCGCCTATGGCTCCAACGTCAACATGCTGATCGACTCCGGCGCCTGGGAGGCCGAGGGCGAACTGGCCGAGGCCTATACCCGCCGCAAGTGCTTCGCCGTCGACCGCAAGGGCAAGACGGCCGAGCAGGCGAAGCTTCTCAAGGCGTCCTTCGCCAAGGTCGAGATGACCTATCAGAACCTCGAATCCGTCGAGCTCGGCGTGACGACCATCGACCACTACTTCGACACGCTCGGCGGCATCAGCCGCGCCGCCTCCGAAGCCCGCGGCGAGAAGGTGCCGGTCTATATCGGCGACCAGACCAGAGGCGAGGGCAAGGTCCGCACGCTGGAAGAGCAGGTGGCGCTCGAAACCCGCACCCGCATGCTCAATCCGAAGTGGATCGAGGCGATGCTCGCCCATGGCTATGAGGGCGTCCGGCAGATCGAGAGCCACGTGACCAACACCCTCGGCTGGTCGGCGACGACAGGCCAGGTCTCGCCCTGGGTCTACAAGCGCCTCGCCGAGACCTTCGTGCTCGATCCCGAGATGCGCGAGCGGCTCGCGAGCCTCAATCCGACCGCCTCGGCCCGCATGGCCGACCGGCTGATCGAGGCCGAGGAGCGTCATTACTGGACATCCGACGAAGCCGGCCGGGACGCGCTGCGCGAGGCGGGCGCCGATCTCGAGGATCGGCTCGAAGGCATCACACATAAGGAGGTCGTCGCCGCATGACCGCGCTCAAGACCACACTCCCGCTGCCGAGAACCGTCTATCGCAAGGAAGACGGCGAGGGCTCCGTCCAGGTGAAGATGAACACCGGGCCGAAGATCGACGGCGCCAAGGTGTTCGCCGTCTACGGCAAGGGCGGCATCGGCAAGTCGACGACCTCGTCGAACCTGTCGGTCGCCTTTTCCAAGCTCGGCAAGCGCGTGCTCCAGATCGGTTGCGATCCGAAGCATGATTCGACCTTCACGCTGACCAAGCGCCTGCAGCCGACGGTGATCGACGTTCTCGAGACCGTCGACTTCCACGCCGAGGAACTGCAGCCGGAGGACTTCGTCTTCGAGGGCTACAACGGCGTCATGTGCGTCGAGGCGGGCGGTCCGCCCGCTGGGACCGGCTGCGGCGGCTATGTCGTCGGACAGACGGTGAAGCTCCTGAAGGAGCATCATCTCCTCGAAGACACCGACGTCGTCATCTTCGATGTCCTCGGCGACGTCGTCTGCGGCGGCTTTGCGGCACCGCTGCAGCATGCCGACCGGGCGCTGGTGGTCACCGCCAACGACTTCGACTCGATCTTCGCAATGAACCGCATCGTCGCGGCGATCCAGGCCAAGGCGAAGAACTACGACGTGCGCCTCGGCGGCGTCATCGCCAACCGCTCCGCCGGCACCGACGAGATCGACCGTTTCAATGCCGCGACCGGCCTTCAGAGGGTCGCGCATTTCCCTGATCTCGATGCCATCCGCAAGAGCCGCCTGAAGAAGGCGACACTGTTCGAGATGGGCGACGCGCCGGAGGTGAAGGCCGTGCAGGACGAGTATCTGAGGTTGGCGGCAAGCCTTTATGCCGGGGTCGAGCCGATGGACGGCAAGTCCATGAAGGACCGCGACATCTTCGATTTCCTCGGTTTCGAGTGAGGCGGGCGATGAGCGACGTTGCCACCTACGAGATCCGGCGCGGCGAGATCGAGACCTATTTCGATCGCACCGCCGCCGATGCCTGGAAGAAGCTCACCTCCGACGCGCCGCTCGGCCGTATCCGGGCCAGCGTGCGCGCCGGCCGCGAAGAGATGCGGGCGTTTCTTCTCTCGCTGCTGCCGGATGACCTGAGCGGTACGAGGGTGCTCGACGCCGGCTGCGGAACCGGGGCACTGTCGATCGCGCTCGCGGCGCGGGGCGCGGATGTCGTCGGCATCGATCTTTCGCCGACCCTGATTTCCCATGCGCGCGATCTCGCCCGACTGGCGGGCGTCGGCCACGCCGCGCATTTCGAAGCCGGGGACATGCTGGCATCCTCGCACGACCGATTCGACCATGTCGTCCTGATGGACTCCCTCATCCATTACGAGCCGGCCGACGCCGCCGCCGCTCTCGCGACGCTCGCGGCCCGAACCGACCACTCGATCGCCTGTACCATCGCGCCGAAGACGGCGATGCTGGCCCTGATGCACCGGGCCGGCCGGCTGTTTCCGCGCGGCGACCGGGCGCCGGCCATCGTTCCCGTCGCGACCGACCGTTTCGGCGAGCGCCTGGACCGTCATCCCGGTCTGGCCGGCTGGAGCCTTGAGCGCCAGCGTCGGGTGACCAGCGGCTTCTACAAGTCCCACGGCATGGAGCTCGTCCGGTCATGAGGCTCCTTCGGCGACGCAAACGGGCTTTGGCGGGCGCCGTCCGCGCCCCGATGTCGGCGCGTGAAGCGGCGGCGCGGGCGCAGATGAGCCGCTTCATCATGTCGATCATGCCGTTCGCCGACGCGGCGTCGACGGATCTGCCGCTCGCCAGGCTGTTCCGCCTGTCGCTGTTCCAGGTGTCGGTCGGCATCACCATGGTGCTGCTCGGCGGCACGCTCAATCGCGTGATGGCGATCGAACTCGGCATTCCCGTCTCGATCATCGCCGTCGCCATGGCGCTGCCGCTGGTTGCGGCGCCCGCCCGGGCGCTGATCGGCCACAAGTCCGATACGCATCGCTCCTATCTCGGCTGGCGCCGGGTTCCCTACATCTGGTTCGGCGCGCTGACCCAGTTCGGCGGGCTCGCTCTGATGCCGATCTCGCTGTTGATCATCGCCGAGGCCCGGCCGGGAACGGTGATCTACGGCGAGGTGGGCATGACGCTCGCCTTCCTGATGACCGGCTTCGGCCTCCATACCGTCCAGACTGCCGGTCTGGCGCTCGCCACCGACCTCGCCCCGGCGGACAAGCGCCCGCGGGTCGTCGCCATGCTCTATACCATGCTGCTCGTCGGCATGGTCGCCGGTGCGATCGTCATCGGGCGCATGCTCTCGGACTTTTCGCCGCTGAAGTTGATCGAGGTCCTGAAGGGCTCGGCGATGCTCACCGTCGCGCTTACCGTCATCGCCGTATGGAAGCAGGAACCGCGCCGGCGCGATCTCGCTCCGTCCGGCGAGGCCAGGGAAACCTTCCGCGCGGCGCTGAAGGCGCTCCGCCGGCAAAAGGGGCTCGACCGGCTCCTTGCGTCGCTGGCCGTCGGCACCGCCGCCTTCGGCATGCAGGACGTCCTGCTCGAGCCTTACGGCGGCTCGGTGCTGCACATGGGGGTCGGGTCGACGACACTGCTGACGGCATTGTTCGCCGCCGGAAGTCTCGCCGGCTATTTCGTTTCCGCCCGGCTGATGGGCCGGGGCGGCAACCCTTACGTCGTCGCCGGCGTCGGGCTGATGCTCGGCCTGCCGGGCTTTGCCGCAGTCATCATGGCGGCGCCTTTCGGCTCGGTCGTCGTGTTTTCCGCCGGCACGGCGATGATCGGCCTCGGCAGCGGCCTCTTCGCCGTGTCGATGCTGATCGCCGCCATGGCGATGGTCAGCGACGGCCGGGGCGGCCTGGCGCTGGGCGCCTGGAGCGCGGTTCAGGCCGTGGCGCTGGGTCTTGCGGTCGCCGTCGGCGGATTCCTGCGCGACGCCGTCACCGGACTTGCCGATGCCGGCTGGCTCGGCTCGGCCTTTCAGGGCCCGGCCAGCGGATACAGCGTCGTCTATCTGGTCGAAGTCTTTCTCGTCTTTGGGGCGCTCGTCTGCCTCGGACCCCTGGTCAAACCGCGTCGGATCGAACCGAGGGCCGCGCCGGCGGCGCGCTTCGGTCTCGCCGACCTGCCGAACTAGACGCTCGAAACGAAGGGAGTGCGTGTCTTGCCAGCCTATGCCCTCACGGAGCAGCTCGATATTCCCTTGCTGCTCGTCATCCTGTTTTTCCTGTTCTTCCTCGGCCTCGTCTACTACCTGCGCGGGGAGGACAAGCGGGAGGGCTATCCGCTCGAGAGCGATCGAACCACACGCACCGGAGGCAGGGTGCAGGTGGTCGGCTTCCCGCCGCTGCCGTCGCCGAAGGTCTTCCGGCTGATGCATGGCGGCGAGACCAGGGTGCCGCGTGGGGAGGTCCCGCGCGAGCTCAACGCCTTTTCGGCCTACGAGTTTCCCGGTTCTCCGATCATGCCGAGCGGAGATCCGCTGGTCGATGGCATCGGCCCTGCGTCCTATGCGCTGAAGGCCGACACGCCCGATCTCACCGTCGACGGTTCGCTGAAGCTGACGCCGATGCGCAACCATCCCCAATACCGGCTGGAGGGCACCGATCCCGATCCGATCGGCATGACCGTGATGAGCCGCGAGGGCCTCGAGGTCGGCACGATCGTCGACGTCTGGATCAACGCCCACGAATATTTCCCGCGCTATCTGGAGATCGAGGCGAATGTCGAGAGCGGCGGACGGCGCGTGCTCGCTCCCTTCGCGTTCGCCGACATCAGGGCCGCCCGCCGCATCGTCCGCTTCTCGTCGCTGACCCGGCCGCAGTTCTCGCGGGTGCCGGCACTCGCCAACCCCGACCAGATCACCATGCGCGAGGAAGACCGCCTGAACGGCTATTTCGCCGGCGGCGCCTTCTATGACGGCTCGCCGACCGAGGACGCCCTGTCATGAGCGCCCAGATGGACGAATTCGACGACATCAAGCCGGTGGTCAGCCAGGACGAACTGCCGAAAGGCGAGACGATCCTCTGGCAGGCGCGGCCGGACTGGTGGCGCCTGGCGCTCGGCGCCTACCGGCTGAAGCTCGTCGGCGCCTGGTTCCTGGCCTTCGCGCTCTGGAAGGTCGGCGTGACCCATCACGACACCGGCTCGTGGGCGGCGGGCTTCGCGGATGCCGCGACGCTGCTGCCGGCGCTCGGGGTCGGCGTCGGGCTGATCATGCTTCTGGCCTTTCTGACGGCCCGCGCGACGCGGTTCACCCTCACCAGCCGGCGGCTGGTGATGCGCTACGGCGTCGCGCTGCCGGCCCAGCTGAACATTCCGCTCGCGCACGTCGATCATGCGGCGGTCAGGCTGAATGCGGACGGGACCGGCGACATACCGCTGACGATCCCGAGGAACGGCCGGCCCTCCTATTTCCAGCTCTGGCCCTATGCCCGGCCGTGGAAGTTCGGCGCGGCGGAGCCGATGCTGCGCGCCGTCCCGGATGCGGCCGAAGCTGCGCGGCTGGTCGCCGACGCGCTCGCCGCTTCGCAGGGGGGCAAGCGCGGTGCGGTGCCCGCGGCGCGCACGTCCGACGCGGACACCGGCCGGGCCGGCTTCGCCGGTGCCCAGCCGGCGGCGACATAGGGGAGATCAGCCATGCGCGCTCTCGCCGCCGCCATCCGCAACGGCTCGATCAAGATCAGCCCGGACGCGGACAAGCCGATCCCGAGGCCGATCCTGATGTCCGCCGGGGCCTTGGCCCTCGTCGCTCTCGTCTCGATCGCGACCGGCCGCACCACCGGGGTCGGTCTCGCCGAGACGCCGCAGATGCGCACGATCGCCCATCGCGACCTGCGTCTTGCCGAGCACGCCGACGGCTCGGCCGCCGTCGTCGACGCCGTAACGCGCGCGCCGCTGATCTCGGTCAGGGTGGGCGAGGGCGCCTTCGCCGTGGAGGCGCTGCGCAATCTGGCGAGGGACCGGGTCCGCAAGGGCGTTCCGGCCGGCGGGGCTTTCGTCCTCGCGCTGAAGTCGGACGGGCGACTGGTCCTCGAAGACCCGGAAACCCGCCAGCAGGTGGAATTGCGGGCGTTCGGCGAGAGGCAGGCCAAGGCTTTCGCCGGTCTGCTGCCGGCAGCCGACGCCGAAAACACAAGAGGTGTGAGATGATCGATCGCTTGCTGAAGAAGAAGGCCGAGGAGGTCTGCTGTACCGTCGAGATTTCCAACACCTTCGAAAGCCTGCACGCCCATGTCCGCTTCGACGGCGGCGTGACGGTGGAGCCGGGCGACGAGGTGCTGGTCCACGGTGCGCCGGTCGAAGTGCCCTATGGCCAGACCGCCTATCTCAGGCGCCGCGCGACGATCCGCCGGGCCGGCTGGCTGGAGCGCCAGTGGACGCGGGCGACCGGCGACTTCGAATTCATGGAACTGTGCGAATTCTCATTCTCGGAAAGGGCGACGCTATGAACGCGCATGCGAGAATCTCCCACGGGGCCCCGGTCCGCGAGGCGCCGAACGAAACCACCAAGATCGCCCAGCAGGACACGCTGCTGACGCCGCGCTTCTACACCACCGACTTCGACAAGCTCGACAAGGTCGACGTCTCGGGCGTGCGCCGCGAATGGGACGCTCTCATCGCCGAGATGCGGTCGGACCCGAACAAGGGGCATTTCAAGCGCGACGAGAACTGGGACAAGGTCTCCCTCGACGATCTGCCCGAAGGTCTCCGCAAGGAGTTCGTCGACTTCCTCGTCTCCTCGCTGACGGCCGAATTCTCCGGCTGCGTCCTTTACAAGGAGATGAAGCGGCGGGGCACGAACCCCGACATCTGCGAACTCTTCTCCTATATGAGCCGCGACGAGGCCCGCCATGCCGGCTTCATCAACGATGCGCTGAAGGAGTTCGGCATCGGCGTCAATCTCGGCTTCCTGACCAAGGAAAAGAAGTACACTTTCTTCCAGCCGAAGTTCATCTATTACGCCACCTATCTTTCCGAGAAGATCGGCTACGCCCGCTACATCACCATCTTCCGACATCTGGAACAGCATCCGGAGCGGCGTTTCCACCCGATCTTCAAGTGGTTCGAGAAGTGGTGCAACGACGAGTTCCGCCACGGCGAGGCCTTCTCGCTGCTGATGCGGGCCGAGAGGCACACGCTGGAGGGGCGCAACAAGCTCTGGGTCCGCTTCTTCCTGCTCGCCGTCTTTGCGACGATGTATGTCCGCGACCATGCCCGGCCGGAGTTCCACAAGGCGCTGGGGCTCGACCCGTCCGACTACGGCTTCAAGGTTTTCCGGATCACCTCGGAGATCTCCAGGCAGGTCTTTCCGGTGATGCTCGACATCGACGATCCGCGCTTCAAGGCCGGCCTCGACCGGCTCCTGAAGATCAGCCGCGACATCGACGCGGCCGCGAAGCAGGGCGGCATCCTCGGCAAGCTCAAGGTCTGGCGCGGCAAGGCGGCCGCCGCGCTCACCTTCGCGCGGCTCTATACGCTGCCGGTGATCGAGAACGAGATCCCGGAGGAGAGCAAGCTCGTGCCGGTGTGGTGATCGTAAGGCCGTAGCGGTCCGTCATCCTCGGGCTTGTCCCGAGGATCTACTGCCATCTCCACGATGAAACCTTTCCGGACGGCCCGTCCGGAAACGGATTGGACGAAACGGGCGACAGGAGACCCTCGGGACAAGCCCGAGGATGACGAAGCGTCGGAGCCCGGCAAATTCTTGAACGCACCGACCGAACCGGCATGAAAGAGATCAAGCCATGACCGAATATCTCTACCCGGCGCTGTTCGCGCTTTTCGTCTGGTGGGCGTCGACGGTTCTCATCATCTATCTCGACGGATTGCCGCGCTGGACCTTCAAATACTCCATGATCGGCGCGACGCTGATCTTCGCCGTCTCGCTGATCGGTCTCCAGCGATCGGCGCAGGATGCGAGCATTACCGGCGCCTATCTGGCCTTTACCTTCGGCCTGCTGGCCTGGGGCTGGCAGGAGATGAGCTTCTACATGGGCTACGTCACCGGGCCCCGAAAGCAGCCCTGTCCGGAGAACTGCAGGGGCTTCGCGCACTTCGTCCATGCCGTCCAGACCAGCCTCTATCACGAGCTGGCGATCATCGTCGCCGCCGGTGCCGTGGTCTGGCTGACCTGGGGCGCCCCGAACCAGATCGGCATGTGGACCTTCATGGTGCTTTGGTGGATGCACCAGAGCGCCAAGCTCAACGTCTTCTTCGGCGTCCGGAACCTCAACGAGGAGTTCCTGCCGGAGCATCTCGAATTCTTGAAGGGCTTCCTCAACAAGCGCTCGATGAACCTGCTCTTCCCCTTCTCCGTCACCATCTCGACGGTGATCACCGCGCTGCTCGTCGTCGCGGCGATGGCGGAGGGGGCATCCGCCTTCGAGCGGGCGGGCTACACCTTCCTCGCCGTCCTGATGGCGCTGGCGATCCTCGAACACTGGATGCTCGTCCTGCCGATGCCGGCCGGCGCCATCTGGTCGCCGGCGCTGAAGTCGCGCGGCACCAGCCAGCCCTTCGAGGCGGAGATCGTCGTCGGCTTCCTCGGCGCCGGCAAGACGACGACGCTGCGCCACATGCTGTCCGAAGCCGATCCGAACGTGAAGACCGTCGTCCTCGTCAACGACTTCGGCGAACTCGGCATCGACGGATCGCTGCTGGAAGGGCAGGGCGCCGACGTCGTCGAGCTTTCCAACGGCTGCATCTGCTGTTCGCTGAGGAAGGACCTGTCGGCGCAGCTGCGCGAGGTGGTCGCCAGGATCAAGCCGCAGCGTGTGCTGATCGAACCCTCCGGCGTCGCCGACGTCGCCTCGCTCTTGCGGGTGCTGCACGAGCCGGAGATCGCGGGCCTCACCAAGGCGCTGCGGCTCTACACCGTCATCGACGCCGGCGCGTTTCTGAGGGACTTCGCCCGGATGCCGGACTATTTCCGCATCCAGGCGAAACTCGCCCCGGTTTTCATCCTCAACAAGACCGACCTGGTCTCTGCCGGGGAGATCGAGACCGTCCGCGAGACGCTGCTGGCGCTGAATCCGGCGGCAACGATCCTGACGGCGCGCTACGGCATCGTCGAGGGTGGGGTCGATCCGGCGATGGCGCTGTCGCAGTGGGAAAGCAAGACCCGCGACATCCTCGACGACGAACTGGCGCAGGAACGCGCCGATCAAGCGCAGGCGGCAAAGGCGCGCGGCGACCATGGAAAGGCGGAGCGGACTGCCGCGGCGCAGCCCGCCGACGATCATCGGGCCGCCGCGACCGACGCTCTGGCGGAGCATCGTCACGACCACGAGCCCCGCACCCAGGGCCATGCCGGCCATGGCCGCGACGCACGGCACGATCATGACCACAGAGCGCCCCGGGAAACCGCCCCGCACGCCCATGTCGATGATTCCGGCCACATCGGCCACGCCCATGCCGGTCATCGGCACCACCACCATCACGACCATGCGCACCATGGCGGCCATGCCCACCACGACGACCACGGCCATCACCATCACGACGAGCCGGGTCTCGGCCTTTCGTCCTGGAGCCGCCGGCTTTCCGGACAGGTCGATGCCGATGGCCTCCGCGCCGTTCTCGGCGAGGTCGTCGCCGGTCATGCCGGCGGGGTCGACCGGATGAAGGGCATCGTCGAGACGAGCAGGGGCTGGCTGCGCTTCGACGTCGCCGGCGGCAGGGCCTCACTGGCCGCGCATGTCCCGAAGCCGGGCGAGACGCCGCGGGCGCTGGCGATCGGCGCCGATCCGGATCTAATCTGGCTCGACCGGGCCTTTGCGGAACTGACGGGCGAGGCGGTTTCTTCTTCCGCGTCGGAGCCGGCGGTGACGCCTTCGCTTCATGCCCCGGCAGCCAACGTCCTGCCAGCGGAATGAGCTGCGGTCGAGCAGGAGGAGGCAGCGGCATCGATTTGGGCAGGAGCCCGAGGTGCTCGGCGCCTGCTCGTCACGTCTCCGCCGATCGTGGCGGGCGACCCGTCAGGTCCGCCGGTCGGCCTTGCCGTCTGGCGAGCCAGTCCGATCGCGACAGCCGGTAGAACCGGTGGCGCACCAATTCGGGGTGGGTCTCGGCCGGCACTTTCGGATGATCGAAATCCTGCCCGCGTGAAAAGCCGAGCCGCAGCATCACTGCCTCGGAGGCACCGTTGTTCGCGACGCAGAAGCTGACGACCTCGTCCAGCGCATCCGGCCCGGCGAAGGCCCGGTCGAGACAGGCGGCCGCCGCCTCCGTCGCGAAGCCCATGCCCCAAGCTTCGGGGAGGAGGCGCCAGCCGATCTCAACGCCCGGTGCACCGGGCATGTTCGGGTCGAGCCTCGCCATGCCGACCATGCCGACCGCCTGGCGGGAGCCCTCCACTTCGAGGGCAAGAAAGGAATATCCGTCATCCTCCAGCCGCCGGTTCAGATCGTCGAGAAGCGCGTCGGACTCCCTCTGGCTCCGGCGAAACGGGAAGAAACGCATCACCGTCTCGTCGCTGTTGAGGCGGTGGAACGCGGGCCGATTGCGTTCCGCCCAAGGGCGAAGGCGCGTCCGGAGCGTGACGATCGGCGCGCGCATGTCCATGATGGTCGCTCCGGCGGCATGGTGGAGGGGGGTCTCTTCTTATCACGGCTTCGGGCGGCCGCCAGAGGGCGCGCCTTGCGCCATTGCCGATTCCAAAGCGGCCTCGCCCGGCCTATTCTTGCCCGGGCAGGCTCGGTGAGGAGCCCTTTCCGGAGGAACGGCATGTCGATCCGAACCCGTCTTCGCCGTTTTCGCGTTCTCGTCCCCTGCCTGGGGGTCGCTCTCGTTCTCGCCATCGCCCGAGGGGCGGTCGCCGCGCCCGCAAACGTCGACCCCGTCTGGTGGAAGGCCGAGATCGCAAAGGCACAGGAGGAGGCCGACCGGCTGTGGGACGTCATGCGCGCGAAGGGCACCTTCGCGCTCGGCACGGCGGTGAACGAGGTCGACGTCGACATCCACACCTGCCACATCCTGTCGATCATGCTCGGCAAGAACCACCTGACGCCGCTTCTCGTCGCGCCCTTGGACCCGCCGCAGCCGGACGACGAGCCGGGTTTCGCCGAGGGCGTCGAAGGCAATTCCCGATCCAACTGGGCGAATCTCGCCAAGACGTTCCTGGGGGAATCGCAGGTCGAGCGCGTTCGCGCCTGGAATCTCGATTGCGTCGGAAAGTTCGGCATTACGGGGCGTGACTTCATCCGCGAGGAGAATGGGCGTGCGCTGGTGGCGGTGGACGGCGATGCGATCCGCGTCCTCGGCAATGTCGAGCCCGGTTTCTTCGAAGAGCTGAAAGCGGCCGTCGAGGCCAATCCGGCGGTGACGCGGGTCGTCCTCGGCTCGGCCGGCGGCGGCGTCGGCGACGCCGTCGAGGCCGGCCGCTACATCCGCGCGCGCGGGCTCGACACGGAACTCTACAACGATTGCCGGTCGGCCTGTTCGCTCGTGTTCCTCGGCGGCGTCGAGCGGCGGATCTGGTCGCCTTATCCGCAACTCGGTTTCCACAGGATCTCCAGCGACGGCGTGGCGATCCCCGACTACAGCGAGATCTACGATCTCGTCCGCGCCTATGCCGACGACCTCGGCGCCGACGGGTCGGCCGTCGTCGCCTTCATGAAGACGGCCGGCGTGAGGGAGATGCATCATCCGGAGATGGACGAACTCTGCGCCGCCAACGTCGCGACGGCGGTGCAGCGAGTCTGTTTCGGAACGCCGCCCCGACCAGCCGACGGGCCGACGGCGGACGGAGCCGATGGCGGCGGCGTGGCGGCTGCCGCGACGGCGCAGACGCCGCCCGCCGGCGCGGCCAATACGGCGGATCAGACCAGCGGGGGGCAAGCCGCCGATCGCCGGTCGGAAGGCGAGCCGGCTGAGGGCATCTGCGCCGACATCGCGGCCCAGCGCCGGCGCGTTCTCGATCGCGATGTGAGGATCGCCGGCACGTTGCCGGCGGCAGGCGACGGTGGCGGCGGTCTCGTGGCGATCTACGATCAGATGCTGGTGGACTACGGCTGCTGACCATCGCAGGAAGGGCGCCGGGGCGTCCGATACGTCCGCGCCTGGCACATGCGGTGTGCTTCAGGCGCGGGATCACCCGTCGACGAATTCGCTTTGCCGATAGCCCTGAATGTAGAGAAGCGCCGTCAGGTCGCCGTGGTCGATCCTGTGCGGCGCGCTGGCGGCGACCTTCGGCTTGGCGTGGAGCGCGACCCCGGTGCCGGCGAGCTGCAGCATCGGCAGGTCGTTGGCGCCATCTCCGACGGCGATGGTGTCGGCGGGAGCAAGGCCCCGTTCGGCGGCGATCTCCCGCAGTGCCGCGACCTTGGCTTCGGCACCGAGAATCGGCTCGCCGACCTCGCCCGTCAACTTGCCGCCCTCGGCGATCAGACGGTTCGCTCGGGTCTCGTGAAAGCCGAGTGCCGCGCCGATCGGCCCGGTGAAGACGGTAAAGCCGCCGGAGACGAGAGCGGTATGGGCGCCGTTGGCGCGCATGGTCGCAATGAGGCGCTTGCCGCCCCTGGCATGGGTGATCCGCTCGGCGATGACCTTTTCCACGACGGATTCGGGCAGGCCGGCGAGGAGCCCGACCCGTTCGCGCAGGGCCGGTTCGAAGGCGATCTCGCCATTCATCGCCCGCGCGGTGATCGCGGCGATGCGGTCCTTGATGCCGACCTCGGCGGCGAGTTCGTCGATGCACTCCTGCTCGATCATGGTGGAGTCCATGTCGGCGATCAGAAAGCGCTTGCGGCGGCCGGCCGCCTCCTGCACGACGAGGTCGATGCCGAGCCCGGCCGCCTCGTTCGCCGCAGCCGCGCGCGCGTCCGCTACAGGCGGCGCGGCGAGCGCGAGGTCGGCCGCAAAGCCATCGGCCAGCCAATCGACGGCATCCGGCGAGGCGCCGAGACGGGAGGCGACCGCGGCAATCGCCTGCGCGGTGAACGGCGCGCCGTCCGGATTGGCGATCAGGGTGGCGACGTGCATGGGAAAACAGCCGGTGAAGAAGAGGCGATGACGGGGAAAATCGAGGCCATCCTGATAGCCGGGCCGACCGCCAGCGGCAAGTCGCGCCTTGCCGTCGAACTCGCCGAACGGCATGGCGGCGTCGTGGTCAACGCCGATTCCCTGCAGGTCTACGACGGGCTCAAGATCCTGACCGCACGTCCGTCCGACGAGGATCTGGGCCGCGTGCCGCATCGTCTGTACGGGCATGTCGACCCGCGCTCGGACTATTCGGCCGGCGCCTATCTTCGCGACGCCGAGAGAGTGCTCGAGGACCTGCGCCGGCAAGGCCTGCTGCCGATCTTCTGCGGCGGCACGGGCCTTTATTTCAAGGCGCTTCTCGGTCTTCTGGACCCTATGCCCGAGGTCCCGGCGACGATCCGCGAGAAATGGCGGGCGCGGCTCGCAGACGAAGGACCGGAGGCCCTGCATGCCGAACTCGCCCGCCTCGATCCTGCGACGGCGGGCAGGCTCTCCCCGCGCGACGGGCAGCGGATCGTCCGGGCGCTCGAGGTGCGGGAGGCGGGTGGCGCGTCCTTGTCGGGATTGCAGGGCGGGGAGGGCAAGGCCCTGGTCGATCCGGATCGGGCGCGGATGATCGTGCTGACGCCCGACAGGGCCGAACTGCGCCAGCGCATCGCCGGGCGCTTCGAAACCATGCTGGAAGCTGGCGCAATCGACGAGGTCCGCGCCTTCGAGGCGACCTATCCGGACGCCGGGGCCACCGCCGGCAAGGCGATCGGCCTCGCCGAACTGTCGTCCTACATCAAGGGAGACGTGGCTTACGGCGAAGCATGTGTTCGGGCGGTGACCCGGACGAGGCAATATGCCAAGCGGCAGGAAACCTGGTTTCGGCATCAATTCGACGTGCGATGGCTGCGAATTTCGCCGCGGGCGGCAATTTCGCAGGCAAGCGAACTATAAACTTAACCCTGCGCTAGATGCTTCGCGTTATGAATCGAGACGCTGGCATTTTGGACGTCGGAGAGAATGAGAGTCGCTAGGGCAGAGTTGTCGGTCGCATTCGTCATCTGCGCCCTCCTGGCAGCGTCGGCGCTGATCTATGCGAGCTATAGGCTCACCGGATCGTTTCAGGGCGAGGTGATCGACGAGGCGCTTCGCCAGCAATATGCCCGGATGACGTTCCTGGCTCTGGGCTTCGTCGGAGCGGCGGGTTTCGGGTCGCTGTTCGTCGTTCTGCCGCTTCTGCGCCACCACGACCGCGAACAGGGCAAGCTTCGCTCCCTGACGGTCCTCCTCAAGGAGCGTTCGAAGAAGCTCGAGGCGGCCGCGCTCACCGATCCTCTGACCGGCACGCACAATCGTCGCTTCTTCGACGAGGCGCTGTCGCAATACGTTCAGGAATTCAAGCGGATCGACAGGCCGCTCGGGCTGATCCTCATCGATCTCGATCATTTCAAGGCGATCAACGATTCCCACGGCCACGACACCGGCGACGAGGTGCTGCGCGCCGTCGCCTTCTGCCTGTTCGAGGTCACGCGGTTTCACGACGTGGTGGCGCGAATCGGAGGGGAGGAATTCGCCATCATCGCGCCCAATCTCGCCTTCGACGAACTGCGCCGCTTCGCCGAAAAGCTCCGGCACGAGATCTCGCGCGTGGCGCTCGCCGTCGGCGAGCAGCGGCTCGGCGTCACCGCCTCGATCGGCCTCGCACTCGCCGGACCCGAGGACGGACCGGGCAGCCTGACCAAGCGGGCGGACGTCAATCTCTATCAGGCCAAGCAGGGCGGGCGAAACCGCGTCGTCATCTGACGGTCGCGGGAGCAATTCGTGCGCCTTTCGAGGAACCAGCGCCGGCTCCCGAGCGTCTTTCCCGTAAAGGAAAGGCCATAGATGACGCGCACGATCGACAGTCTCACTCCGGAAGACGGCAAGGATTGGCTCAAATCCGCGGCGCGTGCCGGCTATGCAGCGAGGGGGCTCGTCTTCCTGATCGTCGGTTACTTTTCCTTCCGAGCGGCATTCGCCAGCGGCGAGGCGATGGACACCAAGGACGCCATCGAGGTCATCGCCGGCTCGGGTTTCGGAGTCGTCCTGCTCGTCGTCATGGTCCTGGCACTCGCAGCGTTTGCGGTCTGGCGGCTCATCCAGGTCGTCATGGACGTCGATCGTCACGGCACGGGCGCCAAGGGCCTGTTCGTGCGGGCCGGACTGCTCATCAGCGCTTTCTCTTACGGCGGTCTTGCGCTCTATGCGACGACACTGTTGCTTGGGAGCGCGTCGGACGGCGGTGGCGGCGGCAAGAGCGGCGTCATCGCCTACGCCTACGAGCAGGGCTACGGCGTGTGGGTGACCTATCTGATCGCGGCAGGCATGGCGGCCGCGGCGATCGCCCACGTGGTGAAGGCCGCGAAGGCCGGTTTCGAGAAGTATATGGCGATACCCGAAGATCGCCGCTGGCTGCTGAAGCCCGTCTGTCAGTTCGGTCTGACAGCCCGGGCTTTGACTTTCGTGGTGCTCGCGGGGCTCCTGGCCACCGGCGCTGCCGGTTACAGTTCCGGCGACACGCCGGGCCTCGACGCGGCGCTTCAGGAAATCGCCGGCTGGAGCTTCGGCTGGTTGTTCCTGTCCTTGACGGGGCTCGGTCTGATCGCCTTCGGCGTCTATTCGATCGCGGAGGCGATCTACCGGCGGATCACCATCCCGAACGTTCCCGACGTCGGCTGACCCCGGGGCCGGCTGGGCTGCCTCCGGGCCGGCGAAAAACCCCGTTGACGTCGTGTCCTCCTGCGCCTAGCTTACCGCGCGTGAGCACGAAGCTGATTCTCGTACGAAAGCGCACACGCGTGGCGGTCTGAAGACCGCCCGGCGATAGCCACGTGTGCGCGAGACGAAGGGCCCCTGGAGGCCCTTTTTTATTGCCGAAATTTCTGTGAATGGTCCGCTGGAACGAGCGACGGCGGAAACGAGAAAGACCGAAGCGATGGATATGAAGACCGAGAGCGAAGCACGGGAGATGACGGGCGCCGAAATGGTCGTCCGCGCGCTGATCGACAACGGGGTGACGGACATCTTCGGCTATCCGGGCGGGGCCGTGCTGCCGATCTATGACGAACTCTTCCAGCAGGACGAGGTTCGCCACGTCCTCGTGCGTCATGAGCAGGGGGCCGGTCACGCGGCGGAGGGCTATGCCCGCTCGACCGGCAAGACCGGCGTGATGCTCGTCACCTCCGGCCCCGGTGCCACGAATGCCGTCACGGCGCTGCAGGACGCGCTGATGGATTCGATCCCGCTGGTCTGCATTTCCGGCCAGGTGCCGACGACGCTGATCGGTTCCGACGCGTTCCAGGAATGCGACACGGTCGGAATTACCCGACCCTGCACCAAGCACAACTGGCTGGTGAAGGACGTCAACGACCTGTCGCGGATTCTGCACGAGGCTTTCCTCGTCGCGCGGACGGGGCGACCGGGGCCCGTCGTCGTCGACGTGCCGAAGGACGTTCAGTTCGCCACCGGCATGTATGCGCCCCCGCCGCCGACCCGGACCCACGAAAGCTATCGTCCGCGTTTGTCTCCCGAGCACGAGCGTATCGCCGCGGCGGTCCAGATGCTGGCCGGCGCCAAGCGTCCGATGATCTATTCGGGCGGCGGCGTCGTCAATTCCGGGCCGGAAGCCTCGAAGCTCCTGCGCGAGTTCGTCGAGATGACGGGCTTTCCGATCACCTCGACGCTGATGGGTCTCGGCGCCTACCCGGCGTCCGGCAAGAGCTGGCTCGGCATGCTCGGCATGCACGGAACCTACGAGGCCAATCTCGCCATGCACGGCTGCGACGTCATGCTGTGCATCGGCGCGCGCTTCGACGACCGGATCACCGGCCGGCTCGACGCCTTCTCGCCGGGTTCGCGGAAGATCCACATCGACATCGATCCGTCCTCGATCAACAAGAACGTGCGCGTCGAACTGCCGATCATCGCCGACGTCGCCCATGCCCTGAAGGATCTCATCGCCGGATGGAAGAGTGCCGGAGCGTCGGTCGACCGGACCGCGATGGCGGCCTGGTGGGGCGAAATCGAGACATGGAAGGCGCGCAACTGTCTCGCCTACAAGCCGCATGACGACGTCATCATGCCGCAATATGCGGTCCAGAGGCTCTACGAGGCGACGAAGGATCGCGAGACCTACGTCTCCACCGAAGTCGGCCAGCACCAGATGTGGGCAGCGCAGTTCTACGGCTTCGAGGCGCCGAACCGCTGGCTGACCTCTGGCGGCCTCGGCACCATGGGCTATGGCCTGCCGGCGGCGATCGGCGCGGCGATCGCCCATCCCGATGCGCTGTCGGTCTGCATCGCCGGCGACGCCTCGGTGCTGATGAACATGCAGGAGATGTCGACGGCGGTGCAGCACCGGGCCAACGCCAAGATCTTCATCCTCAACAATCAGTATATGGGCATGGTGCGCCAGTGGCAGCAGCTCCTGCACGGCAACCGGTTGTCGCATTCCTACACCGAGGCGCTGCCGGACTTCGTCAAGCTCGCCGAGGCTTACGGTGCGGTCGGATTGCGCTGCGAGAAGCCCGGCGATCTCGACGATGCGATCGCCGAGATGCTGGCGGTCGATGCGCCGGTGCTCTTCGACTGCCGCGTGGCGAACCTTGCCAACTGCTTCCCGATGATCCCGTCGGGCAAGGCGCACAACGAAATCCTGTTGCCGGAGGAGGCGACGGACGAGGCCGTCGCCAAGGCGATCGACGCGAAGGACCGGGTGCTGGTCTGACCGATGGATGGCCTTTGGCGGGCGGCTCCGAGAGCGGCCGATGAACCACGGTTCGAAAGACGAAGGGTCTCGCTCGGCGTCTTCCTTCGGGGAATGAGCGTCCCGAGGATCACGCCCGAGAAGGTCTTCGAGCGTCGGCCGCCCTCGAAGGGCCGCCGGTAACGGATGAAATGATCGAGAGGGCCTCCGCGGAAGAGGCCAGGAGGCGGTTGGCGCCGAATGAACGACGAGCAGGAAACGACCATGAACAACCCCGCCGTGCAGCCGCCGGCTTCGGCTTATTTCATCACCCCGGAAAAGGAGACGGCGGTTTCACGCACGCTCGCAGTCCTCGTCGACAACGAGCCGGGGGTGCTTGCCCGGGTGATCGGCCTGTTTTCGGGCCGCGGCTACAACATCGAGAGCTTGACCGTTTCCGAAACCGAGCATGAGAAGCATCTCTCGCGCATCACCGTGGTGACGCGGGGCGCGCCCCACGTCATCGAGCAGTTGAAGAGCCAGCTCGACCGGATCGTGCCGGTCCACCGGGTGGTCGACCTCACGGCGACGGCGGGGGCGACGGGCGAAACCGGTCCGATCGAGCGCGAGCTCGGCATCATCAAGGTGGCAGGCCAGGGCGAGAAGCGGGTCGAAGCCTTGCGCCTCGCCGACGTCTTTCGCGCCAAGGTCGTCGACTCCTCGGTCGACCACTTCGTTTTCGAAATCACCGGCCGTCCCTCGAAGCTCGACAAGTTCGTGGCGTTGATGGCGCCTCTCGGTCTGGTCGAAGTCTGCCGGACCGGCGTCGCCGCGCTCTCCCGCGGCAAGGAAGGCATGTAGATCGGCTTGCAGTACCGGCGGCCCATGTCGCTACGTCACTTTTCACGGCATGGAGAGCTTGCTCGCGGTCGCTTTGCCGATGCGGGGGTGAGTTGGCGATGAATGGTCCGCTTCGAATAATATTTCCGACCGGTACGTTTCGAATCGGCAGAGGAAGGGGTGCCCATGAAGATCTACATGCCGTAGCGTTTTTGGGCAGCATGGCCTATCTTCGGATGAGATCTATATCTTTTGCGGCAAATTGCCGCATTTTGGCATTGTCATCGGGTAAGTTTTTGCCGTCCGACGGCATCGTCTTCAAAATCGGCCCGACGTAAAGTAACCCGTCATCGAGGGGTTACGTCATGGACGATCGATATCACCTGCCCGACCGGCACCTGAGTGATGACACTTATCGCCTGTTCGTCGAGAGCGTGACGGATTACGCGATCATCTTGTTGGATCGAGCAGGTCGCATTGCCAGTTGGAACGAGGGCGCGGAGCGCCTGAAGGGGTTTTCCGAACTGGAGGTCGTCGGACGCGATTTTTTTGCAGATTTTTACTGGCAGCAGCCGGGCGATGCGATCCTCGAGATTCTCGACGGCGCCGCGCACCGGACGCGCTACGAGGCGGAAGGATGGTGCAAGAGAAAGGATGGCGGCCGTTTCCGCTGCCATCTTCTTCTGCAGCGGATCGACAATGACGACCCGGCGAAGACGGGCTTCGTGGTGATCTGCAGGGACCGGACGCAAAGGCACAGCGCGGAGGGTGCCAGCCGCCGCAGCGAACAGCAGTTCCGGCATCTCATCGCGGGCTTCCAGGACCTGGCGACATGCACTCTGGATCAGGCCGGGCAGATCAACAGCTGGAGTGAGGCGCTCGAACGGTTGCTCGGATACGGCTCGCGAGACATCATCGGCCGCGCCTACGCAGATCTCTTTTCGGCGGAGGACCGCCGTTCTGGGCTGCCCGGCCAAGCCATCGACCGCGCTCTGCGCGAGGGGCGGCTGCGCCAGGCGGGCTGGCGCATGGCCAGAGGCGGGGGGTGGGTCTATGCCAGCGAGGTCATCGACGTGATCCGCAACGACGTCGGCGAGCATCTCGGCTTTTCTCTGGCATTGCGCGACGTGTCGGCACAAGCGGCGACGGAGCAGGCGTTGGAGGCGGCGAAGCGCGCGCTGTTCCAGTCGCAGAAGCTCGAGATGATCGGACAACTCAACGGCGGTGTCGCCCATGACTTCAACAATCTTCTGAGCGCGATCCTGGGCAATCTCGAACTCGGCCGCCGGCGTCTGCCAGCCGACAGCGACGTGACGCGGTTCCTCGACAATGCCATCATCGGTGCCAAGCGCGGGGCGGCCCTCGTCGGACGGATGATGAACTTCGCCCGGGAGCAGGAGATCGAGATCAGACCGATCGATCTCAAGGCTTTGTTCGACGAATTGTCCGACCTCGTCGCCAAGGCGCTCGGACCGGAGACCGTTCTCGAATCGCGGTTTCCCGAAAAGCTCGCGCCGGTGAGGATCGATCCCCATCAACTGGAACTCGCGCTCTTGAACCTCGTCGTCAATGCCCGCGATGCCATGGCCGAAGGTGGGACCATCCGCCTCGTCGCTCGCAACCGGCGGATCTCTGCCGGAACGGAACGTTGCGTCGCGCCCGGCCGCTACGTCCAGCTCGACGTCACCGATCATGGTTGCGGCATGGACGCCGAAACGCTGTCGCGCGCCTGCGACGTTTTTTTCACCACCAAACCCGCCGGGAAGGGAACCGGACTGGGGCTATCGATGGTTCAAGGATTCGTCGGCACCGTCGGGGGGCGGATGTCGATCAAGAGCTGTCCCGGCAAGGGGACGACGGTGACCCTGCTGCTGCCGGCAGCGCCATCACCGGCGGACGGGGTTTTCGCCGATGACGAACTGGAGACGGCCGACGTGAAAGATCATCCGGAGCGCAAGCTGCGCATCCTCGTCGTCGACGACGATGCCCTGGTCCTGATGAATTCGGCCGCGCTGCTGAACGATCTCGGCCACGAGACCTTTGCGCTGTCGTCGGCCGAGGAGGCGCTGTCCTTTCTGCAGAATGCGACGACCCATCGTCCGGTCGATCTGGTCCTGACAGACCACGCAATGCCGCACATGACCGGACTGGAACTGGCCCGCCTGCTGCGCAAATCGTGGCCGTCTCTGCCGGTGGTCCTGGCGACGGGCTACGCCGAGGACGTCGTCGACGGCACCGGGATCGTCTCCGCCCGCCTGCAGAAGCCCTTCGGCATTCGCGACCTTCGAGCAGTCATCGCCGCAGCGGTCGACGGCGCCGAGGCCCGGACCGGCAGCGGGGGCATCGCGACCCGAACCCCACATGCCGCACCGGCCACCCTCGGATAGCAGATCGCCTTCCGACGGGCGTGCCAGCCGTGGTGCCGGCGAAATCCCCCGATTTCTTCATTTTTTCGATTGATGACGGCGCGGCCCGCTGCCAAGTGTCGGTCTGTCGCAGCGTCTGGGCGCCTGCGATCGTTCCGAGCCGACGCCATTCGGGAGAGACGCCTTGCAACTGACGCCGCAACAGGACGACGCGCTGCGCGCCGTCGCCGACTGGCTGGAGCGCGGCGATCAGCCGATCTTCCGCCTGTTCGGCTATGCCGGAACGGGCAAGACGACGCTCGCCCGGCATTTCGCCGAAGGGATCGACGGGACGGTGCAGTTCGCCGCCTTTACCGGCAAGGCGGCGCAGGTGCTGCGCTCCAAGGGTGCGAAGTCGGCGCGGACGTTGCATTCCCTGATTTACCGGCCGCGCGGCGAGGAGACCGTCTCGGACGAGGCGAGCGGCGTCTCGCGGGTTTCGCCGACGTTTTCGCTCAATCGCCAGAGCCCCGTCGCCAAGGCCAAGTTGGTCGTCGTCGACGAATGCTCGATGGTCGACGAGGCGCTCGGCCGCGACCTCCTCTCCTTCGGCACGCCCATCCTCGTCCTCGGCGATCCGGGTCAGTTGCCGCCGGTTTCGGGCGGCGGATTCTTCACCGAAGCCGAGCCGGACTTCCTGCTCTCGGAGATCCACCGGCAGGCGCGCGACAATCCGATCATCGAGATGGCGCTCGCCGTGCGGGAAGGCCGCGAGCTGATGTATGGGGACTACGGCACGGCGCAGGTCATCCCCAAGCGGGAGGTGGAGACCGAGAAGGTCCTCGCCGCCGACCAGGTGCTGGTCGGCACCAACCGGACGCGGCGGCGGTACAATGCCCGCCTGCGGGAACTGAAGGGCTTCGAGGGGCCGCTGCCGATGGCGGGCGACAAGCTGGTCTGCCTGAGGAACGACCCGCCCAAGGGCCTCCTCAACGGATCGCTCTGGCAGGTGATGACGGCTTCGCGCGAGACGACGAAGCCCGGCGTCAACCTGATCGTCAAGCCGGACGACGACGACATCGATCAGGGCGCGGCGAAGATCCGGCTCCTGAAGCAGGCCTTCGAGGAGCCGGAGACGGAGGTTCCCTGGGCGACCAAGAAACGCTTCGACGATTTCGACTACGGCTATGCGCTCACCGTGCACAAGGCGCAGGGCTCGCAGTGGGACGAGGTGATGCTGTTCGACGAAAGCTTCGCCTTCCGCGACACCCGGGAGCGCTGGCTCTATACGGCGATCACCCGGGCGGCGGAGCGGCTCACCATCGTGCGGTGAGGGCCTTCCTGGAGTGCCCGAAGCGCATCGCGTTTGCCCCCGTGCCGCGCCGGAACCGGAATGGCCGGTTCGAGCACCCTTACCGGCGACGCGTGGTATTTCACGAAAAAGCCCCGACCGCGGGGGAACGGTCAGGGCTTCCTTCTGGTGCGGGGATGCGGGATCTGGGGGATTATTCCGCGGGCACCAACTCCGGCGTTCTCTTCTGTGCGGGGGATGCGAGGAACAGCCAGAGGAAGGCGATGACGCCGAGGATGACGATCGGCGAGCCGATCATCAGCAGGGCGTTCGGCTCACCGGTCGCGTCGACCATGATCTTGCCGGCGAGAAGCACGATCGTGCCGATCTCGTACACGGCGAACTGGACGGAGGCGAGCATGCGCTCGCGCAGTTCCGGCCAGCCGCGATGGACGAGCCCGAAGAGCATCGAGGCGACGAAGCCGAGAAGGCCGATATGGGCGTGCGACTCGGAAAAGTTGAAATGCCCGCTCGCACCCAGCCACGTACCGAAACCGGCGGCGAAAATCAGCCATCCGAAGCCGGCGGCCACGTAAAGCTTGTCAATGTTGCGCATGGTAGTGGATCTCGAAAGGCGCCGAAACCAACGGACGCATCCGGGGCAACCCTGCCTCGGGAACCGTTCGGCGAGGCTCCTCTAGACAAACTGCGTTTCAGGTCGATTTCGAAGCGTGTTTCGATCTGATTTCGTTTCTTTCGGTTTGCCTGTGCTGCGCGGGGGCGACGAACTGGCCGTGCAGTCTGCCATGACGGCTGGCCCCGCTCTTCGACATCGGCGCGCGCTAATCCGTCCCCTGGAAGACGGCACCGTCGAACGCAAAGACGTCCATGCCGTCCTGGTTCACCCCGAGGGTGGTGAAGCTGAGAATTCCCCAGCCCGGTCTGGTGCCGGAGACCCTCTTGGCGACGACGGTCTGGGTGAAGGTAACCGTGTCGCCGGCATAGACGGGTTTCAGCCAGCGCATGTTCTTGAAGCCGGGCGAGGGGCCGATCCGCGGCGCCGGATTGCCGGCCGCGATCCATTCCTTCAGCCGGCCGTAGCGATAGTCGACGTTGAGGCGCATGCAGGCCGCTGCCGTGTGCCAGCCCGAAGCGCACAGCCCGCCGAGAAGGGTGGTCTTCGCCGCCTCCGGATCGAGGTGGAAGACCTGAGGGTCGTATCTTTCGGCAAAGCGGATGATGTCCTCGGCGACGAAACGATGCGATCCGAGGACGATCGGCTCGCCGACGACGAATGTGTCCCAGAAGGTCATGCGGCGGTTCCGGCGCGGGTGAGGAGGAGGAGGGAGTATTCGCTCTCCAGCACCGTCACGCCCTCCTGGTTTGCGAGCGCGACGGCGATCTTGGCGATGCCGAGAGTGGGATGCTTGGCGGACAGCCGGCGCGACAGGACGCGGGCGGTCCCGGTCAGCCTGTCGCCGGGCCGAACCGGCGCGCGCCACTTCACGAAGTCGACGCCGGGCGAGCCCTGTGAGGTCGAATCGATGAGGAAGCCGTCCGCCATCATCCGCATCAGCACCGAGCATGTGTGCCATCCGGAGGCCGTCAACGAGCCGACGAGTTCGTTGGCGCCGCCGGCCTCATCGTCCAGATGAAACGGCTGCGGGTCGAATTCCGCGGCGAATGCGATCATCTCGTCCCGTTCGGCCGTGTAGGGACCGAGCGGAATTTCGAGCCCCTCCTCGAAATCCTCGTAGGCGCGCTTCATGGCTCGCGAACTCCCCTGCTTCGACACGAATCAGCGCGGGTTATAGGCCGGCGGACCCCTGGCTGGAACGGCTATCTGAGGAGCGTCGCCTGGCGGAGTTCGACTGCCGAATTGCGCAAAGGGGCATCGGCGCCGGAGAGCGTCAGGGTGACGATCGCCGCACCCGTCTCGAAGCGCATGCCGGGCGGCACGTTGACGACGAAATACTCCTCCTCGCCGACGGCCTCCGCCTTCGTGAAGGCGACGGTGCCGGCGAGCCGGCTTCGATCCGCCTCGCTCAGGCGAGCGGTGCCGGGGCCCGCGTCCTCGGCGTTCTGCGTTTCCGCGTCGGCCTGCTGGAGATAGACGTCGACGAAAACGGTCTCGCCGGGATCGACGGCGCTCGGCGCCAGCACCAGCGACAGCCTCGTCGGCGCCCTGGGGGCGTGGATGCGGAGCCGGGCGTCGCGGCCGGCCGTCGCGATCCGGGGATCGGCGAGCGCCTCGGGCTCTGCCGCAAGCCGGTCCTCGGTCTTCGCCGCCGTCTGGGCCGCGGCGAGGGACGGCGAAAGCGCAGCGAGCCCCCCAAGAAGCGTCATCCAGGCGAACACGGTCGTCGATGGTGGACCGAAACGTCGGGGATGAAGCCGGGAAGGGAACGAACTATGCTGCATGGCGGCTTTTATAAGCATCGACGGTCGCGGCTTCGCAAGCGCAGGCGAACGTCGTCTTAAGAAAGGGTTACCACCGACTTCAATGGGTCCGATCGGGGACTCGGAGGCAGGATCACCATGAGCGAGACGCGACACCACTATGCGATCCGGCTCGAATGGACCGGCAATCGGGGTGAGGGCACGGCCCACTACCGTACCTACACACGCGACCATGTGATTACGAGCGCCGGCAAGCCGACGATCGCCGGGTCGGCCGATCCGGCCTTTCGCGGCGATCCCGCCCGCTGGAACCCGGAGGAGATGCTGCTCGCCTCGCTGTCGGCCTGCCACCAGCTCTGGTATCTGCATCTGTGCGCCGTCGCCGGCGTCGTCGTCACCGCCTATGAGGATGCCGCCGAAGGTGAGATGCTTGAAGCGAAAGACGGCGGCGGGGAGTTCGTCCGGGCCGTGCTGCGGCCGAAGGTGACGATCGCCGGAACGAGCGACCCGGAAAAGGCGATGGCGCTGCATCACGAAGCGCACGCCAAATGCTTCATCGCGCGGTCGGTCAGGTTCCCGGTGGAATGCGAGGCTCGGATCGTCCTCGGCGAGTAATCCTCATGGCATGAACCGTCTCGTTCTCGGGTCTTTCCCCCGGCGGAACTTCGCCTTCCGAGCGACGGCCGGCCGAGGCTCAGACCGCCTCCTTGGCATCCTCGCGCGGCCTGGCGTCGATCGCGCGGCCGTCGGCGAGGAGTTCGCGTTCGCGCACCCAGCCGATGCCGTGCTCGTGCTCGCGCAGGCCGCGCTCGCGCTGGATCAACGTCCATGTCGCGGGACCGCCGGTGATTTCGAAGAGGTTGTAGCGCGACGCCGGGTTCTTGCTTCCGGGGGCCTGGCTGGCGGAAGGGACTCCGACCACCGGGATCTGTTTGTCGGGTCCCTTCAGCCAGTACAGCGTATCCAGATGCGTATGGCCGTGCAGCACCAGCTCCGCCCCGACGTCGCGCATCACCTTGGAAAAGAACTGCTTGCCGATCAGCCGCTTGTGCCAGGAGGTGGAGCCGGAGATCGGCGGATGGTGGATCAGGACGACGCGGAACAGGCCGAGGGCACGGGTGGTCTCCAGGAGTTTGGCAAGCCGCAGGGCCTGGCCGCGCTTGAACGTGCCGGTGGCGAAGAAGGGCGCCGTCGCCTCCGCCGTCGAGACGCCGAGGATCGCGACGTTGTCGCGGATCCTGAGATAGGGGAACGACTTGCGGCTCGAATTCAGCGCGTCGTCGCCGGTCATGTAGGGCTGCCACTCCTTGTAGGAGCGTTTGAGTGCGCCGGGGACGTAGGCGTCGTGATTGCCCGGGACGAGGGAGACGAGTTGCGGCGTGCCGAGATCGCGCAGCCAGAGGCCCGAGGCGATCGTTTCCTTCTTGGTGGCGAGATTGACGAGGTCGCCGGTCACCGCGATATGGTCCGGGTTCTCGGCCTTGAGGTCGAGGACGAGATCGCTCAGCGTATCGCCGAACATCATGCGACGGCGATTGCGCTGCCAGTTGTACCAGCCGGTGACGCGCTTCGAAGCGAGCTCGCGGAAGGACAGTTCCGGCAACGGCCCGAGATGGATGTCGGAGAGATGGGCTAGTCGGAACATCGGATTTCCCAAAATCGAGTTCGGCCTTGCGGGGTGGCATCCCGCCGACGCCGTTCCGCGTGAAGCGGTTGTTTTTGAAACATGGAATCGGGTTGCGGATCCGCATCCTCGTCATTCATCCATTGTAGAAACGAAGAAGGAGAGTGGAACCGTGCGGGTTCAGAATTTGCTGGTCACCGCCATGCAGGGCGTCCATCTCCTGGCGCGCCCCATGACCCTCGGGGTGCGCGGCGCGGCCTTCGACGGCGAGGGCCGCATCTTCCTCGTCCGCCACACCTACCTGCCGGGCTGGTACATGCCCGGCGGCGGGGTCGATCGCGGCGAGACGGTCGAGGAGGCCCTACATCGGGAAATGGCCGAAGAGGGCAACCTGGTCGCATCCCGCCCGCCGGAACTGTTTGCCGTCTACTACAACCGGGCCGCCTCGAAGCACGACCACGTCGTCTTCTACCGCTGCGACGGCGTGGTGCAGGACGGTGAGAAGAAGCCAGACCGGGAGATCGCCGAATCGGGCTTCTTCCCGCTCGACGATCTTCCAGAAGGACTGACCGACGCCACCCGCCGGCGGCTGGACGAACTCGCCGGCGGACGGGCACCCGACCCTTACTGGTGATCGGCGCCTTCCGCCTCCGGCGCGGCCCAAAGGTCGAGGAAGCGTGCACAGCGGCGGCGGGGGTCGGAGGGCGAGACGAGGCTGCTGGCGCGGATGCCGGCGCAGCTTTCCGCCGCGCCGGACGGATCCTGACGATCCGGAGCCGTCAGGCTCGGAAGGGGACACTCTCCCTGCCATGCGGGCGGTCGAGCTGCAGCTTCGGCCCGAGCGGTACGATACCGGTCGGATTGATGGTCTTGTGGCTGGTGTAATAGTGGCCCTTGATGTGCTCGAAATTCACCGTCTCGGCGATGCCGGGCCACTGGTAGAGTTCGCGCATGTAGGCGTCGATCGCCGGATAGTCCGCGATGCGGCGCAGATTGCACTTGAAATGGCCGTGATAGACGGCGTCGAAGCGGATCAGCGTGGTGAACAGCCGCCAGTCGGCCTCGGTCGGCGCCTTCGAGCCGACGAGATAGCGCTGGCGGGATAGACGGTCCTCCAGCATGTCGAGGGTTTCGAACAGCGGATGGAAGGCCTTTTCATAGGCTTCCTGGGTCGTGGCGAAGCCGCATTTGTAGACGCCGTTGTTGACGGTGTCGTAGACGATCGCGTTGATCCGGTCGATTTCGCCGAGGTGTTCGCGGGGCGTGATGTCGATGGAATTGTCGGCGACGGCCGGGAAGGCGGTGTCGAGGATGCGGATGATCTCGGCCGACTCGTTGTTGACGATCGTTCGCTCCTGCTTGTCCCAGAGCACCGGGACCGTCACCCGGCCGGTATAGGTCGGCTCGGCTTCCAGATAGACTTCGTACAGCCGCCGTTTGCCGAGGATGCCGTCGGGAATGGCACCCGGGCGCTCGGAGAAGACCCAGCCTTCCTCGCCCATGTGATAGTCGACGACGGCGAGCGAGATCACCTCTTCGAGCTTCTTCAGCTTGCGGGCGATCAGCGTGCGGTGCGCCCAGGGGCAGGCGAGGGAGACGTAGAGGTGATAGCGCCCGGCCTCGGCGGGAAAGGCCGTCTGCCCCTTCGGCCCCGGCGAGCCGTCCGGCGTGATCCAGTTGCGAAAGCTCGTCGTCGTCCGCTCGAACTTACCACCGGTCTTGGCGGTGTCGTACCACTTGTCCTGCCATTTGCCGTCGACGAGAAGTCCCATGGCGATCGTCTCCCGAGTGTTGGGGCGGTTGGGCCGGAGGCGATCGGAAACGATCGCGCTTGCCGCAATGTCGTTCCCTTGCAACCCGGCGGCAACGAGTGGTGTTCCGAGATCGGCGCGACAGTGCGTCACCTTTGGAAGCGGAGCGACGGTGATGGCCGGTGGACCGCCGGCCGGGAAGGTGCTAACGGCGACGTCGCATAGCCACGGGGACGAGCGCGATGACCATCCGGCGACGACGAATGAAGGCGAGCGCGCACCAGCGCTGACCATCCGTCGTTGGCGACCGGGAGGATCATCCGGAGGCGTGCGGCGAGACCGCTTTCATCCCGCTTCCGGACCACCCCGCCATGTCATTTCTCGACGACGTCAGTTTCCTGCCCGAACTTGCCGCGCATCACCCGGAGATCGAGGCGATCTCCGCCGAGGCTTTTGGCCCCGGCCGCTTCGCCCGCGCGGCCGAGCGTGTGCGCGAGATGGCGCCGCACGATCCGGCGCTGTCCTTCGTCGCCGAATATGAGGGGGCGATCATCGGCTCGGTGCGGCTCACGCCCATAATGGTCGGCGGGGCGCCGAGCCTCCTGCTCGGGCCGCTGGCCGTTCGGCCGGCCTTCAAGAACCGCGGCGCCGGCAAGGCCCTGATGCGGATCGCCGCCGAGGCGGCGCGGCAGAAGGGCGAGGACTCGGTCCTTTTGGTCGGCGATCCGCCCTACTACGCGCCGCTGGGCTACCGCCCGATGCCGCCCGGCTCCGTCGTCATGCCGGGGCCCGTCGACCCGCGGCGCCTGCTCGGGCTGGAATTGCGACCGGGTGCGCTCGAGGGCTTGTGCGGCTCGGTGCGTGCCAGATGACGATCCGATGAGGTCAGGACGCTTTGATTGCAAGGCCGGGGCGCATCCGGCGACGGCGTCAGCAAGCGCGGGAGGACGGGCGTATGCCTCTACGCGGCGGGCGCGGCCACCTGCGCGGAGGCGATCCGCTTCGGGCTCCATGAGTGCAGGATGCGGGTCGTCCGTTCGGCGTCTGCCGGCGGCGCGAAATAATATCCCTGGCCATATTCGCAACCACGCTGGATCAGGCAGCGCGCCTGCAATTCGCACTCGATGCCTTCGGCGATGACCCGCAGGCCGATTTTGTCGGCGATCCCGATCAGCGCCTCGACGATCGCTTCGCCCGCTCCGCAGGCCGACAGCCGGGCGATGAAGGACTTGTCGATCTTGATGACGTCCACCGGCAGCATCAGGAGGTGGGTGAGGGATGCGTAGCCCGTACCGAAATCGTCCAGCGCAATGGTGAATCCCTGATTGTGAAGGGATTTGATGGCGCGTCCGATGCCGGAGGCGTCACCTTCCACGACGACGGTTTCAGTGATCTCGAGGGTGACGCTTTCGAGCGGAACGCCGTGAGCTTCGAAGATCGCGGCCATCTGACGGTCGATGCCGCTCTCGGAGAAATCCGCACCGGAAATGTTGATCGCGATGAACTCCGGAGCGATCCCAGCCGCGAGCCAGCTTGCCATGTCCTTCGCCGCCTGATCGGCAACTCGGCGCGCCAGCGCGACGGCAAGTCGACGATCCGACAAAGCCTCGAGAAACTCGCCCGCCGGGACGACGGTGCCGTCGACTGCGCGCATGCGCATCAGCACCTCCAGACCGCCGATCTTTCCCGAGTCGATCCGGACGACGGGTTGATAGTGGTTGAAGATCCGGCCGTCTTCGAGCGCCTCGCGGACCGAATGGATCGTCTCCATTCTCCGCATCATCGAAGTGCGCAGGCTCGGCTCGAACAGGACGAAGCTGCCACGCGCCGTCTCCTTGGCGTGGTAAAGCGCAAGATCGGCGTTCTGGCGTGAATGCGACGGAGCGTGCTCGTCCGGTCCATGCACCACGCCGCCGATGGAAACGGAGGGGAGAAGAGAGTGCCCATGGGTCTCGAAAGGCAGCGCCATGGCGTCGAGAATTTGCCCGGCGATCCGCTTCACCGCGTCATCGTCCCTGCAGTGCCCGACGATCATCGCGAATTCGTCGCCGCCGATGCGGTAAGCTGTCGCGTCCTTGTGAATAGCGGCGAGGCGACGGCTGATTTCGGCGATGAGTCCATCACCGATCGCGTGGCCGAAGGTGTCATTCACCCGTTTGAGATGGTCGGCGTCGAGTATCAGAAGACCGAAGACGGCGTCCCCTGCGATGAGGGCCGCAAAGGTTTCCTCGAAGCGCCGCCTGTTGGGAAGACCGGTCAACTGGTCGAAATGCGACAGGTCGAAATTGCGCTTCAGCATCTCGCCATAGGCGATCGATACCTTGCACAGGTGCATGCAGGTGAAGGCGACGGCGCGCTCGACCTCGGTCGCAGGCCGGCTCTGCCGGGAGTAGAATGCGAACGTCGCCGCGACCGTGCCGTCGGAGCGGACGATCGGCATCGACCAGCAAGCGCGCAGTCCGAGCGGCAGGGCCAATTCCTTATAGGGGGCCCAGAGGGGATCCGTCGCGATGTCCGTGACCTGAACGGGCGTTCCGAAATGGGCGGCCGTTCCGCAGGAGCCGACTTCCGGGCCGACGTACAAAGTGTCGATGGCATCGCAATAGGCCTCAGGCAGCGACGGGGCGGCGACCGAGCGGAGCCGGCCATCGGGCTCGATTGCGACGACCGTGCAAACCGAGTCTTTCGAGATGGCCTCGGCCTTCCGGCAGAGCATGTCGGCAATATGTTCGAATTCAACTCCGTGGGCGATCGCCTCCAATGTGCTGTTCTGCAATCCCTGGATTTCTTCTTAGAGTTGCATATCGTCGCCGATCCTCATGTAATGCATCGTCGATCTAAAGGTCGCAGGTAAATTATCGCTGAAGTCAGTGCTTCATATTTGGACCGTGAAGCTTTCGGCCCCGATATAGGCTGCTCACCGAAACACCATTTTCGAGATCGACGACTTGGGCGAGCAAAGTTCGTCGTTGCATGCGAAAGTATGATACAGGTAATGTATCGTACCGTTTGAAAATCAAACCATCCAGCCGGCCGATGCCACCCGCCCGGTCAGCGATCGCGGCGCAGGGACGGAACCGACGGACGGCCCCGCCCGCATGAACAGTGGGACATCATTGGCGGTCATGTCGTAGTGGGAGTTCCGAAGAATCGATGACGCTCGGCGGGCCGCAGCGGAGCATTCGAGCGACGGAGAGGGACACGCCGATCAGGTGTCCGTAGGACGACCGGCGGCGAACGTTGAACCCTGCGAGGCGCCGCCGCCGCGCATCCGCCGTTGCAGGCCGACGCGCCGCGTCAGCGACCCTCCCGATACCAGGTGGCCGACAGCGCCAGAAGCAGGACGGCAAGGCCGAGGAAGCCGGCAAAGAGCGGCGTGCGGTCGACGCCCTTGAGGATCGTCTCGTCCGTCGTCTTGAGGCCGATCCAGTCGCGACCGTCGCCATCGGCGCGCCCGCTGATCGGAACGATGCGCGGAATGGAGACGTCGCTGTTGCCTTCACTGCCGATCCGGCGGACGCTGCCCCGGGTTTCCTCGGCGATCGGCCGGAGCTTCTCGATGGTCGAGATGGCTTGGCGGTATTCGCGCGGATTGACGGGACCGACCGTGCCGAGCGCCCGCAGGTCACCGTTCGCAGCCTGGAAAAGCCCCATCTCGTCCGTCTCGAGAACGCCCTCCCACAGGCCGGGGCTGACGTTCCTGAGCGGCAGGGTCTCGGCCGTGCCGGAAGGGGTGATGACCGTGGCCGGGCCCGGATCGTCGCCGATCGTCTGGCGGGTGACGACGAGATCGGAGCCTCTCGCCTCGGCGTCAAGGGACTCTTCCTCGAGTTCCGGCTCCTTCATCAGCCAGTGCGCCACCCGGCGGAACAGCGCGACATGCGGTCCGCCGCCCTCGAAGCCGCGGGACCAGAGCCATTCCTGATCCGACAGGAGGAGGGCGATCCGGCCTTCGCCGACGCGGTCGAGGACGAGCAGCGGCTTGCCGCCCGGACCGTCCATCACCGTCTCGCCCTTTGGATCGGTCACGTCGATCGAGCGGAACCAGGGGCTCCAATCCGGCGGCTCGCTGTTCGAGCCGGGCAGGTTGCGGGTCACCGGATGCTTCTTTCCGAGTTCGGAGACCTGCGGATAGAAGGCCTGCTCCTCGACCTGGCCGGTGGGCTGCGCCGGCAGGACCCACTGCAGCGGCGTGCGGGCGATCGACTCGTTGCCGGCATATTCGGGGCCGGACGCGATCAGCATGGCGCCGCCGTTTTCGACGTACTGGGCGATGTAGTCGAAGTAGAGCGAGGGCAGGACGCCGCGTTCCTGATAGCGGTCGAAGATGATCAGATCGAAGTCGCTGATCTTTTCGACGAAGAGTTCGCGAGTGGGGAATGCGATCAGCGACAATTCGTCGATCGGGGTCCCGTCCTGTTTCTCGGGCGGGCGCAGGATGGTGAAGTGGACGAGATCGACGGTGGCGTCGGACTTCAGGAGATTGCGCCAGGTGCGCTCCCCCGCATGCGGCTCTCCGGAGACGAGAAGGACGCGGAGATTCTCGCGGATTCCGTCGACGACGGCGATCGCCTTGTTGTTGACGCCGGTGATCTCGCGGTCGTCGCGGGCGACGGAGAGTTCGAGGATGTTCTTGCCGGCCCGTGGCAGGCGAAAGGAGACGGTCTCGTCGGTGCCGGGCGTCGCCTGTTCGCGCGAGACGAGATCGCCGTTGAGAAACACCTGCACCGGCACCGGCGTCTGGGAGGCCCCGGCGCCCTCCTCGACCACGCGATAGGTCAGCCGCTGATCTTCGTCGACGAGGCCAAAGCGGGGGCTGTTCAGAACCTCGATCCGCCTGTCGAACTCCCCTTCGTGGCCGGTGACGAGGCCGTGGATGGGAGCATCGAAGCCGATCCTCTCGGCCGAATCGGGAATGTCGTGAATTTCGCCGTCGGTGACCATGACGGCGCCGGCGACACGGGCAGGGGCGACGTCCTTCAAGGCGTCGGAGAGCGCACCGAAGAGCGCCGTGGTGGCGCCGTCCGAAGGGCTCCCGGCGGAGTTCGCCTCGACGGTGCGAACCTCGAATTCCGGGAAGCGGGCAAGGCTCGCCTGCAGCGCCTCCTCGGCCTCGTCCGTCTGGGCGTTGCGTTCGCCGATGGACTGGCTCTGGCTGCGGTCGACCACGAGGGCGACGACGCTCTTCATCGGATCGCGCTCCTCGCGCAGCATCACCGGATTGGCGAGCGCCAGGATGAGCGCGGCGATGGCAACGACGCGCACGATGGCGCCGGGCGTGCGGGCGAGGAGGAGCACGAGAGCGAGGATCGCCGCCGGAACGGCGAGCGCCGCGAGGACGATCCAGGAGAAGAAGGGATCGAAGGCGATGGACCAGCTCATTGGCCGAGCCTTTCGAGCAGCGCCGGAACATGGACCTGGTCGGCCTTGTAGTTGCCGGTCAGGACGTACATCACGATGTTGACCCCGGCGCGGTAAGCATATTCGCGCTGGGAGGGGTCCGAGGAATCGGTCGGATAGAGGAACAGGCCGCGATCATCGACGGCCCAGGCCCCGGCAAAATCGTTCGAGGTGATCATCAGAGAGGAGACGCCGTCGCCGCCGCGCGCGGGACGGGAGTTGCCTTCGGCGTCCGGGACGAGGGATTCCACCCAGAGCGGGGAATCGGAATGGAGGCCGGGGAAGGAGCTGAGGATGTAGAACGCCTTGGTCAGAACGTGGTCCTGAGGCACCGGCTCGAGCGGCGGGATGTCGAGATCGCCGAGAATGTCGCGCAACCTCCGCTGGCCCGGCGAAACGGAATTGCCGAGCGACGACAGGGCATCGTCCGAGACGTCGAACAACACCGTGCCGCCCTGCTTCATATAGGCGTCGACTCGGCTGATTGCGGCCTCGGAGGGCATCGGCGCGTCGGCGCTGACCGGCCAGTAGAGCAGCGGGAAGAAGGAGAGTTCGTCGGTGGCGATGTCGACGGCCATCGGCTCGCCGGGCTCCAGCGCGGTCTTGGCGGCGATGTATTGCGAGAGGCCACGCAGGCCGGCCTGGGACCGGTCGTCCGAGGTCGCATCGCCGGTCTCGACATAGGCGAGATGGGTCTGCGCCGTGGCGTCGATCGCGCGCTGGACGTCGAAGCCTTCGGGCTGCGCGGCCTGTTCGGCCTGCCCCGCAGGCTGTGCCGCGGCGCCGGTCGGCCAGAGGAGTGGTCCCGTCGCGGCGAGACCGACGAGCGCGAGAACGGCGATCGAGACGGCGGTGCCGGTCGAGCGAGTGGCGAGCCGGCCCTTGAAGCGGTCGAAGCCGCCGTTCAGCCACAGCATGGCGAAGGCATCCAGAGCAAAGAGGACGAGCGCGGCGGCAAAGAGCCAGGGACGAAGATCGAGGCTGTCGTCGTAGGCGTAGGATCGCGCCTCGGTGGCCGAGCCGAGATCGAGCGCCGGCAGGGAGGCGAGCCGGGCTCCGGGATCGAGGAGATTGTGGGCGACGTAGCCGTCCTCGCTGCCGTAAAGGCCCGGCGGGTTCTGCAGGCTGACGGGCGTGGCGGCGTCGGCGGCGAGGGAGAGCGGCTGCGCCTCGGGGCCTGGGGACACCAGCCGGCCGGTACCGTCGAGAACACGGTAGGGCGGCAGGCTGTCGGCCGCGGTCTGGCCCTCCGGCGCGCCGGCATTGGCGCGCGACAGGCTGACGATCCGCCGCAGCATCGAGACGAAGGTGCCGGAGATCGGCAGGTTCGACCAGGTCGCCTCGGCGGTCACGTGGAAGAGGACGATGGTGCCCGCACCCTGGCCGCGGGCGGTGACGAGAGGCGTACCGTCGGCGAGGCTCGCCCAGGTGTGCTCGCCGAGATCGGCCGAGGGCTCCGCGAGGATCTGCCGCGAGACCGTGACGTCTTCGGGCACGGCGATGCCGGCGAACGGGCTCGTCTCGCTCATCGCCGCGAGCTTCTGCGGCTCAGACCAGGACATGGCGCCGCCGAGCTGGCGCTCGCCGGCGCGCAGGCGCACCGGCACCAGCGGATCCTCGCCCGTCGTCGCGGCGAGCCGCGGGCCGGCGAAGCGGACGAGGTAGCCGCCGTCCTCGACGAACTTCTCCAGCGCCGTGCGCGCCTCGTCGGGCAGGACGCCGATGTCGGCGAGAACGACGACCGACGGCTTGCGCTCGAGCATCTCGGGGATCGCCTCGGCGAGATTGGCGGTCGAAGGGCGGACGAGATCGGCGAAGGGTTCTAGCGCGCGGGAGATGTAATAGAGCGGCGAGAGCAGTGGCTGCGCGGCGTCCGAGGACTCGCCGGAAACGAGCGCCACGCGGCGCCGGCGGAAACTGTCGTCGAGCAGGCGCGCAGCGCCCGCCGTCTCGCCACCGTCGACCTCGATGCGGGCGATGTCGTTCCGCATCTCGACGGGGATGGCGAAACGCGCCTCGCCCGTGCCGTCCGTGCCCGAGAACTCGACGGGTGCCCGTCCGATCTCGCGGGACTGCTGGTCGCGGGCGACGAGGGTGAAGGCGCCCGCCGGCACGTCGGCAGGCCGTACCGCCGAGACGACCAGCGCCTCGGTCGAATTGTCGGCACCGGTCAGCCCGACGACGCCGTCGACCGACGGTTCGTAGACGATCGCCTGGCCGGGCGCGAGGGCGGCAAGGGCCGTGGCGGCATCGCGCGCATCGGGGGAATCGAGGCCGTCCGACAGGAAGACGAGCGTCCCCGGCCGCTGGCCTTCGAGCGCCGTCGCGATGCGTCTCGCGGCTGCGACGCGGTTGGTCGGAACGGGGCGGGGCTGTGCGGCGGCCAGACGCTCCAGCGCCGTGGCGGCCTCGACCGGGGTGGCGTCGTCGCCGGCGTCCTCCGCCGAAAACGCCATCGTCACGGGCCGGCCGGCTTCGCCCGCCTGACGGATGATTTCCTCGGCGGCGCGGCGCCGCTCGTCGAAATTGCCGCCGGAAGACCAGCCGTTGTCGACGAGGAGCGCCAGGGGGCCGGTCCCCGCGATCGTCGTCTCGCGCGGATTGAGCGTCGGCGCGGCGAGGGCGAAGATGACGAGGGCGGCGAGCAGCAGCCTCAGAAGCGTCAGCCACCACGGGCTTTTCGACGGCGTCTCCTCGCTCTTCAGGACGCGCTGCAGGATGCGCAGCGGCGGAAAGGTCTCGACCTGCGGGCGCGGCGGCGTGAGCTTCAGGAGCCACCAGATGACCGGCAGCGCCAAAAGGCCGGCGAGGACGAAGGGGGCACCGAAACTGAGCGCGAGACCGCCGATCACGAGCGCTGCCCCGCCGGCTGCGTCGTGCCGGAAAGCCGCGTGTGGAGCGCGACCAGCGCCTCGGAGGCGAGCCTGTCGGTGCGGTGGGGAACGAAGCTCCATCCGAGCCGGCGACAACGATCGGCCAGGATCTCGCGCCTTGCCTGATAAAGCTCGGTATATTCCTGCCTCAGCGTTTCGGCCCGGCCGGCCGTGAGCCGTCCGCCGCCTTCGGGATCGCGGAACTCGGTGCGGCCGGCATAGGGGAAGGTCTCCTCGGCGGGATCGGCGATCATGACGAGATGGCCCCGGATGCCGCGGCGGCCGACCTTGTCGACGAAGGCGAGAATGTCGTCGAGAGGATCGAGGCAGTCGCTGACGATGACGATTTCCGAGAAGCGTCGCAGCCGATCGTCCGGGGGGAAGCGATGGTCGGGACGATCGTTCATCAGCGCGGCCGCGAGGCGCTCGGCGGCGTTACGCGCGGCGATCGGCTCGATCACGCCGGGATAGCCGATCCGCTCGCCGGAGCGCGAGAGGATTTCGGCCAGAGCGAGGACGAGGACGAGGGCGCGCGATTCCTTCGACACCTGCGCCTGGTTCGACTGATAGCGCATGGAAGGCGAAGGATCGGCCCATAGCCAGACGGTATGGGCGGCCTCCCACTCCCGATCGCGGAGGTAGAGGTGATCGTCCCTGGCCGAGCGCCGCCAGTCGATGCGCGAAACCTGCTCGCCTTCGACGAACGGGCGGAACTGCCAGAAATTCTCGCCGATGCCGCGGCGGCGGCGGCCGTGCCAGCCGGCGATCACCGTCGAGACGATGCGCTGCGCTTCGACCAGGAGATCGGGCAGGAGGACGGCGCGCTGCCGGGCGCGGACCAGCGCCTCCGGTGCGTCGGTGAGTTCGACTGAGGAGCCGATCGGCATCAAGCCAGCTCCCGGATCAAGCGACGTCGCGCTTCAAGGAGGCAATGACGTCGCGCACGCTCATGCCTTCGGCCCGCGCGGCGAAATTCAGCGCCATCCGGTGCTGCAGGATCGGTTCGGCGAGCGCCATGACGTCGTCGATCGAGGGCGCCAGGCGGCCCTCGTAGAGCGCCCGGGCACGCACGCAGGTCATCAGCGACTGGGAGGCGCGGGGGCCGGGACCCCAGGCGATGTGGGTGTCGGCCTCCTTGTGGCCGCTGCCCGGACGGGCGGAGCGGACCAGCGAGAGGATCGCCTCCACGACGCTTTCGGGGACAGGCATGCGGCGCACCAGAGCCTGGATCTCGCGCAGCCGCTCCGACGTCAGGACCGGTTCGGCGCGGTCCTCGCCGCCGCCGGTTTCGAGCAGGATGCGCCGCTCGGAGGCGAGGTCGGGGTAGTGGACGTCGACCTGCATCAGGAAGCGGTCGAGCTGGGCCTCGGGCAGGGGATAGGTGCCTTCCTGCTCGAGCGGGTTCTGGGTCGCGAGCACGTGAAAGGGCGCCGGCAGGTCATAGCGCTCGCCGGCGACGGTGACGTGGTATTCCTGCATCGCCTGGAGGAGGGCCGACTGGGTGCGGGGCGAGGCGCGATTGATCTCGTCGGCCATCAAGAGCTGGGCGAAGACCGGGCCTTTCACATAGCGGAAGGAGCGCCGGCCCGTCTCGTCCTGATCCATCACCTCGGTGCCGATGATGTCGGACGGCATCAGATCCGGGGTGAACTGGATGCGCCGTGAATCGAGGCCCATGGCGACGCCGAGCGTGTCGACGAGCTTGGTCTTGGCGAGACCCGGCACGCCGACGAGCAGCGCGTGCCCGCCGCCGAGGATGGCGATGACCGTCTGTTCGACGACGCTTTCCTGGCCGAAGATGACCCGGCCGACGGACTCCCGCACCCGAGCGATGTCGGCAAGCGCCGTCTCGGCGAGGCGAACGATGTCGCTTTCGCTGAGGGTCGTCTCCTGTGGCGTGAGTATCGTCATGGGGGGGTGATCTCCAATACCGGAACCGAGATCCGCCGCCGGCAGCAAGTCCGTCTTCGGTGGCCGGGGTATGATCAAACGGGCTTCTCAATCAATACGACGGCAAATCCGGCTGGCAAGCGCCGGGCGTCCAACTATTTCGTGAGGGCCAAGGCGGGCGAAAGTGAGACCGGCGGAAATCCCGTTGCAGATGGAAAGCAGGCGGAATGCATGACGAATCAAGCCCCTGACGTGAGCGTGAGCCTGTCGGCCCTGATTTCCCGCGCCGAACGCGCGGGCAAGGGGGCCCCCCCGGTCGAGCGATGGAACCCCGACTTTTGCGGCGACGTCGACATGGTGATCAGAGCCGACGGAACCTGGCTCTATCAAGGCACGCCGATTCGGCGCGAGGCGCTGAAGCGGCTGTTCTCCTCGGTGCTGCGCAAGGACGAGGATGGCCGGACCTATCTCGTCACGCCGGTCGAAAAGCTCGGCATCACCGTCGAGGACGCGCCGTTTCTCGCGGTGGAGATGAGCCGCGAGGAACGGGCGGGCGAGAGCGTGCTGACGTTTCGAACCGACGTCGGCGACGTGGTCGAAGCCGGAAAAGACCACCCGATCCGCTTCGGCGAAGAAGCCGAGGCCTTTCGACCCTATCTGCTGGTTCGCGGACGCCTGGAAGCCGCCTTGAGCCGGGCGCTCGCCATCGACCTCGCCGATCTGGTCGAAGAGGACGAGGGGGGGATGTTCGTCAGATCCGGTGGGGCGCGCTTCAGCCTGCCGACGGGGGTGTCGTGACGGCGGGAGATCGGCCAGGCATGACCGCCGCCGATCTGAGGGCGCGAATCATGGCGCGCCGGGGGGGCGGCGGTGAGGAGTCGCTCGCCGGCACGGCGCCGGAATTCGGCGATCACCGGCTCAATCCGGATCTCGTCGCCGAGATGGCGAAATCGCACTCGCGCGAGGCCGCGGTGCTGGTGCCGGTGGTCGACCGCGGCGAAGAAGCGACGGTCATTCTGACGACCCGCACCCTCTCGCTTCGCAAACATTCCGGCCAGGTGGCCTTCCCAGGCGGGGCCGTGGACGATACGGACGCCTCGCCGGAAGCGGCGGCGATGCGCGAAGCCTTCGAAGAGATCGCCCTTCGGCCATCGCATGTCGAGCCGATCGGCCGACTGCCGCGCTATCTGACCATGACGGGCTTTCGAATCACCCCGATCGTGGCGATCGTCACGCCAGGATTCGAACTTCGTCCGAACCCGGCGGAGGTCGAGGACGTCTTCGAGGTGCCGCTCGGCTTCCTGATGGATGCGGCCAATCACCGACAGGAGAGCCGGACGGTCGAGGGGCTGATCCGCCACTACTACACGATGCCGTTCGGCGAACACTTCATCTGGGGCGTCACCGCCGGCATTCTGAGAACCCTTTACGAACGGTACTATGCATGACCAGAATTTCCGCCGAATGGCTCAAGGACGAGCGGCTGCAGGCATTGCTCGCCGTGCTGTCCGACGAGGGCGAGGAAGCGCGGGTGGTCGGTGGCGCGGTGCGCAACACGCTGATGGAGCGGCCGGTCACCGACATCGACATCGCCACGACGACCCTGCCGGACGAAACCATCCGACGCGCCGAAGCGATCGGGCTGAAGACGGTGCCGACCGGGATCGACCATGGCACCGTCACCGTCGTCGCCGATGGGAGGCCCTATGAGGTGACGACGCTGCGGCGCGACATCGAGACGGACGGTCGCCATGCGGTCGTGTCGTTCGGCCGCGACTGGCAGGCGGACGCCGAGCGTCGGGACTTCACCATCAATGCTCTCTATGTCGACGCGTCGGGCGAGGTCCTCGATCTCGTCGGCGGGATCGCCGACATCGAGCGGGGCGTTTTGCGCTTCATCGGCGATGCGGAGCAGCGGATCCGCGAGGACGGCCTTCGAATCCTGCGGTTCTTCCGCTTCTTCGCCTGGTACGGTCGCGGGCGGCCGGACGCCGACGGCCTGCGCGCGGCGACGCGGCTGAAGGACGCGCTGAAGCGGCTTTCGGCCGAGCGTCTGTGGAACGAGGCGCGCAAGTTGCTCGCCGCGCCCGATCCCTCTCGGGCGCTCCTGTGGATGCGGCAGACCGGCGTTCTGACGATCGTTCTGCCGGAGAGCGAACGCTGGGGGATCGATACGATCCACCCGCTCGTCGCAGTCGAAGCCGGCCGCGGCTGGAAGGCCGATCCGCTGTTGCGTCTGATGGCGATCGTGCCGCCTGACCCGGAAAGGCTCGACGAACTCGCGCGGCGGCTGAAGCTCGCCAATCAGGAGCGCGACAGGCTCCTCGCCTTCGCGCGGGAGCCTTCGCCCGCCCCGGACGAGAGCGATACCGCGCTGAGGAGCCGGATTTATTTCGGCGACAGGCAGGCCATCGAAGACAAGCTGCGGCTCGCCCTGGCCGTCTGGCAGGGCAAGGTCGGTCAGGACGCGTCGGCGCTCGAGACCGTGGCGAAGCTCTCGGCGCGGCTGGCGGTCGCCGACGGTTTCGAGACGCCGGAATTTCCGCTGAACGGGGGGGATCTCAAGGCGAAAGGCTTTAAGCCGGGCCCGGAGCTCGGGCAGGAGATCGACCGGCTGAAGCGGCTGTGGGCCGAGGGGGGCTTCAAGCTCGGGCGCCAACAACTGCTCGACCGAGCAGGGGGGCAAGCGAGCGCCCAAGGCGAGGGGTGACGAAGTGAAACGTCAGTCCGTCGGCCGCCTGCCGGAAGACGCCATCGCCTCGTGATTCCGACGGTGCGCGGCGCAGCGGTGACGGGCAAGAGATTTCGCGAGCGCAAAGAAAACGGCGGCACCGCATTGGCGCCGCCGTCGCATCCCCTGTGCCGATTCGAAATGCTCAGGCCGCCCGTTCGGCCGCTGCCGGCAGTTCGACGATGCGTCCTCGCATGGCATCCATCATCGACGGGCTGATCCGCATGATGCCGAACGCGTTGGCCTGCGCGATGGCGCGGCGGATCACACCCGCCTCGCTGTCGGCCCGAATGACCCGCTCGCATCCCGGAAACACGGTGCTGCAATCCAGTTCGAACATCGTTACCTCCCAGTTTGTTTCATGTCGTTATATGCGGATGAAACGCCCTGAAATATATAGTGGTTCAATCTGGTCGCACAAAATTTTTGCAGTCGCGTCGATAGGTCAAGGCCATTTAACTATCGGCGGCATGGAAGACAGGATCGACTGAACGTTGCCGCCGGTCTTGAGGCCGAAGAGCGTGCCGCGGTCGTAGAGGAGGTTGTACTCGACATATCTGCCGCGCCGCACGAGTTGTTCCTCCCGATCCTCTTCGGTGAAGGGGAGCGCGGCGTTCTGCCGGACGATGTGGGGATAGACCACGAGAAAGGCCTTGCCGACGTCGCGGGTGAAGGCGAAGTCCTCTTCCCAGCCGCCGGCATCCTCGGCCGAATGCAGCCAGTCATAGAAGATGCCGCCGACTCCACGCGGCTCCTGGCGATGCGGCAGGTAGAAATACTCGTCGCACCATTCCTTCAGCTTCTCGTAGTCGGCGACCCGGCGATGCCGGTCGCAGACGAATTTCAGCGCCCGATGGAAGGCGACGGCATCGACGTCGTCCTCCTTGCGGCGGCGATCGAGGGTCGGCGTCAGGTCGGCCCCCCCGCCGAACCATTGGCGGGTGGTCACCACCATCCGGGTATTCATGTGCACGGCGGGAACGTTGGGATTGCGCAAATGCGCGATCAGCGAAATGCCGGACGCCCAGAAGGTCGGATCCTCCTCGGCCCCGGGAATCTGCTGCCGGAATTCCGGCGAGAACTCGCCATGCACCGTCGAGACGTGGACGCCGACCTTTTCGAACAGCCGGCCGCGCATCATCGACATCACGCCGCCGCCACCGTCGCCCTCGCGCGACCATTCGGTGCGCTCGAAGCGTCCGGGCTCGGCGGAAACCTCTTCGCCGAACTCGTCCTCGAGGGACTCGAAGGCGGCGCAGATGCGGTCCCGCAAAGCCTCGAACCAGGCTCTGGCGATCGCCTTCTTGCGTTCGATGTCCTCCGGCAGGCCTTCCGGCAGCTCTGATTTTTCCATGGTGGTCGTCCGTCCCCCCGGATGGTCGGCGGCTGGTTGAAGCAGCACTTGCTATCGCGGGCTTGGCCGGTGGCTTTCGATCGAGCCTTCCGCGCCGGCCGACGCAGCAAGGCGCTTTCGCGCCTGACCGGTCCGATTCGTCATTTCGTCGAGACGACACTATCTTGCGTATCGATCGATAAGAACCCGCTTTCGTTGGGAGTCCCCATGTCCCGGCTCGGCCGACCACCGCTGGAAGGGTTGAAGCGGCAGCTGAGGAACCGGCGCGATCATGCGTCGCAGTCCCGGAGCGACCAAGGGCCAAATGCGGCGCGCGACAGCTTCGTGCGCGAGACCTATACGCTGGAGCGCGGCGAGGCGCGGCAGAAGGCGCGCGAATGGTTCGAGAGATTTCCGAAAGCCGCCTACTGGACGCAGGTGGAGAGCTGGCGGCAGCTCCCCGACCGGCGCATCGAGTTCACCATGCGGCGTCTTCCGACGGCGGATTGAAGGGTGCGCCCATCCGCAACGGCCACATGCTTCAACCAGCGGCCGGAGGCGCTCCGACGATCACGTCGAGCGGCTCGGCGCCGAGATTTTCCAGGTTCAACCAACGGGCCATGTGGCGGAGCTCTTCGAACAGGGCTTCGACGGTGTGTTGCGGCGCGCCCGGTTCGAGCGTCGCCTGAAGAACGATCAGCGTCCCGGCCTTGCGGTCGGCCTTCAGATCGACCCGGGCGACCAGGGCACCGTCGAGGAGGAACGGCAGGACATAGTAGCCGTGCTCCCGCTTGTGCCGGGGCGTGTAGATTTCGAGCCGGTAGCGAAAGCCGAACAGGCGTTCGGCGCGGTTGCGGTGCCAGACGAGCGGATCGAACGGGGAGAGCAGCGCCGGCCCGGCGATCTTGCGGCCGGCCCGCGCGTCGCGATGGAGATAGGCGTCCTGCCGCCAGCCACGAACGCGAACCGGCCTCAGTGTGCCTTCCTCGACGAGTTGGCGGAGGGGCAGGCCCGCATCGGCGGCGGGCAGGCGGTAATAGTCCCGCAGGTCGTCGGCCGTCGCGATGCCGAGCGCCCGGGCCGCCCGGGCGATCAGTTCGCGCTGCGCGTCGGCGTCGGACGGCGTCGGCAAGTCCAGGACCGAGCGAGGAAGCACCCGCTCGGGCAGATCGTAGACCCGCTCGAAGCTGCCGCGCCGATGGGTCGCTGCGACGAATCCGGCCCAGAACAGCCATTCGAGCGCCTGCTTGGCTTCGCTCCAGACCCACATGCCTTTGCCTGTCGCCGCGCCGGCGACATCGGACGCCGCGATCGGGCCCTCCGCGGCGATGCGTTCGAGCAGGGCGTCGGCTTCCGCGCGCCGTACCGTGGCGAAGGGCTCCAATCGACGCCAGATCCCCTTGCCATGCCGGGCTCGCTCCATTCGCCAGCGCAGCAGGGGGTGGCAGTCGACGGGCAGGAGCGAGGCTTCGTGGCCCCAATATTCGAAAAAGCGCTTCGGGCGCTCGACCATGATCCGGTCGAGGACGCCGCGATCGTAGCTGCCCAGCCGCGAGAACAGCGGCAGATAATGGGCGCGAACGAGGACGTTGACGCTGTCGATCTGGATGAGGCCGAGCTGCGCGATCGTCTTGCGCAGCCGAGCCGGCGCGGCGGCGCCACTGCGATCCGGCGCGTTGAAGCCTTGCGCGGTGAGCGCGATCCGCCGCGCCTCGGCTGGAGAAATTTCGGACGCCAAGCACTCTCCTGTCTTCGACGAACACCGATCGATGGTGTTGGGCCGCGCGGATCACCGTAGTCGCGACGGCAACGGCCATACTCGCCGAGGGCCCTCGTGTGAAAGGAAAATCCCGATTGGCCGGCAAATCCCTATCCGAACACTACCTGGCCTATATCGCCTGTCTCACCCGGCAGGACTGGGCCGAGCTCGAACGTTTCGTCGACGACGACGTCCGACACAACGGCCGCCACCTCGGGCTTTCCGGCTATCGCGACATGCTCGTGAAGGATTTTCATGACATCCCCGACCTGCGGTTCCGGGTCGACCTGCTGGTCTGCGAAGACGTTCGCGTGGCGGCGCGACTGCTGTTCGACCGTCGGCCGAGGGAAACGTTCCTCGGATTGAAAGTCGATGGGCGCAGAGTCTCGTTCGCAGAGAGCGTCTTCTACGAGTTCGAGGCGATGAGGATCAACTCGGTCTGGTCGATCCTCGACAAGAGCGCGATCGAAGCACAACCGGGTGCCCAGGGCAGGGTCCGAGCGCGCTTCCTCGCTCGACGCATTTCCACGCCACCTCACGGTGACGTGCGGTGTTGCCGCTTATCTCCGCGCTTGAGGGGGTGGGGCAGGAGTGAATATGCTTGTCAAAAGTTCACTCGAACTTTCGGGCCAGTCCCGCGATGCGAGGGGAGGATGGGAAATGCGACCGGAAGAGCGATACTCCAGGCCTCGGCAATCCAGCCGGAAGCTGCAGGCGGTGCTGTTCGTGGTGTTTCTGCTCGCGATCGTCGGCGCGATCTGGATCTACGCAGGAGAAACGGAGGGACCTTCGCCGCAATCTCCGGCCGCTCCCGCGTCCGCGCCTCAGCCTGATTTGTGAGCGCAGGACGTCGCGGTCATTTCAGCCGTCCAACGGCCAGTCGAGCTGACGCAGCGCCTCGGCCGCGACGATGCCTGCCGAGACGGCGAGGTTCAGCGAGCGGGCGCCGGCGATCATCGGAATCGTCAGCCGCGCATCCGCCCGCGCGTGCACGGTATCCGGCACGCCTGCGCTTTCCCGTCCGAACAGCAGCCGGTCGCTCGGGCGGAAAGCGAAGTCGGTATGGGTCGTCTCGGCCCGGGTCGTCAGAAGGACGATGCGGCCGGGCCTGATCTCGACGTCGCGGAGAAAAGCGGACCAGTCGTCGTGGCGCCTGAGGGCGGCCATCGCCAGGTAATCCATCCCGGCACGCTTCAGGGCACGGTCGGATGAGTCGAATCCGGCTGGCTCGACGATCTCGACCGTCAGACCGAAACAGGCGGCGAGGCGCAGGATCGTGCCGGTGTTGCCGGCGATGTCGGGCTGGAAAAGGACGATCGAGGGGCGCAGCGACACTGCGGTGATGGGTTCTTCGGAGTGGTCGGCTTTTGCCATAATCTCCCGCCAGGCGTAAGTCGTGGTTGCGGACGGACGAGCGAACACGGGCGCTGAAACCGACATGCCTTTGAAAGTGTCATTGCACAAGGCACGCGGCCTCCTGGCGCGATCGAAGCGGACGGGAGCGCCTCGGGCCGGGGCGACGGGCGCATCGCGCGCGTTGCAGCGGCTTGCGGCGTCGGCGGCGGCTCTGGGGCAGGCCGGACGAAGGGTGGCCGCGGATCTGTCCTCCGGCACTGCGAACATGGCGGGTAGGGCGAAAAGGCGCTGGGCGCGAGGCTTCGTCGGCGCGAAAAGCGCCGTGCAAGCCGCGGTCGCTTCGCTGTCGCGAAGGAGCCGGTCCGGGGCGGTGGGGGCAAGGCGCGAACGCCGCTCGGGGCCTGCGGGCGCTGCGGCAGGCTGGTCGACGGTCGTCGGGGCCGCGAAAGCGCCTTTCGGCGTCGTCGGGACCCTCGTCGGGCGGCCACGCGCCCGATCGCCGCGCGCCGCGAGGCGCGACAAGACGACATGGGAGGCTCCCATCTCGGCCGGCTCGCGGGTCGACAGAGGCGTCGTCGTGACCGAGGTCCTCGGCCTCGTCACGCGGCTCGGCCTCGTCGCCTTCGTGATCGCCGGCGGGTTGATCGTCCTGTTCCTCAACAGCGACGCCGGCGGCTCACTCGGCGAAAGGCTCAAGCGGGCGGCCGAGACCGGGGCGGTGTTCAGCCAACCGGCCCGGACGGAGCGCTCAGGAAACGCCGAGGAGGCATCCACGGCGGGCGACGCAGCTTTGCCGACCACGACCGACACGCAGAAGGTGGCGGTCATCGGCTCGCCCCGTCTGCTCACGCCGCCGACGACACGAGCCACGCCTGAACTCGTGCGGCTGGCTCTGGTGAGCCCGAAGAAGATCTGCAAGGCCATCGACCCCGGCAAGGACTTCATGTCGTGGCACGAGAGCCTGCTGCTCGAGGGGCAGTGGGAATGCTACGCCACCGCGACCGCCGAGGGCGAGCGGGTGGAACGTGCGGAGGAAGGCGATGGCGCGGAAGACGCCCCGGTCGCCGACGATCCCGATGTCGTGGTCGAACCTGCTCTTCCGTCCGAGCCGCAACTCTTCGTCATGGCGCGGGGAGACCAGCGCGATACGCTCACCACCGTTCGCATCAAGCTGGTCGCCGACGGCGCGGCCAAAGCGAAGCGCGGCGCGAAGCGTCTTGCCGCGATCACCGCGGCGCTGTTCGACGTCCTGCAGTGGCGACCGCCGGACGGGCTGCTGGACAAGCTCGACGAACTGACGGATGTCAGCCTCGAACAGGCGGGAACGCAGTTTCGGTTCAAGCGCGAGCTCAGCAGCGGCTGGCAGTACAATCTGATCGTGATCTTCCCCAATCCGAAGATCTACAGCCAGGGATCGGCGTTCCGTCCTGCCGAGACGCCGAGCGGAGCCGGGCCATCGGGGCCGCCGGACCTTTCGGGCTCAGCGTCCGGACCTGGCGACGGTCGCTGACGGCATTTTGCGGCGGCGGCCGAAGACCGTCTGCTGCCCGGGCGCCGCGGGACGGCGCTGACTTTCCGGGGCATGCAGCGACTGGTGAAGGGCCTGCGGCGTCGTCCGGCCGGGGGCCGACGCGGGGTGGTCGCTGACGCCGAGGGCGGCGACGCAACTCTCGACCGAGAGATCCTCGTAATGACGGCGCAACTGCGCGAAGGCCGCCACGTCACGCCCGGCAGTCCGGTGCACCATCATCAGCACCGTCATGGCATCGGCGACCGTCAATCCGAGAAGCTTGAGCGCGGCGGCGAGCAGCCTGCCGTCGCCGTCCGTCGCGAGCTTCTCGATGGTGTCCGCTTGCAGCTTCAGGGACGCAGCGATCGAGCCGAGCGCGCGGTCGGCATTGCCGGCGCGCGCCTCGCGCAACAGTGCGGCGGCGGTCGCAGCGAGGCCGGACGGTTGCGAAGCGTCGACCGGAGGGGTCTTGGGCGTCGGGGACGCCGCCGCGAGCGGGCGCCGCGGCTTGGTCCGGACCAGGGCGCGAAGAGCGTCGCGGACGGCGGCTGCGCTCTGCAACGGCGGCTGTGCGGCATCGTCCTTCTGCTGGCGCGACCGCCCGTGCGACCGCGCCGATTTCGCCCGCAGCGCAGAATCCGGACATTGCCGACCCGGCGTTGCGCCGGGAACGGTATCCTGCGTCGCACCGATCATCCCGGCGTCTTCCTTCGTCAGGCACGGGCTGGAAAACAGGAAGGGAGCCGAAAATTCCGCAGGCTGTACGAGCAGCAGGTCCACGACGGGGCGCGGGACGTGTGGCGAGGTGGCGAGCGAAATCGCCAACTGACGCTTGGCTTCGAACGACAGCTTCTCCCATGTCGAGGTCACCAGCCGGGCGAAATCGGCCGAATGGGCCGGGCTCGGGCGATTGGAAGCGAGAAAGCTGGCGACCGCCGCTTCGACGATGGTGTCGAAGCCGACCTGTCCCCCACGGGTTTCGAGCGTCCGGAAGATGCGCGGCATCCTGTCGACCATGTCGCTCCGTTGAAACTTGCTCTGACGTCGGCCGACGGCGGCTCCCTACCGGGTGCCCGATCCTGGGCGGCCGGGCCACCCAAAATCGATAACAACTGGTTACGAAGCGTTGCCGCGACATCACGACGACTTGATCTCGAAGACTTTGGATAGGTTTACGCAAGATTCCTTAGCAAGCTGTTAACCCTCGGGAGATGTTCTGTGAGCATCAATGGGGTCGCAACGGGGAATGCCAAGGCGCAGCCGAGGAGGGGAATGAAATGGGCACGGTGGTGTGGCTGAAAAAACGGGATGGACGCCCGGAGACGGCGGAGCCGGACGACGCAATCCCGGCGGGTGGGGCAGAGATCGTCATCCTGCCCTGCATCCGCTACGAGCGGCCCGAGAGGCTGCCGCACCCGGCCGACGCCGCGTCGACGTCACCTCTTCGCGGCAAGAACATGCCGCATTTCGGCTCCTCGAGCCGCGAGCCGAAGGCCGTCTGAGACCTCGGCAGGGCAATCCCTCGCCGATCGCGGCTCGCCGCTCCCAGGTGTGATCCGATGCGGCTGCCGTAGCGCGTTGGAAGATGTGGTCGCCGGGACGAAGATGGGCCTGAGCGGGAGGCCCGCGGAGCGCCGACGGAGGCCGGAACCGAATGGCGATGTCGGCGCCGCGGTGAAAGCGCGGCGAGAAGGCGGGGAGGGACGAATGGGCGCCGCCACGCTCGCTCGGATCAGCCGCCGCCAGTCGCCGCTGGCTCGCGACGGAACGCATCGCTCGACAGGGGGCCGTCGTTCGGCGCGGGATCGCAGCGCATCGACGAAACGAAATCGTCGATCTCCGGACGCTTGCTCTCCTCGTCGACCAGGACCCTGATCGTCATGTATCCTTCGGTCATCTCGACCTCGACGGGGATCTGTGTCTGCGGCGCGTCCTCGCTCGCCGACCGGTCGACCAGCTGCTGCTTCGTTCCGACCATCAGATCGAGGGCGTTGTCGACCGCCGAGCGGTCGTTGATGCTGTAGAGATTGTCGCCACGCCGATTGTAGATCGAGGCCGACCAGAACGCCTCGTCGGCGGCGAGGGCATGAATCCGGACGGGGCCGTCGGCGAGGGAGAAACGGCAACCGGCGGCGATGAAAGCGGGATCGACGAAAGCGAAATCGCCGGCGGGTGAATTCGCGACGGCGAGCGTCGAGTTGGGATTGGTCGTCAGCGCCTCGACGCGAACCACCTGATCGGTCCCGCCGAGGTCGGCGAGGCGGCTCCAGCCGTTGCGTTTGGCGACGTCGGGCATGGTGAAGATCACCGCGATGTGGATCAAGCCTGCGCCGACGACACCGATCAGGACCGCAAGGACGAACTTACCCATTGGAGCAGGACTCCCGCCGGATCGTCGGCAGCGAAAGGCTGGACGCGCCGCTCGCCGCGCTTGCCGGCGTGTCGTAGAGCGACAGCACCAGGGTCATCTCGCCCGCGCCCGAGGTCGCCAGCCAGTTGCCGGAGCGGGCCGAGGGGCCTACGGCGATCTCGAAGGAATTGTCGTCGTTGCGCATCAGGTTGTTCGAGGTGAGCCAGCCCGGACGACCGGCGGAGGGGCGTATCAGCCGGCCCTCCGGAAGATATGCGGCGAGCGTGAAGACCCGGGAGGGCGGCGTCGAGCCGGCCATCACGTAGGTGCATTCCCGGCGCAGCGGGCGCCCGCCTTCGTCGCGCATGCTGCGGAACTGGATGCCTTCGCCGATGCCGAGGGTGAGATTGCCGACCATGGCGAGGCGCGCCTTGGAATAGGGGTCGGCGTCCGGCGCGCCGGAAAAGGGATTGGCCTGCCAATGGCCGACGACGACCGTGCCGATCTCGGACGACTGCCGGACGGCCCAACTCGCCGACCAGCCGCCGAGATAGAGGGCGATCCCGATCGCGACCATGACGAGGACTGTGAAACGCATCGAATCGACCGGCGATGGCTCTGAAAGATCGGGCTACTGGGCGCGGGCGGGCGCCGCTACCCCGGCGGAGGTCCCGGCCGAGGCCAACTGTTCGGGATCGAGCGGCTTCATCTGATCGAGCTGCTCGGCGATGTCGGCGAGAACGTCCTGGGTCTTGCGGGAGAGCGTCTCCGGGGCGGCGGGACCGGAACTGTCGGCCCCGGCCTCCGCGACCTCGTCGCTCTTCGCCGGGAAGGGGTTGTCGAGGAAGGGAATCGGCTTCAGTTCGACGTTTCGATGGGCGGCCTCCATGAAGCGCTGCCAGGTCAGCGCGGGAAGGGAGCCCCCGGTCAGGCGGTTGGTCGGCCGGAAGCTGTCGTTGCCGAACCAGACGGCGCCGACGTAATTGCCGGTGAAACCGACGAACCAGCCGTCGCGATAGGACTGCGTGGTGCCGGTCTTGCCGCCGACCCGGGTCATCGACAGCTGCGCCTTGCGCGCCGTGCCGTGTTCGCTCACCCCGACGAGCATCTCGTTCATGGACTGCGTCGCCTGTTCCGACAGGATGCGCTGGCGGGGCGGCATGTCACGGCGGGCGTCCCAGACGACCTTGCCGGTGGGATCCATCAACTGCTGGATGGCATGGCGGTTGGGGTTCATGCCGCCATTGGCGAAGACGGTATAGGCCGTCGCCTGATCCATGACCGTCACCTCGCTGGTTCCGAGCGCCATGGTCTTGTCGCCGCGCAGATTCGATTCGATGCCCATGGCCTTGGCGGTCTTCACCGTGTTGTCGAAGCCGACCTTCTGGTAGAGCTTGACGGCCGGCACGTTGAGCGAGCGGGCGAGGGCGTTGGCGAGCGTCACCCGGCCGGAAAACGAGCGGCCGTAGTTCTGCGGCGACCATTTGCCGATGGTGATCGGGCTGTCGACGATCGTATCCGACGGCTTCATGCCCTCCTGCATGGCGGTGGCATAAACATAGACCTTGAAGGAGGAACCCGGCTGGCGCAGCGCCCGCGTCGCGCGGTTGAACTGCGAGACGCCGTAGTCGCGGCCGCCGACGATCGCCCGGACGCTGCCATCTGCGGCGAGCACCACCATCGCCGCCTCGCCGACGTCGTAGGTCTTGCCGTATTGACGCAGGTTGTATTCCACCGCCTCGTCGGCGAGCTTCTGCAAATCGAGGTCGACGGTCGTGCGGGCGGTGAAATTGCGCTGCTTGATGCCGCTCGTCTGGGCGATGCGCTGCACCTCCTCGAAGGCGTAGTCGAGGAAATAGTCGGGCGACGGCGTGGAGGAGCGGTCGATCGCAATCGCCGGCTGGCGCCGCGCGGCGATCACCTGGCCCTCGGTGAGGAAATTCGCCTGGACCATGTTGGTCAGGACTTCGTTGGCGCGGGCGCGTGCCGCCGGAAGGTTGATGTGGGGCGCGTATTTCGCCGGGGCCTTGAAGAGACCCGCCAGCATCGCGGCCTCGGCGAGGGAGACGTCGCGGATGTTCTTGCCGAAATAGAACTCGGACGCCGCCGCCGCGCCGAAGGTGCCGCCGCCCATATAGGCGCGGTCGAGATACATCGAGAGGATCTGTCGCTTGGAATAGTGCGACTCGAGCCAAAGAGCGAGAAACGCCTCCTTGATCTTGCGATCGAGGCTGCGCTCGTTGGTCAGGAAGAGGTTCTTGGCGAGCTGCTGCGTCAGGGTCGAGCCGCCCTGGACGACGCCGCCGGCCTGCGCGTTTACGGTCATGGCGCGCATCAGGCCGAGGAAGTCGATGCCGAAGTGGTCGAAGAAGCGGCGGTCCTCGGTGGCGAGCAACGCCTTGATGAAGCTGTCGGGCATCTCGTCGATCGGCACCGCGGCGGCGCGCAGGATGCCGCGCCGGCCGATCTCTTCGCCATGCTTGTCGAGGAACTGCACGGAGTAGTCGCTCTCCTGCGGCAGGCCGTTCTTCGTCATCCGGATTGCCGGCTGGGCGAGCGCGAACAACAGGACGAAGCCGACGAGGCCGAGGGTCAGCCCCTCGCAGGCGAGCTCCACCAGAACCCGGTTGAAGCCGCGGGCGCGGAACTTGCGCGAGACGATGGTGACGCTTTCCCACCAGGCGACGAAGGCATGATAGGCTCGCCAGAGACTCGAATCGATCCAGGCATCGACCTCGATGAGGCGCGAGGGTTGCCGGCGCTTCCGGGGTTGATTCGTCTCGTTCTGCACGGCCCAGCCAATCGCCTTGGGCCACGCGCATGGAAGGGGCCGCGCTGGCTGCGCCTCCCTCCCACGACCCATGGCCATTTCCGGCCGCGCCTTGTGCGGCCTTCGATCACATCTTACGTCGTCCCCGTCCGCGGTTATAGGTCGAGGCTGCGGAAAAATCTTCAAAATTCACCGCATGGTTTCCCGATGTCCGACCCCGTATCCGATCACGATCTTGTGCCCTACTGGAAGGCGAAGTCTCTCGAGGAGATGTCGCCGGAGGAGTGGGAACGGCTCTGCGACGGCTGCGGGCGCTGCTGCCTCAACAAGCTCGAGGACTGGGACACCGGCGAGATCGCCTGGACCGACGTCGCCTGTCGGCTTCTGGACGGCCATGCCTGCCGCTGCCGGCAGTACGAGACGCGCCACGCGGTGGTGCCGGACTGTGTCGGCCTGACGCCGGAGGCCGTGCGCTCGCTCACCTGGCTGCCGCCCTCCTGTGCTTACCGCCTCGTCGCAGAGGGGCGGGACCTCTATTGGTGGCACCACCTCGTCTCCGGCGACCGCGAGACGGTGCATCAGGCGGGTGTCTCGGTGCGGGACCGCACGGTGAGCGAGGAGGGCATGGAGCTGGAGGACTACGAGGAGCATGTGGTGGATTGGCCGGGGGAGGATTTGGACGCCCAAGGGGCCGTGGACGACGATGCGGCCGGATGGGACGAGGGTGATCCGTCAGAAAAGAAATATGAAAAAATTCCTTGACTGCGTGACGGTGGTCGGGTAGGGTTCAGACATCATCGAAATTCTGTCGGCGGCACCGGGCGATCGGGGCCGCCTTTTCGTTTCCGGTTCGGCGCGGCAGGGTCTTTTCTTGCGGCGACGCCGGAGGCGGCTTGGGTTCGGAGAGCCGATGGCGGAGCTTTTGTCGGACCGGTTGTTCGCGCTTCTGATGCGCGAGGTGGCGCGGCTGGAAGAAGATGACAAGGACGTAAGTCCTATGGCGAGGGCGGCGCCACGAAGCAAGGCCGAGGCCGGCGCGGAGGCGAAATCGAGACAGCCGGCACGGGCGGGTTTCAAGGAGCGGGCCGATGCGCTCGGCCTTCTGACGCGGACGCTGGAGAAGCTGCTGGAGCTGCGGGCGCTGGAGGCGAGCGCCGGGCGGGACGACGAGACCGAGACGCTGCGGCTGCGCGAGGATTTCATGCGCCAGCTTCGGGCGCTCGACGCGCGGCGCGTCGGCGGGCCGAGGCTGTTCGCCGGGTCGGACGGGACGGAAGCAGCGGCGGCGGCGCCGAAGGCGGCGAAAGGGCGCGGACGGACGGCGAGGCCGAAGGCGACCGGTCGGGGTGCTGATGGGGCATAGCGAAGACGAGGAGGCTCCCGACGAAGAACTGGGCCCGCTGACCGACACGAAATTCTGGAACAAGACGGGCCAGTTGATCGGACGCCAGACAGGACCGGTCCTTGAGCGCTCGGCGATGGCCTGGGTCGACGTGGCTCGTCCCTCGCAGCTGCCGCCGCCGGGCGGCTGGCGGCAATGGCTGATCGTCGGCGGGCGGGGGTCCGGCAAGACGCGGGCAGGGGCGGAATGGATCAAGGCGATGGCGGCGGGCGAGAGCCCTTTCGCCGATCGGCCGCACATGCGGATCGGGCTTCTCGCCGAGACGCTGGCCGACGCGCGCGAGGTGATGATCGACGGGGAGAGCGGTCTGCTCGCCGTCGCCGGCCATCCGCGCCCGGTCTTCGAGGCGAGCCGGCGGCGGCTGGTGTTTGCCAACGGGGCGATCGCGCAGATCTTCTCGTCGGAGGATCCGGACGCGCTGCGGGGCTATCAGTTCGATCTCGCCTGGGGCGACGAACTGGCGAAATGGGTGCATGGCGAGGCATGTTTCGACAATCTGCAGCTGGCGCTCAGGCTGGGCGAACGGCCGCGTGCGCTGTTCACCACGACGCCGCGGCCGATCCCGCTTCTGAAGCGGCTGACGGCCGATGCGCAGACCGTGACGACGCATATGACGACGGCGGAGAACGCCGGGAACCTCGCGCCGGGATTTCTCGCTGCGATGAGTGAGCGTTATGGCGGCACGCGGCTCGGCCGGCAGGAACTCGACGGCGAGATCCTCGGCGTTCGCGAGGACGGGCTGTTCGACATCGCCCGGATCGAGCGCGAACGCTGTGCGCCCCCCGACAAGCTGCAACGGATCGTCGTCGCGATCGACCCGCCGGCGACCTCGACGAAGCGCTCCGACGCCTGCGGCATCGTCGCGGCGGGGCGTGGCGCCGACGGCACGATCTACGTCCTTGCCGACAGAAGCCGCCGGCGGGCGAAGCCGCATGAATGGGCGGGCGCTGCGATCGGGCTCTATCAGGCGCTCGAGGCCGACCGGATCGTCGCCGAGGTGAACCAGGGCGGCGACATGGTCGAGGCAGTAATCCGGGCGGCGGCGCCGGATACGCCGTTCCAGGCGGTGCGGGCGAGCCGCGGCAAGTGGCTGCGGGCCGAGCCCGTTGCCGCGCTCTACGAACGGGGGCGCGTGCGGCACGCCGGGCGGTTTCCCGATCTCGAAGACGAGATGGCGGATTTCGGCGCGGACGGATTGTCGGGTGGGCGGTCCCCGGACCGGCTGGATGCGCTAGTCTGGGCGGTGAATGCGCTGGCGGGCGGCGGGGACGCGCCGCGGATCCGGGGGCTTTGAAGGTTGCGGGTTTCATGAGGGTCGGGAGCCGCGGGTACGCGCGTGTTCCGGTGAGGTCCGCGCCGAGGCACCCCCCTCTGCCCGGCCGGGCATCTCCCCCACAAGGGGGGAGATCGGCAGCTTTGTCGTGCGGCGCCGCTACTTCGGCCGTGATGCCAGCTCGATCGCTCGAATGGGGGCGAGGCGTTGGCGCGAGATCGATCTCCCCCCGTGTGGGGGAGATGTCCGGCAGGACAGAGGAGGGCGCGACGGGCGCGGCTCAAGCGATTGCCGGCCGCGAAAATGGCGGATCGCCACAAGCATTCCAGAACATCGGAGCGACACATGGGACTTGCGGGAACGATCGCGGGCTGGTTTGGCGCGCCGTTACAGCCGCCGGGCGAGGGCGGCGCCACGGCACCTGCCGAGCGGAAATCCGCCGCCACCGTGGCAGGAACGCTGGTCTTCACCGGCGGGGGCGACGGGGCTTGGGTCGAGCGCTCCTATGGGGCGCTGGCGCGCAGTGGCTTTATGCAGAACCCGGTCGCCTATCGGTCCGTGAGGCTGATCAGCGAGGCGGCGGCGGCAATCCCGCTGCTGCTCTACGACGGCGAGAGCGAGGTGAGCGAGCATCGGCTGCTGGACCTGTTCCGGCGGCCGAACCCGATGGCCGACGGGGCGGCCTTCGTCGAGGCGATCTGCGGCCATCTGCTTCTGTCCGGCAACGCCTATGTCGAAGCCGCGCTGCTCGACGGCGAGGTGCGGGCGCTGCATCCGTTGCGGCCGGACCGGGTTCGGCTGGTCGAGGGGGCGGACGGTTGGCCGGAAGCCTACGAATACAGGGTGGGGATGAGCGTCCGGCGGATCGCGGCGGAGGGGCCGGGCGGCGAGCCGGCGCCGATCCTGGCGCTGTCGCTGTTTCATCCGCTCGCCGACCACCGCGGCTTTCCGCCGCTCGGCGCGGCGCAGAACGCCCTCGACCTCCACAACGCCGCGGCGCGCTGGAACCGCGCGCTGCTGGACAACTCGGCAAGGCCCTCCGGCGCTTTGATCTACAAGGCCGAGGGGGGCGGAAATCTCTCGCCCGACCAGTTCGACCGGCTGAAGAGCGAGCTCGAGACCGGCTATTCCGGCGCGGCGCGGGCCGGGCGGCCGCTGCTGCTCGAAGGCGGGCTCGACTGGAAGGCGATGGCGCTGTCGCCGAAGGACATGGACTTCATCGAGGCCAAGAACGGCGCGGCGCGGGACATCGCGCTCGCCTTCGGCGTGCCGCCGATGCTGCTCGGCATTCCGGGAGACGCCACCTATTCGAACTACTCGGAAGCGAACCGCGCGCTCTACCGCCTGACCGTGCTGCCGCTGGTGAAGCGGATCACCGGGGCGCTCGGCGCCTGGCTCGGGGCGCATCTCGGCGAGCCGGGGCTGACGCTGTCGATCGATCTCGACGCCGTCGAGGGGCTTTCGGCGGAGCGCGAGGCTCTCTGGGCGAGGGTCGGCGCAGCGGAGTTTCTGACGCGCGGCGAGAAGCGGGAGGCGGTCGGCTATGGCCGGGAGGATTGAGACGCGCGGCGCCACCGCCGCGGCGGGATATCGTCACCCGGCCCCGCCGATGGCAGCCGTTCCGATGCCGCCGCCGGCGCGCTTTTCCGGCTATGCGGCGATCTTCGGCGAGGTCGATCTTTCCGGCGACCGGATCGAGCCCGGCGCCTTCGCCGCCTCGCTGATCGGTCGGCGGGCGAGCGAGGTTCGCATGCTCTGGCAGCACGATCCGGCAAGGCCGGTCGGCCGCTGGATCGAGATCGCCGAGGACCGCACCGGGCTGAAGGTCACGGGCGAGTTCGCCCTCGACACGGCGGGGGGGCGAGAGGCGGCGGCGCTGGCGGCGGCGGGCGCGATCGACGGCCTGTCGATCGGCTTTCGCACCAGGCTCGCCCGGCGTGGCAGCGGGAGTGCCAGGCGGCGTCTCGTCACCGTCGACCTCTGGGAGATCTCGCTCGTGACCTTCCCGATGCAGGCGAAAGCGCGGCTGACGGTCATCGGCTGAGCCCCGTCCGCGACAATCCGCAGATCCCTTCAAAACAGGAGAACGACATGGACGAAACGGCGCACGCCGGCTTCGAGACGAAGACGGTCACCCCGGAGGTGCGGGGCCTGCAGGACGAGATGATGCGCCTCTTCGAGGGCTTTCGCGAGGCGAACGACGCGCGGCTCGAAGAAGTCGAAAAGCGCATGGCGAGCGACGTCGTCACCAGCGACAAGGTCGACCGGATCGCCGCCGCTCTCGACGCGCAGAAGCAGACGATCGAGCGGCTGACGCTGAAGGGCATGCGCCCGGCGCTCGGCAGCGAGGAGCCGGCGCGGCGCGGCGCGGCGGCGAGCGAGCACAAGGGCGCCTTCGAGCGCTATGTTCGCGGCGGCGACGAGGCGGCGCTCCGGCGGTTCGAGGAAAAGGCGATGTCGAGCCTGACGGGCGCCGACGGCGGCTTCCTGGTGCCGGACGAGACCGAGACGGAAATCGGCCGCAGGCTGGCGACGATTTCGCCGATCCGCTCGATCGCCTCGGTGCGGACGGTTTCGACGGCGGTGCTGAAGAAGCCTTTCGCGATCTCCGGCGCCGAGAGCGGCTGGGTCAGCGAGACGGCGGTGCGAAACCAGACGGATGCGCCGCAGCTCGCCGAGCTGACCTTTCCGACCATGGAGCTCTACGCCATGCCGGCGGCGACGGCGGCTCTGCTCGACGATGCGGCCGTCGACATCGACCGCTGGATCGGCGAGGAGGTCGAGCAGGCCTTCGCGGCGCAGGAGGGCGCGGCCTTCGTCAACGGCGACGGTATCGCCAAGCCGAAGGGTTTCATGACCTACACCAAGGCCGACGAGGGCGCCTGGAGCTGGGGCAAGGTCGGGACCGTCTCGACCGGCGCCGACGGCGGATTCCTCGACGGAGAGGCGGCCGACGCGTTGATCGACCTCGTCTATGCGCTGAAGGCCGGCTATCGCCAGAACGCCAGTTTCGTCATGAACCGGCGCACCCAGGCGACGGTGCGCAAGCTGAAGGACGAGGATGGCAACTATCTCTGGCTGCCGCCGGCCTCGGCTGGAGGGCGGGCGACGCTGATGGGTTTCCCGATCGTCGAGGCCGAGGAGATGCCGGATATCGCCCCCGGCGTTTCGGCCATCGCCTTCGGCGACTTCTCCCGCTTCTACCTCGTCGTCGACCGGCAGGGGGTGCGCGTCCTGCGCGATCCCTACTCCGCCAAGCCCTACGTCCTGTTCTACACGACCAAGCGCGTCGGCGGCGGCATCCAGGATTTCGACGCGGCGAAGCTGCTCGACTTCTCGGCCTGATCGACGCCGGGCGAGCCGGCCCGACGAACCGACCTTGAAGAGAGGCCCGGCGCGACCCGCCGGGTCTCCGTCATTTCCGGAGATTGACGATGACGACGATCGACCTCGGCCTTTCCGCCGAGCCGCTGGCGCTTGCCGACGCGAAGGCCTGGGCGCGGATCGAGCGCGACGACGAGGACGGGCTGATTTCAGGCCTGATTTCCGCCGGCCGCGAGGCGATCGAGCGGGAGACGGGTCTGGCGCTGATTGCCCGCAGCTTTCGCCTGGCGCTCGATCCGGTGCCGCGCGGGGGCTGGGTGGAGGCGACGCGGCGCCCGCTCGTCGCGGTCGAGAGCGTCACCGCCTTCGACGCTTCCGGCAATCCGGTGTCGTTCAGTGCCGCGGAGGCGATCGCCGAGCGGCCGCGGGGGACCGACTGCTTCCGGCTGTCGGACGCCGTGATCGACGCGGCGGCCAACGGCGTCGAGATCGAATTCACTGCCGGCTTTGCAGAGGGCGAATGCCCGGCGGATCTCATGCTTGCGCTGCAGGCGATCGTGGCGGCGAGCTACGAGGCCCGGGCGCTGATCGAGCCGGGCATGCAACCGGCGCTGCGGCCGGCGCTCGCCGAGCGGCTGCTCGCGTCCTACCGGCAGGTGCGGATCTGATGGCGCCGCTGTTTCTCGATCCGGGCGTCTTCAATCGCCGCGTTGCCCTCGACCAGCCGGTAGTCGACCCGGATGGCGCCGGCGGCGGCGAGACGGTCTGGCAGGAGGTACGCGAACTCTCGGTGCGCATCGAGCCGCTGTCGGTCGCCTCGCGCGAACGCTTCGGCCAGCGCGAGGCGAACGTGACGCATCGGGTGCTCTGCCGGGCGAACGACATCGTCGAGCGGGGCCTGTCGTTCCGGCTCGGCGGGCGCCGGCTGATCATTCTGTCGGTCCACGATCCGGACGAGAGCCGGCGCTATCTCGTGTGCCGTTGCGAGGAGGAGCGCTGATGAGCATCCGGCTGACGGCCACGGTCCGGCAGAAGCGGCTGCGAAAGAGCTTTCGGCAACTCGTCGAGGAGGGGCTCGGGCGGACGAAAGCGGGAAACCCGTTGCGGCAGACCGAGGCCCTGCCGCGGACGTCGAACCTCGCCAGAACATCCGCCGGACGGGCTCTCCTGGCCGATCCTTTCTCGGCGAATGCCGATCTCGACGGCGAAAACTCGCGTGAATCCGAAAGGTAGCGAAAAAGTTAAAATCCGGCCGTTGAACCCGAAGACGGGGAAACCATTTCGAGTTATGTTTCACGGCGACAAGCAAAGTGAACGCCACGACGGCGAACACTTGCAAGGGAACGAGGGAGAAAGCGATGGCGCATCCGAGCGCTGAACTCCAGCAGTCGATTTTCTCCGCGCTGACCTCCGATCCGTCGCTGACGGCGCTGCTCGGCGGCCCGAAGGTCTTCGATCGGCGGCCCGAACGGGCGAACTTCCCATATCTCACTCTGGGGCGGACGGCGGTCGTCGACTGGTCGACCGGTACCGAAGACGGGGCCGAGCACATCCTCACCCTCCACGTCTGGGCGAAGGGCGGCGGCAAGGCCGAGACCTACGAGATCATGGACAAGGTGGCCGAAAAGCTGAACGACGCCACGCTGCCCATGGAGGGACACCATCTGGTGAACCTTCGGCTGCAATTCGCCGAAGCCCGGCGCGAGCCAGACAGCGCGGCCTATCACGGCATTTTGCGGTTCCGCGCGGTGACCGAGCCGCTGGCCTGAGGAAACGGGGCGAAGGTCGAGGATAGTCCGGCACGCGCTGACTGACGAAGCGCGGCGGAAAGTCCCCGGGCCATCAGCCCTCAGATATCGAACGATCATCCAGGGCGGTCCTCATCGGGCCGCCCTTTTTCGTTGCCGCGGCGGGATGGCGCCGTGTCCACCACAGCTTGAACGGGACCGACTGATGGGCGCGCAAAAGGGCAAGGATCTCCTCCTCAAGATCGACGAGGACGGAGACGGCAATTTCACCACGATCGCCGGCCTGAGAAGCCGGCGGATCGCCTTCAATGCCGAGACGGTGGACATCACCGATTCCGAAAGCGCCGGGCGCTGGCGGGAGCTTCTCGGCGGGGCGGGGGTGCAGCGCGCTGCGCTGTCGGGCGCCGGCATCTTCAAGGACGCAGCTTCCGATGCGACGCTCCGACAGGTGTTCTTCGAATCGCGGATCGCCGCCTTCCAAGCGGTGATCCCGGACTTCGGCAGGGTGACCGGGCCGTTCCAGGTCACCGCGCTCGAATATGGCGGGGAGCACGACGGCGAGGTGACCTTCGAGGCGACGCTGGAATCGGCGGGTGCGCTGACCTTCGAGGCGATCTGACCATGGCCGTCAATCGCAGGCGTGGCGAGGTGTCCGCCGTCATCGACGGCCGCGAGCGGCGGCTCTGCCTGACGCTGGGTGCGCTGGCCGAACTCGAGGACGCGTTTTCGGCCGACAATCTCGCCGAGCTTTCGTCGCGGTTTCGCGGCGGGCAGCTTTCGGCCCGCGACCTGACGCGGATCGTCGGAGCGGGCCTGCGCGGGGCAGGCGAAGCCGTCTCGGACGCCGAGGTTGCGGCGATGCGTTTCGAAGGCGCAGCGGCCGGGGCGGCGGCGATCGCCGTGGAGCTTCTGGCGGCGGCCTTCGGCGGTGTCGGGGAGGCGGCCGACGAGGGCAACGCAAACCCTTCCGCAACGGGGTCCTGACGCACGGGGCACCAGGCGACGCCGGGAGCGGGACTCGACCGGCGGCCTTTCCCTGGGACGAGGCGATGGCCGTGGGGTTCGGCCTCCTGCGGCTGTCGCCCGAGGCGTTCTGGAGGATGACGCCGCGCGAACTTTCCAGCGTGCTTTCGCCCCGCCGGCAGGCCGGCGCGACTGCGCCTTCGGCCGCCGAACTCTTCGGGCTGATGCACCGCTTTCCCGACATCGATCGGCAATGCCCCTGACCATTCTCATCGGGATTTCATCATGGACGAGGACGACACCTTCACCGTCGCGATCCGGGCGGACACGAGCGGCCTCGACAGGGCGCTTTCCGATCTGTCCAGCAAGGCCGACCGGTTCGGCTCGGCTTTGACCTCTGCTTTTGCGGGCGCCGTCACCGGGGGGCGCTCCTTCGAAAGCGTGCTGCAGCAGCTGGCCCAGAGGCTGTCGACCATCGCGCTGGACGCTGCACTGAAGCCGCTGGGCAATCTCGCCTCGAACGCCGTCGGCCAGCTGTTCTCGGCCTTCGGCGGCGGTGGCGGGTCGGCGGGGGGCGGCGGCATCCTGCCCTTCGCCAAGGGCGGGGTCGTCGCGGCGCCGAGCTATTTTCCGGCCGGCGGGCGGATCGGGCTGATGGGCGAGGCAGGTGCCGAGGCGATTCTGCCGCTGTCGCGCGGCGCCGACGGTACGCTCGGCGTCGCGGCGCCGCGCGGGCAGGGCGGTTCGACGATCGTCTTCAACGTCTCGACCCCCGACGCGCCGAGCTTCAAGCGCGCCGAGGCGCAGATCCAGGCGATGCTGACGCGAGCCGCGTCCCGCGGGCGAAGGGGCCTTTGACCATGGCGATCGTCGCTTTCAGCGAAGAGCGGTTCCCGCTGCGCATCGCCTTCGGCACCAGCGGCGGGCCGGAACGGCGCACCGACATCGTCCGGCTGTCGACCGGCTTCGAGAAGCGCAACCAGCGCTTCTTCCGCTCCGTCAGGCGATACGACGCCGGTTCGGGGTTGAAGAGCCTCGCCGATCTCGCCCTCCTCGTCGAATTCTTCGAGGCGATGCGCGGACGGCTCACCGGCTTCCGGTTTCGCGACCCGCTGGACCATGCCTCGGCGCGCTTCGGCAGGCCGGTCTCCCCGATCGACCAGGCGATCGGCACCGGCGACGGCGAGACACGGCAGTTCCCGCTCGTGAAGATCTATGGCAGCGGCGAGGGGGCCTATCTCCGGCCGATCGAAAAGCCCGTCGGCGGCACCGTCCGGATCGCCGTCGCGGGCGCCGAGACGGCGACCGGGCTGTCGATCGACGACGCGACGGGTGTGGTCAGTTTCGACGATCCGCCCGAAGTGGGCACTGCGATCACCGCCGGCTTCGAGTTCGACGTTCCGGTGCGCTTCGACATCGACCAGATCGCCGTCAACATCGCCGCCTTCGAGGCCGGCGACATTCCGACCATTCCGCTCATCGAGGTGAGGCCATGAGGACGCTCCCCGCCGATCTGGCTGTCGCCATCGAAGGTCCGGTGACGACGCTCGCCCATTGCTGGCGGTTGACGCGCAAGGACGGCGTCGTCCTCGGCTTCACCGACCACGACGAGGCGCTGAGCTTCGACGGCACGAGGTTCGAGGCGGCGACCGGGCTGACGGCGAGCGAGGCGGAAGCCGCACTCGGCCTCGGCGCGACGACGGGCGAGGTCGAAGGCGCATTGTCCGCGGCCTCCATCGAGGAGGCCGACATCGCCGCCGGTCGGTTCGACGGCGCGACGATCGAGACCTTCGTCGCCGACTGGCAGAACCCTGAGGCTCATGTTCGGATCGACCTGTCGGACCTCGGCGAGGTGCGGCGGGGCGACACGGCCTTCACGGCGGAGCTGAGGAGCGTGGCGGGGAGGCTCGAGGCCATTCACGGGCGGATCTATCGCCGACGCTGCGATGCCGTCCTCGGCGACGCGCGCTGCCGGTTCGATCTCTCGGAACCACCCTTCACGGTGGAATGCACGGGGCACTCCGCCGGCGAGGGGTGGATCGTGACGGAAACGCCCCTCGGGGCACCGCCCGATCGCTACGCCTTCGGGCGGCTGACGATGCTCGATGGCGAGGCGGCGGGTCTCTCCGCCGACGTGGCCTCGGCGGTCGCGTCGACGACCGGTCGGGTGCGGATCGTGATGGCCTCGCCGATCGTCGCCGCCATTGCGACCGGCGATCGCTTCCGCCTCGTCCAGGGCTGCGACAAGCAGTTTTCGACCTGCCGCGAGCGCTTCGCCAATCATCTCAACTTCCGCGGTTTTCCGCATATTCCCGGCACGGATGCCAGCCTTCGCGCCGCCAAGTCCGGCGACGTCCACGACGGCTCGCCGGTGGTACCATGAGCGAGGGCAGGCGCGCCCTGGCGCTCGAGATCGCCCGGGATTGGCTCGGCACGCCATACCGCCACCAGGGGTCCGCGAAGGGCATCGGCTGCGACTGTCTGGGGCTGATCCGCGGCATCTGGCGGGAGTTGCGGGGTGCAGAACCGGAGGAGCCGGGCGCCTATGCCACGACATGGAGCCTGCGCGCCGGGCCCGACCGGCTGATGGCGGCGGCGGAGCGGCATCTCATGCCGATCGACGTCGCGTCGGCCCTTTCCGGCGACGTCCTCCTGTTTCGCTGGCGCATCGGCGCGCCGGCGACCCACTGCGCCGTCGTCGACGAGGGTGGGCGCATCATCCACGCCTATCAGGGCGCGAGCGTCGTCTCGACCGCGCTGCCGAACAGCTGGCGCGGCAGGATCGCCGGCGCTTTCCGCTTTCCGGAGTAGATCGTGGCGACCATCGTTCTTCAGGCGGCAGGCGCCGCGATCGGCAGTATTTTCGGCGGCCCGATCGGCGCGGTGATCGGCCGTGCCGCCGGGGCGCTGGCGGGCTCGGCGATCGACCGTTCGCTGTTTTCGCAGACGTCGCATTACGAGGGCCCGCGGATCGAGGCGGGCCGGGTGATGACCGCCGACGAGGGCGCCGGCATCGCCCGGGTCTACGGCACCGCGCGCGTTGCCGGACAAGTGTTGTGGACGACCCGCTTCGAGGAGGAGTCAGAGACCGAGCGACAGGGCGGCAAAGGCGGTGGAGCGTCGAGCGAGGTCACCACCTACAGCTATTTCGGAAATGTCGCGGTCGGTCTCTGCGAGGGACCGATCGCCGCCATTCGCCGGGTCTGGGCGGACGGCGAGGAGATGGACCTTTCCGACGCCGCGTTCAGGGTCTATCGCGGAGACGAAGAGCAACTCCCCGATCCGCTGATCGAGGTGAAACAGGGCGCGGGCAATGCGCCCGCCTATCGCGGTCTCGCTTATCTCGTCTTCGAACGGCTGCCCCTGGCGCGCTACGGCAACCGGATCCCGCAGATCAGCTGCGAGGTGCTGCGGCCGATCGGCCGGCTGGAAGAAGAGATCCGCGCGGTCACCCTCATTCCGGGGGCGAGCGAGCACGGCCTCGATCCGCGGCGGGTGCGCGAGGAACTGGCGGAGGGCGAGGACCGGCTGATCAACCGCAACGTCCTTTACGCCGACAGCGACATCGAGGCCTCGATCGACGAACTCCGGGCGCTCTGCCCGAAGCTCGAACGGGCGGCACTGGTCGTCTCCTGGTTCGGCGACGACCTGAGGGCGGGCGATTGCCGCATCCGTCCGAAGGTCGAGGTGCATACCCGGCACGAAAACGAGGACTGGCGGGTGAGCGGCCTCGATCGCGGCGACGCCGAGGTCGTCTCCAGCTCCGGCGGCGGCGCGTCCTTCGGCGGCACACCGAGCGATTCCGGCGTCCTGCAGGCGATCCGCGCGCTCAAGGATCGCGGGCTGAAGGTGACGTATTATCCCTTCCTCCTCATGGACGTTCCGCCCGGCAACGGTCTGCCCGACCCCCATGGCGGCGCCGAGCAGGCGGCATTTCCCTGGCGGGGCCGGATCACCCTCGACGTCGCTGTGGGCCGGGCCGACGGTCCTGACGGGACACCAGCCGCGCGCGCCGCCGTCGCGGCGTTCCTCGGCACTGCGGTGCCGGGCGACTTTTCGGTATCGGGCAGCCGGGTGAACTATCACGGGCCGAGCGAATGGTCGTATCGGCGGATGATCTTCCATCATGCCCATCTGGCAGCGGCGGCAGGCGGCGCCGACGCCTTCGTCATCGGCTCGGAGCTGCGCGGCCTCACCCGCATCCGCGACGATGCCGGCCGGTTTCCGTTCGTCGAGGGTCTGATCGCGATCGCCGAAGGGGTGAAGGAGATCCTGCCCGACGCCGGCGTCACCTATGCCGCCGACTGGAGCGAATATTTCGGCTATCATCCCGAGGACGGTTCCGGTGACGTCTTCTTCAATCTCGACCCCCTGTGGGCTTCCCCGGCGATCGACGCCATCGGCATCGACGACTACCTGCCGCTGACCGACTGGCGGGGCGACGAAGACGATGGTCAGCCGTCGATCTATGATCGCCACGGCCTTGCCGCCGGCATCGCCGGCGGCGAGTACTACGACTGGTACTATGCGAGCGAGGCCGATCGGACGGAAAGGCGCCGGACGCCGATCACCGACGGGGCCAATGGCAAGCCCTGGGTATTTCGCCCCAAGGATCTCCTGTCGTGGTGGTCGAACCCGCATTTCGAACGCCGGGGCGGCGTCGAACTCGCCGAGCCCACGGCCTTCGTGCCGATGGGAAAGCCGATCTGGCTGACGGAACTCGGCTGCCCGGCGATCGACAAGGGCGCCAACCAGCCGAACCTCTTCGTCGATCCGAAATCCTCCGAAAGCGCCCTGCCGCACTTTTCGGACGGCAGGCGCGACGACCTCGTCCAGCGACGTTTCCTGGAAGCCCATCTCGGCCACTGGACGCCCGGATCGACTGGGTTTTCGGATGCGGCAAACCCTTTTTCCCCGGTCTATGGCGGCCGGATGGTGCCGGCGGATGCGATCCATCTTTGGACCTGGGACGCACGACCGTTTCCGGCCTTTCCCGGGCGGGCGGACGTCTGGAGCGACGGCGAGAACTGGCGGCGGGGCCACTGGCTGAGCGGCCGGCTCGGCACCGCCCCGGTGGACGCCCTCACTGCCTCGATCCTGCGTGACCACGGGATCGAGGCGCATGATCTCACCGGTCTCGAAGCCATGCTGACCGGCTGGGTCGAAACCGGGCCTCACAGCGCCCGGCAATCCCTGGAAAGCCTCTTCGGGCTCGTCGGCGCCGTGGCCCATGTCGAGGACGGCGCGCTGGTCGTCCGCTCGCTCGATCGGCTGCGGGTCGGCAGGACGCTCGACGCCTTCGTCGAAGAGGAGGACAAGCCCTTCGTCGAATTGCGGCGTGCCGAAGCGGCGGAGACCGTCGACGCCGTGGCGCTTTCCTTCCTCGATCCCTGGCGCGATTATCAGCCGGGCAGCGCCGAAGCCATGCGGGCCAGCGTCTCCTCCCCACGCCGACGGCTCGTCAGCGTCCCGGCGATCCTCGACGAGGGCGAGGCGAGCGGTTTTGCGGCGGCGATGCTCGCCGATGGCGGAACGGCGACCGAGACGGCCGACTTCGCCGTGCCGGCAAGCGACCTCGCTCCCTCCGTCGGCGACGTGCTGAAGCTCGAAGGCCGAAGCGGCGAATGGCTCGTGACGCGCATCGAGACCGGCCTTTCGAGCCGCGTCAGCACCAGGCGTCTGCCGATGCGCGGGGCCGGCGCCGGCAGTTCGGGCACGATCCCGGATTTCGGATCCGGCCGTCCGAAACTCGCCTCGCGGCCCTTCGTCGCCTTTCTCGACCTTCCGCTGCCACCCGGTGAAGCCGGCTTTGAGGGCGCGCGGATCGCTGTCAGCGCCTCGCCCTTCGCCGGCTACGAGGTGTCGAGCCTTGCCGACGACGGGACCTTGAAGGCACGAACGCGCGTCACGCGTCCCGGGACTTTGGGACGGTTGACGTCCGCGCTCCAGCCGGGGCCCGAGGGCCGGATCGATCCGGCCAACGCGATCACCGTTGCGCTGCCCCGCGGCGCTCTGTCGTCGATCTCCGCCGCCTCCATGCTGGCCGGCGGCAATCTCTGCGCCGTCCAGTGTGCCGATGGCGGGTTCGAGGTATTGCAGTTCGAGCGGGCCGAGGAGATCGCATCGGGTGAATTTCGCCTGTCCCGCCTCTTGCGCGCCCAGGGCGGCACCGAGGACGCCATGGCCGCGGGCGCGGTGCCCGGGGCGCTATTCGTCCTCCTCGACCATGCCAGCGCCTCGCTCGGCATCGAGGCGGCGGAGGTCGGCCGGTCCATCGAATTTCGCATCCAGCCGATCGGCCGAGGCCGGGACGACGCCTCCGTCGTCGCTCGGACCCATGCTCTCGGCAAACGTTCCGTGCGGCCGCTTTCGCCGGTCCATCTCGAGGCACGATTTGCCGCCGACGGGGCCTTCGAACTTAGCTGGATTCGCCGCACGCGCAGCGGCGGCGACAACTGGTCGGTCGTCGACGTGCCGCTCGGTGAAGAGGCCGAGCGCTATCGCGCGGTGATCGACGACGGCGCCGGGACGACGATGGTCGTCGAAACGGCCGAGCCGTCGCTTGCCGTCTCGGCCGCGGATCAGACGGCCCGTTTCGGTGGACTTCTCGACGTCTTCGAGGCAAACGTGGCGCAGGTCAGCCCTGTCTGGGGGGCCGGAACGCCGCGCCGTGCGACGTTTTCTCGGCCGTCGTAACGAGACCGGCGATCGGCAGCGCGTTTTCCGCGCGGCCGATGCTCTGCGCGCGATGCCGGTCGGGGCGCATGAGCGGGGCCCATGCAGCCCTTTCCGCGAGCAGCCTCCATTCACGCAGCGAACGACACGAGCATTTCCATATATCGCGCACTCTATCCCTGTGCGCCGATGCTTCCTATTGTCGGCGGACAGTCGGCGGTCTTCGACATTCATTCGTCATTCAGCCGCGCCTTGATAGAACGTTCTCGTTGGGGTGAAGACATCGGCCTTACTCTCGATTGGACCAGAATGACGTTTCTTCGCACGATCATGGCTTTCACGGTGGCGTTCGGTCTGGCGGCCGAGCCGGCCATGGCATATGAGGGCGGCGAGGATCTCACCGGCGGATCAGTCGCCGGGTTCGGCCGCGACGACTCCGATGCACCGGTGCGCGTGGCGGCGGGCGACTGCTCGGGAGCCGCGAGCCGGGCGGCGCGGCAGACCGGCGGACAGGTGCTTTCGGTCTCCACCCAGACGCAGGGCGGCCAGACCGTCTGCGTCGTCACCGTCCTCGTTCCCGGCAAGGGCAACCAGCGGCCCCGCAAGCAGACCGTCACGATCAAGCCATGACAGCCCGTCTGGCCCTCGGCGGCCTCGCTTTCGTCCAGAGATCGCCGCAGAATGCTTCGGTCCGGACTTGCGGCGAGACCTGAGGAGAAGAGCCGAAGCGATGCGCATCCTGATCGTCGAGGACGACGAGACCCTCAACCGCCAACTGACCGAAGCGCTGACCGGCGCAGGCTATGTCGTCGATCGCGCCTATGACGGCGAGGAAGGGCATTTCCTCGGCGATACCGAGCCCTACGACCTGATCGTGCTCGACATCGGCCTGCCGCAGATGGACGGAATCAGCGTTCTGGAGCGCTGGCGCCGCGAAAACCGCACGATGCCGGTCCTCATTCTCACCGCCAGAGATCGCTGGAGCGACAAGGTCGCGGGCATCGACGCCGGCGCCGACGACTACGTCACCAAGCCGTTCCACGTCGAGGAAGTGCTGGCGCGGGTGCGGGCGCTGATCCGTCGCGCCGCCGGCCACGCCTCTTCGGAGATTCTCTGCGGCCCGGTCCGCCTCGACACCCGGACCTCGCGCGTCACCGTCTCCGGCACGCCGCTCAAGCTGACCTCCCACGAGCATCGCCTGCTCGATTATCTGATGCATCATCAAGGCGCCGTGGTCTCCCGCACGGAGCTGATCGAGCATCTCTACGATCAGGACTTCGACCGTGATTCCAACACCATCGAAGTGTTCGTCGGGCGCCTGCGCAAGAAGCTCGGGGCCGACCTGATCGAGACGATCCGCGGCCAGGGCTACCGGATGGCGGCCGAGGGAGACGAGGGCTGAGTCTCCTTCGGCCCGTCCGGGAGTGGCTCGGCCCGCTCCTGTCCCGACCTGCGTCGCGGTCGGCCGGCGCCCGGACCGACGCACCCTTCCTGCCGCGCTCGCTGACGGCCAGGGTCATCTTTCTCACCAGCCTGTGGGCGGTGGTCGCCCTCTTCGTCGCGGGGGCGCTGATCTCGACCCTTTACGAGCGGACGGCACGCCAGGGCTTCGAAAACCTTCTCGGCGCCCAGCTCTACAATCTCGTCAACGCCGTCAGCGTCGACGAGAACGGCCGGCTCAGGGGCGATCCCGACCTCGGCGATCTCCGCTATGCCCGGCCGCTCTCCGGCTGGTACTGGGAGGTCCTTCCGGCGACGGACAACACGTCGGGACGGCTGACCTCGGCCTCGCTCGTGCTCCTGACGGTTCCGCAGGCAGAGGTCTCCGAGGTTCCGTTCGACCAGATGTATCGCCGCACCTATGAAGAGCCCGGCCTCAACGGCGAAACTCTCGCGGTGCTCGAGACAGAGGTCGTTCTCGATTCGGACAACCACACCGCCCGCTTCCGGGTCATGGGCAGCCTCTCCTCCGTTCTCGACGAAATCAGGGACTTCGATCACACGCTGTTGTTCTATCTCGGCGTGGTCGGCCTCGGGACCGTACTCGTCAACGTCGTCGTCATCCTCGTCGCGTTGAGGCCGCTCGGGCGGGTGCGCGGCTCGCTCGCCGCCATTCGCGAGGGCCGGGCCGAGCGGCTGGAGACCGGCTTTCCGATCGAGATCGAGCCGCTCGCCCTCGAGATGAACGCCCTGATCGACAACAATCGCCGCATCGTCGAACGCTCGCGCACCCAGGTCGGCAATCTCGCCCATTCGCTGAAGACGCCGATCGCCATCCTCACCAACGAGGCGGCGAGCTTCGATGCCGAGAAAGGCCGGGTCGTCTCCGAACAGGCGGAGCGGATGCGCAGCCAGGTGCAGCATTATCTCGACCGGGCGCGGATGGCCGCGCAGAGCCAGGGTATCGTGTTCCGGACCCCGGTGCGGGAGGTGCTGGAGCGCATCGCCCGCGTCATCGCCAAGCTGAACCCGCGCCTCGACGTCGAGTTCGACGACCTGGAGACGGGCGACCTGATCTTTGCCGGCGAGCGGCAGGACCTCGAGGAGGTCGTCGGCAATCTCCTCGACAATGCCGGCAAGTGGGCGGGAAGCCGCATTCGCCTGTCCTGCCGGGCGGAAGGACCGGACCGGCTCGCCGTCGCCGTCGAGGACGACGGGCCGGGACTGTCGACGGAAGAGATCCGTGAGGCGTTGAAGCGGGGCCGCCGCCTCGACGAGGCCACTCCCGGCAGCGGCCTCGGCCTGTCGATCGTCCGCGACATCGTCGGCGAATATCGCGGCGCCCTGGAACTCGGCCGCTCCGACCTCGGCGGCCTGTCTGCGAAGGTCACGCTGCCGCGGATGCGATAGCCGATATCGTGGCTTCGCCAGCCGGCAATCGTTTCTCGACGACGCCGGGCCGATTTGCCGTCGACCGCGTCCGTCCGATCCTTGACATCGGCGCGCCCGGGGGCGCATCCCAGGGCTCGATCCTCGACATTTCGTTCTCCCGCTCCTGGACCTTCGCGAATGAGACTGGCAACGGCACTCCCCGTTCTCCTATCGACGCTGCCTCTCGGCGGCTGCCTGGGCTTCGGATCGTCGTCGAGCCCGGCTGCGATCTCCTCGGGTGCCGTCGCCCTGGCGGGAGGGCTCGTCGGGCAGACGGCGTTTGCCGCGCAGATGCCGGATGACGCGAGGACGAAGGCCGTCGAGGCGGAATTCCAGGCGCTGCAGTTCAGCCCGGCCGGCGAGCCCGTGCGCTGGAGCGTCGACGGCTACAGCGGCGAGGTCGTCCCGACGCAGGTCTACCGCGTCGGATCGCAGGACTGCCGCGCCTATTCGCACGTGGTCTCGGCCGGAACGCGGCCGGTCAAGACGACGGGCGTCGCGTGCAAGACCGCGGCGGGGCTGTGGAAGCCGGTGGCGTGACCGGCCGAGCTCACGATTCGCGATTCCGGCGGACCGCGGCGCTCGATCGTGGCCCGGTGCCGAGACGCTCGCATTTCCGGTCCTCGACGCGAATCTCCGGATGAAGTGAATGGGCAGGCCTCCGGGCGTTTGATAATCGGGCCGGCGAGTGTCGGCGCGGCATCCGGCTCTTCGGGACGGTCGATCGGTCCGTCTCGATCCCGAGCCTGCCGGTCCTGCGCCGGCGGGGAAGATGGGAGGAAGCGCGCCGCGGTTTGCCATTGTTTGCGCCGCGCGGCGCGCGTAAGTGTCGGGCATGGTTTTCTGGATCGTTGCAGCCGCGATGACGGCCGTCGTCACTCTGGCCATCGTCTGGCCGCTGCTGCGCGGAAGGGACGAAGGCGCCCACGCGGCGCCAGACCACGACGTCGAGGTGTATGCCGCGCAGTTGCGCGAACTCGACGGTGACCTCGAGCGCGGCACCATTGCCGAGACCGAGGCGGCCACGGCCCGTGCCGAGATCGGCCGGCGCCTGTTGCGCGCGGCCGGACGGGCGCAATCGCCGGAAGAGGGCGGCCGTGCGGTTCGAAGCTTCCAGCGCCCGGTGATTCTCGCGGCCGCCGTTTCGATCGCAGTCATGCTTCCCGCCATTTCCTTCGTCTTCTACGACACGGTCGGCGCTCCGTCGCTGCCCGATCGGCCTTTGGCGCTACGAGAACAGCCGCAGCAGAAGGATCTCGACCTCGCCGGGCTGGTCGAGAAGGCCGAGGCGCGGCTGAAGCAGGATCCCTCCGACGGCAGCGGCTGGGACGTGCTGGCGCCAATCTATCTGAGAATGGACCGCCAGGCGGATGCGGCCGAGGCCTATCGCAAGGCGATCGAACTCAACGGCCCGTCGGCCAGCCGCTTCGGCGGGCTGGGCGAGGCCCTGACCGAGATCGCCAAGGGCGAGGTCACCGAGGATGCCAAGGCCGCCTTCGAGCGGGCGCTGCAGATCAACCCGTCCTATCTGCCGGCGAAGTTCTTCCTCGCCCTCGACGCCTCGCAGGAGCAGCGCGCCGCCGATGCCGAGACGCGGTGGACCGAGCTGATCTCCGAGAGCCCGCCCAATGCCCCCTGGATGCGGATCGCCGAGGCGGGCCTCGCCGACGCCCGTCAGCGGCTCGGCAAGCCTGCACCCGCCACCGCGAGCGGGGCGCCGACCGAAGAAGCCGGCGTCGCGCAACCGGGCTCGCCGCCCGGCGTCGCGAGCGGCGGGGATAGCCTCGTCGGGCCGGACGCCGCTGCGGTCGAGGCGGCCTCGCAGATGTCAAATGGCGACAGGCAGGCGATGATCGAGGGGATGGTCGAGACGCTCGCCGCGCGGCTCAAACAGAGCCCCGACGACGTCGAGGGCTGGAAGCGGCTGATCCGCTCCTATACGGTGCTCGGCAAGACCGAGGAGGCGAAGGCGGCGCTCGCCGATGCCCGCCGGGCGTTCCCGCAGGAGTCCGCCGCAGCTCGCGAAATCGCCGCTTTTGCGGGAGAGATCGGTCTCTCCGGGGAAGAGGAGTCGACGTCCCGATGACCCGCAAGGCCAAGCGATTGTATTCGATCGGAGCGATGCTCGTCGTCGTCGGCGCCGCGGCGGGGCTGGTCCTGACCGCGCTGTCGAGTTCGGTCGCCTATTTCCAGTCGCCGACCGATCTCGTGAAAAACGTTCCCGGTCCCACCCAGCGCATCCGGCTCGGCGGCCTCGTCGAGGAAGGCACGGTGAAGCGCGATGGATCGTCCCACGTCACCTTCTCCGTCACCGATACCGTCGACAGCGTTCCCGTGACCTATACCGGCATCCTGCCGGATCTCTTCCGGGAGGGACAGGGCGTCATCGCCGAGGGAACGCTCGGGCCGGACCGCGTCTTCGTCGCGGACACCGTGCTCGCCAAGCACGACGAGACCTACATGCCGAAGGAAGTGGTCGACGACCTCAAGGCCCGCGGCCTTTGGGAAGACGGCAAGGGGCTGGTCAAGAAGCCGGAGGAGACGGTGTCGGCCGCCCCGGTGGGAGCGGGCTCATGATCGTCGAGATCGGCCATTTCGCCCTCGTCCTGTCGCTGTCGGTGGCGCTCGTCCAGTCGGTCTTGCCGATGCTCGGCGCAAGGCGGGGCGACCAGCGGCTGATGGAGACCGGCACGATCGCCGCCTCCGGCGGCTTCGTCCTGATCGCCATCGCATTCTCGGCATTGATGGCGTCCTACGTCACGTCGGACTTCTCGGTGCTCAACGTCTTTGAGAATTCGAACTCCCGGCAGCCGCTGCTCTACAAGTTCACCTCGACCTGGGGAAACCACGAGGGCTCGATGCTCCTGTGGGTGCTGATCCTGGCGTTCTTCGGCGCACTCGTCGCCCTGTTCGGCCGCGATCTGCCGGCGACGCTGAAGGCCAACGTTCTGTCCGTTCAGGCCTGGATCCTCGCCGCCTTCCTCCTGTTCATCCTTCTCACGTCCAATCCGTTCCAGCGGCTCGACCCGGCGCCGATGGAAGGGCAGGACCTCAATCCCATCCTCCAGGACGTCGGCCTCGCGATCCATCCGCCGATGCTCTATCTCGGCTATGTCGGCTTCTCGATCGCCTTTTCCTTCGCCATCGCCGCGCTGATCGACGGACGGATCGACGCCGCCTGGGCGCGCTGGGTGCGGCCGTGGACCCTGATCGCCTGGATCTTCCTGACGCTGGGCATCGCCATGGGCTCCTACTGGGCCTATTACGAACTCGGCTGGGGCGGCTGGTGGTTCTGGGATCCGGTCGAGAACGCCTCCTTCATGCCCTGGCTGGCCGGGACGGCGCTGCTCCATTCGGCGCTGGTGATGGAAAAGCGCGCGGCGCTGAAGATCTGGACGATCCTTCTGGCGATCCTGACCTTCTCCTTGTCGCTGCTCGGCACCTTCCTGGTCCGTTCCGGCGTCCTCACCTCCGTCCATGCCTTCGCCACCGATCCGGCGCGAGGCGTCTTCATCCTCGCCATCCTCTGCCTCTTCATAGGCGGGGCGCTGGTCCTCTTCGCCCTCCGCGCATCGGCGCTGGAGGGGGGCGGGCTCTTCGCGCCGATCAGCCGCGAGGGCGCGCTGGTCTTCAACAACCTGTTCCTGACCACTGCAGCCGCGACGGTGCTCGTCGGAACGCTCTATCCGCTGCTTCTCGAGGTCGTGGCGGGCGAGAAGATCTCCGTCGGGGCGCCGTTCTTCGATTTGACCTTCGGCCCGGTGATGGTGCCGCTGCTATTCGCCGTTCCTTTCGGTCCGCTGCTCGGCTGGAAGCGAGGAGATCTTCTCGGCGCGGCCCAGCGCCTCTACTTCGCCGCCGGCTGCGCGCTTGCCGCCCTCGTCGGCATTCTCGCCTATACGGGCGGGACGAAGATCCTCACCGCCTTCGGGTTCGCGCTCGCCTTCTGGCTGCTCTTCGGCAGCCTGACGGACCTGTTTTCTCGTGCGGCGTTCCTGAAGAAGGGCTGGCGGACGGGGCTTGCCCGTTTCGTCGGCCTGCCGCGCTCGGCCTTCGGCACGGCACTCGCGCATTTCGGGCTCGGCGTCACGCTGCTCGGGATCGTCTCGGTCTCGAGCTTCCAGGAGGAAGTCATCACCACCATGGCGCCCGGCAGCAGCGTCGAGATCGCCGGCTATTCGCTGACCTTCGATCGCATCGCGCAGCGGCCCGGCGCGAACTTCGATGCTCAGGCGGTCCATTTCTCGGTGCGCCGGGACGGGGTGGTCATGACCGAGATCGACAGTTCGAAGCGGTTCTTCCCGGTCCGCCAGATGACCACCACCGAATCCGGCATCTGGACCCACGGCTTCTCGCAGCTCTACGTCTCGCTCGGCGATCCGTCGGCAGACAAGCAGTCGATCGTCGTGAGGATCTGGTGGAAGCCGCTGGTGACGCTGATCTGGATCGGTGCCGTCTTCATGGCGGTCGGCGGCGCATTTTCGCTCGCCGACCGGCGCTTGCGTGTCGGGGCTCCCGAGCGAAGCCGCCGCAAGGCGTCGCTGGCGGAGGCTTGAGGGCATGCCGATGCGCCGCCGTCTCGCCGTTTTCCTCGCCGCGCTCCTGCTCATCGTCGTCTCGGCGCCGGCGAGCGTTTTCGTCACGCCGGCCTTCGCCGTGAATCCGGACGAGATGCTGGCCGATCCGGCGCTCGAAACGCGGGCCCGCAAGCTTTCGGCCGGGTTGCGCTGCCTGGTCTGCCAGAACGAGTCGATCGACGATTCCAATGCCGATCTCGCCAAGGATCTTCGGCTCCTGGTCCGCGAGCGCCTGAAGGCCGGCGACACCGACGAGGAAGTGATCGACTATCTGGTCTCGCGCTATGGCGAGTTCGTCTTGTTGAGACCGCGTTTCGACTGGGCCAATCTCGCCTTGTGGGCGACGCCCGTGGTCGTTCTTCTTTGCGGCGGCCTCCTCGCGCTCGCAACCATCTCCGGGCGGCGCAAGCGACGCGGACCGACCGAACTGTCGGCCGCGGAAGAAGCGGCGATCGAAAGGATCACCGCCGGGCGGAGGTGAGGCTCCACCTCGCTGTGAAAAAAAAGGCCGCGTCGGCGCAAGACCTTCGAAACGGTCCTTTTCGGCCGGCGCTCGCGCCCTCGCCGAACCGCCCCGGCAACCGGTGAACCTTACCGACTTTTCATCCCCGAGAAAATCTCCCGTAAGATGGCGGACACTAAGTTCCCTTTCATCGGACGGGACGGCGGAACGATATCGCCGACCCTGTCCCATTTCTTCTCGAAGACTCTTGAAAGGAACCAGGATGCAACAGGATCAACAGCCCCGGAAGAAGCGCAGCCGTTTCCTGGCGGGCGCCTTGGCGGCGGGCGTCGCGGGTGCGGCTCTGGCTGGCGGCATGGCCGTCAACACGGTCCCCGTCTTTGCCGAGCCGGTGCGTGTCGACGCGCCGCAGCAGCTTCCGACCTTCGCCGATCTGGTCGAGAAGGTCTCGCCGGCGGTGGTTTCGGTTCGCGTCGACGAGGACGTCAAGCCGGCGGCGGACGACGGCGGCGACGACCAGATGCAGAACCCGTTCGACAATCTGCCGCAGGATCATCCGCTGCGCCGCTTCTTCGACATTCCCGGCGGCCCCGGTTTTCCCGGCACGCCGCGCGGACGGCAGCTGCCGCGCCACGCCGTCGCCCAGGGCTCCGGCTTCTTCATCTCCGAGGACGGCTATCTCGTCACCAACAATCACGTGGTCGACGGCGGCTCGAACTATACGGTGGTGATGGACGACACCACCGAGTACAAGGCCAAGCTGATCGGCACGGACAAGCGGACCGACCTCGCCCTTCTCAAGGTCGACGCGCCGGACCACAAGTTCACCTATGTCGCCTGGGGTGACGACAGCAAGGTCCGCGTCGGCGACTGGGTGGTCGCGGTCGGCAACCCGTTCGGCCTCGGCGGTACGGTCACCGCTGGCATCGTTTCGGCCCACGGCCGCGACATCGGCGCCGGCCCCTACGACGACTTCCTGCAGATCGACGCGGCGGTCAATCGCGGCAATTCGGGCGGCCCCGACTTCAACCTCAACGGCGAAGTCGTCGGCATCAACACGGCGATCTTCTCTCCCTCGGGCGGCAATGTCGGCATCGCCTTCGCCATCCCGGCCTCGGTCGCCAAGGACGTGGTCCAGTCGCTGAAGGAGAACGGCACGGTCGAGCGCGGCTGGCTCGGCGTACAGATCGCGCCGGTGACCGACGACATCGCCGAGGCGGTCGGACTTGCCGATGCCAAGGGCGCGATCGTCACCTTGCCGGACAACGAGACGCCGGCGTCGAAGGCGGGTATCCAGACCGGCGACGTCATCACCGCCGTCAACGGCGAGACCGTCGACGGGCCGCGCGAACTCGCCCGGGTCATCGGCAACGAGCGTCCCGGCACGAAGATCGAGGTCTCGCTCTGGCGCAACAACGAGGCCGAGACGGTCGACGTGACGCTCGGCAATCTCGCCAGTCTCGACGAGGCGGCTTCGGCGAGCGGCCGACCGGACCAGCGCGTTCCGACCAATCCGTCGTCCCTGTCGGGATACGGTCTGACGCTCACCCCGTCCGAGGACGGCCAGGGCGTCGTCGTCACCGACATCGACCCGGATTCGACCGCCGCCGAAAAGGGCGTGCAGCCCGGCGACGTGATCGTCTCGGTCAACGGCAAATCGGTGCGGAGCCGCGGCGACGTCAGCCAGGCGCTCTCCGATGCCGCGAAGTCCGGCCGGAAGGCGGCGCTCTTCCAGCTCCGCCAGGGCGAACAGAACCGCTTCGTCGCCCTGCCGATCTCCAAGGGCTGATCGAGCTGCAACGAAGTCCGGGGAGCGGCGTCGCTCCCCGGACTTCGGGCAGACGGGTGACCGGTCGCCGGCGCCCGCTGCCGTCTTTCCGAGCCATCATCGTGCAGAACGACCCCGCGCGGTCCGTCGGCCGCCGCTTTCCGGCATCGCCCGGAAACCGGGCGCGGGTCGATCGCGCATTGATTTTGGACGACGAACGTCGATCTAGAGGCGTGAACCATGACTGAAGCAGCACTCGCCACCGTGTCGACGGAGTCCATGCGAATCCTCATCATCGAAGACGACCGCGAGGCAGCCTCCTATCTCGTAAAGGCGCTCAAGGAGGCCGGCCACGTCGCCGACCACGCCGCCGACGGCGAAGAGGGGCTGCACGTCGCCGAAACGCGAGGCTACGACGTTCTCATCGTCGACCGGATGCTGCCGAAGCTCGACGGTCTCTCGATCATCGCGAAACTGCGGGAAAGCGGCCATCGCACGCCGGTGCTGATCCTTTCGGCCCTCGGCCAGGTCGACGACCGGGTGAAGGGGCTGCGCGCCGGGGGCGACGACTATCTGTCGAAGCCCTTCGCGATCGCCGAACTCCTGGCCCGCGTCGAGGTGCTCGGCCGGCGGCGCGGGGCGAAGGACGTCGAGACCTCCTACCGCGTCGGCGATCTGGAACTCGATCGCCTCTCCCACGAGGTCCGCCGGGCCGGCAAGCCGGTCGTCCTGCAGCCGCGGGAGTTTCGTCTGCTCGAATATCTGATGAAGCACGCGGGCCAGGTGGTCACCCGGACGATGCTCCTGGAAAACGTCTGGGACTATCATTTCGACCCGCAGACCAACGTCATCGACGTGCACATCTCGCGGCTGCGCTCCAAGATCGAGCGGGACTTCGGCTCGCCGATCCTCCATACCGTGCGCGGCGCCGGCTACATCATGCGCGCCGGGGACTGACCGCTCCGCCCCGGCGCCCGCCCGCCGTCTCGCCGTCGCTGCCAGACGGCGTCTCGCCTTCCGCTCTCCAGCCCATATCTCGGCCGCATGGGACGTTTCCGCTCACTGATGCGCATGACCGCCGTCCGGCTTTCGGCGGTCTATTTCCTGCTGTTCGCCATCTGCGCCGTCGTGCTGGTGGTCTATGTCACGGCGACGGCCTCGACCATCGTCGAAGAGCAGAGCCGGCAGGCGATCTCGGACGAACTCTCCGATCTCGAACAGGTCTACCAGCAGAGCGGCATCATCGGCCTCGTGCGGACGATCGACCGGCGCTCGCGGCAGCCGGGCGCCTCGCTCTATCTCGTCACCGACCCGGCGGGACGCATCCTCGCCGGCAACGTCGCGAGCCTGCAGGCCGGCGTCCTCGACGATCGCGGCCAGACGCCGGATGCCTTTTCCTACGAGCGCTATTCCGACGAGACCGGTGATCGCTTCCATCTGGCGATCGCCGAGGTCGTGGCGCTGCGCAACGGCATGCGCGTCCTCGTCGGGCGCGACCAGAGCGAGCAGCTGCGTTTTCGCGGTGTCGTCCAGAGTGCGCTGATCCTCGCTCTCGCTTTGATGGGCGTCGCCGCGCTGATCGCTTGGTTCTTCGTCGGGCGCAGCGCGCTAAAGCGGCTCGACGGCGTGACGGCGGCGAGTGCCCGCATCCTCTCCGGCGACCTCACCGAACGGTTGCCGGTCACCGGCGCGGGCGACGAGTTCGATCGCCTGTCGGAGAATCTGAACACACTGCTCGCCCGGATCTCGCTCCTGCAGGTCGGTCTGCAGGAGGTCTCCGACAACATCGCCCACGATCTCAGGACGCCTTTGACCCGGCTTCGCACCCGTGCGGAAGCGGCGCTGTCGGCGCCGCCGGACGCCCGCGAAGCGCGCGAGGTGCTCGACCAGATGATCGCCGAGTGCGACCAGATGATCCGGACCTTCGACGCCTTGCTGATGATCTCGCGGGTGGAAGCGGGATCCGACCAGGTGATGAAGTCGGAAATCGATCTCGCCACCATCGTCGCCGACGTCGTCGATCTCTACGAGCCTCTCGCCGAGGACGCCGCGGCCGAACTGGTTCTGACCGTGCCGCCGACGCTGAAGGCCTATGCGAGCCGCGAGCTGATCGCCCAGGCGCTGTCCAATCTTCTCGACAACGCCCTGAAATATGCCGCCGCGCCGGACCGGCAGACGCGCATCCGCGTCGCCCTGACGGAGGACGAGGCGGACTGGCGGCTTTGCGTCAGCGACGACGGGCCGGGCATTCCCGCCGACATGCGCGAGCGGGTCATCGAGCGCTTCTACAGGCTCGACAAGAGCCGCTCCATGCCGGGCTCCGGGCTCGGCCTGTCGCTGGTCCAGGCGATCGCCAGGATCCATGGCGGACGCCTCCTCCTTGCGGATGCCGCTCCGGGCCTTACCGTTTGTCTGGAAGTTCCGATGGACGAACGGCAGGCGGGCGAGCGAGGCGATGGCTGAGATTTCGGGCGGCGAGGGTGGATTTCTGATCGGCGGGGAAAACCGGCCCGCGCCACTCGACGACGAGACCGCCGGGCGCTGGCGCGCCGATCTCCAGGCGCTCGCATCGGACCGCGGCCTCGAAAATCTCGGCCGGCTGCTTGCCGGCGACCACCTCGATGCGGAACGCCTCGTCGCCGTCCTCGATCTCTCTCCCCATCTCAACGCCATCGCCTTCAAGGACCCCGACTGGCTGGAAGAGCTGACGACGCGCTCCGCCGCGGAGCTGACGCGCGAGACGATCGAAGCGGTGGCCCGCCTGCCGGGTCCGGACGAGACCGAGCAGACGCTGATGGCGTCGCTGCGCCGGGCGAAGCGCCGCGTCGCGCTGTTTCTCGGCCTTGCCGACGTCTTCGGCGCGGCGACGCCCGACGCCACGACCCGCGCCCTGTCCGATTTCGCCGCTGCTGCAGTCGGCGCGGCGCTCCGGTTCTGCCTGCGCGACCTCCATGCGCGGGGAAAGATCGTCTTGCCTCACCCCGACGATCCGGAAAAGGGCTGCGGCGTCTTCGTCCTCGGCATGGGCAAGCTCGGCGCCCACGAGCTGAACTATTCCTCGGACATCGACATCATCGTCCTCTACGACGAGACGAAAGGCCTGACCGGCGATCCGCTCGACGCGCCGGAGACGCTGTCGCGGATGGTGCGGCGGCTGACGCGCATCCTCGCCGAGCGGACGGGCGAGGGCTATGTCGCGCGGGTCGACCTGCGGCTGCGCCCCGATCCGGGCGCGATGCCGGTGGCGATCTCCACGGCCATGGCGCTCACCTACTACGAGGGGTCCGGGCGCGACTGGGAGCGCGCGGCGATGATCAAGGCGCGGCCGATCGCCGGCGACGTCGAGGCGGGCGAGCGCTTCCTGAAGGAGATCAGGCCCTTCGTCTGGCGCAAATATCTCGATTTTGCCGCTGTCGCCGCCATCGAGGACATGAAGCAGCGGATCGACCGGCACCGCGGCTTCGATGCGGTCGGGCTGAAGGGCCACAACGTCAAGCTCGGCCGCGGGGGCATCCGCGAAGTCGAGTTCTTTGCGCAGGCGCAGCAATTGATCGCCGGGGGGAGGGCACCGAAGCTCCGGCCGCGGCGCACCGACGACGCGCTGGCGGCGCTCGCGGTCGGCGGCTGGATCGACGCTGCGACAGCGAGCGAACTCACCGGCGACTATTGGCTGCTGCGCCGCGTCGAGCACGCGATCCAGATGCTGGCCGACGAACAGAGCCACACGTTGCCGGAAGACCCGACCAAGCTGCGCGCCGTCGCCCGGCTGGCCGGCTTTGCGGACGAGGCGACGCTCGGCGAAGCGTTGCTGCCTTGCCTGAAACGCGTCGACCGGCGTTTCGGCCGGCTGTTCACCGAAACCCGCGGGGCCGCGTCGGAAAGGCCTGACGACGACGCTCTGCGCCGGCTTGCGCGCTCGGGCGACGACGCCGAGGCGATCGCCGCGCTCGCGGCCCTCGGTTACGGCCGGCCGGAGGACATCGCGCGGGTGGTGCACGGCTGGTCGCTCGGCCGCTACAAGGCGACGCTGACCGCGACGGCGCGCGCGCGGCTCACCGAAGTCCTGCCGACGCTGATCTCCGCCTTCGCCAGGGCGCAGGACCCGGACAACGCGCTGATGGCGTTCGACCGGTTCCTGGCCGGGCTCCCGTCGGGCGTCCAGTTCTTCTCGCTGATCGCCTCCAACCCGAAGATCCTCGAACTCCTCGCCGACGTCATCACCTCGGCGCCCGCCCTGCGCGAGACGATCGCCGCACGGCCGCACGTCTTCGACGCGCTGCTCGATCCCGCCTTTCTCGGCGAGGTCCCGACCCGCGACCTCCTGCGCGAGCGGCTCACCGCCTTTCTCGGCCTCGCCCGCGACTACGAGGACGTGCTCGGCCGGTTGCGGATCTTCGCGTCGGAGCAGCGGTTCCTCGTCGGGGCTCGGATGCTGAGCGGCATCGTCGAGGCGGACGAGGCCGGCGCGGCTTTCTCGAACATCGCCGACGTCGTTCTCGAGGCGACGCTTCCTGCGGTCGAGGCCGAGTTTGCGCTGGCCCACGGACGGGTCCCCGGCGCGCGGACCGCGCTCCTCGGCATGGGCCGTCTCGGCAGCCGCGAACTGACGGCGAGTTCGGACGTCGACCTCATCCTCTTCTACGATCACGAGGAGGGAGCCGAAGGTTCCGACGGCAAGAGGCCGCTCGCCCCGAGCGCCTATTTCGCCCGGCTGACCCAGCGCCTGATCGCGGCGATGACGGCACCGATGCGCGAGGGCATCCTCTACGACGTCGATTTCCGCCTTCGACCCTCCGGCAACAAGGGTCCCCTCGCCACCCATCTCGGTGCCTTCCGGCGCTATCAGGAGGGCGAAGCCTGGACCTGGGAGCGGATGGCATTGACCCGCGCCCGCGTCGTCGCCGGCGATACCGGTTTTATGGGCGAGGTCGCCGAGACGATCCGCGCCATTCTGGCCGAACCGCGCGAGTCCGACGAAACGACGAAGGACGTCGCGGCGATGCGCCAGCGGATCGAAGCCGGCAAGCCGCCGCGTGGGTCCCTCGATCTCAAGCTTCTGCCGGGCGGGCTGATCGACCTGGAGTTCCTGGCGCAGTGGGCGCTCTTGACGGGAAAGGCCGATCTCGGCCTTTGCGGTGCGCCGAGCGAGGCGGTGCTGGCGGCGGCCGATTTCGGCCGGGCCGCGGACGGCAAGGCACTGGCGGGGTCGATGAACGGCTTCACCCGGATCGTCCAGCTCCTGCGCCTCGGGCCTTCGGACGTGCGCCATGTCGCGGACGTGCCGATCGGTCTGTCCCGGGCGATCGCGCGGGCGGTCGGTCTCGATGGTCCGGAGGGGTTGGAAGCCTGGCTCGAGGCCGAAACCACACGCGTGCGCGCCGCCTTCGAAAGCGTCCTCGGCGCGCCGACCGCCTGAGCCGCCTCAGGCTGCGGCGCGGGCGCCCTCGGCCTTTCTGACGCGGCGCTGCGTTCTCGCCACGCGCGTCGCGGGCGTTGCCGTCGATGTCTCGCCGCCGCGTGCCTCCGGCTCGGCCGTCATCGGAAGCCTCAGGCTGACGATGGTCCCGTCGCCGACCTTGGAGCCGATGCGGAATCTGCCGCCATGGAGATTGATCAGGGCCTTGGCGATGGCGATGCCGAGACCGGCGCCGTGGCAGTTCGAGCGCACCAGCGCGTTGCCGACCTGAGAGAAGGGCAGCCCGAGTTCGGCCAGCGCCGGTTGCGGGATGCCGGGCCCGTCATCGGCGACGGTCAGCGCGGCGGACGGTCCGACCTGCCGCAGCCGCAACCGCACCGTGCCGCCGTCGGGCGTGAATTTCACGGCGTTGGACAGGAGGCTCAGCACCACCTGCGAGGTCGCTCTCCGGTCCGAAACCATCGTCAGCGTCTCCGGCGTCTCGATCGAAAGCGCGATGTTCTTCTTCTTGGCGAGCGGCTCGATCATCGCGGCGCTTTCCCGGACGATCTCGCTCAGCTCGACCTCCTCGCTGAACAGTTCGAGCCGGCCGGATTCGATCGTCGCCATCTTCAGGACGTCGTCGATCATCGTGAGGAGGTGGGTGCCGCTGGTATGAATGTCGTCGACATATTCGGCGTATTTGTCGCCGATCGCACCGAAGGTGCGTTGCCGCATGATGTCGGAAAAGCCGAGAATGGCGTTGAGCGGGGTGCGAAGCTCGTGGGACATGTTGGCGAGGAAGGTGGTCTTCGCCCGCGACGCGCTCTCGGCCCGTTCCTTCTCGACGATGTAGCGCAGATTGAGTTCGCTCAGTTGGTCGGCCTTGCGCTCGGCGTCGGTGGTGGCGGCTTCCAGCTTGGCGATGGTCGCGAGCAGCTTCTGCCGGGAGTCCTTCGTCAAAGTCTTGTGATGCTTGATCTGGGTGATGTCGGTGCCGACCCACACGGTGCCGCCGTCGGCCGTCGGACGGGTCGAGATGAGCAGCCAGCGCCCATCCGGCATCTGCGCCTCGACGGCGCTTTGTCCGCCCCCCTGCTCGTCGCCGTCGAGGGTAATCTGGCGGATCGGCCGGCGCGCCTTGCGCAGGACCTTGTCGACCGGGGTGCCGGCGGCGACGTCGGCCTCTTCGAGGCCGAAGGTCTTGCGATGGATCGAATTGCACACGACCACCCTCCGTTCGTGGTCGCACAGGAGGAAGGTCTCGGAGATGTTCTCGATCGTGTTCTTCAGCCGGTGATTGGCCTCGTCGGTGCGGCGGACGAGCTCCTTCTGTTCGCTGACGTCGGCGGCGATGCCGATCAGATGGACTTCGCCGTCCGTCCCCCGCGTGACGTTCGCCCGTCCGCGGATCCAGATGTACGAGCCGTCGGCCCGGCGCATCCTGAAGACCTGATCGAAGTGCTCGATCTCCCCTGCCGCGACACGTCGCGCGAGATGGAACAGGCCGCCGTCGTCCGGATGCAGGAGGGGCGCGACGTCGGCGAATGCCATCACGCCGTCGATCGCTTCCATGCCGAGGATCTCGTACATCGAGCGCGACCAGTACATCTGACCCCGGCCGATGTCCCAGTCCCACAGTCCGCACTTGCCCCGCGACAAGGCGACGTCGATCCGCTGATGGGCCTCGTTGAAGAGGCCGCTGTAATCCTCGGCGCGGCGCGACTGGCGGAAATAGGCCTTCAGCACGAGAAGCAGGATCGCGCCGGTCAGGACGAACAGCGAAACGCTGATCGCCGTCTTCTGGCGCCAGTCCGCCAGATAGTCGGCCTCCGGCCAGAACAGGCTGATCTTGCCGCCGTCGACCGGAAGATCGGCGGTGGCGGCGATCGCCTTGCCGCCCCTGAAGCCGACGTTCAGGATCTGGTCGGCCGCGTCCACGCCGAGAAGTTCGCGCGGGTCGGAGACGAAGCCATAGATGCTCCTGCCGACCAGATCCGCCTGAACGGGAAGTGTCGCGACGACGATGCCGTCCCGGTCGGTGACGAACAGCAGCGCGCCGGCGGGCAGGATGCCGCTGGCCGCCAACTGCTCCACGAATGGCTCGCGATCGAAGCTGGCGCCGCTGGCTTCGACGAGTTTGAGGCTGGTCGTCAGCAGCGCCGTGACGGTCGCCAGATCCTTGTGAGCGCCTTCGACGTAGGACGACCGGTCACCGAGCGTGAGCGCCAGCCGCGAAGCGGCGAGCGTCACCAGGAACAGAAGGACGAGAGCCGGGATCACACGCCGCGACAGGAAGAGGTCGCCGGGGCCCGATCCGTCGTCCTCCGGCCCGTCGTCGAATTGCCAGGGCGATCCCGTGGCCTTTCGATCGCGCCCCAAAAAGCCCAGCCATTCGAGCACACCTTCCCCGTTCGGTGCGCTGGACGCGTCCGCTCGCATCAAAGTCCCCTCGTCGCCGCATCAACAATTCGGCATCCGCATTACCGAATCGTATTGAATTGATCAGACACGAATCGCCTTGTCCATAGCTGACGGACTCGGATGCGTAAATTTTTCAACAAGTCGGACGATTATTTCCGTGAGCGATCCACAATATCCTGCAGATCTTTGGAAAGTCCTTTTATTTCAGAGAGTTGACGCAGGGTCTCGTCGAGTTTGGCCCGCCGGGCCGGCTCGAAGCTCCGCCAGGCGCGGAAAGTCGTGGCGATCCGGGCGGCAATCTGCGGATTGATCCGGTCGAGGGAGGCGAGCTTCTCCGCGACCCACCGGTAGCCCGCGCCGTCGGGACGGTGGAAGGCGACCTGGTTGCCGGCGGCGAAGCTGCCGAGGACGGTGCGGACGCGGTTCGGATTGCGCATTGTGAAGCGCGGATGGTTGGCGAGGCGCTCGACCGTCTCGACGGCGGTGTATGTCGGTGCGGTGGCTTGCAGCGCGAACCATTTGTCGAGAACGAGATCGTCGCGTTCGTAACGCCGGAAGAAGTCGTCGAGGGCGCTTTCGCTGGCCGCCTCGCCGGCGAAGCGGTGGGCGAGGATCGCCAGGGCGCCTAGCCGGTCGGTCATGTTGCTCGCCGCGCGGTACTGGGCGACGGCGGCGTCCGGGTCGCCGGTCGCGGCGCAGCGATAGGCGAGGGCGGCGTTGGCGAGGGCCCGGCGCCCGGCGCTTTCGGCATCCGGCGAGAAGGCTTCCGTTGCGGACGCTCCGGCACTGAGACGCTCGAACATGGCAAGGCCCTTCGCGCCGATCGTGACGCGGGCGGCATCGACCACCTCGTGCACCCGGTCGGGATCGACGTTCTCGCGCATCTGCCTCGCGACGTCGCTCTCGCCCGGCAGGGTGAGCGCCTGGGCCCGGAAGGCCGGCGCGAGGTCTTCGTCGTCGGCCGAGGCCAGAAGGGCGTCGACGATCGCGGCCTTCAACGCCGGTTCGCCGTCGCCGAGGGGGCGCCGCGCCGCAGTGGTCAACGCCTCGGCGATCAAGTCGTCGAGGGCCCGCCAGCGGTTGAAGAGATTGGGGTCGAGCCGACCGAGGGCGAGCCTTTCGGCCTCGCTCTGCTCGTGTTCGAGCATGACCGGCGCGGAGAAGTCCCGCAGGACCGAGAGGTAGGGCCGGTCGGACAGGCCGCCGAAGGTGATCGTCGCCTCCCGTCCGGTGAGGACGATCACGTCGTCTTTCAGCCGCGCCTCACCGGAAACTTCGGCCGCTGCCTGCCTGTCCTCGCCGTTGCCGCCGACGAGCCCGAAGCGGACAGGCAGCACCATCGGCTCCGTGCCGGTTCCGGCGGCGCCCTGCGTCAGGCTCTGGCGAAGCTTGACCGTGTGCCGCCTCTCCTCCGGGTCCCAGCGTTCCGTCACGGAGAGGGTGGGCGTGCCGGCCTGTGCGTACCAGAGCGCGAACTGCGACAGATCGAGGCCGGAGGCGGCCTCGAAACAGGCGACGAAATCCTCGATCGTCGCCGCATCGCCGTCATGGCGCTCGAAATAGAGATCCATGCCCTTGCGGAAGTCCGCCGCGCCCAGCAGCGTGGCGATCATCCGCACCACCTCGGCGCCCTTGTCGTAGACCGTCGCCGTGTAGAAGTTGTTGATCTCGCGGTATTCGCCGGGACGCACCGGATGCTGCAGCGGGCCCTGGTCCTCGGGGAACTGATGCGCCTTCAGCCGCCGGACCGAGGCGATGCGCTGCACCGTCGGCTCGCGTTCGTCGGCGGAAAACTCCTGGTCGCGATAGACCGTCAGCCCTTCCTTCAGACACAGCTGGAACCAGTCGCGGCAGGTGATGCGGTTGCCCGTCCAGTTGTGGAAATATTCGTGGGCGATGACCGTCTCGACGCCGGCGTAATCCGTGTCGGTGGCGATGTCCTGGTCGAGGAGGACGTATTTGTGGTTGAAGACGTTGAGCCCCTTGTTCTCCATCGCCCCCATGTTGAAGTCGGCGATGGCGACGACGTTGAAGACGTCGAGGTCGTACTCCCGGCCGAAGCGCCGCTCGTCCCAGGCCATCGAGCGCTTCAGCGCGTCCATGGCGTAGGCTGCCTGGGGAGCGCGACCCTTCTCCGTATAGACGCCCAGCGACACCGTCCGGCCGCTCGTCGTCACGAAGCTGTCGTGCAGCGCGTCGAGATCGCCGGCGACGACGGCGAAGAGATAGGACGGTTTGTTGAACGGGTCGTCCCAGACGGCATAGTGCCGGCCTTCGGGAAGCTCGCCGGATTCGATCGGATTGCCGTTCGACAGAAGCACCGGCGCAACCGCCTTCTCGGCCTCGATCCGCACCCTGTAGGGCGCCAGCACGTCCGGCCGGTCGGGAAAATAGGTGATGCGGCGGAAACCCTCGGCCTCGCACTGCGTGCACCAGATCCCGTTGGAACGGTAGAGCCCCATCAGCTTGGTGTTCTCCTCCGGGGCGATCCGCGTCTCCAGCCGGAGTTCGAAGTTGCCGGTCTCGGGAAGCTGCCTGACGACCAGCCTCTCCGGCGTCGCTTCGTAGCGCGCGGGGGCAAGCGTCTCGCCGTCGATGGCGATGCTCGCCAGGATCAGCTCGTCGCCGTCGAGGCTGAGCGGCGCGTCGGCGGGAACGCCTTCGCGGCGTTCGAGCGACAGGATCGTCACGACGTCGGTATGGCCCTCGAACAGTTTCAGCGTCATGTCGACGCCGCGAAGGACGAAGTCGGTCGGCCGGTAGTCGGTGAGCTTCACGATCTGGCCGTCTTCGGTGCGTTGCATCGGTGCTGTCCTTTCGTCGCGGTGGCGAGGTCTTCCCGTTCGCAATGAGCCTTGCCGCCGCGAAGCGCAAGTCGTCGCCTGCGCCGTCGGCCTCGAAGCCGGAAAGCGGAGATGCGGGACGAGGTTCTTCGCCCTTGCGGCGCCGCCGCCCTCGACGGGAGTCCTCTCGTGCAATAATTGTCGACAAGACCCATCGCGCGAAGTCCTTCCGGGAATGCTTCGCTCGATGGGCTGCGCTGTCGCGATCGCCAGTGCTGGCCGACACGATCGTTCGTCTCCCGGGGGAATTCGCCATGACCGTCATGACACCGAAATTTGGCCTCGGCGCCTCCGTGCTGCGCCTCGAGGACGACCGCCTGATCCGCGGCGCGGGCCAGTACACCGACGACGAGAGCCGGCCGGACATGCTGCATGCGGCCGTGGTGCGCTCGCCGCATGCGAGCGCCCGCTTCACCATCGCCGATCTGGAAGCGGCGAAGGCGGCCCCGGGCGTCCGTCTGGTGCTGACCCATGCCGACGTCGCCGAACTCGGCGACATTCCCTGCCTCGGCAAGCCCGCCATGGCCGACGGCAACCCGTTTGCGGCACGCAACGCCCCGGTCCTTTGCAAGGACACCGTGCGGCACGTCGGCGACGCCGTCGCCTTCGTCGTCGCGGACACGGCGATGCAGGCGAAGGACGCGGCGGAACTCGTCGCGGTCGAGTACGAGCCGCTCGACGCCGTGGCGGATCTCGAGGCGGTGATGGGCGAGGGGGCTCCGCTGGTCTGGCCGGAAGCCGGCAGCAACGTCGCCGGCCGCATGCATGTCGGCGACGTCGCCGCGACCGGGGCGGCGTTCGAGGCCGCCGCCCGGACCGTGCGGATCGATCTCGTCCAGAACCGGCTCGTCTGCAACTACATGGAAGTCCGCTCGGCGATCGGCGAATATGTCGAGGGCGAGGACCGTTATCTCCTGACCTCCGGCAGCCAGGGCGTCCACGGCCTGCGCGACACTCTGGCCAAGGTCGTCTTCAAGGTCGACCCGTCGAAGATCCGCGTTCTCACCCGCGACGTCGGCGGCGGCTTCGGCACCAAGGCCTTCCTCTATCGCGAATACGCCCTGGTGCTCTTCGCCGGCAAGAAAATCGGCCGGCCGGTGAAGTGGACCGCCGACCGCGGCGAGCATTTCGTGACCGACACCCATGGGCGCGACAACGTCGTCTCCGGCGAGATGGCGATCGACGCGGAGGGCCGCTTCACCGGCCTCAAGATCCGCATCGCTGCCAATCTCGGCGCCTATTCCTCGCAATACGGGCCGATGATCCCCTGGTTCGGCATGTCGATGGCCACCGGCCTCTACGACATTCCGGCGATCGACGTCGCCTGCGACGTCTATTACACCAACACCGTGCCGGTCGACGCCTATCGCGGCGCCGGGCGCCCGGAAGCGGCCTATCTGATCGAGCGGCTGGTCGACAAATGCGCCGCCGAGCTCGGCGTCGGGCGCGACGAGATCCGGCGCAAGAACTTCATCAAGCCGGAGCAGCTTCCCTACAAGACCGCCTTCGGCCGGCTCTACGACACCGGCGATTTCGCCGGCCACATGGCGGAGGGCATGCGCCGGTCGGGCTGGGACGACTTCGAGACCCGGCGCGCCGCGGCAGCCGGCAAGGGCAAGCTGCGCGGCATCGGCATGGCGACCTATGTCGAGGCCTGCGCCTTTCCGGGCTCCGAGCCGGCCTATACCGAGCTCCATTCGGACGGCCGGGTGAGCGTCAAGATCGGCACCCAGACGAACGGCCAGGGCCATGCGACGGCCTATGCCCAGTTCGTCGCCGAGGCGCTCAAGCTCGATTACGACAGGATCGACGTGCGCCAGGGCGACACGGACGACACGCCGACCGGCGGCGGCACCGGCGGCTCGCGCTCGATCCCGCTCGGCGCCGTCTCGGTGCGGCGCGCCAGCCAGGCGCTGGCGGAGAAGATCAAGAAGCTCGCCTCGGACGAACTCGAGGCGGCAGCCGCCGACATCGAGATCGAGGGCGGCTTCGCCCGCGTCGCCGGCACGGACCGCGCCATCGACTTCGCTGCACTTGCGGCGGCCGCCAAGAGCCCGGACGACCTGAAGGCGACGGGCGAGTTCAAGCAAGACGAATGCACCTATCCGAACGGCACACATATCTGCGAGGTCGAGATCGACGCTGAAACGGGTGCCGTCGAAATCGTCGCCTACACGATCGTCGACGATTTCGGCGTGACGGTGAACCCGATGCTGCTCGCCGGCCAGATCCACGGCGGCGTCGCCCAGGGGCTCGGCCAGGCGCTGATGGAGGACACGGTCTATTCGCCGGACGGCCAGCTCGTCTCGGCGAGCTTCATGGACTACGCCATGCCGCGCGCCTGGGACCTGCCGATGTTCGACTTCAAGACCCGCAACGTGCCCTCGACGACCAACGCCCTCGGCATCAAGGGCGCCGGCGAGGCGGGAACGATCGGGGCCGCTCCGGCGGTGATGAACGCCGTCGCCGATGCGCTGAGGCCGGCCGGCGTCGACCACATCGACATGCCGGCAACGCCCTCCAGGGTATGGGACGCGCTGAAAGGTGCGGCTGCTGCGGTCTGAGCGACCGGCCGAAACACGGCGCGTCGCCGCCGAGAAGATCGGCGACGCGTCAGGACAATCGTAACCATTTCTGTTCAGTTTTCTTCTAGAACCTCATTTCGCCCGGCGCCGATCCGCCGTCGCAGATCCCCGCGGGCGGCGTCTTTCCGATCGAGAACGAAGGTGTCTGCGCGCCCCAACCGCCGCAGGCAGAAAACAGACCATGGCGATGTCGCCGCCGGTAGACCCGAACCCCACGCTGGGGATCGGCCTGAAATGCATTTCCGTCGTCGTCTTCGTCGCGATGCAGACCCTGATCAAGTCCGTCGGAGAGGATGTTCCGCCCGGCGAAGTGGTCTTCTTCCGCTCGTTCTTCGCGCTGATCCCGGTCGTCATCTACCTCGCCTGGCTCGGTGACCTGCGGCGCTCGCTGGTGACCGACGACCTGCCGGGCCACATGCTGCGCGGGCTGGTCGGCGTCACCTCGATGATCCTGTCGTTTTACTCCCTGGCGCGGCTACCCTATCCGGAGTGGATCTCGATCTCCTACGCGGCGCCGCTTCTGACGGTGGTCTTCGCGGCGATCTTCCTGAAGGAGGTCGTGCGGGCCTATCGCTGGACCGCGGTGGCGATCGGCCTCGTCGGCGTCTGCGTCGTGACGGCGCCCAATCTCAGCCTCTTTTCGGCGGGCGGGATCGGCGGCGCCGAAGCGCTGGGTGCCCTCGGCGCGCTCGGCGCCGCCTGCTTCGCCGCCGTCGCGATGATCCAGATCCGGCGGCTGGTCAAGAAGGAGAAGACCGCGACGATCGTCGTCTACTTCTCCCTGACCTCGTCGCTCCTGGCGCTTCTGTCGGCTCCCTTCGGCTGGGTCGTTCCCGCCCCACGCGAGGCGGCGGCGCTCGTCGTGGCCGGGCTTTTCGGCGGCGTCGGCCAGCTGCTCCTGACGGCGAGCTACCGCTACGCCGACACCTCGACGATCGCGCCCTTCGAATACACCTCGCTGATCCTCGCCATTGCCATCGGGGTCTTCCTCTTCGGCGATCCTCTGGCATGGACGACGGTCCTCGGTGCCGCGATCGTCGTCTCGGCCGGGATCTTCATCATCTGGCGCGAGCATCGGCTCGGCATCGAGCGGCGAAAGGCACGCCGCGTCTCGCCGCCCGGCGGCAGCTGACAGCTCCGATCATCGGGCCGACATCGCGATCTCCGCCGCCCTCCGGCGGCATCGCAGCCGCGTCCGTTTCGGCCCGTCGCAGCCCTCGTCCGCCCCGTCCCGGCCGCCTGCGTCACGATCCTGTTACGTCGAATCCATACCACTCTGGAAGCGTTCGAAACTCGCGAGGTCGGCGATCGACCGGTTGCGGCGGACGCATTTCGACAACGGGGTATCTGAGATGAACGACCAGACATCGAACCGTTCGGTTTTCCGCACGAGCCGGCTGGAGGAGGCGGACGGCGACGGCCTCAATCCGACAGGCAACCGCACGATGGGCGAGATCATCGCGGCGCGGTTCTCCCGCCGCGGCTTCCTGCGCGGTTCGCTGGCGGCGACGGCGATCGCCGCGACGGTCAGCCCGATGGCGCTGATGACCGCCGAAAAGGCCAAGGCGCAGAGCGGGCCGCAATTCTCCTTCACCGAGGTCGAGGCAGGCGTCGACGAGACCCATCACGTCGCCGAGGGCTATGACGCCGACGTGCTGCTGCGTTGGGGCGATCCGCTGTTCGCCGATTCGCCGGAATTCGATCCGACGAAGCAAACGCCCGAGGCGCAGGCCCGACAGTTCGGCTACAACAACGACTATGTCGGCTACATCCCGATCGACGGCTCCTCGGAGCACGGGATGCTCGTGGTCAACCACGAATACACCAACGAGCATCTGATGTTCCCGGGGATCGTGACGGTCGCCGACGGCAAGGTCGAGGTCGCTCCGGCCGATCGCAACCGCGTCGACGTCGAGATGGCTGCCCATGGCGGCACGATCGTCGAGATCCGTAAGGACGGCGGCAAGTGGCGGGTGGTGCGCGACGGCGCCAGGAACCGCCGCATCACCTCCGACACCGAGATGGAATTGACCGGCCCCGCCGCCGGCCACGACCGCCTGAAGACCTCGGCGGATGCGACCGGCAAGAAGGTGATCGGAACCGTCAACAACTGTGCCGGGGGCGTCACGCCGTGGGGCACCTACATCATGGCGGAAGAGAACTTCCACGGCTACTTCATGGGCGAACTGCCGGAGGGCCACCGCGAGGCCGCCAACTACGAGCGCTACGGCGTTCCGGAAGGCTCCTACGAATGGGGCAATTTCCACGAACGGTTCGACGTCTCCAAAGAGCCGAACGAGCCGAACCGCTTCGGCTGGGTCGTCGAGGTCGACGTCGACGACCCGAACTCGGTCCCGAAGAAGCGCACCGCGCTCGGCCGCTTCAAGCACGAGGGTGCCGACAACGTCGTCGCGAGGGACGGCCGCGTCGTCTTCTATCTCGGCGACGACGAGCGCTTCGACTACGTCTACAAGTTCGTGACCGCCGGCCGTTACGACCCAGACGATCGCGCCGCCAACATGGCCCTTCTCGACGACGGCACGCTCCATGTCGCCAGGTTCGAGGAGGACGGCACGATGAGCTGGCTGTCGCTGACCTTCGGGGAGGGCCCGCTGACCGCCGAAAACGGATTCGAGAGCCAGGCCGACGTGCTGATCGAGACCCGCAAGGCCGCCGATCTCCTCGGCGCGACGCCGATGGACCGGCCGGAGGACATCGGTCCCGACGGCGAGACCGGCCGCGTCTACGTCATGCTCACCAACAACACCAAGCGCAAGGAAGCGAACGCCGCCAATCCGCGCGTCGACAACGCCTTCGGCCACATCGTCGAGATCGCCGAGGAGGGCGGCGACTTCGCCGCGACGAGCGGGCGCTGGGAGATCCTGGTGAAGTGTGGCGACCCTTCCGTGGCCGAAGTCGGGGCGACTTTCTCGACGGAAACCACGAAGAACGGCTGGTTCGGCATGCCGGACAACTGCGCCGTCGACGCCGACGGCCGCCTGTGGGTGGCGACCGACGGACTGTCGCCCGAACACGGTCGCACCGACGGCCTCTTCGCGGTCGATACCTCGGGCGACCAGGCGACGTCGAAACTCTTCTTCCGCGTTCCGGTCGGCGCGGAGATGTGCGGTCCGCTGCCGACGCCGGACCTTGCGACCTTCTTCGTCGCGGTCCAGCATCCGGGTGACGGCGGCGACGACTGGGAAGGCTTCGGCCGGCCGTCCTATTATGAGGACCTGTCGACCCGCTGGCCGGATTTCCGCGACGACATGCCGGTCCGTCCCTCGGTCCTGGCGATCACCCGGCAGGGCGGCGGCAAGATCGGCGCCTGATCGGCGGCAAATTTCCGGGCCGCCCCGGCGGCCCGAAGATTTAGCGGCACATACGGCCATGTCCGACGCTTCTCGAGGCGCCGGGCATGACGGACTGGTTTCTCGTTTCATCTCGGCGCCGGCCACCTCCCCACGCATGCGGAGGATCGGCAGCGAGCGCCACGCGCCGCGGACACGCCGGACACCGTCAGCGACGGTCCGAGAGTCGTTCAATCATAGACTTAAAAGTGCGATGAGCCACCCGTGGCTGGCGAAAAATGTGTCGCAGCGGCAACATCGACTTCCACGGTTTCCCGATCGGCAGCTTGGTGTCGAATCCAAGGTGTACGGGATGACGAGATTTCGCTAGCGTTTCTCACGCCGCGTAGAAGTTTAGGTGATTCGAACCGAAGTTCTGGGACTCGTGCGCGAGTCGTAGAGCGTGGATCGGAGTTTCTCGTCACGAATAGAGTAAGATCGAGTGGCGCGAATAGATTGCCTTCTCGGCAGGCGGTCTCGGATTGTTTGCGTATCGTCTTGAGACCATTGGGTGACGGCGAGCGGGGATGCCGCCGGGGGTAAGGGTGGGACGTGCATCTGACTTAGCGTCAGGCTTGCGCAAGCGACACCGGATCATATCGATCGCCTGGATTGTGGGGATCGTTTTGAGCGTTTTGGTCCTCTCCGCGCAAGTTTTGCGGAAATAACTGCAAGTATGCAGCGAAAGCATTGAAATGTCTGCGTCATACATCGGGCGGGACCTCGGCGGTCTCGTGGCCCGTCGGGTCGCTGTACGCTGATTTATGCGGGGTCGGGAGAGATTTGCCATGAGACCGACAAGAACGATCAAGACCATTTTTGTCCGGTCCATCGCTGTCATCTTCATCAATTTCGTCGTGGTCGGCGAGATGCTTGCCGCGGAAAATCCGGCGGCGGCTCAGCTTCAGGCCGCCTATGCCGATCTTCTGGAAAACCCGGCCGATCCGTCGCGTTCCGTGCGCTATGCGGCGGTCGCGGTTCGCCTCGGCGCGGTGAACGATGCGATCGCCTCGCTCGAGCGGTTGCTGCTCGCCGATCCGAGCCTCGACAACATCCGCCTGGAACTCGGTCTGCTCTACCAGAAGCTCGGCAACGAGGCTCTCGCCGAGACTTATCTCGACACCGCACTGGAAAATCCGGCGATGCCGGCTCCGGTGCGCGAGCGCGGGGCGGCGACGCTCGACCAGGCGATCGACGGCTCCAGGCCCTATAGCCTCGTCGCTCGGCTCTATACGGGGCTGCGCTATGATTCCAACGTCAATCTCGGCCCGAGCGGCGCCGACATCACGCTGGGCGGCATACCGCTGGTGCTCGATCCCTCGGCGATGTCGAAGGCCGACGGAAGTTTCGTCGCGACCGGGCAGGCGACCTACACCCACGATCTCGGCTATCAGGACGCCAGCCGCTTCGTCGTCGACGCGGTGGTCGGCACCAAGCGGCATTTCGAACAGAAGCGTTACGACACGCTCTATGTTTCGGCCAATGCCGGGCCATGGCTCGGTTTCGAAGGAGCGCTCGGCGCCACCGAAATCCGCCCATACGTCACCGGCACGATCTTCGGCCTCGACGACAAGGACTATCTCAACCAGATCGGCGGCGGCCTGTCCGTCCGCCATCTGCTGGCGCCGGAGCTGCAGCTCGTCGTCACCGGCGAGGCGGTCTACCAGGATTACAACCACAGCGACTTCCGGCCGCTGGCCAGCGAGCAGACCGGCGGGCAATACAGTTTCTCGGCGGAACTCGCCTATGCGCTGACGCAGAACCAGACTTTCGGCGTCAGCGCCGGCGTCGCCCTCAGAGATGCCCGCGTCCATTGGGAAGACCGCACGGTCGTCTTCGGCGGGGCGAGCTACGCCATCCGGTATCTCGACCCGGTCGCCGCCACGAATCTCGTCTGGACGAGCAGCTTTTCGGCGGGTCTGCAGGCCATCGAGTACGACGCGGGCAATCCCCGGCTGATCGCGACCGAAGCCCGCAGCGATTTTCTCTTCGAGGTCGGGTTCACGCAGACCGTGCCGATCAACGACAGCGTCGACGTCGTCCTGGAGGTCGGCTACCAGAACAACGATTCGAACATCGCGCTGTTCGACTACGACAACCTGTCGACGAGCCTCGGCCTGGCGGTGCGGTTCTGATGCGCCGCTCGTCGTTCACGCCGGGACGCGGTCCCGCCTCCATTCTCGCCGCAGACCTTGCATCCGTTCTTTTCGCCCGACTGCCGGAGATGACCATGACGTCTCGTCGTCCCTTCCGCCCTTTCCACCGGTCCTCTTCGGCTGGCAGCGTGCTTGCGGCAAGTGTCGCGGCCGTCGCGATCCAGTTCGCCGCGCCTTTCGTCCCGGGCATGGCGGGCGCCGGCCCGGCCCTCGCCCTGACGCTGCATGAAAGTGGCGCGAGCAGTCTCGAGCTGCTTCTGGCGGACGGCACGTCGATCACGCTCGCCCCGCGCTCCCAGATCGCGGTCCGCCAGTTCTCCTATGACGGCCGCAGCGGGGCGCGCCGGTTGCGGCTCGAACTCGTCCGGGGCAGCGCCAGGATCGCCGTCGGCGCGCGCGGCGGCACCAGCCCGGTCGAGGTCTCGACACCCGGCGGCACGGTCCGCCTCGTCGCTTCCACCGCGCTGATCAGCGCCGACGAAGGTTTCGCGACGCTCGTCGTCGGCGACAGGCTCGTCGCCGAAGGCGCCGGTGCGTCGCGCACCATTTCGCGGCCGGGATTCGGGACGGTGCTCCGCCGCGGCGGAACGCCGGCGCAGCCCTACAGGCTCGACCGGACGACGATCGGCGACCAGATGGAGACGTTCCGCTCCAGCGCCAGACCGCGTTTCGCGACCATCGGCACAGGGGGCACGACGGTCGACAGCGGTCCCGGCATCGAGACGATGGCCACGGCTCGCAGGGCCGCGGGAACCACGGCGCAGCCACGGCGGCAGATGGCCGCGGCCAGCCGGGCGGTGCCCCCGCAGCAGGCGCCGCAGGCCGCGCGGCAGCCGGCGCCGGCACCGGTCGCCGCGCCGTCCGGCGCCCCGGCTCCCTCGGCGGCCGCAGCGCCGGCGCGACTGGCATCGGCGACGCCACCGGCCGCGCCGGCTCCGGCCGCAGCGGGCCAGTCGGCCGGACAGGCAGCCGCGCCCGGCAACGTTCCGACGCCCTCGCCGCGCCCCGGCGCCGATCGCTGCGATGCCAATGCCGGAAAGTACGACGCGGCCGAGTGCGGGCCGACGAAGCAGGCGGCGACCCTCACGCCCACGCCGGCGGCGCCGCAGCCTCCTTCTCTCGACCTCGGCTCCGGCCTCGGAGACGCCGCGCCGATCCAGGTCGCCCTCAACACCCAGACCGCGTCGGCGACGACCAATCCTGACGCGCAGAGCGTTCGCGTCGGGAATCCCGTCCGCGTCAGGCAGGATCCCGCGCTCAACGGCGGCGCCGTGGGCCTTGCCGCATATGAGGATCAACGGCCGGAGCTGTTCATCGACAATTCTCGTTCCGTCGTTCTCGCCAACGGCGGCACCAACCAGAGCGTGCCGCCGCTCAATACGAGCGTCGCCGACACGAGCGTCTACGAATTCATCCATGGCCAGTCCGAAGGCATCTTCTTCGGCCTGTCGAACTTCCGCAACTCCGACAACCAGGTCGATCAGAACGGCAATGCGACGGGCTTTCAGTACGCGTATGGCACCGCCCTCTTCGACCTATGGGCCTTCGCCACGGAGGCGAACGTCACGAACGGTCAGGTCGATATCAATGGCGCCCAATCGTCGACCGTCTGGAACGTCGTGCACAAGCCGGCGACGGCATCGGGCAATCTGAACAATGACGTGGATCAGGCCGGCAACTCTCTGGATCCGAACGCCTTCGTGCGCACGCTCGACACCAGCGTCTATGATTTCGATCAGAGCCGATTCGTGACCGTGGGCATGTCGGCGTTCTACCAGCCTCCGTCCAACAACGAGGTGAGCGTCGGCCAGTTGCAGTTCGACAATACCAGCCTCGCGACCTTCTCGGTCTACGACATGGCATTGCAGAACGGCGGCCGCTTCCTGGCCTTCGGCGGGCCGCCGTCCGGGGCCGCGACCAACGGGCCGACGCTGCCGGGCACCAACAACGGCTTCACCGTTTCGACCTATCGCATTTCCGACGGGCTGCGGGGCTTTGCCACCGGCACCAGCCTCGAGGGGCAGGCCGACGGCGTCGCCGGCTTCAACGCCAACGACGCGTTCCGGCGGGAGCCGACCTTCCTCGGCGGCGTCCAGACGCGGGCGGATACCGATCTCGTCGTCGTTTCCGGCAACGGCGTCACCAGCTACAACACCGCCATGCGCGGGGATTTCGAGATGAGTGCCAACGGCCTCAGCAACATCTCCGTCATGGTCGGCGACATTGCCGTCCAGGGCCCGACGGACCAGACGATTTCGCTCGCCGGGACGCTCGTCGGATCGACGCGCAAGGACGTCACCCGGACCTCGATCGCCATCGACGGGCCGATCGGCTCGCTCGGCACCGGCTACGACGCGACCGATTCCCACTTCTTCTTCGGCAACGCCCAGATGGGCGACGCCATCGGCTATTTCGCGCTCGGTCCGGCCGACAATTCCGGCGGAGTCGGCAGCGAGACCTCGCTCGGCCAGATCACCGAGGTGGCCTCGGACGGCACGACGGCGAGCTACGGCTTCACCCGCCTCGCCATCGGCGAGTCCGTGACGGCCGGAAACGACCCGTCGCTGGCAAATCGCACGAGCCGTGCGCCGACGGTGGGCTATGCCGCCGGCATCGGCGAGCGCAAGAATGCCGACGGCACGATCAGTCTCGTCTCGCTGACGGGGGCGACCGACGATCCGAACGTCGCGGTCGACGCCAATCCGGGCGACAACAACCTCGTCGCCGTCTCCATCGAGTTGCAGGGCAAGGCGCTCGGCACGACCGAGACACCGGAGGCGCTGCAGATGACGATGGGCGACGCGCAGAACCCGGGCAAGGGCGCGTATGTCAGCGAGAAACAGTATGCCGCCGTCGGGAACAAGAACGGCGTCATCGTCTCGCCCGGCGAACTCGCCGATGGTTTTGCCGCGGGAATGACCAAGCCCGGCCAGTACGATTACGCCCAGTGGGGTTTCTTCTTCGGCGATGCCCTCGGCACCGGCGCGAACGGCCAGACGCGGGTCAATCTCGGCCACATGGTCGCCGGCCGGCCGACCGTCGATTCGACGATCACCACCAACGTCCAGGCGGCCTATGCCGGTCAGATCATCGGTACGATCGCCGACGCGACCTCGATCCGGGACACCACCGGAACGTTCTCCTTCGACTGGAACTTCGGCAGCGGCACCGGTGCGGCGCAGGCAGCGCTCGACGGGCGTCAATATACCGGCGCCCTCAACAAGCAGACCGTCGCCAGCCGCTTCAACGGCACGCTCGCCCACACCGGCGGCCAGTCGACCATGACGATGAACGGCGGCTTCTTCGGCCCGGTCACAGCCGATCCAGGCAACCTCGGCCGGCCGCCGGAAACGGCCGGCACCGTCTCCATCTCGCCGGTGGGCAACGCCAACTATTTCGGCCAGGGCGTCTTCATCGGCAAGGTGCAATAACGGGCGGATCCCCGGCGCCGGGCCTACGGAGCTTGATGACCTTGCGTCATGGCGATACAAGCCATGACGCAGGGTCAATTGTTGCTGGGTCCGACGGCCGCCATGGTTCCGAGCGACGGCAAACTGTCCGCCATTCTCCGCGCCGCCCTCGCGCTGGTCTTTCTGGTCGCGGCGGCGCCTCTCGCCGACGCGCAGCAAAGCTCCGCCGCCCCCTCCGCCGAAGACGGCCTTTCGGTGCGGCTCGACGCCTATCGTGCCGGCGTCGCGGCAGGTACGGCCACCGACGCGGCGGCGGTGATCGAGGGCTACCGGCTGGCGGCGGCGCTCTATCTCGGCGGACGGCTTGCCGATGCCCGCGAACTCTACTTGGGTCTCGAAACGACGCTGCCGAAGGTCTTCGGCCCCGACGGCGAGGAGGTTGCGCAGTTGGCGGCCGACATGGCCGTCGCCTGGGAGGCGGCCGGCGACCGGGTCGGGGCGCTCGCCTATGCCGCGAAATCCGACGACCTCTATGCCAGACGCGCCCCGAATGCCGCTCGCCGGATCAAGGTCGCGCTCCAGCGCGCCCGGCTGGAGGGCGAACGTGGCTCCTGGATCGCGGCGCTGGCCCGCACGGAGGAGATCGCGCGGCTGATCGCCGCCGCCGGCGCTAAGGACCCGCGGCTGAGCCTGGCGCTTCACGCCATCCGCATCGAAGGCTTCTTCAACCGCAGGGACCATGCCGGCCTCGCTGCCGAGGTCGCTGCCTTGAAGGCCGACGTCGAGGCCACCGACGCGCCGGTCGGTCCCGAACCGCTGGTCTTCGCCGAGCTGAAGCTCGCCTTCCTGGAGGAGCGCTGGGAGGATGCCGCCGCCGCCGTCGCGGGGCTGCGGCAAGATCTCGAAGCCAGCAGGCAGACCGAGACGCTCGACTATGCCCACAGCCTCTACGACGCCGGCTACGTCTCCCTGGTGCGCTCGCACTTCCGCGATGCCGTCGCCGATCTGAACGACGCGCTGCTGCTTTACGAGCGGCTGTCCGGCCCGGACGATCCGATGGTGGCGCGCAGCAGCCTCAGCCTCGCCCTCGCGCACCAGGAGCTCGGCGAGCCGCGAACCGCGCTGGCCCACTATCAGCGCGCGCTGACGATCCTGAGCGAAGCCTACGGGCCGAATGCGCTCGACGTCGCCACCACCAAGCTTGAGACCGTGCGGCTGCATCTGCGGCTCGGCGACCCGCAGACCGGCGAGCGCGTCGCGCGGGAAGGCCTCGCCGCTCTGGAAAAGGCCGAGATCGGCGACAGCCGACTCCTGGCGCTCGGCCATTTCGCCCTTGCTCTGGCGCTGCAGGCCGGCGACCGCCTGCGCGAAGCGTTGACGGAAACGGAGCGCGCCGTCGCGATCCTGAAACGCGAGGCGGACCGCAAGGGGACCGCCCTGACGCTTCCGCTGATCACCAGTGCCGAGCTGCATCATGCGCTCGCCGAGGACGAGGCCGCCCTTACGGCAATCGACGCGGCGATCGACCTTTCCGGCCGCCACGGCATGGCGGCGGATACGCGGGCCCTGACCGTCAAGGCACAGATCCTCGCCGCGATGGGGCGGACGGCGGATGCTCTCGCCGCCGCGCGCGCGGCCACGGCCAACCTTGCCGGCGCCGGGCTTTTCAGCGGCGAGGAGACGACGATCGCGGCAGCCGAACAGCGGATTGCCCGACCGACCTTCGAGACCCATCTGGCGCTTCTCGCCGAGCGCCCGAAGCAGACGGGCTCGGACCTCGACGAGGCCTTCGGCCTGGCGCAGCGGGCGATCGCATCGGTGACGGGCCGCGTCGCGGCCGATCTCTCAGCCCGCTTTTCCGGCGCCGGCCCGAAAGTCGAAGCCCTGGTCCGCCAGCGCCAGGATGCCGCCCGGCAGCTCGCGAGCGTCGAGCGCCGCGAGAGCGACGCGCTGGCGGGTCTCGGCGACGAGGGGTCGGGCGAGGGGTTGGCGAAAGAGGCGAGACGCCTGCGCGCCGAAGTCGGCGACCTCGACGCGGCCATCGCGTCGCAATATCCCGCCTATCGCCGGGCGCTCGAACCCGTCGGTCTCGCAGCCCTGCAATCGGCGCTGCGGCCGGACGAGGCGCTGATCGTGGAGGTCGTCGCCGCCGACCGAACCCATCTCTTCCTGATTTCCCGAAACGGCGCCGCGCTGAAGACCGGCCCGCTCGGCCGGCGCGACGTCGCCGCCCTGGTGACCCGGATCCGCCGTTCCGTCGCCTTTCCGCAATGGGGCGAACTGCCGGCGTTCGACCTCGACGCTGCCAACGCCCTCTATGCCGCGACCTTCGGCCCGTTCGGCGCCGAGCTCGGTCGCTATCGCCATCTGATCGTCGTGCCGGACGGAGCGATGCAGAGCCTTCCTCCCGGCATTCTGCCGCAGACGCCGGCGGCACCGGGGGCGGACTACCGCACCGTCGACTGGCTGGGCCTGTCGCATGCGATATCGATCGTCCCGGGCGTCGACTCCTTCGTTTCGGCGCGAGAGACACGCCGTCCCTCCAGGGCGAACCGGCTCTTCGCGGGCTTCGGCGATCCGCTGTTCGCGGGCGCCGAGGCAACCGCGTCCGGCGCAGCCACGCCGCAGGAGCGGCGCGTGCGGGCGATCCTCGCCGCCGCTCCGCCCTTGCCGGAGACGCAAATCGAACTGAAGACCATGCAGTCCGTCCTCGACGGCGGGACGCTGTTCCTCGGGAACGAGGCGACCCTCGCCTCGGTGCAGAGAGCAAAGCTTTCGAACTACCGGATCCTCGCCTTTGCGACCCATGCCGTGACCGCCGGCACGATCCCCGGCGTCGACGAGCCCGCCATCCTCCTCGCTGCTGGCGGGGGCGGGCCGAAGGACGACGGCATTCTCACCGCCAGCCGCATCGCCGCCCTCGATCTCGACGCCGAATTCGTCGTCCTGTCCGCCTGCGACACCGCCGCCTCCAACGGCGAGCCCAACGCGGAGGGGTTGTCGGGCCTGGCGCAGGCGTTCTTCCATGCCGGGGCGCGCTCGCTGCTCGTCTCCCACTGGCCGATCGCCTCCGAGGCGACCGTCGGCCTGACCACCCGGACCGTGGCGCTGGCGGCGCGCGACGGGGTCCCGAAAGCCGAGGCGCTGCGCCGCTCCATGGCGGCGATGGTCGCCGAGAACCCGCAATGGTCGCATCCGGCCTATTGGGGGCCGTTCTCGTTGGTCGGCGACGGGTGGGAATGAAGCTCCGGCACGGGCAGGGGAGAAACTGCAAGATCGCCGGAGCGCCCTGCGAACCCGCCAGCAGCGGCTCAAGCGGAGTGCCGTCTCCCGTGGCGGATGACGACGAAGGCCGCCACGAGGACGAGGCCGGCCAGCGCGAACCAGGTCAGCGCATATTGCAGATGCTGGTTGCGGAAGGCGATCCGCGTCAGGCCCGTCACCGGATAGGCGACGCTGCCGGGAGGCGGCGCGCCCATTTCGGCATTCGGCGGCGGCGTGTGGTCGAGGGGCGAGCCCGCGTCGATGAAATAGGGCGCAACCGGGCCGCCGAGCTGCTGCGACGCGGCGATCGCCGCAACGTCGCGGGAGTACCACCGCCCTTCCGCCGGAACGTTGGCGCGCAGGAAGCCGCCGCCCGGCTGGCTCATGCGCAGGAGGCCGGTGACGGTCTTCGGCTCGCCGGAGAGATCGTCATCGGCGGCGAAGTCCTTCGACGGAACGAAGCCGCGATTGACGAGGACGGTGAAGCCGCGGGCGTCCCTCAGCGGCGTCATCAGCCAGAAGCCGCCGCCATAGTCCGTCGTCGCCTGGGCGAAGACGGATTTGCCCGGCAGGAACCGGCCGGTCGCCGTGGCGTGGCGGTATTCGTCGTCGTCGAAGTCGATCGATGCCCAGGCGTCGGGACCGGGCGCCGCGACCGGCGCGGCGGCGACACGCTCGTTCACGGCGGCGATGAGGCCGAGCTTCCAGCTTCGCCGTTCGATCTGCCAGATGCCCAGAGCGACGAATCCGGCAAAGAGGATCACGCCGGCTACGGCGGCAAGCGCAAGCTTCAAACGAAGACGGGGAGGGCGCTCGCGCGCCATCTCCCCGTGATGTCTGTCGTTCTCGGCCACGGACGAAACCTCTGCCGACCTGCGCAGCGTGCGCTACTCGGACGTCGTGGCGCCGGGTTCCATGGTCATCGGCGCCATGCCGCCTTGATCCATGTTGCTGTGGTCCATGCCGGAGTGACCGGCGCCGTCGGTGCCCGCCTCGCCGGCGCCCTGGGGCGTCGCGTTCTCGCTCGCCCCGCCCATCGACATGCCGCCCATCTGGCCGCCGTTCATCTCCATCCCGTCCATGGTGCCATTCTCCATCGGCATCATGTTGCTGTTGAGATGATACATGACCCAGAGCGAGCCCGAGATGGTGATGACGAGCAAAACGACCGTGAAGATCAGCGCCATCACCGTCCAGCCACCTTCGGACTTCGCGTCCATGTGCAGGAAGTAGATCATGTGGACGATGATCTGCGCGACGGCGAGAAGGATCACCAGGACCGACGTGACGATCCCGTCCTCGATCGGCCGCGCCATCACCAGCCAGAACGGAATGACGGTGAGGACGACGGAAAGACCGAAGCCGGTGAGATAACCCCCGATCGTCGAATGGGCTTCGCCGGTCTCGTGATGGCCGCTGGCCGTGCCGCGGTTGGGGTCGGAAGCGTGAGAGGCGGTGCTCATCAAATCACCCGGATGAGATAGACGAAGGTGAAGACGCCGATCCAGATGACGTCGAGAAAGTGCCAGAACATCGACAGGCACATCAGCCGGCGACGATTGTCGGCCAAAAGCCCGCGCTTCTGAACCTGCACCATCAGAACGATCATCCAGAGGATGCCGAACGAGACGTGCAGCCCGTGGGTCGCGACGAGGGTGAAGAACGCCGAGAGGAAGGCGCTGCGCTGCGGCGTCGCGCCCTCGTGGATCAGCGAGGCGAACTCGTAGAGCTCGATCCCGACGAACAGCGCGCCGAAGACGGCCGTCACCACCAGCCACAGGAGCACCGCCTGCTTGTTGCGGTTCTGCATGGCGATCATGGCGAAGCCGTAGGTGATCGAGGAGAACAGCAGCATCGCCGTGTTCGCGGCGAGCAGCGGCAGCTCGAAGATCTCGTCCGGCCGCGGCCCCGCGGCGTAGGCGCCGGCGAGCACGCCATAGGTGGCGAACAGGACCGCAAAGATGAGACAGTCGCTCATCAGATAGATCCAGAAGCCGAGCATGGTGCTGCCGCCCGGCTCGTGCTCGTGTTCCTCGACTTCGAAGAAGACCGGCTTGTCGCTGCCGGTCGTCGTGGCGACGTTGTGCATCAGGTCAGCTCCGCGCCGTCAGGGTGCCGGCGAAGGCGTGTTCCGTCTCGGCGACCTCGTCGGCCGGGATGTAATAGTCCCGGTCGTAGTTGAAGGTGTGGGCGATCGTCATGGCGACGAGCGCGACGAAGGAGAGCGCCGCCAGCCACCAGATGTACCAGATCATCGCGAAGCCGCAGACCGTCGCCAGCCCCGCGATGAAGATGCCGGCGCCGGTGTTCTTCGGCATGTGGATCGGCTTGAAGCCTTCCATCGGGCGGGCGAACCCCCGCCGCTTCATGTCGGTATAGGCGTCGAGGCCATGCACCACCGGAGTGAAGGCGAAATTGTAGTGCGGCGGCGGCGAGGACGTCGCCCATTCCAGCGTCCGGCCGTCCCATGGGTCGCCGGTCGTGTCGGCGAGTTCGTCGCGACGGCGCACCGAGACGAAGATCTGCACCAGGAAGGCGGCGATTCCGGCGGCGATCAGCACCGCGCCGAAGGCGGCGACGATGAACCAGATCTGCAGCGACGGATCGTCGAACTCGCGCAGCCGCCGGGTGACGCCCATCAGGCCGAGTACGTAGAGCGGCATGAAGGCGAAGTAGAAGCCGACCACCCAGAACCAGAAGCTGACCTTGCCCCAGAACGGATCGAGCTTGAAGCCGAACGCCTTGGGGAACCAGTAGTTGATCGCCGCGAACATGCCGAACAGGACGCCGCCGATGATCACGTTGTGGAAGTGGGCGACGAGGAACAGCGAGTTGTGGGTGACGAAGTCGACCGGCGGGACGGCGAGGAGGACGCCGGTCATGCCGCCGATGGTGAAGGTGACGAGGAAGGCGATCGTCCAAAGCATCGGCACTTCGAAGCGCACGCGCCCCCGATACATCGTGAACAGCCAGTTGAAGATCTTCGCTCCCGTCGGGATCGAGATGATCATCGTGGTGATGCCGAAGAACGAGTTGACGCTCGCCCCGTTGCCCATGGTGAAGAAGTGATGGAGCCAGACGAGATAGGCGAGGATGGTGATGACCACGGTGGCGTAGACCATCGAGGTGTAGCCGAACAGGCGCTTGCCCGAGAAGGTCGAGGTGACTTCGGAATAGACGCCGAAGCACGGCAGGATGAGGATGTAGACCTCCGGATGCCCCCAGATCCAGATGAGGTTGAAATACATCATCGAATTGCCGCCGAGATCGTTCGTGAAGAAGTGCGTTCCGACGTAGCGATCGAGCGACAGGAGGGCGAGGACGGCCGTCAGAACCGGGAAGGAGGCGACGATCAGGACGTTGGTGCAGAGCGCCGTCCAGGTGAAGATCGGCATGCGCATCATCGTCATGCCCGGCGCGCGCATCTTCACGATGGTCGCCAGGAAGTTGACGCCCGACAACAGCGTGCCGACGCCGGCGATCTGCAGGCCCCAGATATAATAGTCGACGCCGACGCCCGGACTGTTCGCCGCGTCGGACAGCGGCGGGAAGGCCAGCCAGCCGGTGCGGGCGAATTCGCCGAGGAAGAGCGACAGCATGACGAGGATGACGCCGCCGGCGGTCATCCAGAAGGAGAAGTTGTTGAGGAAGGGGAACGCGACGTCCCGCGCGCCGATCTGCAGCGGAACGACGATGTTCATGATCCCGACGATCAGCGGCATCGCCACGAAGAAGATCATGATCGTGCCGTGGGCGGTGAAGACCTGATCGTAATGGTGGGCGGGCAGGAAGCCTTCCGAGCCGTTGAACGCCATCGCCTGCTGGGCACGCATCATCAGGGCGTCGGCGAAGCCGCGCAGCAGCATGACGATCGCCAGCACGATGTACATGATGCCGATGCGCTTGTGGTCGACGCTGGTGAGCCACTCGTTCCAGAGATAGCCCCAGAGCTTGAAGTAGGTGAGAGCGCCGAGGAGCGCGAGGCCGCCGAGTACGACGACGGCGAACGTCCCGACCAGGATCGGCTCGTGATACGGGATGGAGTCGAGCGTCAGACGTCCGAATATCAGCCGCGTGAGGTCCGTATTGCCCAGCATGGATTTTTGTCTCTTGCTGATTGCTCATGGGCTCCGGCTGATGCCGGAGCCGTTCATCAATTTTCGTGGAGCTGCGGCGGGGCGATCGTGCCTTCGCCGGCGGGCTCCTCCAACGTCCTCTCGTCGCTGTGCGGCTCGCGGTTCGAGGCCGGAGCGGTGGCGCCCTGGGCATCGCCGCCATGGCCGAACTGGTCGAGGTCGTAGGTCTCGTATTTCAACTGATCGATGGTGACGTCGCGGCCGGGCTCGGCCTTGCCGGCGTCGATCATCATGATCTCCTGCATGCACAGCTTGCCCGGGCGCACGCACATGCCGAGAATGCGCTTGTAGAGGTCGTCCTCGACCGACGAATAATAGGCGACGGGAGAGCCCTCGGTCGGCTTGGCGAGGTCGAGATAGGACTGCGTGTCGAGCGTCTGGTTCGAAGCCTTGAGGTTCTGGATCCACGCGTCGAAGTCGCCGTCGTTCTGGCTGTAGAACTTGAAATTCATGTCCGAGAAGCCGGCGCCGTTGTAGTGGCTGGCGAAGCCGTCGAAAACCCCCGGCTCGTTCATCACCGCGTGAAGCTTCGTCTCCATGCCCGGCATCGAATAGATCATGCCGGCGAGCGTCGGGACGTAGAAGGCGTTCATCACCGACTCGGCCGTCAGATGGAAGCGGATCGGTCGATCGACCGGGGCGGCGAGCTCGTTGACGCTGGCGACGCCGTATTGCGGATAGACGAACAGCCATTTCCAGTTCAGCGCCACCACCTCGACGTCCAGCGGCTCCGCGTCGAGCGCGACGCCCTCGCTGGTGGTGATCTCGTCGAGCGGCCGGAACGGATCGAGGAGATGGGTGCCGACCCAGGTCACCGCGCCGAGGACGATGATGATCAGGAGCGGCACCGTCCAGATCACCAGCTCGAGCTTCGTCGAGTGGTCCCAGTCCGCATCGTAGTCCGTCGCCTTGTTGGAGGCGCGGTAGCGCCACGGGAAGTACAGCGACATGAAGATGACGGGCAGGATGATGATGAGCATCAGCCCCGTTGCGATCAAAAGCATGTCGCGCTGGCGCGCCGCGATGTCGCCGCCCGGAAACAGGACCGGAGATGAGCACGCGCTCAGGATGACCGGCAGCGCGAGGACGAGAAGGAAACGAAACGGACGCAATGGAGCGGCCCCGTATTGGTCTGACATGAAGCGTGCAGCCGGCGGTCACCGACCGGGCGTTGACTGCCGCGCGAAGCTGGTATTGAACAATTTGTGCAGTGCCTCAACCCCCTTCTTCGCAACTGCACACCACCTTACGAGTCCTTAATGTTCGGGGCGCTTGCCGCCCGACCTCATCCGTGCTTGGGATCGCAAAATGAGCGAGACTGTTGCTTCCCCCCACTTCGACGGCTCTTCCGGGACCCGTGACGCCCAAGGGCATCTGCTCAATCCCAGCGACATCGCGATCGGCGTGGTGATCGGGCGGACGTCGGAGTTCTTCGACTTCTTCGTCTTCGCCATCGCCTCGGTGATCGTGTTTCCGGCCCGGGTGTTTCCCTTCGTCGATCCGCTGACGGGGGTCCTCTACTCCTTCGCGATCTTCGCGCTGGCCTTCATCGCGCGGCCTTTCGGCACATGGCTGTTCATGGCCATCGACCGTCTGCACGGCAAGGCGACGAAACTCACCATCTCCCTCTTCCTGCTGGGCACGTCGACGGTCGTGGTGGCGTTTCTGCCCGCCTATGAGGACGTCGGGGCGGCCTCGATCTGGCTGCTCGCTTTGATGCGGATCGGCCAGGGTGTGGCGCTCGGCGGCACGTGGGACGGTCTCGCCTCGCTGCTCGCCATGAACGCGCCGGAAAACCGCCGCGGCCTGTGGGCGATGGTGCCGCAGCTCGGCGCACCCTTCGGGCTGATCGTCGCGTCGGGTCTCTTCGCCTTCTTTCACGGCTTCCTGCCGAGCGAGGAGTTCCACCAATGGGCGTGGCGCTTCCCGTTCTTCGTCGCCTTCGCCATCAACGTCGTGGCGCTGTTCGCGCGGCTGCGCATCGTCGCGACGCCTGAATACGTCCATCAGTTCAAGCGCCGCGAACTCCAGGCCGCGCGGGTGCGCCAGACGTTCCGCAACAACACCCGCTTCATCGTCGTCGGCGCCTTCGCGCCGCTGGCGAGCTTTGCCATGTTCCACATGGTGACGGTGTTTCCGCTGTCCTGGGTCGATCTGTTCACCGAGCAGGAGGTCACCCGGTTCCTGATCATCGAGGCCCTTTGCGCGGTGATCGGAGCGATCGCCATCGTCGCCTCCGGCTTCCTGGCGGACACCTACGGCCGGCGCAACGTCCTCGGCATCTGCGCTCTCCTGATCGCCGTCTTCTCCGGGTTTGCGCCGTCGCTGCTGTCCCAGGGCGTCGCGGGCGAGGTCATCTACATGGTCTTCGGCTTCGCCCTTCTCGGCGTTTCCTTCGGCCAGTGCTCGGGTGCCGTCGCCTCGAACTTCCCCCGCAACTACCGTTACACCGGCTCGGCGATCGTCTCCGATCTCGCCTGGCTGTTCGGCGCCGGTTTCGCGCCCTTCGTCGCGCTCTACCTGTCCTATCACCTCGGGCTGGTCGCTGCGGGCCTTTATCTCCTGTCCGGCGCGGCCGGCACGATGCTCGCCCTGCGCTACAACGACATGCTCGACAGCCGCGAATGAAGGACCGGTCCGGGCTTCCGGCCCGGATCGCCGCAAGGGATCTCGGACGGCCGGCGCGCAAGTAGCCGGCCGTTTTGATTCCAACTTCGACGAGGGGTCGGTCCCGTCCAAAGATGGGAACGGGGCTCTGAACCCGACGAAATTGCACGTTGGATATGCATGGAGGTCATGGCCGAAGTGCGTTTTCTGGGCATGTCCGTCGCGTCAGGGGTGTCGGCCGGGTGTGGAGCCGCGACCGCATCGGGCGCAGAAGCTTTCCGCCGGACGGTTTGACCTCGCCGCAGATCCGCGAAAATGTGGGGAGAGGCTTCGCCCCGCCCGGGAGGTTCGGGTGGGCGGCACGAAAAACCGGACGGGAGGGCACGTCTTGAGCCTGTCGCTATTCGATCTCACCGGCCGCCGCGGCCTCGTCACCGGCTCGTCGCAGGGGATCGGCTTCGCGCTTTCGAAGGGGCTGGCTGCCGCCGGCGCCGAAATCGTCGTCAACGGCCGCGATCCCGCAAAGCTCGCGGCCGCGGCGACTGAGCTGCGCAGCGGCGGCGCGGTGGTTCACGAACTCGCCTTCGACGTCACCGATCATCAGGCGGTGCGCGAGGCGGTCGACCGGTTCGAGGCCGAGACCGGCCCGATCGACATTCTCGTCAACAATGCCGGCATGCAGCAGCGCGGGCCGCTGGAAGAGTTTCCGGCGGACGGCTTCGAGCGGCTGCTGCAGACCAACATCGCCAGCGTCTTCCATGTCGGGCAGGCGGTGGCGCGGCACATGATCGGCCGCGGCCGCGGCAAGATCGTCAACATCTGTTCCGTCCAGACGGCGCTGGCCCGGCCGGGCATCGCTCCCTACACGGCGACCAAGGGCGCCGTGGCGAACCTCACCAAGGGCATGGCCACCGATTGGGCGAAATACGGTCTGCAGTGCAACGGCCTCGCGCCGGGCTATTTCGAGACGCCGCTCAACCAGGCGCTGGTCGACGATCCGGAATTCTCCGCCTGGCTCGCAAAGCGCACACCCGCAGGTCGCTGGGGCAAGGTCGAGGAGCTGGTCGGGACGGCGATCTTCCTCGCCTCGGACGCCTCGTCCTTCGTCAACGGCACGACCATCTTCGTCGACGGCGGAATCACGGCGTCGCTCTGACCGTCGGCGTGCCGGCCAGCCCAGGCCGGACGACCGGCTCGCACGGCCTCACTCTTCGCCGGGACGCGGAAACAGCGGAACCTGCGGCGCGGTCTCGCGCGGGAACAGGCCGGTGAGCCGCGGGTCGTCGGCAAGCTCCAGCATCTGGCGCACCGGCACGAAGCCGAAGCGGCGGTAGAAGGCGATCGCCCGCGGATGGTCGATCGTGTTGGTGTGCAGCCAGAGCCGATCGACGGGTTCGGCGAAGGCGAAGTCGAGCAGCGGCGCCATCATGAAACGCGCCGCGCCCTGGCCGACGAGCCCGGGCGTCACGCCGAAATAGACGAGTTCGGCGACCCGGTCCTCCGGAAAGTCGAGTTCGGCGATCCCTTCGGCACGGCCGTCGACGAACAGGGCGTGGATGACGGTCGCCGGGTCGGCGATCTTCCTGGCGATCGCCTCTTCCCCCTGGATCAACCGCTGGTACCAGAGATGGTGCGATCCGACCCGGCGCAGCAGATCGACGTACCAGTCGAGATCCGGCCGTTCGACGCGGGCAAAGCGCCAGCCCGGTCTGTCTTCGACCGCGAACTCGCCCGGCCGCGGCGGCTCCGTCCGCTCGAGGATCGTCGCGATGGCGGCGATCTTGCCGGGGGGGATGTCGGTGAAGCCGTCGGAAAGGGGCATGGCGGGTCGACCGTCTCGTCGTTTGATGGCAGCGGGAAACGGCAGATTCGATAACGGCAGGCGGCGCCGGAGACAATGCCGTCGCCTCGCGCCGACGTTTGCGAGCGAGCGAGGAATTCTTCGCCGGCCGGGTTCAATTCCGGCCGGGCTTCGGCTAGAGACGCCGCTCGCCGGGGCGATGCCCCGAGAACCAACTACCCGTCCGTGCCATGTCCCCGCATTCGCGCCGCCCCGGCAGGCGAGGCGAGGCCGCGCGGCGGCCGGGCGCCAGCCGAGGCTCCACCATGTCCAGAATTCATGCCGGCCTCGATTTCGGCACCACCAATTCCACCCTCGGCCTCGCGCCCTCGGGCGGGGCCAATGCCGGGCCGCGCCTGCTGCCCGTCGAAGGCGATGCGCCGACCTTGCCGTCGGCGCTGTTCTTCAGCTTCGAGGACGGCAAGACCCATTTCGGCAGGGCCGCGGTCTTCGAATATGTCGACGGGGCGGAGGGGCGCTTCATGCGGGCGCTGAAGTCGGTGCTCGGATCCTCCCTCATGGAGGAGACGACGCGGGTCGGCCGCGAGCGCCTCGGCTTCGTCGAGCTGATCGGACGATTCCTCGCGCATTTGCGGGCGAAGCTGGAAGCGGAGGCTGCCAGGACGGAAGCCGCCGGGGAAGGGCGCATCGTCCTCGACCGGGTGGTGCTCGGCCGGCCGGTGCGTTTCGTCGACGAGGACGACGCCGCCGACTGCGCCGCCCAGGATCAGCTCGAGGCGGCGGCGAAGGGGGTCGGCTTTTCCGACATCGCCTTCCAGTTCGAGCCGGTCGCGGCGGCGCTCTATTACGAGAGCCGGATCGCCACGGAAGAGCTCGCTCTGGTCGTCGACATCGGCGGCGGCACGTCGGACTTTTCCATCGTCCGCCTGTCGCCGGAGCGGGCGCGGGCGCAGGACAGGCTGGACGACATTCTGAGCTTCACCGGCGTTCACGTCGGCGGCACCGATTTCGACCGCCAGCTGTCGATCGCGGAAGTGATGCCGCATTTCGGATCGGGGAGCACCACCGCCGACGGAAAGCGGCGCCTGCCGGTCTGGTATTTCAACGACATGGCGACCTGGCACCGGATCAACACGCTCTATACGCCGGCCATCGCCCGCGACATCCGGGCGCTGGAGCGCGAAGCGGCCGAGCCGAAGAAGCTCGCCCGTTTCGCCCATCTTCTCGAGCATCGCTCGGGCCACAGGCTGGCCGGCGCCGTGGAGGCGGCGAAGATCGCTCTCACCGACGCGGATGAAGCGTCCGTCGTCCTGCGCGAGCCGGGCCTCGCCTTCGAGGCGGAGACGACGCGCGCCGCCTTCGAGACCGCGACCGCCGACCTCGTCCGCCGGATCGGCGGGGCGATCGAAGAGGCGCTACGTCAGGCGGGGGTGACCGCCGATGCGATCGAGACGGTGATCCTGACCGGCGGCGGCGCGCAGGTGCCGGCCGTTCGAGCGGCTGCAGTCTCGCGCTTTCCCGGCGCCAGGATCGCGCAGTCGGACGCCTTCGGTTCGGTCGGCCTCGGGCTCGGCATCGACGCCGCCCGCAAGTTCGGCTGAGGCGAGGCCGCCTGACTCGCTCGATCCGGCCCGTCCGCCAACGGACGGGAGAGCCGAGCATCCGCCTGTCCGGGCGGTCACATCGTGATGACGTGGCGGACCGTGCGCCCCTCGGCGAGGGCGTCGAGTGCGGCGTTGATGTCGTCGAGCCCGCCCTTGCTGGTCAGGAGCCGGTCGACGGGCAAGAGGCCCGCCCGGAACATCGCGACATAGCGCGGAACGTCCCGGCTCGGCACGCAGCTGCCGATATAGCTGCCCTTCAGGCTGCGTTCTTCGGCGACGAGCGACACCGGGGCGAGAGCGAAGCGCTCGTTCGGCGCGGCCAGCCCGCCGGTGACGGTCAGGCCGCCGCGCCGGGTGATCCTGTAGGCGAAGTCGAGGGCCGGGACCGCACCCGCCAGTTCCACCGCCGCGTCGACGCCGCCGCGCGTCAGCGCCTTCACCTCGGCCTCCGCGCCATCGGCGCGGGGGTCGATGGCGACGCTCGCGCCGAGCTCCAGCGCCAGCGCGCGCTTTTCCGCGATCGGGTCCACCGCGACGATCGTGCCGGCGCCGCTCGCCCGCGCGCCGAGCAGCGCGGCGAGGCCGACGCCGCCGAGGCCGACGATTGCGACGCTCTGGCCGGCCCTGACCGCGGCGGTGTTCACCACGGCGCCGACGCCGGTCAAGACGGCGCAGCCGAACAGGGCGGCGTGTTCGAAGGGCAGGTCCGGGTCGATCTTCACCAGCGAATTGCGCGAGACGACCGCTGCCTCGGCAAAGGCCGAGACGCCGATGTGATGATGGACCTTTTGGCCCCGATAGGAGAGGCGGATCGCCCCGCCGAGCAGCGTTCCGGCGCCGTTCGAGGCGGCTCCCGGCTCGCACAAAGCGGGCCGCCCCTCGGCGCAGGGGGCGCAATGGCCGCAGGAGGGGACGAAGACCATGACGACGTGATCGCCGACGGCAAGATCGTCGACGCCCTCGCCGAGCGCCTCGACGATGCCGGCCGCCTCGTGACCGAGCGCCATCGGCACCGGCCGGGGCCGGGCGCCGTTGACGACCGACAGATCGGAATGGCAGAGGCCCGCCGCCTTGATGCGCACCAGGACTTCGCCCCGGCCCGGCGCCGCGAGGTCCAGCGTCTCGATGGCGAGCGGCCGGGTCTCGGCATAGGGCGCGGCGACGGGCGAAGCGTTGAGAACGGCGGCGCGAATGGTGGTCAAGATCTGTCCTCCTCGATCAGCGCGGATCCGCAGTCGGGTCTCCGCGGCGCGCAGAGGCGCCACGCTAGCGCATGATCCCGAAAAGTGGGAACCGGTTTTCGGAAATGACCGTGCGCAAACAGGAAGATGGAGGGGGAGGATGAGCGAAGCTCATTTCATCCGGCTCTGGCCGGTCCGGCGTGCGAAGAAAGCGGATTTTTCGAGATGCCGATCGAACCGTCGAAGCGAGGACGAGGCAGCGGAGGCCACCGGATGTGGTCCCGCGCCCGGCCGGCGGTTTCATCTGACGGACTGAAAGGACAGGCGTTGTTAATCGTTACAAAATTCACGAATAGTAGGGGACGCATGTATCGCAATTTTGATCATTCCATTCCGTTAGGGAATGAGACATAATCGCCGCAGAATCACAATTACAACGGGCGAGGAGCGGTATGGGCAGAGGACTTCTTGTACGCGGGGCCGCTCTGGCGGCTTTCGTAACGGCATTCGTCGGACTGCAGGCCGGACCGTCCGTGGCTCAGGTCGACCAATATATCGGCCAGATGATGCTGACGGCGGCGACCTACTGTCCCCGGGGAACGATCGAGGTCGATGGACAGACGCTGCCCATCTCCCAGAACACCGCGCTGTTCTCGCTCGTGGGCACGACTTACGGCGGAAACGGCACGTCGAACTTCGACCTGCCGGATCTGCGCGGACGCACGCCGATCCAGCTCGGTCAGGGACCGGGCCTGCCCGACTATGACCAGGGCGAAGCGAACGGCGCGGTTTCGACGACCCTGACGACGCAGAACCTGCCGGCCCACACGCATTCCGCCACCGCGACTCTCAGTGCCTCGGGGCAGACCGCGACGACCGCCTCTCCCGCTGGCAACAGCCTGGCCGCGTCCAGCGGTGGAAGCATCTACCGGGCGCGGGGCGCTCCGGATCAGGCGCTGAATTCCGGCTCGGTCGCCGTCACGGTCGCCAGCGCCGGAGGCGGCCTCGCCTTCGACAACCGCACGCCTTACCTCACCCTGCGCTGGTGCATCGCGCTCGAGGGAATCTATCCGCCTCGCAACGATTAGGGGTGCGTCGAACGGATGCGGGGCCTTACGGCACCCGGGCCGGACAAGGCCGACGGACACGGCGTGCCGAGCCGAAGCTCCGGGGAGCCCGGTAGACGTCTGCCGGGTGCCGAGGGATGACGCAGGAAAATCCTGATCCGGTCCGCCGGGGCGGAAGATGCTTCGCCCTTCCATGCCGTCGCCGCAGGCCGATCCCGCCGCAGGCTTGCCTCGACGACCCGACCAGGCAGCGACGCCGATCCTTGATCCACTTTCGAGAGATGTCATGGCCAGAAAATCGATCTTTTCCAGATACGCGCGGACCTTTCTTGCCGCGCTCACCCTCGCGGCGCTGACCGGCGGCCCCTCGGTCGCCGTCGGCCAGGAGCTCTACATCGCTCAGATCCTGCCGATCGCGAACGGCTTCTGCCCCCGTTACACCCTCGAGGCGAGCGGCCAGCTACTTCCGATCAATCAGAATCAGGCCCTGTTCGCTCTGCTGGGCACGAACTACGGCGGAGACGGCCAGACGAACTTCGCTCTGCCTGACATGCGCGGCCGGGAGATCATCCATCTCGGGCAGGGGGCGGGGCTGCCGCAATACGGGCTCGCCCAACGCGCCGGCAGTTCGACCGTCACGCTGACCGCGTCGAACATGCCGGCCCATTCCCATCAGGCGACGGCGACTCTCGATGCCTCCGGTTCTGTCGCAACTTCCGGCACGCCCACCGGCAACAGCCTGGCGATGCCTGCAGGTCCGCTGCTCATCTACGACACCACGGCCCCGGCCCAGCCGCTCAACACGGACTCGATCAGCGTCTCCCTGGCCGATACGGGCTCCGGACAGCCCTTCCAGCATCAGAGCCCGACTCTGGTCATCCGCTGGTGCATCGTCACCCAGGGGTACTTTCCGAGCCGCAATTGAGCGGAGCCACGTGCGATCGCCGGTGATCGAAGCCCGAGCCGAAAAGGCGCGCCCTCGATCTCCTGCCGCGACATCGCGGTCCCGGCGCATCCGTCCCGAGATTTCGGACCGATCGGAAAAATCGTCGAACCCGGCAAGGCTGGTTTCGCCCCTCCACATCCGGGGTTCGGCAGGCACGACGGCCGGCGACCGAATGGCGCCGTGGTGCCGGCACGACGCGGATGAGCCCTGCCGCTCCGACGTGTGCTCCCCGGGTGAAGGGGCGCAACCCCGACGCTCGGGAATTTCGAAGCCCTGAAACGGCCGCATTTGCGAAAGAGGTGCGGGGTGGTTAAGGAACCCCCGTCGAGTTGCAATCAACGCGCCGAAAGGACATGAGGCCGTGCAAGACCGGATGAAGAACGCTTCGCTTTCGAAGCTCGCGGGCGTGCTCGTGGGTACAGCCACGCTGCTCGCCGGTACGCCCCTGGCCAACGCCCAGGATGCCAATGCCAACGCCAACGCCCAGGTGCTGCCGACCGAATGGTTCAAGGTCTGCACCAAGCAGGGCGACAACGACATCTGCAACACGCAGTATTCCCTGATCGCCGAGACTCGCCAGTTGATCACCGCGGTCAACCTCATCGAGGTCAAGGGCAAGGTCAATCAGAAGGTCATGCAGGCCGTGGTGCCGACGGGCCGCGTCATTCCGCCGGGCGTTCAGATCAAGGTCGACGGCAACCAGCCGCAGGCGCTGAACTATTCGGTGTGCTTTCCGAACCGCTGCATCGCCGAGGCGGAGCTGACCGACGCCATGATCGCCAGCATGAAGAAGGGAAGCCAGATGGTCGTCACCTCCATCAACTTCCAGCGTCAGGCGAACCCGATCCCGGTGACGCTGAAGGGCTTCACCGACGCCTTCGACGGCCCGCCGAAGGACGAATCGGCCCTCGCCCAGCGGCAGAAGGAACTGAACGACGCGCTGCAGAAGCAGGCCGAGGAGCGGCGCAAGCGCTTCGAGGACGCGCAGAACGCCGCCAAGCAGGGTGGCGAGTCGGGCACCGCCGCGCAGTAGCGAACGGGCGGCGCCGGGTGCTGGCGCCGGCGCGCCCGCCCGCCGGGCGGCGTCCGGGAGGCTGAGGCGCCGAAACCTGTCCCGGCCTCGCTCGGGTCGGGCCATCGCGGCGAGCGCCCGTCACGGATATCCATCGACAAAACGGCCGGTCTTCTCGCGAAGGCCGGCCGTTTCGGTTCGATGGCGGGAAAACCAGGCGCGTCAGTTGCGGTTCTCGATCTTCAGCCGGTAGGAACCGTCCACCGGCCCGACGAACATCTCGCCGACCTGGGGATGCCGGACCGGGGAGCCCGTCTCGTCCGGCAGGAGGTTCTGTTCGGAGACGTAGGCGATGTATTCGGTCTCCTCGTTCTCGGCGAACAGGTGATAGAAAGGCTGGTCCTTGCGGGGGCGCACACCCGCCGGGATCGACTGATACCACTCCTCGGTATTGTCGAATTCCGCATCGACGTCGAAGATCACCCCGCGAAACGGAAACAGCCGGTGGCGAACGATCTGGCCGATGAAGAAGCGGGCGGTTTGCATTGACCTCATGACTCCGTTATCGAACAGGCCCAGCCGCCCCGCGACCCGTGTGCCGCGCGTCTTCCTGCCCCGGTGCCAGTCTTAGCATGACACCTTTCGCCGTTGGTTCGTTCCGGTGATCGAAATCATCGGACTGATTTCGCCGTTCTTCGGCCTGATCGCGCTCGGCTACGCGGCCGGCCGGCTCGCCCCGCATCCCATCGCCGGTCTGGCCTGGCTGAACGTCTTCGTCATCTACATTGCGCTTCCGTCCCTGCTTTTCCAGCTTCTTTCGAAGACGCCGGTCGAGAAGCTCGGGAGCGTCGGTTTCGTCGTGGCGACGACGCTGTCGACCTTCGTCGTCTTCGCCATCGGCTTTGCGGTCGCCTTCCTGCGCGGCGGCCGCGACATTCCGGCCGCCACCATCCAGGGGCTCGGCGGGGCCTACGGCAACATCGGCTTCATGGGGCCGGGCATCGCGCTCGCCGCCCTCGGGCCGGCGGCCGGCGTCCCGGTCGCCCTCGTCTTCTGTTTCGACAACGCGCTGCACTTCGTCATGGCGCCGCTGATGATGGCCCTCGGCGGCGAGAGGCAGCCGCCTCTCGCCATGGTGCGGCAGGTCCTCGTCAGGATCTTCACCCATCCCTTCATCATCGCGACGATCGTCGGGGTCGGCGCGGCGGTCCTCTCGATCCATCCGACCGGTGCGCTCGACCGGACCCTGCAGCTTCTCGCGAATGCCGCCGCGCCATGCGCGCTGTTCGCCATGGGCGTCACGCTGGCCCTGCGCCCGCTGAAGCGCGTCCCGTCGGAGCTGCTTGCCATCGTGCCCATGAAGCTCGTCCTGCATCCCGCCGTCGTCTGGCTGGTGCTGGGCGTCGCCGGGCCGTTCGATGCGGTGTGGGTCCAGAGCGCCATGCTCCTCGCCAGCCTGCCGACGGCCACAAACGTCTTCGTCATCGCCCAGCAATACGACGTCTGGGTGGAACGCGCCTCGACCGTGGTGCTGGTCACGACCGTGATGTCAGTCGCGACGGTAACGCTGCTCCTCTACGCCATCACCACCGGACTTCTGCCCACCGATCCATTTGCGCACTGACCGGGGCAGGCCGACGAAGCCGGCGCCCGGCACGAGGCCCTCGCGCATCGCGAATTGCCGCAGCGGAGGCAGGAGCCCCATGGCGGCCAACGTCCCGCTGCGGGCGATCTGGCCCGGCAGGAAGTCCATCAGCAGCGAGCGGTTGAGCAGGTCGACGCCCGCGATGCGCGAGGCGACGTCGCCGCGCCTCCCGGCCTCGTAGCGCCGCAGCATCAGCCGCGAGCCCGGATCGTCGCGACTTTCCTCGGCGAGCCGCACCAGCGCCTCGGCGTCGCGCAGGCCGAGATTGAGCCCTTGCGCGCCGATCGGCGGAAAGGCATGGGCGGCTTCGCCGACGAGGGCGAGGCGGGCGTCGGTCATCCGGTCGACCCGGCTGCCGCCGAGCGGATAGCGCGAGATCGGCCCGTCGATCGAGACGTCGCCGAGGATCCAGTGCATCTTCTCGGCGATCGTCGCTTCGAGTTTTTCGGTCTTGAGGTCGGCATAGAGCTCCGCGAGCTTCGGATCCTCGACCCAGACCAGCGAGGAACGGCGGCCGGGCAGGGGCACCTGGGTGAACGGACCGGTCCTCGTGTGGAATTCGGTCGAGACCGAGCCGTGGTCGCGCGTGTGCCCGAAATTGAGGACGAGGGCGGTCTGCGGATAGCTCCACTGGCGCGAGCCGATGCCGGCGGCCTCGCGCATCGGCGAGCGCCGCCCGTCCGCCGCGACGACCAGATCGGCGCCGATCTCGGTACCGTCGTCGAGCGTCACGACGGCGCGATCGTCCGAAAGGGTCAGCCCGCGTGCGGCAACGTCGCGGACCTCCAGATTGTCGGTCTTCGCCACGCACGCTTCGAGCGCGCCCGCCAGATCCGCATTCAGGACGTTGATGCCGAACGCCGAAAGGCCCACCTCGCTCGCCCTGAACTCCACCGTCGGCGCACGGAACAGCCGGCCGAGATCGTCGACGATGCGCATCACGGCGAGCGGCGCCTCGTTCTCGCCGAGCGCGTCGACGACGCCGAGTTCGGCGAGAAAGGCGAGGGAGCGGCCGAGAATCGCCGTGCTGCGAGTATCTTTCGGCGCCGCCGGCGCGGCGAGAAGCGTGTCGAATCCCGCCGAGGCGAGCCCCAGCGCGGTGGCCGTCCCGGCGAGGCCCCCGCCGACGACGATGATCTGCCTGCGTTGCATCCGAAGGCTCCCTCAGCACCGATGGATCGCCGCGACGTGACGAAACACGCACGGCTCGTCTTGGATTTCGCAGATACGCCCGTTACAGCCAATTGCAATGGCCGGAACGAAGGGGCGACTGCGATGTTCGCCAATCAACGAAAGACCGGCGCGAGGAACGACAGCCAGCCCATGTCCGAGGCAACCGAAGAATACGACAGGTCCGACCGGTGGCGTGCCTTCGCGATCCACCTCCTCACGGCGAGCGGCGCCTTCATGGCGTTCCTGTCGTTGATCGCCGCCGCCGAACAGCGCTGGGTGGCGATGTTCGGCTGGCTCGGCCTGGCGCTCTTCGTCGATGCGATCGACGGCCCGCTGGCGAGAAAGGTGGACGTCAAGGGCGTCCTGCCGCACTGGTCCGGAGATCTGCTCGATTCGATCATCGATTATGCGACCTATTCGCTGATCCCGGCCGTCGCGCTCTATCTGTCCGGCATGATCGGCCGGCCCGCCTCCTTCGCCGCCGCGGCGCTGATCGTGATCTCCAGCGCGATCTACTATGCCGACACGCGGATGAAGACCAAGGACAACTTTTTCCGCGGCTTCCCGGTCGCGTGGAACTTCGTCGTCTTCACCCTCTTTGCCGTCCAGCCGCCGGAATGGGCGGCCTTCGCGCTGGTCGTCCTGTGTTCGGCGGCGACCTTCCTGCCGGTGAAGTTCGTCCATCCGGTGCGGGTGAAGCGGCTCCGCCCGCTGACGCTCGCCGTCGTGGCGCTCTGGTCGGTCCTCGGCCTTCTCGTTCTCGTCGACAATTTCGAGGCCTCGGCCCTCGTCAGGTGGGGACTTGTGGCGTCCGGGCTCTATCTCCTCACCATCGGCGGTGCGCTTCAGGCGCTCGACCGGCTGCGCCCGCACCGCCGCAACTGACAGACCGACGGCCGGTCCAGAGAGGGAGACCACGCCATGAGTAAGGCGATCATCGTCAAGGAAACCGGTGGGCCGGAGGTTCTTTCCTTCGAGGACTACGATCCCGGCCAGCCCGGCAAGGGCGAGATCCTCGTCGAGCAGAAGGCGGCGGGAATCAACTTCATCGACGTCTATTTCCGCACCGGTCTCTACAAATCCGACAAGATGCCCTTCGTCGCCGGCAAGGAGGGGGCCGGCATCGTCGCCGCCGTCGGCGAGGGCGTCACGCTGTTCAAGAAGGGCGACCGGGTCGCCTATAACGGCATCAACGGCACCTATGCGGAGAAGATCGTCCTTCCCGCCGAAAAGGCGGTGCTCGTGCCGAAGGAGATCGAGTTCGAAACCGCCGCTGCGGTGATGCTGAAGGGCATGACGGCGGAATATCTCCTGCGCCGCACCTATCCGGTGGATTCCGATACGGTTCTTCTGTTTCACGCCGCGGCCGGCGGGGTCGGCCTCATCGCCGGCCAGTGGGCGAAGCATCTCGGCGCCACGGTGATCGGCACGGCGGGGTCGAAGGAAAAGTGCGATCTCGCGCTGAAGAACGGCTACGACCACGTCATCAACTACCGCGAACAGGACTTCGTGAAGGAGGTCGGCCGGATCACCGAGGGTCGCAAATGCGACGTCGTCTACGATTCCGTCGGCAAGGACACCTATCCGGGCAGCCTCGACTGCCTGCGCCCGCGCGGTCTGTGGGCGACCTTCGGCCAGTCGTCCGGCAAGTACGAGCCGATCGACACGGCGATCCTCAGCCAGAAGGGCTCGCTCTACGTGACGCGGCCGACGCTGTTCAACTACGTCTCGACCCGGCCGGAACTGGAAGCCTCGGCCAAGGCGCTGTTCGACGTCATCGCCTCGGGCGCGGTGAAGATCACCATCGGCCAGAAATATCCGCTCTCCGAGGCGCAGAAGGCCCATCGCGATCTCGAAGGCCGCAAGACGACCGGCGCGAGCATCCTGACGATCTAGGGTCGGTTCCGCTCGACGGCCGCCATCGCCGCGGCCGCCGAGCGTCGCGGCGATGGCGATCGTCTTTGCCGATCGGGTGGGTGACGGAACCAAGATGCCTCGCCGGCTCTTTAGGTGCGTCCTACCCCCTCTCTCCCGGAGAAGCCTTCGTGACGATCCAAATCAGGCCGAACACGACCCAGACCCACCGCGGTCCGACAGCGGTGCGCCGCCGCCGGATCCAGGAGGGCCGGCCGTTTCCCCTCGGCGCGACCTGGGACGGCATCGGCGTCAATTTCGCGATCTTCTCGGCCAACGCGACCAAGGTCGAACTCTGCCTCTTCGACGCCGACGGCAAGACCGAAGTCGAACGGATCGAGCTGCCCGAATACACCAACGAGATCTATCACGGCTATCTGCGGGACGTGCGGCCCGGCCAGATCTACGGATATCGCGTCTACGGCCCCTACGAGCCCGAGGCCGGCCATCGCTTCAATCCGAACAAGCTTCTGATCGATCCCTATGCCAAGCAGCTGATCGGCGAGGTGAAGTGGGATCACGCACTGTTCGGCTACACGATCGGCCATGACGACGGCGACCTGTCCTTCGACGAGCGGGACTCCGCGCCCTTCGTGCCGAAGTGCCGGGTCGTCGATCCGGCCTTCACCTGGGGCGACGAGCGGCGCCCGAACGTGCCGTGGGACCGCACGATCTTCTACGAAACCCACGTCAAGGGTTTCACCATGCGCCACCCGAAGGTGGACGATCGCGACCGCGGCAAATTCGCGGGTCTGACCACCGCCGAGGTGATCGATTACGTTCGCAGCCTCGGCGTCACCTCCGTCGAGCTTCTCCCCATCCACGCCTTCGTCGACGACAGCTATCTCGTCGAGAAGGGCCTCCGGAACTACTGGGGCTACAATTCGATCGGCTTCTTCGCGCCGGATCCGCGCTATCTCGCAGGCAATTCCATCGCCGAGTTCAAGGAGTTGGTCTCGGCCTTCCACCACGCCCGGCTCGAGGTGATCCTCGACGTCGTCTACAATCACACGGCCGAAGGCAACGAACTCGGGCCGACGCTGTCATTCAAGGGCATCGACAACGCCGCCTATTACAGGCTGATGCCGGACCAGCCGCGCTATTACATCAACGACACCGGCACCGGAAACACGCTCAACACCTCGCATCCGCGGGTGATGCAGCTCGTGACCGACTCCCTGCGCTATTGGGCGGGCGAGATGCGTGTCGACGGGTTCCGCTTCGACCTCGCGACCATCCTCGCGCGCGAACCGACCGGGTTCTCCGAGGAATCGAGCTTTCTCCACGCCACCATGCAGGATCCGCTCCTTTCCGAGGTGAAGCTGATCGCCGAGCCCTGGGACGTCGGGCCCGGAGGTTATCAGGTCGGCCGCTTCCCGCCGGGATGGGCGGAGTGGAACGACGGCTATCGCGACACGATCCGCGGCTTCTGGCGCGGCGACGACGGAATGATTCCGGCAGTGGCCGGCAAGCTCTCGGCCTCTGCCGACCTCTTCGACAAGCGCGGTCGCAAGCCCTGGGCGTCGGTGAACTTCATCACCGCCCATGACGGCTTCACCCTCCACGACCTCGTCTCCTACAACGACAAGCACAACGAGGCGAATGGCGAGGACAACCGCGACGGCCACTCGCACAACATCTCCTACAACTACGGTGCCGAGGGGCAGACCGACGATGCGGAAATCGTCGAGACGCGGTTCCGGCAGCTTCGCAACTTCTTCGCGACGCTGCTGTTCTCCCGCGGCACGCCGATGATCCTCGCCGGCGACGAGTTCGCCCGCACGCAGGGCGGCAACAACAACGCCTACGCCCAGGACAACGAGATCGGCTGGGTCGACTGGAAGATCACGGCCGAGAGCCGCAAGCTGGCGGAATTCGTGCAGAAGCTGATCATCCTGCGCCAGTCGCTGGCGATGCTCCGGCGCGGCACCTTCCTGCACGGGACGTTCGACGAGGAACTCGGCGTCAAGGACGTCGCCTGGCTGAAGCCCGACGGCGAGGAATTCGTCGACGGCGACTGGGCCGACGCCGAGGCGAAGTGCTTCGGCGTCCTCCTCGATGGCCGGGCACAGGAAACCGGCATACGCCGGCCGGGCACCGACGCCACCATGCTGATGGTGATGAACGCCCATTTCGACGTGGTGAACTTCACCCTGCCGGAAGCGCCGGGCGGCAAGCGCTGGCGTTGCGTGATCGACACGAACCTGCCGGACCGCGAGGAACTCGCGCCCTTCGAGTTCGGCAGCGCTTACATGACGACGGGGCGGTCGTTCCTCGTTTTCATCCTCGAGCCGGACGACGACGCCGACAGCGAGGATGCGCGGCGTTCATTCGCCCACGTCTCCGAAGCGTTCGCGCGGTCTGCCGGCGACCGGCTGCGCGTGTAGACACCGGACGGACGACGGACCGGACTGCAACCGGCGGCCTTCTGCGACCTGTCGCGGAGGGCCGCATCTCTGTCAGGGCCGCGGGGGCAGGCGGATCAGACCACCGTCACCACCAGGGTCCCGACGCCCTCGACGGTCCCTTCCAGCCTGTCGCCGCGCGCCACGGCGCCGACACCAGCGGGCGTCCCGGTCATGATCAGGTCGCCGGGCGCGAGTTCGAACAGGCCGGAGAGATGGGCGATGATCTCGCCGGTTTTCCAGATCATCTGCGAGAGGTCGCCGGACTGGCGGGTCTTGCCGTTGACGGCGAGCGAGATCGCGCCCGACGAGGGATGGCCGATGGCCGAAGCTAGAACGATCTCCGAGATCGGCGCCGACTTTTCGAACGCCTTGGCGATCTCCCAGGGGCGGCCGAGCTTCTTCACTCCGGCCTGCAGGTCGCGGCGGGTCATGTCGAGCCCGACGGCGTAGCCGAAGACATGGTCGAGCGCCGCGTCGGGCGCAATGTCCGTGCCCCCCTTCGACAGGGCGGCGACCAGTTCGATCTCGTGATGCACGTCCTTGGTCGCGCCCGGATAGGGAAACTCGCCGGTCTGGGCGAGATTGTCCGGGTTCTTCTGGAAGAAGAAGGGCGGTTCCTTGTCGGGATCGTGCCCCATCTCGACGGCGTGCTCGGCGTAGTTCCGGCCGACGCAATAGATCCGCCGGACGGGAAATTCGTCGCTGGAGCCGCGGATCGGCAGGGTGGGGATCCAGGCTGGCGGAAAGGCATAGGCCATGGCGACGCCTCGTCGGTTTCGGCGCCGGCACGGCGCCTGATCCAGCGAGGCCTAGCCGGCGGCTCGGCTCGGCGCAATCCGGGACGCGCCGTTTTCGCCGCCGGTCACCGGTTCTCGCGCCACCAGATGTAGAGGCCGCTGGCGACCAGGATCGCCGCGCCGAGCGCCGTGGTCCAGCGCAGCGGATCGCCGAAGATCACCACCGTCAGGATGCTCGCGGCCAAGACCTGAATGTAGAGGAACGGCGACAGCAGCGAAGCCGGCGCGAAGGAAAAGCCGCGCACCAGAAGGCTGTGCCCGATCGAGCCGGTGCAGCCGATCGCGACCAGGAAGGCGAGGGTGGACGGGCTCGGCGTTTCCCAGAACGGAATGACCAGAACCGTCAGCAGGACGGCCCCCGGCGCCGTGGTGTTGAACATCGTTGAGGCGGCGTCGTCGCGGCCCGCGAGCCGGCGCGTCAGCATCAGATAGCCGGCATTGAACACCGCCGCGACGACGGCGAGAAGCAGCGCCGGATCGATCGCGTCGATCCCCGGACGCAGCACCACCAGCATGCCGACAAAACCCGCGACGACCGCGGCGATCCGGTGGATGCCGATCCGCTCCTTGAGGAAGACGACGGAGAAGACCGTGACGAGGATCGGCGCGAAGAACAGGACGGACGTCGCGTCGGCGAGCGGCACGTAGGTGAGCGCCGCATACATCAGCGACGTCGCGGTCAACAGGCAGGCGCCTCTGAGGATCTGCAGGACGGGGTGCGAGGTCTTCAGGAACGACGGGCCGCGGGTCGCGCCGAGCATCCCCGCCATGATCAGCGTCTGGATGAAATACCGGCCCCACAAGAGCTGGATCAGCGGCACGAGGGTGGTGAGATGCTTGCCGAGCGAATCCTGGACGGCAAAGGTGGAGCCGGCGGCAAGCGTGAACAGGATGCCGGCGAGGAGCGCTGGAAGGCGGGGCAAGAGCTGAGACCGGAAAACAGAAGGCCCCGGCGCTGGGGCCGGGGCTGGAAGGTGGCGGCCGCGCGGGCGGCCGGAGCGACGAAAGCGGTGCGGATCAGTCTTCCTTCGGCCGGTCCAGGCCGAGAGGATCCTTCGACGCGCCGATCTGCGGCGAGGGGCTCGTGCCCATGATCTGGGCGAGCACGTCGTCCGCCGACTGCGACTGGCCGCCGATGCCCGCCGCCAGCAGCTGCCGGTCGAGATCGGAGCCGGACTCCAGCGCCGCGAGTTCTTCGCCCGCTTCGAGCCTCCCCTGGGTCGCCTCCTGCTTCTTGCGGATGCGCTCCAGCGAATCCATCGCGTTGCCGAGCTTGGAATTGACGCCCGACTGGGTGGTGGCGATGGCCGACTGCGCCTTGATCAGCGACTCGTTGGCCTTCACGTTCTCGACCTCGCGGCGCATCTGCTGGATGCGCTGCTCGGTGTCCTGGACCGCCTTGATCATCTGCTGCTGGCGCTGGTTGAGCCGTTCGAGTTCGGCCTCGTCCCGGCTCGCCTCCGTCCGCGTCTTCGAGATGCGGTCGGCGAGGCCGCGGGCGAGATCCTCGCGGCCGGCCTGCAGCGCGGCGCGGGCGCTCTCGGTGTCCTTGCGCTCCTTGTCGCGCGCCTCGTGGATGCGCCGCTGCAGCGACTTGTTGGAGGCCATGATCCCGGCGAGATCGGAGCGGGCGCGCCGCAGCGCGTTTTCCGCGTCGCGGATCTCCTGATCGAGGATGCGCAGGGCCTGGGTGTCGGCCACCGATTCCGCCGCCTCGTTCACGCCGCCGCGCACGGCGGTGAAAAGCTTGCCCCAGACGCTCATGATCCGAACTCCCCGTTCTTCCATTCCTCGATCATGTCGGCGGCATCGACCGCATTGGTCGCGAGGACGGCCACTTCCTCGATCATCGATTCGGCGGTCGAGTTCGCCGACAGCGAGCCGAACAGCTCGTAATATTCCTTGCCGTCGATGGTCACGATCCCGAAGGTCGAAAGCGGCACGAGCTTGTGGGTCGACAGGATCATCCGCTCGAAGGCCTCGCGGCGCGGCACGGTGTCGGCCGGCGCCAGGATGACGCTGGCCAGGACCTGGTCGCCGCCGGCGGCCACCAGGACGTCCAGATCGCCCTTCTCCTTGAGGGTCACGCGGATCACGTCACCGGTCTCGACGACGGTCACGTCGACGTCGCCGAGAGCCTCGGGATCGGAGGCGAAAAGCTCCGTCAGGCTGGCAAGATTCCACTTTTTCACGGGGTATCCCTCGGTTGCCAAGGTTCGTCGCCGGGTTCTACATCACCGGCGGGGCGCTGTCCAAACCGATTTCCGTCTCCGACGGCCGATATTGACCTTGGGGAAGATCCGGCCGCATAACCGTCCAAACAGTCCGAACCGGATCCCGCGTGCCGTTCTTTTCGCACTATCTGCGTCGCTTTTACGTCGCCCTCGCCGAACTCACCTGGGGCGCGATCGCGGCTCTGTCCGTCGGCCATCTGGCGATGAGCTGGCTGCTGCTGGCGATCGTCGGCGAAAGCGACTTCGTGTCCCGGCCGGTCGATTTCGTCTATTATTACATCGTCACGGCGACCACCGTCGGCTACGGAGACCTGTCGCCGCAGACCGGTGCGGGCCGGCTCGTCGCGGCGTTCTTCGTCCTGCCCGGCGCGATCGCCATCTTCACCGCCGTGCTCGGAAAGCTGCTCGCGGCGGTGAGCAACACGTGGAGGGGCCGCATGAAGGGTCTCGGCAATTTCAGCGACCGGGCCGATCACGACGTGGTGATGGGCTGGCACGAGGCGACGACCCGGCGTCTGCTGTCGCTGATCCATCGGGAGCGGCTCGAGGGCGAGGCGGTGACGGTGCTCATCGCCAAGGACCTCGAGCAGAACCCGTCGCCCGAGACGGTCGATTACGTCCGGGTCGAACGGCTCGCCGATCCCTCGGGGCTTGAGAGGGCGGGAGCCGTCAACGCGAGGTCGATCATCGTGCGCGGCGCCACCGACGACGAGACGCTGGCGGCCGCTCTCGTCGCCTCCACCACCTGCCGGGGCGCCCATGTCGTCGCCTATTTCGATTTCGAATCGAGCGCCGACATCTTGCGCCAGCAGAATTCGCGCATCGAGAGCGTCACCTCGCTCTCCTCCGAGCTGATGGTTCGCGCCGCCCGCGATCCGGGCACCTCCGTCGTCGCCAATCTTCTGCTGTCGGCCGGCAAGGAGGACACCGCCTTTTCCGTGAAGATGCCGGACGGCGCGGCGCCGGTATCCTACGACGCGGCGCTGCGACACATGCGGCGGCGTCACGCCGTCACCCTCGTCGGCATCAACCGTCACGGAAATGTCGATCTCAACTGCGAGGAGGGGATCGAAATTCGCCCCGGCGACGTGCTCTACTACATCGCCGACCGCAGGCTCGATCCCGGCCGGATCGACTGGGACGCTTTTGCAAAGGAGAGCGCATGATCTTCTCGCTGTTCGGCGGCAAGGGCAAGACGGAGGATCTGCCGAGGGAGCGCGGCCCGCTCGGCGTCGCCATCGGCGGCGCGATCGAGATCGACGCGCTGGGGCTTCAGGCCGACGCGGCCGGCGCCCAGCCCGGCATGGACCTGCCGGAGGGCGGCAGCTTCATCGTCGTCGCCTATGGCGAGGCCCGCCTCGACGGCGAGACGATCCTGTCGCGCTACTACGACGAGGACGACCGGCTGCTGCAGACGCTCTCGGCGACCGGCAAGCCCGGTGACGCCATTCAGGACATCAGCCTTTACGCCTCCTGGGACAGCGTCGTGCCGGCGGGGCGGGCGGAATGGAACCGCTGGACCGGTCCTTCGGGGCTCATCGGCCAGCCGACCTACGACGCCGACGGCATTCTGTTCGATCGCTACTGGGGCGAGGGGACGGGCCGGGCCGAACTCGTCGAATTCGTCGAGGACGTCGACGACGGGGACCGGGTTCGCCAGATCCATCAGACCTGCATGCTCTATGCTCGTCCGCTCGGCCGGACGCAGGAGATGCTCTTGATCAACATCGAGCGCGACATCGCGCGCGCCGCGAGCCGCGAGGGCGGCTCGGTCGAATTCCTGCTCGGCTACGGCCTGTCGCCGGCCGACGTCAGGCGGGTCTGACGTGGCGGCACAGGCCGCGAGGCGGTAGAGAGACCGGAGAAGACGCGCAGGCGGAGCGCTCGCTGCGCACGGAGAGAGGGAATCGAATGTTCGGTATCGTCGCGGGCCTGCCGGCCTTCCTTGCGTATTTCATCCTCGGACTGGTGCTCTACGGCCTGTTCGGCTGGATCTACACGACGCTGACGCCGCAGAAGGAAATCACCCTGATCCGGGCCGGCAACACGGCCGCCGTGGTCGCCTTCATGGGCGCGATCCTCGGCTTCTCGCTGCCGCTCGCCTCGGCGGCCGCGAACTCGGTCTCGATCGTCGACTTCATCGTCTGGTCGATCATCGGCCTTCTGGCCCAGATCCTCGCCTTCTTCATCGCCTCGCGGACGATGACCGGCCTTCACCAGCGCATCACCGACGGCGAGATCGCGGCGGGTCTGTGGGGCGGCGGCATCGCGCTCGCCGTCGGCATCCTCAACGCCGCCTGCATGACCTACTGAGGAGGCCGGCAATGCGCAGACGCTTCACCAGAAGAACACCGCCGGTCCTCACCCTCGGCACGATCGCCGCGACGGGCATGGTCCTCTACGGCTGCGGCGACGACACGCCGCAGGACGTCGCCTTCTCGACGCCGCAACAATGCGCCGACGCCGGCATCGACGCGCAGATCTGCGAGGCCGAATATCAGCAGGCCCTGCAGAAACATCTCGCCGAAGCCCCGCATTATGCCAGCCTGCAGGAATGCGAGGCGGCGATCGGCGAGGGCAAGTGCTTCCAGGCCGGTGGCGGCCAGAACTCCGCCGGCCAGACCAGCGGCTCGGGCTCCGGCTTCTTCGTGCCGTTCATGACCGGCTATCTGATCTCCTCGGCCCTGTCGAACCTGTCGAGCTACGGCGCCTATCGCGACTATCGGTACTCCTCGGGCTACTCCTCGACGCCGATCTACCGGAACCGGGCAGGCGACTCGCTGACCAGCACCATCGAGGGCGGCAAGTCGGTGAGCCGGCCGGTCAACGTCAACACCCGGACGGTCTCGCGGTCGGGCTTCGGCGGCCGCTCCTCCTCGCGCGGCTTCTTCGGTGGTTAGCCGCTCGGCCATGCCGGTGGCGGTAAGGGCCGGCGATGCGGCGCGCCGCGTTGCCGCCACGGACCGGCCGCGATGAAGCGGATCGCCATCCCGGAGCGCGAGGACTGGCGCGAGGCGGCCGAAAGCGTCGGCTTCGGCTTCCATGAAATGTATGGGGAGCCCTATTGGGTCGACGGGGCTGCCTACGTCTTTTCGCTCGCCGAGATCGAGGAGGCGATCGAGGCGCCGTCCCAGGAACTGCACGACATGTGCATGGATCTCGTCGCCGACGTCGTGCGCGACGAGCAGGCGATGGAACGGCTGCAGGTGCCGGAGGGGATGCGTGACCTCGTCGCCGAATCCTGGCAGCGCGGCGACAGGCACCTCTACGGCCGCTTCGATCTCGCCTATGACGGCACCGGACCGGCGAAGCTTCTCGAATACAACGCCGACACGCCGACCTCGATCTTCGAGGCCGCCTACTTCCAGTACAACTGGCTGACCGACAACGTCGCCCGCGGCGCCCTGCCGGAGGACGCCGACCAGTACAATTCGATCCAGGAGGCGCTGGTCGAGGCGTTCGGGGCGTTTTCGAAGGAGCCGATCTTCCATTTCGCCGCCTGGACGGAAAGCGACGAGGATCGCGGCACCGCCGCCTATCTGATGGACTGCGCCGTCCAGGCCGGCCATCGCACCAGCCTTCTCGACATCCGCGACGTCGGGGTCGACGATCAGGGGCGCTTCACCGACACCGAAGACCGGGTGATCGACCTCCTCTTCAAGCTCTATCCCTGGGAAGACATGCTGCGCGAACCCTTCGCGAAGCATCTCGAGACCGCCGGCGCCACCATCGTCGAGCCGGCCTGGAAGACGATCCTCTCCAACAAGGGCATCCTGCCGCTCCTGTGGGACCGCCATGCCGGCCATCCGAACCTGCTTCCCGCCTGGTTCGACGACGACCGCCAGGCCAAGACCCTGAAGGACGCGGTGCGCAAGCCGCTGTTCTCGCGGGAAGGCGAGAACGTCGAGGTGCTGAAGCGGGGCGAGCGCGTCGAGATCACCGAAGGCTCCTACGGCAGCGAAGGCTTCGTCGTTCAGGCATTGACGTCTCTGTTCGAGAAGGACGGCGCCTATGCCGTGCTCGGTTCGTGGATCGTCGGCGACAGGGCCTGCGGCCTCGGCATGCGCGAGGACCGCTCGCCGATCACCCGCAATCTCTCCCGCTTCGTGCCGCACATCATCCTGGAGTGAGGCGCCGTGGGAAACTTGGCTTCAGGTAAAGCAGAACCACGCGACTGGGTACTGCAGAAGGGTCGGTATCATCTTCTGTCCAGCCGAGTTCGAAGGCCGGGCGAGGGCATCACGGCTTGCTTCTGACGAAGAGCGGGTCTTCGCCCTCGCCGTGATCGGCGGTGTCGTCCGTGGCCATACGGAATGCGTGCCAGGCCGTATCGGCACCGGGGACGCCGAAGTCTTCATCCATCCACCGGACGAAGGTCCTCGTCCCCATAATCGTCAAGTCGGCGCGGATGGCTCTGACGGCGTCACGCGCGTTCCTGTCGTCGACGATGACGATGATGTCTTCATCGAACTGGAGCGCTCGCTTCAAATCCTGCACGGCCGACAGGAGGCTTCGCTCGCCCCGGTCGGTCCAGGATGGACGCAGATCCTTCGGCTTGCCGGCGCGCTCCCAAAGAAGCATCTCCCGCCGGTACTTTTCTCCCTCCGAGGTTGCCAGGATGGTGACCCTGTGACTGTTCTTTTCCAGCCAAGCGGCAACGTACGTTCTCGTTGCCCGTCTTGGGTCTCTGTCGCTTCCCGGGTCTCTGACGGCTTCCGCCACCACCATGTCGGTGATCGTGACCTCGCATCCAGGTCGGAACAGCCAATCCAGCGCCTCGATGCATCCCAGCAAGGAAATAGGCGTGTTGTCCAAGATCAGGAAGCGCGGCTTCCGGACGTCAGGGCCTTCGGGACCGTCGATCACGCAGGTGAGCGTCCGAATTTCCTGCGCACGGCATCCAGCTCCGCTTCGACGGCCGCTTCATTCGTTTTTGCAAGGGCATCGGTTGCGATCGTCCTGGCAGCACTCTCGAAATTCTGGATATCGTATCCCAGCGGATCCGAGACATGACGAACTGTGACGCCGCGGCTCGCCAACAGGTCGGTGGGCAGCTCTTCCCCGGCGATCCGCTTCAATCTGCAGAATTCTTCCACGGACAGCATCACGTTCCTCGGTTTCCCGTGCGAGGTGATCACCGCTCCCTCCCGCGAAGCTGCTCTCTGGACGTCGCCGGTCTGTTTCTGAAGGTCGATGGAGGTGAAGGCCTGCATGAAATCCTCCTGGAGTGTTGGACGTATTATACGTCGTGAGAGCAGGGTCTCAAACAATCTCAGTGCGGGGTCCGGCGTCACCTGCAGACACCGTCGGCTCCTTCGGGCTGACTGAGGCGCGCCGGGATGCCTTTGGACGACCACACCCATGCAGTCACGCGCGTGCGCATTCGAGGCAGCAGGCTGCAGAGGCCGCTCCGCCGGCTCCGCTTCCTGACGTAACGGAAATTTCTTGTCGCCGCCCCGGCGGCGCGGTATCACCGGGATGGTGCCGATCGCTCGGCGTCGTCGAGGTCCGGCCCGCCGCGGGGCGGCCTTGCGGCCCGCCGGAGCGATCCCCGTGCCTCGGTGGGCGCCGCAGAAGCGCCTTCGACGTCTCATTCGCTGTGTCTCGAGCACAGCCGCGTCGGCAGGTCGGCCCCGGTCTCGGGCCGCTCCGGCGCAATCGTCCGGTGTCTCCTCCGCTCTTTCGTCGGGAGCGGTCGCGGTGCGCCGGGCAGGGGCATATCATCCACCGACCCATGGGCCTCGACCGATGACCGTAACGTACCGCTCCCGCCGCCTCGCGCTTCTCGCCGGCGTGGCTTTCCTCGTCGCCGCACCGGCCGATGCCGACCAGCTTCTGGCCCAGGCCGCGGCCGATTGCCGGGAGGCGAAGGACCACTTCGAGATCGCCCGCCAGATCGACACGCCGGAGGCCTATCAGGCCCATATCGATGCCTTCGGTGCCTGCCCCTATGCGAGCTTCGCCCGCATCCTGCAGGGCCAGAGCGAAGCGAGGGCCGGCCGATCAGGCGACGGCGCGGCCGGCGCCTCGGCGGTTGGGACCGGCGCGGAGAGCCCGGCGCCGCAGCTTTCGCAGCAGCCGGCAGCCCCGATGGCCCCGGACGACGCGGAAACGCCGCCGCCTGCTGCGGCCGAGGCCCCTCTGCCGGCCGCGCCGATGCAGGCCGGAACGGCCCCGGAGCCGCAGCCGCAGGCGAGGGAACCGGCGGCGCCCTCCGTCGCACGGGATCCCTTCTCGGGAGCCGGCGGCACGTCCGCCGGCAGCGACGCCGATCCCCGACCGGTTCCGATCCCCGCACCCGACGTCGCCGCGCCTGCCGCGCCGTCTGCTCCGGCCGATGCCGGCGACGTCGCCGCGCCGCAGGCGCCGACCGTCACGCCGCAGGTGCCCACGGACGAGGCCAAGCTCCTCGCCGACACGATGGTCGACCGGCTGAACGCGCTGCAGGGCGCGTCGAGCCAGAGCGGGCCGCGGTTCCGCTACGATTCCGCGGTTCTCGACCAGGGCGATCTCTTCGTCACCAATCTGCGGCTGACCAAGGACGACGGCCAGCCCAACTGGAGCGGCTTCGTCGCGCCCTCGACCGTGGTCCTGAAGCCGAAGCTCGAGGCGGACGGCACCCTGACGGCCAATTCGATCTTCATGACCAAGTCGAGCATCCGGGCGACCGAGCGGAACGGACCGAACGACCGGGTGGCGACGATCGCCTCGATCTCGATCCTCGATCCGCGCCTTACGGCCGTCGGCGCGACGCCCGCCAGCGACAGCCTCGGGCCGGCCGACCTGCGCGGCATCGACATCCGCTCGGTGACCGGCTTCGATCCGACCGGCGAACTCCTGACGATCGCCGCCATCCAGCTGACCACCAACGGCGTCTCCGACGGCCTGCCTCAGTCGGCGACCTTCAGCATCAAGAACCTCGCCTTCACGCCCGAACAGATGGCGAGGATCACCGAAACAAGCGTCGGCGATTTCGAAGGGCTCGGCCGGGACTTCTTCGACTTCACGCTGACGACCATGATGCAGCGCGACACCGCCGCCCAGAACCTCAAATTGACGGAAGTCGTGGAAATCGGCCGGGAGGGGAGCCTGACGGTCTCGACCGCGCTCGGGAACTTTTCGCCCGCCGACGTCCGTGCGCTGGTCTCCGCCGGCAATCCGGCGGCGCTCGTCGGTCTCGGGACGAGCCTCGAAGAAGCCGAGGTCAATTTCGTCAACACGTCGCTCGTCGACAAGGTTCTCGAAATCGCCGCCAAGGGCCAGAACATCGATCCGCCGTTGTTCCGCGCGGCCATTCCGACGGCCGCTCGTGATGCGATCCTCGGCTCCACGGGCAACACGACGCTCGCCGAAAACGCCGCCGATGCTCTGCGCGCGTTTTTGAGCGATCCGCGCTCGCTGCGCCTCTCGATCAAGCCGTCCGGGCCGGTGCCGCTCGTCGGAACCGCCTTCGCACTCGCCGGGGCCGCCGATCCGCTGCAGCAAATGGCGCTGCTCTCGCCGACCGTCTCGGTGAACGGCGGCGAGCCGGTGCCGCTGCTCGGGCCCGCGCCGGCCGCGCCTTCGGCCGAACCCGTCCCGTCCCCCGTGACGCCCGGCGGGACGGAGGATCTGACGCCACCTGCCGAGGACCGGCCGGATGCGCAGGTGCCGGTCGATCCGCTGCCGCTGGTGCCGTCGCCCGACGGCGTTCCCGCCGGGCCCCCGCCGGCGCTCGCGACGCCGGGCGACCCCGCCGCGCCGCGCCCTGGAGCCGCGACGGCGAGCGTCCTTGCCGAATGCGACCGCCTCGCCGCCGATTCCGACGATCCGACGAAGCCGGCCGAGATCGCCGGGGTGAAGGCGCCGGCCGACATCGACGTGACGAAGGCGGTGCCGGCCTGCGAGGCCGCCCATCGCCTGGCTCCCGGCGATGCCCGCGTCACCTTCCAGCTCGGCCGGTCCTATCAGGCGGCCGGGCGCGACGACGAGGCGGCAAGGCTCTACCGCGAGGCGGCCGAGGCGGGGCAGGCCGTCGCCCAGTATGAGCTGGCGCTGGCCTTCTACGACGGACGCGGCGTCGCGCCCGACCCGCGCCAGGCGGTCGACTGGCTGGAGAAATCCTCCGGCCAGGGCAACGGCTTCGCCAGGTATTTCCTCGGCATCGAGAAAGTGAACGGCACCACCATCCCGCAGGATTATGCCGAAGCCTACGCGCTGTTTCAGGACGCGGCGGCCTTCGGGGTCCCGGAAGCGCTCGTCGAGCTCGGCAAGATGGCCTATAGCGGCCAGGGCGTCGACGAAGACTACGCCAAGGCGTTCGACTTCTACCGTCAGGCGGCCGAAAAGGACGTGCCGGGCGGGCATTTCTACGTCGGCTTCATGGATGCCTTCGGCATCGGCGCGCCGGGTGCGACGCCGCTCGATGCGGCGAAGAGCATGATGACCGGGCTCTCCCAGGGCTATGCCGACGCCGAGGAACTGATCGTCACCGGGGGCGGCAAGATCTTCGAGACGCCGGTCCGTCAGGCGATCCAGGACTATCTGCGCGCCGAGGGCGTCTATCGCGGCCGCAGCGACGGCGTTTTCGGCCCGGCGACGCTGTCGGCGATCGATGCATGGCGGAAGGCGGGCCAGCGCGGCTGAGAGCGGAGCCGGCCGAAACGAACCGGGTCGGGCGCAGGGGCGGTCTTCGACGCGCGCGATCGCGAGATGCCGTCGGCCGCGGCCCTACCATGGCGGGCCGGACCGCCTAGCTTTGTCTGGGAAACGCAACCACCGGCAGGCAGGATGACGAGCATGGCAAAGCGGCGACTGGAGATCGACTCGGACGCATTCGATCCCGAGGCCACCGATCCCGAGCTCGTCGAGCTGACGGACTGGCTGCGCAAGGAGCACGGCCAGCGCCCCGATCCCTGGTCCATGCCGGTGGAGAAGGTCCGCAAGGCCCGCAAGGAGGGCAAGGGAATCTTCCCCTTCGCGCCGAAGGACAAGAAGGCCGAGACCCATGTCCATATCGGTTCGGCGGGCCGCGAGATCGCGATGCGGATCTTCCGGCCGACGGACGGCGCCACGCGCGGCAGCTTTCTGCATATCCACGGCGGCGGCTGGGTCTTCGGCGGGGCTGAGGAGGCCGATCCGCGGCTGCGCTCGCTTGCCGACGCGACGGGGCTGACGGTCGTCTCGGTCGAATATCGGCTGGCCCCCGAACATCCCTTTCCGGCGGCGCCGGACGACTGCGTCGACGTCGCCGTCGCGCTCGCCAACGGCCACCTGCCGGCGCCGCGCGGCTTCCTGGCCATCGGCGGGGAGTCGGCCGGCGCCCATCTCGCCGTCCTCACCCTGATCAGGCTGCGCGACGACTACAAGCTGCGCCCGTTCCGCGCGGCGCTTCTCGTCGCGGGCTGCTACGACCTGTCGCTGACGCCGAGCGTGCGGGCCGCCGGCGAAGACCGGCTCGTGCTGAGTGCCGAGGACGTCAAGGAATTCGTGCTGCGCTTCGTGCCGGACGCTTACTCCCTGAAGGATCCGGCCGTCTCGCCCCTTTACGCGGACCTGTCCGACCTGCCGCCGGCGCGCTTCAGCTGCGGCACCAGGGATCTGCTCGTTGACGACACGCTGTTCATGGCCAGCCGCTGGCTCGCCGCGGGCAATGCGGTCGACCTTCACCTGACGAATGGCGGCGTCCACGTCTTCGAAGCTTTCGGAACCGAAGCCGGCAAGAGATCGCTGACGGGCATGGAAGCTTATCTTCGCGAGCGGATCGATTTTCCGCTGTGACCGCGGGCACTTCTTTGCCGGGTAGCAATTTTGATGCGCCCGCCCGTGACCGTTCCGAACGGTGGTGAAACACCGCCAGTGCGGTGCGGCATTTGTGCAAACCGTTGAATGTCGCGGCAAATCGGCGGTCCCCGTGCTCGCTATCGGCGTGTCGTTAAGGTATCATTCACTTAAATTCGCCAAGGTGAGAGCGAGAAATTCTCCATCTGTCATTTTCGTGCCGCAGTTCTGAGCAAGTTCGAAATGACAGAAGGGGGCGCCCGCCGGGGGATACGGTCGGGCGCGACACGTCAGTCGAGGGGATGCCGGATGTTCGGACGAACACTTGGCGCTGGGCGTTCGGCCCTGCGTTTCGCAGCCGTGGCCGTCGCAACGCTGATGGCGGGCGCCGTCGCAACCAGCGCCGCGGCAGAGACGCGGACCCTGAAGTTCTACAATCTCCATACGCGGGAAAAGGCGGCCTTTTCCTACAAGGTCAACGGCCGCTACGATCAGGGCGAGCTGAAGAAGATCAACTGGTTCCTGCGCGACTGGCGCAAGGCGAAGGCGACGACCATGGATCCGGGTCTCCTCGACCTGATCTGGGAAGCCTACCGCCAGTCCGGTTCCCGCGATTACATCAACGTCATCTGCGGCTACCGCTCGCCGGCGACCAACGCGATGCTGCGGTCCCGCTCCTCGGGCGTCGCCAAGCAGAGCCAGCACACGCTCGGCCGCGCGCTCGACTTCTTCATTCCCGACGTGCCGCTCAAGAAGATGCGCGAGATCGGGCTGAAGATGCAGGTCGGCGGCGTCGGCTATTATCCCCGTTCGGGCTCGCCCTTCGTGCATTTCGACGTCGGCAACGCTCGCCATTGGCCGCGCATGAACCGGCGCGAGTTGCTGGCGGTCTTCCCGAACGGCGGGACGGTGCACGTGCCCTCCGACGGCAAGCCGCTGCCCGGCTATCAGCAGGCGCTCGCCTCCTACAAGTCGCGCCGTGGCCAGGCCGGCATCCAGGTCGCCAACGCCAGCTCATCGCGTTCGTCGGGCGGTGGCAAGTCGTTGATCGCGATGCTGTTCGGCGGCGGCGATTCGTCGGAAGAGGCCGAGGACAATGCCGACGTCGCGGCGCCGGCCCAGGCGCCGGCGAGAGCCGCTCCGGCCCCGGCAGCCGCTCGTGAAGTCCAGATCGCGGCGGTCGTGCCGCAGCCGCGGCCGAGCCGTGATCTCCCGACCGGTGTTTCGGTCCCCGTCGCCGACACCTTCGATACCGGTGCTCCGGCCGCTGCAGCGGCCCCCGCTGCAACGCAGATCGCCGCGCTCGAAGCTTCGCGTGTTCCGGTTCCGACCTTCGCTGCCCGCGCATCCGTCTCCTCCGCCGAGGGGAAGGTCTCCGACGAGACGGTCGGCGCTCTCGTGGCGGCTCTGGAGCAGGAAGAGCGTGGCGCCGGACCCGTCGCGGCCGGACAGCTCGCCTTCGCCGTTCCCACGCCGACCAATCGTCCGAATTTCGACGCCGTTCTGAACGGCGGCGTGAAGCCCGAGCCACGGCGTGAAGCCGTTGCCGCGCTGGAGGTCCTTGCCAACGAGCAGCGCGACCGCGTCGCCGCCGTCCTTCCGCAGAACCGCCCCGAAGGTCAGGCCAAGGCCGCCGATGCCAAGCCCGGCCTCAGGACGGTCGCCTATTCGGAGCGTCAGACGCCCCGCCAGGCGGCGAAGACTGCCGCGAAAGCCACGTCCGAAGAGGCGACGATCGAGGCCGAAATCCTCTCGGCGAAGGGCGGCCGCGTCGTTCGCATGGCGAACGGGGAGGCAGCGGGCGCCGTCCCGGGCCAGGACGCGATCTCCTCGCGTATCGCCTTCGCCTCGCTGGTTTCCGCGCCCCGCAAATCGGCCGAGAGTGCCGGCGCGCATCCGAGCGGCGAGCTCGGCCAGGCGCTGCGGGCAAAGGGTGTGACCCTGATCGAAGCGCGCTTCGCGGATTGAGCCGGCGTTCGGCCCCGCAATGCCGACAGGACAGCGGGATCGAGGACTAAAAGCCGCTCGCCGGCCGGACGCGAGACCATATCGATTTCCATTCGAGGCACCGCCCGTCTTTCGACCGGGCGGTGTCTTCGTTCATCGCCGAGGCGAAGATGATTTGCCTCCGGTCACGAGGGAGACCCGGGAAACGCAGGCTCCCGCGCTCGGTGTTCCGCGAGGACGCCGGTCTGGCGTATCGGCGTATCGCACCTGCACTTCGCTCGATCGCGCTGTATCGGTCTATACCGACCGACGCCTTGGCCGAGAAGTCCGCCGCCCTGCCGCCGCGCCTGGACGTCTTCGGCCTGTTCGTCGGTGTGGGGCCCATCGCGTTGCTCAAAGAGCGAGCGTCGCTCGAATGATGCCTTCGTCGCAGCGCAGGGATGGTCACGGGGGTCTGCGCCGACGATCCTGATGTGGGAGGGATCAGGAGACGCCACGGAAGCGCGAGGCGTCGGTCAGAGCGCCCGACCTCGTGTCGCAACGGTTGCGAGTTTCTGGCCTCGCATCGGAAACCAGGAAAGGGTTTACGGCAGGCCTTCGTGGCGTCCTCTTCCGGTTGTATATCGGGTTGAAACTATCCTGCCTTAAAGTCATTCCAAATTCAGACCGCAATCGGACGCAATCGCTCGCTGCGAAATTCTCGGGCCTGCCTCTGTAAGGCTCGTCCCAGTCCCGGTCGCGATGTCATGGTCGACATCCGCTCGAAGCCAAAGCCGTGTTTCGAATCTTGCCGGCTTGTAATGTGGAGCCGTTTGTTCGCGTTCGCGGCGGTGCTGCTTGTCGATTCGTCCGAGAACCAAAAAAACCTCTTTCGGTTGTACGCGTTCGGATGAAGTTTCACGGTTTCGTTGCCGGCAACCTGCAAGCGTCGCGCCTTCACATTATTGTATTTGCTTGCTGCTACGCCCGGATTGCGAGGTTGATGGGGGGATAAATCTAAAAAAATAGAAATCTCCTATTGACAGCAAGTAAATCGGCATAAATACAGGACAACAAGGCACAACGATGGTTTTGTGCTCGCGTGCGTTCACTGAAGGTCGGCAGTGCTCTCCGGCTGATCGCGCGAAATAATTTTGAGACACTGCCCTCAAATGAACGATCGGGTGATAAATTGGATCAGATCGAGGCAATCGATAACAACGAAATGCTCATGGAGCTTACGGCCGAGGTCGTCGCTGCTTACGTCAGCAACAATTCGCTGCCCGTTTCGGAGCTGCCCAGCTTGATCGCGGATGTATACGGCGCGTTGGGCCGGACGACGACGGTGCCGTCGGCGCCGCAGGTCGAAAAGCCGAAGCCGGCGGTTCCCGTCAAGAAGTCCGTGACGGACGATTACATCGTCTGTCTCGAGGACGGCAAGAAGTTCAAGTCGTTGAAGCGTCATCTGATGACGCATTACAACCTGACGCCGGAAGAGTACCGCGAGAAGTGGGACTTGGCGGCTGACTATCCGATGGTCGCGCCGAACTATGCGGCTGCGCGTTCGCGCCTTGCCAAGCAGATGGGCCTCGGCCACAAGCGCCGCCGCGGTCGCTGAACGAAGCTTCCGGTGCCCGGATCTCCAACGGTTCGGGTGCCGGTCTTGTCGCCGTGAGCCTTGCTCCCGGACGATGGGCAAAGGTGAGCGATCGTCTCGCCGGGAGACTTTGCCTCGCCCGTTACTTTCGCGGATGCGAGCGCATCTGCGCTGGTGATCGCGGCGACGCGACGCGTCGCGTGCGAAGGGACGGACGAGTGCCTTCCCTTTCGCCGAGCCATTGGCGACGTCGGCAACGCCGGCCGTGCGTCGCGCATGGCATGGGCGACGCCGTGTCTCCGTCTCTGGCTGAGCCGCCATGCTCGCCCAAAAAGGCGGTTGCGCGCGCTCCAGCCCGCTTCAGCCGCTCCGGCCCGCGTCAAAGTTTGCCGATGACGTAGCTGACCAGATGATTGGCGTAATAGGCGTAGCCTTCGGCCGAAGCGTGGAAGCCATCGCGCGAAAAGCCCGCGGGTTCGACCCGGGGCAGGGTGGTGGCGACGATTGCGCCGCGCTCGGCGCAGAGCCTTGCGCCGATCTTCCGCACGATGCGCGCCCGCAGCTCCAGCACATGGGCGAGGCCTCTCGGCAGGGCGGGCACGCGCTTCAGATCGACCGGCGGCGACCAGACGATCCGCGCCTCTGGCCATTTGGCCTTCAGCGCATAGAGCAGGCTCCCGAAGCTCTTCTTGAAGCGCCGGCCGCCGTGAAAGTTCTTGGCGTCGTTGGTGCCGATCATCAGGACGATGTGGGTGAAGGCCTCGCGGGCGAGATTCGGCACCACGTGATCGCGGATCTCCGCAGACACGGCGGAGTTCGCGCCCGCCATGCGCCAGAACACCGAGCGGCCGGTCAGGGCGACGATCCGCTCGGCCAGCTTCGGCCCCAGCGCGTCGTCGACGTGGTCGACGCCGACGCCGGCTGCAGAAGAGTCCCCGATCACCAGAAGCTTCACGGTCGTCTCGCTGCGTGCGTCGGCGCCGAGGACGCCGCTCGTCGCGCCGTCCGGCGGCGTCATGCGCAGGACGCGCCGCCGGGTCTGCACGCCCTGCCAGACATAGACGGGCAGGAGCAGCCAGGAGATCAGCCCGGTCTTGAACGAGGCCGCGAGACCGCCCGGGTCGAAATCGCCGCCGAGATTGCCGAATCCGGCGGGTGTGCCGCCGGAAAATTCCGTGCGCGGTGTCATCATGCCTTCAGAACCTCGACCCCGGGCAGGGCCTTGCCCTCCATCCATTCGAGAAAGGCGCCGCCCGCCGTCGAAACATAGCTGAAGTCGGCCGCCGCGCCAGCCTGGTTGAGCGCCGCGACGGTGTCGCCGCCGCCGGCGACCGAGACGAGCTTGCCCGCCCGTGTGAGCTCCGCCGCATGGCGGGCCGCGGCCACCGTCGCCCTGTCGAAGGGCTCGATCTCGAAGGCGCCGAGCGGGCCGTTCCAGACCAGCGTCTTCGCCCTGTCGAGCCAGGCGTTGACCGCCTCGACGCTCTTCGGCCCCGTGTCGAGGATCATCGCATCCTGCGGCACGGCGCCGACATCCACTGTCTCGCTGGCCGCGCCCGCCTTGAACTCGCGCGCGACCACCGCGTCCACCGGCAGCACGATCTCGCAGCCGGCCGCCTTCGCCGCCTCGACGATCGCCCGCGCGGTCTCGGCCAGATCGTGCTCGCAGAGCGACTTGCCGACGGAAATGCCGTCCGCGGCGAGGAAGGTGTTGGCCATGCCGCCGCCGATCACCAGCGCGTCGACGCGGGCAACGAGGTTCTGCAACAGGTCGATCTTCGACGAGACCTTGGCGCCGCCGACGACGGCGACGACCGGGCGCTCGGGATTGCCGAGGCCCTTTTCGAGGGCTTCGAGCTCGGCCTGCATGGTCCGCCCGGCATAGGAGGGCAGGTGGTGGGCGAGCCCTTCCGTCGAGGCGTGGGCCCGGTGTGCGGCGGAGAAGGCGTCGTTGACATAGACGTCGCCGAGCGAGGCGAGGGCGTCGACGAATTCGGCATCGTTCGCCTCCTCGCCGGCATGGAAGCGGGTGTTTTCGAGGAGCACCACGTCGCCGTCCGTCAGCGCCGCGACGATGCCGGCCGCGACCGGGCCGGTGCAGTCGTCGGCAAAGCCCACCGGCCGCCCGAGCATTTCGGAGAGGACCGGGGCGATCGGCTCGAGCGACATCTCCGGGTTCGGCTTGCCCTTCGGCCGGCCGAAATGGGCGAGCAGGATCACCCGGCCGCCCTTTTCCGAGATTTCCCGGATCGTCGGCAGAACCCGCTCGATCCGCGTCCTGTCGGTGACGGCGCCGTCCTTCATCGGCACGTTGAGGTCGACGCGCAGGAGCACGCGCTTGCCGGTCACATCCGCATCGTCGAGGGTCTTGAACTTCGTCATGGCTGGCGTCTCTCCTGTCAGGGCCGTCCCGAACGCCGTCCGCCTTTCGCCGCCTGTGCAAAGCAGGGCGAAGGTGAAGCGGCGTCGCGCGGCACGCGTCGATGGTTTCGTAGCCTTGCCGGGCGGCAGCGTCCAGATCAGCTGCCTTAACCGCCCGCCTCAGGAATCCTTCGCCGGCCGCCCGAACAGCCGCCGCAGCATCGCCAAAAGATCCCGCCGGCCGAAGAACAGCGGGATCTGGCTGCCGCGCCCGCTTTCCGGCACCAGCGACAGTCCGGCCGCGACGATGGCGCCGTCGAGGCCGATCTGCCGGACGATCAGCTCGACCGGCGCGGCGGCGACCCGGTCGCCATAGTCCGCCTCGCCGCCGAGCCGGGCAATCATCATCTCCGACACCGTCATCGCCTCCTCGCCCGGCTGCAGCCGGACGCCATAGGCCTCCGCGAGGCCCGCGGCCCGCGCCGACGGATCGATGGCGAAGTCGCCGAAGAACTCCGCATCGTCGGGGTTGAGCTCGGCCGGCCTTGCGAACAGCCGGTCGAGCAGCGGCGGATAGCGCGGCGAGATGAACAGGAAGACGTAGTCGCCGGCCATCAGCCGCCCGGCATATTGCGCGCGCATCGAGCGCCCCTCGCGGATCACCAGCGAGGGCCGCGCCCAGCGCGGGATCCGCTCGCCGCGCGCCACCGGGCTTCCCTCGACGACGCGGTAGGAGAGGAGCTCGTGGTCGGGCGAACCGGGAAGCTCCAGCTCGTATTTCTCGATGGCGCCGGTGCGCGGCGGCACGACGAGGCCGAGCCTTCTCGCGACGCTGGAGATGGTCCAACCCTGCAACAACAGCGAGACGAGGACGATGATGAAGGCGGCGTTGAAGAACAGCCGCGAATCGTCGAGCCCGCCGATCAAGGGCACGATGGCGAGGAGGATCGAGACCGCGCCTCGCAGGCCCACCCAGGAGACGAAGGCCATCTCCCGGCGCTGGAAGTCGAAGGGCAGGAGGCAGAGCCAGACGGCGAAGGGCCGCGCGACGAAGATCAGGAAGGCGGCGAGAAGCAGCGCCGGCCACAGGATGTCCATGAACTGCGAGGGCGTCGCCAGAAGCCCGAGGATCAGGAACATGACGATCTGGGCGAGCCAGGTCAGCCCGTCCTGGAAGCGCTTGATCGTCGTCGCATTGGCGAGCTTGGCGTTGCCGGCATAAAGCCCCGCGACATAGACGGCGAGGAAACCCGAGCCGCCGACGGCGCCGACCGCCGCGAACACCGACAGCGCCAGCGCCAGCGTGATGATCGGCAACAGGCCGGGATCGATCGCGAGCCGCCGGATCAAGGCGACGATCATCATCCCGCCGAGAAAGCCGCCGAGAAGGCCGATGGTCATCTGGCCGAGCAGCCCGAGCGCGACGTCGATGCCGACGGAATCGATCCCCGCGCCGGCCGCGATCGTCTCGACCAGCGCGACGGTGAGGAAGATCGCCATCGGATCGTTGGTGCCGGATTCGATCTCGAGCAGCGAGCGCACCCGGTCCCGGATCGTGATGCCGCCGACGCGCAGGAGGAAGAACACCGCCGCCGCATCCGTCGACCCGACGATCGCGCCGAGGAGCAGCCCCTCGACCAGCGGAATGTTCAAAAGCCACGTGGCGGCGAGGCCGAACAGGATCGCCGTGCCGAGCACCCCGACGGTCGCGAGCGTCAGCGCGGGCGCTGCGGCCAGCCGGAAGGTGGCGATGCGCGTGCCGAAGCCGGAATCGAACAGGATGATGGCCAGCGCGATCGTCCCGACGAAATAGGCGAGCCCCGCATTGTCGAAGTCGATGCCGATCCCGTCCACCCCCGCGACGAGCCCGATCGACAGGAACAGAAGCAGCAGCGGGGCGCCGAAGCGAAAGGCGAGCAGGCTGGAAAATGCGGCGACGACGATGAGGACGGTGCCGACGAGAATCAGGACATAAAGGGATTCCAGCATCGGCTGCGGCGGGTCTCTCGGGCTGGTGGGGCGGGGATGGGGCGGAGGTGGCGCCGCCGGGAGAGGATGTAGGGGAGTTTGGGGGAATGGGTACGGTGGTGGGGCGAGGAAAGGGAGGAGGAGGGCGCGGGATGGTCTGCGGGATTGCGCCCAAAAAGGTGGATCTAATGCAGGGACACAAAGTCGTGGGAGCGAAGCGCTCACCGCCTTTTTTCCAAGTCTTTCGATTGCTGTCGCCACCTCCGTCCGTTGGTCGAAATTTGTTTTCGAAGGAGACTCACATGGTGGCCATGCAGGGCATCGTGTGATTCTTCAATTAGATCGCGAAATCTCAGAGCGATTCAGCAGGCTTGCTCAATGCAATCTTGGTTGTAATCTGAACGAACACAAATCGAGCTGCGGGGGAGCGGAATGCTAGCCGAGATCAGGACGGAATATGAAAACGGACGGTTGATGCTACTCCTTGGCGCAGGGGCGTCCTGCGATGCACGAGATAGCAGAGGGTTGAACCTTCCGCTTGGCAGTGCACTCGCATCGGAATTGGCGGAACTAAAATCGAAGCCGTACCGGGGCGAAACTTTAGGAAAGGTCTACTCAACCATAGCAGCATCGGACGCAGCGGGCCTTCACCGGTACTTCCAAGATCGCCTGACCAACACGACCCCCAGCGATGCGCAGACAATCATCGCTCAATTTCCGTGGCAGCGCATCTACACGCTGAATATAGACGACAGCATGGAGAACGCTCTTAGAGCGGCAAAGACGCAGAAGCTTCAGGTTTTTTCGCGCAAACAGCCGCTCGAAGAGGTCAGCCCTGTCTACGACACCGTTCAACTTATCAAATTGAACGGATCCGCGGATCGACCTCAGGATGGGTTCGTGTTCTCTCCTCGTGAGTACGGCGAAGGCGCTAGTAATCTGCCGATCTGGTACAAGGAGCTAGGGCAAAACCACAGCAACTACACGTTCGTGTTCATTGGTAGCGAACTCGACGAACCGTTATTCCAGCACGTCATGGCCGAAATGCGGGAAACCAACCAACGAAACCCGGTGCGTGGATACGCGATAACCCCAAATGCCACGCAGATTGATGTCGATCACCTCGAAACGCTGAACATAAGACACATCTCAGGGAGGCTGAAGGACTTCTCAGATTGGCTGTCGAGCGAGTTTCCGACGCCGCCTTCAGGATGGGATATCGCCTGCAATCGACGTCCAGAGATGCGAGGTTTCATTCGGCTTAGTGACACGCAGAAGAGAACCCTCAATAGTGTGACGCTTGTCGGTTCAGAAAGCCTCCCCAAGCCGTCAGAAAAGCAGTCGGCCGGCGCCATTCGGGAATTTTACAAGGGGTACAAGCCAACCTGGCGGGACATCGTCGATGACATCCCGGGCCATCTCGAATTCATAGAGACATTCTCGAGGATGGTGGAGGACGAATACAAGGGGAAAAGGCTGATAGCTCTGACTGGGCCGGCGGGCTCTGGGAAGAGCACTGCGCTCATGATGACAGCTCTCAACCTGAGCCAAACTTCCGGTAAAAGCGTCTACTTCCTAAGGGAAGCGGTCAGTGACATCAAAGACGTCATCGCAACGCTCGAGGACGCGAACCCAAAGCCATTCTACCTTTTCATCGATAAGATCCAGGACATGCATGCAGACCTCGCTGAAGTCCTCTCTGGTGCCGAAGCTAAGAACGTATGTATAGTCGTCTCCGAACGGCTCAACGTTTGGAAGCGACATGTGAGTGCATCATTCGTCGATATGGACTTCAAGACATATACCGTCAGAAAAATCACGAAGGATGACGTTCCCAAAATCTTGCAGCGGCTGGAGAAATATGGTCCGTGGACCCGCCTTGAGAAGATGAAGCCGGCCGACCGTTCGCATGAGATCTTTCGCAAAGCCGACAGGCAACTTTTGATTGGGCTAATGGAAGCCACGACCGGTCTCGGTTTCACTAAAATAATCGAGAATGATTTCCAAAACCTGCCTGGTGAAAGCCAGAGGAAATTTTTAATACTCGTTGGATTGGCTAGCAATCATCGATCAACGCTCAGCTTTTCATTGGTTGGCAAATCTCTTCTCGAATTAGGTGTCGAGGAGGACATCAACATTCTTCGGGATGATACTGAAGGCATCGTCATTGCGGATACAGGTAAGCTTGCGGCTCGGCATCCGGTCTACATTAGGGAATTGTTCGAGAAAATCGCTACGACGACGATGATACGAGACTGCATTGTCGCGCTGTTGAAATCATTCGCAGATTATGATGCGCCTGTGATCAAGCACGTGGGCAAAGCGGATGGCGTGGTATTCAAGTCCATTATCAACCATCGCTTTGTAAAAGACATTCTTCGTGGAGATGAAGAAAAAATCATTTCCGTATACAGCGCTTTTGAAACGCAGTTTCACATCGACGGTTTGTATTGGCTTCAATACGGGTTAGCGTTAAGAGCGATGAATCGGCATAAAGAAGCTATGGAGATGCTCAGAACAGCGAGATCGGCATATTTGTCACCGCATATTGAACATGCATTTGCGCAGCAACTTCTGATCATTGCCGCAGATAAGGGCTCTTGGGATGAGGCAGAACCTTTATTGGAAGAGGCGATCACCACGTTGCGAGAGCTTCAGCGCAAATCGGGCGTGGAAGATACCTATCCAATCGTTACGCTTGCAGAGGGGCATATATCAGTCCTCAACAAATTCCTGGGACGAGATAAGCCGAAGCAGGTCGCTCAGCAGTATGCGAATGAGCTTCTAGTGGCGCAACGTAAGCATCCCAGTCCGCGCTTGGAGGAGGCGGCCACGAACGTCATCAATTACGCGACGAACGGGATCTGGAAAGAGGCCTATGGTCCTGAATACGCGACATAAACCTGGAATTTCCCTAGGATTCCCACGATAATCCTGAGGGTGTTCGATACTCTGAAAGTTCACTTTCACGGCGACCAGACGCTGTCTGCATTATTCCGCCTATGATAGCCGCAAATTTCGCCCGCTCAAAAAGATATCCCCACCCCCTCGCGCCGCCCGTATCATCCCCCGACCGCCGGCCCACGGAACGGGCGCGAATGATCACCGGGATCGTTCGGGGGCCGGCGGGCGGTGTCCGCGGCGGTGCGCTCTTCCGGAGGGTGGCCGTCCCGGACGGTTGCGAGGCGCCGCTGGCCCCTCCTCGACTATGCGGGGGGTGCGGATCGGTCCGCTTGACCGGAGGCATCCGGGAAGCGCCAGCCGCCATCGCGACGACCCGTCCCCGCCGCGGCAGCGTCGGGGTCGCCGAAAAGGCAGCGGGTCGGAGCGATGCATCGCGACCGTAGCGCGCCGCGCGGGATGCCGGAGGCGGACCGTACAGACAAAAAGTTCGGAGGGTCTGCCTCCGGCATCCCGTCGCCCGCCCCGTGGAGCGCGGCGGCCGAAACGACGCTCCATCCCTTCGCGGCTTTCGCCGGCGAGGCCGTTTTCGCGCGCCCCGGCGTCAACGGGCAGGCGGGCGGCCTCGGGCGGGCCGGCTGGCGCCGGCCGGCGATCCGCTCCCGCGCCGCACCGGCCGGGCGCTAGCCATACATCACCCCCGGCAGCCAGGTGATGATCTCGGGAAACACCATGCAGAGGACGAGCCCGATCAGCTGGATCATCAGGAACGGGATCGCCGCCTTGAAGATTCGGGTCATGGGGATTTCCGGCGGCGCGACGCCCCTGAGATAGAACAGCGCATAGCCGAAGGGCGGCGACAGGAAGCTCATCTGCATGTTGACGAGATAAAGGACGCCGAACCACAAAACGAGGTCGTCGCCGCTGTCGAGGCCGAAGGCCGCCGCGCCGAGGCCCTTGATGATCGGCACGAAGATCGGCACGCAGAGGAGCAGGATGCCGACCCAGTCGAGGAACATGCCGAGGAAGATCAGGATCAGCTGCATGAAGATCAGGATGCCCCACGGCCCGAGCCCCATGCCCTGCATCGCGCCGGCGACGAACTGCTGGCCGCCTTCGAGCACATAGAGGCCGACGAAGATCGTCGCGCCGAACATGATCCAGATGACCATGGCGGTGGCCTTCAGCGTGGTGAGGCACGCGCCCTGGACGGTCGGCCAGTCGAGCTTGCGATGGATCGCCGCGACGATGAAGGCGCCGAAGGTGCCGATGCCGGCCGCCTCGACCGGCGTCGCGACGCCGGAGAAGATGACGCCGAGGACGACGACGATGAGGGCGATCGGCGCCGACATCTTCGACATCACCCGCACCTTTTCGGAGAACGAGATGCGCTCTTCCGGCGGCGCGGGCGGGCCGAGCTCGGGATTGATGTAGGAGCGCGCGACGACATAGACGACATAGAGGCCGGAGAGAAGAAGGCCCGGAAAGACCGCGCCGATGAACAGCTCGCCGACGGATTGTTCGGCGACGACGGCATAGATGATGGCGAGGATCGACGGCGGGATCAGGATGCCGAGCGTGCCGCCGGCCATGATCGAGCCCATGGCGATCTCGGGATCGTAGTGCCGCTTCAGCATGGCGGGCAGCGCGATGATGCCCATCGTCACCACCGCCGCGCCGATGACGCCGACCATCGCGGCGAGGATGGTCGAGGCGATGATCGTCGCCGCCGCGAGCCCGCCCTTCACGCCGCCGAGCACCTTGTAGATGACGTCGAACATGTCGTTGATGATGCCCGCCCGCTCGAGCATCGCCGCCATGAAGATGAACAGCGGGATCGCCGAGAGCTGGTAGTTCGTCATCAAGGGGAAGATGCGCGAGGGCACGATGTTCAGCGTCTGCCAGTCGCCGAGGACGAAGAGGAAGACGCAGGCGAGGCCGCCGGTGACGAAGGCGAGCGGCAGGCCGGCCATCAAGAGCAGCAACAGGCTGCCGAACATGATCAGCGTCAGCCAGCCGATGTCGATTTCGAGACCCATCGCTCAGGCCCTTTCCGCGGTGCCGGCGGGGCCGGGGGAGCCGGTCGCGAGCGTTCGAAAATCCTGGGCGAGCTTGGCGACGCCCTGCAGGAGGAGAAGGACGGCGCCGACGACGATCGCCCATTTGAACGGCCAGTAGGCGAGCTGCCATTCGGTGAACGAAACCTCGTTCACCCGCGTCGCATCGGCGGCGAAGATCCAGCCGGTGACGAGGAGGACGCCGGCGAAGATGAAGAAGAACACCGAGGTCAGGATGTCGGCCAGCGCCTTTCGGCGGGGCGACAGCGGCGCGTAGAAGATGTCGACCCGCACATGGCTTTCCGACAGCATCGCATAGGCGCCCATGATCAGGTACTGCATCCCGAACATGAGATACATGCCCTCATGGGCCCAGTTGGTCGGCGAGTTGAAGACGTAGCGGGCGACGACTTCGTAGTAGTAGACGAAGACGGCGATGACCGCCCAGTAGGAGACGAACTCGCCCGAATAGAAAGACAAGCGGTCGATCCAGCCGGTCCAGCCGGCATGGATGTTGGCGCGGTCCTTGACGAATTCCGAGGAGAGGGCCGGCAGCGGCTCTTCGCCCTCTGTCCGCGCCTCGCCGAGCTTGCGGTTGGCCCGGCGCACCAGGAAGGGCATGAGCACCGCATCGATCGCGACGAGAACCGCGATCACCAGGAAGGTGACGAAGGCGACGGTTTCCCAGAAGGCGCGGTCGGCGCCCGCCGTGTCGGCGATCGCCTGCTGCTCCTGAAGGTCGGTGCGGGAGGCTTCCAGCCGCTCGCGCGAGCTTTCGAGCCGCCGCTCCTCGCGCTGCAGCCGCCGCTCGGCGGCGCGCTGGGTGAAGGAGCCTTCCTCCGCCGCCGCGATCTCGTCCCTCAGCGCCGCCAGCGTCGCGTCGGCCTCGGCGAGGCGCGGCTCCTCCCGCTCGATCGTCCCCTGCGACACCCGCACGATGTTCGCCGCGTCGGAATAGGCGGCTCGGGCGTCGCGCTGATGGGCGTTGGCGAAGAGGATGACGAAGAACAGGGGCAGGAACAGGAGACCCCACCAGATGCTCTTCAGATAGAAGCGGTGAAGCCCCAGCATGCCGCCGGTGATCAGGACGAAATAGGCGAGCGGCAGGGAGTAGAGCCGCGGTCCGTCGCCTCGCCCGCGCCGCGCCATGATCATCGCGACGACGGGGAAGACGACGAGCAGCGCCCAGTACAGCCAGTGCGGCAGTACGAAGGTCAAACTCGGCATGGGCTGATCCTGGGTGAGGGGAAGGACATCGACGGACGCCGGCCTGCTGCACCGGCGCGACCGGGGAGGGCGGTGTCCGCGCTCCCCGGTCGGCAGTTATCCGACGCGCCGACCGGCAGGGCGATCGGGCGCCGGGCGCTCAGAGGCCGGGCGCTCAGAGGTTGGTCAGTTCGAGGCCTTCGAGCAGATCCGGCTCGACATAGCCGAGCGAGCCGGATTGCATGTAGTCGAGCTGGATCTTGAACACCCGCGCGGCGTCCTTGTCCTTGTTCGCCCAGTTGAACCAGATCGGCACCGCCACCTCGGTCATCAGCGCGACGTCGTCCTGGGTGAGGCGGGTGACCTCGGTGCCGTCGGCCTCGAACTTCTTCCAGGCTTCCTGGTTGGCTTTCTGGATCGCCGCGTGGTGCATGTCGGAATAGACGTGCGTCTCCATTTCGACGAACCGCTTCATCTGGTCGGACAGGGCGTTCCAGGCGTTCATGCCGACGGTGAGGTCCATCAGATCGACCGGCTGGTAGAGCGACATGAAGCCCGGCGGGCCCATGGAGATGTATTTCGTCACCTGGCTGAAGCCGAGCGCGTAGTTCACCGCCGGGCCGGTATAGTCGGCGACGTCGATCGTGCCCTTTTCCAGCGCCGGGAAGATCTCCGATCCCGGCAGGACGGTGGTCTTGGCGCCGAGCGCCTGGAACACCTCGGCGACCATGCCGCCCGGCAGGCGCATCTTGCGGTCGCGGAAATCGTCGATCGAGCGGATCGGCACCTTGGAGTGGATGATGTTGGCGTCGTGCTGGATCGGGCCGACGAAATACATGCCCTGGGCGGCATAGAGGTCTCGCGCGATCTCGAGGCCGCCGAGGCCGTAATAGAAGGTGTCGAACTCGTGCGGATTGCGCAGGCCGAGCGGGTAGGAGGTGAGGAACACCGCGGCGGGAATGATCCCCTGGGCGTAGATGGTGAACGGGTTCACCGCCTCGAGCACGCCGTTCTTCACCGCGTCGAAGAGCTGGAAGTCGCCGACGACGTCGTTGGCGCCGAACGGGGTGAATTCCAGTTCGCCGCCGGTCTTTTCCTTGATCGATCCGCACCAGTCCTTGAAGGTGGTGAGGCCGATGCCCCCCGGCCAGGACGTCTGCACCCGCCACGTCGTGGTCTGTCCTTGCGCCCTGGCGACATGCGGCGCGGCGAGCGTTGCCGCAACGGTTCCGCCGGCCAGCGCCGAGCGCCCGAGAAACGCTCTGCGATCAATGCGTGGATTGCTCAAGATCACCTCCCTTGTTCGCGCGCCGGAGCAGTTTTCTCCCAGCTTCGACGCCGATCGTCAGAGAGTAGATGCAGAGCAGCCGGCAAGGCAACCGCAATTCGACTATGGTATCATGGCAGCAAGTCCGGTGACCCGTAATGCGAACTGACGGATACTCGCATTATCGAGCGCTTTTTTGCACAAGCGTAATCTAATTGCGCTGCGGCATGTCATTGGTTTTGACGCGCAGACAGGCACAGGAGCATCGTCGGGAAAGAGCCGCTCCTCACGGTCCGGCATCGTCGACAAAAAAGCGCCGCCGGGAGGCCCGGCAGCGCTGCATCGTTCCGATCTCGGCGGAGGTGCGGTCCGAAACCGTCCCCCCTTCATTCAAGTTCGCACGAAGCGGTCGCAAGCCGGCGGATCGGCGCTCGTGCCCGGAGCCGCCAGCAGGGGCGGGACCTCAATAGGGACAGCTCGAATCCGTCGTGTAGTCGTGGACCTCGATCTTGCCGGCGACGATGTCTTCCTTGGCCTTTTCGGCCGCCGCCTTCATTTCGTCGGTGATGAGATCCTGGTTGTACTCGTCGATGGTGTAGCCGACGCCGTCCTCCTTGAGGCCGAGGGTGACGATGCCGGACTCCCACTTGCCGTCCTTGGCGGCGGTGAAGGCGTCGTAGACGGCCGTGTCGACGCGCTTGACCATCGAGGTCAGCACATGGCCCGGGAACAGGGAGTCCTGGTTGGAATCGACGCCGATGCCGTATTTGCCGGCGTCGGCCGCCGCCTGCAGGACGCCGATCCCGGTGCCGCCGGCGGCGTGGAAGATGACGTCGGCGCCCTTGTCGATCTGCGCCTTGGCGAGTTCGCCGCCGCGCACGGGGTCGTTCCAGGCCGCGCCCGTCGAGCCGGTCATGTTCTCGTAGACGGTCGCATCCTTCGAGACGGACTTGACGCCGCCCTTGTAGCCGCAGGAAAATTTCGAGATCAGCGGAATGTCCATGCCGCCGACGAAGCCGACCTTGCCCTCCTCGGCCTTCATCGCCGCGAGAATGCCGACCAGATACGAGCCTTCCTCCTCCTTGAAGAGGATCGAGCGGACGTTCGGCAGGTCGACGACGGAATCGATGATGGCGAACTGGGTGTCCGGATATTCCTTGGCGACGGCTTCGAGCGCGGCGGCCTGCGAGAAGCCGACCGAGACGATCGGGCTCGCCCCGTCCCTCGCAAAGCGGCGGAGCGCCTGCTCGCGCTGGGCGTCGTTGACGATCTCGAACTCGCGATACTCGGTGCCGGTCTCCGTCTTGAACTTCTCGGCGCCGTTATAGGCGCCCTCGTTGAAGGACTTGTCGAACTTTCCGCCGAGATCGTAGAGGATCGCCGGCTTGAAATCGGCGGCCGATGCGGCCGTGGCGGAGAGGGCGACGGTGGCGAGAATTCCGGCCAGGAAGTGTTTCATCGATGTCAGGATCCCTGTTGACGAATGGGCTTTTGGGTTCGTTTCTCGCGGGGCGTCGCCCGGCCGCCGCGTGAACGCGCGGCGGGCGAATGCCCGCACCGGTTTCGAGATTGGCACGGGTCGCGGCGAGAATGAAGTGAATTCAGAGGGATCGGTCAAGCCGGCGCGGAGAGGACGGCGATCTTCCCCGATCCGAGCGACCGGCTGCCCAAAGCCGACGCGCACTGCCTATTCGGCGGGCGCCTCGGCGATCCCGGCCGGGCAGGCGACGCCGGTGCCGCCACCACCGCAGTAACCGCGGGGATTCTTGGCGAGATACTGCTGATGATAGTCCTCGGCATAGTAGAATGCCGGCGCCGGCACGATCTCGGTGCTGATCGTGCCCTTGTGGCCGGCCTTCTTCAGCGCGTCCTGATAGCGCACCTTCGCGGCCGTCGCCGCCTCGGCCTGCTCGTCCGAAAAGGTATAGATGCCCGAGCGGTACTGGGTGCCCATGTCGTTGCCCTGGCGCATGCCCTGCGTCGGATCGTGACCCTCCCAGAACAATTTCAGCAGCGCTTCGTAGGAAACGGCCTCCGGATCGAAGACCACGAGGACCACCTCGTTGTGCCCGGTCTGGCCGGTGCAGACCTCCTGATAGGTCGGATTGGGCGTGGTCCCGGCCGCATAGCCGACGGCGGTGACGAAGACGCCCTCGGTCCGCCAGAACCTGCGCTCGACGCCCCAGAAGCAGCCCATGCCGAACATCGCCCGTTCGAGACCTTGCGGAAACGGCCCCTTCAGCGGGCGGTGCGAGACGAAATGCTCCATCGCGGTCGGGATGGGTTCGCTGCGGCCGGGCAGGGCGTCGCCGGCCGTGGGCAGCTTCATCTTCTTGGAAAACATGTCGAGGACGAACATGGAACCTCCTTCGGGGGCGGATGCCGGGGCCAAGCAGGCGGATCCGGGGGCGCCGACCGGACGGCGGATGCCGCCATGTCGCCGCACGCGCCGGGTTATGTCGGAGCGGATGGCTGAGCTTCAAGCGTCCTTCGCCTTCTGGCCGCATCACGGGATGCGGCGCACATTCCGGTCGCGGCGCCGGCCGCGATGGCCGAGGAGCAGGAAAACGAAGCCGATGGCGCCGCAGGTGATCGACATCGACCAGGTGCCGACCACGGCGACGGTTCGGCTTTCCGGTGCGCTGCTGGCGAGGACGAAGCCCATCGACGACAGGGCCTCGTCGATGGTGACGAGCTGCGTCGTCTCGTCGGCCAACGAGCGGGCGATGTCGCCGACTGCGAACACGACGCCGACGGCGAGGATCAGGAGGCCGAGGGCCCGGAAGAGGAGATACATCGGACAATCCTTCCCGCCGGCTCGCCGCAGCGCCGCCAGCGCATGACATGGACGATTGCTAGAACTGCCGGATCGCGGCGCCGAAGCCAACCCCGCCTGCGAACGACCCCTGCGCGATCGGCGCGAGAGCGGGCGCCGCTCCCGCCGCTTCTCCCGGCTCGTTTCCGCTCGTGCCCCGCCGTCTTGACCTTGATCAATTCCGCCGCCGCCATCGAATGCTAGCGTCGTCGTCGTTGTCGGAACGAAGGAGTGGTCGCCATGAGCATCGGGAATGAGACCGGCGTGGCCGGAACGGAGGCTGCTTCGGCCGGCATGCCGGTCGCCGATCTTGCCGTCATCTTGACCGGCGCCTCGAGCGACGAGGCGGCGATCGCCTATGGCGAGACGCTCGCGAGCGAGTTCCGCGCCCATCTCGACTGCCATTTCCTCAACCACATCCCGACGCCGATCCTCGCCACTGCGCCGGGTTCGGAAGTGCTGGCGGCCGAGTTTGCCCGTCAGGCCGAGGACGTCGGAAAAAAGGCCGAGGAGAAACTCCGCGGCCGTCTCGATCGGCTCGGCGTGCCGTGGGAACTCCGCCGCTCCGACGGCACTCTCGGCGAACTCGCCTATGCCGTCACCCGCCAGAGCGGCCTCGTCGATCTCGTCGTCCAGTCGCAGCGTTCGGTCATCGAGGCGACGGACATGTCGCTGTTCGAGGCCGTCCTGTTCGACGCACGTGCGCCGATTCTGCTGGTTCCCGCCGAGCAAGCCGCCGTGTCCGGCTTGCCCTCCAGGGTTTTCGTCGCGTTCCGCGATACGCCGGAGAGCGCCCGGGCCATCGCCGCCGCCCTGCCGCTCCTGAAGCGGGCGAACCAGGTGATCCTCGCCACCGTCGCCGAAGAGGGGGCGGCTGAACAGCGCGGGCTGGAACCGATGAACGACATGGCCCGCCATCTCGCCCGGCACGGGGTGACGGTGGAGATCCGCGAACTCGCCGCCTGGAAAGACCCCGCGGAAGGACTTCTCAAGGAGGCCGGTGCGGTCGGCGCCGAACTCGTCGTCGCCGGCGCCTATGGTCATTCGCGTCTGAGGGAATATCTCCTCGGCGGCGTGACGCGCGAACTGATCCGCCATTGCCGGCTGCCGCTCCTGATGGCCCACTGACGCGCCGGAGGGCGCAACCGGGCAAGGCCGGCCGCGCCGGCTCGGTGTGGCGGCTGCAACGACCGCGCCGGCGATCGTGCGGTCGCGCCCGACCGCCGTGCAGAAATCGCCGTTCAGAAAGAGGCGGTGCGGCGGCGCGGCCGTGGCCAGTTTCCCGCGCCACGTTGGCGCCGGCCCCGCCTCGTCGCGGACAGCCGGAAAGACGCACGAAGACGGAAGGTGTTCCATGAGTATCCGCAACTTCGAAGCGCTGTTCCGGCCCCGCTCGATCGCGCTCGTCGGGGCGAGCAACGCGCCGCACTCGGTCGGCAGCGTCGTCGCGGGCAATCTCCTGTCGGGCGGCTTCGACGGGCCGGTGATGCTGGTCAATCCGCATGAGCGGACGATCGCGGGGCGGCCCGTCTGCAATCGGCTCGATGCGCTTCCCGAACGCCCGGATCTCGCCGTCGTCGCGACGCCCGCCCGCACCGTGCCCGGCATCGTCGGGGAACTCGCCGCCATGGGCTGCCGCGCCGCCGTGGTGATCAGCGCGGGGCTCGGCGAAATCGGCGAAAGCGGCAAGTCGCTGCGCCAGGAGATGCTCGACCGGGCGCGACCGCATCTGATGCGCATCGTCGGACCGAACTGTATCGGCCTGATCTCGACCGCGTCCGGCATCAATGCGAGCTTTTCCCATCTCATGCCGGCGAAGGGCGAGATCGCCCTCGTCAGCCAGTCCGGAGCGATCGCGACGGCGATCCTCGACTGGGCGGCGGCCCGCAACATCGGCTTTTCCCATGTCGTCTCGCTCGGCGACATGAGCGATGCCGATTTCGGCGACATGCTCGATTTCCTGTCCAACGATCGCGAGACCAGGGCGATCCTGCTCTATGTCGAGAACGTCACCTTCGCGAAAAAATTCATGTCGGCGGCAAGGGTCGCCTCGCGAGCGAAGCCCGTCCTGGTGATCAAGTCCGGCCGAAGCGCCCAAGGCGCGCGGGCGGCCCAGTCGCATACCGGGGCGATGGCCGGCTCCGATTTCGTCTACGACGCGGCGTTCCGGCGCGCCGGCATCCTGCGGGTGGCGGCGCTGGAAGATCTGTTCGAGGCCGCGGCGACCCTTTCGACCGGCATCCGCATCGGCGGCGAGAAGCTGGCGATCCTGACGAATGGCGGCGGCGCCGGCGTCCTTGCGGTGGACTGGCTGGAAGCGCTCGGTGGCCATCTCGCCGAATTGACCGCGCCGACGCGGGAGCGCCTCGACGCCGTCCTGCCGCCGACCTGGTCCCATGGCAACCCGGTGGACATCATCGGCGACGCGACGCCGGAGCGCTATCGGACGGCTCTCGAGATCCTCATTGCGGACCGCGCCGCCGACGCCGTCCTCGTCATCAACTGCCCGACCGCGGTAGCCGACAACATGGCAGCGGCACAAGCGGTGATCGAGGTCGCGAAGGCGCGACCGCGCTTCCCCGTCCTCGCCAACTGGCTCGGCGGCGTCACCGCTGGCCCCGTCCGCGCCGAGCTGGCGCAGCACCGGATCCCGAGCTTCGAGAGCCCGGAAGATGCCGTCCGCGCCTTCACCCACCTCGTCGAGTACCGGCGCAACCAGGCGCAGCTGATGGAGACGCCGACCGCCGGCGTGATGATTCCCGCCGAGGACGTCGAGGCGGCGAACCGGATCATCGACGCGGCCGCCGGGGAGGGGCGGACCACGCTCAGCGAGTGGGAGGCCAAGGAGATCCTGCGGCTCTTCGGCGTGCCGACGGTTCCGACATTCTTCGTCCGGTCGCCGGAAGAGGCCGCCCGGAAATTCGCCGCGATCGGTGGCCCGGGCGTCCTCAAGATCGTCTCCCCCGAGATCACCCACAAGTCGGACGTCGGCGGCGTACGGCTCGACATCGAGAGTTCGGGTGCGATGCTCGACGCCGCGAACGAGATGATCGCGGCGGTCGGCCGGGCACGGCCCGGCGCCGGCATCGCCGGCTTCACGGTTCAGCCGATGGTTCGCCGCAACGGTGCCCACGAACTCATCGCCGGAATCGCCCGTGACCCGACCTTCGGCCCCGTCGTCCTGTTCGGGCGGGGCGGCAAGGAGGCCGAGATCGTCGGCGACCGTGTCGTCGGTCTGCCGCCGCTCAATTCGGCGCTGGCGCGGCAGATGGTCGAACGCACGGCCATCGCCCGGCTGCTCCACGGCTTTCGCGACGTGCCGCCGGTCGACATGGAGCAGCTCACCGACACGCTGGTCCGGCTCTCCGAACTCGCCGTGCTGCTGCCGAGGGTCCGCGAACTCGACATCAATCCGCTCGCCGCCGACGAAAAGGGGGTGGTCGCGCTCGACGCTCGCATCGCCATCGAGGCGGCGGCGGACGGGCACCCGGAAGCCGGGGCTCAACCGGCCATCCGGCCCTATCCGCGGGAATGGGAATGCCGGATCGCCATCCGCGACGACGTCGAGTATCTGCTGCGTCCGATCCGGCCGGAAGACGAGGCCGCGCTCGCCGAAATGGTGATGGCCTGTGATTCGGAGGATCTGCGCCTGCGATTCATGGGGCCGATGAAGGCGTTTCCCCACCAGACGGCCGCGCGCTTCACCCAGATCGACTACGATCGCGAGATGGCGCTGATCGCCGTCGCGCCGCACTCCGGCTATGGCGAGGGGCCGATCTTCGGTGTCGTCAGGATCGTCGCCGATCCCGAGAACGAGGCGGCGGAGTTCGCCGTTCTCGTGCGCTCCGACATGAAGGGGCGGGGGCTGGGCTACAAGCTGATGTCCGCCATCCTCGATTATGCCCGGGTCAAAGGACTTTCGCGGGTCTATGGCGAGATCCTGCGCGAGAATGTCGGGATGCTGAGGCTCGCCCGGGATCTCGGTTTCGCGCCGGAGCCGACGACGGATTTTTCCGACGTCGCGCATGTCTCGCTCGACCTTGCCAAGTGAGCGCCGGCCTGCCGGTCGGCGCCCGGACGTCCGGCTCGCCGTGGTCTCGGCCGCCGGGAAGCGATCGGCGGCGGCTCGGCCGCTTCGTCGCGCTTTCTTTCCGGCTGGCGCCTGCCTATGCTCGGTCGGTCATCCGTGAACGACCGATCTTGCGGTTCGGCCTCTGCCTGGCGCATGAGACGAAGGGTAGGGACGACGAGCAATGAGGCGGTCGCCAAGAACCGCCCGTGACTTCTGCTGGAGGTCCGTTTGGACAAGACTGCCCACAAGATCCTCTTGAAACGGCTGAATCTGGTCGCTGACATCGACGCCGAGGACGAGGCCGCGGTCCTCGAACTGCCAGTGACGGTCCGCGAGTTCGATGCGGGAATCGACATCGTTTCGGAGGGTCAGTACGTCAACCAGTGCTGCATCCTGATCGACGGCTTCACCTATCGCTATCGTCACACCCTCGACGGCAAGCGGCAGATCATCGCCTTTCACGTCTCCGGCGACATTCCCGACCTTCACAGCCTGCACATGAACTACATGGATCACAGCTTCGCGGCGACGACGCGCAGCCGGATCGGGTTCGTCTCGCACGAGGCGGTCTGGGACCTGTGCATCAGGCGCCCGAAGGTCGCCGCCGCTTTGTGGCGCGAGACGCTGATCGACGGGGCGATATTCCGCGAGTGGATCGTCGGTCTCGGACGCCTGTCCGGCCACAGCCGCACGGCGCATCTTCTCTGCGAGATCGCCATGCGCATGCGGGCCGTCGGCCTGGCTCCCGAATACGTCTATCGTCTGCCGCTCACCCAACACGAACTCGCCGACGCCCTCGGCCTGACCGTCGTGACGGTGAACCGCGTCCTGAAGGACCTGCGGCTGAACGGCGTCGTGGACCGGGAGCGCTCGCGGATGACCATCCGCGACTGGAAGGAACTGGCCCGGCTCGGGGAATTCGATCCGCGCTATCTGCATTTCCGCGTCCCGATCACCATGATGGACGAAGTGAGTCCGGAACGGGGCTGATCGCGCCGACCGCCCCGCGCCGGCGGGGGCGGGTGTTCGAAAATCAAGACGATTCCGCATTCTTGCGGGCAGCCTGCCGCTTGGCAAGGAAACCCGAGATTGGCTAAAGCTGAGCCGAGCGTTGAAATTTCTCCGGTTCGGTGGATGGGACGATCGTCTCGTGGCCCGCGGGCGGGCGTATCGGCGCCGGTGCCTTCAGGTATGATTTGCGGCAAAGTGTCGTGGAAAACGCGGGGGGCCGGATCTACGGTGCCGGGAGGGGCTCGACGCGCCCTTGCGACGTCGAAGGTCGGCGCCCGGCTGCCGGGGCGTCGGCGATCCTCGAACCCGGGGCTGGCAAGAAGGGAGGCCGATGCGACCGCTTTTCATCGTCGCCGACGATCATCCGCTGTTCCGCGGGGCGCTGAAGGAGATCCTCCGGTCGCTTCCGGGCGGCGCGGACATCGTCGAGGCGGCGGATTTCGGCGAGGCGGCGGCGGCGCTCGAGCGGCACGGCGATGCCGATCTGCTTCTCCTCGATCTGGCGATGCCGGGCACCAGCGGCCTGTCCGGGCTCGCGCTGCTTCGCGCCGAGCACCCCTCGGTGCCGATCGCCATCGTTTCGGCCAGCGAGGACGGCCAGATCATCGCCCGAGCCCTCGATCTCGGCGCCTCGGGGTTCATTCCGAAGTCGGCGGGCTTCGACGAGATCCGCCACGCCATCGAGACGCTGCTGACGGGCGACGTCTGGCTGCCGGGCAACGTCTCGCTGGATGCGCCGGGCGATCCCGAAGTGAGCGAACTGATCGCCCGGATGAAGAGCCTGACGCCGCAGCAGACCCGGGTCCTCTCGATGCTCGGCCGCGGCCTTCTCAACAAGCAGATCGCCTATGAGCTCGGCGTGTCCGAGCCGACGATCAAGGCCCATGTCTCGGCCGTCCTGTTGAAGCTCGGCGTCGACAGCCGCACCCAGGCGGTCATCCGCCTGGCGAAGCTCGGCATCGATCCCCAGAGCGGTCTCGCCAACTGACGATCGTCGCCGACCCTCGGTCCGGAAGGATCCGCCCGACGGCAGTCGTCCCGCCGAGCGGGGCGTGGCGGGCCGGCCCGCCGTCTATTCCGCAGCCTCCCGGCGCTGCAGGACGCTCGCCATCGCCGCCCGCAGCGAAGCGGGCTTCAACGGCTTCGTCAGCACCTGGACGCCGAGCGCCAGCGCCTCGTCGCGGACCTTGGCGGAGCGATCCGCGGTAATCAGGATGGCGACGAGTTCCGCGTTCAGCCGCCGCCTGATCTCGGCGATCGCCTTGAGCCCGTCGCTGCCCTGGTCGAGATGGTAGTCGACCAGTCCCAGTTGCGGCCTGAACCCGGAGATCGAAAGCGCCGCGATCGCTTCCCCGGCGGAGCCATAGGCCTCGACCCGGCATCCCCAGCCGGACAGCAGCGCCTTCATGCCGTCGCGGATGGCGCCGTCGTTGTCGATGCAGAGCACTCGAGTCCCCTCGACGGTCAGCCCCGTCGGCGTCCGAAGCGAGGCGGTCGACGCCAAGGCACCGAACTGCGGTTCTGCGAGCGGCAGGCCGACGCGGAACGAGGTGCCGCGGCCGTGGCGGGAATGGGCCGAGATCGGGTGGTCGAGGACGCGGGCGATCCTGTCGACGATCGACAGGCCGAGGCCGAGCCCGCTGGCGGTCCGGGTTCCCTCGTCGAGCCGGACGAATTCGCCGTAGATCGACGGCAGCTTGTCGTCCGGAATGCCGATGCCGCTGTCGGCGATTTCGAGTTCGACCCTTTCGGAGCCGCGTCGGCGCACGCCGACGACGATCTTGCCATGCCGCGTATATTTGACGGCGTTGGAAACGAGATTCTGCACCAGCCGGCGCAACAGCTGGCGGTCCGAGCGCACCGCGACGCTGGTTTCGACGAAGCGCAGCGACAATCCCTTCTCCTCGGCCAGCGGCCTGAGATCGGTCTCGATCTGCCCGAGCAGCGGCTGCAGCTGGAAGACGCTCGGCTTGGCTTCCATGCCGCCGGCGTCGAGGCGGGAGATGTCGAGCACTGCGCCGATGATCGCCTCGACGGCTTCGAGCGAGGAACCGATGTTGCCCGCGAGTTCGGCGCCGGGCGAGGAGCCGTGCCGCTGTTCCAGCGCGGAGGCGTAGAGACGCGCGGCGTTGAGCGGCTGCAGGATGTCGTGACCGGCGGCGGCGAGAAACCGCGTCTTCGACAGGTTGGCCGCCTCGGCGGCGCGGCGGGCTTCCGCCAGCTCGCGATTGGCGGCCGTCAGCTCGGCCGTGCGTCTGCGGACCCGCTCCTCCAGCGTCTCGTTGATCTCCCGGAGCGCCGCGGCGCGGCGCACCCGCTCGGTCATGTCGGAGACCGTGGCGACGAGGCCGCCGTCCGGCATCGTGTTGACGCGGATTTCGATGGTCCGGCCCGATTGCCGCAGCGCGATCTGGCGCTGGGCGGGGGGGCGGGTCAGCTGGTCGAAGCCCGCCGCATATTCGCCGGCGTCGATCTCGCCGTCGCGCAGCAACTGGTCGAAGACGGCGGTGAGCGGCGTGCCGACCTGGCCGAACTCCGGCGGCAGGCCGATGAGGTCGCGGAACTGGCGGTTCCAGAAGGTCAGGCAGAAGTCGCCGTCGAAGACGGCGAGGCCCTGATCCACCTGATCGAGGGCGATGCGCAGCAGATCGCGGTTGTACTGCAGCGCCTCGGAGGCATCGTCGAGAAGCCGCAAGGCCGTGCGGCTGGAATCGGCGTGGCGCTCGAACAACAGCGACAGGACGAGCCGGGACGAGGCCGAGCCGATCGCCGAGGCGAGCAACTGTTCGGAAAAGTTGATCGTCCTGCCGTCCGCCGTGGCGCGGTCGTCGAGGCTGCCGTCGTGGCCGCTCGCAAAGGCCGAGAAAGCGCGTTCCATCCGTTGCGCGCCGAGATAGCGGGCAATCGTCGCCTTGAGGTCCGCGACCTGCACGTCGGCGCGCATGCGCCGGCCGGGCATGGCGGCGAAGCCGTCGCGGTCGGCGAAGACGGCCGCCTGGATCCGCTCCAGCGGCTTGGGCGGCCGGCTGAGCGAGCCGACGACGAGCCCGGCGAGGTTCGCCGACAGCGACAGGACGACGCCGAACAGCAAGGGGTCGATCCAGGGACCGGAGCCGCCCTCGGGGGGAGACGCCAGCGGCAGCACGTCGATGCCGAGCGTCGGCAGGAGCAGCGTCAGCGCCCAGATCGCGATGCCGGCCGAAAGCCCGGCGAGAGCGCCGCGGGCATTGGCCCGCTTCCAGTAGAGGCCGGCGACGAGCGCCGGCGCGAGCTGGGCGATGGCGGCGAAGGAGAGGAGCCCGATCGAGGCGAGGCCGGCACCGTCGCCGGCCGAGCGGTAGTAGACGTAGCCGAAGAAGACGATGACGAGGATCGCCGAGCGGCGGACCCTGAGGATGATCCGGGTTTCGTCGCCGCTGCTTCCGGCGCTGCGGTCCCGGCGCTTCAACAGCCAGGGCAGCACGAGATCGTTGGAGATCATGATGGAAAGGGCGACGCTGGCGACGATGACCATGGCGGTCGCCGCCGACAGGGCGCCGATGAAGGCGACGAGGCCGAGAAGGTCGGCGCCGGCCGACAGCGGCAGAGCGAGGACGTAGAGGTCGGCGTCGAATTGCGGGCCGAGGCGGATGAGGCCGGCTGCGGCGACCGGCACGACGAAGACGTTGATCGCGACGAGATAGATCGGAAACAGCCAGCGCGCCCGGCGGATCTCGCTGCGCGTGCGGTTTTCCACGACGGTCATGTGGAACTGCCGCGGCAACAGCAGGATGGCGAGCGCCGAGAGCCCGAAGCTGGCGAAGAACGATCCGCCGAAGGGGGTGGCGAAGGCGGTTTCGACGGCAAGACTGGCCTTTGCGGCCTGCCAGAGGTCGCCGGGATCGAACAGGATGAAGGTCGACCAGACGCCGACGGCGAGGAAGGCCCCGAGCTTGATCAGCGATTCCATCGCCACGGCGAGCACCAGCCCGTCCTGATGCTCGGTCGCGTCGGCATGGCGCGTGCCGAAGAGGATGGCGAACAGCCCGAGGACGGTGGCGATCAGAAGTGCGAGGTCGCCGAACAGCGGCGGGACGTCGAGATTGGGCCGGTAGTGGAAGACGAGGGTGGCGACGCTGGTCGAAATCGCTTTGAGTTGCAGCGAGATGTACGGGACCGTGCCGACCAGCGCGATGACGGTGGCGAGCGCCGCGACGGCCGGGCTCTTGCCGTAGCGCGAGCCGACGAAGTCGGCGACGGTGGTGATCTTCTCGGCTTTCGCGTGGCGGACGATGCGCTCGATGAAGCCGGGCGCCAGCAGAAAGACCAGGATCGGGCCGAGATAGATCGCCAGGAAGGCGAAGCCTTCGCGGGCGGCGACGCCGACGGAGCCGAGAAACGTCCACGAGGTGCAATAGACCGCGAGCGACAGGGCGTAGACGGCCGGCCGGCTCGCCTCGGCCGGACGAGCTGCCGCGCGCCTGTCGCCCCACCAGGCGACGGCGAAGAGCAGGAGCAGATAGGCGATCGCCACGAGGGCGACGAGACCACTGTGCAAACGCGAACCTTCCGGCAAGCCGCCGAAGAGGCGGCGGCATCGGCGCTTCCTCGACATCGCCACAGCCCGGACACGAGCGCAAGGCCGCAGCCACGGGCGAATGCTGCGCCGGTGATTCGATTGACTTCGGGCCTGCCATGGTCGATCTGCGGAAAGGACGCACCGTTGGAGGACATGAATGCCTGAAATGATCGAAGTTCACGGCCTGAAGGTCGCAGACGTTCTGAAGCGCTTCGTCGACGAGGAGGCGCTGCCCGGCACGGGGATCGAGGCGGAAGCCTTCTGGTCGTCCTTTTCGGAGATCCTGAATTCGCTCGCGCCGAAGAATCGCGCTCTGCTGGCCGAACGCGAGACGCTGCAGGGTGCCATCGACGAATGGCATCGCGAGCGACGCGGCAAGTCGATCGACATGAAGGAATACCAGGCCTTCCTTCGCGAGATCGGCTATCTCGTTCCGGAAGGGCCGGAGTTCAGGATCGAAACCGCCAATGTCGATCCGGAGATCGCCCTGATCCCCGGTCCGCAGCTCGTCGTCCCGCTGATGAACGCCCGCTATACGCTGAACGCGGCGAATGCGCGCTGGGGCTCGCTCTACGATGCGCTCTACGGCACCGACGCCATGGGCGATGCGCCCGAGGGCAAGGGCTACGATCGGGCCCGCGGGGCCCGCGTCGTCTCATGGGCGAAGAGCTTCCTCGACGGTCTCGCGCCGCTCGACCGCATCTCCCACATCGACGTCGAGGCCTATTCCGTCGACGGCGAGACGCTGCTCGCGACCTATGCCGGCGGCAAGAAGGCGCGGCTGAAGAACCCGCTCGCCTTTGCCGGCTATCGCGGCGATCCGGCCTCGCCCTCGGCCGTCCTGTTCAAGCACAACGGCCTGCATGCCGAGGTCTCGATCGATCCCGAGCACCGGATCGGCAAGAACGACCGGTCGAACGTTGCCGACGTCCTGTTGGAATCGGCCGTCACGGCGATCTGCGACTGCGAGGATTCGATCGCCGCCGTCGATGCCGAGGACAAGACCGCGGTCTACCGGAACTGGCTCGGCCTGATGAAGGGCGACCTTTCGGAAGAATTCGAGAAGGGCGGCCAGACCGTCACCCGCCGTCTCGATCCCGATCGCGACTATCTCGGCGCCAACGCCACGCCCTTCACCCTGCCGGGCCGCTCGCTGCTCCTGATCCGCAACGTCGGTCACCTGATGACCAATCCGGCGATCCTCCTGGCCGACGGCGCCGAGGTGCCCGAGGGCATCATGGATGCGATGATCACCTCGATGATCGCCATTCACGACCTGAAGAAGACCGGCGGCATCCGCAATTCCCGCGCCCGCTCCGTCTACATCGTCAAGCCGAAGATGCACGGGCCGGACGAGGTCGCCTTCGCCTCGGAGATCTTCACCCTGGTGGAGGATGCGCTCGGCCTCGACCGCTATACGCTGAAGATGGGCATCATGGACGAGGAGCGCCGCACGACGGTCAACCTCAAGGAATGCATCCGCGCGGCGAAGCATCGCGTGTTCTTCATCAACACCGGCTTCCTCGACCGCACCGGCGACGAGATCCACACCTCGATGGAAGCCGGGCCGATGGTCCGCAAGACCGTGATGAAGGACCGCACCTGGATCGGCGCCTACGAGGACTGGAACGTCGACGTCGGGCTCGCCTGCGGCTTCCGGGGCAAGGCGCAGATCGGCAAGGGCATGTGGGCGGCGCCGGCGAAGATGCACGACATGCTGGCCCAGAAGGTCGGCCATCCGCAGGCCGGCGCCAACTGCGCCTGGGTGCCGAGCCCGACGGCCGCGACGCTGCACGCCACCCACTACCACCGCGTCGACGTGCTCGCCTGGCAGGAGGCGATCGCGGCGAAGGGGCGGCGGGCGCTGCTCGCCGACATCCTGACCATCCCGCTCGCCAACCGCGCCAACTGGCCGGAGGAGCAGGTCAAGGCCGAGATCCGCAACAACGCGCAAGGCATTCTCGGCTACGTCGTGCGGTGGATCGACCAGGGCATCGGCTGCTCGACGGTGCCCGACATCAACGACGTCGGATTGATGGAAGACCGCGCCACCTGCCGGATATCCTCCCAGCATCTCGCCAACTGGCTGCATCACGGCGTCGTCTCGAAAGACGAGGTGATGGAGGCGATGAAGGAGATGGCGGCCAAGGTCGACGCGCAGAACGCCGGCGACCCGAACTACGAGACCATGGCCGGCCGGTTCGACGATTCCATCGCCTTCCAGGCGGCCTGCGATCTCGTCTTCGAGGGACGGGTGCAACCCTCGGGATACACCGAGCCCATCCTTCACCGGCGCCGGCTCGAGAAGAAGGCGCGCTGAGGGGGGCTTCGGCTTCCGCAGGAGCGTCCGAAGAAGCATCGATCACGAGCAGCCAGTCCCGGTCGAGCGGGACTGGCTGCTCGTTTCGATTCCGACAGAATCTCGTTTTGACTACAATTGCTTGCTTAAATAGTTGCAATCATATTCTACCGTTTTCGTCATGTTTCGGACCGAGAAATCGTGTGTCAATTCGACGCATTGCGATGCAGTTCTGCTCGAAAAATTATGCAAACCACACGAATCGGATGTATGATTTACACAGTACTCGTCACCGCGAAATCGTTTCTCGTGACGCCGCGTCGCTGCCGGAAAAAGACTGAAAGTTGGTAGATGCCGAAAATCACCACAAGCAATCCGCTGGGTTTCCTACTTGTCGACGTGGCACGTCTGTTTCGTCAGGATTTCGAACGTGCGGTTGTCGAAGCGGGCCTCTCGCTGACCCCGGGTGAAATCCGCGCACTCCTCTACGTGTGGCGTTTCGAGGGATCGCGGCAGGCGGTTCTGGCCGAGCGCATGGGCGTCGAGCCGATGACCATGTCGGCCTATCTCGACAGGCTCGAAAATCGCGGCCTGATCGAACGCAGCGTGGACAAGAACGACCGTCGCGCGAAGGTGGTGAGCACCACCCAGGCGGCAGCGGAAATCTTCGAGGAGATCCGGCCGATCTCCGGCGCCATGTACGACCGGCTGACCGCCGGATTCACCGACGAGGAGCGCGAAACCGTTTCCCATCTACTCACCAGGATCCGGCAGAACCTGACGATCGACCCGCAGATCCTCGCCGACGATCCCACCGTCGTCGCCAATCGCGAGGGCCGGGCGGCGGAATGGATCTACCGCACCGCCTGAGGCGACCGACTGCGGCGACGGTTCGTCGTTTTCGCACCGTTTCGCTTTCCGTCGGCGGAAGAAGTTTATAAGGACGGGTGAGCAACCTCGTCCGGACGGATTTCCCATTGGCTCCCCCCGCTTCATCGGCTGCCCGCATGTCCGAGGGCCGCACCTCGCTCATCGGCGGTTGCCTCGTCGCCATCGGCCCGATCTCCCTGGCGCTCTACACACCGGCGATGCCGACGCTCGTCGCCGAATTCGCGACGACCGATGGTCTCGTGAAGCTCTCGCTGGCGCTCTACTTCGCCGGCTTCGCCTTCACCCAGCTGATTTGCGGACCGTTTTCGGACGCCTTCGGGCGGCGGGTCACGACGATCGCCTTCATGGTGATCTATCTCCTCGGCTCGCTGCTCGCCGTCTTCGCACCAACGATATCCGTGCTGATCGCGGCGCGGCTCCTCCAGGGGATCGGCGCGTCGGTCGGCGTCGCCACGGCCCGGGCGATCGTCCGCGACCAGTTCACCGGCGAGACCTCGTCGCGGATCATGAACACCATCGGCATCATCCTGGCGCTCGGCCCGGCCGTCTCACCGACCATCGGCGGGCTGATGCTGGACGTCGCCGGCTGGCACTCGCTGTTTCTTTTGATGGCCGGTTTCGGGCTCGCGGTGATCGGCGTCACCGTCGGCTTCATGCGCGAGACGATCGTGCCGGACCCCTCGCGCATTCGCCCGAAGGCCATCCTGTCCGCCTATGGCGAGCTGACGACGAACCGGCACTTTCTGGCCACCAGTCTCACCGTCGCGGGATCGGTCGGGGCGCTCTACACGCTCGCGACGGTGTTGCCCTTCGTGCTCATCGACGTCGCGGGATTGACCCCGACGCAATACGGCATCGGCATGCTGGCCCAGTCGGGCAGCTTCTTCGCCGGCTCGGTGGCGGCGCGGTTCCTGATGGGCCGCTTCGGCGCCTATCGGCTCGTCCCGTTCGGCCTCGGGCTGATCGGCATCGGGGCGGCGGCCATGATGGTGTCGATCGCCGTCTTCGAGGTCAGCTACGTCTCGGTCATGCTGCCCGTCGCCTTCTACGCCTTCGGCATCGCGCTGGTGATGCCGGCGATGACCACGGCCTCGCTCGCCCCGTTCCCGCACATGGCCGGGGCGGCTTCGGCGATGATGGGCTTCATCCAGATGGGCTCCGGCCTCCTCGGCGGGACGATCTGCGCGCTGATCGGCGAGCCGGTGCTGGCGACGCAGATCGTCATCCCCGGCCTCGGCTTCCTCGCCATCGCCGCCTATCTCGTCTATCGCAACAACCCCCATCTCGCCGAGCCCGAACCTCTGCCGGAGATCCCGGCGCCGCCGATGCCCCGCGAGGGCCGGGGAAGGGGCTCGGAAGAGGAGGCGCTACGGTGAGCGGGACACGGGTCGCGCTTTCGCTCGACTGCCGCTAAGCTCGCCTCCGGTAGAGCCGCTTCGGGGCCACGGAACCGTCGATGGGGAGTTGAATGGTGTCAGCGCCGGATCGCCTGAGGGTCGCAGTCCTCTACGGAGGAAGATCGCCCGAGCACGAGGTTTCGCTCCGTTCGGCCGCCAACGTACTCGCCGCCCTCGACCCGGCGAAATACGAAGCCGTTCCCGTCTTCGTCGGCCGCGACGGTCGCTGGATGCTGGCCGAGACCGCGACTGGAAATCCCGGGACGCCCGCGTCGGGTGCGGAACTCTGCCTCCTCCCGGGCGGACGCGGACGGTGCGTGGCGCTTTCGGCCGGCGGCGAGGCGAGGCCGCTGCCCGATCTCGACGTGGTCTTTCCCGTGCTCCACGGCCTTCCCGGAGAAGACGGCGCGGTGCAGGGTCTCTGCGAGGTGGCGATGGTGCCGCTCGCCGGCTGCGGCATCCTCGGCTCGGCGACGGCCCTCGACAAGGACGTCGCCAAGCGGCTGCTGCGCGAAGCCGGCATCCCGGTCGCCCGGTCGGTGACCGTCGAGGCCGGATCACCTCCCCACTTTTCCGAACTGGAGGCGGCGCTCGGCCTGCCGATCTTCGTCAAGCCGGCGCGGCAGGGCTCGTCCGTCGGCGTGCGCAAGGTCAATGCCAGCCAGGAATATGCCGGCGCGCTGGCGGAGGGCTTTCGCTACGACCGCAAGCTGCTCGCCGAGGAATTCGTCGCCGGCCGGGAGATCGAGCTCGCCGTCCTGGAAGACGCCGACGGCAGCCTCTTCGTTTCGCGGCCCGGCGAGATCGTGCCGGCGGAAAGCCACGGCTTCTACAGCTACGAGGCCAAGTATCTCGACGAGGACGGCGCGCTCCTGAACGTTCCGGCCGATCTGCCGGACGACGTCGAGGCAAGGCTGAAGGATCTCGCGGCGCGGGCATTCCGCGCGCTCGGCTGCGACGGGATGGCGCGGGTCGACTTCTTCGTCACCGCCGACATGCAAATGCTCGTCAACGAGCTCAACACAATCCCCGGCTTTACCGACATCAGCATGTATTCCAAGGTGATGGCGGCGAGCGGCGTGCCCTATGCCGAGGTCATCGATCGGCTGATCGTCCATGGGATGAAGCGGGCCGAGGCGGCTTTCGGATTTTGATCGACGGCCGGGGGGCATGATCGGGCCGGTTCCGTCCAGCGTCCGTTGGAGGCCTGCGTTTGCCGAAGCCGCAGCGGCGGCGGTGCGCAAAGGGCCTCGGTGCGATCGTCGGTCTCCACTGCGTGAGCCTGTCCGAGTTCTTCGACAGGCCAGACGATTCGCACGGCGCTCGAGAACGCTCGACTGTGGACCGTCAGGATGATTCGTTCCCGATTCCACACGGATCCTGCGAGACGATGACAGGCGAGACGGCGTTGCGACCCGTGGGGCGATCGAGCCGTCGCTTGCGACCGGAGCGCGCGGCGCCGGCGTCCGGTGGAAATGCAATCGGCGAGGAAGCGCGACGTCTTCCTGTTGATCGACAACGCTTAAAGCGCTTTATGGCTGAAGGATTTCCACGGGCATACATGCAGCCGGTGGGCAATCGAGGGTGTGGCAATCGGATGAAGAAGCGGAAGCAGCAGGTGGCGGCGTTGCCTTACAGGATCGATCCGCACGGCAAGCTGAAGCTTCTTCTCGTCACGTCCCGCGACACCGGCCGATGGGTGTTGCCGAAGGGCTGGCCGATGAAAGGCCGCCGTCCCCACGAGGCCGCGCGGATAGAGGCCTTCGAGGAAGCCGGCATCGACGGCAAGGTGAGCAAGAAGGCCGTCGGCAAATACGACTACCACAAGGATGGTGAAATCCCCTGCCGTGTGCAGGTCTATCCGCTTCGCGTGGCCGCCCTGCGCGACGAATGGCCGGAGATGGGGCAGCGTCGACGCGAGTGGCACGGTCCAGCCGAGGCGGCGGACCTGGTCGAGGAGCGCGATCTGAAGGCTCTGCTGCGGTCGTTTTCAGCGGTCTTCGAACTGTCGTCGCAAGACGGAAGCTGAGCCGGGGCGGTCCGGGCGGCGTCCGTGCCGCCGCCCGGATCGCCACCGACGCCCGGCTTATGCCGCTATGGCCATGGCCGATGCAGCTTCCAGCACGAACCGTCCCGTCGGCGCGATGATGCCGTCGGCGCCGTCGAGAGCCGCCTCGACGAGTTCGAGCGCCAGGAGCCGCCGCGGCTCGAACGGGCCGGGCATCGACAGCGACCCGGTCTTGGCCGCGGAGAAGCCGAAGCGGCCATAGTATTCCGGATCGCCGACGAGGAGGATCGCGGCGTGGCCGAGCCGTGCGGCTTCGGCGATGGCGTGGCGCATGATCAGGCCGCCGAGGCCGGTGCCCTGGCTCTCCGGGGAGACGGCGAGGGGGCCGAGGAGCAGTGCCGGGACGTTGGCGCCATCCTTCGTGCCGGCCGTGACGTTCCACAGCCTGACCGTGCCGACGAGCGAGCCGTCCGGGCGAACGGCCGAAAAGGCGAGACCGTTCGCCGGCAGCCGGCCGGCGCGGATCTGTTCGGAGGACTTCTTCGTGCGCCCCGGCCCCATGGCGGCGTCGAGCAGGGCTTCGCGGGCGGGGACATGGCCGGACTCCTCGCCGACGATGGCGGCGAAGGGGACGGCGTCGGCAAAGGCGGATGCGGAGACGAATGCGGTCACGAAAACCTCCCGGGAACGGAAAAGGAGGTTGAAGAGATGCGTGCCGTTTGCGGCGCGCGGGCGAAAAGCCCGGCGCCGCGCCCCATGAAGCCTATCGCTTCGTGATGCGTTCTGCGCCGGACCGGAAGGGCGGTCTTCGCCCTTCCCATCGTCGGAGATTGCGGCGTTCGGTCACGGCGGCCATCAGATCACGTAAGCCTTGAGCGGCTCGAAGCCGTTGAAGGCGACCGAGGCATAGGTGGTCGTGTAGGCGCCGGTTCCCTCGATCAGCAGCTCGTCGCCGACGGTCAGCGAGACCGGCAGCGGGTAGGGCGTCTTCTCGTACATCACGTCGGCCGAATCGCAGGTCGGGCCGGCGAGGACGCAGGGCTCCATCGCGTCGCCGTCGCGCGGCGTCACGATCGGGTAGCGGATCGCCTCGTCCATCGTCTCGGCGAGACCGCCGAACTTGCCGATGTCGAGGAAGACCCAGCGGTTCTCGTCCGTCGCCGACTTCTTCGAGACCAGGACGACCTCGGTCTTGATGACGCCGGCGTCGCCGACCATGCCGCGGCCGGGCTCGATGATCGTCTCGGGCAGCCGGTTGCCGAAATGCTTGGTCAGGCTCTGGAAGATCGCCTGGCCGTAGGCCGAAGACGCCGGTACGTCCTTCAGGTAGCGGGTCGGGAAACCGCCGCCCATGTTGACGAGGGTGAGCACGATGCCCTTCTCGGCCAAGGCGTCGAAGACGAACTTGGCGTCGGCGATCGCCGAATCCCAGGCGTTGGTGTCGGTCTGCTGCGAGCCGACGTGGAAGGAGACGCCGGTCGCCTTCAGGCCGAGCCGGTTGGCCGTCACGAGGACGTCGACGGCCATTGCCGGCACACATCCGAACTTGCGCGACAGCGGCCACTCGGCGCCTTCGCCATTGGTCAGGACGCGGCAGAAGACGCGCGCGCCGGGCGCCGAACGGGCGATCTTCTCGACCTCCTCGACGCAATCGACCGCGAAGAGCGAAACGCCGAGGTCATGGGCCCTGGCGACGTCGCGCTCCTTCTTGATGGTGTTGCCGTAGGAGATGCGGGCAGGCGTCACGCCGGCGTCGAGCGCCATCTCGATCTCGGCGACCGAGGCGCAATCGAAATTCGAGCCGAGCGAGGCGAGGAGCTTCAGGATCTCCGGCGCCGGGTTGGCCTTCACCGCATAGAAGATCGCAGAATCCGGCAGAGCGCGGCGAAAGGCGCGGAAGTTCTCCTCGACGACGTCGAGGTCGACGACGAGGCAGGGGCCCTCCGGACGTCGGGTGGCGAGGAAATCGGTGATGCGCTGGGTGACCATGGGTGCCTCCGAGGGACCAGAAGGGGTCGACAGGGAGCGTACGTCACCGCTCGCCCGATCGGCACAACGCCTGACGGGAGTCACGGTTTCGCGACGCGACTTGGTCGGAAACCCGCGCAGCAACGCGAGCATTCCGCTTTCGTCTGCCATGGTTTGGAGGGCTTGAACCCGCCGCACTTCAGGCAAGGATGGTGTGCCTCTTCAGTATTCCCGGCTGTGGAGACCGGGAGAGACCAGAAAGGCCCGGACCGTCGTTGCTTCAAGGCGTCCTCGATATCGCGCGGCTCGCGAAATCGACTGGGTGTGTTACGTCCAGGTACCGTCACGGCTACCCTCGCATCTGAGGACCGTGGGACGCCCACAGGCACGTGCGACATGGGGCAACCGGCGATGTATGCCGAGTTTTCGTCATACGCAAGGGCCGGGAGGGCCCAAGGTTGATTTTTTGCCGCCGGCGTTGAAGGAAGGGACGAGGTTGCGGATTTGCGGCCACTTTCTCAAGCTTGGAGCAAGCTCGGGCCATGGACACGCTGACTCGGATGCGGGCTTTTCTCGCCGTCGTCGAAAACGAGGGCTTCTCGTCCGCCGCCCGGAAGACGGGCCGATCGAAGGCGCTTCTGTCGAAATACGTCCGCGAACTCGAGGACGAACTCGGCGTCCTCTTGATCAATCGGACCACCCGGCAGATCGCCCTGACCGCCGCGGGCGAAGTCTACGTCCGCCGGGCCGGGACGATTCTCGGCGATCTCGAAAGTCTGAACGAGGAGGCCCGCGAGGCGACGGGCGAGGCGAAGGGCCGCATCCGCGTCTCCGCCGCCCGCACCTTCGGCGATGCCGAACTCGGCCACTGCCTCGTCGATTTCGCCAAGGCCTTTCCCGACATCAGCCTCGACATCCATCTCGACGACAGCTTCGTCAATCTGGTCGAGGAGGGTTTCGACGTCGCCATCCGAATGACCAGGCTGAACGATTCGGCGATGATCGCCCGCCGGCTCGCCTCCCTCGACTTCGTCATCGTCGCGAGCCCCGATCTGGTCGCGCGGCTCGGCAAGCCCGGCCATCCGAGCGAATTCGTCGACTATCCGGCCGTGGTCGATTCCAATTCGCGCATGTTCTCCAACTGGATGTTCCGCGATCCGGCGACGCAGGAGCAGATCTCCGTCGCCGTCTCCGGCCAGTTCACCGCCAACAGTCCCGTCACAGTGCGTGCGGCCGCGCTCGCCGGGCTCGGCTTCGCGCTCAGCCCGTCCTTCGTCGTCCGCGCCGATCTCGAAGCGGGCCGGCTCGTCACCGTCCTCGACGACTACATGTCGAGCGAAGCGGGGATCTACGCGGTCTTTCCCCATCGCCGGCATCTGCCGGCGCGGGTCCGCGTCTTCGTCGACTTCCTGGCCGAGTGGTTCAAGAAGTGCAGCCGGCGGGCGGGCGAATCGGTTCACACCCCCGGCAATTCCGAGGCCGCACAGGCCGACCGGGTGGCGTGACGTCGTCCTGAAGACGCGCCGCAGGCCGGAAGAAAAGTCGCGACGGGGGCGTTTCAAATCCCTCCGGGCGTGCGAAACTCTCCCGGGGCGTGAAGTTCAGGAGAGAGACCGTGATCGTCTCGCCCATGCCTCATGCGCGGTGCCTCCCGCTCGCCGCCGTTCTTTGCGTCACCCTGACCATGGCCTGGCCCCCCGCGTCGGCATTCGCCGAGACGCTGAAGTCCGGCCGGTTCACCGGCGCCAGCGGCCATGACGTGTCGGGTGCCGTAACCATCGAAAGCGGCGAGGGCGGAGCCGTTCTGCGCTTCGGTCCCGACTTTTCCTTCGACGGCGCGCCGGACCCGAAGGTCGCCTTCGGCCATGACGGCTACGACCCGGCGACCCTGATCGGCCCGCTGAAGGCGGCGAGCGGCGCCCAGTCCTACGCCGTGCCGGCCGGCCTCGATCCCGCCGGCTACGACGAGGTGTGGATCTGGTGCGAGGAGTTCGCCGTCCCGCTCGGCATGGCGAAGATCGAGTAGGGCATCCGCGAACCGTCGAGGGTCCGGCGCTTGCGCAGCGGTCGAGATCTCGCCGGGTCTCGACCGGGAAGGGCGCTCCATGCCTCGAGCATCGGGCGTCACCCGACCGCATCACGCGCCGATCAAAAGCCGTCGAGGGCGTTTCCGGCGATTGTACGGATGGCGAAAGCATGGCCCAATCCGGGCTCCGACGTGCCCTTAACGGGGCGTTCAGATTCCCCGTGCCACGGTCTCGCCATGCGCCACTCTCTCGCCGCCGCCTTCGTCGCCATCGCCCTTGCGGCCTCGTCTGCCGCGCCCGCCTTCGCCAGGGGCGGGCCGCAGGAGACCGTTCTCGATGCCGCCGGCGACCCCGGCACGATCGTCATCAAGACCTCGGAGCGCAAGCTCTATCTCCTGACCGGCAACGGCCGCGCGCTGCGCTACGACATCGCCGTCGGCAAGCCGAGCGAACAGTGGTTCGGCAGGAGCTGGGTGTCGATGAAGCGGCCGCGGCCGACCTGGACGCCGACGCCGGACATGCGGGCGAAGAAGCCCAGCCTGCCGCAGTCCGTCGGCCCCGGCCCGAACAACCCGCTCGGCGAGCGGGCGATGAATCTCGGCTGGACGACCTACCGCATCCACGGCACCAATTCGCCCCGCTCGATCGGCAGCGCCGCCTCCGCCGGCTGCTTCCGCATGCGCAACGCCGACGTGAAGGACCTCTACGAGCGTGTCCATGTCGGCGCCCAGGTGATCGTCGAGCGCTGAGAGAACGGCCTGCCCGGCCGGCCCCTCCAAACTTCGGCCATTGTTTTCCGCTCTTCCGTCCTTTCGGGGAAGAAGGGGAATCGGCCTTGGCAAATCGCCTGCTCGGTCCGTCGATCGTTCTCGGCCTGATGTCGATCGCGACGTCGGCCGCGGCCCATCCGCATGTCTTCGTCGAGCCGCATGTCGAGATCGTCGGCAATGCCGCGGGCCAGATGACGGCGGTGCGCAACGTCTGGCGGATGGACGAGCTGTTTTCTTCCTCCGTCGTCGTCGATTTCGACAAGAACGCCAACGGGACGCTCGATCCGGACGAGCTCGACGCCGTTGGCGAGACCGTGCGCACCTCGATCGCCGAGTGGAATTTCTATACCTTCGTCGAGTTGAACGGGCAGGACGTCAAGCTCGTCGCTCCGCAGAAGATGCACACGCTCTTCGAGAACGGGCAGCTCATCTTCTTTTTCGAGATGCCGCTGAAGGATCCGATCGACCTCGCCACCCAGACGGCCAAGGTGTCGAACTTCGACGACAGCTTCTTCGTCGCCTTCGATTTCACCAGCGCCGACGACTTCCAGCTGATCGATCTGCCCACCGCCTGCAGCAAGAAGCTCGACGTCCCGGACGAGGACGAGGCGGCCAAGAACTGGATGAACACCATCGCCGGCCTCGGCACGGACGAGGCGGTGCCGCAGGAGCAGGCGAACGTCTATGCCGACATCCTGGCGACCCGGCTGGAGGTCTCATGCTGATGCGGGTGTCGCGGTCGCCGTGCCTCGATCGCGCGGCCGTGCCGGCCCGTGCCGTGCTGCTTCTGGCCGTGTGCCTCGCGGCCGTTCTCGCCGCCGAACCGGCCCTGGCGCGCTCCTCGATCGGCATCGGCACGTCGGACCCGGTCACCGCCCCCGGCAACGGCGTCTTCTCGGCGCTGTTCATCGAGATATCCGCCCGCCAGCGCGAATTCTTCTCGGCGCTTCGCGAAGCGCTGATCGGGCTGAAACGCGGTGACGGAGCGCTCGTCTTCCTGGCCGGGCTGTCCTTCGCCTACGGCATCTTCCACGCCGCCGGGCCGGGCCACGGCAAGGCGGTGATCTCTTCCTACATGCTGGCGAGCCGGGCCGAGCTGCGGCGCGGCATCGGGCTCGCCTTCGCCTCCTCGCTGCTCCAGGCCCTCAGTGCGATCCTCGTCGTCGCCGCCGGCTGGTATCTCCTGCGCGGCACCGGCATCTCGATGACCGACGCCACCGACTGGCTGGAAATCGCCTCCTACGCCATGGTGACGCTGTTCGGCCTCTATCTCCTCGCCCGCGCTGCAGCGAGACTCGGGCGCCGCTGGAAACTGACGGAGCGGATGCCGCGGCTGCGCTCCGGCGTCTTCGCGCCGCGGGCGGGCGGGGCAGGCGGGGCGTTGGCCTTCGCCTCGCCGGCCGAGGTGCGGGCGCCGACGATGCGCACCGCCGAGGCGCTGCCGGCCGGCGTCGTCTGCGCCGAGACCGCAGACGACTGCGACTGTGGCCGGCCGCATATCGCAGCACCCGAGAGGCTGCGCGAACCCCTGACGCTGAAGACCGCCGCCGCCCTGATCGCCTCGGTCGGCCTGCGGCCCTGCGCCGGCGCGATCGTCGTCCTGACCTTTGCGCTGCTCAACCAGCTCTATTTCGGCGGTCTCGTCTCGGTCCTTGCGATGTCGCTCGGGACGGCGATCACCGTCTCGGCCCTCGCGAGCCTCGCCGTCCTCACCCGCGGCGCCGTCGAGCGGGCCGGGCGCCACGCGCGCCGCGCCGCGCTCGTCGGGCTCACGCTCGAAATCGTCGGGGCGGTCCTGCTGACGCTCATCGGCATCGGGCTCCTCGGCGGTGCGCTGACGACCCTCTGAGCGTACCGGGCTTGCAGCAACGACGGCGTCTCACCGGTCGGATGGATCGGTCGTTTCAGCCGCGACGATCGCGATGGGCCCGGCAGGCCGCGCCGAAGGCTTCGAAGATCGCGGCGGACGGCGCATCGCTCTCCGCCCAGAACTCCGGATGCCATTGGACGCCGAGCGCGAAGGCCCGGGCATCCGCCACCGAGACCGCCTCGACCGTGCCGTCCGGGGCGCTCGCCTCCACCCTCAGCCCGTCGCCCAGCCGGTCGATCGCCTGGCGATGCAGCGAATTGACGCGGATCGGCCCGGGCCCGACGATCCCGGCGAGCAGTCCGCCTTCGGCGATCGTCACCGCGTGACGCGTCGCATAGCGCTCGCGCTGGTCCTCGTGGGTGATGGCGCGGTGGTCCATCCGCCCTTCGAACTCCTGGATCTCCGTCGCCAACGTCCCGCCGAAGGCGACGTTGAGCTCCTGATGGCCCCGGCAGATGGCGAGCAGTGGCAATCCGCGATCGAGACTCTCGGCGATCAGCCGGTCGGTCAGATCGTCGCGGTCGATATCGAAGGGCTCGTAGGAGGGGCTCGGCTCCATCCCGTAGCGCTCGGGATGGACGTTGGAGGCGGACCCCGTGGTCAGGACGCCGTCGACGCGGTCGAGAATTGCCGCGACGTCGAATTCTCCGGTCATCGCCGGAACGATCACCGGCACGACGCCGGCGACCCGGGCGAGCGCCTTGAGATAGGTGTCCGGGCTGGCGTGCCAGCGGTAATTCTGGAAATCGCGGACGTCGGCGGGCACGGCGACGAGGGGCGGCAGAGAGGTGGACATGGCAGGCCTTCCGGATGTCGTCCTGCGACATAGTCCGTTCGCCCTGCGGTGCAAAGGGAGGGGTGATCCGCGCGGCAATCGGCTCGAGGCGGTCCACTCGCGCGGAGGGGCCGCTCAAATACTCGCCCCGATTGCCGGATGCCGGCTTTTCATCGGCAGCCCGGAAAGTTAAACACGAAGCGTGGCGGCGATCGCGGCCGCAGTGTTCCGGCTGAGGAGAGGCCGGGGAACCGTCAGTTGGGAGGAGTTCTATCTTGGATCGTCGTACATTCATCACCAAGGCGGGCATCGGCGCCGGCGCTGCCGCCGCGTCCACGCTGGCCGCGCCCGCCATCGCCCAGGAGAACGAGAAGATCTCCTGGCGCATGACCTCGTCCTTCCCGAAGTCGCTCGACACGATCTATGGCGGCGGCGAGACGATCGCCAAATACGTGCGCGAGGCGACCGACGGCAATTTCGACATTCAGGTCTTCGCCGCCGGCGAGATCGTGCCCGGCCTGCAGGCGGCCGATGCCGTCTCTTCCGGAACGGTCGAGATGTGCCACACCGTCCCGTACTACTACGTCGGCAAGGACGTCACCTATGCCATGGGAGCGGCGATTCCCTTCGGTCTCAACGCCCGCCAGACCAATGCCTGGCACTATTACGGCGGCGGCATCGACCTGATGAACAAGTTCTATGCCACGCAGGGCTTCGTCGGCTTCCCCGCGGGCAATACCGGCGTCCAGATGGGCGGCTGGTATCGCAAGGAGATCAACACGCTCGACGATCTGAAGGGGCTGAAGCTGCGCATCGCCGGGCTGGCCGGCCAGATCATGTCGAAGCTCGGCGTCGTTCCGCAGCAGATCGCCGGCGGCGACATCTATCCCTCGCTCGAAAAGGGCGTGATCGACGGCGCCGAGTGGGTCGGCCCCTATGACGACGAGAAGCTCGGCTTCGTCAAGGTGGCGCCCTTCTACTACTATCCCGGCTGGTGGGAAGGCGGCCCGACCGTCGCGACCTTCATCAACAAGGAGAAGTACGACGGCCTGTCGCCGAAGTATCAGTCGCTGCTGCGGACGGCCGCCCAGGCGGCCAACAACGACATGCTCGCCTCCTACGACTACAAGAACCCGCAGGCAATCCGCCGGCTGGTCGATCAGGGCGCACAGCTCCGGGCCTTCAGTCAGGAGATCATGCAGGCCTCCTACGACGCGGCCAAGGAGGTCTATGCCGACGTCTCCTCGAAGAACGCCTCGTTCAAGGAGATCTACGACAACCAGCTGGCCTTCAAGAAGGACGCCTATCTCTGGGCGCAGCTCTCGGAATACACCTTCGACACCTTCATGATGATCCAGCAGCGCAACGGCACGCTCTGATCGCCTGAGGATACGGTGCGGCTTGCAAGGAGCCGCACCACCCCGCTTCTCCCGCCCGACGGGAGATTTTCCGCGAGCGTCGGCCTTCTTCCACCGGCCGGAAATCGCTTGGCACTGTCGTTCCCGCCGCCCGGCGGCAGGCTTGCGTTTTGATCCGCCAGGCTTATGGTCGCGCCCGACGGCAGGCGAGCGACGGCCCATCGGCGGCGCTCACGGGGCGCGGAGCGACCCTTTCCATCTCTTCCGGGAAAATGCCTCGTCGCGGCCGGCTTTGCCAGGACGGCTTCGCGTTTCGTCGAACAGTGTGCCGCCCCACCGGGCGGCTTCGTGCGTTGTAAAAAGGTTGAACTCATGGACAGACGCAAATTCATCCGCGGCGTCGCCACCGGCGCTGCCGGCTTCGGCGCGGCCTCGAGCCTTGCGGCGCCGGCCCTCGCTCAGAGCAATCCGAAGCTTCAGTGGCGCTGCGTCTCGTCCTTCCCGAACTCGCTGCCGGCGCTGTTCGGTGCCTCGGAATACATTTCCAACTACGTGAAGGAGATGACCGACGGCGCCTTCACGATCCAACCCTTCGCGGCCGGCGAGATCGTCCCCGGCGGCCAGGTGCTCGACGCGGTGCAGAGCGGCACGGTCGAGATGGGGCATACGGCGTCCTACTACTATGTCGGCAAGGATCCGGCCTTCGCGTTCGGCACGACGGTTCCCTTCATGCTCAACGCCCGCCAGCAGAACGCCTGGTTCTATCGGGGCGGCGGCAACGAGCTGCTCGACGCGTTCTTCGAAAAGCACGGCGTCTTCGCCCGGCCGGCCGGCAACACCGGCGCCCAGATGGGCGGCTGGTACCGCAACGAGATCAATTCCCTCGCCGACATGAAGGGGCTGAAGATGCGCATCGCCGGCCTGGCGGGGCAGGTGATGGCGAAGCTCGGCGTCGTGCCGCAGCAGATCCCGGCCGGCGACATCTATGCCGCGCTGGAAAAGGGCACGCTCGACGCCGTCGAGTTCGTCGGCCCCTTTGACGACGAGAAGCTCGGCTTCGTGAAGGTGGCGCCCTATTACTATTATCCCGCCTGGTGGGAGGGCGGCGCCGCCACCCATGCGATGATCACCCTCGACAGGTGGAACGAGCTGCCGAAGCCCTATCAGGCGGTGGTCAAGGCGGCCTGCGAGGCGGCGAACGGCCATATGCTCGCCACCTACGATTGGGAAAACCCCAAGGCGATCAAGAGCCTCGTCGGCAAGGGCGCGCAGCTCCGCCCCTTCAGCCAGGAGATCATGCAGGCGAGCTTCAGGGCCAGCCAGGAGGTCATGAAGGACATCGCCGGGAAGAACGCGACCTTCAAGACGCTCTACGACAGCCAGACGGCGTTCCGCGGCGAGAGCTTCCTGTGGGAGCAGCTCGCCGAATACAACTTCGACACCTTCATGATGATCCAGCAGCGCAGCGGGGCGATCTGAGGGTTTGGAGTTGCGTTCCTGCCTGGACGCGGTGCGCGCTCATCTGGGGGGAGGCCCGCTTCAGGGACGATCGTTTCGGCAAGGCGCCGGCAGGGACGGGGCAGGTCCGTACCGGATTTGTCGGCAACGCCAACTCGTTGAGCTTCGGCGTTGACGGAAGGGCCACGTCAATCGACGCTTCGTCATTCTCGGGCCCCGTCCCGAGAATCCAGAGGCCGCCTCCTCAACGTTGTTGGTCTGGACGTCACGCAGCTGAAACGACGGGCGCGTTGTGTCCCCTGGATTCTCGGGACGGGGCCCGAGAATGACGACGCCTTGAGGCTGGCGGCTTCTCGTCAATCCGCCAGCGGATGGAAACACGCTGCCCGATGCGCACCGCCGCGATCCCTGGGTTCCAGCGGCGGCATCGCCTCGCGGCAGTCGGCTTCGGCCCGCGGGCAGCGGGGGGCGAAGGGGCAGCCGGGCGGTGGGTCGTAGGGGTCCGGCAGCTCGCCGCTGTCGCCGGAGGTGGCCTGCCGCTTGCGGTTCGGCACGGGGGCGGAGCGGATGAGAAGGTCCGTATAGGGATGGAGCGGGGCGCGGAACAGATCGCGGGCCGGGGCGGTTTCGACGATCTCGCCGAAATACATCACCGCCACCCGCGTCGCGACGCTCTCGACCACCGCGAGGTCGTGGCTGATGAAGACGTAGGTGAGGCCCCGGTCGCGCTTCAGCCGGTCGAGAAGATTGAGCACCTGCGCCTGTACCGAGACGTCGAGGGCCGAGACCGGCTCGTCGAGGACGACGACGTCCGGCTCGGCCGCGAGCGCCCGGGCGATGCCGATCCGCTGGGCCTGGCCGCCGGAAAATTCGTGCGGATAGCGATCGAGGAATTCCGGCCGCAGGTTCACGTCCTCGATCAGCGTCTCCAGCCGCGCCTTTCGCTGGTCTTTGCCGAGGCCGAGGAGGTGGCGCATCGGCGCTTCGAGGATGGCGCGGATGGTCTGGCGCGGATTGAGCGAGGAGACCGGGTCCTGGAAGACGTATTGGACGCGTCTGGCGAGGGCTTGCGTGCCGGAGGCCGACAGGTCCTCGCCGTCGAGGCGGATGGCGCCGCGCGTCGGCCTGTCGAGGCCGACCAGCATGCGGGCGAGGGTGGATTTGCCGCAGCCGGATTCCCCGACGATGCCGAGCGTCTCGCCCTTCGTCAGATCGAGGGAGACGCCGCGCACGGCGGTGAGCTGCGGCTTCTTCGTGCCGAAGATCGTCCGTCCGCCGCCGAAGCTGCGGGCGAGATCGCGGATTTCCATGAGCGGACCGGTCTCGCTCATGGCGATACCTCGCGGCCGCTCGGACGGCCAGAACCGGCCCCGTCCGGAATTGGACCGCCCGCCAGCGCTTCGCCCGGGGCGAGCGGATGGAGGCAGCGCGCTGCGAGGCTGCCGCGCTCGTCCTCCAGCCCGATCTCGCCCTTGCGGCAGTCGGCCTCGACGCGCGGACAGCGATCGGCGAAGGCGCAGCCGGGCGGCAGGCGATTTGCCGCCGGAGGCCGGCCCGGCACGGCGTCGAGGCGGCGCTCCGGCTCGCCCATGACGGGCACGCAGTCGATCAGCATGCGGGTATAGGGATGGGCGGGGTCGGTCAGGATCTCGTCCGTCGCGCCGGTCTCGACGATGCGGCCGGCATACATCACCGCCACCCGGTCGGCGATCTCGGAGACCACGCCGAAGTCGTGGGTGATGAAGAGGACGGCAGTGTCGCGCTCGCGGCGGAGCGTGTCGAGGAGCCGCAGGACCTCGGCCTGGACCGTCACGTCGAGGGCGGTGGTCGGCTCGTCGGCGATGATCAGTTCCGGATCGTTGGCGAGCGCCATGGCGATCGAGACGCGCTGGCGCAGCCCTCCGGAGAGCTCATGCGGCAGGGCCTTCATCCGCTGGGCGGCATTGGGAATGCGGACGAGATCGAGAAGCTCGCGCGCCTTCGTTTCGGCCGCCCGCTTGAACAGCGGCTGATGGGCGCGGATCGCCTCGACGATCTGGTCGCCGACGGAGAAGAGGGGGTGAAGCGTCGCCAGCGGATCCTGGAAGACATGGCTGACGGCGCCGCCGCGCAGCGCGCGGATGCGCTTGTCCGGCGCGTCGGCGAGGTCTTCGCCCTTGAAGCCGACGCGCCCGCCGGCGATCACGCCCGGCGGGGAGGGAACCAGTCCCATCAGGCTCATCGCCGTCACCGACTTGCCGGACCCGGATTCGCCGACGAGACCGAGGCATTCGCCGGGCCGGATGGTGAGATCGACGCCGTTGGACGCGTGGTAGACCTCCGAGCCCATGTGGAACTCGGTTTCGAGTCCACGGACGGCGAGGACGGGGGTAGCGGTCTGGCTTGAGGTGTTGGTGCCTGGCAACCCCCCTCTGCCCTGCCGGGCATCTCCCCCACAAGGGGGGAGATCAGCTGCCGCCGACGTCCCCGACCCATCGATCTCCCCCCTTGCGGGGGAGTTGCCGGCAGGCAGAGGGGGGTGAACGCCGCCGCCAGCATCGGCCGGCAGATCCGCGCCTTCGACATCTTCCCCCGGCATCCTCCGCCCTTTCGCCACCTTCGTGCGGAACGAGGGCCGCGCCAGCGCGCCTGACCGCAGTCGGGGATCCAGCGCGTCGCGGATGCCGTCGCCGAGGAGGTTGATGCTCATGACGATGAGGAAGATCATCAGCCCGGGCACCAGCGAGATCGTCGGCGCGGTGAACATCACCTTGCGGCCGTCGCCGAGCATCGAGCCGAGATCGGCCTGGGGCGGCTGGGCGCCGAGGCCGAGGAAGGAGAGGCCCGCCGTCTCGAGGATCATCCAGCCGACGGTGGTCGACAGGGTGATGACGATGGTCGGCAGGACGTTGGGCAGCATGTCGGACCACAGGATCGTCAGCGGGCCCTTGCCGGAGAGGCGGGCGGCGTCGACGAATTCCCGGCGCGCGAGGCCGACGGTGATGCCGCGGATGTTACGGGCGAAGAACGGCACGTTGACGATGGCGATGGCGTAGAGCGCGTTGACGAGGCCGGGCCCGAGGATCGCGACGATGGCGAGGGCGAGCAGGATGTAGGGAAAGGCCATCATCAGGTCGATCAGCCGCATCAGGATCTGGTCGCTGCGCCCGCCGGCATAGCCGGCGACGAGGCCGATGGCCGAGCCGAAGAGGGCCGCGATCAGCGAGGCCGAGAAGCCGACGACGAGCGAGACCCGCGTGCCCCAGACGAGGCGCGAGAGCATGTCGCGGCCGAGCGCGTCGGTGCCGAGGAGGTGGCCCTCGGAGAGCAGCGGTGCGAGGCGGTTCGCCGGATCGGTGGCGTTGGGATCGGCGAGCGGCAGGATCGGCGCGGCGACGGCTGCGAGGACGATCAGGCCGAGGACGGCGAGACCCGCCGCCGCGAGCCGGTTGTTGAGGATCAGCGCGAAGGTCGAGGGCCGCTCGCGGCGCTCTTTGCCCGATGTCCCGGCGCCCGTGTCCGAGGTCGTCGCGGCGCCGCTCATTTCAGCCTCGGATCGAGCAGGGTCTGGCAGACGTCGGCGAGGAGGTTGAAGAGGACGTAGGAGGCCGCGACGACGAGGACGCCGCCCTGGACGAGCAGGATGTCGCGCTGGGAGATGGCGTTGACCAGCATCGCCCCGATGCCCGGCCACTGGAATACGGTCTCGACATAGACCGCGCCGCCGAGGACGAAGCCGGCCTGGATCCCGATCACCGGGATCACCGAGACCAGCGCCGCCATGAAGGCATGGCGGAAGATCACCCGGCGCTCGGTGAGACCCTTGGCGCGCGCGGTGCGGATGTAATCCTGGCGCAGCACTTCGAGCATCGCCGTGCGGGTGAGGCGGGCGATGACGCCGGTGGCGACGAGCGCCAGCGTGATCGCTGGCAGGACGAGGTGGTGGAGAATGTCGAGCGGCCCGCCGCCGCCGTAGATCGCCACCATGCCGCTCGCCGGAAAGAGCTTGATCTTCACCGCGAAGAACAGGATCAGCAGGAGCCCCAGCCAGAAGGACGGCACCGAGATGCCGACGAGGACGGCCAGCGTGATCGCCTTGTCGGCGAAGCCGAACTGGCGCACCGCCGAGACGATGCCGGCGAGAAGGCCGAAGACGGTGGCGAGCAGCAGCGAGGCGCCGGCGAGGAGCAGCGTCGCCGAGAACCGCTCCAGCACGATGTCGATCACCGGCCGGTTGAGCGCGTAGGAACGGCCGAAATCGCCGCTGAGGACGCCGGAGATCCAGGCGAGATATTGCTGCGGCAGGCTCTTGTCCAAGCCGAGCGAGGCGTTGAGCCGCGCGACGTTCTCCGGCGTCGCATAGGAGCCGAGGATCGCGGTCGCCGGGTCGCCGGGAATGAGCGCGATCATCAGGAAGACGATGATCGAGAGGCCGAACAGGACTGGGATGGCGGCGAGGAGGCGTTTGGCGATGGTGGCGGTCATGGGTGGGGCCGCCGATGGAGATGGCACGCCGGCCCGACCGCGGCGTCATCCTCGGGCTTGTCCCGAGGATCTGCGGAGGGTGCCGCTACAGAAGCGTTGGCGAATGGCCGAATGCCGGCAACGCCTCTGTTTCGTCCACGGCGGTAGATCCTCGGGACAAGCCCGAGGATGACGGCGCGTTTGGGGGGCGAGGTCGCCTGATCGTAGGGAGCGATGCAATGGTCGTGGGAGGACCGATATGACTTCGACTGGTTTACCGCCGCGCTGCATCGCGCAGGGGTGCTCCCGGTCGCATCTGCAGCCCCACCCCCGGCGTCATCCTCGGGCTTGTCCCGAGGATCTACCGACGGTGCGGCACCATAAGCGTCGGCGGATGAGTGCTTACCGTGACCGCTTCCGTCGCAGAGGCGGCCGGAGATCCTCGGGACAAGCCCGAGGATGAGGGCGCGTTTCTCTTTGCGTGCATGCGACCGAAGCGCTGCGAGCGTTCCCGCCGCGTCGCGCCCGGCCTTGGCGTTGCCCTGAGCTGCGGCGTCATCCTCGGTCTTGTGCCGAGGATCTACCGACGTTGCAGCGACAAAAGCGCTGGCGGTATTTCGCCATTCGCCGACGGTTTTAGCGTGGATGTGGCAGGAGATCCTCGGGACAAGCCCGAGGATGACGGCCTTTGCGTTATATCGGCCGGTCGGGCCAGTGACTTTACGCGCCGTCTTGTCGACCTCGACCCCGCTCCACTCGGCAGCCCAGAGGGGGGTGCTGCGCCGGCGCCTGAAAGTTGGTCGAGCGAGCATGTCCCCGCTCACCCCTTCGTCACGTCCTTCAGCACCAGCAGGAACGACGGCTCCAACTCGAAGCCCTGCACAGCCGCCGTCGACACGGCGTTCTGCTTCCAGTTGGCGACGAAGGCCCAGGGCGCGTCGTCGTGGACGATCTTCTGGACCTTTTCGTAGAGTTCGCCGCGCTTTTCCTGGTCGGTGGTCTTGCGGGCTTCGTCGAGCAGCGCGTCGACCTCCGGGTTGGAATAGTAGCCGGAGTTGAAGCCGCCCTCGTCCGGCATCGCGTCGGTCCTCAGCGCCAGGAAGGGCAGCGTGTCCGGATCGTTGGTCATCCAGGCCATCTCGGCCATGTCGGCCTTGCCTTGAAGGCCCGGATTGACGTTGGCGAGATAGGTGTTCCACTCGTAGGTCTGGATGCGGGCGTCGAGACCGACCTTCTTCAGATCCGCCTGGATGGCGGTCGCCATCGCCACCGGATCGAGCATGCCGGAGCCGCCTTCCGGAACATAGAAGGTCAGCGTCTTGCCTTCGGCGCCGGCGGCACGGATCAGCTCTTTCGCCTTTTCAGGATCGTGGGGATAGGGCTCGACCGAGCCGTCATTGGCCCATTCGAAGGCGCCGGGGATCGGCCCTTCCGCAATCGTGGCGGTGCCCTGCAGGACGTCTTCGGTGAGCGCCTTCTTGTCGATCGCGTAGTTCACCGCCTGGCGCACGCGCTTGTCGGAGAAGGGACCTTCCCTGGTGTTGAGGATCAGGAACCACAGATGCGGCCCGGCTTCCTCGTAGACGGTGTAGTTCTCGTCCTGCCGGAATTGCGCCAGCCCGTCCGGCGGCACCTCGACCATCAGGTCGATGCCGCCCGACAGCATTTCGGCAACGCGGGTGTTGGCATCGGCGATGGGGCGGAACACCACGGCTTCGAGCTGCGGGGCGCCGTCCCAGTAATCCTCGTTGCGGGAGACGACGACCTTGGAATTCGGGTCCCAGCCCTCGAACTTGAACGCCCCGGTGCCGACCGGATGGCGGCCGAAATCCTGGCCGTATTCCTTCACCGCCGCCGGCGAGACGATCAGCCCTGTCGGATAGGCGAGATTGGACAGGAACGGCGCGAAAGGCTCTTTCAGCTTGAACACCACGGTGTGCTCGTCCTTGGCGGTCACCTCGTCGACCTGCGAGAAGAAGAAGGCGAGGGGGAACGGCCCGGTGTCGTGGAACGGGTGGTCGTCCTTCAGCATCCGGTCGAAGGTGAACTTCACCGCCTCGGCATTGAAGGGCGTGCCGTCCTGGAAGGTCACGTCGTCGCGCAGATGGAAGGTGTAGGTCTTGCCGTCCTCGGAGATGTCCCAGCTCTTCGCCAGCGCCGGCTCGACCTCGAGCGTGCCCTTCTTGAAGCGGACCAGCCCGTCATAGACGTTCATCAGGATGCGGAAGTCGTTGGTCGCGGTCACGGCCTGCGGATCGAGCGACTTGGGCTCGGCGATCTGGCCCACGATGAGCACGTTCGGCGGCGTCTGCGCGAGGGCGGGAGGCGTCAGGACCATGGCGCAGAGGGCGAACGCGGCGGCAACGAGTTTTCGCATCGGGGCTCCTTCCGTGGCGTGTGTTCGAAACTAGGGGATGGCGACGGATGGCAAGGAAATGTCTCGATTTGAGGGCAGGGCCCGGCTGAAACGATGCGAGGCCGCCCGTGGAACCGGGCGGCCTCGCGAAGAACTTCGATGCCGTGGTTTCGCGCCGGGCGTCAGCCCATCGCTTCCAACTCGTCGATGAAGCCGGAGATCATGCCGAGACCCTTCGACCAGAAGGCCGGATCGGACGCGTCGAGGCCGAAGGGGGCGAGCAGCTCCGAATGATGCTTGGTGCCGCCGGCCTTCAGCATCGCGAAATACTTCTCCTGAAAGCCCGTCTTCGAATTGCCGTAGACCGCATAGAGCGAATTCACCAGGCAGTCGCCGAAGGCATAGGCGTAGACGTAGAACGGCGAGTGGATGAAGTGCGGGACGTAGGTCCAGTAGGTGTCGTAGCCGTCGCCGAGGCGGATCGCCGGCCCGAGGCTCCTGCCCTGGACCTCGAGCCAGATCTCGCCGATCCGCTCGGAGGTGAGTTCGCCCTTTCGCCGCTCGGTGTGGAGCTTGCGCTCGAACTGGTAGAAGGCGATCTGGCGGACCACCGTGTTGATCATGTCCTCGACCTTCGAGGCGAGCAGCGTCTTCCTCTCGGCGTCGGTCTTCGCCTGATCGAGCAGCGAGCGGAAGGTCAGCATCTCGCCGAAGACCGAGGCGGTCTCGGCCAGCGTCAGCGGCGTCGGCGCCATCAAGGCGCCCTGGCGGCCGGCGAGCACCTGGTGGACGCCGTGGCCGAGCTCGTGGGCGAGCGTCATCACGTCCCGCGGCTTGCCCATGTAGTTGAGCAGCACGTAGGGGTGGACGCTCGGCACCGTCGGATGGGCGAAGGCACCCGGCGCCTTGCCCGGGCGGACCGCGGCGTCGATCCAGGAATTGTCGAAGAAGCGCTCGGCGATGTCGGCCATCTCCGGCGAAAAGCCCGAATAGGCCGACAGCACCGTCGAGCGGGCTTCGTCCCAGGGGATGTCGCGGCGCCTTGCGTCCGGCAGCGGCGCGTTGCGGTCCCAGTATTCGAGCTGGTCGACGCCGAGCCACTTCGCCTTCATCGCGTAATAGCGGTGGGAAATGCGCGGATAGGCCTCGGAGACCGCTTCGGTCAGGGCGTCGACGACTTCGCGCTCGACCCGGTTGGCGAGATGGCGACTGTCGGCGACGTCGGTGAAGCCGCGCCAGCGGTCGGAGATCTCCTTGTCCTTGGCGAGGGTGTTGGTGATCAGCGTGAAGACGCGCAGGTTCTCCGAAAAGACGTTGGCGAGCGCGTTGGCGGCCTTGCGGCGCTTTTCCGGCTCGGGGTCCTGCAGCATGTTGAGCGCCGCCTCGATGGCCATGTCCTCGCCGTCGACGGTGAAGCGCAGCGAGGTCAGCGTCTCGTCGAACAGCCGGTTCCAGGCGCCGGCGCCGGTCACCGCCTTGTCGTGGAACAGCTCCTCGACGCGGTCTTCGAGCTGATACGGCTTGTCCTTCCTGAGATCGACGATCCACGGCCGGTAGTGGGCGAGCGCCGGATCGCGGTCCATCGCGGCGTCCATGACGCCGTCCTCGATGCGGTTGAGCTCCAGCGCGAAGAACAGCAGCTTGGAGAAGATGTCGGTGACGTTCGACTGGGTGTCGCCGTAGAACTTCGCGCGGGCCGGATCGGACGTGTCGCCGGAATAGATCAGGCCGGCATAGGAGATGATCCGTCCGAGCAGCTCCTCGAGTTCCTCATAGTCCCCGATCGCCTCGGCGAGACCGCCGTCGGGTGCCGCCGCAGCCGCGGCCAGCTTGCCGCGCCAGCGCTCCTGGAAGCTGGCGGCCTTCTTTCGCGCCGTTTCGAGATCGGCGGAAAGCTCGGGGCTGTCCATCGCCGGATAGAGATCGGTGAGGTTCCACTCCGGCAGGGCGCCGCCTTCGGCTGCCGCCGCCTCGACCGCGGAGCGGGTGGGAATGATCGTCTTCGTCATGAAATGCTCTTTGGGTTCGTTACGACCGACTGACGTCTGGATTACCCGTTCGGCAGCTTTTGGCCAAGCCTGCCCGTGCCGTCCGCCGGCATATCGTGATCGTCGCCCGATGGTTCAAATTCGACTGAAGTTTCAGATAAATAATTGTCCCTTCCTATTCAGTCGGATTTCAGACGCCCGTGCCAAAGTGGGTCATTCTCGCACCAAGACGAGACCGGAGGCGTCAATGACCGAGATCGTCCTGATCGTCGACGACGATCCCATACAGCGTCGTCTGCTCGACGCGCATGTCGCCCGCATGGGGCTGAGGCCGCTGCATTGCGACGGCGGACGCGCGGCGCTCGATGCGCTCGGCGGGCGCAATGGCGGCCAGATCGCCGCCGTCGTGCTCGACCTGATGATGCCCGACAAGAGCGGCATGGAGGTGATGGCCGAGATGCGCCGCAACCGCATCGACGTGCCGATCGTCGTCCAGACGGCCAAGGGCTCGATCGATACGGTGGTCGAGGCGATGCGCGCCGGCGCGTTCGATTTCGTCGTCAAGCCGGTTTCGCCGGAGCGGTTTCGCGAGACACTCGCCAACGCCGTCAAGATGCACGCGGCGGCGCGGCCGAAGCGGGGCGCCTCGACCCTTGCCACCGAGGGCGCGTCCGAGGTGATGCGGCCGGTGCTTTCAATGGCCGCCAAGGCCGCGCGGTCGACGATCCCGATCCTCCTCGAAGGCGAGACCGGCGTCGGCAAGGAGTGGCTCGCCCGCGCCATCCGGGCCGCGAGCGACCGGGCGTCGAAGCCATTCGTCGCGGTCAATTGCGGCGCCCTGCCGGCCGATCTCGTCGAGAGCATCCTGTTCGGCCATGCCAAGGGCGCCTTCACCGACGCGACCGCCGAACATCGCGGCAAGTTCGCCGAAGCGGACGGGGGGACGCTGTTCCTCGACGAAATCGGCGAGTTGGCGCCGCTGGCGCAGGTCAAGCTGTTGCGGGTGCTGCAGGAGGGCGAGATCGATCCGGTCGGCGCCAAGACCGCGGCGCGGGTCGACGTCCGGGTCATCTCGGCGACGAACCGCAGCTTGGCGGAAGCCGTCGAGGCCGGTCGGTTCCGGGAAGATCTCTATTACAGGCTGAACGCCGTCGAGCTCTTGATGCCGCCGCTGCGCGAGCGCCGCCTGGAGATCAAGGGGCTCGTCGAGCGGTTCCTCGCCCGGTTGGCGACCCTCGAAAAGCGCGCCGGCGCCATGGCGATCGATGCCGAGGCGCTGGCGCTTCTCGAAGCCTACGACTGGCCGGGCAACATCCGGCAGCTGGAGAACAGCCTGCACCGGGCGGTGGTCCTGTCCGAGCGCGACACCCTCGGCTTGGCCGACTTCCGCCAGATCGAGACGCTGATGGCGGCGGGGTCCGGGAGCGGTTCGGGGCCGGTGAGAGCCAACGGCATCCAGGGTGGCCGGACCATTCACAGAGCGGCCCTGCAACGCGCCACGTCGTTCGAGGCGGTGGCGAGCCGGGAGGATTTCGAGCCGGAGCCTCGCCGGGAACTGCCGTTTTCGCCCGAGTTCCCGCTGCGGGACGGCGATGGCCAGGTGCGCCGGCTGGTCGACGTCGAGGCGGATCTCATCCGTCTGGCGGTGGCGCAGTATGACGGTCGGATGAGCGAGATCGCCCGCCGTCTCGGCATCGGCCGCTCGACGCTCTATCGGAAGATGCGCGAATACAAGATCGAGGACCGGAGCTGACCGGGCCGGTGCGACGGGGCGCGGGGCGGTCGTCGGCCGTCCACCGGCTTGCCCTTCGCCGCCGCCGGGTGTAGGGGGCTGCCGCTTACGGGGGGCGGCGTGAAGCGATGTCTCCCGAGGTCGCCTCCCAGCCGGCCGGATGGAAACGTGACGGAAAGGCTGTGAGAAGATGCATCCAAGGATCGCCGTGATCGGCTGTGGGCAATGGGGCCAGAACCACGTCCGCACCCTGGCCGAGATCGGAGCCCTCGCCGCCGTCGCCGACCGCAATGTCGAGCGGGCCGAAACCTTCGCCGATCGCCACGGCGTCGCCGCGATGGAGCCGGACGAGGCGATCGCCTCGCCGGACATCGACGCGCTGGTGCTGGCGCTGCCGGCGAGCGCGCACGGGCCGACGGCGCGGGCCGCCTTCGCGGCGGGCAAGGACGTCCTCATCGAAAAGCCGATCTCGCTCGACGTCGCCGACGCCGAACTGACCGCCGCCGTGGCCAGGAAGGCCGGCCGCATCCTCATGGTCGGCCATGTCCTGCGCTTTCACCCGGTGTTCCAGAAGCTCGTCGCCACCGTCGCCGAGGGACGGATCGGCACGGTGCGCCACATCATCGCCAACCGCATGGGGCTCGGCCGCTTCCTCGGCATGGACGTCGTCTGGGACCTCGCCCCGCACGACCTGTCGCTGATCCTCAAGATGGCGGGTTCGATGCCGATCGGCGTCAAGGCGATGCGCCGGACGGTCCTGTCCGACGCCACCGACGTCGCCGACATCGTCATGGAGTTCGCCGGCGGGCTGAAGGCCGAGGTCCACGCCTCGCGCATCTCGCCCTATCGCGACCGGCGCTTCTCGGTGATCGGCACCGAAGGCATGCTGGTCTTCGACGATCTCGCGCCGGAGGGCGAGAAGCTCGGTCTCTACGGCCACAAGGTCTGGCGCGACGGGGAGGTGTTCTCCTTCGAGAATGCGCCCGTCACCCATCTGCCGGTGTCGCCCGGCCTGCCGCTCGACCGCGAATTGCGCCACTTCATCGATTGCGTCGTCCACCGCCGCGCGCCGGAGACCGGCCCGGAGGAAGCCGTCGAGACGGTGCGGATCCTGAACGCGGCCTCGCCGCTGGGGTGAGTGCCGGCGGGGCGCCCATCAGGCAGTCGCTGGGAGAGGTCATTCGGAGCGCGGCGTTTCAGCCCGACTTCGAACCGCGAGCCCGTCCGCCGCTCACACCGTCGCCACGACCGGCTCCTGCGCCATGGTCCGGCCGGCGGAGAGGCTCTCGGCGATGATGCCGCCGCCGAGCACTTCGGCGCCAGCCTCCATGCCGTCGTAGAAAACGCAGGCCTGGCCGGGGGCGATACCGTCCTCCCCGAGAACCAGTTCGACCTCGACCGAGCCGCCCGAGGCCGTAACGATGCGGGCCGGGGCAGGGGGGCGGGTCGAGCGGACCTTGACGAAGAGATCTCCGTCTTCGCCCGCATGGGTTTCGGGCGAGCGTTCGCCGAGCCAATTGAGATCGCGCAGGCGGATGCGGCGGGTGAGAAGCGCCTCGCGCGGGCCGACGGTGACCGTCGCAGTCGCGGCGTCGAGCGCGACGACATAGAGCGGTGCGCCGGCCGCGACGCCGAGCCCGCGCCGCTGGCCGATGGTGAAGTTGACGATGCCTTCGTGCCGGCCGAGCCTGCGGCCGTTCAAATCGACGATGTCGCCCGGCTCGCCGGCCTCCGGCCGCAGCTTGCGGATGACGTCGAAATACTTGCCCTTGGAGACGAAGCAGATGTCCTGACTGTCCGGCTTGGCGGCGACGGACAGGCCGAAGCGCTCGGCCACCTTTCGGGTCTCGTCCTTGGTCATCGTGCCGAGCGGAAAGCGCAGGAAGTCGAGCTGCGTCTGCGTCGTGCCGTAGAGGAAATAGCTCTGGTCGCGGTCGAGATCCCGCGGCCGGTACATCGCGCGATGGGCGCCGCGCCGGCGCGTCTCGATATAGTGGCCGGTCGCCAGCGCATCGGCGCCGAGATCCTCGGCGGTCGCCAAAAGGTCGCGGAACTTGACCGTCTGATTGCAGGCGACGCAGGGGATCGGCGTCTCGCCGGCCAGATAGCTGTCGGCGAAGGGATCGATCACCGCCTGCCGGAATCGCTCTTCGTAGTCGAGCACGTAATGATCGATGCCGAGGGCCTCGGCGACCCGGCGGGCGTCGTGGATGTCCTGCCCGGCGCAGCAGGCGCCGGCCCGGCGCGGCCCCGCCCCGCCGTCGTAGAGCTGCAGCGTGATGCCGACGACGTCGTAGCCGGCCTCGGCGAGGAGGGCGGCCGTCACCGAGGAATCGACGCCGCCGGACATGGCGACGACGACGCGGGTTTCTGCCGGCGGCTTGGCGATGTCGAGGCTGTTGAGTGACATGGCAGGGCCTTCGCGGCGCCCGTTCCGATCGCGGGCCTCATACGGCGGCAGATCACGAGCGATGGAATTCTCGTCGCCATATCGGCGATTTCGGCCGGTTTTTCAACGCGCCGACGTGGCGCAAATATGGCCTTGCGGGTCAGATTTGCCGTCACGCTGACGGCACCGTCGATTTCGACGAGAATTTTCAGCGACTTCTTATCGAAAGCTTACGCGTGGCTTGACGGTTTTTTTAGAAGCCGCGGATACCGTCTGTCTGATTGTGTCTTTGGGTAGTGTATCGAGTGTGCAATGACCGATCTGGTTAGACCAAGGGTGAAGTACGTCATAGGGCCGGATGGAAGTCCTCTGACCCTGGCGGATTTGCCTCCGTCGAATACGAGGCGCTGGGTGATCCGCCGCAAGGCGGAAGTCGTCGCGGCGGTCCGCGGGGGGCTGCTCAGCCTCGACGAGGCCTGCTCGCGCTACACGCTGACGGTGGAAGAGTTCCTGTCCTGGCAGATGTCCATCGACCAGCACGGGCTCGCGGGCCTGCGGACGACGCAGCTGCAGGAATATCGCCGCAAGGTGGATCTCCACTGACGCCGGCCGGCGACGACGCTCCGGACGGCCGAAGAGCGGCGGCAGCGTTACGACCGGCAATTGACGAGAATCGGAGAAGTCGACGCATCGCTTTGCGCCTCACCGGCCCCGAGTCATGTCGCATCCGATCGCGAAGGTTCGGAAGGACGTTTCAGGCCGACGATGGTTCGACGTGCGCGCTCGCGGCGATGCTCAGGCGCAATAGCGCTGGCTGGCCGGGTTGGAGCGGTTCCCCGAAGCCTTCGTCGCGAGAATGCGGCCGACATGGCGGCGCAGTTCCGAAACGCTGAACGGCTTTTCGATCACACCCAGAATGATCGCCGCCAGATCCGCCGCCGCTTCCTTCTGTTCCGCATAGCCGGTCATCAGCTGGATCGGCAGATCCGGCCAGCGCGCCGCGGCGGCGTAGGCCAGTTCGATCCCGGTCATCGCCGGCATGCGGATGTCGGACAGGAGAAGGTCGAAGCCGCCGTCATGCTCGGCCAGGACTTCGAGCGCCAGCTCTCCGTCCTCGACGGCGACGACCTCGTGACCCTCGAGACGCAGCGCACGCTCGACCAGAAGCCGCACACCCGTGTCGTCTTCAGCGATCAAAAGCTTTGCCACGTGAAACTCCCTCATCCGCAATGAGTCGAATGATCAGCGAGAGTGGCCGATCGGACTTGCGCGGAGCTTGCGTCCGTCGGCGGCCCCGCATCGGCCCGCGCGAGATTGCCGCCCCTCGCATGTGATGGAGCGGCCGTCGATGGCCCGACGGCGCGCGAGCTAACCGACGACATGGCCGATGAACGGCAACTCGCGAAATGCGTGGCCGACGTCCATCCCATATCCGACGACGAAATGGTCCGGGCAGGAAAAGCCGACGAAATCGGCCTCGATCCCCGCCTTGCGATGACCCTTCTTGTCGAGAAGGACCGCAAGATCGACGCGCGTCGCCCCGCGTGAGAGGAGCAGGTCGCGGGCGAAGGCGAGGGTGCGGCCGGATTCCAGAATGTCGTCGACGAGCAGTACCGGCCGCCCGGCGACGTCGGCGTCGATGTCGCGCAGGATGCTGACCTCGCCGCCGACGGTGCCGGCGCCGTAGCTGGACAGCGAAATGAACTCGACCTGCGGAGCGACGCCCGCGTGATGCATGGCGCGGATCAGATCGGCCGCGAAGACGAAGGCGCCTTTGAGAACCGAGACGATCACGAGGTCCTCAGGCGCCGAAGCCGCGATTTCACGCGCCAGCCTGTCGACCTCGACGCCGATCGCCTCGGCGCTGAACAGGACGTCGATCGTCTTGCCGCGAATGGTAATCACCGGCCGCCTTCGCTCGATGTCTCGACGAATCCCACTCTGACGTCTCCCTTTGCTTCGTCCGGAACCGCGACCATCGTCACGAAGTCGATCGACGTGCCGGCATTCAGACGGTCGACACTGGTCTGAAGCGTCCGCGAGCGCAAGCCCGCCGAACGATCGGCGAAGTCGATCCGCAGCGGCGGCACCGCGGCTGCCACCGCGGCGGGATTGCTGATCCGGCCTTCGACGCGCAACAGCCGGCCGTCGCCATGGCTCACCAGGCTGGCATTGATGGTGCTCAGCCGAACGGGATAGCCGCCGCCGTTGGAGACGGTCGCCGCGACCGGCGTTTCCGGGAAGGAGACGAGAAGGGCCGGCAGAAGCAAGGCACCGAAGGCGAAGGCGCAGACGAAGAGGCCGATGCGCCCCGGCATCGCCGCGATGCGGCGCGCCTTCGGCGAAGCAGCGGCCATGCTCGCCGGAGCGGCGCGAGGCAGTTCGACGGCTTCGGCCCATTCGACGGTCTCCGCTGACCCGTCGTGCGGCCGGGTGGCGGGGCCGAAAGGCTCTTCCGCCCCCTGCCGTCGCCCGAAGACCGGCCCGCTCGCCGAAGCCGTCCGCCCGACGTCGTTCAGATTGCGCCCGCGCCGGCCGGTCACCTCCGCCACGCCGTCGATGCAGGGACCGGCCGTGGACCCTTGCGTCCCGCCGAATTTGCCGGTTCCTCGCGAAATTCTGCCGTCGGACTGCCCGCGCATAGGGATACCCCGCTCGATGATTCAGCAAACGGTAAGGTTTTATGGTTAACGAGTGGTGAAACGGCGCGGCGGGCGTCGGCGCGCGGGCTATCGTCAAATGGCCACTTTGCTGGCGTCACACCGTCGCGACTTCGGGAATCAGCGAGGAAACGAGGCGCCCTCTTGATACGGTTCGAGAATGTCGGCCTGCGATACGACATGGGGCCGGAAGTGCTGCGCGATCTGAGCTTCGAGATCCGCCGGCAGTCGTTCCAGTTTCTCACCGGGCCGTCGGGCGCCGGCAAGACCAGCCTCTTGCGCATGCTGTTTCTGGCGCTCCGCCCGACGCGCGGGCTGATCACCGTGCTCGGCCGCGACGTCGCCACGCTTTCCCGCAAGGATCTGCCCTCGATCCGGCGCAGGATCGGCGTCGTCTTCCAGGATTTCCGCCTGCTCGACCATATGACGACCTACGAGAACGTCGCGCTGCCACTGAGGGTGCGCGGCAAGGAGGAGCGGGAGTATCGGCAGGACGTCGTCGACCTGATCAAATGGGTCGGCCTCGGCGAGCGGCTCAATGCGCTTCCGATCGTCCTGTCGGGCGGCGAGAAGCAGCGCGCGGCGATCGCTCGGGCGCTGATCGATCAGCCTGACGTGCTTCTGGCCGACGAGCCGACGGGCAACGTCGACGCGCCGCTGGCGCGGCGTCTCCTGCGCCTCTTCCTGGAGCTCAACCGGTCCGGCACGGCCGTCGTCATCGCCACCCACGATCTCGGCCTGATGGAGCAGGTGGATGCGCGGCGGCTGATCCTTTCGGAAGGGCGACTGGAAATCTATGACTGACACGGCCGCGACCACTGCCGACGTGCTCGCGCGGGCGAGGCGCTTCGCCGCCCGCTTCAGGGGCGAGCGCCAGACCCCGATCGTGCCGGCCGGCAACGTCGCCGGCCGGGCGATGACGACGGTCATCGCCATCATGACGTTTCTCGCCGCTTTGACCGTCGGCGCCGTCAGCCTCGTCGGCGATACCGCGTCGCGCTGGCAGAACGACATTTCCGACGAGATCACCATCCAGGTGAAGCCCGGCGAGGGGCTCGACATGGCGCAGGCGCTCGAAACCGCCCGGCAGATCGCTTTGCAGACGCCCGGCGTCAAAGGCGCCGCGGTTCTCGACGAGGCGGCGACGGGCCGGCTGCTGGAGCCCTGGCTCGGCGAGGGGGTGGACTTCTCGGAACTGCCGGTGCCGCGGCTGGTCATCGTCTCGATCGATACCGAAGACCCGCCGAATTTCGCCTTCATGCGGACGGAACTGAAGGAAGCCGTGCCGCAAGCCGATCTCGACGATCATCGCGCCTGGGTGTCGCGGCTCGTCACCATGGCCCGGACCGTGGTTTTCATCGGCGTCTTCGTGCTCTCCCTGGTGATCGTCGCGACCACCCTCACGGTGATCTTCGCCACCCGCGGCGCCATGTCCGGCAACCGGCACATCGTCGAGGTGCTGCATTTCGTCGGCGCCCGCTCGAGCTTCATCGCGCGGGAATTCGAGCGGCACTTCCTGCGCCTCGGCCTCATCGGCGCGGCGGCCGGCGGCATCGTCGCGATCGTGCTCTTCGCCATGCTCGGCTCCTTCACCGCCGCCAACCGTCAGACGCCGGAGGCCGATCAGATCAGCGCGCTGTTCGGTTCCTTCACCATCGGCTGGACCGGCTACGCCGGAGTCCTGCTGCTCGTTGCAACGGTCGCGACCCTCACGGCGTTGACGTCGCGATGGACGGTCATGCGCCACCTCGCCGAGATCGACATGATCTCGCCGGTGGAAAATTAGCAAATGGTTCATCGGTTTGGCGGAGGCTCTGTCGTTCGGCCGGCATCCGATCGAAGAAGACCGGATCTGGTTGCCGACGAAACGGTCAGCCTCGCAGCAGGATGGAAATCGCGTCCGGGCGGTGCCATGTTGCGTTCTTGATCGCCGGAAGAAAGTTCGGTTGCGGATGGAATCTGCCATGCGCACCGAAGCGGAGATTGGATGACGATCGTCGCCGACCCACGCTTTGACAGGTCCGAACGCTCCGCGACGCGGGGCGACGACGATCCGCACCCTGCGGCACCCCGCTGGCGCAAGCGACTGGCGGCGACGCTGCTGGTTGCGGGTTTTGCGGGCTATCTCATCGGCGGCTTCTGGCGGTTCACCGAGGAGGTCGACCGGCTTTCCAAACCGTTGCCGAGCGCCGACGCCGACGCGATCGTCGTCCTGACCGGCGGTGCGATGCGGCTCGATTACGGCCTCGACCTCCTGCGCAGCGGGCGGGGGCGGCGTCTTCTGATCAGCGGCGTCCATCCGGGGACGACCGCCGCGACGTTGGCGCGTCTGACCAAGACCGACAAGGCCTGGTTCGACTGCTGCGTCGACATCGACTACGTCGCTGCCGATACGGTGGGCAATGCCGAGATGGCCGGCCGCTGGGCGGAACGGCGCGGCTACCGGGATCTGATCCTCGTCACCAGCGACTATCACATGCCGCGCTCGCTGCTCGAATTCGATCGGATCGCCGGTATCCGCTCGATCACGCCCGTCGCCGTGCGGCGGGCGGATCTGTGGAGTCGGGACAGCCTTCCCACCGGCTCGGGCCTCAAGCTCCTGATGACCGAATACGGCAAGTTCGTCGCGACGCGGATTCGCGGCTTTCTCGGCATGGCGCCGCAGGACGCCGATGCGGCCCCGCACGTCGCGAGTCTCGACCGGCGATAACGGGTCTCTTTCCGATCGGCTGCGGCAGAACCGCAAGGGCGACCTTTGCCTCGCCGGCGATCGGTCCTATGAACGCGGCGGCGTGCCGGAGCGGGCGCGCGAAGCTCGAGGTCGGATGATGCCATGACGCTGCTGCGTTCTTTCGCGTTCAATATCGTCTTTTACGGCAATCTCACCCTTCAATTGCTGTTCTGGTCGCCGGTGTTCTTCCTTGCGCGCGAGGAAACCGGCTGGTGGATCGTCCGCAACTGGGCCCGCTCCAGCCTGTGGCTCCTCAAACACGTCGCCGGCGCGCGCTCCGAACTCACAGGTCTGGAAAATCTGCCCGAGGGCGGAGCGATCGTCGCGTCCAAGCACCAGTCCGTCTGGGAGATCCTGTCGCTTCTGACCGTCGTCGAACGGCCGACCTTCATCCTGAAGAAGGAACTGCTGAGCATCCCGCTGTTCGGCAGCTTCGCCCGGCACATGAAGATGATTCCCGTCGACCGCGGCCGGCGCGGCGATGCGATCCCGAAGATGATGGAAGCGGCGAAGGAGGCCATCGCAACCGGGCGGCGGATCATCATCTTTCCCGAGGGGACCCGGACGAAGCCGGGCGCCGAGGTGGACTATCGCCAGGGCGTCTTCCGTCTCTACGAGGCGCTGGGCCTGCCGGTCGTGCCCGTCGCGATCAATTCGGGGCTCTACTGGCCCCGCAACAGCTTCATCAAGCGACCGGGCACGATCAGGGCCGATTTTCTGCCGGTCATCCGGCCGGGGCTCGACCGGCCGCATTTCATCGGCGCCCTTCGCGGGGCGATCGAGACGCGCTCGCGGGAGCTCCTCGGCGAGGGCGGCTGGACCGACGATGCCGGCGGCCGATCCGCATCGGACGCGGCGGAGCGGGATGCGACCGTGCCGGGCAAGCCCGGTCACAGCCGCGAGACCACGTCCTGAAGCCAGCGATCCTTCAGGCCCATGGCGGCGATGTGTTCGAAGGCGTTTCTGACATAGTCGACGTTCGGGCCGGACTGGCCGTGGCTGCGGGAGACGATCGCCGCGGCATTCGCCACGTCGATCTTGCCGGCATATTGCGGATGGCCGCGGTCGACGACGTAGGTGACGGCCTCGATACGGCGCCCGTCCATCGCGCGGATCGGCAGGACGCTCTCGCGATAGACGTGGGTGACCAGCTCGCGGGCTCTCAGATAGTCGATCGTCGCGTCGCGCTTGGCGCCCTCCACCCGGAAGGCCATGCCGACGCAGGAGCCGCCGCGGTCCAGCCCGAAGACCAGGCCCGGCCGTTCCGGCGTGCCGCGATGCACGTGCGAATGGACGCAAAGGGCGCGGTGATAGCCGGCCAGTCTTGCTTTTGTGCGTTCCACATAGTCAAAACCGGGACGCCAGATCAGCGAACCGTAACCGAACACCCAGAAATCGTTCATTGGCCTCAAATCGCCCTGCATCTCCTGTTCCGAAGGCCCGGCTCCGCCATTGGGGACGCGGCCCGACGGGAGGCATCGTGAGCCGGCGGTGGCCGCCTGGCCGGGCGATACGTGCCGGCGCCGCCATGTCTCGGTGCCTTCGGCTTCATGCTCTAAGAGGATAACGGGATGGCTCCGTCAAGCGACAGTCCCTCAAAGGCGCGCCGTGCGCTCATCGGCGTCGCGCTCGTCATCGTGCTTCTCGCCGCCGCGCTGAGCGGTGCCTGGTTCTATCTCGCCGGTCGCCTCGACGGCGAACTGAGCCGCGCGATCGAGCAGGCGCGGGCGCGCGGGACCGAGATCGTCTGCCCGAACCGCGAGGTTTTCGGGTTTCCCTTCCGGATCGGCTTTCGCTGCGATTCGCTTTCGCTCGCAAGGGGCGGCGACAGGCCGTTCGAGGCGGTCGGCGGGGCCGTGCGCACCGCTGCACAGATCTATCGGCCGAACCGCATCGTCGGCGAGATGGACGGCCCGCTGAGGGTCGAGGGTCCGTCCTTCCCGCCGCTCGACATCCGCTGGTCTCTGGCCCAGGCCTCGGCGACCTTCTGGACGGAAGGTCTCGATCGCTTCTCCCTCGTCACCGAAGAACCGCGCGTCGCAACACTCGGGGCGGGCGACGCCGAAGCCCGGCCCGTCGTCGAGGCGGCCCACAGCGAGGCCCATGCGCGGCGGCGGGACGACGATCTCGACATCTTCACGCTGATGAAGGGCGGCAAGCTGATCTTTTCGGGAGCGCCGGACCTGCCGCCACTGGAAGCCAGCACGGATCTGACGATCGAGGGCGCTGGCGACTGGTTGTCCGGCGCCGCGCGCGGCCAGACGGGACGGGAACTCTTCGCCGGGCGGAACGTCTCGCTGCGATCCTTGCTCGTGGAGATGGACACGGCGAATGCCGAACTCAGCGGCGACTTCTCCTTCGACGACGAGGGCCGGGTCTCCGGCACCTTCCAGCTGTCGATCGCCGATCCGCAGAAGATCGCCGAACTCGTCACGACGGTCGCACCGAACCTGAGGGACATCGCCAGCGGCATCGCCTCGGCTCTGCCGATGGCCGGTCGCCGGTCCGACGACCGCACCGTCATCGAACTGAAGGCGCGAAACGGCATCCTCGCCGTCGGCATCTTCCCGATCGGCAAGCTGCCGTCGCTGCGCTGACAGGGCGTCCGGACCCGGCGTCCGAGCTCCCCGGCGACCGGGCCGGAAGCGGCGGTGCCGAAGCCCGCTCACGAAAAAGCCGGGGCGTATGCCCCGGCTCCATCCATGGCCGCCTTTGCGGGCCGATCCGTCAGGCGCTGACGGGCGTCAGCGCCTCGCTGGCGGCCGCAGCCTTGTCGCGGACTGCCTTCTGGACCTTTTCGAAGGCCCTGACCTCGATCTGCCGGACCCGCTCGCGCGAGATGTCGAACTCGCCCGACAGCGCTTCGAGGGTCAGCGGCTCCTCGGCGAGACGCCGCGCCTCGAAGATGCGGCGCTCGCGATCGTTGAGGACGCCCATCGCCGAGCGGAGCATGCCGCGCCGCTGGTCGTATTCGTCCTGACGCACGAGCACGTCTTCCTGCGAATCCGCATCGTCGACCAGCCAGTCCTGCCATTCGCCCGATTCGCCTTCCGTGGCGCGGATCGGCGCGTTGAGCGAGGTGTCGCCGGACAGTCGCCGGTTCATCGAGATCACCTCGTCCGTCGACACGCCGAGGGTCGTCGCGATCTGCTCGACCTGATCGGGCTTGAGATCGCCTTCGTCGAGCGCCTGGATCTTGCTCTTCATCTTGCGAAGGTTGAAGAACAGCCGCTTCTGATTGGCGGTCGTCCCCATCTTCACGAGGCTCCAGGAGCGCAGGATGTATTCCTGGATCGAGGCCTTGATCCACCACATCGCGTAGGTCGCGAGGCGGAAACCGCGCTCGGCGTCGAAACGCTTCACCGCCTGCATCAGGCCGACATTGCCTTCGGAAATGACTTCGCCGATCGGCAGGCCGTAGCCGCGGTAACCCATTGCGATCTTGGCGACGAGCCTTAAATGACTGGTCACGAGCCGATGCGCCGCCTGCCGGTCGTCATGCTCGGCATAGCGCTTGGCGAGCATGTATTCTTCCTGCGGCTCGAGCATCGGGAACCGCCGGATCTCCTCGAGATAGCGGGTCAGTCCGCCGTCGCCCGAGGAAATGGTCGGAAGATTCATCTGGGCCATGTTGCACCCTCCATCAGTTGAGTTCGGCCGCTTCGCCCCGGAAGCCGGCCGGCGTGCAAGCCGCTGTCGCCAACTCGCACACACCCAAATCGCCATATGGTGACGATCGTCGCCGATTGCATCGTTTCCGCCGCGACTATGAACGACATTTCATCTGCGTTTACGGTCGCGGGGTAGCCGGTGTTCCCGCTCGCGCTTCACTATCTTGATCGGACGGCCCTTCGCCGCTGTCCAGAAGTCCGGCGTCTCAGCCGACGGGCGGCGTCGTCACGATTTCGGGAGCGTCGATGGCGAGGGCTTCGCACAGCGCCCGCATGTCGCCGGGAAGCGGCGAGCGAAACGACAGCGGGCGATCGTCCTCGGGATGGCGGAAGCCGAGTTCGGCGGCATGGAGCGCCTGCCGCCCCAGTTCCTCGACGACGGCTCTCGCCGCGGCGTCGAGCTTTGCCGCCTTCGACTTCACGCCCGCGCCGTAAAGCGGGTCGGCGACGAGCGGATGGCCGAGATGGGCCATGTGGACGCGGATCTGATGAGTGCGGCCGGTCTCCAGCCGGCAGGTCAGGAGCGTGGCTTCTGCAGCCGCCGTTCCGAGGGCGAGGGTCTCGTAGCGGGTGACGGCATGGCGCGCATCGGCCCGCCCGGCCGGCACCACCGCCCGCTTGATCCGGTTCGTCGCCGAACGGCCGAGGGCGGCGTCGATCGTCCCGGCGGGCGGGCGCGGTTCGCCCCAGACGACGGCGAGATAGGCCCGCGACAGCCGCCCGTCGCGACCATGGGCGGCGAACTGTTCCGACAGGGCGCGGTGGGCGCGTTCGGTCTTGGCGACGACGAGAAGGCCGCTGGTATCCTTGTCGAGGCGATGGACGATGCCTGGCCGGCGGACGCCGCCGATCCCCGTCAGGCTCGGCCCGCAATGGGCAAGGAGAGCGTTGACCAGCGTTCCGTCCGGATTGCCGGCGCCGGGATGAACGACGAGGCCGGCCGGCTTGTCGACGACCAGAAGCCAGTCGTCCTCGTAGCGGATGTCGAGGGCGATCTCCTCCGGCGTCGGCTCGGCGTCGTCCGGCAGCGGCAGGGCGAGTTCGACGGCGTCGCCGGCGGAAAGTTTCTGCTTCGCACTGCTCGCCGGTCGGTCCGATACGCTCGCATGGCCGCTCTCGATCAGTCCCTTGATCCGGCTTCGCGACAATTCGCCGTCGAGCGCCCGGGCCAGAAAGACGTCGAGGCGCTCGCCTTCGTCGGCGGTTTCGACGCTGAAGCGTCTTGTCTGCATGGTTTAAAGCCTTGTAGGAGCAGCCTGAACCTTGCCGGCCCCGTCCCGAGGACGGGTGCAGGACGAATCTGGAATGACGAGAGGACGCATCATGGGGCCGGCCGGACGGGAGAGGGACGAGGACGAAAAGCCGCTCGACCCGGCAGCGGAACGCGTGCGGCGCAAGATGGTCCGGCTTCTCGCCGTCTCGATCGGCATCATGCTGGTCGGCGTTATGGCGGTGCTCGGCGTCGTTGTCTACAAGACGCTGCCGCAGCCGAAAGGCCTCGGCGCGCCCATGGTGAGCGTCGAACTGCCGGCCGACGAAGAGATCGTCGAGACCGGGCTCGACGGCGACCGGGCGATGATCCGCACCCGCGCGGGCGGCGTCGACCGCCTCTATGTCGTCTCCCTCGCCGATGGCGCCATCGTCAAGCGCCTCGACGTCAGCCGAGGCGGCGCCACTCGGGTGGACCTCGAAAAGGCGGCGTCCCGCTGACGCTCGCTCGCTCGGTCTCCCTTCGACGCCGGAAAGAGATGACGGGCAGGGGGCGCGAAGCTGGCGGTTGGGGAAGGCGGTCTCTTCGCGCCGTCGACGAACAGGGTAATCGCGTGAAGGCAAGCGCCGCGGGCGACGCTTCGATCTCCCCCCTTGCGGGGGAGATGGGTGGCAACCCAGAGGGGGGTGTCGCGCCATTTCTCAGCAGTCCAGCGCGACGTCACCCCCCTCTGCCTGCCGGCATCTCCCCCGCAAGGGGGGAGATCACGCCAATCGCCAGCCCGGCCGCAGTTTCAAGCGATTGCCCTGCGTCGACGAAAAAGCCCTTGCGTTCCTCGGCCGCAGCCTCTAAGAGACCCGGCACCAGCGCGGAACACCCGCGCCACGCGCCCATCGTCTAGCGGTTAGGACGGCGCCCTCTCACGGCGCAAACAGGGGTTCGATTCCCCTTGGGCGTACCATTTCTTTTCCGATCGAACGGCGACTGACTGGCGACGCATTCGCGTATTCGCCGATCGGCGCGTGCCGAAACGCCGTCAGTCTGACACCGATCCTCGGCCGCTTTGCGGAATGCCGCCCAGCGAGGCCGGTGACCCGTCGCGAGCCGGGCGGCGCCTCGCAGTTCGTCCATGCCGAAGAAAAGCTGGAGTGCGGCCGTCGGCCCGGTTCCCGGAGGCGGGCTCCGACAGCGGGGCGAAAGGTCGGGTGCCGGCGTCCCTCACGCCCCGCCGAGCAGGTCCTTGTAGGCCTCGCGCAGCACGTTCTTCTGCACCTTGCCCATGGTGTTGCGCGGCAGCTCGTCGACGAAGACGATCCGCTTGGGCTGCTTGAAGCGGGCGAGCTTGTCCTTCAGCGCGGCGATCACCGCCTCTTCCTCCAGCGGCTCCTTCGCCACGACACAGCCGACCACGCCCTCGCCGAAATCCTTGTGCGGCACGCCGATGACCGCGCTCTCGACGACGCCGGGGAGTTCGTCGATGACCAGCTCGACCTCCTTCGGATAGACGTTGTAGCCGCCGGTGATGACGAGGTCCTTGCCGCGCCCGACGATGGTGACGTAGCCGTCCTCGTCGACGAAGCCGAGGTCGCCGGTGATGAAGAAGCCGTCGGCGCGGAACTCGGAGGCCGTCTTTTCCGGCATCTGCCAATAGCCGGAAAAGACGTTCGGGCCCTTCACCTCGATGACGCCGATCTCGCCCCCGGGCAGGATCTTGCCGCTCTCCGGATCGGCGATGCGCAGCTCGGTGCCCTGGAGCGGGAAGCCGACCGTGCCCGCCCGGCGCTCGCCGTCATACGGATTGGAGGTGCTCATGTTGGTTTCGGTCATGCCGTAGCGCTCGAGGATGCGCTGGCCGGTCGCCGCCTCGAAGGCGCGGTGGGTCTCGGCGAGAAGCGGTGCCGAGCCGGAGGTGAACAGCCGCATGTGGGCGGTCGCATCCCGGTTGAGCCGCGCGTCGTCGAGGAGCCGGGTGTAGAAGGTCGGCACACCCATCATCGTGGTGGCCTGGGGCAGCCATTCGAACACCGCGTCGGGATCAAATTTCGGCAGGAAGATCAGCGATCCGCCGGCGATCGTCACCGTATTGGAGGCGACGAACAGGCCGTGGGTGTGGAAGATCGGCAGGGCGTGGAGAAGCACGTCTTCGGCGGTGAAGCGCCAGGCGTCGCGCAGCACTTCCGCGTTGGACAGAAGATTCGCATGGCTGAGCATCGCGCCCTTGGAACGGCCGGTCGTGCCCGAGGTGTAGAGGATCGCCGCGAGATCCTCCTGTCCGCGGGAGACGGTCTCGAAGCGATCGCTGGCGGCAAGCACCTTGTCGCTGAGCGAGCCGGCGCTTTCGTCCGGCGAGCGCCACACGCCGAGGGTCTCGATCGCGGCGCCGGCCCTGGCGGCAACCTCTGCGAGGGCATCCCGCTTCTTCGGATCGCAGACGAAAACGCGGGGCTTGGCGTCACCGAGGAAATAGTCGATCTCGGCTGGAGTATAGGCGGTGTTGAGCGGCAGGAAGACGCCGCCGGCGCGCACCGTGCCGAAATAGAGCATCAGCGCTTCGATGGATTTTTCGACCTGCACGGCGACCCGGTCGCCCGGCTTCAGGCCGAGGCCGACGAGAACGTTGGCAAAGCGCGCCGAGACCGTTTCGACGTCGCCGTAGGAATAGCTGCGGCCGTCCGGCAGCACCGCGAACCGGCGTTGCGGATCGCCAAGCCCGGCCGAGAGCAGCCCGTCGAAAAGCGTGTTGGTCATGCGACGTCCTTCAGTGTGTGTCCGCTGCGGCCGGGCAGGAGGCCCGTCACCGCCCGGCTTGCGGCGATCTCGCCCTCGGCGGCATAGGCCTCGTGCCGCTGCTCGACCCGCGGCAGATCGTAGAGATAGTTGACCATCAGCCCGTGAGCCTGGGCAAGGCCGCGGCGCGACGGGTCGCCGAGATGCATGATGCGGTTGAGAACCGCCCCGTTGCCGAGATGGAAGCGGGCGACCGGATCCTGCGGCTGGCCGTCGCCGCGCTTGGCCCGGAGGAAATAGCGGGCCGCGAGCGACAGGATGCCGGGCCGCGCCTCCTCGACGAGGGCGGGATCCGCCTGCCAGTCCTTGTCCGAGACGATCTCGATCGCGCGTTTCTCGGCCGGTTCGAGCCGCTCGCGAAAGTCCTTGGGCAGGGCGTCGACCCAAGCCGAAAAGCCCGGCACCGGCGAGAGCGTGACGAAGGTCCTGAGGCTCGGAAAATGCTCCTTCAGATCCTCGGCCACCTGCTTGATCAGGAACGAGCCGAAGGAGACGCTGGCAAGGCCCTTGTGGCAGTTGGAGATCGAATAAAAGACGGCGGTCTGGGCGTCCTCGGCGGCGATGATGTCGCGCTCGGGATCGAGGACCGAGGCGATCGAGGCCGGGATATCGTCGGTCAGCGCCACTTCGACGAAAATCAGCGGATCGTCCGGGATCGACGGATGGAAGAAGGCGAAGCAGCGCCGGTCGGCCGGTGCGAGGCGCTGGCGCAGCTCGTCCCAGTTGCCGATGGCGTGGACCGCCTCGTAGTGGATGATCTTCTCGAGGATCGAGGCCGGGGTGTTCCAGTCGATCGGCCGCAGCATCAGGAAACCGCGGTTGAACCAGGACTGGAAGAGGTGCCTCAGGTCCTTGTCGACGGAGGCAAGCCGTGCAGGGTCCTCGCGGCAGAGCGGAAGCAGCCGTTCGCGCAGCTTGACGAGTTCGGCCGTGCCGCCGGGCGCGAGATTGAGACGCCGGAACAGCTCCTGTCGCGGCGGCTCGGCGATCTGCTGCAGGCGGGCGAGTTCCGCCGCCTCCGGATGGCCGGCATAGGCCGTCGCCGCTTCCGCCAGCTCGATCGGATCGGGCGAGAACTCCTCGGCCAGCATGTGGAAGAAGCGCTTGATCCCCTTGTCGTCGAGGGCGCGGACGCCGTGGATGATCTCGGCCGCCATCCGGACGCCGGTCGCCTCGCCGCGCGACGAGACGAGCCGGTGGCAGAGCGCCGCGATCTCCGGCACGCCGACGCCGGGCGGCCTTTCCTCGCCCGCGAACCAGGAGCGGGCACCGATGGAACTCAACAGATCAGACAGAAGCGAGACGCGGCTCATCCTCCAGGCCCCATGACGAGATTTGGCAGGAACAAAGCGATGTCGGGAAAGATGCAGAGAACCACGATCCCGAGCACCATGCACAGAACATAGGGCAGCGACCCGCGCAGAATTTGGGCGAGCGTGATGTCCGGCGCGATGCCGTTGATCACATAAAGGTTCAGTCCGACCGGCGGGGTGATCAGGCCGATCTCCATGTTGATCGTCAGGATCACCGCGAACCAGTAGGGATCGAAGCCGGCATTGGTGATGATCGGCAGGAGGATCGGCGCGGTCATCAGGATGACGCCGACCGGCGGCAGGAAGAAGCCCGCCACCAGCAGGAAGAGATTGATCACCGCCATCAGCACCCAGCGGTTCACCTCCATGTCGGCGATCGCCTGGGCGATCGACTGGGTGATGAACATCGAGGAGAGGGCGAAGGCGAAGAGATCCGCCGCGCCGATGATCAGCATGATCATCACGCTCTCCTTGAGCGTGTCGCGGAAGATCACGTTCATCGAGGAGAATTTCCAGGCCTTCGAGAAGATGCCGTAGACCACCGCGACGAGGACGAGGCAGAACAGCGCGCCGACGCCGGCCGCCTCCGACGGCGTCGCGACGCCGCCATAGAGCACCCAGAGGACGCCGACGATGATGGCGAGGAAGGGCAGGACCCGGGGCAGGGCCTCGAAGCGCTCGGCCATCGAGAAGCTTTGGGTGAGTTCGGACAGGCCGAGACCGCGCCGCTTGCAGGCGATGATCGTCCAGCCCATGAAGAAGATCGTCAGCATCAGTCCCGGCATCAGGCCGGCAAGAAACAGGCGGCCGATCGAGGTTTCCGTCGCGATGCCGTAGACGATCATCGTCACCGACGGCGGAATGAGGATGCCGAGGGTGCCGCCCGCCGCGATCGAGCCGGCGGCGATCTCCGCCGGATAGCCGCGCTGGCGCATTTCCGGAATGCCCATCTTGCCGATCGCCGCGCAGGTGGCGGGCGAGGAGCCGGACAGCGCCGCGAAGATCGAGCAGGCGCCGAGATTGGACAGGACGAGTCCGCCGGGCACCCGGTTCAGCCAGCGGTCGAGCGCTTCGTAGAGATCCTTGCCTGCCGGCGAGGACGCGACGGCCGCGCCCATCAGGATGAACATCGGCACGGCGACGAGGCTGAAGGGCGAGAGATAGCCGAAGAACTGCTCGCCGACGGTCTCGAGGAAGAAGCCGCCATAGACGCTGTAGAGCGCGCCGAAGGCGACGAGCCCGAGGGAAAAGGCGATGGGCGTGCCGATCGCCAGGAGGCCGAGCAGCGCGGCCAGCATCACCAGGCCGGAAATGAGCGGGCTCACGGGCGGGCCTCTTCGGCAGTGTCGGAAAAGAGAACCGGTTCGTGATCGACCGGGTCGGCGCCGTCGAGGGCCAGCCGCATGATCTCGGCGACATATTGCAGCGCCAGCATCACCGTGCCGACCGGCATCGGCAGGAGCGGCATCCACAGGGGCACCGCCCAGACCGTCTCGGACGTCCAGCCGTTCGCCCAGGCTTCCTCGAAATGCACCCAGCCGGCATAGGCGAGAAGCGCGACGAAGAGGAGGGACGCGAGCGCCGCGAGCATCTGCATGACGAGGCGCACGGGGGCGGGCGCGGCGATCTGCAGGATGTCGACGTTGACGTGGCCGCGCACGATCAGCACCCAGGGGGCGCCGAGGAAGGTCGCGGCGACGATGGCGTAGGCGGTGTATTCGGTCTGCCAGACGGTGGACCAGCCGAGCGCGTAGCGCACGAAGACCATGTGGCTGACGGACAGCACGGCGGAAAAGAGCAGCGCCGCGGCGAGAACGCCGAGCCCCCGCGAGATCGCCGAGATCACCTGGATGGAAAGGCGCATGAGGGCTCCACGGACGCGCGACGATCGCCGTCAGGCCACGGGGCACGCGGTCGGCGACGCCCCGTGAAGTCTTTGAGCGGGACCCGGCCGTCGGCCGATGCCCCGAGCGAAGGAGAGTCTCACTCGACGGCGAGGGCCTCGTCGATCAGCTTCTGGCCGTTCGGCACCTTCTCGGCGAAGTTCTTGTAGGAGGTCTCCTTGGCGATCTTCAGCCAGGCGTCGTAATCTTCCTTCGACATTTCGACCACTTCGACGCCATTCTTCTTGTAGACGTCGACGAGATCCGCATCGAGCTTCTTCGCTTCGCCGGCGAAATAGTCCTCCGCGGCCTTGCCGGCGGCCATGAGGGCTTTCTGCTGCTCTTCGTTCAGCCGATCGAAGGAGCGCTTCGACATCAGGATCGGCTCGTACATGAACCACAGGGCGTTCTCGCCCGGCGCGGTCAGGCACTTGGCCACCTCGTAGATGCGGTAGGAGACGAGCGAGCCCGACGAAGTGTTGGCTCCGGTGAGGACGTTCTGCTGCATCCCGGTATAGATCTCGGACGACGGCATCGAGGAAATCGACGCGCCGGCGCCCACCAGCATCTCCTCGAAGGCCGGCCCGGCGGCCCGCAGCACCTGACCCTTGCCGCTCTCGGGCGAGGTGATGCATTCCTTCGACGAGACGAAGCCGCCGGCGAGCCAGGCGTCCGACAGGATGATCGCGCCGGCCTTTTCGACCTCGGCCTTGATGTCGTCCATGAAGGGCGAGTCGTTCAGCCGTGCGGCGCGCTCGTGATTGCCGACGAGGCCGGGCATCAGCGTCGCGGAAAAGGCCGGATGGCGGCCCGAGGCGTAATCGAGCGGGAAGGCGGTGATGTCCACCTGGCCCTTGGTGACGGCGCCCCACTGGTCCTTCGCCTTGAACAGCGATTCGCCCGGGAAGACCTGCAGCGCGAGACCGACATCGGCCTTCTCCAGCTCCTTGCCGATCAGCTGCACCATCTCGTCGCGTACGTCGCCCTTGCCGCCCGGCCACTGGTGCGAGGCCCGCAACGTCACGTCCTGGGCGAGTGCTGAGCCGCAAAGCGCGAACCCGCAGACGGCCGAAAGCAATAGTCTCTTCATGGTCATTCCTCCCGTGTTGAAGCCTTGGCTTCCCGACTCCTCCAAGCCATGCGCCGAGCCAACATCGACTTGCACACGATGTCAAGGCGATTGTATACGATTTGTGGGGCAACCACGCTGGTCGAATCGTATGGAAACCACCGCCAAGGGCGCCGGGGAGAGCGCCGCGGCCGCCGGGTCCGACGGCTCGTCGCCGCGCCGCAGGTCCGCCGGCAGCCGGGTCAAGTCGGGCGAGATCCGCGAGATCATCGAGCAGGAGATCGTCACAGGCGAAAGACGGGCGGGCGAGCGGCTCGACGAGCAGGCCGTCGCCGCGCGCTTCGGCGTATCCCGGACACCGGTTCGCGAGGCGATCAACCAGCTCGCCTCGGCCGGGCTCGTCGAGCTCATTCCGAACCGCGGCGCCTTCGTGCGCGCCACCGGCCTCGGCGAACTGGTCGAGATGTTCGAGGTGATGGCCGAACTGGAAGGCATGGCGGGCCGGCTGGCCGCGCGCCGAATTGCCGCTTCGGCGAGAGTTCGGCTGCGCGAAGCTCTGGCTTCCTGCGAGAATGCGGCGGCGCGCGACGCGCCGGACGAGTATTATTACGAGAACGAGCGCTTTCATCAGGCGATCTACGATGCCTGCGGCAACGGCTTCCTCGCCGAGGAGGCCCGCCGGCTGCACCTGCGCCTGAAGGCCTTTCGCCGGCTCCAACTACGCGTACCCCAGCGTATGCGCCAGTCGCTCGCCGAGCATCGCGGCATCGTCGCCGCGATCGAGGCGGGCGACGGCGAACGGGCCGAAGCCGAGCTGAAGAGCCACATCATGGTGCAGGGCGAGCGCTTCGCCGATCTCGTCGCCAGCCTGACGCCGAAGGGTTCTTGAGGAAGCCGAGAATCCTCTCGGGATTCGTCGGGGGCGCGATGCGCGGGCGGCGGTCCCGCGCAAGTCCCGTTGCGCAAAGCTTCGTCCACCGTCTCACGGCTTTGTGAGACTGCCGAACGGGTTGGTCGGCTCCGTGGGACGACTAGGTTGCCGTCGACCAGCCGGTCCTCGAGACCGCCAACACGATCGACGTGGATTGTCCCATGATCAGACTTGCAGCCACCGCCGCCCTGGCTTCGACGCTCCTTGCAGTGCCCGCAGCCTTCGCCCAGGGGCAGACCGACATGAACGATGCGACGAAGGTCGAGATGAAGGGCGCCGACGGCGCTTCCATGGGCAGCATCTCGTTCGTGCCGACGCCCCACGGCGTTCTGATCGAAACCGATCTGGAGAACCTGCCCGATGGCGTCCATGGTTTCCACATCCACGAGACGGGCACCTGCGAAGGCGACTTCAGTTCGGCCGGAGGCCACTACAACCCGGCTGACAGCGATCACGGCTATATGAGCGAGAACGGCCCGCATCCCGGCGACATGCCGAACGTGACCGCCGCCGGCGGGACCGTGAAGGTCACCGTCTTCAATCCGAACGTGACGATGACCGGCGGCGACGCGCCGCTCGACGATGACGACGGCTCGGCGCTGGTGATCCATTCCGGCGCCGACGACTATGCCTCGCAGCCCTCCGGCGACGCAGGATCGCGCATCGCCTGCGGCGTGATCTTCCCCGCAAAGTGACGTCGCCGGCCGGCGTCCGCGTTCGCCGGGACGCGTCCCGACAGAAGTGTTGATAAAGGCCGGGTAGCCTGCCTGCCCGAAGACTCCCGGGCCTCGTCAGGACGCTCCGGGCAGCCAGTCCATGGGCCGGTAGCCGGGCAGGGCCGCGACGCGGTCCAGCCAGGCGCCGATGGCGGGGAAGGCGGCGAGGTCGAACCCGCCTTCCGCGGCGACGTGAGAGTAGGCATAGAGCGCCACGTCGGCGAGGCTCGGGGCATCGCCGGCCAGCCAGGGTCGCTCGGCAAGGCGCTGCTCCATTACGCTGAGCGCCTTGAGACCGCCCGTCATCGTCGCGGCGAGGCGCTCCTCCGTCGCGAAGGCAGCGAGGCGGGCGTAGATTTTCAGCGAGCGGCGGACGGCGACATGCGGCTCGTGGCTATATTGCTCGAAGAACATCCACGACAGCATCTCGGCCCGCTCGAACGGATTGGCGGGCACGAACGCCGTCTCCTCTCCGAGGAAAAACAACATCGCGTTCGATTCCGGCAGGACGCGGCCGTCCTCAAGTTCGAGCAGCGGCACTTTGCCGTTCGGATTCTTCGCCAGGTAGTCCGGCCGCTGCGTCCCACCGTCCTCGGTGGAGACGCCGACGTGGTGGAACGGGCGGCCGGTCAGGGCACAGAGGAGCCGCGGCTTGTAGCAGTTGCCGGAATCCGGCATGCCGTAGATCGTGATCATCTCGCAAACCCCGTCGAACTCCGGCGAGAGATTGGCATCCTCCGGCATCGGGTCGCCAATTCATTTTCGTGAAGGCAGCAATCAGCCGATCAGGGAGTGCAGGGTCTGCTCGGTCTGCACCGCAGAGAACTCGATGGCAAATCCTTCTTCGAGATGACGCACGACGGTTCCATGCATCATCCCGAGCGTCACCCGGGACTTCAGGGCGGGACGGACCGAGCACTGGACCGCTGCGCCCGACAGGGACAGGTCGATGATCTTCACCTGGTATCTGCGGCCGTCGTCGAGCGTGACCTCGACGCGCGGATCCTTCGGCAGCAGGCGCTGGTGGCGACGGTCTTCCGGCAGGTCGAGTTCGGCGCGATTGGCGAACCAGGTGAGCTGGGCGGCGAGCTTCTCGCGCTTTCGCTCGGAATTGATCAGGTCGACGGCGAATCCGCCGGGATAGACGCGCGCGACGATGCCTTCGAGGCGGCCGATGTGATCGACGTAGAAGATGATCCGTTCGCCCTGACGCGGCTCGACGGGGGTGACCACGGCGACGCCGCCGGGCGACATGTTCTCGACGCGGCAGGGAAACTCCTCGAAGCTCTCGCGCATGAAGCGGCCCAGCAGATCGAGGTTCACGCGGCTGAACCGGCGGCGTTCCGACGGTTCGGACCTCGAGGACTGAGGCATCATGTTCATCGCGGTCCGCTCTTTTCGTCGCAAGCCGGTTCGTGTCACGCCGCCGAACAATATCTCCTGACGGTTAAGGAAGCGTGGATTCTACCGCCTCATTCAGCGCCGGGGGCAGCGATGGCTGCAAGTTGACGAAAACCCGAGGCGTTAACGAATTCTCAGAGAATACATTGCCGAGCCGCGCCGTCGTTGCTAACCCAGCGACGAGGACACGTCCGGTCTTCGTAGCGCAAGCGGTCATTTCTCCCGAACGGAGCATGGAACCCAATTCAACCGCCAAGTCCCCGACTTGGCGGTTTTTTCTTGGGCGATTTGCAAGCTCGTCGCAAAGCCGCGCCCGGGGGAGCGGGCGAGGAACGTCGGATTCCGGCGGGCTCTTCCGGTGGCTGGCGAGCCGATGCGGCGGTCCGACATCCGTTACCGTTTCATCAAGGCAAAGGATGTGCGAATGCGAGGAGCCCGCGGGACGAGGGCAGGCGAAGCCGGCATCGTCAGTCGCGCCGGCGGAGCCTCGCGGGCATTCGGGCTGCGTTGTACGGCGAAGGAGGGTTCGTGTCCGAGCAGAGAGTTCCGAGCGAGGATCATCAGGACGGCTTGAGGCGCCGGCCACCGCCCGCCTTCAACGTGCCGGGGATCGTTCTCGTCCTCATCGCGGCGATGGGGCTCGTCCACGCCTATCGCACGCTCGGCCTCGGCGAGATCGCCGACGCGCGGTTCGTCCTCGATTTCGCCTTCATCCCCGGATGTTACGGCGGCGCCGGCGAACTCTGCCTGATCCGACCGGCGGCCGCCGATCTGTGGTCGCCGCTGACCTATGCCTTCCTGCACGGCAGCTGGACGCATTTCGGCATCAACACGTTCTGGTTCCTCGCCTTCGGGACCCCGGTGGCGCGGCGGCTCTCCCACGTGCGTTTCCTCGCCTTCGCCGCGGCCGGCACGATTGCCGGAGCGGCCGTCTTCTACCTCGTCAACACCGGGCTCGAAGTGCCGGTGATCGGAGCGTCCGGTACCGTTTCGGCGCTGATGGGGGGCGCCTGCCGTTTCGCATTCGTCAGGCAGCGGCCGATGCACGGCGGCTTGCCAGAAGCCTTGCAGCCGATGATTTCCGTTCGAGAGGCACTCTCGGACAGAACGGTCCTCATCTTCGTCATCGCCTTCTTCGTCACCAACTTTCTCGTCGGGGCCGGTGTCGGCGGCGCATTGACCGGCGGCGGCGAAGTCGCCTGGGAGGCCCATCTCGGCGGCTTCGTCTTCGGTTTCTTCTGCCTGCCGTTCTTCGATCGGGTGGAACGGGTCTAGTCGCCCGGTTTCGCGGCGCTCTCCGGCGACGCCGTTGTTGCTTGCGGAAGGTCTTGCTGTCGCCTCGACCTTGTCCCACCTTCGTTCATCGGGAGCAAAAAGGGAGGCCAGGATGACTGTCGATCAGATACTCAAGGTGAAGGGTGGGGAAGTCTTCACCCTGCAGCCGCACGTGACGCTTGCGGAGGTGGTGGACGTGCTGGCCGAGCGCCGGATCGGCGCGATCGTCCTTCTCGACGATGCCGGCCACGTCGCGGGCATCGTGTCCGAGCGCGACGTCGTCAGGGTGCTCGCGAAGTTCGGCGCCGAGATCCTGACCAAGCCGATCGGCGAAGCGATGACCGTCAAGGTCAAGACCTGCACCAGCGACACCGGCATCGACGAGGTGCTGGCGATCATGACGAACGGCCGCTTCCGGCATCTTCCGGTGGTCGAGGGCGGACGGCTGGCCGGCATCGTGTCGATCGGCGACGTGGTCAAGCTGAAGATCGAGGAAGCCGAGCGCGAGGCCGCGCAGATGCGCGAATATATAGCAGCGGGATGACCGTGGCTGCGGAATGACGCGGGCGGCGGCACCAGCCGGGCCATGAGACGAAGTGGTCGCCGAGCTGGGGCTCGCCCGCCGGTCCGGCAATCGTCCCGAGGGTCTCGCCGTACCCCGCATCCGGCGGACGACCCGGTCCATCCCGTATGGTCGGCGGGAGGAGCCGCCGGCGGGACCTGATTGCGCCTTTCGGCTTCAGAGCCGCAGCGGCTCGGGGGTGCGGCTTTCGGCGAGACGCTGGATCTCCGACATGCGGCTCTTGGTGGCGCCGTAGCCGATCTCGATCGCCTCGGCTGCCCGGAAGAACTCCCAAAGGCCGATGTCGCGCACGCGCGGCTGCAGCGACAGGTCCGGCGGGTCGCCGGCGAGGCGGGCCCGGGAGATGCGGTCCTGGATGATGTTGAAGGCGTCGACCATGGTGCGGGTCAGGCCGAGTTTCTTGCGCCGCTGCGCCGAGCTGTCGCCCTCGTCGTGGTGCGGCGAGACCGGACGGAATGCCTCGTCCTCCGGCAGATCCGCCTCGTTCGCCCGCATCCGCAACACGGCGGCGCGGCCGAAGAGATCGTAATGCAGATTGACGGCCATGACGTTCTGCTGCTCGAAGACCCGGCAGACGTTGGCGGGAACCGGGTTGACCAGCGCGCCGTCCATCAGCCGGCGGCCGCCGCACATCACCGGTTCGAAGACGCCGGGAAGCGCATAGGAGGCGCGCATGGCCAGGACCAGAGAGCCGGAATCGAGCCAAACCTCGTGCCCGGTCTGCGCATCCGTCGCGACGCAGATGAGCGGCCGGTCTAGGTCTTCGATCCGGGTGTCGTGAAGCGCCTCGGCGAGGCGCCGCGACAGCCTCAGGCCGCCGATCAGCCCGGAGCCGCCGATCCTGAAGTCGAGATAGCGGATGAGGCCGCGGCGCGTCAGCGAAAGCGCAAAATCCTCGAGTTCGGGCAGCTTGCCCGCCAGATAGCAGCCGCCGACCAGCGCGCCGATGGAGGTTCCGGCGATCATCGAGATCGGCACGGCGTATTCGTCGAGGGCCTTGAGAACGCCGATATGTGCCCAGCCGCGCGCCGCGCCGCCGCCGAGCGCCAGAGCGATGCCGCCCGGCTCCTTCGGCTGTGCCGGGGCCTGGTGGGGAGAGAACTGCGACTGGTCGACCGCAACGTCGCGCCAACCGAATACACGCTCGAGCATGACGGCCCTCCGGTTCCGGTCTTCGAGATGAACGAGCCTAGGCCGAACTCTTGACCATCGTGTTAAGGATCGAAGGCCCATGAAAACCCGGCCGGCTTTGCGCTCGTCACTTTGCCGGGGGTGGATCGACGGTCGTCAGAGCGCCGTCCCCGGGACTCACGATCCTATAGAAGCAAGTCGTGCGACCCGTATGACAGGTGTCGTCCCGGCGCTCGCATTCGACCCGCAGCCAGACCGCATCCTGATCGCAGTCGACCCGTATTTCTTTGACATGCTGCAACGCGCCGGAGCTTTCGCCCTTCTTCCACAAGGCCTTGCGCGAGCGAGACCAGTAGTGGGCAAATCCGGTGGCGATCGTCCGTTCGAGCGCCTTGGCGTTCATGTGGGCGACCATCAGGAGATCGCCGGTCTCGGCGTCCGTCGCGACGGCGGTGATCAGGCCGTTCGCGTCGAAGCGCGGGCGCAGGGTCGTACCTTCCTCCTGCTCCGACAGGTCAGTGGAAGGCGCAGAAAAGACGGGTGACGCCATTTGCCGCGAATCACCTCGCACAGCCGGTGAGCCGCAGGATCGATTCCTTCTGCGCAGGATCGTCGGCAAACACGCCGCGATAGGTAGCGGTGAAGGTCGACGAGCCTTCGCTGCGGATGCCGCGCATCGACATGCACAGATGCTCCGCCTCCAAGATGACCGCGACGCCCTGAGGGCGGAGAGTGTTCATCAGCGCGTCGGCGACCTGCGCCGTCATCGCCTCCTGCGTCTGCAGCCGGCGGCCGAACATGTCGACGAGCCGGGCGATCTTCGACAGCCCGAGGACGCGGCCGGCAGGCAGATAGGCCACATGCGCCCGGCCGATCACCGGCACCATGTGGTGCTCGCAATGCGTATGGAACTTGATGTCCTTGACGAGAACCACGTCGTTGTAGCCCGCAACCTCTTCGAAGGTGCGGCCGAGCACCTCCGCAGGCTCGTGGTCGTAACCGCCGAACAACTCCTCATAGGCCTTGACGACCCGCTTCGGCGTTTCCTTCAGGCCTTCGCGTTTCGGGTTTTCGCCGATCCAGCGGAGCAGCGTCTCGACCGCCGCTTCCGCTTCGGCGCGGCTCGGACGTTCGACGACGGCCTCTTCCGGCTTTTCGGGAAATTTCTTGACGACTGCTTCCATGTTCCTGCGCTCCGAAAATGTCGGAATCCGAGCTGCCACCCAGAGGGAATGGGGATCCGGTGCGCCGGAGCGCCCGTCACTGCCGGTTGTGTCTGGCTTCTTCAACGCGTGATCGCTCCTCATCGGACCAGGGCCGTCGGAGCGACCGTTCGAGTGCCTCCGCGTCCGCCCGCCGGCGGTCTATCGAAGCGGCAACCGGGTTCCTATATAATTTGCGAAGCGTGCCTTTGACAGGGCGCGAAGCAAAAACCCCGGCCAGGGACAAATACCGTGATCGACGACGTCTATAATGCAAAAATCCTCGAATTTGCCGGCAACATCCCGCGTACCGGCCGGCTCGCCGAACCCGATGCGAGCGCGACGGCGCATTCCAGGCTCTGCGGCTCGACGGTCACCATCGATCTGAAGGTGGAGGATGGGCGGGTCGCCGATTTCGCCCACGAGGTGAAGGCCTGTGCGCTCGGCCAGGCCTCGTCCTCGGTCATGGCCCGCAACGTGGTCGGCGCGACGCCCGAGGAGTTGCGTGCGGTCCGCGAGGAGATGCGCGCCATGCTCAAGGAGAACGGCGCGCCACCGGCCGGACGCTTCGAGGATCTGAAGTATCTGGAGCCGGTCCGGGACTACAAGGCCCGCCATGCCTCGACCATGCTGACCTTCGACGCCGTGGTCGAGGCGCTGGACAAGATCGAGGCGCAAGGGCGCGGCGAGGCGGCTTGATCGAGCGGCGTCGTGCGACCTGACAGGTCGCGATGAAAGGTGTTTCGCCGTAAGATGCTCAAAGTCCCGCTCGGCATTCCCGCCGCCGGGCTCGCCAAGTGCGGAGAAGGAGCGATGAAACCCTCGGAAGCCCTCGAAAAGCATCGCGAGACGATCCGTGAGATCCTGTCGCGCTATCCGGTCAGCAATCCGCGCATCTTCGGGTCGGTCGCAAGAGGCGAGGATACGGAGGCGAGCGATCTCGACATCATCGTGGAGGCAGGGGCCGGGTTGACTCTGTTCGACCTCGTTCGGATGGAGGAAGAACTTGCTTCGCGCTCCGAAATGAAGGTCGACGTCCGTACCGACGGCGATTTTTCCGACCGCGTCTTTCGCCGCATAAGCCGGGTGTTCAAGCCCCTATGACGCAGGACGCCGATCTACCCGTGGGGCTCGTCGACCGCTTGGTCGGACTACATGTGGCTTGCCTACGAGTCGCACAGTTGCTGCCCGCCATGGACATCGGCTTGCTCCAGACCAGCCAGATGCACCAACTGGCGTTGTCCAAGGCGGTGGAACTCGTTGGAGAAGCTGCGGCAGGCATCGTCAGGAAATACCCTGGTTTCTGCGACGCCAGATCTGATTTGCAACTTCGGCCTGCTGTCGCAGTGCGGAACCTTCTCGTCCATGGCTACGATGGCATATCGTTCGAGCGGCTGTGGGATATCGCAAACCACGATGTGGTCATTCTGAGCCGAAGCCTCGAACCGATCCTGACCGATGCCGGCGAAGATCTCCCGTAACTACGGCGGCCCCTGGCGCAAGACGCCCGGCCGCCTGTTCGGGGTCGGCTTCGTCCGGCTTTATCAACTGACGTTTTCCTCGCTCGTCGGCGGCCACTGCCGGCACCTGCCCACCTGTTCCGAATACGCCTATGAGGCGATCGCCCGGCACGGCCTGTGGCGCGGCGGCTGGCTGTCGGCGAAGCGCGTCGCGAAATGCGGGCCCTTCGGCGGGCATGGTATCGACAACGTGCCGGATGCCTGACGGAATGGCGCGCGGCGCTGCGATTGACTTTTGCCGCCCGTCGTCGGACCTTTCGCCGACGCAGAGAAGGATGTGCGACGATGGCCCACAAGTTCGAAGTCTACAAGGACAAGGCGGGCGAATACCGCGTTCGCTTCAAGTACAATAGCGAGGTCATATTCTCGACCGAGGGCTATGCGTCGAAATCCGGCGCTCATCGGGCGATCGAGTCGATCAAGAAATTCGTGCCCGAGGCTCCGACCGAGGAGATGGAGTAGCCTCCCACCTCATTCTCCCCCTGTGTCTCGCTCGGCGAGAAGCTTTGCCAGGGCAGGCGGGAAGAGCACCCCGGCAAGAGCCTCTTCGACGGGGATCCAGCGGATCACCACGTCCACCCCCCCGTCGACGACGTCGATGCGCCCGGCCTCTCGCGGCGGCGACCCATCCTGCGGTCGCTCGACGGCGAAGATGAAGACGATCTCGTGGCCGGGCCGGCCATCGTGCTCGAAGCGGTTTTCGCAGGTGGCAAGAAGCCGCGGCGCCGCGATCTGCCAGCCGAGTTCTTCCTTTACAGGATCGGCCCGAAAATCGGAATCGATTTTCGGAAAGCACGATCCGTAGATTCAATGGCTTAGAGCGTCCTTTGTGCGTCCGATTGGACGCACAAAGGACGCTCTAACTCCCGCGTCACCGCCGCTTCCGCGCTTTCCATGAACTCGATGCCGCCACCCGGCGGCCGGTGACCGACGAGCCTGCCCTCGGCGTCGAGCACTTCCATCAGGAGGACGTGACGGTCCTCGACGCACAGGCCGATGGCGATCGGCCGGATGCGCTTCGGCGGGATCCATCGGCTGCCGCGGCCACTGGCTGGCGACGCCATCGTCGGCTTCCTACTTGAGAGGACGGTTCGCGCCGATTATAGGACGGTCGCTGCCGCGCCGGGAAGAACGCCATGCCGTTCTCTTCATCGCGGCTCTGCGCCCATGAGGGCCGAGGCGACCACAGGCTGGCCGTGCCGCCGATTTTAAACAGCCACCCGCGCTCGTAGGCGGGACTGGACTTTCAGGAGACATGACGATGGCCGAGGCCGTTTCCCTTTCTTTCCCCGATGGTTCCGAACGCTCCTTCGACGCTGCGATCAGCGGCGCGGAGATCGCCGCCGGCATTTCCAAGTCGCTGGCCAAGAAGGCCGTGGCCTACGCCCTGAACGGCGAAGTGCGCGATCTCGCCGATCCGGTCGGCCGCTCCGGCGCGCTCGAAATTCTCACCCGCGACGATCCGCGGGCGCTGGAACTCATCCGTCACGACGCGGCCCATGTGATGGCGGAAGCCGTGCAGGAGCTGTGGCCCGGCACCCAGGTGACCATCGGCCCGGTGATCGAAAACGGCTTTTACTACGACTTCGCCAAGAACGAGCCCTTCACGCCCGAGGACCTGCCGGTCATCGAGAAGAAGATGGCCGAGATCATCCGCCGCAATGCGCCGTTCAGCAAGGACGTCTGGTCGCGCGAAAAGGCCAAGCAGGTCTTTCGCGACAAGGGCGAAAACTACAAGGTCGAGCTGGTCGACGCGATCCCCGAGGGGCAGGATCTCAAGATCTATTCCCAGGGCGAGTGGTTCGATCTCTGCCGCGGGCCGCACATGGTCTCGACCGGCCACATCGGCGAGAATTTCAAGCTGATGAAGGTCGCGGGCGCCTATTGGCGCGGCGACTCGAACAATGCGATGCTCAGCCGCATCTACGGCACCGCCTGGGCGACCAAGGAGCAGCTCGCGACCTACCTCCACATGCTGGAGGAAGCCGAAAAGCGCGACCATCGCCGGCTCGGCCGCGAAATGGATCTCTTCCATTTCCAGGAGGAGGGGCCGGGCGTCGTCTTCTGGCACGGCAAGGGCTGGAAGATGTTCCAGACCCTCGTCGCCTACATGCGCCGGCGGCTCGACGGCGTCTATGAGGAGGTGAACGCCCCGCAGATCCTCGACAAGTCGCTGTGGGAGACCTCCGGCCACTGGGGCTGGTATCAGGAAAACATGTTCGCGGTGAAGTCGGCCCGCGCCTTCACCCATCCCGACGACGAGGAGGCCGATCACCGGGTCTTCGCGATCAAGCCGATGAACTGCCCGGGCCACGTCCAGATCTTCAAGCACGGCCTGAAGTCCTACCGCGAACTGCCGATCCGGCTTGCCGAATTCGGCAACGTCCATCGCTACGAACCGTCCGGCGCGCTGCACGGCCTGATGCGCGTGCGCGGCTTCACCCAGGACGACGCCCACGTCTTCTGCACCGAGGAGCAGATGGCGGCCGAGTGCCTGCGCATCAACGACCTGATCCTGTCGGTCTACGAGGATTTCGGCTTCGAGGAAGTCGTGGTCAAGCTGTCGACCCGCCCGGAAAAGCGCGTCGGCTCGGACGAGAGCTGGGACCGCGCCGAGGCGATCATGACCAAGGTTCTGGACGAGATCGCCGAAAGCTCCGGCGGCAAGATCAAGACCGGCATCCTGCCCGGCGAAGGCGCCTTCTACGGCCCGAAGTTCGAATATACCCTGAGGGACGCCATTGGCCGCGAATGGCAGTGCGGCACGACCCAGGTCGACTTCAACCTGCCGGAGCGCTTCGGCGCCTTCTACATCGATCAAAACTCCGAGAAGCGGCAGCCGGTGATGATCCACCGGGCGATCTGCGGCTCGATGGAGCGTTTCCTCGGCATCCTGATCGAGAACTTCGCCGGCCACATGCCGCTGTGGTTCGCGCCCGAGCAGGTCGTCGTCGCCACCATCACCTCGGAGGCCGACGACTACGCCATGGAGGTGGTCGCGGCGCTGAAGGCGGCGGGGCTGAGGGCGAGCGTCGATCTTCGCAACGAGAAGATCAACTACAAGGTCCGCGAGCACTCGCTGGCGAAGGTGCCCGTCATGCTGGTCTGCGGACGTCGGGAAGCCGAAGAGCGGACGGTCAACATGCGCCGGCTCGGCTCGAAGGATCAGAGGTCGCTTTCGCTCGACGAGGCGCTGCTGCTGCTCTCCGAGGAGGCGGTGCCGCCGGACCTGAAGCGTCAGGCGGCCGATCGCGCCGTCGCCCCCGGCCGAAGCGCCGCTTAGACGACGATCGATCGGGGCCGCGCTCAGCGGCCCCGGAACGTCAGGTCAGAGACGACGACGTTTCGGCCGCCGATCTTCTCGACCACCTGCATGGTGAAGGCGCCCCGGCCGGTGTTCCGGATCAGCATGCGGGCATAGTCGTCGTCGTAGATCTTCTTCGCCCAGGTGACCCTGAGATCGAGCGTGTCGCCCTTCAGCCGTCCGGCGAGCCGCGCCGGGCCGCTGGTCGAGCCGGTATAGGTCCCCGTATAGCGCCTCGAGCTCGGATCGTAGGCGATGTTCGCGCCGATCTGGCGCTTCATCAAAAGCATGGCGCGGCAGGTTCCGCCGAGCGAGAAGGAGCGCGCCCCGCGCCGGTCTCCCGCGACGTTGCAGGAGACGTCGACCGGGGATGGCAACTGCCTGACGGTGACGCTGCCGCCGCCCCGCCATGAGCCGTCGAATCGGGAGAGATAGTCCGTCGCCGCCTCGCTCGACGGAACGACGGCGAGCGCCCCGACGAGGGTGACGCAGCGAATGAGGGCGGTGGTGAAAGGCACGGGAGACGCTCTCCTCGTCTGGCTGAGCGGTAGGGTCGGGCGCTTTTCGCCTCATGCGGACAGTGCATGCCGGAAATGGCGAAAGCGGGGCCTTCCTTACGGGCGAGAAGGCGGAACGGGCGTCACATCACCACGTTAAGGTCACAAATCTTCCAACGGAGGCCTGTCCATGGATATCGTCCGCATCATCCTCGCCATTCTCCTGCCGCCGCTCGGTGTCTTCCTGCAGGTCGGCCTCGGCAAGCATTTCTGGATCAACATCCTGCTGACGATCTTCGGCTATATCCCCGGCATCGTTCACGCGGTGTGGGTGATCGCGAAATACTGAGCGGCTCCGGCGGCGCGACTATCCGCGGCGCTGTTGACATCTCCACGACATCCGCCTAACAACCCCGCCAACCGGCTGGAGCACCGCTCCGGCCGGTTTTCAACGTGTCCCGTGAGCTGCGTCGGTTTGTGCCCATGCGGTTCTGTCGGCCCTTCGGGGCAGAGGAGGGCGCGTTTCCTTGCCGGCCCGTGGGCGATCCGCGGGCCTACATGTTTTGCCAAAAGGAAATGCGATGACCAAGCGCACATCGTCGAAATACAAGATCGATCGCCGCATGGGCGAAAACATCTGGGGACGCCCGAAGTCCCCGGTGAATCGCCGTCAGTACGGCCCGGGCCAGCACGGCCAGCGCCGCAAGGGCAAGGTCAGCGACTTCGGCGTGCAGCTTCGCGCCAAGCAGAAGCTGAAGGGCTATTACGGCGACATCCGCGAGAAGCAGTTCCACAAGATCTACGCCGAGGCGGCCCGCAAGAAGGGCGACACCTCGGAGAACCTGATCGGCCTGCTCGAGAGCCGGCTCGACGCCATCGTCTACCGGGCGAAGTTCGTCCCGACGGTCTTCGCCGCGCGCCAGTTCGTCAATCACGGCCACGTCAACGTCAACGGCGTTCGCACGAACATCCAGTCCTACGTCTGCAAGCCGGGCGACGTGATCGAGGTTCGCGAAAAGTCCAAGCAGAACGTCGCCGTCATCGAGGCGACGCAGCTCGCCGAGCGCGACGTGCCGGACTACATCGAGGTCGACCACCACAAGATGGTCGCGACCTATCTCCGCGTTCCGGGCCTCCACGACGTGCCTTACGCCGTCCAGATGGAGCCGAACCTGGTGGTCGAGTTCTACTCGCGCTGATATTCATTCTGCTCTACATCGAGAAAGGCCGCGCCTGCAGGTGCGGCCTTTCTTTTTGGAGCTCTGATTCGATGCGACTGGCGCTGATTTTGGTCCTGTGTCTCGGTACGATCTCCGCTACCGCCGAGGAGCGATCCTTGGAGATCGACGGCTCGGGCAAAGGGGCGATCCTATGCGTCCACTCGCTTGTGGCCACCGCCTGGGCTCTTGCTCAACGATGTGTCCCGGAAAAGAAGACGGAGATTCGCAACCTCGCCAAGTCGCTGCGGCGCCTGGAAGAGTTCGAGGTCGCGAATGGCTGGACACGGCAGCAGGCCGCAGGATTCACCGAGCGGCAGGCTCGTAACTCTCCCCCCACACAGTGCAATGTGCTCATGTCGGCGGAGGGTGGATTTCTTGAGATACTTATTCTAAATTTCGGCGCCGCAAAGTTTCAGTCGGGCTTGGACGACATATTGTCGGTACCGCGAAAGCCGGTTTGGAACCCGTGCCTGTAGTGCATCCAACTGCCGAACAATCCAGCGCGACACCGGTTTCGGAACGTCGCATTTTTGCTCAGGCCGAAACTAGTCCATCCACCCGACTCAACGTCGCTGTCATGGCAAAAGTCATGGTATAGACTCACTGCACCGGCGGAAGACCCGTGAAGGAACGGGTCATGTGGCGCAGCTTTACAGATGTCCTGTTCTCGCATCTGCCGTCAGGCGCGCTGTGTGTGGCTTTTGCAGCCCGCTCGCATGACAAGTGAAGTCCGCCTCCACGGCGGCCCGCTAGAGCTTGGGGCACATCGAAAGAATGGAAGGGCGGGCACAGTGTCCGCGCCGCGCGCTCTTCCGTTTTCCTGCCCGGCCCTCTAAACCGGCCTCGCAACTTGCGAGGTGATCCATGCTTGAGGCAGAAGAGGCGAAGACGCATTTCGACAAGCCAGCAATCGACGGTGCGGCTCTCGGAAACGACGCCGACGACACCGGCGCGGGGGCCCATCCGCTGTTTCGCGACGTGCCGTCGACGGTGGGCTTCAAGAAGCTGCGCAAGCGTCTGCTGCGAGAAATGCGCGAAACGCTCGAGCGCTTCGCCATGGTGCGACCGGGCGCCCGCTGGCTCGTCGCGATCTCCGGCGGCAAGGATTCCTACGCGCTGCTCGCGCTGCTCCACGATCTCAAATGGCGCGGCCTGCTGCCGGTCGATCTTCTCGCCTGCAATCTCGACCAGGGTCAGCCGAACTTTCCCAAACACGTCCTGCCGGAGTGGCTGAGCGCCAACGGCATCGCCCACCGGATCGAATATCGCGACACCTATTCCGTCGTCACCGACAAGGTGCCGGAAGGCGCCACCTATTGCTCGCTCTGCTCGCGTCTCAGGCGCGGCCATCTCTACCGGATCGCCCGCGAAGAGGGCTGCGAGGCGCTCGTCCTCGGCCATCACCGCGACGACTGCCTCGAAACCTTCTTCATGAACCTCCTGCATGGCGGTCGGCTGTCGGCGATGCCGGCCAAGCTCGTCAACGACGAAGGCGACCTCTTCGTCCTCAGGCCGCTGATCCAGTCGGCCGAGAGCGATCTGGAGCGCTTCGCCGCGGCCATGCGCTTCCCGATCATTCCCTGCGATCTCTGCGGCAGCCAGGACGGCCTGCAGCGCAATCTCACCAAGACGATGCTCGACGAGATCGAGGCCCGCTATCCCGGCCGCAAGACCGTCATGACGCGCGCGCTCGCGAACGTCCGGCCGGGCCATCTCGTCGATGCGAGCCTCTTCGACTTCGCCGGACTGTCGCTCAAACAAGGACCAGACGCTTGACCGCCACCATCGACGTCGCCCGCCTCGCCGATCTCCTGCGCGAGGCCGCCAAGGCCGAGATCATGCCGCGCTTCCGCAATCTCTCCGACGGCGACATCCGCGAGAAGACCTCCGCCACCGATCTCGTGACCGAGGCCGACGAGGCGGCCGAGCGGTTCATCGCCCGCGAATGCCGGAGTCTTCTGCCGGACGCCCTGTTCGTCGGCGAAGAGTCCGTCGCCGCGGACGCCTCGCTGCTCGCCCGGCTCGACGAGGCCGACCTCGCCGTCGTCGTCGATCCGATCGACGGCACGGCGAATTTTGCCGCCGGCGTTCCTCTGTTCGCCGTGATGATGGCCGTCGTCAGCCGCGGCGAGACGGTTGCTGGTCTCATCTACGACCCGCTCGGCGACGACTGCATGCTCGCCGAGAAGGGCGCGGGCGCGCAGCGCCGGCTCGCCACGGGCGAGACGTTTCCGCTCGCGACGGCCGCGCACGTGCCTCTGTCCGAGGCGGTCGGCTGCGTCAGCTACACCTACTTCCCGGCGGAGCTGAAGAAGGCCGTCCTGCCGCGGTTGGGTGACGTGAAGGTCAGTGCCAATCTCCGCTGTGCCGGGCACGAATATCGCCTGCTCGCCTCCGGCGGGTCGCAGTTCGCGGTCTATTCGAAGCTGATGCCCTGGGACCATCTGCCGGGCGTCCTCATCGCCACCGAGGCGGGCGGTCATGTCGCCAAGATCGACGGCACGCCCTACACGCCGCGGGACCGGCAGGGCACGCTGATCGCCGCCGGCAGCGAAGAGAGCTGGCATGCGGCGCGCGAGGGCCTGTTTCCCGGGGCTTGAGACCCGGCTCCATGCCGGCGGGCGTCGCGCTTCGAGGGTGCGCCCAACAGTGCGCGTGATGCCCGCTACGCGCGTCGCGCGCCCGAAAGACCGTTTTCATTTGCCGGGCGCAGGAAAGCAAATGGCCGGCGATTGCCGGCCATTTCCACGTCGTCTCGCGATCTCGTCGGTTCACTCGGCGGCTCGGGCCTCGGCAGGCGTGGCGTGCGGCCCGGTGGAGTCGTCGTATTTGGCGTCGAACAGCCGGCCCTCGGCAAGGAAGACGCAGAGGGTCGACAAGCCCGACAGAACGATGAAACCGATGAGCAGCGGGACGAGCGTCCCGTCGTAGAGATAGCCGAGGAAGGCGCCCACGAGACCGCCGCCGAAGGTCTGCATGAAGCCCAGCACCGACGACGCCGTGCCGGCGACATGGCCGAGCGGGTCCATGGCGAGAGCGTTGAAGTTCGTTCCGATGAAGCCGAAGATGCAGAAATTGAAGGTCATCACCGGGATGAAGAACCACAGCGGAGCCGCACCCCCGCAGAGCCAGGCGACGACGAGGTGAAGGGCGGCGGTCGCCATGAAGACGATCAGCGCGCCGTGGGAGAGCCGCCGCATGCCGAACCGCTCCACCAGCCGCGAATTGGCGAAGGAGGCGAGCGCCATGAAGATCGCCGTGGCGGAAAAGACCAGGGTGAAATACGGGCCGAGGCCGTAGGCGCCGGTATAGATCTGTTCGGCCTGATTGATGAAGCCGAACAGGACGCCGAAGATCATCGCCGTGGCGATGGTGTAGCCGAAGGCGACGCGATTGGTCAGGACGATCCGGAAGGCCTCGGCGACGCGTTTGCCGGTCAGTTCGCGGCGGTTTTCGGGCGCCAGCGTTTCCGGCAGCCGCAGCGACGACCAGATGCCGACGCCGGCGCCGAACAGCGCGACCACCACGAAGATCTCCCGCCACGAGCCGAACAGCATGATGCCCTGGCCGATGTTCGGCGCGAGGACGGGAATGGCCATGAACACCATCATCACCAGCGACATGACGCTCGCCATCTGCCGTCCGCCGAAGCAGTCGCGCACCACGGAAACGGCGATCACCCGTGTCGCGGCGGCACCCAGGCCCTGGATCAGGCGCATGGTGAGCAGCATGGTGAAGCTGGAAGAGAACGTCGCGATGCCCGCTGCGGCGACGTAGACGGCAATGCCGAAGAGCAAGAGCGGCCGCCGCCCGAAGCGGTCGCTGAGCGGCCCATAGGCGATCTGCCCGAGGCCGAAGCCGAGCAGATAGGCGGTGATGACGAACTGGCGCTGGTTGGCGTCGCCGACGTCGAGCGCCTTGCCGATGTCCTGGAGGGCAGGAATGAAGATGTCGATCGCAGCGGCGTTCATCGCCATCAGGCAGGCGACCATCAAGACGAGTTCCCGGTAGGGCACCCCGTGGGTATCGATATTGCGTGCAGGCGGAGCCATGCGGACCTCAGCGTTTCGAAGCAGCAAACGCCGTCGCCGTCATCGTCGGAAGCGACGAGACGGCACGGCGCAAGTGATTGCAGGGCATCCTGAACAGAGATGCTGGAGCGATCTCGGACGGAATTGCGAGGGTTTGCTGCGGGAGACATAGCATGCGGACGCGCATTGACCATCCGCCGGCGGCGCATGGCCGAGATACGCTCCGTTCACCAAAGGCCGAGCCCACTCGCCATCGGCTGCGGGAGCGGTCGGCAACGCCTCGCGTCGCAGGCATGGATGCCATCGGTCGAGCGAGCCGCCCAGACAGCGCCGCCCGGGTTTATCGCCGCGATACTTCGCCCCGCCGATTTCGACCGAGGCGGGACGGCTCCGCAGGCGCCGTTCCGCATCGCCGGCGCGTCAGCCGTTGGCCGCAGCGGGCTCGCTGGTCGCAATGCCGTTCTCGGCGAAGAAGCCCTTCAGCTCGCCAGCCTGGAACATCTCGCGGATGATGTCGCAGCCGCCGACGAATTCGCCCTTGACGTAGAGCTGCGGGATCGTCGGCCATTCGGAATAGCTCTTGATGCCCTGGCGCAGCTCGTCCGAGGTGAGGACGTTGACGCCTTTGTAGGCGACGCCGAGATAGTCGAGGATCTGGACGACCTGGCCCGAGAAACCGCATTGCGGGAAGGACGGCGTGCCCTTCATGAAGACGACGACGTCGTTCGACTTCACTTCGTTGTCGATCCACTCGTTGATGCCGCTCATGTGAAACTCCTTCAGAGGGTGGGGACGCCGGCTGGCCGGATCCGTCTTCCAATCATGTGGTCGGGGCGTTCGAGACGCCGCGAAACTCTCATCTCAATCCAGGTTCGCCAAGGCGCCCGGCGCGTCGAAGGCGTTGTCGTGTCGCGACCGGGACAAGGCAGCCTTCACGGGACCTGCGCCCTTGGGAACCCGTCGGCTCCGTCTGGCCGAACGAGCTTCTCGAAATCATCCCGCGCGGCGCTCGCGCCATTCCCCGTGTCGGTGCCCCGTGTGGCGCGCCTCGCGTCTGGCCCCTTGCGTCGGCGTCTGTGGCTCGCCAGCGCGCCCGACCGTTCGTCACCGCTATTTAGGTGCGCTCGTCTGCAGCGCAAGCGCGTGGAGTTCGCCGCCCATGTTGCCGCGCAGGGCCTTGTAGACCATCTGGTGCTGCTGGACGCGGGACTTGCCGCGGAAGCTCTCGGAGACGATCTCGGCGGCGTAATGGTCGCCGTCTCCGGCGAGATCGCGAATCGAGACGACGGCGTCCGGGATCTCCTTCTTGATCATCTTCTCGATGTCGCGGGCATTCATCGGCATTTCGCATCTCCGGCGCTGGCGGTCGGTGGTTTCGTCGGATGATAGTGATCGCCCGGCCGCCTCGCAATCCGGCCCCGACGCCGAGCGCCGGGCTCACGCTGCGGCCGACGGCTCCAGCACGGTGCCCGACATGTAGCTCGGGAACCAGCTTTCGTGGGCGACGGTCATGGCGCGGACGGTCAGGTCCAGGCGGCCCGCGATCGACAAGCGCTCGCCGCCCGCCGCGCCGAGACGCCTGATCGGCACGCCTGCCTCCGCCGCCGCGCTTTCGAAGCGGCCGACCTCGGCCTCGGACAGGGCCACCACGTAGCGCCCCTGGTCCTCGCCGAAGAGGATCGCGTGGTCCGCGCCTTCGCCGGCCTCGACCGTCGCACCGAGGCGCGAGGCCATGCAGATCTCGGCGATGGCGACGGCGAGGCCGCCGTCGGACAGGTCGTGGCAGGTGCGGATCGCGCCGTCGCGGATGAAACCGCGGACGAAGTCGCCGTGACGCTTTTCCTCCTCGAGGTCGACCGGCGGCGGTGCGCCCTCTTCGCGGCCCTCGATGGTGGCGAGATAGGCCGAGGCGCCGAGATGGGTGCCGTCGCGGCCGACGAGGAAGAGCACGTCGCCATCGCGCAGCGAATCGACCCGGGCGGTCCTGGCGCGATCCTCGATCAGCCCGACCCCGCCGATGGTCGGCGTCGGCAGGATCGCCTGGCCGTGGGTCTCGTTGTAGAGCGAGACGTTGCCGGAGACGATCGGGAAGGAGAGGGCGGTGCAGGCGGCGCCGATGCCCTCGACGGCTTTGACGAACTGGCCCATCAGCTCGGGCTTTTCCGGATTGCCGAAATTCAGGTTGTCGGTGGCGGCGAGCGGCTCGGCGCCGACCGCCGTCAGGTTGCGCCAGCATTCGGCGACGGCCTGGGCGCCGCCCCGGAAGGGATCGGCCTCGCAATAACGCGGCGTCACGTCGGAGGTGAAGGCGAGCGCCTTGGACGGATGGCCGTCGACGCGCACGACGCCGGCGTCGCCGCCCGGGCGCTGGAGCGAGTTGCCCTGGATGATCGTGTCGTACTGCTCGAACACCCAGCGGCGCGAGCAGAGATCCGGCGAGGCGAGCAGCGACAACAGCGCCGCGCCGCAATCCCGCGGAGAAGGAACGTCTGCGGCGGCGAGCACCGGCCGCGGCTTCGGCTCGACCCAGGGCCGGTCGTATTCCGGCGCCTCGTCTCCGAGTTCCTTGATCGGCAGGTTCGCCACCTCCCGGCCCTCGAAGAGCACCCGGAACCGTTTGTCGTCGGTGGTCTTGCCGACGATCGCGAAGTCGAGCCCCCATTTGACGAAGATCGCCTCGGCCACGTCGCGCTTGCCGGGATCCAGCACCATGAGCATGCGCTCCTGGCTTTCCGACAGCATCATCTCATAGGCGGTCATCTTCGCTTCGCGCACCGGAACGGCGCCGAGATCGAGTTCGATGCCGAGATCGCCCTTGGCGCCCATCTCGACCGCCGAGCAGGTCAGGCCCGCCGCGCCCATGTCCTGGATGGCGATGACGGCGCCGGTCTGCATCAGTTCGAGGCAGGCTTCGAGGAGGCATTTTTCGGTGAAGGGGTCGCCGACCTGCACGGTCGGGCGCTTCTCCTCGATCGTCTCGTCGAATTCGGCCGACGCCATGGTGGCGCCGCCGACGCCGTCGCGGCCGGTCTTGGCGCCGAGATAGACGACGGGCAGGCCGACGCCCTTGGCCTCGGAATAGAAAATCGCGTCGGTCCTCGCGAGCCCGGCGGCAAACGCGTTGACGAGGCAGTTGCCGTTGTAGCGGGCGTGGAAGTTCACCTCGCCGCCGACGGTGGGCACGCCGAAGGAATTGCCGTAGCCACCGACGCCGGAGACCACGCCGGCGACCAGATGCCGTGTTTTCGGATGATCCGGGGCGCCGAAACGCAACGCGTTCATCGCCGCGATCGGCCGCGCGCCCATGGTGAAGACGTCGCGCAGGATGCCGCCGACGCCCGTCGCCGCACCCTGATAGGGCTCGATGTAGGAGGGGTGGTTGTGGCTCTCCATCTTGAAGACCACGCAGAGCCCGTCGCCGATGTCGACGACGCCGGCGTTTTCGCCCGGCCCCTGGATCACCCGCTCGCCCTTGGTCGGCAGCGTGCGCAGCCAGCGCTTCGACGACTTGTAGGAACAGTGCTCGTTCCACATGGCCGAGAAGATGCCAAGTTCCGTCAGGGTCGGCTCGCGGCCGATGAGACCCAGCACCCGCTGGTATTCCTCGGATTTGATGCCATGGGCTGCCACCAGCTCGGGGGTGATCTCGGTCTCTGCGGTCATGGCTGCGGTTCCGGCGATGGTTTGGGCGGTCGGAGACCTGTTAGCATTCAAGCGACCCGGGAAAAAGGCCGCGACGGGCATGACGGCGGAGGCGTGATCGCAGATCCGTCAGCGCACCGCGACCCAGGCAAGCGATCCCGTCCGGCAAGGCGCCACATCGGCGGTCCGGCGCATCACCAGCGTGTCGTCGTCGACCTGACTGACCGCTTCGCCGGTGCCCCGCCGGGCCTGGAGAACCAGCACGTAGTCGTAGCCACTGCCCTTGCGGGCCGGCGCGCGCAGGCACAATCCGTAGCCGTCGACTGCGCCGGCCGGCAGGAATGTGGTCGCCCGCTCGAACTTACGGCGCCGAAACAGACCGGCCGCATTGGCATTGGCATAGGCGATTTCCCCCGCCGTGGGTGTTCCGCCGCCGGTCATGATGCCGGCCGTCTCGAGTTGCGCGATGGCGCTCGCCTCGGAGGACGACCCGGCTGGCGCTATGTCCGCGACGGTTCCGTCGCTTCCGGCAGAAATTTGAGCAGCGCTCGCAGTCTGAATCTGAGGGATCGACACCGAAGACAGCGGATCGGAAGCGCCGCCCCTCGCGCAGGCGACCAGTGCGAGCATTACCGGGAGCGCGAGGCCGAGCGACAGGCGGTCAGTCATCGGATCGTCAGGCCGCGCAACCGTCGTCGCCGGCGGCCCAGCGCGTCAGATCGGCGTCGACGCGCCTGCCGAGGGTCTCGCCGGTCAGCGGGCCGTAAGTGTCGATCCGCGCCGAGCCGGACTGGCCCTCGACGACGAGGAGCGGGCGGGCTTCCGGCTGGCCCTTCGGCACAAGCAGGAAGCGCGGCCGACCGGAGAAGGAGGAAAGTTCCGGCGCCAGCGAATAGCGCGCGAAGGCCGGATCCTTCGACTTGAACCAGCAGCGATTGGCGTTGAGGGTCAGACGCTCCATCCGGTCGAGGCCGGTGTCCGCCGTCTTTCCGGCCGGTGCCGACGGTCCCGCGGCACAGGCGGCGAGTGCCGCGAGCGACAGGGACGCGACGATCGCGAGCGGGGCCCGTCCGTGCACTGGCGCCACTCAGGCCGCGACGCTCTGCGAGGCGCCGAGAGCGCTCTCGAAGATGCCCCGTCCGTCGGTGCCGCCATGCTCCGGCTCGATCAGGTTTTCCGGATGCGGCATCATCCCGAGGACGTTGCCGGCCGCGTTGACGATCCCCGCGATGTCGTTGATCGCGCCGTTCGGATTGGTGCCTTCGGCATAACGGAAGACGATCCGGTCGTTGTCCTGAAGACCCTTCAGCGTCGCCTCGTCGGCGAAATAGTTGCCGTCGTGGTGGGCAACCGGACAGCGGATGATCTGGCCCTGCCGATAGGCCGTCGAAAACCGCGTCCGCGCATTGGTCACTTCGAGCTTCACTTCGCGGCAGACGAAGCGGAGCGCCGCGTTGCGCATCAGGGCGCCGGGCAGGAGCCCCGCCTCGCAGAGGATCTGGAAGCCGTTGCAGACGCCGAGCACCGGTACGCCCTTCGCCGCCGCCTCGGCGACGGCCCGCATCACCGGCGAGCGGGCGGCGATGGCGCCGGCCCTCAGATAGTCGCCGAAGGAAAACCCGCCCGGCACGACGACGAGGTCGACGTCGGGCAAAGCGGTCTCCGTCTGCCAGACGGTCAGAGGCGCCTTGCCGGTGATCGTCGTCAGCGCCGCGATCATGTCGCGGTCGCGGTTGAGGCCGGGGAGAAGGACGACGGCGGTTTTCATCGATCGTGCTCGAAGGGTGTGTGCGGCTCGGCCATCTCTCGTAGCTCCAGCCGGCGCTCGATGCGCTCCAGCCGCTCGTCGTGCCGGTCGAACCTCAGATAGATGTTGTGAATATCGTTCTGCATCGAGAGCATGTGACCGCGCATCGATATCAGCTCTTGTCGAATGCCCTGCTGGCCGTGCCGAAGTTCGGATACATCCGCCTGAATTTTCTTCAGGACTTCGTAGATCAAGTCGTTCGTCACCTCGGCCATCACACCGGCTCCTGCTACCCGTGGTCGATCTCCACAGCATAGTTCTCGATCACCGTGTTGGCGAGCAGCTGCCCGCACATGGCGTCGAGCTTCGTCTTGGCGCTCGCGGCATCCTCGCCGGCGAGTTCGACGTCGAAGACCTTGCCCTGGCGGACCTGGCCGACGCCGTCGATGCCGAGATTGCCGAGGGCGGCTTCGATCGCCTTGCCCTGCGGATCGAGGACGCCGGTCTTCAGCGTGACGATGATGCGGGCCTTGATCATGTGTCCTCTGCGCGGGGCTGCGTCGGCCGTTGAGACAGACGGGTCTGGCGATCTCTGGAATAGACTAGTCTCAAAGCCGGTGCCGGCTGTTTCACGGGCCTTCGCCGCTTCACTTGACCAACACCGGCCCGGAGGGGCGGGGCGGCTCGTTCTCGTTCATGATGCCGAGCCGGCGCGCGACTTCCTGATAGGCCTCGACCAGCCCGCCCATGTCGCGGCGGAAGCGGTCCTTGTCGAGCTTGTCGTTGGTCTGGACGTCCCAGAGCCGGCAACTGTCCGGCGAGATCTCGTCGGCGACGACGATGCGCATCATGTCGCCCTCGAACAGCCGGCCGGTTTCGATCTTGAAGTCGACGAGCTGGATGCCGACGCCGAGAAAGAGGCCGGAGAGGAAGTCGTTGACCCTGATCGCCAGGGCCATGATGTCGTCGATCTCCTGCGGGCTCGCCCAGCCGAAGGCGGTGATGTGTTCTTCCGAGACCAGCGGATCGTCGAGCGCGTCCGCCTTGTAGTAGAACTCGATGATCGAGCGCGGCAGCACCGTGCCTTCCTCGATGCCGAGGCGCTTGGCCAGCGAGCCGGCGGCGACGTTGCGCACCACCACCTCGAGCGGAATGATCTCGACTTCCTTGATCAGCTGCTCGCGCATGTTGAGCCGGCGGATGAAGTGCGTCGGGATGCCCATCTTGTTCAGGTGGGTGAAGACGTATTCCGAGATCCGGTTGTTGAGGACGCCCTTGCCGTCGACGATCTCGTGCTTCTTCTTGTTGAAGGCGGTCGCATCGTCCTTGAAGAACTGAACGAGGGTTCCGGGTTCGGGGCCTTCGTAGAGGATCTTGCCCTTGCCTTCGTAGATTCGGCGGCGACGTGTCATCAGAAGTACTCTATCGTAGTAAGGCTTCGTCCGGCGGGAATCGCCTGAGAACGTGCACATATCGAGCGGCTCAATAGACCAAAAGGTCCTGTATCACAATCGGCCGGGCCGTTGCGAAGAGGGATGTGGTGGTTCGTCCACCGATTGCCAGCCTCGGGCTTCGGCGCTTTTCCGCAACCGGCCCCCGGATCCGCCATCGCATGTCACGCCGACACCCTGGCTGCCGTCATCGGTCGGCCGATCTTCGTTCGGCCTTCGAGGCCTGCAGATGGACGGGTCGTCGTCGAACCGCTCGCCCTGTCGTGATACGAATGCGAAGGCGATTGGAGGCCTCGGCCGGAATCGAACCGGCGTGCAAGGATTTGCAGTCCTCTGCGTAACCACTCCGCCACGAGGCCTCACCGGCGCTCTACCTACTGACACGCCTGCCGTTTCGCAAGGGGCGAATCCGACGCGCCCGGCGAAAAGACGTCGCGTGTGCGGAGCCGGCCCGCGACGTCGTCGCGGGGCAGGGCGTTCTGCAGGACGAAATGGCGACGAGAGCCCCGATTGCGAGGCGACGATGCCCGACACGACCGGCCCGCCAGCCAGACCCTTTCAAATTTCTTGCTTTCGCCACAGTCGGTTAACCGACGCTTAACCATCGATCTGCGAAAGATTGAATCAAACCCTTCGTTAATTTCGGGTGACGGATCTCATGGCGAAGCATGTGGCGGTGTTGATGGGCGGATTCTCGTCGGAGCGGCCGGTCAGCCTCTCTTCGGGGAAGGCCTGCGCCGACGCGATCGAGGCGATCGGCCATCGCGTCACGCGCCTCGACGTCGGCCGCGACGTCGCCCAGCGGCTTGCCGAGATCGCGCCGGACGTCGCCTTCAACGCGTTGCACGGCCCGTTCGGCGAGGACGGCACGATCCAGGGCATCCTCGAATATCTCCGGCTTCCCTACACCCATTCCGGCGTGCTCGCCTCGGCGCTCGCGATGCACAAGGAGCGCGCCAAGATCGTCGCCAAGGCGGCCGGCGTCCCGGTGGCCGAGGCGAAGGTGCTGCACCGGCTCGACGCGGCGCCGGCCCACGTCATGACGCCGCCCTACGTCATCAAGCCCGTCGCCGAAGGGTCGAGCTTCGGCGTCCTGATCGTGCGCGAGGATCGCTCGAAGCCGCCTCAGGAACTCTATTCGAGCGACTGGCCCTATGGCGACACGGTGATGGTCGAGCGCTACGTCGCCGGCCGCGAACTCACCTGCGCGGTGATGGGCGACGTCGCCCTCGACGTCTGCGAGATCGTGCCCGAGGGCCACGCCTTCTACGACTACGATTCCAAATATGCGCCGGGTGGCTCGCGCCACGTCGTGCCGGCGGATATCCCCAAGAAGGTGGCGCGACGCGTCCAGGAACATTCGCTCGCCGCCCACAAGGCGATGGGGTGCCGGGGCGTCAGCCGCTCCGATTTCCGCTACGACGACCGCTTCGGCGAGGGCGGCGAACTGATCTGGCTGGAGGTCAACACCCAGCCGGGCATGACGCCGACCTCCCTCGTTCCCGACATTGCGCGGGCCGCCGGACACAGCTTCGAGGATCTCATCGGCTGGATGGTGGAGGACGCCTCATGCGCCCGCTGAACGCCAGGATCGATCCGCAGGCCGGCTGGAGCGGCGCCCGCACGCCGCTGTTTGCCAGCCGCATGACGCGCCGTCTCGCCGGCTTCGTCGCGACCGCCTCGAACCTGCGGCTGCCGAGCTTCGGCGCCGTCGCCTTCGCCGTCGTCGGCGGAGCGGTGGTCTGCGGCATCACCGTCGGCGGGCACACCGGCGCGGTGCTGGACGGCATCGGCCAGCCGCTCGGCTTCTCGATCGACAAGGTATCCGTCCACGGCAACAGCGAGACCTCGGAGATCGACGTCCTGCAGGCGCTCTGGCAGACCGGGTCGCAGACCCTCCTGTCGCTCGATCCGACCGAGGCGCGCGAGACCCTCGAAGCGATGCCGTGGATCGACCGCGCGTCGGTCTCGAAGATCTTCCCGGACCGCGTGACGATCGATCTCGACGAGCATCGCCCCTATGCGATCTGGCAGACCGACAAGTCGTTCTACGTCGTCAATCGCGAAGGCAAGAAGATCGTCCCCTACGTGCCGGGCCGCTTCGACGCACTGCCGGTGGTCGTCGGCGACGGCGCGGCGGGGGCCGCCGCCGGCATCGTCGACGAGATGGAGGGCTTTCCCGAGTTTCGCGCAAGGGTGCGGGCCTATGTTCGCGTGGGCAGCCGCCGCTGGGACATCGAGTTGAAGAACGGTGTCGTCATCCGGCTGCCGGAAGACAAACCCTTGGAGGCCGTGGCGCAGGTCGTGCGTATGGACAGGGAAAACACGCTGCTCGAGCGCGACATCGCAATGGTCGACATGCGGCTTTCCGATCGCGTCGTGGTCCGGCTGACGGAAGATTCTCTGTCCCGGCGCAAGCAGCGCCTGGAAGAGCGCGCGAAGCTGATCAAGCGTCTTGGCAAGGACAAGCCGGTATGAGTGTGTTCGGTTTCGGCAAATCCGACGTTCCCAGGATCAAGGCGTTGTCGCCGCGGCGCTCCCGCGTGATCTCGGTCCTCGACGTCGGCTCGGAAAAGATCTCCTGCCTGATCGCCCGGCTGCGCCCGCGGATCGCCGGCGAGATGCTTCCCGATCGCTCGCACACGATCGAGGTTCTCGGCGTCGGCCATCATCGCTCGCGCGGCATCAAGGCCGGTGCCGTCGTCGACATCGCGGCAGCCGAGATGGCGATCCGCCAGTGCGTCGACGCCGCCGAGCGCATGGCCGGGCTGACCGTCGAATCGCTCATCGTCTCGCTCACCGCGGGCCGGCTGAAGAGCCAGCGCCGCCGCGCCGACACCGAAGTCGTCGGCGAGGTCTCCGCGGCCGATCTGTCCCGCGTCACCGCCAGGGCCGCCCGGGTGCCGCTCGACGAGGGCCGCGTGGCCCTGCACTCCACCGTCTACGATCTTCAGCTCGACGACGACGCGGGGCTGGACAATCCCGTCGGCATGACCGGCGAGCGGCTGTCCTCCAGCCTCCACCTCCTGTCGGCGGAAATCGCGCCGCTGCGCAATCTCGAAGCCGCGATCAATCGGGCGCAGCTCGTCGTCGAGGCCTTCGTCGCGACGCCCTATGCCAGCGCCCTGGCCACCATGGTCGAGGACGAGGCCGCGATGGGCTCGGCCTGCATCGACATGGGCTCGGGCGCCACCACCATCGCCATCTTCCAGAACGGCCGCTTCGTTTATGCCGATCAGATCGCGATCGGCGGGTCGAACATCACCATGGATCTCGCCCGCGGCCTGTCGATCAGCCCGGCGGACGCCGAACGCATCAAGGTGATGCACGGCTCGACCATGGCCGAACTCCTCGACGACAGCGGCGAGCCGATCACCGTCACCCCGCTCGGCGAGAGCGGCGACGCCCATCCGATCGTCGTCAAGCGCTCGCTCCTGACGAAGATCATCCGCCCGCGGGCCGAAGAGACGCTCGAACTCGTGCGGGACCGGCTGAATGCCTCCGGCCTCGGCCACGTCATCGGCAAGCGCGTCGTCCTGACCGGCGGTGCCAGCCAGCTCGCCGGCCTCGCCGAGACGGCGCGCATCGTTCTGCAGCGCAACGTCAGGCTCGGGCGACCGCTGGGTGTTACGGGACTCAATCCATCGAGCAAGGGGCCGGGATTTTCGACCGCGGTCGGCCTCTTGATCTATCCGCAGGTTGCCCACCGCGAATACGTCGCGGAGCGATCGATCGCCCTCCAGGCCGTGGAAAAGGCCATGGAGGGAGGCCGGATCGGCTCCTGGCTGCGAAGGGCGCTTTGAGGCGGGCACGGCGAGGGCCGTGCCGATAAGGACAAAACGGTGCGCGCCGCGCGCCCAAGCATGACAACGAAACGGCCGCGCGGCGAGACGGCCTTTGCGATCTGAAAGAGGAATGAGGGCATGAGTATCACCTTGAAAAAGCCGGACATCACCGAACTGAAGCCCCGCATCACCGTGTTCGGTGTCGGTGGCGGTGGCTGCAACGCGGTCAACAACATGATCAGTGCCGGCCTCGAGGGGGTCGACTTCGTGATCGCCAATACCGACGCCCAGGCGCTGCGCTCCTCGCGGGCCGAGCGTATCATCCAGATGGGCGTCGCCGTGACCGAGGGTCTCGGCGCCGGTTCCCAGCCGGAGGTCGGCCGGGCTGCCGCCGAAGAGTCGATCGACGAGATCTGCGATCATCTCCTCGGCTCGCACATGTGCTTCGTCACCGCCGGCATGGGCGGCGGCACCGGCACCGGCGCTGCCCCGGTCGTTGCCCGCGCCGCCCGCGAGAAGGGCATCCTCACCGTCGGCGTCGTGACCAAGCCGTTCCACTTCGAGGGCCAGCGCCGGCTGCGCATCGCCGAGCAGGGCATCGAGGAACTGCAGAAGAACGTCGATACGCTGATCGTCATTCCGAACCAGAACCTCTTCCGCATCGCCAACGACAAGACCACCTTCGCCGACGCCTTCGCGATGGCCGACCAGGTGCTCTATTCGGGCGTCGCCTGCATCACCGACCTGATGGTCAAGGAAGGCCTGATCAACCTCGACTTCGCCGACGTCCGCTCGGTGATGCGCGAGATGGGCAAGGCGATGATGGGCACGGGCGAAGCCTCGGGCGAGGGCCGCGCCATGGCCGCCGCCGAGGCGGCGATCGCCAACCCGCTGCTCGACGAGACCTCGATGAAGGGCGCCAAGGGCCTGCTGATCTCCATCACCGGCGGCCGCGACCTGACCCTCTTCGAAGTCGACGAGGCGGCGACCCGCATCCGCGAGGAAGTCGACCAGGACGCCAACATCATCCTCGGCGCCACCTTCGACGAGAACCTCGAGGGCGTGATCCGCGTGTCGGTCGTCGCGACCGGCATCGACAAGAGCGAAGTGGAAATGGCGGCGCGGCCGACGATGACCGCCAGCCAGACGGCCTTCGTGTCGCAGCAGCGGGTCTCGGCCCAGGCCGCACAGGCGCCGCAGCCGGCGGTTCAGCACGCTCCCGCCGCGACCGCTCCTGCCGCGCCGGTCCAGCCGGCCGAAGAGGAGCCGGAGATCGAGGATGCCTTCTCCGCCGCGCTCGCTGCCGAGATCGCCCATGTCGCACCGCAGCCCGCGGCCCGTCCCACCGTCCCGAGTGCGGACACGGCGTCGGAGCCGGTCGCCTCTCCGCGCATGCCGCGCGTCGAGGACTTCCCGCCGGTGGTGCGGGGCGAGATGGAGCAGCGGGCCGCCGCCAACGAACAGGTGCCGGACGAGCGGGGCGCCATGGGGCTGCTGCGCCGTCTGACCACGGGCCTGTCGCGCCGCGAGGACGAGGAGCATCAGGCCGCCGAGCCGGCGCGCCGCGCCCATGTCGAGCCGAACCCCTATGCGCCGCGCCGCGTCGCATCCGAGTCGGCTGCCCGCCCGGCGACGGCCTCGCGTCCGGTCAGCGAAGAGGATCAGCTGGAGATTCCCGCGTTCCTCCGGCGGCAGGCTAACTGATCGCGCCGATTGTTGCGGCGATGTGACAGTGCCCGCCGGAGAAATCCGGCGGGCATTTTTGGTTAACGTATTGAAAATACAGTGATATCGCGGCTCGATGCTGCAGCGCTTTTAACACGGGGTAAGAAAGCGTGATTTTGCCGAATTGGGCCGGCGATTTACCAACGATCTCAACGAATGAAGAACGGGGGAAAGTTCTTCAGGGGGCGTCGGTCGTAGAGCGGGCGGAATTCTGTGTGTGGGCGGGGGCCCGGTGGATCGAAACGACCGGCATGCCGCGGGGAAAGGTTGTCCTGACGTGTTGATGTTCCAGCAGACGATAGCATCGCGTATCGATTTTTACGGCGTGGGTGTGCACAGCGGTCTGCCGGTCCGGCTCGCCCTGCTTCCCGCCGAGCCTGATACCGGCATCGTCTTCCACCTTGCCGGAGCGGACGGCCTCGTTCACGAAATTCCCGCAGTCTCCAGCAATTCCGTGCCGACCGACCTGTCGACCGTCGTCGGGGACCTCAAGGGCTCCCACGTTTCCACCGTCGAGCATCTGATGGCCGCGCTCTACGCGATGGGCGTCGACAACGTCGTCGTGAAGATCGACGCCAAGGAAACGCCGATCCTCGACGGCTGCGCTGCCGAATACGTGCGCGGCATCAGCGAGGCGGGCGTCGTCAGCCAGGTCGCCAAGCGCCGCTATCTGCGGATCCTCAAGCCGGTCTGCGTCGAGCTGAACGAGGCGAGGGCGGAGTATCGTCCCTATGCCGGGACACGGTTCGAGATCGAGATCGATTTCGCCAATGCGGCGATCGGCCGGCAAGCCTACCGGGCCGACCTCACCGCCGCGCGCTTCACCAGGGATCTCCAGCGGGCCCGCACCTTCGGCTTCATGGCCGACGTGGAGCGGTTGTGGGCGGCGGGCTACGCGCTCGGCTCGTCGCTGGAGAATTCGGTCGTGCTGTCCGACGACGGCCGCGTCGTCAATCCGGAGGGACTGCGCTTCGAGGACGAGTTCGTCCGCCACAAGGCGCTGGATGCCGTCGGCGACCAGGCGCTGGGCGGTGTCCGCATTCTCGGCTGCTATCGGTCCTATCGCGGCGGCCACCGGCTGAACGCCCTGGCGCTCAAGGCGCTGCTCGCCGACCGCAAGGCCTACGAGATCGTCGAGATGCCGTCCCGCCGCGTCGACCCGGTGCGCCATGCGCCGCTGGTCGCCGTCGCCGCGCCCGCCTACGGGCCGCAGGTTCTCTGATCGAACCGACGCCATCGGTCCGCGCGGCCGGTGTCTCGTCCGGCGGCGCTCGCGGTCGCCTCCGGCGCCTTCGTCGTCGAAACTTGCCCCGTCGCGGATGCTGCAGACGTCCCGGTGACCGAGTCGGTCGTCGTGGCTCGCTGCGGTCGGCCGATGCGGCACGCGACGTTTCGCCGTCGTCGGACGTGACGCAACGGCAACAGCGCCGGCGGGAAGCGCGCGGCTCGGGCGAAATCCGCCTGCCGGTCACAAAAAAGGCACCTTGCTCGGGCTTCGCCATTGTTCGTGCCACGATCGGGGGATAGTGATGCCGGTCGCAGGCTGAATGGGGTTAGGGGACCCGCAGAACATGATCGACACGTCGCGGCACTTCGCCGGATCAATCACCAAAGCTGCGCGGCTGGGGCTCACGGCCACGGTTCTCGGTGCGGCGTTCGGCCTAGCCGGCTGCATGTCGGGCGGCGACAACGACGTCAACGTGCTGGCACTGGCCGCCGAGACGGATCCGCCGGACGTGCTCTACAATCAGGGCCTCGCCAATCTCGAAGGCGGCCGGCTCGGCGAGGCTTCGAAGAAGTTCGAGGCGATCGACCGCCAGCACCCCTATACGGAGTGGGCTCGCAAGGCGCTCATCATGCAGGCCTTCGCCAGCTATCGCGGCGGCGACTACGACGCGGCGGAGACCGCGGCGAAGCGCTACATCTCGCTCTATCCCGATTCCGAAGACGCTCCCTACGCCGAATACATCATCGGCCTGTCCCATTACCGCCAGATCCCGGACGTGACGCGCGACCAGAAGCAGGCGGCCTATACGGCCCAGGCGATGCGGGCGCTGATGGAGCGCTTCCCCGACACGATGTATGCCGACGACGCCAGGTCGAAGCTGCGCATCGCCCGCGACCAGTTGGCCGGCAAGGAAATGCTCGTCGGACGCTACTATCTGGAGCGGCGCGACTATCTCGCCGCCGTCAACCGCTTCAAGAACGTCGTCGACGTCTATCCGGACACGCGCCAGGTCGAGGAGGCGCTCGCGCGTCTGACGGAAGCCTATTACGCCATGGGCCTGACGCGGGAGGCGCAGGCCTCCGCCTCGGTGCTCGGCCAGAACTTCCCCGATTCGCCGTGGTACCGGGACTCCTACGCGCTTCTCCAGGGCCACGGGCTGGAGCCGCGGGACGGCTCGTCGGATTCCTGGTTCGCCGCCGCGACGAAGAAGATCGTCGGCGCGTCCTGAGGCCGGCGCTCGGCATCGCCGGTGGGTTGATGAGGGCGGGCTCGCCGCGGGCGCGCTGTTCGGCATCGCCGGGGCCGCAGCGCTCGCCGCGGTGCGCGGGGTTGCGAAACCACGCTCGGCGACCGACATTGCCTGGGCCGCATCCTGCTTCTCACCGACGATTCGGACATGCTGGTCCATCTTTCGATTCGTGACATCGTCCTGATCGAGCGCCTCGACCTGACGCTCGACAAAGGCTTGTCCGTGCTGACCGGAGAGACCGGCGCCGGCAAGTCGATCCTGCTCGACGCCCTGTCGCTGGCGCTGGGCGGGCGGGGGGACGGGGCGCTGGTCCGCCACGGCGCCAAGCAGGGCGAGGTGATCGCCGCCTTCGACCTCGAGTCGGATCACCCGGCCCGGCGACTTCTGTCCGACAACGGCTTCGACGACGACGGCGACCTCGTGCTCCGCCGCGTCCAGAACGCCGACGGGCGCACCCGCGTCTTCGTCAACGACCGCCCCTCCAGCGTCGGGCTGATGCGGCAGCTCGGCCTCTCCCTCGTCGAGATCCACGGCCAGCACGACGACCGCGCGCTGGTCGACAGCGACAGCCACCGGACGCTGCTCGACGAGTTCGGCGGACTCGATCCCGACGCCGCCGCCGTCGGCCGCCTCTATGGCGAATGGCGCGGCGCGCGCGATGCGTTGCAGAAGCACCGGGCCAAGGTCGAGGCCGCCGCGCGCGAGGCGGACTTCCTGCGCAGCGCCGTCGAGGAATTGTCCGACCTTCAGCCGCTCGCCGGCGAGGAGGAGGAACTCGCCGAACGACGTCAGATCATGATGCGCTCCGAGAAGATCGCGACGGACGTCAACGATGCCAACGAGGAGCTGTCCGGCCCGGGCTCGCCGATCCCGGGTCTCGCCAACCTGTTGAAGCGCCTCGACCGCAAGCGGGACGAGCTTCCCGGTCTGCTCGACGAGGCGATCGACCGGCTCGACGTTGCGCTCGACGCACTCTCCGAGGCGCAGACGTCGCTGGAAGGGGCGCTGCGCAGCCTTGAATTCGATCCGCGGGCGCTGGAATTGACCGAGGAGCGGCTGTTCGCGCTCAGGGCGGCGGGGCGGAAATACAACGTCGCCGTCGACGACCTGCCGGAGCTGACGGCGCGGATGATCGGCGATCTGGCCGATCTCGACGCCGGGGAGGAGCGTCTCGTCGCCCTCGAAGCCGAGGTCGAGGCGGCACGCGAACGCTTCGACGCGGCTGCGGCCTCGCTGTCGGCGAAGCGCACGACGGCGGCGCGGATGCTGGAAGCCGCCGTGATGGCGGAGTTGCCGGATCTGAAGCTCGAACGGGCGAGCTTCATGGTGACGATCGACACCGACGCCGGGCGGCCGGACGCTTCCGGCATCGATACGGTGGAGTTCCACGTCCGCACCAATCCCGGCACGAAGGCCGGGCCGATGATGAAGGTCGCCTCCGGCGGCGAACTCTCCCGCTTCCTGCTCGCCCTGAAGGTGGCGCTCGCCGATCGCGGCTCGGCACCGACCCTCGTCTTCGACGAGATCGACACCGGCGTCGGCGGGGCGGTGGCGGACGCGATCGGCCGGCGGCTGAAGCGCCTCGCCGGCTCGGTGCAGGTGCTCGCCGTCACCCACGCGCCGCAGGTCGCGGCCCGGGCCTCGACCCATCTTCTGATCTCGAAATCGGATGTCGGCGAGGAAGATCGCGTCGCCACCCGCGTCGCCACGATCGATCCCGATGGCCGCCGCGAGGAGATCGCCCGCATGCTGGCCGGCGAGAGCGTGACGGAAGAGGCGCGGGCGGCGGCCGCAAGGTTGATCGGCGCCGGCGGGGCGTGAACTCTTGATCGCCGGAAGGTCCGCCCCGCATGATGGCTGGCCGACGGGAGAGGGACGGGGATCTGCATGGCGCGCGACGACCTGGTGTTCATTGCGGGAGCCGGCCCCGTCGGCCTCGCCGCGGCCGTCGAACTGACGCGGCGTGGCGTTCCCGTCCGGATCGTCGATGTCGGCGCGGGACCGACGCCGGTGGAGCAGTCGCGCGCCCTCGGAATCCTGCCGACCACCCTGCGCATCTTCGAAGCCTCGGGTCTGACGCAGGAACTGCTCGGCGCGGGAACGGAGATCACCGGCGCTGAAATCGCCATCGGCGGAAAGCCGGCGTTCTCGCTCGACCTGTCGAAGGCGAGGACGCCCTATCCCTTCATCCTGTCGCTGCCTCAGGGCCGGACCGAGCGGGCGATGATCGCCTGGCTGAAAGATCGCGCCATCGCCGTCGAATGGAACGTCGCGGTCACGGGGATCGCCGATACCCGCCGGCCGACGGTGACGCTCTCGAGCGGCGAGGCGGTGGCGGCGCGGGCGGTTCTCGGCTGCGACGGGAGCCATTCGGCGGTGCGCGAGGAACTGGGCGTTCCGTGGGTCGGCGAGAGCTATCCCGGCGTCTTCGCTCTCGCCGACGTGACGTTTTCGGAGCCGCTCGATCCGCACCGCGCGAAGATTTCGCTCGGCGCCGACAATGAGAGGTCCCATGCGCTGCTGCCGATGAGCGACCGCTCGGCCCGGCTGATCGGCTTTCACGATGCGCCGGAAAAGCTGGTCGAAGCCGTCGAAGGCATCGAAACCGTCACCTGGCAGTCGACTTTCCGCGTCGCTTTCCGAAGGGCCGAACGGATGTCGCGCGGCTGGGTGTTCCTCGCCGGCGACGCCGCGCACGTCCACTCGCCGGTGGGCGGACGGGGCATGAATCTCGGCATCTGGGACGCCGCGACCTTCGCCTGGCTGTTTTCCGAAGGCCGCGAGACCGAATACGAATCGCAGCGGCTGCCGGTGGTGAAGGCCGTGCTCGACCAGACGCTGGAAGGCACGACGACGCTCGGTGCGCCGCCCGCCTATGCGTCGCTCGCCCTGCGTTATCTCATGCCCGCCGCGACAAGGCTGCGCCCGGTCAGCCGGCGGATCGCCGAACGCGTGCTCGCCCTTGACCTGCCGCAGCCGGAATGGCTCGCTTCATGATCTGCGGCCCATGATGGTCTCGTAGTCGCGTCCGCCGTAGAAGACGTCGACGATTTCGACGTGATCTTCGAGCGCTCGGTAGAGAATGACAGCGGAGCGTTCGAACGGGCACGACGCGAATCGAATTGCCAAGGTCGGGACGCGGCACTCCACCGTTTGGAACATTGCCGATCCTTTTACATCGGCGCTCGATGCGTTCGATGAAAGACAGGGCGACCTCGAGCGATCCTGCCGAGGTCGCCACGTAGGCAGCGATGTCCGCAAGCGACGCGATTGCAGTTTCCGAAAGCCGAACCGGCAGATTTGTCACGACTGGCGATGTCGTCTCGATACGTCTGCCCGTATCCGTTCGAACGCCTCGCCGATCGGGACGGAGGGGCGAGGGTCGTTCACGGCATCGGCGATCCTTGCCCGCAGGGCGGCAAGCCGCTTCTCTCGATCCATCCGGAAATAGGCATCGAGCGCTCGGTTCACGAGTTCGTTCGTCGTCGGCGCCTCGCCGGATTCGACGGCGTCGGCGATATCCTGCATGAGATCATCCGGCAGCGTGACTTGCAGAGACCGGGCCATATCTCGGTTTCCCAAATGGTCATCGTTGCAGGGAAAATGCGGTAAGCGGCGCTGCGGAGCAAGGTCCGCCACCCACCTTACAGCTCGATTCGGCATCTGCCGGACGCCGTTCGACGACAAATGACAGTGAGACGGAAACACCCATGGCCGAACGACCGGTCGAAGATCTGAACGAGGCCGAGGCCGCCGCGGAGCTGGAGCGCCTTGCCGCCGAGATCGCCGAGCACGACCGCCGCTATCACGGCAACGACGCGCCGACCATTTCGGATGCCGCCTACGATGCGCTGCGCCGGCGCAACGCCGCGATCGAACGGCGCTTTCCGGCGCTGGTGCGGGAGGATTCGCCCTCGGTGCGGGTGGGGGCGGCGCCGTCGTCGAAATTCGCCAAGGTCACCCATGCCATTCCGATGCTCTCCCTCGACAACGCCTTTTCCGACGAGGACGTCGAGGACTTCGCCAAACGGGTTCGCCGCTTCCTGAAACTCGCCGACGACGCGCCGCTGGCGATCACCGCCGAGCCGAAGATCGACGGGCTGTCGCTGTCGCTGCGCTACGCGGACGGAAGGCTCGTCTCGGCGGCGACCCGCGGCGATGGTACCGTCGGCGAGGACGTCACGGCGAATGCGCTGACCATCGACGACATTCCCCATCGCCTCAGCGGCATCCGACCGGCCGTCTTCGAGGTGCGCGGCGAGGTCTATATGAGCCATGCCGACTTCGCGGCCCTGAACGAGCGGCTGGCGGCAGGCGTGGAGCCGGCGTCGCCGGAGGAAGAGACGGCCGCAGAATCGTCTGGAACGGAGGACGGGACGCTGGAGGTGCCCGGCGACGAGACGGACGACGCCGTCAAGGTCCGCCAGTTCGCCAATCCGCGCAATGCGGCCGCCGGGTCGCTGCGCCAGAAGGATGCGAACGTGACGCGCTCGCGGCCGCTGAAGTTCTTCGCCTATGCCTGGGGCGAGGTCAGCGAGGTGCCGGGCAGGACCCAGAGCGAGGTCGTCGCCGCGCTCGGCAAGATGGGCTTTTCCGTCAACCCGCTGATGCAGCGTTTCGATACGATCGAGGGCCTGATCGAGCACTACCATGCGATCGAGGAACAGCGGGCCGATCTCGGCTACGACATCGACGGCGTCGTCTACAAGGTCGACGATCTCGACCTGCAGAAGCGGCTCGGCTTCGTTTCGCGCTCGCCGCGCTGGGCGATCGCCCACAAGTTTCCGGCCGAACAGGCGACGACGGTGCTTCAGGACATCGACATCCAGGTCGGCCGCACCGGGGCGCTGACACCGGTCGCCAAGCTGAAGCCGGTGACCGTCGGCGGCGTCGTCGTCTCCAACGCCACGCTGCACAACGAGGACTACATCGCCGGCCGGGATTCGAATGGCGACGAGATCCGCGACGGTCGCGACATCCGGATCGGCGACACGGTGATCGTCCAGCGCGCCGGCGACGTCATCCCGCAGGTGCTCGACGTTTTGATGGAGAAGCGGCCGAAGGGCGCCGAGCCCTACCGCTTTCCCGACCATTGCCCGGTCTGCGGCTCGAAGGCGGTGCGCGAGATGAATCCGCGCACCGGGCGGCCCGACTCCAAGCGCCGCTGCACGGCGGGGCTGACCTGCCCGGCGCAGGGGCGCGAGGGGCTGAAGCACTTCGTCTCGCGCGGCGCCTTCGACATCGAGGGTTTCGGCCAGACCTACATCGAGACGCTGTTCGACGCCGGGCTGGTGCGCCAGCCGGCCGACATCTTCGCCCTGACCTTCGAGCCCCTGCGCGAGGCGATCGAAGCGCGCCGCCGCGAGGTGTCCGAGGCGCGCCGCAAGCTGCAGGGCAAGGCCGAACCCGAGAAGCCGGCCAAGAAGGCGGAGACCTCCAAGGCGATCGAGAATCTCCTGGCAGCGATCGATGCGCGGCGCGAGGTCGCGCTCCACCGTTTCGTCTTCGCCCTCGGCATCCGCCATATCGGCGAGACCTCCGCCAAGGCGCTGGCCCGGCATTTCGCCGATGTGCGCGGCTTTCTGGAAGGGGTGGACGCGGCCGGCAGGGAGCAGGCCGGCGATGCCTGGCTGGCCCTGAAGGAGACGCCCCATGTCGGCGAAAGTACCTTCGACGCGCTTCTGTCGGTCGGCGAGGACGCCCTGGCCGACGACACATACGATCCTCTTCGCGACAAGGCGGTCGGGCTGAAAGCCAACCAGCGCGCGGCGCTGAAGGAGCGGTTCGGCGACGCGGCGGGTCTGCGGGACGCCATGCTCGCGGCAAGGACCGAGGCGCCGGGCCCGGCCTACCAGCTCCTGAAATCCGATCGCGACATCGGCGAGGTGGCGACGGCCTCGCTGATCCAGTTCTTCAGCGAAGACCACAATCGCGAAGCCGTCGAAGCGCTTCTCGATGCGGGCGTGACGACCACCAACGAACTCGCCTCTGCGGAGGAGGTCTCCTCGCCGGTCGCCGGCAAGACGGTGGTCTTCACCGGGTCGCTCGAAAAGATGACCCGCGACGAGGCGAAAGCCATGGCGGAAGGGCTGGGGGCGAAGGTCGCCGGCTCGGTCTCCAAGAGCACGGACCTGGTCGTGGCAGGCCCCGGCGCCGGTTCGAAACTGAAGAAGGCGACGGAATTCGGCATCGAGGTGATCGACGAGAACGGATGGTTCCGGTTGATCGGCCGCGAGGTGGCGGAGGGGTGAGAGGCGGGGGCTCGAAGTCTCTACGGACCGGTCGGCCCGCTCCGTCTGGGACGGCGCAATCACCATCGGAGCGTGGCGTCTTTCGGGGCGGGAATGCCGAGTATCGAGACGCCTTTCCGCAAGGGGACGGCAGTTGAACGGAGCGTGGTTGCTGCGGTGCAGAACCGCCACGGGCGGGCGCGAATGAACCGCCCGGCCGGGCCTGCCTCTTGCATTGGCAGCCTCCGCGCCGCAGCCTCGCGCGAAACGAACACGCGGATTTTCCATGCTCCACCATCCGTCGCGCTTGAACCGCCCTGCCGTTCTGGCCCTGGCCTGCCTGCTTTCCGCAGCAGGCGTCTTCGCTGAGGCGGCGCGAGCCACAGAAGCGCGGCCGGCCGCGCAGGCGATCGAGGCGAATGATTTCGGTTCCATGCTCGACGTCGCGAGGGGGTATGGCGAGGCCGAGCTGACCAAGACCGAAAGCGGCGACCCGGTCATCACCGGCGACATCAACGGCACGGCCTACCAGCTCTTCTTCCTCGACTGCCGCGACCATCGCGACTGCCGAACGCTCAATTTCTACGCGGTGTGGGGCACGGCCGGTGTCTCGCTCGAACTGCTCAACCGCTGGAATGCGCTCGGGGCCTACAACAAGGCCTATCTGACCACCGACGGCTTGCCGGTGGTCGAGCTCAACGCCTCGGCGCTGGATCTCGGACGGGATCGTCTCGCCGATCTCTTCGACCGCTGGACCGTGACGCTCGCGGCCTTCCCGCGCGAGGTTCTGGGCAAGGCGGGCGAATAGCGCGGATCGCACCCCGTCCTAGGGACGGCTTCGTGCGCGGGCGGTTTGCTGTATCGTCCGTCGTGGCCGAATCGGACTGCCCTTTCGGCCACCCCGCAGCGAAGACGATTGAAATCCCGGCAGCGACCCCTTGAGCTTGGCAGACGGCCCTTCGAACGAGACGCCGGCGGATGCGGCGAGCGAACGCATGGCCGCCATTCGCACGCTGCTGCCGGTGCTTCTGGCGGTGCTGCCCTTCGGCCTCGTCTACGGTGCGGTGGCGGTGCAGGAGGGGCTGACGGTCCTCCAGGCGCTGGGTTTTTCCGCCGCGATCTTCGCCGGCGCCTCGCAGCTCGCGGCGCTGCAGCTGATGGGGATCGGGGCGCCGCTCTGGTCGGTTCTCCTCACGGTCTTTGCGCTGAACTTCCGGCACGTGCTCTATTCGGCCTCGATCAGCCGGCATCTCGGGGCGTTTTCAGGCGGCCAGAAGGCGCTCGCCTTCTTCCTGCTCGTCGACCCGCTGTTCGGCGCCGCCGAGGCGAGGGCGGCGAAGCGACGGCTGACGCCGGCCTTCTACCTGACCTATGCGATCCTGATGTATCTCAGCTGGCAGCTTGCGACGCTGGCGGGTGCGAGTTTCGGCGAGCTTATCGAGGATCCGGAGGCCTTTGGCCTCGATTTCGTCCTGCCGGTCTATTTTCTCGGGCTGGTCATGGGCTTCCGCAAGCGTGGCGCGTTCTATCCCGTCGCCGGCACCAGTCTCGCCGTCTCCGTCGTCGTCTACTGGCTGGCCGGGCCGCCCTGGCACGTCAGCTTCGGCGGGCTCGCGGGCATTGCCGTCGCGGCGGCGATCGGCCCGCAGAAGCGTCCCGCCGAAGCGGCCCGTGAAGGCCGGGCGGGAGGTGCCTCGTGAACGGCGAAGCGCTGTTGTCCGACGCCGGGTGGTCCACCGGATCGATCTGGCTGGTCATCCTGATTGGCGGCGCCCTGACCTATCTGACGCGGTTCGGGGGCCACATTCTGATCTCGCTGCTTGGCACCATACCGCCGCGCGCCTCCGCGGCGCTCGACGCGGTGCCGGCTGCGGTGATGACGGCGATCGTCGCGCCGGTGCTGGTTTCCGGCGACTGGCCGGAGCGGGTGGCGATCATCGTCTGCGCCATCCTGTCGCTGCGCCTGCCGCTGATCGCCGTCGTGGTCATCGGCACGGCGATGGTGGCCGGGGCGCGGGCGCTCGGCTCGTGACGCCTCGGGGCGCCGCCCCGGCCTCAGACGGTTCCCGGCACGAAGATCCGCTTCAGGACGCCCGTCCTGAACCAGAACTGCTGGGCGAGGGCGCCGATCACATGCAGCCCGATCAGGACGAGAAGCGGCGTCCACATGAACTCGTGGATCTCGCCGGCTTCTCCGATCATGCCGAACCAGGCGATCAGCCCGGCGATCGGCATGAGGATCAGGATCGCGTAAATCAGTGCGTGGGTGATCCTGGCGAGCCAGAGCGACCATGTCGGCTCTTCGGCCGGGTAGGGCGGGCGGCCATGAGCGAAGCGATCCCAGAGCCGGAGGAGTGCCGCCAGAAGCACCAGCGAACCCGCGACGACGTGAGCCCATCCCGCCGTCTGCGTCGTGGCGTCGACCTCGGCACCGCGCCGCGTGGCGCGCCACAGGTCGACCATCCATTCGTGGTTGATGAACTGGACGACGATGAGGACGACGATGGCCCAGTGAAGCACGACGCTGAGCGTCGACCAGCCGCGCGAGCGGGGGGCGGAGATAGCCATGAAGGTCGTTGCTCCTCAGCAATTTCAAAACCGGAGACGACCCGTCGCGCTTGCCGCAGACCATCGACCGTCCCTGCCGAAGATGCCGTAGGATCCGTCGCGGCGGCAAATTAAGAATCGTTACAAACTGCGTCGCAGCGGCAATATGAGAAAGAGCGTGCTCGTCGCGAGCGGCCCGCTCATACCTCCGCCATGGGACATGGCCGAGAATGCGGGAATGGTCGGCCCGGGCGGGCGCGAACCGCCGCCGCGGATCGCCGCGCCGGTCCGTCCAGTCCACGCCGGGCGGCAAGGATCTTCAGCGGGCGAGTTCCCGCGTCGCCGCCTCGATGCCGGCGAGCGTCAGCGGAAACATCCGCCCGTTCATCGCCTCGCGGATCATGCCGACGGACTGGGTGTAGTGCCAGTGGCGCGGGTTGGACGGGTTGAGCCAGGCGGCCTTGCCCCACTTGCCGGTCAGCCGGTCGAGCCAGACGCGGCCGGGTTCGGCGTTCCAGTGCTCGACCGAGCCGCCGGGCATGGCGATCTCGTAGGGGCTCATCGAGGCGTCGCCGACGAACAGCGCCTTGTGTCCCGCGCCGTAGGTGCGGATCACCTCGTCGGTCGCGATGGTCTCGGTGTGGCGGCGGCGATTGTCCTTCCACAGCCGCTCATAGGGGCAGTTGTGGAAATAGAAGAAGTCGAGATGCTTGAACTCGGCGCGGGCCGCCGAAAAAAGCTGCTCCACTTCGCGCACGTGGTCGTCCATCGAGCCGCCGACGTCGAGGAAGAGCAGCAGCTTGACGGCATTGTGCCGCTCGGGCCGGGTCCTGACGTCGAGATACCCCTTTCGGGCGGTGGAATCGATCGTCTCGTCGAGGGCGAATTCCTCCCGTGCGCCGGCGCGCACCCAGCGGCGCAGGCGCTTCATCGCGACGCGGATGTTGCGGGTGCCGAGTTCGACGTCGTCGTCGAAATCCTTGAACTCGCGCTTGTCCCAGACCTTCACGGCGCGGCGGTGGCGGCTTTCGTTCTGGCCGATGCGAACGCCTTCCGGGTTGTAGCCATGGGCGCCGAAGGGCGAGGTGCCGCCGGTCCCGATCCATTTCGAGCCGCCCTGGTGTCGGCCCTTCTGTTCTTCGAGCCGCTCTCTCAGCGTCTCCATGAGCCTGTCGAAGCCGCCGAGGCTTTCGACCAGCTTCTTTTCCTCTTCCGTCAGATGCTTTTCGGCGAGTCGTCGCAGCCATTCCTCGGGAAGGTCCCGCGCCGCGATCTCGCCGTCTGGCGCGCCGGCGACCGCTTCGACGCCCTTGAAGACGGTCGCGAAGACCCGGTCGAACCGGTCGACGAAGCGCTCGTCCTTCACCAGCGTCGCGCGGGCGAGAAAATAGAAGGCTTCGACGTCGTAGGTGACGAGATCGGCCTCCATCGCTTCGAGAAGCTGCAGATGCTCGCGAAGGGTGACCGGAACGCCGGCGGCCTTGAGTTCGAGGAAGAAGGTCAGGAACATGATGTCAGGGTAGGGCGAACCGCCATCGGATGCGAGCATCTTGTCTGCGGCGCCGGAGGCCGTGTGCGCCGGGCACGGCAAACGAAAGAGGCCGGACGCGCGAGCGCGCATCCGGCCCCGAAGGCGGTGGAATTGCCGGGCCTACTTCTGCGGATCTTCGACGTCCTCGCCGATCTCGACGGTTTCGGCCGGCCGACGCGCCTGCTCGCCGCCCGTCGGATCGACGCTGCCGGGGCGGTCGAAGGCGTTGTCCTGGCTCGGCCGGGCCTTGGGCGCGTTCTGCCGGTAGCTCATGTCCTGGTCGCGATCCTGCTCGTCGGCGCGGTTCTGCTGATTGTCGAATTTGTCCGGCGCGTTGCTCATCGTCCGGTCCTTCCCTGCTGATCGTCTCCATCCGGCCCGTATCGGAAGGGCCGGGAGGCTTCAGACTGCTAACCGCTGGAAGCGCGCTTCGTTCCGGCGTCTGCAAGGCGCGAAATCGACGTGGTGGAAGGCCGGCCGACACCGGAGGGGCAATTTCCAGAGCGGCAATCATTGCGGAAGTCACGGGTTCTTAAAGCAGAGCGATCTATTGGTTTGATTAAAATCGGGACCGGGCTGAACAGAAAGTCGGCAAACGTTCCGCTGTATCCAGTTCGCGAACTCCACTGAAACCGACTGACGGGGCACGACGCATGGGCGAACGCTCGAAGCGTATTCAGAAGACCATCTCCATCGCGATCGTCGCAGCGATTGCGGTGATTCTCGGCGGCGAGATCGTCGTCGACCGTCTGCATGCGACGAACACGGATCATCTGCGGCAGACGGCGGAAAACGAACTGGCCCTGGCGCGCGAGAGTCTCGATCTCGCTCTCTTGCAGAAAGCGATTCAGCTCGACGTCGTCCAGGTGCAGCAGTTCCTGACCGACGTCTCGGCGACGCGTGGGCTCGACGGTCTGGCGGACGGGTTCGATCTCGCCAGGGAGCATGCCGATTCCTTCGTCGTGAACCTCGCCGCCGCGAGGGATCTCGCAAGGCGCCTCGGCGCGGATGAAACCCTTTCGACCCTCGACGAACTCGAAGCCGCGTTTCCGCCGTTCTACGACCTCGGCCAGCGAATGGCGCGAGCCTATGTCGCCGAGGGGCCGGCCGGCGGCAACCGTTTGATGGGCGATTTCGACGCCACCGCCCAGCGGCTCGGCGAAGCGGTCGACAAGGCGAAGACGAGCATCGACGGGCTGCTCGAACGGATCGACCGGCATCAGGCCGCGGCGGACGCAGATGCTTCCGACAGAGCCGCGATTGCTGCGGCGCTCTCCTACGTTCTGTCCTTCCTTACGATCGCCACGGGCATTGCCCTCATCCTGTTCACTCGCCGCAAATTGCTGGCGCCACTCGACCGGGTCACCGAGGCGCTCGACCGACTGGCCCGCAGCGAGCGCGTGGGTGATCTCGCCGAGGCCGGACGCCGCGACGAGATCGGCGATCTCGGCCGCGCCTTCCAGGCCTTCAAGCGCGCCGCCGAGGAAAAGGCGAAGCTCGAGCAGGACGCGGCCGTGCGGCGCCAGGAGGCCGATGAAGAGCGCGATCGGGCCGCCGAGTTCCAGGCCGTCACCGCCCGCGAACAGGCGATGGTCGTCGCGGCGATCGGCAAGGCGCTGTCGGCGGTTTCGGACGGCCGGCTGGCCTATCGGATCGAGGCGCAGTTCCCGGCTGCCTATGAGGGGCTGAAGGCCGACTTCAATGCGGCGGTGGCCACGCTCGATCGGACGATGGCGACGATTTCCGACGGCGGCGAACAGATCCGTGTCGGGTCGCAGGAAATGTTCCAGGCGACCGACGACCTTTCGCGCCGGACCGAACAGCAGGCCGCGAGCCTCGAGGAGACCGCCGCGGCTCTCGGCGAGGTGACCGAAGGGATCAGACGCACCGCCGAGAATGTCGGACACGCCCGCAGCGCCGTCACCCTGGCGAAGCAGGAGGCGGAGCAGTCGGCCAGCGTCGTCGACGGCGCCATCGCTGCGATGGGCAGCATCGAGAACTCTTCCCAGCAGATCTCGCAGATCATCGGGGTGATCGACGAAATCGCATTCCAGACGAACCTCCTGGCGCTCAACGCCGGCGTCGAGGCGGCACGGGCGGGCGAGGCCGGCAAGGGCTTTGCCGTCGTTGCCCAGGAAGTGCGGGCGCTCGCCCAGCGCTCGGCCGAGGCGGCGCGGGAGATCAAGGCCCTCATCGGCCGTTCGGCGAGCCAGGTCGAGGACGGCGTCCAACTCGTCGGCGCTGCCGGCAAGGCCCTGCGGTCGATCGCCGAGCATGTCGGGACGATCAACGGCATCGTCCAGGAAATCGCCCGTTCGTCCGAGGAGCAGGCTTCGAGCCTTGCCGAGGTCAACACCGCCGTCGCCAACATGGACCAGATGACCCAGCAGAACGCGGCGATGGTCGAGCAGTCGACGGCGGCGGCCAATCACCTGCTGAAGGAGACCGACGAACTCGCCCGGCTGATCGGCCAGTTCGAGCTCGCGAATGCAAGCGCGACGGTGAGGGCGCAGCCGACCCGAGTACAGGCGAAGGCGCCGGCGGCGCCGTCCGGCGGAGCCCGCCGCGTCGTCGGCAATCTGGCCCTGGTCAGGTCGGCCGAGGCGGCGGAAGAGGGGGGCTGGTCCGAATTCTGATGCTGCGGGGGGGGGGGGGGTTCTCGCTGCGCCGGCAATCAGGAGCAGACAAACCCGAGCCGTTCGCCCCGTGTTCGTGCGCTGGATCGGCGCGTGGGAACATGAAAAGGCCTGCCACGGCATCCCGCGGCAGGCCTTCGTCATGGCGGACGTCGGCTCGTCAGGCGAAGCGTCGCCGCACCAGTTCCTCCAGAAGATTGGGATTGACCCGGTCATAGGCCATGAGCAGGCGGGCGATCGGTTCGTCGAGCAGTTCCTCGAGCGTCGGCTCGCCCTCCATGCAGTCTTCCGACAGCGTCGGCCGCCGCTGCGTCGGCTGTGCTCGAAGCCGCTCGAAGGAATCTTTGAAACGTTCTGGATTGTCTGGAGAATCCATCATTCTCATCCTCGTTGAGAGCAGCGGATATGTGCCAGATTCGGACGGCGAGAAGATGACAGTTCGGAATTTTGGCGGGTGCTCTCTCGGCTGTGAGGGCAGCTCTGCCGCAGACGGCCGGATTCGGCCCGAAACGAGCTCTGACGGCGAGGATTTCCGACGGACCGAGCACGAAAAAAAAGCCGCCGGCAAAATGCTCGGCGGCTTTCGATCCATGCGCCTTGAAGCGCGAGCCGAAGCTCAGCGCTTGGAGAACTGGAAGGACCGGCGGGCCTTCGCCTTGCCGTACTTCTTGCGCTCCACGGTGCGCGAGTCGCGGGTCAGGAAGCCGCCCTTCTTCAGGACGGCGCGCAGGCCCGGCTCGTAATAGGTCAGCGCCTTGGAAATGCCGTGGCGAACCGCACCGGCCTGGCCGGAAAGGCCGCCGCCGGCGACGGTGGCGATGATGTCGAACTGGCCGTCACGGCTGGTCGCGACGATCGGCTGGCGCAGCACCATCTGCAGGACCGGACGGGCGAAATAGGCCGTGTAGTCCTTGTCGTTGACGATGATCTTGCCGGAGCCGGGCTTGACCCAGACGCGGGCGACCGCGTCCTTGCGCTTGCCGGTGGCATAGGCGCGGCCGAACTTGTCGAGCTTCTGGACGTGGACGGGAGCCTCGGGCTGCGCCGACGGGACGTTCGCCGCCGAGCCGAGTTCTTCGAGGGAGGAGAGCTGGGACATTATGCGGCCCTCGCATTCTTGGAGTTCAGCGACTTGACGTCGAGCGCTTCGGGATTCTGCGCGACGTGCGGATGATCCGGCCCGGAATAGACGCGGAGGTTCTTCATCTGGCGACGGCCGAGCGGTCCGCGCGGCAGCATGCGCTCGACGGCCTTCTCGACGACGCGCTCGGGGAAGCGCCCTTCGAGGATTTCGCGCGCCTTGCGCTCCTTGATGCCGCCGGCATAGCCGGTGTGCCAGAAGTAGGTCTTGTTCCAGTACTTCTTGCCGGTGAGGACCACCTTGTCGGCATTGACGATGATGATGTTGTCACCATCGTCGACATGCGGCGTGAAGGTGGCCTTGTGTTTGCCGCGAAGGCGGAGCGCGACGAGAGAGGCGAGGCGGCCGACGACGAGCCCTTCGGCGTCGATCAGAATCCACTTCTTCTCCACCGTCTCGGTCTTCTGCGAGAAGGTCTTCATGGGTTGCCCCTGGATGTTGGTCTGGTTTCGAGGCAAGCCATCTGTGGCCGCCATGCAAAAAGGGCGGCCCGCGGCCGCTCTTCCTGGGCGTCTCCATACGGTCGCAGCGGCGGGCTGTCAACGCAAAAGTCCGCGTTCTGCCTCCTCCTCATGCCTCTATTGCAGTACGTTGAGGGGTAAAGGTATTATGATACCACGAAATTCGTAGTGCTTTTGTTTGGCGCTCTTTCTCCGCAGCGGGTGACATGTCGCGAAGAAGGCGGGAGCCAGGTCGGATCGACTTTGGAACCACTTCTCATGCCGCTTGCCTGAAGGGCATGGCCGTGGGGAACAGAGTACGATCCATGGGAAACCGTGACAGCACCTCGACTCAACGGGCATTGTCCACACCTTATGCGGGAAAAATCCTATCGAGACTGGCGCGAATATGCAATTTCAGGTAGCGTGTCTCATCTGGCATCACTGGGATGACGATCATGAGAAGCTCCGTTGCTGCGATCGCGGTCGCTTTCGTTTTGTCTTTTTCGTCGCATTGTAATGCCCAATCCTGCAGCGATCTTCGAACTGAAGACAACCAGTTGAAAGACCGCTTCGAGCGTCTATGCGGAGAATATCCGGGGACTTGTGTAATGATCCTGGGTGGTGCGGGTATAACAGGCGCGTCCGCGCAGGAAGTCGAGGACTTTCTGGGTGGACTGGCGGCGACCGTATTTGCATGTTCTATTTTTAGCGATTTTAAGTCGTGCTCATATGTGGGCGGGGAACTTACATCGATATTTATCGCGAAAGGCTCTGTCTGCAGTCGATCCAAGCGGAACGTATGCGGACTTTGCTGACGCCTCGGGTTAAATGCTCCTTTTGGTTGTGAGATGTCGCCGGCCCTACCTTTCAGGTGGAATGGAATAGGTTGCGACGGCGTGGCAGACCGTCCGGGCGTCCGCTTTGCCGGAGATCGCCACTTCGACGACGGCGAGGCGCTTGCCGAGTTTGAGGATCGAAGCCTTTGCCACCAGGGTGCCGGGCGGCGGCTTGATCAGGAAGTTGATCGACATGTTGGTGGTGACCGCGAGCGCCACCGGACCGATATGGGCGAGGATCGCGACATAGGCCGAGACGTCGGCGAGGGTGAAGAGCGTCGGGCCGGAGACGGTGCCGCCGGGACGCAGATGGCGATCGGCGGCGATCAGCTTCATGGTGATGGAGCCATCGCCGACCGCGTCGAGCGTAAAGCCGCTGTCGGGGCCCATCACCTGGGGGAATTCGTCGGTCAGGAAGCTCTGCAACTCGTGCAGCGTCATCACCGGTTTCATCGAAAGCCCTCCCGCCATCCCCGACTGCGAAGCATTGGCGCAGCCGGCTCTCCCGACTATGTTCAGATCAGGAACTGCCGCCAGCGGCAAGGAGGGCATGCAGATGGCGCTGATGATGAGTTCACTCTACGACGCCTTGCGCGCCGCCAATGTCGACGACGAGAAGGCGCGCAAGGCTGCCGAGGAAGTCGCCAACTACGAAGAAAAGCTCAATCAGTACGACAAGCGGTTTACCGCCCTGGATGGCCGTCTCAATCTCCTGCAGTGGATGGTGGGCTTCAATCTCGCTGCAACCGTTGCGATCCTGTTCCGTCTCCTGACGAAAAGCTGAGAGCCGCATGGCCGAAATCCTTCCGCTCAATCCTGAACCCAATTCCCATCCGATCGAGGTGCAGAAGGCGCCGGGCATCACCCGGATCGCCCTGTCGAACCCGCCGGCCAATGCCTTGTCGATCGCGATGATGGATGCCCTCAGCGCCGCTCTCGGCGAGGCCGCCGACGACGCCGACTGCCGCGTCGTCGTGCTGGCCGCCAACGGCAAGGTGTTTTCCGCCGGCCACGACCTGAAGGAACTCACCGCCCATCGCGGCGACGAGGACCGTGGCCGCGCCTTCTTCGAGAAGACCATGCGCCAGTGTTCGGGCCTGATGCAGCAGATCGTCCGCCATCGCTGCCCGGTGATCGCCGAGGTGAACGGCCTCGCGACGGCCGCCGGCTGCCAGCTCGTCGCCTCCTGCGATCTCGCCATCGCTTCGGAAGAAGCGCAGTTCCAGACGCCCGGCGTCAACATCGGCCTGTTCTGCTCGACGCCGATGGTGGCGCTGTCGCGCAATCTCACCCGCAAGCATGCGATGGAAATGCTGCTCACCGGCGAGCGCATCGATGCGCGGTCGGCCCGCGAGTTCGGCCTCGTCAATCGCGTCGTGCCGCCGGAATATCTCGGCACGGTCGTCGGCAAATATGCGACGACCATCGCCTCCAAATCCGCCATGACCGTGAAGACCGGCAAGGAGGCCTTCTACGCCCAGGCGGAGATGGGGCTCGCCGAGGCCTACGACTATGCTGCCGGCGTGATGGTCGAGAACATGCTGGCGCGTGACGCGCAGGAGGGCATCGGTGCCTTTCTCGAAAAGCGCCAGCCGGAATGGACGAACGAATGACCCTCGAGGCATCGACAGAGACCAGCGCTCCGCGCGGCACGGCACCGCTCGTCTATCCGGACGCGCTGATCCGGCGCGTCCTTTCCGAGACGAAGACCATCGCCATGGTCGGCGCCAGCGCCAAGGAGGTCCGCCCGTCCTTCTTCGTCCTCAAATATCTCCTCGCCAAGGGTTTCGACGTGTTCCCGGTCAATCCGGGCCTCGCCGGCAAGGAGATCCTCGGCAGGACCGTCTATCCGAACCTCGGATCGATTCCGGTTCCGATCGACATGGTCGACGTCTTCCGCGCCTCCGAGGCGGCTCCCGGAATCGTCGACGAGGCTCTCGGCCTCGATCCCCTGCCCAAGGTGATCTGGATGCAGCTCACCGTCCGCCACGACGAGGCGGCGGCAAGGGCGGAGGCCGCCGGCCTCACGGTGATCATGGATCGCTGCCCGAAGATCGAATATGCCCGGCTCTGCGGCGAGATCGGTTGGAACGGAGTGAATTCGCGGGTCCTGTCGTCGAAGAAGCCGAAACTCGGGAAGGGGTACCAGAGCTACGGCCTGAACCCGCGGCGCACGGACTGACCGCCGGACGAGGTCTGGGTCCCGCGAGCGGACGGACAGCCGAGCCGCGCGGCCGTCGGACAGGCCGTCTGCAGCAACGCGGCGAAGGCGCGGACGACGTCGTCGCCGAGGCCATGGCCGTAGCCGTCGTTCCCGGGTTCGAAGTCGTCGATGTCGCAGAGGATCGCCACGCCACCCGAGCGGCCCGTGTCATCCGTTCGAAAGCCGGCGGCTGAACAGGTTCGTCATGCCGTCCCGTTCGGATCTCCTCCGGCAATCGGCGACCAACCGTTCGACGACCCTGGCGACCGCCAAGAGGACGGCGGCAAGGGCGAGAAACGCACTGACCGGCAAGCGAAGACGGGCGATTTCCGACCGATCCAGACCGGAGGAAGACGGGATCCCGTCGGCCATGCTCGGATAGATCGGGAGACGCAACAGAAAGACCGCGCCAAGGCCGCAAACGGTGCGGATGTCGCCGATATGCTGATCGACTCGCTCACCACACTCCCCGCCCTCCCGTTGCCGGCTGGTTGTTCCTGCTCGCTTCCAGCACCCGTCATTCAACGGCGTCTACGCCGTCGCTGATGTGCCGGATCGCATCGCCCGCCCTCTTTTCCAAACGTCGTCTATCGCACGAAAAAATGGCCGGGACGAATTCCGTCCCGGCCAGACGCCGTTGCTGCTTTCGTGAAGACCGGAGTGGCGTCTACTGCATCGTGTCGACCATCGACTGGTGCTGCTTCAGTGTCGGCAGCGTGTTTGCGGCAAAGGTCTTGATGGGGCCGTCTTCGCCGTTCTGCGAATAGGCCGTAAAGAGGGTGACCGCCTCCTCGTGGGCCTTGGCCTGCATGTCGGCATACATGGCGTCGAACTCGCTGTCGTCGGCGGAGGAAAGCTGGTTCAGCATTTCCTGATGCTTGGCGTCGAGCCCCGTGGGCACCGAAAGCCCGGTATCGGACTCCTCGACCGCCTGCTTCATCTTCATGGCGGCGGCGGAGTGATCGTCGACCATCGTCCGGGCGAAGTTGCGGACGTTCTCGTCCTGCGACTTCGTCAAGGCGAGATTGCTCGACTCGATCTCGAAGCTGTTTCCGACGGCGGCCATCGGCACGAAGTTCTTCGCCGTCTCGACGTCCTGCGGCGCCGGCATCGACGCCTGGTCGGTGTCCATGGCGTTGGTGCCCATCGCCTGGCCACTGGAGCCTTCGCTGGAGGACTGGGCGAGAGCCGGGGCCGATCCCGACATGAGAAGGGCGGCGGCGGCGGTCAGCACGATCCGTTTCATGTGCATTCTCCCTGAGGTTCGGCGCCGGGGCACCGTTCGCCCCGGCGTTGCTCCTTCAAGGCGTCGTCCGTATTTTCGGTTCCATTTCAAACACTTGGCTGCGACCTTACTGAGAGTTGCCGGAGGAGGGCGGGTGCTGACCGACGCCGCCGGTCGGGGCGAGCGCAGTCGTTTGCGAAACGGAGCGCGGAGGGAAGATCCCTCCGCGCTTCGATCATTCGGTCACTGCGGTCCGTTGGGGGCGGTGGTCCCGGTTTCGCCGCTCCCCTGCGGCAGCGTGGCCGGTGCCACCTCGGTCTGCGAGGGGTCCGGGGTGTCGCCGCTCGGCCGAGCGACGGGCTCCTCTCCGGTCAGTTGCTCGTCGATCGAGGCGGCCGGCGCCTGGCTGCCTCCGTTCGACTGAGGTTCGGTCGGCGTTGCTTCGCCGCCGGCGGGCGTGGCGACGCCCGGGCCTTCCGCCCCGGCATTCGCGGATCCTGCCGCCGCATCGCCCGCTTCACCGGCTGTGTCGGCGCTGCCGCCACCGGCGGCAGCCCCTTGCATCTGCTGACCGTCGGTGCCCACGGGCTGCGGCGACACGGTGCCGTTGGAGGCAGCGACCCGCCAGACGGTGTTGCCGGCATCGTCGGCGACGAGGAGCGCACCGGTGCCGTCGATGCCGACTCCGACGGGTCGCCCATGGGCCTGATCCCCGTCGAGAAAGCCGCCGACGACCTCTTCGGCCTTGCCGGACGGCTTGCCGTTTTCGAAGGGCACGTAGACGACGTGATAGCCGTTGAAGAAGCTGCGGTTCCAGCTTCCGTGCTCGCCGATGAAGGCGCCGTGGGCATACTCGTCGGGCAGCGCCGAGCCTGCCGCTTCGTAGGAGAAGGTCAGGCCGAGGGCGGCAACGTGGCTCGACAGCGCGTAGTCCGGCGGAATCGCCTTCTCGACCATGTCCGGCCGCTGCGGACGCACGCGCGGATCGACGTGCTGGCCGTAATAGCTCCAGGGCCAGCCGTAGAAGGCGCCGTCCTTCACGGATGTCATATAGTCGGGGACGAGATTGGGGCCGAGTTCGTCCCGCTCGTTGACCACCGTGTAGAGTTCGCCGGTCTCGGGATGGAAGGTCAGACCGTTCGGATTGCGCAGCCCCGAGGCGAAGACGCGCGACGCGCCGGTCTGCCTGTCGACCTGCCAGATCGCCGCGCGACCCTTTTCGGCTTCGAGGCCATTCTCGACGATGTTCGAGTTCGAGCCGACCGAGGCGTAGAGGTATCGGCCGTCGGGGCTGAGCGCGAGATCCTTCGTCCAGTGGTGATCGATCGGCCCGCCGGGCAGGGGCGTCAGCACGGTGGGCTCGGCGGTGATTTCCGTCTGGCCGAGCTCGTAGGGATAGGCGAGGATCGCGTCGGTCGCCGCGACATAGAGCGTGCCATCCGCCCAGGCGACGCCGAAGGGCGAGTTCAGCCCGGTCAACAGGTCGTGTCGATCGTCGACCTTGCCGTCACGGTCGGTGTCGCGCAGCAGCGTGACGATGTTGCTCGGCTTCTGCTCGCCGCCGCCACCTCCGTGGGCGATGGACATGATCCAACCGCGGATGATGTCCTTCGGCCGGTTCTGCGGCTCGCCGGAAGGCCCGCGCGACTGGACGACGAGAACGTCGCCGTTCGGCAGGGTGTGGACCGTCCGGGGATTGGCGAGATCGGTGGCGTAGGCGGTGATCGTCAGACCTTCGGGCACGGTCGGCGTCTGTCCGTCCTGCCAGCCGATCACTTCCGCGACCTTCAGGCTGGGAAGCAACGACTGGGCGGGGTCGGGCAATACGGGGTCGGGGCCGATCTGCGTCGAAATGTCGAAGTCGGAGCCGTTGTCCTGCGCGGCGGCGGGAGAACCGGCGACGGCAAGGCACGTCGCGGCGAGCAGCGAGGTGCGAAGGAAGGGCGTTCTGTCATGCATGGTGGTAGGTTCCTGCGGCATGCTGGCGTGTCGTCACGCGGCCGAGGACGGCGGCCACGAGGACGAGGACGAAGGTGACGACCGAAAGCGTCAGACCCCAGGGGACGACGGCGGTCCACCCGTCGCCGGCGTGGATGAGACTGTTGAAGAAGGCCACGATGAGGATGATGGCGCCGAGGACGACGTACCCCCAGCCGGGGCCGGTGGCGCGCAGGTCCTTTCGGACGAGAAGCTCGATGATCCCGACCACCAGAGCGAGCCCGCCGACGACTTCGCCGACGAACAGAAGCCAGGCGGAAAAATTCTGCCACATCAGGTTTGCCGTCTGCCAGTAGACGAGATCGGTCGCCAGGGCGAGGGTGAAGCAAACCGCCGGGAACGGGATCAGGAAGTTTGCGATCGGTCGAGCCGGTGTGGCCGCCCAGTGTCTTGCGTGTTCAGCTTCCATGGGAACTTTCTCGAATGCGGTCGACGAGATGGACGCGCTTCCTCGCGAAAGGAGATGCGTCCCCGCCGTGGGTGGTCAGCTCGGATTTCTCGTTTCGAAGACGGGCACCGCCCGGCGCCGATACGAGGGCTTTACCGGATGGAGGGCGGGCGCCAGGCCTTCGGGTCGGGGGAGGCATCCGCCCGAAGTCTGCGCCATGTGGAGGCTGCCAACCGACCGGCCGTGGATTTCCGTCACCGGCAGAAGCCGGGCCTTCAAGCGAACTTCTGCCCGATGAAGGGGATGGTTGCCCTTCTGGTTCCAACGCGAACGGTTGGCCGCGACCCGAATGCGGGTTCGCGACGCTCCGCCGTTCGCACAGGGGCTGCGAGGGCGCGAAGGGCCTCACTCCACCGGCCGTTCGATGCCGACGAGGGACGGGCTCTTTGCCAGCGCCAGCTCGCGAGATTGCTCCTGGCCGATACGGCGGAGGCGCGAGCGGGGTTGGAGTTTCTGCACCTCGCCGGTCTCGATCGCCCGCTCGATGGCGGCGAGCACGATCATGTCGAGGACGCCTTCCTCGCCGTCCGGCTCGGGCTCGCGACCGGAGAGGATGCAATCGGAGAAATACGCGGTTTCGCCGCCGAACTGGTCGACCTCCGGCGCCTCGTGGGTGCTGGTCTCGCCGTCCTTTGCGAGTTCGTAGCCGATCTTCGTGCCCTCGCCGAAGCCGAAGGCGGGCGAAGCGGTCATCGCCCCTTCGGTGCCGACGAGATAGAACTGGTCGACGCCTTCGGCCGAATAGGAGAGGGTGAAGCTCGCCTGACGGCCCTCGGTGAACTTGAGGACGACGCTGACGGTATCGTCGCAGCCGAGATCGCGATCGGTCTTCGATGCGAAGGCCATCACTTCGGTCGGCTCGGCCTCGAAGAGATTGCGCACCGCATTGATCGGATAGGTGCCCATGTCCGGCACGGGCCCGGCCCAGTAGCCGCTGGTAGCCCGGTGGTTGGTCGCCCGGACGGTCTGCGAGAAGGTCGAGGTGAAGAAGCGCGGCTTGCCGATCTCGCCCTTGCGCACGGCTTCGACCATGGCGATCGTGCCGGGCTCGCAATGCAGACGATAGGCGATCATCAGCTTGGCGCCGGAGGCCTTGGCCGCGGCCCGGATCGCCTCGGCGTCTTCGAGACTGGCTTCCATCGGCTTTTCGAGGAGCACGTGGATACCGGCCTTCAGCGCCGGCTCGGCAAATTCGCGGTGGCGGAAGTTCGGCGTCGCGACGTAGACGGCGTCCACCGTTCCGCTCTTCAGCATCGCGTCGTATTCGTCGTAGCCATAGACGTCGAGGCCGTAGCGGCGCGCGAGTTCGGCGCCCTTTTCCTTGTCGCCGGTGACGATGGCCGTCATCAGCGAGTTCGAGGTCTGACCGACGCCCGGCATGAAGGCGGCCTGGGAGATCCAGCCGCCGCCGACGACGGCATAGCGGATTTTTCCTTCGAGGCTCGGCATGGCGGCGCTCCTGATGGAATGAAGGGATGATCGGCGGGCGAATTTGCTCCGCGCCGGCCGAAAAACGGGGTGTCGCCCACTCGTCGGGCGATCGGCTCACATGATAAGGCGGGCGGGATCGGCGGAAAGCCGGCAGGCCGAAGAATTCACACAGGCTGGCGAAGTGGGAGAACGACGATGAGCGGACCGAAATTCGAGACCCTGGCGATCCATGCGGGCGCGCAGCCCGACCCGGCGACGGGCGCGCGGGCGACGCCGATCTACCAGACGACCTCCTTCGTCTTCGACGACGTCGACCATGCCGCTTCGCTGTTCGGCCTCCAGCAGTTCGGCAACATCTACACCCGCATCATGAACCCGACCCAGGCGGTGCTGGAGGAGCGCGTCGCGGCGCTCGAAGGCGGCACCGCGGCGCTCGCCGTCGCCTCCGGCCACGCCGCGCAATTGATCGTGTTCCAGGCGCTGATGCAGCCGGGCGACGAATTCGTCGCCTCGCGCAAGCTCTATGGCGGCTCGATCAACCAGTTCGGCCACGCCTTCAAGTCCTTCGACTGGCGGGTGAAGTGGGCCGATCCCTTCGATCCGGCGAGCTTCGAGGCCGAGATCACCGACAAGACCAAGGCGATCTTCATCGAATCGATCGCCAATCCCGGCGGCGTCGTGCTCGACATCGCGGCGATCGCCGAGGTCGCGCGTCGCCACAAGCTGCCGCTGATCGTCGACAACACCATGGCGACGCCGTATCTCTGCAAGCCTTTCGAGCACGGGGCCGACATCGTCGTCCATTCGCTCACGAAATTCTTGGGCGGCCACGGCAACTCGATGGGCGGCGTCATCGTCGACGGCGGCAAGTTCGACTGGTCGGCCGACGACCGCTATCCGATGCTGTCGCAGCCGCGGCCGGAATACAACGGCATCGTCCTGCACGAGACCTTCGGCAATTTCGGTTTCGCCATCGCCTGCCGGGTGCTCGGTCTGCGCGACCTCGGACCTGCGATCTCGCCCTTCAACGCCTTCATGATCCTCACCGGCATCGAGACGCTGCCCCTGCGCATGCAGCGCCATTGCGACAACGCCCTGGCCGTGGCTCAGCACCTCGAGGGCCACGACAAGGTCTCCTGGGTTTCCTATGCCGGCCTGCCGGAGGACCCCGGACATTCGCGGATGCAGACATACTGCCCGAAGGGCGCCGGCGCCGTCTTCACCTTCGGCCTGAAGGGCGGCTTTGATGCCGGCGTCACCTTCGTCGAGGCGCTGGAGCTGTTCTCCCACCTCGCCAATATCGGCGACACGCGCTCGCTGGTGATCCACCCGGCCTCCACCACCCACCGCCAGCTCTCGGACGAGCAGAAGACGGCGGCCGGCGCCGGGCCGGACGTGGTGCGCCTGTCGATCGGCATCGAGGACGTCTCGGACATCATCGCCGACCTCGACCAGGCGCTCGCCAAGGTCTGATCGGCAGGGGATCGGGTGCCCGCCCGGCCCCAACAGCATTCCGCTCGGCTCATTGCTGCCATGCGGGAACGAAAGATCGTGCCGGCCATTTCGGCCCGTCTGCCGGATCGTGCGATCCGGTCTGCGGGATCTCAGCCAGGGGGCCGAACATGACCGACCATCTGATCCGTTTCGCCAAGGACGGCGTCGAGCCGGAAACGGCGACGCCGGCGAAGGAAAAGCTCCGCAGCGGCCGGCCGACCCAGAAGACCTGGAACCTCGAGGACGACGGCAAGGGCCTTTACGCCGGCATATGGGAGTCGACCGCCGGCGAATGGGACGTCGACTACACCGAGTGGGAGTTCTTCCACATTCTCGAGGGCGTGTCGGTTCTCACCGAAGAGGGTGGCGAGCCGGTGAAGCTGACGGCCGGCGACAGCTTCGTCATCCGCCCCGGCTTCAAGGGGCGGTGGAAGGTCGTCGAGCCGACGAAGAAGCATTATGTGGTGAAGATCTGAGCCAAGCGCCGAAGCGCGGGAGGGTTCTGAGAAAGGTGAACGCCCGCACCCTCAGGACGGCGGCTGTCGTGGCCGTCGATCGACCGGCCCGGGGATCACCTCCGGCCTTTCCAATCCATGGAAATGCCAAGAGTCCCGGTATCGAGTCCGGGCCGTCATCTGCACATGGGGACACCGCGCGAACAGCCGCTCCAGCGCGATCCTCAGCTCCAGCCGGGCGAGCGGCGCGCCGATGCAGAAGTGGATGCCGCCGCCGAAGGAGGTGACGGTCTTCGCCGACCGGTCGAGGAAGCGGTCGGGCAGGAAGCGGTCCGGCTCGGCATAGGCGGCGGGATCGCGGTTGGCGGCGGCCAGTAGCAGCGCCACCTTGTCGCCGCGCGCGAGCGTGACGCCGCCGGGGAGTTCCACCGGGGCGAGGGCATAGCGTTCGAAGAGATGGAGAGGCGGGTCGAAGCGCAGCGTCTCCTCGATCGCGGCCTCGGCCGCCGCCTCGCTCGCAAACGGCGATGCGGGCGGAGTTCCCGTGGCGGCGCTCCATGCGAGAATCGCCTTCACCCCGTTGCCGATCTGATGGACGGTCGCCTCGTGGCCCGCATTGAGGAGAAGCACGACGAGCGAGATCAGTTCGTCGCGATCCAGCTTGCCGCCTTCGGTCTCGGCGGCGATCAAGGCCGAGATCAGGTCGTCCGCCGGCTTCTTGCGCTTTTCTTCGACGATCTCCCGCAGGAAGGCGGCGAACTCCTCGGCAGCCCTGTCGGCGGCGCGTTCTACCTCCGCGGTCCGGCCTGGCGTGTACATTCCCACGATGCGATGCGACCAGTCGAGCAGGAGGTGTGAAGCGGAGGCCGGCACGCCGATCAGATCGGCGATGACCCGGACGGGCAGGGGCGAGGCAAAGGCGGCGATGAAGTCGACCGTGTCGCCATCGGCGAAGTCGTCGACCAGCGCGTCTGCGATGGCGGCGATCTGGGGAGCGAGCCGCTCGATCCGGCGGGAGACGAAAGCTTTCGTCAGGAGGGCCCGCAGCCGCGTGTGGGTGGGTGGCTCCAATTCGAGCAGCGAATGGGCTTCCAGGGCATAGAAGGCCCGGAGGTGCTCGGGTTTCTGCGAGAAGTCCGGCCGGCCCTCGGCATCGTTCGGGACGATGCGGCCGAAGCGCCGGTCCTTCAGAATCGACGAGACGAGATCGTGCCGGGCGACGGCATGGCCGCCGAGCCTGTCCCAAAAGGCGATCCCGCCGGTTTCGACGAGCGCCGCATAGGCCGGATAGGGATTTTCGAAGAAGGTCGGATCGCGCGGGTCGAGACAGAGCCGCCCGCCTTCGAGACGAAAGCTGGCGGGAAGGGCGGTCGTCGGGCTCGAAAGTGTCATGCCCCTTGCATCGCGCCATGATCGGCGCGACGCAAGGGGGCGGATCTTCTGCGGCGGTCGTCGTTCGGGGCGGACGAGCCTTTCCGCGACCTCAGCAGGATCCTCCGAGATGGACCTGCCGCCAGCCGCTGCGCTCTTCCTGCACCTTCACGGTGACTTCGCGCGTCCCGTACTCCGGCGGAATGATCCGCGCGACGCGGCGTTCCGGCTCGATCATCACCCATTCGCGCACGGTTTCGTAGCGGGGCGGAACGACGTATCTCTGAACCGATTCCGGGCGCACGAGGACCTTTTCGCGCGAGACGCCGTAGCGGGCCGGGACGACTTCGGTCCACTGGCGGCCGGGCTCGACGACGACAGTGGTCGGCCGGGTGCCGTAGCGCGGTGGCACGACGATCCGGCAATAGACGCGCTTGCCGTCCACGATGCGCCACTCCCAGCGCTCGCCGCCCGGATCGACGACCACCTGCTGGTTCACCGTGCGGTAGACGGGCGGGGTCGAGCGGGCGATGACGCGGGCGGGCTCCAGCACGATCTGCTTTTCGACGAAGCGGTACTCGGCGGGCAGGATGGTATCGGACACGCCGCCGGGCTCGACCAGGACCTCGCGCGTTCCCCAGCCATAGCGCGCCGGGACGACGTCGTAGACGGTCTCGGCGGGGCGAACGACCACGGTTTCGAGCCGTGTCGCATAGGCGGCCGGCTCGACGACCGGCTGGTAGCACGAGACGCTGCGACCGCCGGCGCTGGCCGGGCTGGCCGCGACGGCAAGCGAACTTGCTGCTGTCACGAGCGAGATGAGCAGTCTGCCGGTCATGCCATCGTCCTTCCGCGTCGATCAGGAGTTGCGGTAGGATAATGCAGATGATCCCGAAATGGAGCTTGGTATAGATCGAAGATGTCGCAGTTGGTTAAGCAGTAAATATTGTATCGAATTGCATGGAACGGCGCTGCCGAGAGGCGCCCGACATGAACGGGTCCCAATTCGCAGACCTCGCCCATGACATTGCGGGAGGGAGCGGATCATCACCCTTTTGCCGTCGCGCCCTCAGGCGGGGCGGCGACGGGTCTTTTCGATGCCGAACATCCAGTCGCGCCAGTCCAGCTTGTCCCCGTACCGCTCGAACAGCCTGGAATCCTTGTGTTCGGCGAAGAGGGCGTAGTTCAAGACCGCGACGAAGGTGACGCCGCCGATGGTGTTGCCGAGAAGGACCGGCAGGACGAACTGCGGAAGCAGCGGCAGAAGGTCGACGGAGCTTTCGCGGAAGGCGAGGAAGAACACTTCCACCGACGAGGTGATGACGTGGAAGAAGCCGCCGACGCCGATGAAATACATCAGGAACCAGACGACCATGATGCGGGACACGGTATCCCTGCAGGCATGCACCAGCCAGACCATGGCCGCGACGATCCAGCCGGCGATCACCGCCTTGGAGAAGATCTCGAACCATCCCGCCTCGTGGGCATGCCGGCCCATTTCGATCGCCTTTTCGAGGCGCTCGGGATTGAGGACGTCGAAATAGGCAAGCAGCGCGGCGACCCCGACGGCGCCGACCATGTTGGCGACGAGCACGACCAGCCAGAGACGGGCGAGATTGGCGACGCTGGCGAGCTTGGTCAGGACCAGAACCACCGGCGTCAAAGTATTCTCGGTGAAAAGCTGATAGCGGCCGAGAACGATGATCAGGAACCCGACGGGATAGAGCAGGTTTCCGAGAAGGCCCGGCTCGGCCTCCTGGGCGCTTTCGGTGAAGACCACCCGGGCGAGGAAGGTCAGGCCCAGCGCGCCGCCGGCGCCGAGTCCGCTCCAGAACAGGTAGCGGTTCGAGGCTTCGAGCTCATGGTCGGCGACGGAAAGGACGCGGGCGAAGATCTCCTCGAAGGAGAAGAAGTCGCGTATGGTCTCGCCCTCGTCGGGCGCGTTGTCGAGGGATTCCTCCGGATCCTTGCGGGCCTTTTCGGCTTCGTCCGCGTCTTCGTTCAGATCGTCTTCCCCGGTATTCGCCGCTCGCGCCATCGATGGGTTCCACGCCTGGCGTTCCCGGGTTCATCCGTGATCAACCGCCGACGCCTGGAAAATAGCGTGACAACGATCTGAAAGAAGACGGCAATCGGCCGCGGCGCGAATTTTCGTCGGCCCCCATTTGCCGGGCGTGTTCACGCTGTCTTAACCACGCGCGTGCGAGATCTGGCATCGGAGGCGCCAGATGCAAACGATCCAAAAGCGGAAATCCTTTCTCGGCAAGCTGATCGTGCCGGCGATGGCCACGGCCGTGCTCGCCTATTTCGTCGTCAGCGCCAAGACCGGGCAATATGGCAGCGAGGCGAAGGTCGCGTTCGCGCGGCAACTCGCCTTGCGCAACGCCGCCTATTCCGAGCTTCTGACCAAGCGCGACGCGCTCGAAAGGCGGGTCCGGGCGATGAAGGACGGGACGCTCGAACGGGACATGATCGACGAGAATGCCCGCCGGGCGCTCAACGTCGCCCGCGACGACGAGATCGTCATCCTGCGCTGAGACCGTCCGAAGGCTGGGCACCCCCCTCGCGGTTGACGTGGGTGAAGCGCTGGATCACCCAGGAGCGGAAGAGGGCGATCGCGGGATCCGACATGTCGTCCGGATGGACCGTCAGATAGTAGCCGAAGCCCGATTGCGACGTCGCCGCGTAGGGCGTCACCAGCCGGCCGTCGGCAATTTCCTTGGCGAACATGTCGACGTCGACCAGAATGACGCCGTTGCCGGTGACGGCGAGTTCCACGGTCAGCCGCTCGCTGTCGAGCGCCAGGCCGCGTTCCGGCCCGATCTCCAGATCGAAATGCCGGGCGAAGGCCGCCCACAGGACGCCGAAGGGTTCGCCCTCGAGGCGGGTGTGGAGAAGCTCGTTCGAGCGCAGGAACGTTTCGAGATCCATGCCCTCGCAGCGTTCGGCGATTTCCGGCGCGCAGGCCGGCGTCTGGCTGATCGGCCAGAGCGGGTCGCGCACCGCATCGCCGTAGCGCTGGCGGTCGAAGACGATGGCGATGTCGCAAGGGGCGGCTCGCGGCAGGCCGACGCCATTCGACGAGAACAGGTCGATGGAGACGTCCGGAAAGGCCAGCCGGAATTCCCTCAGGAGCGACATTCCCATGACGTCGAGAAAGGTCGGCGGCATGTGGACGCGCAGCATGCGCTGCGTCCGGCCGGCCCTGTGGCGCAGCGCCTGCATCGTGGACTCCAGCCCGTCGAACGACTTCGAAACCACCGGCAGGAGCGCCGCGCCGGCCGGCGTCAGAACGAGGCCCTGCGGTCGTCGTTCCAGGAGCTTGCAGCCGAGAAGCTCCTCCAGCCGGCTGACATGGCGGCTGAGTGCGCTCTGGGAAATGTGCAGCGAGGCGGCGGCGCCGGTGAAGCTGAGACGCCGCGCCACCGCCTCGAAGGCTCTCAGCGCGTTGAGCGGCAGCCAAAGCCGGGCGGCATCGGAGGGTTCGGCCGGTGCGGCCTTCACCTTCGCTCGGGGTTCGTCGACCGCTGCGGGCGGACGGATCGGCATCTCTTGCCTCAATTCGATGGGACGATGCAAAAACGGTATTTGAAAGCGATTCCAACCGCTGACAAGCTCGTGGCTCAATAAGGAGGCACGATGCTCGACCTGTCCATGATCGCGGCAGTTTTCGCCCAGCGCAAGCCGGGCCACAGTCTGCCACAGGCGCTCTACAACAGCCCCGACGTCTACGAGTTCGATCTTCAGGCGATCTACGGCCAATCGTGGATCCTCGCCGGCTTCACCTGCGAGATCCCGCGGCCGCGCGGCGTGCTGGCGCTGACCATCGGCCGCTCGCCGGTGGTGATCACCCGCGACCGCGACGGAACGCTGAACGCCTTCCACAATTCCTGCCGCCATCGCGGCGCCCAGGTCTGCAGCGACGGCGCCGGCGCCCGCTCGCGCCTGACCTGCCCGTATCATCAATGGGTCTACGGCCTGGACGGCAAGCTGGTCCATGCCAAGGACATGCAGCCGAGCTTCAAGGCCGAGGACCACGGCCTGAAGCCGGTGCATGTCGAGGAGGTCGCGGGCGCGCTGTTCGTTTCGATGGCCGAGACGCCACCGCCCTTCGACCGGTTCCGGGCCGAACTGGAGCCGCTGCTCGCGCCGCACCGGCTGAACGAGGCCAAGCTCGCCCACCAGAACACGCTGGTGGAGAAGGGCAACTGGAAGCTCGTGATGGAGAACGCCCGCGAGTGCTACCACTGCGCCGTCGGCCATCCGGAGCTGTCGCTGACCTTCCCGATCGGCGAGGCCAAGGGCGGCCATTTCGCCAAGGACGACGATCCGAGGCATCAGGCCTTCGACGCCAAGCTGGCGTCGCTCGGCCTGTCCAAGGGACCCCATATCGGGCCGTGGTGGCAGGTCGAGCGCTTCCCGCTCAGGGAAGGGCAGGTGTCGCTGACGATGGACGGCCGGCCGGCGGTCAAGAAGCTGATGATCGACGGTGACGACCCGGACGTCGGCTCGCTGCGCTGGGCGATCGAGCCCCACAGCTTCTGCCATTCGACCTCCGACACGACGGTCTATTTCAGCGCCATGCCGACCGGCCCGCACGAGACGCTCGTGACCTGCAAGTGGCTCGTCCATCAGGACGCCGTCGAGGGCGTCGACTACGACGTCGAGCGGCTGACGGCGCTGTGGAACGTCACCAACCTGCAGGATCGCGACCTGGTCGAGATGAACCAGCGCGGGGTCCATTCGCTCGGGTATACGCCGGGGCCCTACTGCGAAGAGGGGGAATCCTACGTCCAGCGCTTCGTCGACTGGTATTGCGACAAGGCGCAGGACTTCATCGCCGCGCGCACCGGCATCGACCGGCGGCCGATGTCGATCAGTGCGGTTCCGGCTTCTGCGGATGGCGCCCATGTGACGGCTCCGGGTCTGGCGGCGACGCCGGGGCTCGCAATGACGCTGGCCTTCGCCGGGGAGGCCGCCGCGGCCGAACCGTGGCCGGACGCTTCGTGAGCGGCGACGGGCTGCCGGAGCGGCCGGAGGCGAGTCTGCATGAAGGACTGCATCCCGACACGCTCGCGGTCGGCTTCAATTACGATCCGGCCGAGGCCTATGGCGCGGTCAAGCCGCCCATCGTCCTGTCTTCGACCTTCGCCTATCCCTCCGCCGCAGCGGCGAAGGAGGTGCACCGTGCCTATTTCGACGGCCCGGCGCCGGAGCGGGACGCCCCCTTCATCTATGCCCGGCTCGACCATCCGAACCTGAAGCTCCTGCAGTCACGGCTCGCCATCCTCGACGGGGCCGAGGACGCGGCGGCCTTCGCCTCGGGCATGGCGGCGATCTCGGCGACGATGCTCGCCCATCTGAAGCCCGGCGACAGCGTCCTCCACACGACGCCGCTCTATGGCGGGACGCACGGGCTGCTCTACGGGCCGCTGGCGGGGCTCGGCATCAAGGCCGTCGGCATTGCCGACGCACTCAGCCGGCAGAGCGTCTCCGAAACGGCCGAAACGGCGCGGAAGCACGGCCCGATCGGCCTGATCCACATCGAATCGCCGGCCAATCCCACTGCCGGCATCGCCGACATCCGGATGATCGCGGACTTCGCCGGGGAGCTTGCCCGGCGCGAGCACGAGCGGCCGGTGATCTCGGTCGACAACACCTTCCTCGGCTCGCTGCTGCAAAAGCCCCTGGAGCACGGGGCCGACCTCTGCATCACCTCGCTGACCAAATATGCCGGCGGCCATTCGGACCTTCTCGGCGGCTGCCTGACGGGCTCGCTGGAGCAGGTCGGGCCGGTGCGGATGCTGCGCACGCTGCTCGGCACGCATATGGACCCGTTCACGTCCTGGCTGCTCTTGCGCTCGCTCGAGACCTTCCCGCTGCGCAACGCCCGCTCCAACGCCAACGCCGGCGCGATCGCCGCCTTCCTGCGGGACCATCCGAAGGTGACCGGTGTTACCTATCTCGGCTTCCTGGAGGAAGGATCGCCCGCAAAGGCCGTCTACGACCGGCAATGCGCCGGCCCCGGATCGACCTTCTCCTTCAGGATCAAGGGCGGCGAGCGGCAAGCTTTCGCCATGCTCGACCGGCTGAAGGTGTTCCGCATGGCGGTCAGCCTCGGCGGGACGGAAAGCCTGATTTGCCATTCCGCCTCGACCACGCATTATTCCGTTCCGCCGGACATTCGCCGGGAGGTCGGCGTCGACGATTCCTCGCTGCGGATCTCCGTCGGCATCGAACATCCCGACGATCTCATCGCCGATCTCGCTCAGGCCCTGGACGCATTCTGAAATGACCGAACCGACGCTGCCGCCGCCCGATCGCTTCTCGATCGCGGGCAAGTCCATCACCGTCGAAGAGCATGTCGAGATCCTCGTCGTCGGCGCCGGCGAAGCAGGCTGCGCCGCCGCGATCGAGGCGGCGAGGGCGGGCGCTTCGGTGCTGCTGGTCGACGAGAACCCGGTCCCGGCCGGGCTGGTCGGCATGGACGTACCGTTCCATTTCGGCGGTCGCGCGACCAACGCCGTGCAGACGCCCGAGCGGCTGGTCGAGCGGGTGCTGGAATCCAACTCGGCGCTGGCGGAAGCCTTCGACGTCGGCGTCGACGTGCGGCTTTCCACCAGCGTCTGGGGTGCTTGGGTGAAGGCGCCGGGGCTGAACGGTCTTGCGTCCGGCATCGCGGGCCTCGCAGACGAGGAAAAGAGCTGGCTCGTCGGCTTCGACCGGCTGGTTCTGGCCACAGGCGCGCGCGATCTCAACTTCACCTTCGCCGGCTCCGACCGGCCGGGCGTGATGGGGGCGCAAGGCTTCCACACGCTTCTCGCGCGTTACGACGCCTTCGCCGGCCGGCGCATCGTCGTCGTCGGCTCCGGTGACCTGGCGCTGGACACCGCCGCGCTGGCGCTCGATCGCGGGCTCGACGTAGTGGCGCTGATCGAGGTGCGCGACACGCCGCAGGGATCGGTCGAGAAGGTTGCGGCGCTGGCCGCACGCGGGGTCGGGGTCGTCAACGGCCATGTGCCGCTGAGGGCGCATGGCAATGCCGAGGGCATCACGGGCCTCGTCGCTGCCAGATGCTCGGATCCCGAGGATTGCGGCGAGGTCGCCTGCGACACGGTGGTGATGGCGATCGGCAGCGTGCCGGCCATCGAACTTCTCGACGTCCTCGGCGCCAGGCGTACGCTGGCGCCGGAGCGCGGCGGCCACGTGCCGATCGTTTCGGAAGACGGCGCGACGTCGTTGCCGCGCGTTTTCGCCGCCGGCGATTGCTCCGGGCTCGGCGGCGACGCGGCGGCATCGGGCAAGCGGGCAGGGCGGGCGGCGTTGCGCTCCCTCGGCAAGGCCGTCGAAGCGGCAGCAAGCGACACCGAGGCGCATGCCGACGCAGCCGGACTGCCGACCGGGAGCGGCGGCCTCGATTATCACTTCGATTGGGCACGGGCGATGCTCGCCACCGGCGGCGAGGACGTTCTTGCCTGCATCTGCGAAGACGTGACGCGCGGCGACCTCCTCGGCGTCAAGCCGCCCCGCTATCTCGACTGGCGTTCCAATGCCATCGCCCGGAGAGACCTGACGACGCTGGCCGAGGACGGGCCCGTCAACCAGGACCAGATCAAGCGGCTAACCCGGGCCTGCATGGGGCCGTGCCAGGCGCGGCGCTGCCGCGAGCAGGTGGCGGTGATGATGGCGCTCGGGGCCGGCGTGGCGCCCGAGACGGTGCCGCTCGCCGGCTATCGCGCGCCGGTGCGCCCGCTGCCTTTGTCGGTGCTCGCCGACTGGCAGGAAGGGGCCGACATGGACGCCGGCTGGAACGTCTGGTTCGGCATCGCCACCCAGTGGATCGGCTACGAGGACATCGGCACCGAACGCGAGGCCGAGCAGCTTCGCGCCGGCATGCCCTATTGAGGAGACGGCGATGAGCGAAAGAGGCACTTCGGTCGTCATCGCCGGCGGCGGCGTCACCGGGCTTTCCGCCGCCTGGTGGCTGGCGCGCTCCGGCGTTTCCGTCACCGTCGTCGAAAAGGGCATCGTCGGCTTCGAGGCTTCGGGCCGCAACGGCGGCGGCTGCACCCACTATCAGAGCCCGCTCTTCCACGAGGAGCAGCGGCTGTGGCCGCAGATGGACGAGCTTCTCGGCTATCCGACGGAATATCGGCGCGGTCGCCTGATCTTCCAGGTCGATCCGCGCAAGGAGCGCTTTCACGAAGGGCTCGCGCTGCGCCTGCCCAAGGGCTACGACTGGGAGGTTCTCGACCCGAAACAGGTTCGCGAACTGGTGCCGCTGGCCGGCGACAACGTCGTCTCCGGCGTGCGCTTCCATTTCGGCGGCCATGCCAACCCGCAACGGACCTCGCAGGCTTATGCCTGGGCCGCACAGGACCACGGCGCGCGCATCCTCCAGCACACCGTCGTCACCGGCATCACCACGACCGGCGGCAGGGTGACGGCCGTCGAGACCGCGCGAGGGACGATCGGCTGCGACGCGCTGGTGATCGTTGCCGGGCCGCAGACCGGTAAGCTGACGGCGATGCTCGGCATCGACCTGCCGATGGCGGCGGCACGGGCCGAGATGATCGTCACCGAGCCGCTGCCGATGATGCCGATCACCGGTGTCGACGGCAACGGGCTCTATGGCCGCCAGACCCTGCGCGGCAACCTCGCCTATGGCGGCGGGCCGCACGAATGGATGGACGACGTGCCGTTCGACCGCGAGCCGCCGCGTCCTTCCGGCTCGGTCACCCGCAATCTCGCCAGGCGGGTCGCCGAGCTTCTGCCCAAAGCGGCGCATGCAAGGGTGATCCGCTCCTGGGCCGGCGTCATCGAGAATACCCCGGACGGGCGGCCGGTGCTCGAACGGCTGTCCTCGCCGGACAACGTCACGGTGGCGACGATGTCGAGCGTCGGCTTCGGCCTGTCGCCGGCGAGCGGCCATGCGATCCGCGATCTGGTGATGGATGGGGTCTGCAGCTTTGCGGATCTGTCGAAGCTGTCGCTTTCGCGCTTCGATGGCCTTCGCGCGGATTGGCGCGAGCATCTGAACTGGCTGCCGCCGGAGTCGCACCCCGGAAGAGGTGGCGCCATCACCGCATCGTCATCCCGGGCCTGACCCGGGATCCTGTGTGTTTGGCTTGGTGTATGAAGGGTGCGGGAAGGAGACCGACGGGATCCGGATCGCCCTTCGGGAGATCGTGGCATGGCCTGGTCCCTTCCCGCTTCGCTCGTTCAACCTGAACAGT
>NZ_JAJUWU010000034.1 GCF_021390325.1 Jiella avicenniae | reverse complement strand
TTGGATGGGCGGTCGAACGCGACCTGCATTTCCGAGCCGACAAACCGCTCTCGGCCTACACCGCCGACGCGCTCGAAGCTGAAGCGATCGTCACATGAGCCCAGGCCGCGCGAGCGGCCTTTTGCTCCATGAGAGCCGCCGCAGATTTTGCAACAGAATCTTGTCTGTTTCAAACGCAGCCATGAAACGCCGTAGTGACTGCGTCATTCCGTCACCGCCATTATGGAATGGCGCCCATGCATCGGAGCGCACGTCGTGGATTTCGATGCGCTTTGTCTGGCATTTCGTCTCGTTCAATGATCTAAAGCAATTCACTTATTAGATCAGCGACTTAGCCGTAAAGATAGTCAGCATGAGTGAAAGCTTCTCCGCCGCGCCGCAGGTGGCGATCATTTCGCCGCCGGATACGGCGCTGAACGATCAAGATCGCCTGCAAGCTCTGGAACGATCGGGTTTGATGGATTCGGCCGTTGAAGAAGTCTTCGATCGCGCCGTCCGTCTCGCCAGCCGCATACTGAAAGCCCCCGTCAGCTTATTGTCGCTGGTCGACACCGAGCGACAGTTCTTCAAGGCGCAGACGGGCTTGGCCGACCCTGTCGCAGAAGCACGAGAAACCCCGCTCTCGCATTCGTTTTGCCAGCATGTCGTCAGACAGAACGAGCCATTGCGCGTAATCGACGCCCGAACGGATCAGCGGGTCAAAGACAACCTTGCCATCCGCGATCTGAACGTCATCGCCTATCTCGGCGTGCCGGTGCGGGCGCATGGCGGCGAAATCCTCGGCTCCTTATGCGCGATCATGCCCGAACCGCGCGAATGGACTGACGACGACCTGGCCAATCTGAGCGCCGTTGCGCAGCTCGTGGAGAGTGAAATCGCGCTACGCGAAAGCCTCGCGAACATGGAGCGGGAAAAGACCTTCTTTCGAGACGTCCTGGACCAGCTGCCGATCGGCATCGTCATCGCGGAGGTTCCGTCCGCTGCAATCGTGATGACCAACAAAAAAGGTCTCGTCCTCGTGAACGAGGAGGTCTCGGCCGAGAAGGCGCAGGACTATCGGGGATTGGGCGCTCAACATCTTACTGGCGCACGCTACAGGGCGGCCGAATACCCACTTGTCCGGACTGTGGTAGAGGGCGAAACCGTCGTCAATGAGCCTATGCTTTACCGGCGGGGCGACGGGAGTCTCATCGAGCTGGAAGTCAGCTCGCAGCGCGTAGGAAACGATCAGAAAACAGCGGTTGCGACCTTCGTTGACGTGACCGACCGCAAGCAAGCCGAGACGTCGGCCCAAGAGGCGCGAACCCAGCTGCTGCAAGTCTTGGAAGCAACCAGCGATCCCGTTCTGTTTCTCAAGAATGACTGGACGATCACTTACGCGAATAAGGCGTTCGTCAAAGCTTTCGCAGGTAGTCGCGATCTTGCTGGCCAGACGGTTTGGAAAGCCTTTCCAGGCTGGAAGGGCAATCCACTCTGGCATGCATTTCATGATGCGACAGAAAATGATGCGATCGAAACCGCAGAGCTTTTCCTGGAAAAGACAGGCCAACGCTATGAAGCGCGGGCTTTCCCAAGCGGAGACGATCTCACCGTATTTTTCCGCGACGTCACGACTGAGCGGCAGGTCGTCGAAACGCGTCAGCTTCTCGTTCGCGAGTTGAACCACCGCGTCAAGAACCTCTTCGCCGTCGTCTCCGGCATGATCAGCATGACATCGCGCCATACCCGCACCCCTGCCGAGATGGCCAAGGCGTTGCGGGGACGCGTTCATGCCTTGGCGCGAGCTCATGAACTGATCCGCCCGGCGGTAACGCAAGAAGACATTGGTCAACCCGACGTTTCGCTTCAGAACTTGGTCGCATCCTTGATCGAGCCGCACCTTACACATGAAAACGATCAGATCACCATCGAAGGTCCAGCTCTCTCTCTCGGAGCCAACGGATCGACTAGCTTAGCGATGGTCCTCCATGAACTGGCGACGAACGCCGCCAAATACGGCGCGCTCTCGGTTCCTGAAGGGCGTCTCGTCGTGCGTTGGTCGACTCGTGCGGATGTCGTCTACATGACCTGGGCGGAAAGCGGCGGTCCCCAGGTCGAACACGAACAATCCGTCTCCGGTTTTGGCTCGACCCTCATCGATATGAGCATACGAAGCCAGTTGCGCGGTACGTTAGACCTGCATTGGCGACCGGAAGGGCTGGTTGTTGAGTTCTGTCTTCCCTTATCTCGTTTGCAGGCTTGAACAAACATCATGACGAAATCCACCAAGAAGCTCGCCGAGCAAATTGTTCTGGTCGCGGAAGACGAAATGTTCATCGCTCAAGACATCGCGTTTGCAATTCAGGATGCCGGAGGGGCGGTCGTTGGTCCATTCTCGACCGTCGAGGAGGCTATGGACCATCTTGGGAAAGAAGCGGTAACGGCCGCTATTTTGGACGTAAACCTTCTTGATGGCGACATTACCCCCGTGCTCGAGCATCTTGTTCAGCTGGGGCGTCCCGTCGTCGTCAATACAGGCACGGTGCGGCCTTGGGAGATGGAACAAGAATTTCCGGCCGTCCCGGTTTTTTCCAAACCAACTGATCCCGAAATTCTCGTGAGAGAGCTATCACGGCAGATACAAACCTAAATCTGAAACAGATGGGGTGATTGGGGTCTCGGCTCACCAAGGGAGTCCCCTCCCTACAGGAGCGCTCTATGAGTGGCGCGATGCGTACGGCATACGGTTTACGGTTTGCCGCATGGTGCGCGGTTTGGCGGACTGGCAATATTCAACTGTCAGCATTTCTTTGCTGCGTTTGAGGCGCCTGTGATAAGATCAGGCCATGAAAGCGAAATCGCCCTCCTCCGAGAAAATCCTTGTTAGCGGTACAGCGTTGACGCGCGCGCGTGCCGAGAAAATCAGCGCCGTTGAGGGCATGAAACTGTCGCCCCGTATGGCTGCCTGGTTCACGACGGCCGACAAGCAGGGCCTGACGCCCGAAGAAAAGCGCGCGCAGATCCGCGCGGAGTTCGCGAAGAAGCCATAGGCCCTTGGTGTACACCACTTAAGCGGTCTTTTGCTCCTGGATTGAGCAACCAGATAAGGGCGGCGGGACGCGAAGGAAGAAAGATGCTCCGGCTCACCAAGGGAATTCCCTCAAGAAGAGCAACCATCTGCGGATGATCGTCGCACGGGCCGCCAAGGCCGCAAGCCCCGGCCTGACGGCCGCCTCCGGTAAAGGGCTTGCCCCCTCGGCTCTCCGCCCGTGCAACTCAGGCCGGGCGACGGCGGCTCCGAGGGAATTCAAGCCCCCTCCTCTTCTGGAATGATGGAGTTCGTGGCGCATTCCTCCCAGTGTTTTGTCTGATCACCCAAATGTCATACCCATCGGGGCAAATTACTACATATTGTGTTAAATTATGCGAGGAACCCAATATGGAGAAAGGTCATGGCAAAGGGTAAAAGTGGCGGAAGCTATCGGAGCGCCATTTCGGGGCGCTATGTGACAGCGAAGCATGGGAAGGCGAGCCCGAACACAACAGTGAAAGAGGCTGCCGGCAAGAGTGGCAGCTCGGGGGCGCACTATCGCAGCGCAATCTCGGGCCGGTATGTGACAACCAAGCACGGCAAAGCGAGTCCGGACACGACGGTGCGGGAAAGCTGAGCACGCCGGCGTTAGATGCCGCGTGCCGGCATAAAGAACTTGACAGAATCGCCAATTTGGCCCATGTAGAATTCAACATGGTCGGCCCCTCTGCATAACCTGAAACATTGGTTGTGTACGGGCCGGCTTTCTTTTATATCACTCGTTGTGAAACCTTATCAAAAGCCATATTTAAGCGTCGCGCAGCAAATTAATAAATTGCAAGGGCGCGGCCTTTTCATAGATGATCTTGCGAAAGCCGAGGGTCATCTTAGTAAAATTGGCTACTACCGTTTGAGTGGTTACTGGCACCCCATGCGGGAAAGCCGCATTGTCCATGATGCATCCGGCACCCGCCGCGTCGAAATATGCGACACATTCCGCCCAGGCGCTCAGTTCTCCCACGTCGTCGACCTATACGTTTTTGATAAGAAGCTTCGCCTGGTCATGCTCGACGCTCTCGAGCGCATTGAGATCGCCCTCCGCGCCGATATAGCCCTGCTGCTAGGTAAGCGATCGCCGTGGGCGCATCGCGAAGCCAAATTTCTCCACGGCCAGTTTTCAAAGCCGCGGGCGGGCAAGCCTTCCAAGCTCGACGACTTCAACAGCCGTGCCGACCAACGCGAGCTGAATGCGAAGGACGATTTTGCCGTCCATTATCGGCGCAAATACAGCGATCCCATGCCCATATGGATCGCCGTCGAACTCTGGGAATTTGGCACGCTCTCGCACTTCGTGTCCGGCATGCGGGTTCAGGATCAGGATACGATCGCCGCGCGCTACGGCATTACCCGCGACACCCTGCGATCTTGGGTGTGGACGCTTAGTTTCGTGCGCAATATCTGCGCTCATCATGGCCGCTTGTGGAATCGTGCCATGGTCGCCCAGCCCATTGATCCCAAGGGAACAAACATTCCCCTCCTCGATCATCTAGCAGGACAAGGAAGCGCCTTGGAGCGCTTTTACGGAGCCGCCGCCATCACGCGATACTTCCAGATCCAGATCAATCCGAACTCGACTTGGGGCGAACGTTTCCTCAAGATCTTCGAGACGTTTCCCAACGCGCCTGGCATAAGCTTGAGGAACGCGGGATTCCCGGAAAACTGGCGTACACTGCCGATCTGGGCGACGTGATATATTGTTGTCGCGCCGTATCGCCGTGAATACGGCGTTGCGGTTTCACGACGTATTGCGTTTGCGGCGGGCAGCCGCCTTGATCTCCGCCATATCCAGCAATTCCGCGTCGCCGCTCTCCTCCCCTTCCGCGATCAGCTGACGAAGAGCTGCCAGTTTGGCCTGGCGGAATTGTTCTCGCTCTTCGACCAGGCGCAGCCCTTCGCGGATCACTTCGCTCGCCGTCGAATAGCGCCCGCTGTCCACCATGCTCTGGAGCATTCTCTCGTAGTGCTCCCCAATCGTTACGCTTGCCATGGGTTATCTCCTTCATGTGATTTAATACTATTTTATAACATTGGACCCAAGCGAGATCTGACGGGCTTGTCAGCTAATCCGGCTCCTCGATAATGCATACCGTTTACAGTATACGGTTTGCCGCATCCCGTATAATGCAGAGAGCGCGCTCAGGCAGACTGATATACTCAGGCAAAGCCGTGTGAGGCCGACCACATATCACGCCGCAAACGGCATGCCGTATACCGCAAACCGCGAGATGCACGCTGCAAAATGTGTGCCGTGTAAAGCACACGGCGAAATGCAAACCGTGTACCGCAAACCGTTAACCGCTTGCTGTTTAACGTGTGCCGTAGGAGGATTGCGCCGATGAAAACCATTGCACTCGTGACCCAAAAGGGCGGCACCGGCAAAAGCAGCCTGGCCGTCTCTCTGGCCGTCGCCGCTCAGGAAAAGGGTCTCCGCGTCTATGTGATCGACCTCGATCCACAGGGCACAGCTAAAAACTGGTTCGAGCGGCGGGAGGCGGAAACGCCGCAAGTCGCGACGATCGACGCCAACCAGCTCCAAGCCGCTCTGGCGACTCTCGAGAAACAGGGGCACGACCTGGTCGTGCTCGACACCGCCGGCGTCAACACGCCCGCCACCGTGTCCGCCATGCAAGCTGCAGACCTGTGCCTAATCCCGGCGCGTCCGAGCATTGCCGACATCGAGGCCACCAGGCCCACCACCGCGAGCCTTACCAAGCTCGGCAAGCCGTTTGCCTTTGTCCTCAACCAATGCCCGCCAGGGCGCTCGATCCGAACGAGCGACGCATACCGCGTCCTGCAGCTCGGCGGCGTCGTTTCGACGGCATCTCTGGCTACGCGTGCCGATCACATCGACGCGCTGGCGCTAGGGCAGGGGGTCACCGAACGCGATCCCCAGGGCAAAGCCGCCCGAGAAATTCGCAACCTGTTGCAATGGGTCATGAACAAGATGGAAGGAGCCGCCGATGGCCACCAAAAAGCGCGTGTCGCTTGAAGAACAGCTCGCCGGTCGATCGCAGTCGGACGAGCGTCCCACCGAAACCGATAATGTCGTTGCCCTCGCATCGACACCAAAGCCAAGGCCCACGCAGGAGAAAGCCACGGTCTATATGTCGCGTCAGGCCCTCAAGCTCATCAAGCAGATGGCGCTGGATCAGGACAAGCGCGTCAATGACCTGCTTCAGGAAGGCGTCGACCTCATGCTGTCCAAATACGGTCAGCCGTCGCTGAAAGAGCAGGAACTGAAGTGAGTTTTACGGCATGCTGTTTGCTGTATGCGGTAAACGGCATGCGTTGTGCCGCAGCTGATAGCGTGGCCGGTGCGCTTTTTTTGCCGTGCGTGTAGGCAATCCGCTTTAGCGCCGTGGAAATGCAGTGCATGGTGAAACCATGAGTCGGCACAAACTAAATCTTCTCGACCGCAGCGCCTTTGCAGCGCTCTCTCTGCACGAGAAGAACGCCTATCTCCAGAACGTCGTCAAAGAGATCCAAGCGGTGCGCGGCGAACCCTACGTCCCGTTGGACAAAGACGCCTTGAGCCGACTGCGTCGGTTCTACTCCCGGCGCAGCTTCGCCGATCTGCGGCTCAACAGCGTCAAGGATGACGGTCTACGACAGAGCTTCAGTTCGCTCGCCGAATCCATCCACCTGGGCGAAGTCAAAAGGATCATCACCCACGAGACGCCGAGTTCGCCCCGGCCGGTGAGCCGTCCTGCGCCACTCGACGACGATCAGCTGATGTTTTTCGTCCCGGCCGTGCACGATGCGCCGGTCAAGGATGACCTCAATCTTATGGACATCGCGCCATTTTCCCTGTCCAAAACGGTCAAAGATCGCGTTCTGCGCTACGAATTGAAGGACAGCATCGTCACCATCGAGGGCGGCGCTGATGTCGGTTTGGCGACCGCATACGACTACGACATCTTCATCAACATGGTGTCGCACCTGGCAGCTGAGGTGCGAGACTACACAATCGCCTACAAGAAGGGGCTGCGTCCAAACGTGCCCGCACGGGTATATCGGCCATCTGCCACGGAATTACTGAAGTTCTGTCGGCGCAGCCTCGGTGGCAAACAGTACCTCGAGCTGGAAAAGGCGCTCGATCGCCTGCAGGCGACCCGCGTGAAGATCACCAATCTGAATGAAGGTAAGCGCCGCGAAACCGAGTCATTTCCGCTCATTGGCCGCTTCCGCGTCGTTTCCCGCACCCAGCAGGATCGCATCGACCAGGTTGAGATCGAAATCCCGACCTGGGTCTATGACGGTGTGGTTTCACCAGATGGTCGTCCGTCGATCCTAACGCTCAATCCCGCGTACTTCCTGATCGCGCGACCACTGGGCAAATACCTCTATCGCCTGGCGCGTCGCACCGCCGGAGATGGAGAAGCGTTCTATCGCATCGACGATGTCCACACCCGCAGCGGTTCGTCGCTATCCGCGACCAAATTTCGGAAGACCCTCGAGCAGCTGGTGGAAGATTGCAAAGCGGATCCCCTTCCAGACTACGATCTGGAGATCCGTCCCGGCACCAACGGCAAGATCCTGCACATGCAGAAGCGCAAGATGGCCGACGTCACCCAGACGGCTCTACCCGCCTGACGAAATGCCGTACATCATTCCGGGGTGTTTTGACAAAAACGGCCCCTGGTGCGGGCTGTCCACCTTTCTCTGACAAAACGCCGTACATCACTCCTGCCGGTTTTGACAAAAATCGTGCCACGATTCGCGCTGCACGCCTTTGACAAAATGCCGTACATCGTTCCGGCTGCTTCTGACAAAATGAGCGGGGGAGGGGTGCCTGGGGATAACTCGGCCATTTTTGTCAAAGACCGTACATCACTCCCCAAAATGCCGTACATCATTCTGTCAACGCCGTACATCATTCTGTCAGAACCGTACATCACTGCCGGATGACCGTACATCACTGCCGCGAAGGGGGTATAACCCTTTGCCCGCATTGAGGAATTTTTGGCTAAAACTATATAAAACTATTATAAAAACTAGAAAAACATATAAAAACGCCTGACGGCTGATTTTTTTCAAATTTGATTTTGGATTTAAAGAGAGCTGGGAAGCCGAAGGTGCGGCTCCCACAACGCCAGCAAAACGACCAGAAAGGCGCCACAGCGTGTTTTCAGCTGCAGCACGAGGCGTTGGGTATTCGAAGGCCGAAAACGCTCCAGCGGGCCGCATAAGCGACGAAGCCACTCCAATGAAGGAGTGGCCTCATTCCTTGACGGTCATCGCCGTCCCCGGCTGTACCGTGTGCGGATTCTAGCACGGCTTTCCGCGGCCGAGAATCCTTCTCACACGCAGTGCCGGCGTCACCGCCGGATTGGCTTTAAAAAAAGCGGTTCGGTGTTGTGTATACAACTTCGCTCATTCCTTGTGGAAATATCCTAGCGGGGGTCTGGGGGCCGGCAATAAGGCCCCCGGGGGTGACGCAGCTCGGGCGTTTGCCTTTGGCCGCGTTGGTCGGAGTGGGGAAGGGGGTGCAGGGGGCGAAGCCCCCTGCCGGCGTTGTCGGCGACAATTACAGTGCGGCGCGCGGCCGCGGCGTCGGAACAGGCACCATCAGCTCGTGCGTCGCGATCGGGGAGGCCCTCGGCGCGGATCGTTCTGCCGGGAAGATCATGCAGCTCTGTGCGCCGAGATAGTGTGCCATGACGCCGGGAATGACGCCAACGATCAGGCCGCCCAGCGCCATGGCAGCGAGATTGGCGTTCTGGAATTGCGACACAACCCAACCGAGGACACCGACGCAGCAAAGGACGGTCCCCAGGGTGTGCGCCAAAAGGGCGATCGGGCGCAGCGTGTTGCAGAAGGCAAAAGGTTCGACCCCGAACATGCCGCTTACGCGATCGATGATGAGAGCGCCGCCGAGGATGAACCCGATCAGCAGCAGGACATTGGCGATGATTTTCGAGGCGTCGACATCAGAGGACATGGCTGGCTCCGTTTGGTTGAGGCTTTGCAGGGTCTGGCTGAGAGGCCACAGATTGAGAGGGCGGAGCCGTTGCATATGGAATGGCGCACTTATACATTGTTGCGCAACATAGGTGCGCCCCGGCCACGCCCGGGGCCAACAGTCCCCCGCAAGGAGCCTTGGCGTGGCCAGCTTTCATCAGTCGTTCCAGGTGATCAAACGCAGCGCCGGGCGCTCGTCGGTCGCCTGTGCGGCGTACCGATCGGGCGGGCGATTGACGGATAGCAGAACCGGCAACGTGTTCGATTTTTCGCGGCGGAAGGGCGTGGCCCATGCCGAGATTCTGACGCCAGAAGGCGCGCCGGAATGGGCGCAGGATCGCGAAGCCCTGTGGAACGCGGTCGAGGCTTTCGAGAAGCGCCGGGACGCGCAGCTTGCCCGTGAAATCAATATGGCCCTGCCGCATGAGCTGACGGCCGAGGAGCGGCTTGCGCTGGTGCGCGACTATGTCGGACGTGAGTTCGTCGCCAAAGGCATGGTGGCCGACTTCGCCATCCACGAACCGGTCGCCGAGAACGGCGACGATCCGCGGAATTTCCATGCGCATGTGATGCTCTCCATGCGCAAGATCGGCCGCAGTGGGTTCAACCGCACCAAAACCCGCGAATGGAACGCCGACGCTCAGCTGGTTGCCTGGCGTGCCGCCTGGGCCGAAACCCAGAACCGTGCTTTGGAACGGGCCGGGCATCGGGTGCGGGTGGATCACCGGAGCCTCGAGGCGCAGCGCCAGGCCGCGCAGGAGCGCGGCGATCGGGCGGAAGCGGCCAAGCTCGACCGTGCCCCCGAGATTCATATCGGCCCTCGAGCACGGGCCGCGGTGCGCCGGCAGCATGAGCTGGAAAGCCGCCCCCGTGAGACTGGCCTGCGGCAGCAGCCGCGGCGAGAGGCACGGGAGAAGGGAGTACCGCTCCACGGCGTGATCCGGGTCAAAGGGCCGGACGGCCCATCGCACGCCAAACGGTTGATCCGCTATCCGCAGATCGACCAGGGTAGCCGGGCGACGTGGAATGCCGAGCTGGTGGCGCGTAACCAGGCGCGCAGCTTTGCCCGGGCCGAACACCGGGAGCGTCAGGCCGCCCGCCTCCGCATGACTGAGTTGCGCGCGTTGGGGCAAGCCCGTGAGGCCGAGGCGCAGATGCGTGAGCTTCCGCCGCCGTCGAAGGGGCTTTTCCGGAGCAAGGGATTGTCCGCTGCCGAATTCGAAGCGCGCCGGCGCGAATGGATCATGGCGCGCGACCGCGCTCGCCGACGTGCTCAGTTGGCACGGGCGCTCTTGGGCGAGGTCGAGGGGATCCTTGCGGGTCTCTTGCATATTCGTGGCCTTCATCAGCAGCGGCATCGCTCACTCCAGCTGTTGTGGCTGCCGCCAGGCGGCTTGCTCGGGCATCATCGGGGGCACGGCCGCGGACGCGGTCAAAGCGGCTCAGGCGGCGTTTTCGAGGGGTTCTGAGAAAGGCGGGGTGGCGTCATGGTCGCGGGGCAGCTCAACGACGCTGCCGGTGCGCCAGCGATCCCATTTGCCGCGCCAGCGCAGCACCTTCCAATAGCGGATCTTGCGCGCCAGGATCGGACGCCGCACGGCGTCACTCAGGAAGACGATGCACTGGCGCGGCTTGAGGCGCATGATTTCGGACGCGTCGATCAGGTGGCGGCCGGATTCGGCCTCACCTTCATTGCGCTGATCGTGGCCGATCGCGCCGCGCTGCGACCGCCCCGCCGAGCGGCTGTAAGTCGTGGTCTGGCCGATGGTATCGGCGAGGACGCGCGCCGAGTTTAGATCGTTGATGCCGAACACCACCTTGCAGGAGGCATTGGCCATGATCGAGCTGGCCTTGGGATAGGTGCGCTCGAGCTGGTCGACATCCTGAAACACCATGACCATGCGCGCATAGGCGGCGAGATAGCCGACGCCGGTTTCCAGCGGCTCGAGACGGCCGAGGGCCGCGGCCTCGTCGATCATCAGCAGCGTCGGCACCTTTGGCGCTGGTTCGGCCTTGGCGCGGGTCATGGCGATCAAGGCGCAGCCCATCATCATGCGCATAAAGCCCGCATAGACGCCGAGCTTTTCCTCGTCGACGCAGATGAAGCAGCTCATGGTTCTGCGGTTGAAGTCGCGAAAATCGAAGCTCGAGGTCATGCTGACCATGCCGGCAGGACGATCGGCCGACCACAGATCCGTCGCCTTGTCGGCATTGCTCAGGATCGAGCGCGCCTCGTCGGTGCCACCGGAGCCCGCAAAGCCGCGGGCGGTCTCACGCAAGGACGGCGGGCCCATCTGGCTCGCTTCCTCGAGCACACCCTGCAGACCATCCCAGCCAAGGGCGACCAGGCTGCGAACCTTGGCCAGGTTCCTCAGCTCCGGCGTGTCCGCATAGCGGTGGCAGACGTAGAGGATCAGCGCCTTGAGAAGGTTGCCGGCGCGGCTGTCCCAATGCTTGCCGGTGGGATCGGGCGTGACGAGCAGGTGGGCGAGCTCGGCCGCGTCGTCAGCTTCATGCACGGTTCCGATCCGTACGAAATCCAGCGGGTTGAACCCGTCCGACAGCTCCGGCTCAATGACATTCAGGCTGAAGACCTCGCCGCGATCGGCGCGGGCGCGACCGGTGATCGCGAGGTTTTCAGACTTGGGATCGGTGCAGATCACCGAGCCGGGCCAGGTCAGGAGGTTCGGTACGACAATGCCGGCACCTTTTCCCGAGCGGGTTTTGGCAAAAACGAGGGCGTAGCCGTCGTTTTTGAAGCGCAGAAACCGCCCCCAGTACTTCCCGACAATCAACCCTGTCCGGCCACCCCAGGCTTTACCCCACCAGACTTCGCGCCAGAGCGCCCAACGAGCCGAGCCGTGGGAGATCGAGCGCCGCCGCCAGACAAGCCGTCCCATGGCAAGCACAGCATGGCCGAGCGCCATAAGGAGCAGCAGCAGCGCACGGAAAGCCAGGTCGGCGAGTTTTGAGAACAAAAAAAGAACTTCCATTTTTGCGCGATCCTTCGGGCGAGCATGGAAACGGTCAAGGCGGTTGCCGGAGTGGCGGGCAGAATTCGGCAGCGCTGCAGCTCAGCGCTTGCGCTTGATCTCCCGATCGCGCTGCCGTTCAGGAGAGAGATCCTTGATGCGCTTCTGGTTAGCACGCTCGAGGATGGCGTGGCGCGCCTTCTCCAGATCGGCAATCTTGTTCTTCAGTTTGGCGCGATCCCGGATGGTAGCAGTCAGATCGCTGATTGCGGCACGTGCCGCCTGGCGGTCGCCAGGCGCAAACAAGCTGCCGCGCAAGAACCCGATATGGACACGCTGGACCAGTGGGTGGCGATCCTCGAGAGCTGCCACGATGGTTTCGGTGCCGTGGCGCCGGCTCATTTGCGCCAACCGTTGTTCAGCCAAAGGCCCGTTGCCAAAAGCCGTTCTGAGCAGCCGCGGAATCTTGGCCTCGAGGACATGCAGTCCGGCTCTTGCCTGGGCGAGAGCGTCGTCGATCGGCGCAAGTTCACGCGGATCGGCACCAGAAATCGTTGCTGGCATCGTCAAATCGTCCTAACGTTGTATTATGATCCGACTGCTTTCCACCACCTTCGCCGTGTGTCGCAACCTCATTGCGATGCTGATCCCGTCGTCACGGCCGATGGAACCGGGCGGCCTGTGTGCGGCACTCGACGAGGCGATGGAGCGCTTCCCGGACGATCCGATCGTCCGGGAAGCGAAGGCGCTGGCTGCCTTGGAAGTTCGAGAAATCCTTGGTCAGCGCCGGTACGACGCATAGGAGCGCGTCTTCTTGTAGTAGGCATAAGCCTTTAGGGACCGAAGGCGCCGGTGGCGCCGCCGCTTTTCCCGGGCGTTCGGATGCTTCCGATACGCTTGGCCGTGATGCCGGTGTCCCACTGATCTGCCGAAGAGGCTCCCCAGCATGACGCCCAGGATTTGCATGAGCGCCATGATGATTTTGAGCTGAACCTGGATCAGCAGCATCATGATGCGGAACGTCGCATTCAGCAAAGCGGTCATTTCTAGCTCAATGACCGTTTTTGAGTGGGGGCGCACCAACAGACCGCGGGCGCATCGTCACCGGATCGATGATGAAAAACGACCGATGGTAGTTGGGGAAGCCGACGACCGCACCGAAACCCCTCTTGTCCTTTGCCCAACCGATCACGCGCCCAAAAATTCGGCGCGACCGGTCGCCACTTGGATCGAAGGTGTAGTTCACCGTTTTCAACAGAGCCTTGCTCTGTTCTTCAGTGAGGCGCGGAGCATGCGTATCTCTTGCGTACATTGGATCATCCTATCTAGAAGTCGACCAATCGCGACGACCCAAATCTGCTGGATAACTTGATATTCGGATAGGTATATTTACCAGGACGCCTTTTGGTAAAAACCACTACCCAGTTTTTGAAAAAATATTTAACCTGAATATATTGCAGTGTTCTCATTTTGTTCCATGATGAGAAAACATAGAAACATCAAGGAGCATGGAACATCATGTTTGACATTGATACGTCGATCTTTGATCGTCGAGTTGCTTATAATCGTGACGGATATAAATTGGTTCATCGAGCTTTTCGAATAGAGAAAATGCTAGATCAACGCGATTTATCGCAATATTTCGAGCGAAGCGGGTTCTTTGATGGACCCAATTTCATTCCTCCAGATACCAGCACGAAGACATCTGGGAGACGAACACGCAAAATGTGCTCGGACGAGCTTTTTCAGAAAGTTCAGATTGCCATAAGAGGGCGGATTTCACCATCTCAAGTGACGGGTCCTCGCAGGCTCGAACATGAGTTGCGTCAGAGACGCATTGAGCGGATCAACGATGAATTTCTTGGCCGCCCTCGCGCGTGAGCAGGAAGGGGGCAATCGCCCCCTTCGTCAGTTCAAGCCCAGTCCAGACAATATGAACTTGAGACGCGTCGTGTCACCCAGAGCGATTGCGCAATTTTGAGCTTTTATCAGTTCATCGTTTGCTGTCTTGTCTCCTGACACGGCTTTCACATAAGCTGTTGCCATGCTCAAATTCAGCTCTGAATATCGCGATCGATGAGAGACGTGCAGCTTCTGGAATGAAGCCGTCGTTTCGTCTAGGACGTCATAAGCTTTTTGGATCGCTCCATCCGCCGCATATCCGCGCGCCTTATGTGCCATCATCGAGACGCGATTACTGGGATCCAGAGCTCCATATGCAGCCTCATCTAAGCGTATGGCATGATCGATGTAGTCGAGCGCAGTTCCATCGTGGTTCTTTCTGGGACGTGACGACAAACCCTGATTTGTGAGCATGAGCATGCCAGCAGCGTTCATAAATATCGGCGCATCATATTCTTGCGTATATCCGAGGGCGCCAGGTGGAAGCGAAAGAATAGCCTCGATTGCATCAGATGCATAATTCCGGCTATCAACGGGGCGGCCGGTCTGGTAAATACTAAGTGTCTGGGACAATGATTTTAGCATGTAGTAACAAAAAATAGCCGTTCTATCGCCAGTCTTGCTTTGAGACTCCGTGATCGCTAAAAACTTCGAGAACCAGTCCATCTGGCCGACATGCTGTGCCGTCCAACCACCAATCCGCGCGGTAGAACTCACAATGGCAGAGAAAGCGTAATCATCTAAATGATCTAACCGTTGAATTCTCTCGTCAAATAAAACTCGGACTACGGAATCTGCCAGTTTTATTCCCCGCGATTGGTGATTGCTGGCAGCAAGTCCTTGAATTTTTACAATGACCCCATCATAAAACGCTTTCGGGTCAGTCGTAAGCTTTATGAGCTCATCACGCCCGCCTAGTTCCGCATGAAGGGTGCTTTCGACAGTGTCTCGAGAGAGCGAACGGGGGGCTCGATAGGGGATATTTTTCGTGTTCAGAGCGTCGTTAACACGAAAATATGCTCGATGAGCCGATCTTAGCTCGTTAGCCACTGTGGTTCCGAGTGCGGGGCTGACGATCGTGTCGCAAACAATCCCGATTGCTCGGTGGTTTAGGGTTGTGGTGCCGGCTACAAACGCGTCGTAGTGACGGGCTTGGCCACATCTTTTGAACAATGAGCGTGGGCCCCGTGGACGGCCAGCTAGGTTTGTAAGGCATGGCCCTACTTCACTCTTCTCGCTTTCCTTCTCTAGAACGGAGCCAAGGATCTTTTCGAGGAAAGTGGGGAAGCCCTGCGTGATTTGCAGGTTTCTCAGCGTAAGCACGTCAGCGTAATTCTGATCTGGCATCGGTATCCCCCACGATCCAGCTAGGTGGTCGATCATAGTCCAATTTCATGCATCTAGGGGAAATCGATTTTTACCAAAAGCGAACGCGGGGGGGCGTCAGAACCATTTCCAAAAGCTCACAACATGCGAATTATAAGCGACGTGTTGGAATCTAAGGGACGTTGCTCCTCGTGCGGTTCAAGGGGGGTGCATCGAAAAGTTGAACTCCTGCTTTCGAGTGCATCACGTTGAGAGTTCGGCGCCCGGCGAACTCCTGTCGGCCTTGGCTCGGTAATCTCAAGAGTATCGGCAAGGTCGACCTGCACGTCGTCGTCGATACTGCGGCTCCTATGCCTTCCGCTTGACTCACACGTCTCAGACAGCCCGAGGCGGCAGTGGCCGTGCTCCATGATGAGGTGCTACCCTTCTATCGTCATCTCGACCTCAACGACGTGGAGGACAGGCGAACGAAGGTCCGCACCCCAAAAACCAACGGCTTCGTCGAGCGCTTTAACGGCACCATCCTCGACGAGTTCTTCCGCGTCACAATGCGCGAGACCTTCTACGACACCGTCGAGGCCCTGCAGGCCGATCTCGATGCCTGGCTCGTCCACCACAACACCGAACGCCCGCACCTCGGCTACCGGAACATGGGCCGTAGGCCGGTCAAAACCGTCATGTCATTTGTTAGTCAAGAAGCTTAAGTGGACATTCCAGCGTTACGATGTGCGAGTCTTCGATGAGGCTTTTAAAGCAATCCGAGCGTAAACAATTTTGCCTCGGCATCCCTTCGAATGTGTAAACCTGGGAGCTTATTATAATCCCAAAGTCTCTTCATTTTTGTGATCTGAGCTGGAATATCTGCATAATTTCGCAACGACATCAACGATCTTATTTTTCTCATCTCACGATATCGCCCTCTTGGATCCCTATTTTCTGGAATGTTAAACGAAGCGCCTCGATTGTATACCAATGAAACTAGCGCTCCACGGCTGTCTTCGCTTAGTTCCGAAAAATTTGGCAGGGACTTCTCGGCCCATCCAACATATCTAGGGAGAACACGATCGAGGAATTGAGTATGCGCGATATACCACGGTATTATGACTTGTGAGTATTCCGCCTTGTGTAGCTTCATAAGCTCTTTTGCTGACTGTCCAGTTATACCACAAGCACTATATAGCACATCGATCGTGTCGTCACCCATGTATAACTTCCAGTCATCATAAAATCGCTTCTTTGACGCATACCCAATATCGTATCCAATACCAAACGTGATGCCAGATTGAGCTTCTGGCCATATAGGGCTCTGATAACGGCGCTCGTACTGTTCGCGACCAGAAACTTCCGACGCGATTATCAACTCAACGGCGCGCTGCGACACCGCTAAGGACGAGGGAGAGATAGATATTGGCGCGGTTTCGAAGCCAGACCCACTTGGGAAGAACTCAGCTTCACGATATTTTTTCATTCCATCGACAAGGGCTTCATCAGCCAAAAGTTTCTTAAGGTCGTCTCCAAAGCTTACACTGGTTGCGATTGGATCGACGGTATCAATGATGCTCTGAGCGCTCGCATATCTGGTCAAGAAGCAGGATGCTATCAACGCGAGGATTGTGCGCCGGTCTATGGTGTTCATCGTCATTGCGAATTTTCCATCACCTAATCCAAAGCGTTTCACAACTTACGCTATTGATGACGCCGCGTAAATGAGTCAAAAATGGGCTGAACGCTTAGGCAGGAGCAAAAAGTGCGCGTCGTATCCTATGTCTCTGTATGCGTGATGGTGATCTGTAGTGGTTGCCAAACCTATGATTTTCCGACGTACAATCAGCCTTACGGAGTATATGGAGTAAGCGGTGGGCCATCATACAATTCGCCGATAGTGGCGGGGCCTAGCTACCAATCACCTCCACCATATTTTGGACCGCCACCTAACATGATGCGGGGAGGACCAATGATAAATCAGATGCCGTCTGGCCCTATGACCCCCTCTCCTCCCTATCACCCAGGTCCCAGTCAAATGGAGGCCGGAATTTCCGCTCCGCTACCTCCTAAAGGCGGAGGCGGTCCGGTAAATTGTAATGATCAATTCAAGCCGCAGGGCGGAATTATATACGAGACACCAAAAGATGGGCGCTCAACGCCTGGAGGATGTTAGAAAAATGCGTGGAGCGCCATTATTATTATTACAAACGTACTGTGTTTTATTATCGCTGTGTGCTGGGTCGATTGCACACGCAGATCAGAATGTTGTCTCGACTGGTGCATCTCATCCAGAGTGTAGTAGCGCTTTTGAGGCGTTGCCTATCGATGAGAATGGAAATCCAGTTGAAAAAAATTCCGACGGAGAGAATAAACCGCCACCAACAATCGAAGGTCATTTTTCTTACCACCGAGAAAAATACATCAAATATGACGAAAAATGCCTGAAAGATTGGGATAATCTCGCCGAAGATACAAAAAATTTCCTTCGCCCACGACTGGGCGTTATTTTTCTGGCATCCGATAACACAAGATTTGAAGACACGCCGTATTGTAGCGTTTTCAGAATACGTCAGACTATCGTAGTCACAGCGCGGCATTGCGAAACGGAATCCGATTTGGGATTTGTGAATAGTTACGCAGTTTTCATGGATAATCCACATGATAATATCCGCTTTATGGAGCGTATCGGCCAGATTGGCGACGTGTATTCTTCTAGTGATCTTACTGACTACGTAATATGGAAAACAAGTGATGATAAAAAACACGATGCGGTGTTCAATAGTAGCGATATCCGGAGAGTATTCCTAGACAATCAGGCGATAGCGATAGTGGCGTTCAGTATTGCGGCGTGGTATGTTGACGATAACAGAAAAAAAGAAAACTGGTTGAATTATATCAGATTTTCGCGCGTTAACGCATCAAAGATTTGGAGGCTGGAGGAAGTAAAGAAAATACACGGTAACACGAATACAAACGATGAATGCCTATATCATCGAGCTCCGACATTTAGTGGCATGAGCGGAGCGCCTATAGTAGGCCTGAGGATTGTGAGGAGCGGAGAAAAGGAATTGTTTATTATCGGCATTCATTTGCGCAATGGAACTGCGGTTCGGCTTGAGGGTGATGAATGCGGTGACGTGCCAACATTTAACGTTGGTATAAAAATTCCCGAAGCTATAGCTGAGCGGTTGACCGAACAGTAAAAAAGTTCCATCCGATTTCAAAAAACAAAGCGCGTGGGGCAAATGATATATATGATAATGTCCTTTATCTTATACGTGTGGCGCCCTGCATCCGTGCGGGCGTGAGAAGATGGAGGAAGGAAGCATGATCGTCAAAGCGAAGGAAATGCTGAGGCGGATTACAGGATTTTCAATTCCAATAGTCGGCGGGGGAGTTCAGTGGAACCCACCGGCGTCCGATCGCGATGCCGTCCGGAAGTTTCTTGGCTTCCTCGAAGATCGTCGGGCGTTGTTCAACCCGTTCCCGGCTGAGGTCGAGGATCACGTCAAGGACTCAATCCAGCAAATCCGTAGGCAATGCGTGGCAACGATCGGTGAGCTCGGTGAAGCGTCGCCTGGCAGCGATCATGTAAAGGCGATCGGGGCAGCGTGCCGCCGCTTTCTTGATGAGCCATATCCATCGTTTGATGACATTTTCCGGCAGCGGCGCGATCCGTCTTTCGAACGCGAAGAGTGGAGGTGGGGCCTGCGGTATGGGACGAGTCCAGAAGCGTTTTTTACTGCTTTGGGTGAGCTTCGTGCGTTCGTAGGGATCCAGCTCGCAAGCCTCTCCGCGCTCTACGACATCGACATTAAGGGCGATCTCGCCCGTATCCTTCCTCCAGATTTTGAGCAGATGTGATGGGGGAACTAGTTCCGGTTCAGCTGAGCATGTTGCCGTCCGTGGTCTCGGCCGCCGGCGAGCGTGCCTCCATCCGCTTTCTGGAATTCTTCACCGCACAGATCCGCAACCCGAACACGCGCCGCGCCTACGGCCGCGCCATCGGCGAATTCCTTGCCTGGTGCGAGGCGCATGGCGTGGCGTCGATCGTTGCCGTGCAGCCGTTGCACGTCGCCGCCTACATCGAGGAGCTGACGGGCGAACGCTCGGCGCCTACCGCCAAGCAGCGGCTTGCTGCCATCCGCATGCTGTTCGACTGGCTGGTGGTCGGCCAGGTCGTATCGATAAATCCCGCCGCCTCAGTGCGCGGGCCGTCGCATAGCGTCCGCCGCGGCAAGACCCCGGTGCTCGATCCGGACGAGGCGCGGCAGCTTCTTGACGCTATCGACGTCTCCACCTCGGTCGGGCTCCGTGACCGGGCTCTGATCGGGTTGATGGTCTATTCTTTCGCCCGCGTCGGCGCGGCGCTCGGCATGAAGGTTGAGGACGTCTATGTGCAGAACCGCCGCCTATGGGTGCGGCTCAACGAAAAAGGCGGCAAGCGTCATGAAATGCCCTGCCACCACAATCTTGAGGCCTACCTGCACGCCTATCTTGAGGGCTGCGGCATCGCCGAGGATCGCAAGGGGCCGTTGTTCCGGACGATCGGCCGGGGCACGCGAGAGCTGACGACCACGCCGCTGCCCCAGGCCAACGCCTATGCGATGATCCAGCGGCGTGCGGTGGCGGCCGGGATCGGCACGAAAATCGGCAACCACACCTTCCGGGCTACCGGCATCACCGCCTATCTCAAGAATGGCGGAACGTTGGAACGCGCGGCGGCGATGGCAAACCATGCCAGCACGCGGACGACACAGCTCTATGATAGGCGAAGTGACGAGGTGACGCTCGACGAGGTGGAGCGAGTGCAAATTTGAGATCTACCTGTTTGAGCTTTAATTTCTGATTTAACCCTATTGGCAACTTCTACAGAGTTCGAAGTGATGGAAACGCAAAACCCGCGCATCAAACTTCTAAAACAAGATGCAGAGCAAAGGTTTCTCAAACCGTTCCGCTCGCATGGATGGAGCGCGAATATAATTCTTGAACACGATTATCATTCTTCAATAGAAATTGAAGCGGTAAAAGCGCATCGCAAAGTTCGTATCGGACTTTTGTATAGCTCGGCGACAGAAAACTCTCATTATAGGATTTTAGCATCATCATGTGAGCGCATCTTCCACAGTGGTTCAGCGTATATGCTCGACAGCTTTGCACATGGCATTGATGTGCCAGTCGAATCAGTTGAGGACTTTTTTCCCTTTCTCGTTAGCCTCAACAAGGAAATAGATCCCGATCGAACACCTAAGATTTTCCCGAGCAAACCAAAAAAGACACGCCGGATTACCGATGAAAATCCTCTTCAAGCAGTCGTTACGCGGCTCATTCAGTTCACCAGCCCGAAACTCGCACAACGGTTGGTTATCCGTAGGGCTGAAGAGGCGGGAATATTCCTCAGAGAAGATCAGGTAAAATCGAAGGCGGCCGGGGTTGCATTCGCTATGCGTAACGGCCTGGACTACTTCGACGGATTGCCGTCTAGTAAATTGAACAAGAGGATTCTTGGACTATATTATGGTACAATTGCATTCGCATCTGCGGAAATGTTAGCTTTGCCCAATGGTGTGGTCGACCTTGATGAGGTTGAGGGAATGACTAAACAGGGACACGGCCTTTATACGGTTTCCGGCATCAATCGCGGCTTTGGTGATCTGCAGGTTGGCGTTCTCGCAACGGGTTTCCTGCCAAACTGGATCACGACGCTTGGCTACGACATCACAGACTATCCACGTCGTAAGCCAAAGGCATTGAGCGATGTCGAGAAGCAACCAGCGGGAATGTGCGTGTCTCTGGAGAAACTGTTTGCTTCAATACCAGAAATAGAAGATCTCTATGCAGAAGTTTTCGAGGGAGGATCGCGGTGGGTGATCCCAGTCTATTCGTCAGCGGACAACCATCGCTTCGGATTCGACCAGCCCAATCAGCCTACAAGCAGTACGTATGCCCACTTTATTGACTATTCAAAGACGTTGACAAAAAATGACCTAGAACAAGGAGGATGGCCACTTGCAGAAATTTCCCGCGAAGAATCTCAGGAATCAAAGTATAAAGGCCGCGTATTTCGAGCCCGCGTCGACCATACGGGTTTCGATCTCTGGTGGAACGTGTTGCCCACCCACACATCTCCATTCAAAAACCGGACTACGCTGCTTCTTCCAACAGTCGGTGGGCTTAGAGATTACCGCGTGATCGCTGCGGTAATTCTGTACGCTCTGTCGATCATGGTTCGGTATATGCCAAGTGCGTGGCGCCGCATTGAGGGGGGGGACGAAGACCAGTTTCTCGCATTGGTCAACGCTTCGCTCAGTGCATGGGAACGTGTCCTGCCAGAGCAGTTTCTCGAAAGCATTGCGGGCGAGGGCGTTCAAACGGGCCAGCCTGGGGGGCTATTCGGCTAGGTAGAGACACCGATTGTCCCAAGAACGACACAAGTGGCACTCATCTAACATTGGTAAGCCGCGTCGCAGTTAATGTATCAAATTTGGCCAATTATCTCATGGTCTAAGACTGTCAAAACGCCTGGACGTTTGACACATATCATCAGCGATGATTGATCAAATAGCCAAGAACTCTCTGATGCAGGTAAGCCTTCAATAAAAGCAGCCATAATGCTTCCAACGGCAATCCCAAGTCGCTCGATCGTCTCTGTCAGCGCATTTACCGCAGCGCAGTCTCTATAATTCCATCCAATTCTCTCTGGAGTCCCCGGATCGGTTTCAAAGAGCCCTTCAATTCCAATTTGATGAAGATGAGTTGGAACGTGGTTATAGGCGTTCTTAAGTAAAGGCCAATAGTCGGGCTCAAGGAGGTTGATGTTATCAGATAAATCAATGGTGCATTTAAGCAATACGGCGTTGGAAACTCCTCGACGACGAGCAGAATCGATGCCCCATAGACGCGCACGCTCCGGTGCTTGAAAGAAGAAATAAATTCCATGGCCAAGCCAAGAGGCATCTCTTCGCCCAGGCTGAAATCCGTTTTCAATAATTGACGACAAGCGATCGGCAGATGTGCCGTGATAGACAATGAGTGACGAGTGCAAAACGACCCCGAAACAAAAAGCCATGCAGTTGCATGGCAAAAGTAATCTACTTTTTAGACTCCGGGTTCCAATTGCTTACGAACCGCTTCTGATAGGCTTGATCTAGTTCAGCGACAGTCAAAGGATCACTTAAGAGCGCATTGCATCGTGCAATTTGCTCCTGGGTTAACCTTACACCAACCGTCTTGTTTTCAGGTAAAAATTCGTTCCGATTTTTCATCAGCTTATCTTCCCGTACGCGAGAAGACACACGCCCAGCCTCAAAGGCAGAACGCTGTCCTGCCCGAGCTGTAGATTTGGCGAACATCGCACGAAACGAATGTATGACCAAACCAATTAAATGAATCTTATTCGAAAGAGATGAAATATACATCACTTTTCCATTTCTAGTGCAATTTCAACATCTGGGTTCAAAGCATCGTTACCACGTTTTTTCCATTCATCATTAATGACATTAAAGACCTTCCGAACGCTAATCAGCCGAATCGGAAGCCCTGTATCAAGGCGATAAATGGAACTGACAGAAGGCTTACCGTCTGACATCCTCCGCGCGATATCTGCGACTTCTAATCCCAATTCACCTCGCAGAAAGCTGAGACGTGGGAATTGGGCCATTCCTCGGTTCTTGGACACGTATGTTTGCCTTAAGTCGAATTTTGTCGAGAGGCATTACCAGCCATCGCGCATGAATCAAGTGCACGGGGGTGCACTGAATGTCATTGACGTTCAAAATCGCAATTTCGTGATCGCCTGTCACGGAAATGCAACTAGAAAACTATTGCTCGATTTGCTGCGTTGTAGCGAGGTGGCCGCACCTGTTTGCGGCGGGAATATTTCTGTGTTCGACGTTTAAACGCGAAGCAGCTCCCCGGCGTTCGTCGAGTACCGCCCCGACAGGTACTCGCTCCGGAGTGCCCATTCCTTTTTCACTCCGGCCGCGGCAAACGCGATCGACCCGCGTCCATAGCGACGGTTCAGCTCATCCATGAGCCGCATCAGCTCGAGGCGGCCGGGATCGTCGGCCTGGTGAAACAGCGCCCCCTGTAGCTTCGCGGCTTGGTGCAGGTCGAGGCAGATCACGCCCGCCTTTTTGTAGCTGAACCTAGGCCGCCAGATCCGTGAGAGCCCGTAGAGGGCGGCCCTGATCAGTTTCGCGGTGTCCGCCGTGGCGATGCCCAGGCGCACGGTCTGCGAGCCGTAATATTGCGCGTCTTGTCCCCGGAAACGGTTGGTGTTGACGAACACGCCGATCGACGCCGTCACCAAGCCCTGCCGGCGCATCTTTTCAGCGGCGCGGCTCATGTAGGTGGCGACCGCCTCGCGCATCTCGGCTTCGTCCGTGACCGGCCGCCCGAACGAGCGCGAGGCGATGATCGTCTTCTTGTCCGGAGAATGCTCCTCGAGCGACAGGCACGACTGCCCCCGCAGCTCGAGCACCACCCGCTCCATCACCACGCCGAATGAGGCCCGGATCATTTTCGGATCCGCATCGCGGAGCGCCAGAGGCGTCCGGATGCCGAGGGCCACCAGGCGCGCAGCCAGTCGGTTGGCGACGCCCCAGATGTCGGTCAGTTCGAGCCGCTGCAGCGCCGCGACCTGATCCACCTCCGAAACCAGCGCCATCACGCCGCCGCTGTCCGGCGACTTCTTGGCGAGGCGGTTGGCGACCTTTGCGAGGGTTTTGGTGGGCGCAATGCCGACCGATACCGGGATGCCCGTCCATTGCAGCACCGTGGCCCGCAGCAGCCGACTGTGCGCCATAGGATCGGCAAAGCCTGAGAGGTTCAGGAAGGCCTCGTCGATGCTGTAGACTTCCAACTCAGGCGTGAAATTGGCGAGGGTCCGCATCACCCGGCCGCTCATGTCGCCATAGAGCGTGTAATTGCTCGAGCGCACGATCACGCCCTGCTTCTGGAATTGCTCCCGGTGCAGGTGCCAGGGCGCGCCCATCTCGATGCCAAGGGCCTTGGCCTCGTTCGAGCGGGCGATGACGCAGCCGTCATTGTTGGACAGCACCACCACCGGCTTGCCACGCAGGGGCGGCTGAAACACCCGCTCGCAGGACGCATAAAAGTTGTTGCAGTCGACCAGGGCAAACAGCGGTGCCACGGGCTACAGCATCCGGATCGAGCGGGAAACCACGCCCCAGATTTCCAGCTCCTGCCCTTCCCCGATGTCGAGGCTTGGGAACGCCGGGTTTTCAGCCTGAAGAGAGATGCCATCGGCGCGCAGCTGGTAGCGCTTGATGGTGAACTCCCCGTCGAGGCAGGCGAGCACGATGCAGCCGTTGACCGGCGCACGCGAGCGGTCGACCACCGCAATGTCGCCCGGGAAGATCCCGGCCCCGGTCATGCTCTCTCCCGCAACGCGCACCGCGAACGTCGCCGGCGGATTGGTGACGATCAGCTCGTTGAAGTCGAGCGGCCCGTCCATGTAGTCGTCGGCCGGTGATGGGAAGCCACAGGAGGCCGTGGTGCTCATCAGCGGCACGGTCTGGGCCGTCCGGGCTTCCACATCCAGAAACGCGTTCACGTCCCCTGCCCTGAAGCCGCGTTCGTTCATCCGCCGCGCGATATCCGCCAACGGCACCGGCAGCCGCACGACGCGGGTGGCCGGGCCCGGTTTGCGGCCAGCATTGGAGCGGCGACCGCCGCGGGAATTGATCGGGTTCATGGTCGAGCCGCTTCCTTTGATTTCTGTTACAGAAATTACACGAAAGCGGTTCGTGTTCCAGTTTGCAGTTCCGGTGGTGCCCACAAAAGCAGCGGGCATGATGCCGCAGGCTCGGGGCGGCTGCCTTCTCGTTCCTGTCCAACCCACCAAAATCGCATCGACAGGCACGTCTGACTTTTGACCATCTGGTTCGTCGCACGCGTTGTCCGTGGGAAGTTTGATCGTCCGGAACGGATCGTGGTTCCTGCGCCCGGTGCGGCCTCGTTTTGCCCGATCACGCCCCGCGTCGGCGATTGAGTTTAGCGGTGGTGTCCGTTGGATGTCCCCGCCCCTTCCGTCATCAAGCGCGTGATGCGCGCCGGCAGCCGTCTTTCCATGCCCTGCCCGCTCCGATCCGTGTTGAACAGGACATCCGGCTTCAAGCCGCCGCGCCTCTCTCCCGCGCCCTTCGGGGCGAAGACAAACCAACGGGAGAACCCCTCATGAACCTCATCACCAACACCCAGCGCGAGCGGATGCTCAAAAACGGCCGCCTCACCGCACAAGGGGAAACCATCGACCCCCGTCCGGTCGTCAAGCTGTTCACACCGGACGGCGCCGCGACTTGGCTCCTGACCGAGCTGGATCCCAGTCAGCCCGACATCGCCTTTGGCCTCTGCGATCTCGGCATGGGTTTTCCGGAACTCGGCTACGTCAGCCTTGCCGAGCTGGCGAGCGTCCGCGGCCGCTTTGGATGGGCGGTCGAACGCGACCTGCATTTCCGAGCCGACAAACCGCTCTCGGCCTACACCGCCGACGCGCTCGAAGCTGAAGCGATCGTCACATGAGCCCAGGCCGCGCGAGCGGCCTTTTGCTC
>NZ_JAJUWU010000033.1 GCF_021390325.1 Jiella avicenniae | reverse complement strand
AAACAGGCTGCATGCAGCCAGACGAAAGACCAGGCTTCAGGAAAAGGCGCGTCCGAGCGCCCGCCCGACAGGGCGGACGTCGCGAGGACAGCCCCAGCGCGAATGCGCGTCGTGCCGAATGGCACGGAAAGCCAAGCGAGCGGATGCTCGCGCCGGCGCCTGAGGCAAGCTTCTCGAAAGCTCTGATTTTGCGATTGGCCGACCTGGTGGTTACAGCGGGGCGGCCGCACCCGATCCCATTCCGAACTCGGCCGTGAAACGCCCCAGCGCCCATGATACTTCGTCTCAAGACGCGGGAAAGTCGGTCGCTGCCAGGTCTGCCAATCGCAAAACATGCCGTTCTTCACACCATAAATCTCAAACGCCCCGCCCGGTCCCAACCGGCGGGGCGTTCTTGCGTTCGGGGGGGGCAATGTTCGACCAGCTCCGGCCGAGTTCCGACGGCGGTGGCCTTCGGCCCGTTCCAGTGGCAGGTCCGAACGTAACAGGTCGTCGGGGACACCATGATGGCGCCCCGTGATACCGTGGGACGGTCCATGCGAATCCCGGTTGGCAGCGGTATCGTAATGCGCTTCTTCGTCGACACCCGGCATATCTGGGAGCCCGTCATCTCCGGTGGCTTCGCCGCCGACGAGCTGGGCGAGAATCGCTGCGCCTTTTCCTTTGCTGCTGGAAAGGCTGTCGACCGACGCTCGCTCGGTTTCTTCGCCTCGGCGTTCCCCGAGCGCCTTGAGTCGGCGACGGTCTTGGTCCGTTCGGGGAGGGTGTCGCCGAGGCTCCGGGGGCGGGGTGAACCGCCTGTCCTTGGGGAAGGTGGATTGGCCGTTGCCGGTCGAGATCGGACCCGGCATTTCGCGACTTGTGATCCGGTCGTCGGCATGTCTAAGTTCGGCGAACCGATTTCCGCCCGTCGCTTCGGCGGGCTTCCTGGATACGCAGAAATTCCGGCCGCTGATGACCCCGGACGCTTCTTTTCACGGTGCGATGGATGACGTCGAGGCGGTTCGGCTGTCCCTCGAGGCTGCCGCTGTCGGCACATGGTGTTGGGAACCCGGGTCCGATGTCCTGACGCTTTCCCGGATCGCCGCCCGCCATCTTGCGGTCGAGGCCGCGACGGTCGCTTCGACCGATTTTCTGGCTCTGCTGCCCCCCGGGGATCGTCGGGCCATGATGGGAGCCTTGCGGCGCGCGCTCGAAGAGGATCAGCCGATCGACCTGACGGTTCGCGCCGGGGCGGCCGAGCCGGGCGGGCATCCCGTCCGGTTCTGCGGGCGGCGTTCGCAGGACGAGAGGGGCTCCGTCACCGTGCGGGGAATCGTCCTCGGGGTCGGGCATCTCGCCGCCGTCGTCGTCTCCGCCGACGTTGCGGTCGTCGGCTTGTCGCCGGAAGGCGTCGTGACCCATTGGAGCCCGGGTGCGGAAGAAATCTACGGTCACTCCGCCGACGAGGCGCTCGGCCAGCCGCTCGGCACGCTGATGCCGGCGGATCGGCAAGCGGACGTCGACTTCCTCCTGGAGCGGATCGCGCGGGGCGAGCGCGTCGAGCGTCATGAAACCCGACGGCTTCGCCGCGACGGCACCGTCGTCGAAGTTTCGCTGACGCTCGCCCCGATCCACGATCATGTCGGGCGGCTTCTCGGCGCCTCGAAGATCGTCCGCGACATCACGCCGGCCAAGCTTGCCCTCACCGAGCTTTCCGAACGCGAGGCGCGGCTGCAGTCGGTGCTCGACACCGTTCCGGACGCGATGGTCGTCATCGACGTCGACGGCGTGATGCAGTCGTTCAGCGCGACCGCCGAGCGGCTCTTCGGCTACACCGCCGAGGAGGCGATCGGCCGGAACGTCAGTCTCCTGATGCCGTCCCCCTATCGCGAGCAGCACGACCGCTACCTGTCGCGGTATCTGAAGACCGGCGAGCGACGGATCATCGGCATCGGCCGGGTCGTCGTCGGAGCGCGCAAGGACGGCTCGACCTTTCCGATGGAGCTCTCGGTCGGCGAGATGAATTCGCCGCGGCACCGGTTCTTCACCGGCTTCATTCGGGACCTGACCGAGCGCCAGGAGACGCAGCGCCGGCTGCAGGAGCTGCAGGCGGAGCTGACCCACATGTCGCGCTTCACCGCACTGGGTGAGATGGCATCGACGCTGGCGCACGAGTTGAACCAGCCGCTGACGGCCGCCGCCAGCTATCTCAACGGGGCGCGCCGTCTGATCGACGGTGGCGAGCCCGACCAGCTGCCGGTCGTCAGGGACGCCGTCGATCGTGCGGCGGCGCAGGCCCTTCGGGCCGGAGAGATCATCCGCCGGCTGCGGGAGTTCGTCGCCCGCGGCGAGAGCGAGCGGCAGGTCGAAAATCTCCCGAAGCTGATCGAGGAGGCGAATGCGCTGGCGCTGCTCGGCGCCAAGGAGACCGGCGTGCGGGTTCGCTTCGCCCTCGATCCCGCCGCCGACAACGTCATGGCCGACAAGGTCCAGGTCCAGCAGGTGCTTCTCAATCTCATGCGCAACGCGATCGAGGCGATGCAGGGCGGTGAGCGCCGCGATCTGACTGTTTCGACCCAGCTTCTCGACGGCGCCATGGTCGAAATCGCCGTCGCCGATACCGGGACCGGCATTGCGCCGGAGATCGCCGCCCAGCTCTTCCAGCCTTTCGTCACCTCCAAGGAACGCGGCATGGGGGTCGGCCTGTCGATCTCGCGCACCATCGTCGAGGCCCATGGCGGACGTCTGTGGACCGAGCCCAATCCCGGTGGCGGAACGGTTTTCCGCCTGACCCTGCCACATCTGCGATCGGAGGAGCTCGATGACGGCGAATAATGCGGTTGTTCATCTGGTCGACGACGACGAGAGCGTTCGCCACTCGATCGCCTTCCTGCTGGCAACGGCGGGATTTGCGGTTCGGGTGCACGAATCCGGCTCGGCGCTTCTCGCTTCGATCGACACTCTGCAGCCCGGCTGCGTGATCAGCGACGTCCGGATGCCGGGGATCGACGGACTGGAACTGCAGCGGCGGCTGAAGGCCGAGGGCGCCCATCTGCCCGTGGTGGTGATGACCGGTCACGCCGACGTGCAGCTCGCCGTCCAGGCGATGAAGGATGGTGCCATCGACTTCATCGAGAAGCCTTTCGACGACGAGGCGATGCTCGCCGCCGTCCGCACGGCACTGAAGGAGGGCAAGGCGGGCGAGGGGCGACAGGCGGAAGCGGAGGCTATCGCGGCCCGGCTCGCCTCCTTGTCGGGCCGCGAACGTCAGGTGCTCGACGGGCTGATCGCCGGCCATCCGAACAAGACCATCGCCTATGATCTGGAGATCAGCGCCCGCACCGTCGAGGTCCACCGGGCCAATGTGATGAAGAAGATGGCCGCCTCGAGCCTGTCCGATCTCGTCCGGATGGTCCTGCGCGTCGACGGCGCGAATGGCCGCTAGAGCGCCGTGCGTCCAATCGGACGCACAAAGGACGCTCTAAGTCGTTGAATCTACGCATCGTGCTTTCCGAAAATCGATTCCGATTTTCGGGCCGATGCTGTAGGCCATGCCTCGTGGTCATGCAACCTGCTTGGACAGAGTTCGGCTCGGCTCCAGATCGGCATTCACGTCGCCGAAGATCATGAAGCCGTCCCGACCGGCCCTCTTGACGCCATAGAGGGCGACGTCTGCGCGACGAACGAGATCCAGCTCCGTCAGCAGATCCGGGCTCGTGACGCAGGCCCCGATCGAAGCGCCGATGAAGACCTTCTCGCGGTCGACCTCGAAGGCGTTCCGCATGGCCTTGACGATCACCCGTGCGAGGATCTCGACCTCGACCCGGTCCGCGACCCGGCCCCTCAGGACGGCGAATTCGTCACCTCCCAGCCGGGCGACCACGTCGTCCTTTCGAACGAGTGCCCGGAGTCTCGATCCGACCTGACGGATCACCTCGTCGCCGGCGTGGTGGCCGAGACTGTCGTTGATCGCCTTGAACCGGTCGAGGTCGATGAAGAGCAGGGCGAAGCTCTGACCCGTGCGCCTGAAGTCCCGCATCATGTCCTCGAGCTGCCGCTGGAACCAGAAGCGGTTGGCGAGGCCCGAGAGTGCATCGTGATGCGCCATGTACTCGATCTGCTCTCGCGAGTCGAAAAGCCGCCGCGTGGTCTGGTGGATCCACGACAGGAGGCAGCCGGCGACCAACAGGATGCCGGCACCGGCGAGTTTCAGGACGGGCGCCATCTGATCGAGGATCTCGGTTCCCGGTTGCTGAAGCGTCCAGACGAGGTAGCCCACCGGTGCCCCACCGTCCGAAGCCAGGGGAAAAGACGCCTCGCCGGACCCGATGCTTTTCGTCCATGAAAACCGCGCGTCGTGGATCAGAAAGTCGCTGTCGAGCCCGGCAAGAAAGCCGCCGTCGAGGAACTTGACGGCGATGTGCATGGCTTCCCGTGCCGGCGTCTGCGGAAGGTCGCCCGTGTCGGAGAGGATCGCGGCAGCGCTGACGACGGCGGGCCGATTTTCCAGCAGGACGAACCGTCTGAGGGCCGTGGGGGCGCCGTCCGCACCGTCGGCTGCCTCGCGGCGCCGCCGCAGCTCTGCAACCACGGGCCCGACCACGGCCGAATTGGAAAAATAGGCGCCGGGCTCCGCCCTGCGTCCCGCCATCATCGCGTAGATCGAACGATCGTCGCGATCGAGGACGAACGTGCGATCGAAGCCGAAATAGGCATACATCCAGATCCCGAAATTGGCATCGAACCAGTCCGGGTCATGCGGGTCGACGGCGTGCCTCACCGCATCGTCCCAGGTGGTGGTGGTCTGCTGGTTCTCGGTGATCTGAGCGAACCGCATCTCGATCAGCTGCTGGATGAGCGTCGTCTCGCGCTGCCGGGATTGGACGTCCGTCTGAGCGGCGGACCACTGAAAGGCAAATGCAACCGCAGCGGCGATCAGTGCGAGGAGGACAGTGACCGATAGAAAGAGAAGCAGTTTGAGACGAAGCAACCTGTCAAACACGACGACCACCGATGTTCAAGCGTCGATATCAATATGCCGAATTCGATTACAAAGACTTACATGCGGGCATTCGGGGGAGCTCTTGGCCGTCGCAGGAATAAAAATGAGATGATGAATATAATCGTGCGGTATAATCACCGGGCGGTGCGTCTGGATGCGGTCGGTCTATGTGGCGGAAGATTTTGAGCGGTCAGATAAGAAAAGGGAAAAGAAGGCGAATAAAATAAGAGGTGGTAAGCGAAATACGAACGGTCGAGAGGACCGGCAGCCTCACTGAAGTCGTCTTCCCCAAGAGATCGACAGGAGCCATCGGCTGTTTTTGCGGGCCGGACGAGCGGTCCGGAGAGGATTGCGCATTTCTCCGCCGCCGTAGTCTCCGTGGGCACCAGCAAATCGAAAGCGACGAGGCGAGGTCGGGGAGGGGAAGGCGCACCGCGGGGTTCAGGATCCGGCTCGGTCGAGAGGCAACGCCGCATTCCATCTCCGGCCAAATCGAGTGACAAAACCTCCGATCGTCTGGCGCGCAGCAACGGCGCTTGATGCCGTAACCTTTTGGAAATTCACGGGAATGGTGGGCCCGGAGGGACTCGAACCCCCAACCAAGCGGTTATGAGCCGCCGGCTCTAACCATTGAGCTACAGGCCCGTCGCGAGCGCACCCACCGATTGCACGACACGCGGTCCGGCTGACGAGGGCGGCTGAATCGACGACTTCGAACCGATAGCCGTTCTTGCCGGCCAGCGCCAGACAAAAGCGACGGAGGCGCCGTGCCGTCTGCGGCGCGCGCCGGCGCGATTGGGCGCAGCCGACGCGAGGGGGCGCCCATGTGGCCGATTTCCATCGACCGACGCAGGCCTCCGGCCGACGCAGGCCTCGTCGAGCGGTTTGCGCCACACCTGCGGGCGAGCGAGGTCGCGCCTCGTGTCCTTCCCCGGCCGCGTGCCGGTCTGCGACCGCCGCGGTTCCGTTTCTTCCGGCGCTGCGCCGCGACGATCTTGGAACGGAAGGGCGGAAAACCCACCTCGGGCTTGCGCAACGCGCCCCGTTTCCGCGATAGGTCCTTTGGAGAGGCTCCGTCATGGCCGGGACGCGGGATGGATGCGCCGCCCGCCCAACCGATCGCGCGGAGCGATTTTAAAGCCCCATGCCGGTCGAGTTTTCATCGTGTCCGAGACCATCCCGTTTGAAAAGACTTCGCGTTTCGCCGTCGCACCGATGATCGACTGGACGGACCGGCATTGCCGGTTCTTTCATCGCCAGCTCAGCCGCCGGGCGAAGCTTTTCACCGAGATGATCGTCGACGAGGCAGTGCTCCACGGCGATCTCGATCGGCTGCTCGGACATGACGCCGCCGAGCATCCGGTGGCGCTGCAGCTCGGCGGCTCGAACCCGGACAAGCTCGCCCGCGCCACCCGGATCGCTCTCGACTTCGGCTATGACGAGATCAACCTCAATGTCGGCTGCCCGTCCGACCGGGTCCAGTCCGGCACCTTCGGCGCCTGCCTGATGCGCGAGCCGGCGCTGGTCGGCGAATGCCTCGCGGCGATGGTCGCGGCAGCCGGCGAAACGCCGGTCACGGTGAAGTGCCGGCTCGGCGTCGACGAGCAGGACGTCGAAGAAGCGCTCGACGCCCTGGCCGACGCGGCCGTCTCCGCGGCCGTCGCCGGCGTTTGGGTCCATGCGCGGAAAGCCTGGCTGGACGGGCTCAGCCCCAAGGAGAACCGCGAGATCCCGCCGCTCGACTACGACCGCGTCCGTCGCCTGAAAGCGCGGCTGGGGTCCATGTTCGTCGGGCTGAACGGCGGGCTGAAGACGCTCGAGCAGGCCAGCGCCGAAGCCTCGGGACTGGACGGCGTCATGTTCGGGCGTGCCGCCTATCAGACGCCGGACGTCCTGATCGGCGTCGACGCGGCGCTCTGCGGCGAGGCCTCAGCCGACTTCGACCATGACGCGCTGATCGAGACGATGGTCGCCTATACCACGCGCCACGTTTCCGCCGGCGGCAAGGTCGGGCAGGTCACACGGCACATGACGGGGCTGTTTTCGGGCCGGCCCGGCGCGCGCCGCTGGCGGCAGATCCTTTCCGAGGGGGCCAGTCGGCCGGGCGCCTCGCCGGACCTCATCCGCGAAGCCTTCCGGCAGGTGCGGCTGGAGCCGGCGAGCGAGGCCGCCTGACCGGGCCTGCGGCGCCTTTGCCGCCATCCGCATTGCGCGACGATGTGACGTCGTGAGGGCGGTCGGGCGATGGCCGGATGGCCCTGGTCAGTCGAAGTCCGACAGCGTATCGCCGTAGATCGCGACGGCGGCCTGCACCGGGGGGATCAGCGCGACGGATTTCTGGCCGGCGAGGATCTCGATGGCCCGGCGCGTGCCGCTTGCGCCTTCGCCGTTGAAGCCGGTCGCCTGGGCGAGGAGGAAGACCGCCAGGAAGAACCGGTGGGCGTGGCTGCGGCGGCGGTCCATCTCTTCTGCTCCCCTTCGTCCTCGCGGGGGGCCGGATGGCCGCCGTCATCGGCGAGAACTGTCGGGAGAGTGGAAGCACGAGACGCCTTCGCGATGCTGCGAACGGGGGACACGCGCAAGGTCGTCGGCGTCAGCGCCGGGACCGGCGGGAGTAGGCCTGCGAAGCGTCAGTAGGCCGCCTTGGTCCGCAGCAGGCTGATCGGTGTCATGGCGAGAACGTACAGGTCGAGCAGCAGCGACCAGTTCTCGATGTAGTAGAGGTCGTATTCGAACCGTTTGATCAGCTTCTCCGGTTCGTCGATCTCGCCGCGCCAGCCGTGGATCTGCGCCCAGCCGGTGATGCCCGGCTTGACCTTGTGCCGGCCGAAATAGCCGTCGACGATTTCGGTGAAGGTCTCGTCGCGGCTGGATTTGGCGTGGATCGCATGGGGCCGCGGGCCGACCAGCGAAAGATCGCCGCGCAGCACGTTGAAGAGCTGCGGCAGCTCGTCGATCGAACTCTTGCGGATGAAGGCGCCGACGCGGGTGACGCGCTTGTCGTTCTTCGTGACGATCTGCCTGGCCTCGGGATCGCTCATCGCGTGATGGAGCGAGCGGAACTTGAAGATCTCGACGGCCTGGTTGTTGAAGCCGTGGCGCTTCTGGCGAAAGATCACCGGGCCGGGGGAATCGAGCCGCACGGCGACGGCCGCCGCGATCATCACCGGTGACAGAAGGACGATCGCCACCGAGGCCGCGACGATGTCGAGACAGCGCTTGGCGATGCCGTCCCAGTCGGCGAGCGGGCGGTCGACGACGTCGATCAGCGGCACCGCGCCGACATAGGAATAGGTGCGCGGACGGAACTTCAGCTCGCCGGCATGGGCGGCGAGGCGGATGTCCAGCGGCAGCACCCATAGCTGCTTCATCAGGGTGAGCAGGCGCTCTTCCGCCGAAAGGGGCAGGGTGACGATCAGCATGTCGATGCGGGTGCGCCTGGCGAATTCGACGAGTTCGGCGATGGTCCCGAGCTTCGGATAGCCGGCGACGAGCGGCGGCGAGCGGCGATCGTCGCGATCATCGAAGATGCCGCAGATGCGGATGTCGTTGCCCGGCTGCAGCTCGAGGCCGCGGATCAGGGTCTCGGCGTTCTTGCCGCCGCCGACGATCAGCGCCCGCCGCTCCATCCGCCCGTTGCGCGCCCAGCGGCGAAGGTTCACGCCGAGGATCAGCCGGGCCGCGACGATGAGCGCCAGGCTGGACAGATACCAGGCGAGGATCGAAACGCCGTCCAGCCCGGAGGGACGGAGAAAGGCGAGCCCGGCGGCGACGAAGCCGAAGGACAGCCCGAGACCGGCCGCGATGCGCCACAGCCGCAGGCCGGACCTGCGCAGGAAGGCGAGTTCATAGGCGTGGGCCGAAGCGAGGATCGCGCTGGCGACCAGCGAGCCGGCGAGCGCCGCCGCCAGCCACGTCACGGCGCCATCGGGGGCGGGATCCGCTCGGAGGACCCAGACGAGGGTCCCGACGAGGAAGATCAGCACGGCCTCGCCGAGCCGCCACAGGCCGCACAGCATGCGCGGGCTGATGAAGTCGTTTCGAAGATGGGCGAGGGCCTGGAGCGCCTGCGCGTTCAGCTCGACGGGGCCGGATGCGGCCGGGCCGGCGCCGCCGGAGCCCGCGGCCGAGCGCGGCGAATAGAACCTGTTGGGGACTTGCTCGTTCATCTGACCCGCGCCGGCTTCGGCGCCGCCGGACGGAAGATCACGGTCCGCGCGAACGCTCTTCTTCAGCCGCCGCCGAAACGCCTGCGGCTGCCGCTGGGCGATCATGACTTCCAGCCGCTAAGAAAACGTTGCACTGTAAGGAGGCGAGAGAAATTGCAAGCCTCCGCGCCGTGCCGTGCCGTGCCGCTTCGATCGTGGCATCCGCGCGAGGAGTGTGTCGCAGGTCACTGCCGCGTTCTCGACGTATGGGACAGGGGGAGACGGTCCATCCGCCCGCGCATCGCCGCACGATCGATCGCGGGCTCCGCCGGAAGGAGGACGAGCACATGGACGAGGTTGCCCTTGGGCGTTCAGCCCATAGTCGGGCGGCGGCGCGAGCCGTCGTTCGGTGCGTGGCCGTGGCCCTCCTGCTCGCCCTGCCGGCGTCGCTCGCGCTCGTCTCGGTGGGGGCGCAGGCGCAGACCTTGCCCGGCTGCACGGCCGTCAGCCGTGACGACCCGCCACGCCAGGTTCTCGACTGCGGCAACGGGCTCGTGATCGAACGGGAAGCCGCCGCCGCGCTGACCGCCGAGGAGCCGCAGAGCCGGCTCGATATCGAGGGGCGCGCCGTTCTCATCGAGGTATCGCCGCGCGATTTCTTCCAGGTCCTGACCCCGCACGCCATCGCGACGGTGCGCGGAACCCGCTTTGTGGTCGACGTCGAGGCGGGCGTCACCTCCGTCTTCGTCGTCGAGGGCAAGGTCGAGGTCGCACACCGCGAAGGGGCGGCCGCCGTCCTCCTCGGGCCTGGCGAGGGCGTCGACGTCAGCCCCGGCGCACCGCTCGTCGTTCGCAGGTGGCCGCAACCGCGGGTGAACGCCCTTCTGGCCCGTTTCGGGCGGTAGCGAAAGGCGTGCCAGGGGTGGGATCGCCAGGCTTCAGCCATTCCGGACGAGCAACTTCGCCGTACCTCGGGCTTGCCTTGAACGGTACGGCATGAGTTCGCCGCGTTCCGCCAGCCCCAGCTCGCGTCGGCAGAGCCGTTGGACTTATCGGCTGCCCTGGCTTTCGACCGCCGCCCTGATGATCCTCGCTCTCGCCTGGAGCGGATTTCTCGTGCGGATGCATCTTCGAGGCGAGGGCAGCGTCGTCGACCGCATCGAAACGGCCGCGCTCGACTGGCGGATGATCGCCGCCGGGCCGCTGGCGCCGCCCGAGGGGATCGCCATCGTCGCCATCGACGACGCGACCGTGGCGGCCGAGGGCGGCTATCCGCTGGCGCGCGGCCGGCTGGCGCAAATCGTCGACACCATCGGCGAAAGCGGCGCGAAGGCCATCGCCATCGACGTTCTCTTGACCGGAGGCGAGGCCGGAGACCGGCACGATGCGGCGCTCACGAAGGCCCTGGCCGGTCTGCCCTCGGTGATCGTGGCCGCCGCGAGCTTCGACAAGACCGTCTCCTCGATCGTCCCGGTGGCCAAGGAGGTTCTGGCGCCCGCGCCGATCTTCGCGGCGAGTGCGAAGGTCGGCCTCGTCAACGTCGCGGCGGATGCCGGCGGCACACCGCGGCAGATGCCGCTCGTCATCGTGACACCGCAAGGTCCGCAGCCCTCGATGGTCCTCGCTGCGGCCGGGCTCGGCGCGAAGACGCCGCCATCCCTCGCGGGCGAGAGCGTCCGGATCGGCGCGGCGACACGGCGGCTCGACATCGGTTGGCACCTGCCAATCCGCTTCTACGGCCCGACCGGGACGATCGCGACCGTCGGCGCAGCGGGTCTCGTCGGCGGCAAGGCGGACGAACGGCTTGCCGGGCGGTTGATCTTTCTCGGCGTCACGGCGACGGCGATCGGCGACAGTTTCACCACGCCCTTCGATCCGCGGATGCCGGGTGTCGAGGTTCTGGCGACGGCGGCGGCAAACCTCGTCGACGGAACCGGGCTCATCCGCGATGGCGCCGTCCGCCGGACCGACGCCTTGGCGGCCGTCGCATTGACCCTGCTGACGGTCGCCGCGATCGCGCTGCTGCCGCTGCCGATCGCGCTCGTCCTTTCGCTCGCGGCACTGCTCGCTTGGCTCGGAGCGACCTTCGTCGGCGTGGCGAGCGGCTATTGGCTTGCCGCGATGCTGGCGGTCGCAGCCGTCGTCCCGCCGGCCGCGTTCGCCGCCTTCCTGCGGCTTCGGCGGGAGCGGCTGATATCCCGGAACCTTAAGGCGACCGAGGCGGCGCTGCGGCGCCTTCAGCCCCCGGCGCTGGCCGACCATCTCGCCCGCCATCCGAATTACCTGACGGTGCCGGAAGAACGGAACGTCGCGGTTCTCTTCATCGATCTCGCCGGCTTCACCGGCATGAGCGAACGGCTCGGGGCCGCGCGCAGCCGGGACGTCCTGAAGGAGTTCCACAGTCTCGTCGTCGAGGAATTGCTGCCGCGCGGCGGCGTGGTTCTCAGCTTTATGGGCGACGGCGCCATGGTCGTCTTCGGACTGCCCGAGCCGAGCCCGCAGGATTCGACGAACGCGGTTCGCGCCGGCCTCGGGGTGATTGCGGCGGTGCGCCGCTGGATCGCCGAAAGCCGGACGGAGACCGCGCTGCAGGGCGTGCGTCTCGGCGCCCATTACGGCCCGGTCGTCCTCTCCCGCCTCGGCCACGACGACGCCCAGCACATCACCGCCACCGGCGACAGCGTCAACGTCGCCAGCCGGCTGATGGAGGTCGGCAAGGCCCATCACGCCGACATCGTGATCTCCGCCGCCTTGTGGGAGGTCGCAGACACCGCCGGCGTGGAGCCGCCGGACCGGTGGGAGGTGGTGCCGATCCGGGGGCGCGGGGAAGCGATGAAGGTCGGTTTCTGGCAGTAACGCTTGGCGGGGGCGCCAGTGCCAGGGCACCTCGCGACGAGGAAGCCAAAGCGGCGGGTCTCGATCGTGACGCGGCGCTGGCGGGACGACTGCGGCGATGGTGCCGCCGTGACACACGCGGCTGTCCCCGGCACAATCCGGTTCTGTCGCGCCGCGGCGATTGCCGTTACAATGGCGCGATGAACAAGCCGCTTCCCATCACCATCGGCCACAGCGCCTGCCCGCACGACTGCCCGTCGACCTGCGCCCTCGACGTCGAAATTCTCGAGGGCGGCCAGATCGGCCGCCTGCGCGGCGCTGCCGACAACGACTATACGGCCGGCGTCATCTGCGCCAAGGTCGCCCGCTATGCCGAGCGCATCCATCACGCGAACAGATTGCTGAAGCCGCTTCAGCGCGTTGGCGAAAAGGGCTCCGGCGAGTGGCGCGAGATCGGCTGGGACGATGCGCTGGACCTCATTGCCGAGAAGTTTCTGGCGGCGGAGGCGGCCTTCGGCTCCGAGGCTGTCTGGCCCTATCACTATGCCGGAACGATGGGCCTCGTGCAGCGCGACGGCATCCACCGGCTGCGGCACGCCAAGCGCTATTCCGGCCAGTTCGATTCCATCTGCACCAACATGGCCTGGACCGGCTGGTTCGCCGGTGCCGGTGCCATGCGCGGCGCCGATCCGCGCGAGATCGGCAAGTCCGACTGCGTGGTGATCTGGGGCACCAATGCGGTGGCGACCCAGGTCAACGTCATGACCCATGCGGCGCGGGCGCGGAAGGAGCGCGGCGCGAAGATCGTCGTCGTCGACATCTACGACAACGCCACGATGAAGCAGGCCGATCTCGCTCTGAAACTGCGCCCCGGCACCGATGCCGCGCTGGCCTGCGCGCTGATGCACGTGGCGTTCCGGGACGGGACGGCGGACCGCGCCTATCTCGCCAGCCATACCGACGACCCGGCGGGGCTGGAGGCGCACCTCGAATCCCGCACGCCGGAATGGGCGGCGTCGATCACCGGGCTGACGGTCGCCAAGATCGAGGCGTTCGCGGCCCTGATCGGGCGGACGCCGAGGACGTATTTCCGCCTCGGCTACGGTTTCACCCGGCAGCGCAACGGCGCCGTCGCCATGCATGCGGCGATGAGCGTGCCGGCGGTCTTCGGCAACTGGCGGCACGAGGGCGGCGGGGCGTTCCATTCCAACTCCGACATCTTCGGTCTCGACAAGTCGGAGATCATGGGCACGGCTCATCGCGACCCGTCGGTCCGCCATCTCGACCAGTCGCGCATCGGTGCGGTGCTGACTGGCGACCGCGAGGCCCTGTCGGGCGGGCCTCCGGTGACCGCGATGCTGATCCAGAACACCAACCCGGCCAATGTCTGTCCGGAGCAGCGGCTGGTGAAGCGGGGGCTGATGCGGGGCGATCTCTTCGTCGCCGTCCACGAGCAGTTCATGACGGACACTGCGAAGCTCGCCGATCTCGTCATTCCGGCGACGATGTTCCTCGAGCACGACGACATCTATCGCGGCGGCGGCCAGAACCACATCGTGCTGGGGGCAAAGCTGGTCGATCCGCCCGCAACGGTCCGGACCAACCATTTCGTCGTCGAGGAACTGGCGAAGCGCCTCGGCGTCGCCGGCCGTGCCGGCTTCGGCCTGACCGAGCGCCAGCTGATCGACAACATGCTGAAGGCCGCCGGCCAGCCCGGGGGCTACGAGGCGCTGAAGGCCGGCCGCTGGATCGACAAGCAGCCGGACTTCGAGACCGCGCATTTCCTCGCCGGCTTCGCCTGGCCGGACGGAAAATTCCGCTTCAAGCCCGACTGGACGGGCTCGATGGCGCCCAACCGCCCGCCTGAGAGTCTCGGGGCTCAGGGCCCGCATGGCGCGCTGCCGACCTTCCCCGACCATGTCGCGCTGATCGAGACGACCGACGCCGCCCATCCCTACCGTCTGGCGACTTCGCCGGCGCGGCAGTTCCTCAATTCCACCTTCGCCGAAACCGGCGGCTCGCGGCAGCGCGAAGGCGGGCCGGTGCTGATGATCCACCCGGACGACGCCGCGCGCGAGGGGCTCTCCGACGGCGCCGTCGTGGCGATCGGCAATGGGCGCGGCGAGCTGCGCCTCGCTCTGCAGGTCACTGCGACCGTGAAGCCCGGCGTCCTCGTCCACGAAGGGCTCTGGGCGAATTCCGACTTCATCGACGGCGAGGGCATCAACGTCCTCACCGGCGCCGACCCTGTGGCGCCGTTCGGCGGGGCGGCGTTTCACGACAACCGGGTTTGGCTGCGCGGATAGAGCGGCGCTGCGCTCCGCGTGGTTTCGGAATCGACCGTCTTCTGGACGCGCGATCAATCGGCTATCGTGAAGTCCGCAGCGCCCTCGGAGAGAACAGATGGCTACGGAAACGCTGATCACTCTCGACCGCAACAAGCGCGGCGGGCGTCCCACCATTCGCGGGACGCGCATTGCGGTGGCCGACATTCTCGGCTCGCTCGCCGCGGGTATGTCCCACGAAGACATCATTTCCGACTTCCCGGAATTGCGCGATGCGGACATCCGGGCGGCTTTGGCCTACGCGGCGGACCGAGAACGTCATTCGCTCACAGCCGCTGAACGAAACTGTTTTTCGATCAGAACCTGAGCTTCAAGCTCTGCGAACGACTTGACGATCTCTTTCCCGACTCGACACAGGCTCGCCTTAGAGGCCTGGACCTCGTCTCCGACGAAGAGATTTGGACTTTCGCCCGGGACAACGACTTCGTGCTCGTGACCCAGGATGCCGATTTCGCAGAACTCGCCGCGCACTATGGGCCGCCACCCAAGGTCGTTTGGCTGAGAATTGGGAACAGTTCCACCAAACTCGTCGAAGCCAAGCTGCGATACAATGCCCGGCTGATCGAGGAATTCGTCGCCGATGGCGATCTTTATGTCCTGACGATCACTTGACGTCGGCCTTCACGCCGGTTGTTGCCTCTTCGAGGCCATCTCACCCCGCCAGAACCATCACCCCGGACACGAGCGCCGCCAGCGAGGCGCCCGCCATCGCCAGGAACGACAGGCTTGTGCCGGCCATGCGCTGCCACATCGGCGCGTCGGCGGCGGTGAAGTGGAGGGCGTGAAGGACGCGGCCGGCGGTGAGCAGGATGCCGAGAAGGTGGATGATCGGCGCCGACGTGCCGAGGAGGGCCGCGAGCGTCATCGCGATCAGCGTGATGGGAATGAATTCGATGGCGTTGGCGTGGCCACGCATGACCCGGATCATCCGCGGATTGCCGCCGTCGCCCATGAACACCTTTTCGCGCTGGCGGATCCGGCCGGTCTGGACGGCCAGCCAGAAGAGCACGGCGCCGTTCATTGCGGCATAGATCGCGACGGCGGCGATACCCAAGGTGTTCATGATTATTTCATCCCTCGTTGCGCGGCGACGCGTCGTTCCGGGCGCCGCAGACGTATTATCCGTGTAACGTACGGAGGCAAAGGTCGCGAAGCCATCGCGGCCGCGCCGGCGGTTGGGCGGCGCGTCGTGGCGCCGGGCGGGGCAAGGGCGGAATGGCCACACTCATCATCGGACTTTTCATCTTTCTCGGCATCCATTCGTTCCGCATCGTGTCCGAGAGCGGATACAAGGCGACGCTGCGACGCCTCGGCGAGGGCCGCTTCAAGGGGGGCTATTCGCTCCTCTCGCTCATCGGCCTCGTCCTCGTCGTCTATGGTTACGGCTGGGCGCGGGCGGGGCAGGGCGTTCTTTACCGGCCCTTCGCCGGGGCCGCGCATCTGGCGCTCGTCCTCGTGCCGATCTCCTTCGTCCTCGCCGCCGCCGCCTATGCGCCGGCGGGACACATCAAGACGACCGTCCGCCACCCGATGGTGCTCGGCGTCGCCGTCTGGGCGTTCGCCCATCTCCTCGCCAATGGCGGCACGGCGGACGTCGTCCTGTTCGGGGCCCTCTTCGCCTGGGCGGTCGTCGACTATCTGAACGCCCTCGGACGCGGCGGCCCGGTTCTGACCGGCAGGCCGAGTGCCAAGGGCGACGGGGCGGCAATCGTCGCCGGCCTCCTCGTCTCGGCCGCCTTCCTCGGCGGATTGCATCGCTGGCTCGTCGGCGTGTCCCCGCTCGCCTGACGCTTTCGTGCTCCGCTCTTTCGTCGCGGCGAAAAATCGTTAGAAGACGCGTTGATTTCCCTCGCTCTGGCCCTTCGCAAGCCGCGGCGGCGGAAAAGGAGGAAAGCGAGCGGATGAGCGACGACAGTTTTTTCAGGGAAGTCGACGAAGAGCTTCGCCAGGACAGGGTCAAGGCGGTGTGGACGCGGTTCGGCGCCTGGCTGCTCGGCGGTGCGGTCGCCGTCATCGCCGTCACGGCCGGCGTCGTCGCCTATGAGCACTATCAGACCAACCAGGCGAACGCCGCCGGGGATCGCTATGCCGCGGCGATGCGGCTCGCCGACGAGGGCAAGTCCGAAGACGCCATCGAGGCGCTGCAGGACATCGCCGGCAACGGCGTCGGCGCCTATCCAGCGCTGGCGAGGCTGTCGATCGGCGGCATCGAGGCCAAGGCCGGCAGGCCGGAAGAGGCGGTCGCGGCCTACGACGCCGTCGCGAACGATTCCGACGTTCCGGGCGGCCTCCGCGACATGGCGGCGATCCGCGCCGCCTACGTGCTGGTCGACAGCGGCAGCCTCGACGACGTGCGCCAGCGGGTGGAGCGGCTGTCGGGCGACAGCGATCCGCTGCGCTTCCCGGCGCGCGAGGCGATCGCGCTGGCGGCCTGGAAAGCCGGCGACGCCGAGACGGCCAAGCCGTTGTTGCAGGGGCTCGTCACCGATTCCGGAACGCCCTCGGACATTTCCGGCCGTGCCCGGATCCTGCTCGATCTGATCAATTCCGGCGCCACCGGCCCGAACGCGCTGCCGCCGGCAGAGGGCGGGGCGACGCCGCCGCCGGCCAGCGCCGACAACGGGCTCGGTGCCGTCGATCTGCCGGGCCTCCTCGATGGCGGGTCAGGGCAAGAAACGACCGCTGGCGACGGCGAAGCGGGCACCTCCGGTGTCGCCATGCCGACCACCGGTCTCGGCCAGGCGGGCGGCGAAGAAGCACCGGCGCCCGCGGAGCCGGCCGAAGCCGCACCGAGCCAAGAAGCCGCGCCGGCGGCTCCCCAGTCTGGCGATTCATCTGCCCCGGCCACCGCCGCGCCCAACGCCGACGGGTCTGGCGGCTCGGCCCCGAGCGAGGGGACGGCAAACGGCACTGCGCCCGCTGCGCCGTCTTCTTCGACCGGGCCCGCGGAGACGACGGCTCCGGCTTCACCGGCTTCCGACGATCAGGCGGCTCCGGCCGCGACGACGAGCCCGGCCCCGACCGTGGATGCGCCGGCGGATTCCGGAGCCGGCGCCGAGACCGCTCCGGCGGACGGCGGCTCTTCCGCTCCGGCCGACGATGCCGCCGGGCAGACGCCTACAGGCGCCCCGCCGGCGTCCCAGCCCGACGCCGCGACCGGCAACTGAGCCGGGGGTCGCCGGTCCCTATTCACGAAGGAGCGACAACCGACATGGTCACCATCGCAATCATCGGTCGACCGAACGTCGGAAAGTCGACCCTGTTCAACCGCCTCGTCGGCCGCCGTCTCGCCCTCGTCGACGACCAGCCGGGCGTCACCCGCGACCGCCGGCTCGGCGAGGCGCGGCTGATGGATCTCGCCTTCGAGATCGTCGACACGGCGGGTCTCGAAGAGGCCGGTGCGGATACGCTCGAGGGCCGTATGCGCGCCCAGACCGAAGAGGCGATCAGGGCCGCGGACCTCTGTCTCTTCATGATCGACGTGAAGACCGGCCTGACGCCCCAGGATCAGGATTTCGCCGAACTTTTGCGGCGCTCGGCCAGGAAGGTGATCCTCGTCGCCAACAAGGCGGAGGCGCGGGGCTCCGACGCCGGGCTTCTCGACGCCTACGCCGTCGGTCTCGGAGAGCCGGTGCCGATCTCCGCCGAGCATGGCGAGGGCATGGCCGAACTGCGCGACGCCATGGTCGAGACGCTCGGCCGTGGCGCTTTCCGGCCGCAAGGGGCTGTGCGCGGAGCCCGCGAGGATGGCGACGGGCCGGAAGGCGGTCCGACGCAGGCCGCGATCGATGCGTTGGAAGCGGGCGATCTCGCCGGCGACGAGGAGGCGATCGAAGCCTATGACGAGACCAAGCCGATGCGGCTCGCCATCGTCGGGCGGCCGAATGCCGGCAAGTCGACGCTGATCAACCGCTTCCTCGGCGAGGACCGGCTTCTGACCGGGCCCGAGGCCGGCATCACCCGGGATTCCATTTCCGTCGAATGGGAGTGGCGGGGGCGCAAGATCAAGGTCTTCGATACCGCCGGCATGCGCCGCAAGGCGCGCATCCAGGAAAAGCTGGAGAAGCTTTCCGTCGCCGACGGCCTTCGGGCCATCCGCTTCGCCGAGGTGGTGGTCATCGTCTTCGACGTGACGATCCCCTTCGAGCGGCAGGATCTGTCGATCGTCGACCTGATCGTGCGCGAGGGCCGGGCGCCGGTGATCGCCTTCAACAAGTGGGATCTGATCGAAGACCGCCAGGCGCTGCTGAAGGATCTGCACGAGAAGACCCAGCGGCTCCTGCCCCAGGTGCGGGGCATCAAGGCGGTGCCGGTTTCCGGCGAGACCGGCGAGGGGATCGACCGGCTGATGCGGGCCGTCGCCGAGACCCACGAGATCTGGAATCGTCGAATCAGCACGGCCAAGCTCAATCAATGGCTTGAACGCGCGGTTGCCAGACATCCGCCGCCGGCGGTGGCTGGACGACGCGTTAACATCAAGTATATTACACAAGTGAAGTCGCGGCCACCGAGCTTCGTCATCTCGACGGCCCGGCCGGAGGCACTGGGCGCGTCCTATACGCGCTATCTCGTCAATGGGTTACGGGAGGATTTCGATTTTCCGGGCGTGCCGATCAGGCTGGCGCTTCGCAAGGCGGCAAACCCTTATGCCGGCAAAAAGCGACGCTCGTCTTGAAATCACCAAATTCTGTTAACCATTGGACAAGGTTAATGGGGGATGTTTTAGCGGCATCTGTGAGAAAACTGTAACACGCAAGCGGGGGCTTGATGGGGGTTGAGGGGCAGGCGGCGAAGAGCCGCTGGCAACGTCGCGGCAATCGCACCGTCGGACGGGCGGTCACGATCGCAATCATGGGGACACTGCTCGCGGGGGCGAGCACCACATCGATCGATCATCAGGACATCACCCGTCTCGTCGCCGGGCCGGACGTCGCGGGACGGGCGCACGCTTTCCTCGTGCCGAACCGTCTCGGCCAGATGTCGGCCGTCGATCTCGCCTATTCCGCCGAAGAGGGTGCGCGCGTCACCGCGGAGCGCAAGGCGGCGGAGATGCTCGCCCGTCGCATGGCGATGGTAGCCGAAGGCGACGAAGGGCGTGTCCTGCGCGCCGGCAAGGCCGGCCGCGTCGTCGCCCAGCGCCCGGCGAACGAGATGTCCCGCTTCGGCCTTGCCGCCGGTTCGATCTTCGACGGCAAGGGCATCGTCGGTCCGCGCGTCACCGGCGGCGAAGCCCGCATCCGCACCGCTTTCGCCAAGATTTCCGACTCGACGCGGGACTCCGTCGCCATCGCCGCGAGCTTCCAGTTGATGGGTCCGCCGAAATTCGACAAGCGCAAGGACACCCGGCAGGCCGCGGAAGACAAGGTCATGCTCGCCTCGCTGAAGCCTTCCGACGACACCGGAGCCCTCGGCTATGCGCCGGCCGACGGCGGCACCGCCGGCCGGGCCTCGTCGATGTTCGAGCGCGTCCTGAAGGACCAGCCGGAAGCCTTCATCCCGCCGATCGACGACGACGACCATGCCTGGGCCGCCACGCCCCTGCCGAAGGAAGCGATGAGCGAGTCCGAGCAGACCTGCCTCGCCAACGGCATCTATTTCGAGGCGCGGGGCGAATCCTCGCAAGGTCAGGCGGCGGTCGCCCAGGTGATCCTCAACCGGGTGCGCAATCCGGCCTATCCGAACACCATCTGCGGCGTCGTCTATCAGAACAAGAACTGGCGCAACCGCTGCCAGTTCTCCTTCGCCTGCGACGGCCACAAGGACAGGATCCGCGACGCCGGCGCCTACACCGAGGCCGAGGACATCGCCAAGAAGGTGACGACCGGCGAGATCTGGATCGCAGAGGTCGGCTCTGCGACGCACTACCACGCCAACTACGTGCGGCCGCGCTGGGCGCGGGCGATGGAGAAGGTCGACAAGATCGGCCGGCACATCTTCTACCGCACCTACAACGGCGGTTTGTGATCCGCTTCGTCCGAAGCTGAACAGCAGGGCGCCGCGGGGCGCCCTTTGCTTTTTTGCGCAGCCCCGCTTCCCACCATGACGCGCGATGGTCTAAGCCTTCGCGCGATTCACGATGTTTGGAGCGCGTCAGTGCCATGAGCCAGGATACGAAACGTCTACTCGCCATCTTGACGGCGCAGCCGGTGGTGCCCGTGGTGGCGGTCGGCAGCGCGGCCGAGGGCGTCTCGCTCGCGCGCGCGCTGGTGGCCGGCGGCATCGGCTCGATCGAGGTGACGCTCCGGACGCCGGCGGCGATCGAGGCGATCCGGGCGATCAAGGCCGAGGTGCCGGAGATGGTCTGCGGCGCCGGCACCATCCTGACGCCGCGGCAGTTCGCCGAGGCCGAGAAGGCCGGGGCCGAGTTCATCGTCTCGCCCGGCGCGACGGTGGAGATCCTCGATGCGGCCCGGGGCTCCGACGTCCCGCTTCTGCCTGGCTCGGCGACGCCGAGCGAGATGATGGCGATGCTGCAGGAAGGCTACGAGATCCTCAAGTTCTTCCCGGCCGAGCAGATCGGCGGCGCGGCGCTGTTGAAGTCGATCGCCCCGGTCATCCCGCAGATCAAGTTCTGCCCGACCGGCGGTATCTCGATGAAGAACGTCAAGGATTACCTTGGCTTGCCGAACGTTCTTTGCGTCGGCGGCTCGTGGCTGGCGCCGAAGGACAAGGTCGCGGCCGGCGACTGGGCGGCCATTACCGCGCTCGCCGAGGAAGCCTCCGGCCTGACGGCCGATCGTTGATCGAAGGAGGTGGGACCGCGGCAGGCGTCGTCCCGTCGGTATCCTGCGTCAGCGGCGGGATATGATCCGGTTGCAACCGTTCCGCGCTGTTTGCGCGGCAGAAACCATCGGCCGGATCAGGAGGCCAGCCGCGCCTGCTCGCTGATGACGAGGGGCGGGACGGCGGTGGCGGCGATCGCCATGTAGTCGACCCCATGCCGCTCGGCCATGGATCGCCACCAGTCGTTGGCCGCGAAGATCTCGAGCGCCGTTGCCGCATGGGATACCGCCTCTTGGCCGGCGCCTTGCGCCCGGTGGCAGACGGCAAGGTAGAGATGTCCGAAGGCGTGGTCGGGATATTTCGCGACGACGTTCTTCATGTAGGGGATCGCGATGTCGTGACGGCCGATCTTGATCGCGTGGTTCTCGACGAAATTCACCCGTAGCTGCGCCTCGTAGGCGAAGGCTTCGAGCTTTTCCGGGTCGACGCCCGGCGCGCGGATCACCGCCTTGGTCACGACGAAATCGGCATTGTCGGTGTTTTCGATATAGCCGTTGTCGACGCAGATGTCGTAGAGCCGGCTGCCGAAGATCGGGATCGCCAGATAGACGTGGACCCAGTCGAAGCCGTTCTCGATCAGCATCTCGAGGGTCTCCTCGCGATGCTCGTCCTGCTCGCCCGGCAGACCGAGAACGATGAAGACGTGCGAGCGCACGTCGAATTTCCTGAGCGCTTCGACGGCCGGGCGGATCAGCTTCTTCTTCAGCGGCTTCTTGATGATGTGGTTGAGGACGTGGTCGGACCCCGACTCCACCGCCAGCGCCACCGCCGAGACGCCGGCCCGCGAGAACAGCTCCGCCACCTCCTCGTCGATCGCGTAGACGGCGACGCCGTTCGGAAACTCGCAGCGGATGCCGAGCTCGGCGAATTCCGCCAACAGCCGTTTGGCGCGCTCCTTGTCGTGGAAGAAATGGTCGTCCTCGACCATCAGCACCGTCATGCCGAATTCGTCGCGCATACGGGCGACGTCGGAAACGACCCGTTCCACCGACATGACCCTGACGTCGCGGCCGTGCAGCGAGGGGTTCGAACAGAAGACGCAGAGGAACGGGCAGCCGCGCGAGGTGTGGATCGCCATCTCCCGTTTCGGCTGGTGGGTGTAGCGCTTGTCGATGCCGCGGTTGTTGTAGTTGTCGAGATCGAGCATCGCGTAGTTCATCGGCGGGATGTCGTCGAGGTCGGCGATGAAGCTGTGGCCCGGCATCTTGCCCTTGGCCGCGCTGCGGTGCGTGACCCACGAACGGTGGCCGGAAAGGACGGCCCAGGGGTCGGCGGAATCGATCAGGTCCTTCAGCGGAAGCTCGCCTTCGCCCTTGCACACGGCGTCGAGGTCCGGACACTGTTCGAGCAGCACCTTGAAGGCGGCGGAAGGCAGGCCGCCGCCGGCGAGCGTGACGATTTCCGGGTCGACGTCCTTCACCGCTTCGGCCAGCGACTGGATGTAGCCGAAGGACGAATTGAACAGCGCCGAGATGCCGACGAAGTCCGGCTCGAACTCTTTCAGAATCGCCTGAAGTTCGGCCCGAAACACCGCCTCGTGCGATGCGGCCGAGCGCTCGTCGACCAGCCGCTTGAGGGTCACGTTGAAGTCGATGAGCCGCAAGCCGCCGAGATTCTGGCAGTGCTTCGTCAGATAGGCTTCCATCGACAGGATCCCGTAGGGAACCGTGAAGGCCGGGAGCACCGTCGCCCGCGACGGATCGAGATAGTCCGCAGCGTTGAAGTAAGGCGGGATGACGAACAGGATTTTCTTCAAGACCGGATGCTCGCTTTTCGGCTGCGGGCAGGCCCGCGACGCTGGCTCTGTGGCCTTTTAGGCCGCGTTGCTGTCGCTGGGCTGGGGGGGGGCCGCGCGCCCGCCGCGGCGGGCTTGCGAGCCTGGACCGCTCGGTCGGACTGTTCCCGGCATCAGCCTGTTTCGGCGCTGCGGAGGCCGGGCGGCGGCAAACGGGCGGCTGGTTCGCGAAATTCGCTTGACGGGCGTCCGGCGCGGCGGCAATGTCCGCGGCGCTGCGGGTGTAGTTCAGTGGTAGAACGCAAGCTTCCCAAGCTTGATGTCGTGGGTTCGATCCCCATCGCCCGCTCCAGCTTTTCCAAGTCTTCGCCGGCGCTTCGCCGTCCTCGCGATGCGAGGGTTCGGCAGTGGCGCGTCAACCCGCGACGGCCGGATCGCTCCGCACCTCTTCCCAGAACAGGCACGCGGCGCGGTGACCGGCGCCGATTTCGGCCAGTGGCGGCCGTTCCTCGGCGCAGACGTCCCGCGCGATCGGGCAGCGGGTGCGGAAGGCGCAGCCCGACGGCGGATCGATCGGCGAGGGCGGATCGCCCTTGAGCGGGGTCTTTTCGCGCGAGCGGGCGATCTTCGGATCGGGGATCGGCGCGGCGGCGAGCAGCGCCCTCGTGTAGGGATGGCCGGGATTGGTGAACACCTCGCGGCGCGGCCCGATCTCGACGACCCGGCCGAGATAAAGGACGAGGATCCGGTCCGAGACGAGGCGCACGACCGACAGGTCGTGGCTGATGAAGATCAGCGTCAGCCCCATCCGCTCTTTCAGCGCCTTCAGAAGATTGACGATCTGCGCCTGGATCGAGACGTCGAGAGCCGAGACCGGTTCGTCGCAGACGATCAGCTTGGGCTCGGTCACGATGGCCCTGGCGATGCCGATGCGCTGGGCCTGCCCGCCGGAGAATTCGTGCGGATAGCGATTGATCATCTCCGGCGCGAGGCCGACCTCCTCCATCACCTTTTCCACTCGCTGGCGGCGTTCCTTGCGCGACAATGCTGGCTCGGCGACCTTCAGCGGCTCGGCGATGATCTGGCCGACATTCATCCGCGGGTCGAGCGAGGCGACCGGATCCTGGAAAATGATCGAAAGGTCCCGCCGCGCCTTGCGCATCTCGGCGTCCGACAGGTCGGTGAGGCTGCGCTCCTGCCAGACGACGCGGCCCTCCGTCGGCTCGATCAGCCGCAGGATCGAGCGACCGAGGGTCGACTTTCCGCATCCCGATTCGCCGACGATGCCGAGCGTCTCTCCCTTTTCCAGGTGGAAGGAGACGTCGCTGACCGCCTTGAGGTCGACGTTCGGCGCAAACAGCGAGCGGCCGCGCAGCGAGAAGACGGTGGAAAGATGTTCCACCGAAAGCAATGTCTCAGCCATCGAGCGCCTCCGGGGATGGTGTGCCGTGTGCGGTCGCGGAGGTCGCGTCGACGAAGGGAAACCAGCATGCTGCCCGGCGGCCGGGCTCGATCTCGGCGAGCGGCGGCCGCTCGCGGCGACATGCGTCCTCGGCGAAGCGGCAGCGCGGATGGAAGGGGCAGCCCGCCGGCGGATGGATGAGATCCGGCGGTCGCCCGCCGATCGGCTCCACCGCCTCGGCGTCGCGATCGACCCGCGGGATGGAGCGGATGAGGGCGGCGGTATAGGGCATGGCCGGCCGGGTAAAGAGCGCTTCGACCGGCGCCTCCTCGACGATCCGGCCGGCATACATCACGACGACCTTGTCGGCGACGCCGGCGACGACGCCGAGATCGTGGGTGATGAGGACGAGCGCGGTGCCGGCGTCGCTCGTCAGGTCGCGGAAGAGATCGAGGATCTGCGCCTGAATGGTGACGTCGAGGGCCGTCGTCGGCTCGTCGGCGACGATCAGCTTCGGCCGGCACAGAAGCGCCATGGCGATGACCACGCGCTGGCGCATCCCGCCCGAAAGCTGGTGCGGATACTGCTCGATGCGCCGCTCGGCCTCCGGAATGCCGACCTTCTTCAGCATCGCCAGCGCCTGCGCCTCGGCCTCGCGGCGCTTCAGCCCCTTGTGGACCTTGAGCGTCTCCGACAGCTGGTGCTTGATCTTCATCGCCGGATTGAGCGCCGTCATCGGGTCCTGGAAGACCATCGCCATGTCCGCGCCGCGGACGGCGTCGAGCTCGCGTGGCGACAGCTTCAGGAGGTCGCGTCCCTCGAATCGGGCCTCCCCGGCGGTTTCGGCGTTGCCGGCGAGAAGCCCGAAGACGCCGTTGAAGGTCTGGCTCTTTCCAGACCCGGATTCGCCCACCACCGCGACCGTCTCCCCGCGCCCGACCGACAGATCGAGGCCGTTGACGGCCTTCACCGTACCATCGGGGGTGGAAAAGCGGATCGCGTAGTCGGACAAAGCGAGGAGGGGGGTAGTCGTATCGCTCATCGTGACGTCTCGGATTGGGCGCGGCGCACTACCATCCGATGCCTCGATAAAGTTCGTTCCATTCGGGATTCATCGTCTCGATCAGCTCGATCTTCCATTCGCGGCGCCATCGTTTGATCGACTTCTCCCGCGTGATGGCATCGCGGAAGTCGTAATGGTCCTCGTACCAGACGAGCCGCGTGCAGTTGAATTTCGCAGTGAAGCTGTTTGGAAAGGCGTGCGTCTTGTGTTCGTAGACCCGCTGCGACAGATCGCCCGTGACGCCGACATGGAGCGTCCCGCGCTTCTTGTTGGCCATGATGTAGACGTGACCAGCCAAGCGCGAGGCTCCTTCCCACGGTCATCATGTCGGGCTTTGCGCGGACTCCACCTCCAATGGTCAAGCGGGTGCGCATCGTCGTCAACGCAGTCGCTGGCGTCGGCGATTTGGAATGGATCCCGGCTCGGAGGCCGGGATGACGAGGGGGTGATGTCGGCAGCAAGTCCGGACGCGTGAGTGCCGTGCGACGCGTCGCGGATCCGTCTCTGGCGACGTCTCCGGAGAGGGCGCGTGGCCCTCCCACCGTCGTCATCCCGGGCTTGACCCGGGATCCTGTGTGTTTGGCTTGGTGTATGAAGGGTGCGGGAAGGAGACCGACGGGATCCGGATCGCCCTTCGGGAGATCGTGGCATGGCCTGGTCCCTTCCCGCTTCGCTCGTTCAACCTGAACAGT